>NZ_VIUA01000001.1:0-1402443 GCF_007828395.1 Rhizobium sp. ERR 942
GCGGCTTACGCTGGTGACGCGGGGTGGAGCAGCCCGGTAGCTCGTCAGGCTCATAACCTGAAGGCCGCAGGTTCAAATCCTGCCCCCGCAACCAAGCTCTCCAAAATACATTAGATAGCGCTCGCGCGAAGACTGCTGCTCAGTGAACGGACTCGCTCGGCAGTGATGATCCATGCGCGGGAGTCGAAGAGCACGCCTTCGCAGGTCATATGCGCTTTCAGCAAATCACGTAGCCGCTGCAGTGGTTGGTCGGGTGCCTCGTTGGTGTGCATGAGTGCGTCCTTGACCATATAGAGGCCGGCAAGGGCATCGAGGGCGGCCTCGACATTTGCTCCATAAAACACTGGTTCCTTCACCTCGGTGAAGTCGATCGAGGTGAAGCCGGCAGCGCTTAGCAGCTCTTTGGCTCTGGTGGGATCGCCAAGCGAAAACGGCTTGCCGGCATTTTCTGGAATTGCGTTTCCCGGAGCCAGCGCATGCCTGATGGCGCTGGACCATTCGTTGCGCTCCTGGCTTTGCCATACCATCCAGGCGATGCGTCCACCCGGGCGGATTGCTTGGGCGATGTTGGCGAATGCCACCGGCGGATCGGCAAAGAACATAACGCCGAACCGGCTGATGCATAGGTCGAAGCCGGCTGCTGGAAAGTCGTGGTTTTGAGCGTCACCCAGCTCGAAGCTGACGTTGCGCAACCCCGCCTCAGCGCTACGCTGGCGGGCAATCTCTAGCATCTCGGCGGAAGTGTCCACGCCGACCGCGCTGCCTTGTGTTGCGGCAAGAGCTGCTTCGCGGGTAGTCTGCCCAGCGCCGCAGCCGATATCGAGTACACGGTCATGCGGCCGAACGCCGGCGGCGGCTCGCAAATGCCGGTTATGCCGTGATAGTTCAGCGTCGTAAAAATCAGCACATTGCAGCACTACAAGCCTCCCCTGTCTCGCCTCGATCTCCATCGGGCGCAGTTCTTGCAAGATCTTCCAACAGCTCCAACGGCATTATTCCCACGCAATTCCGAATGGAAAACTGCTGAGCGCTTTTCTGGAACTGCTCTGACGGACGTCGATGACCGCGTTGCAGCTTCCTCATAAACTGATTGCATAATAAGATCAGTTATGCAATATCAATCCAGTTGCGATTTGCAATCGGATGGATTCTGTCATGGAAGAAACGAGATCATTCATCGCCACCGAGACGTCAATCGAGGTCAAGGGAGCGAGACTGCAGACCCAGGCTTTCGGTGATCCCTCCAGCCCGCCCATCATATTGATCATGGGGATGATGGCTTCGATGCTGTGGTGGCCGGAGGGGTTCTGCGAGGCGCTTGCCGCCCGTCAACGCTATGTGATCCGATATGACCAGCGCGATACAGGCCTTTCGACACATTATCCGCAAGGCGAGCCGTCTTATTCGTTCAGCGACCTTGCCGACGATGCCATCGCCATTCTCGACGGCTATGGATTGGAAACAGCGCATGTGGTGGGCATGTCGATGGGCGGCGTCGTTGCGCAGGAAGTCTCGTTGCGCCACTCTCGACGTGTTCGGACGCTCACGCTGATCAGCACATCACCGCTCGGCGTCGAGGGCTTGCCTTCCTCGACAAAGGCCTATCAAGAGCATTCCAGGTCTGCCGAAGCAATCGACTGGTCGAACCTCAAGGCCATTGCCGATTTTTTGCGTCGCGATACGGCCATGCTTGCCGGCACCCGGCACCCGCATGATCATGACGCTGCAAATGCCCTGATCGCCCGTGACATGGCCCGGGCACCGTCATTTGCGAGTGCTACGAACCATTTCACGCTCGTGAGCGAGGAAAGGCCCGAAAGACTTCAAGCTTCCGATATCAAGCTGCCGGTGCTTGCGATCCATGGCACGGCCGATCCGCTGTTTCCTGTAGGACACGGCGAGGCCTTCACCAAGGTCGTGCGAGATGCCCGGCTGCACCGGGTCGAGGGTGGAGGGCACGAAATCCACGAGCGCGATATTGACGAGATTGCGCAGGCCATCATCGATCACACGACCTGACAGGCGTCCGGCCCGACAGACGACCGGAAAGCAAGGCATGACCTCGCTTTCCGGTCTGTTGGAGATCAGCTTCTCGGCTTCAGGTTCTCTGCGTCGTAGAGCGGTTTGTAGCCGACGCCGGCGACTTCGACCGGGTAGGTTTCGCCGAAATATTCGACCTTCAGCTTGCGGCCTTCCTGGGCATAGGACCAGGGGAGATAGGCGAGCGCAATGTTCTTGCCGATGGTCGGGCCGTAGGCGATCGAGGTGGTGAAGGAGCGGCGGCCGAGCTCGTCGACCAGGGTTTCGCCGGTTTCGGGATCCATGACCGGCAGGATGCCGACGGGGTAGCGGGCCACGCCGTTGGAGTCGATATTGTCGGTCATCACAAGCGTGCAGAGCATGGCCGGCTGATGCTCGCGGGCGCGGTATTCGAGGTGCTTCGCCTTGCCGCGGAAATCGGCCTCCTTGACCTTCGGGCGGGCGAGATCGGCTTCGAGAAGATTATATTCCGTCAGCAGGTCGGCATTCTGCAGGCGCAGGCTCTTTTCCATGCGGCGGCTGTTGGCATAGGTCTCGACGCCGACGGCAATGGCGCCGGTCGAACGCAGCGCATCCCAGACCGCCAGCGCATCACCATAGGCCATGTGCAGTTCCCAGCCCTGTTCGCCGACATAGGAGATGCGGAAGGCCGTGACGTTCTTGCCGGCGATGCGGATCTGCCTGATCGCGGCGAAGGGGAAGTTCTCGTGCGAAAGGCTTTCCGGGTTTTCGACGACCTTCTGCAGGTTGGTGCGGGCATTCGGTCCCCAGATACCGATCGTGACATAGCGTTCGGTGACGTCGGTGATGGTGACGTCAAAGCCCTTGTCCTGGGCAACGCGGCGCATGTAGTGGAAATCGCGCGGGCCGGCATCGGCGCCGTCGATCAGGCGGCAACGGTCGGCCATGCGGATGACGGTAAAATCGGCCCGCACCATGCCCTCGTCGTCGAGGAAGTGGGTGTAGATGCCCTTGCCGATATTGGCATCGCCACCGATCTTGGCCGCACAGAGCCATTCCAGCAGCTCGACATGATCGGGGCCCTCGATGTCGTACATTGCGAAATGCGAGAGGTTGATGATGCCGCAATCTTCGCTGAGCGCCAGATGCTCGGCATTGGAGACGCGCCAGAAATGGCGGTTATCCCATTCGTTTTCGCGCACGGGGATGCGATCGCCATATTTTTCCAGCAGGTGCTCGTTGGCGGCATAGCCATGCGCACGCTCCCAGCCGCCAAGCTCCATGAAGTAGCCGCCGAGCTCCTTTTCGCGCTCATAGAAGGGCGAGCGGCGGATGTTGCGGCCGGTCGCGTAGGGCTCGCGCGGATGGACGGCGGGATTATAGATCTTCTGCGCGGCCTCGGTGCAGCGGCCTTCGATGAACTTTTCTTCCAGCATATGCGGGTAGAAGCGGGAATAATCGATCCTGTTGTGATCGATCGGCGTGCGGCCGTCGGTCATCCAGTCGGCGACCAGTTTGCCGAAGCCCGGGCCGTCCTTCACCCAGATGGCGACGCAATACCAGAGCCCGCGGACCTTCTGGCTTTCGCCGACGGATGGGCCGCCATCGGTAGTGACCTGCAGAAGGCCGTTGAAGGAATGGCCTTCATTATAGCCGAGTTCGCCGAGGATTGGCGTCAGTTCCATGGCGCGCTCGAGCGGCTCGATGATCTGCTCCATGTCGAGATCGCGTTGTGAAGGGGAGAGGCGGGCCTCGTGCTTTTCAAGGAGATCGCGGGGATGGCAGAGGCGCGGGTTCTTCTCTTCGTAGTAGCCCCATTCGATCTGGCCGCCTTCGGCGGTCTTCGGGTCGCCGGTGTCGCGCATATAGGCGGAGTTGCCCTGGTCGCGCATCAGCGGGAAGCCGATTTCCTTGCCGGTATTGGCGAATTCATTGTAGGGGCCGAAGAAGGTCAGCGGATGGTCGACCGGCATGACCGGCAGGTCCTCGCCGACCATTTCGGCGATCAGGCGGCCCCAGAGACCGGCGCAGACGATCACATATTCGGCTTCGATCGTGCCGCGATGGGTGACGACGCCGCTGATGCGGCCGTCCTTGACGATCAGCGACTGGGCCGGCGTATTGGCGAAGGACTGCAGCTTGCCGCTCTTTTCGCCCTGGTCGATCAACTTGCCGGCAACGGTCTGCGAACGGGGAATGACGAGGCCGGCATCCGGGTCCCACATGCCGCCCTGAACCATGCTTTCCTCGATCAGCGGGAATTTTTCCTTGATCTCGGCAGGCTCGATCAGGCGGGCGCGTGTGCCGAAGGCCTTGCCCGAGGTGACCTTGCGCTTGATTTCGGCCATGCGGTCATCATCGCCGACGCGCGCAACTTCCAGGCCGCCGACGCGGGCATAGTGGCCGAGCTTATCGTAGAAATCGATGGAATAGAGGGTCGTCCAGCAGGAAAGGAAATCATGGCTCGTCGTGTAGCAGAAGTCGGAGGCGTGCGCCGTCGAGCCGATATCCGTCGGGATGCCTGATTTGTCGATGCCGACAATATCGTCCCAGCCGCGCTCGATCAGATGGTGGGCGATCGATGCGCCGACGATACCGCCGAGACCGATGATGACGACCTTCGCCTTTTGAGGAAATACTGCCATTGCGTGCGACCCTGATTGATATTGAATACGGATTTTATGACGTGTGCGGCGGCGACCAGAGCCTGTCTACGACATATTGAAGATGCTTGCACGACGACCGTCACGCTGTCCCGTCTGGAATGGTTGGGTTTGTTGGCGACATATGATCAGGAGAACTGTCGCAAAGGCGACTTTGTGACAACCGGAAAGTTGCTGCCGCATTATTGCGGGATGGATTGCATCATGATCTCGCGGCGCAAGACCGGGCCTTCCTCGCCGAAATAGGTGGTCAGCAGCTTGGCGAAATCATCCGACTGGTAGATCTCGGTCAGCGTTTGATCAACGAGCAGGCGGAAGGCGGAGTCATCCTGCCGGAGGGCGATGCCATAAGGCTCATGTGTGAAGAGACGGTTGCCGATGGCGAGCGTGGAGGGATTGCGGGCATGAGAAGCGAGATCGAAGAGCAGGGCGCGATCGGCAAAATAGGCATCGATCTTATGGTTTTCGAGCGCGACCAGGCCGTCCTGATGCGTAGCGAAATCGGCGATCCGCGTCTTCGGCACGTCGGAGCCCAGCGCTTCGCGCAGGGTCGCGCCCGTCGTCGTGTCGGCGCGAACGCCGATCGTGCTCGTTGCGGGGGCGGGCTTGGCGGAGACTTGCGCCAGCCGCTTGTCGAGGAACAAAGCCATCAGATAATCGGGCGAATCCTTGCGCAGCAGGGCGCTTGCGCCGGTGATGAAGATCGGCTGCGAGAAGTCGACGCTTTGACGTCGTCCGAGATTGATGGTGATGGCGCCGCAGAGAAGGTCGACCTGGCCGCTTTTGACTGCATCGAAGCCATCGGCAAGCGTGGTTTCGACATAGTCCCGTTTCAGATTGGCGACGTTGGTACCGACAGCATCGGCGATCTTGTTGCAAAGGTCGATGGCATAGCCCGTTGGGTTGCCGTCCTTCTTCTTGAAGGAGAAGGGTTCTTCGTCGCTGATATAGCCGATGCGGATCGTGCCCTTTTGCGCGATAGTGTCGAGTGTCTGTGCGGCCACCGCCGTATAGGCAGACATGCCTAGGAGAATGCCTGCCAGAACCAGTCGTCTCATGCAGTTTGCCGGCATGATCCCGATCTCCAAAAGAAAAATGGGCAATCGCAAGGGCTTAGGCGCAGATTATGGGCTGGCAGGTTTTTGTCAACGATGGATTGTTCCCGGTGGTTAGTGATCGAGCACGAGTGGCGCAAGGCTCCTGTTCGATTACGAGGCCTATCTGGAGAAGGCGTGACGATCCGCCCAGTCGGAAATCGCTGACGCGATGGCCTTCGGCTGATCTTCCGGCGCATTGTGCCTGGCCGGCCCGCAATTCCTGATCTCGAGGTCGGCTATATTCTCCCGGCACCAGGCGGTCATCACCTCGCTGATCAGCAATGTCTCTGCCGGTCCTTCGAAGGTCAGCAGTAGCTTCGGGACATCAGCGCTTTGTGCCAGCCAGGCGTCATAAGCTTCGATGCGCTTGATCACGTCGGCCGGTTCTCCTTCGATTGGCATCGAGCGGGGCCAGGCGAGCAGCGGTCGTCGGCTGTCGCGCGTCGGATAGGGTGCCGCGTAGACGGCATGATCCTCTTCGCTGAGGCCGTTGAGAACGGTAACCTTCAATGCCTGCTCGATGAAGAAATTCTCGTCCAGCACTTTGGTCTCACCGATACCAGGCGACCGGAGCGCTTCAAAACGAGGACGCGCGCCCGGAAAATCGTCCCAGGTCATCGGCCGGACGATCGTTTCCATGAAGGCGATGCCGCGCACGCGCTCTGGGTGGCGAGCTGCCCAATCGAATCCGAGCGCACCGCCCCAATCGTGGCCGACGAGCACGACATCGTCGAGCGCCAGGGCGTCGAACCAGGCGTCGAGATAGCGGGCGTGATCGTGGAAGCTGTAGGCAATATCCGGTTTGCCGGAGCGGCCCATGCCGATGAGGTCAGGCGCCAGACGACGGCCCGGCGTGGTGACGCCAGGCGACACATTTCGCCAGAGGTAAGATGAGGTGGGATTGCCATGCAGGAACACGAAAGGCGTTCCCGTTCCCGTGTCCTGATGGAAAATGGTTGAATCCAGCACGTTGAGCGAGGGCATGCGGGTATCCTTTCCTTGGTAAGAATGGTAAGGTACCTGTCTATCTACCATAGTAGTCAGGTGCCTGTCTATATTCATGAAAGAGCCTATTTCCCCCCATCTGTCGCTGGGCCTGCTTTTGCGGCTCGTTCATCAGCATTATGCGCAGGCTGTCGATGCCGCGCTGGAGGAGGCCGGCTTCCGTGACATCCGCCCGCCGCATTCCAATGTCTTCACCTTCGCGCGTCCGGAAGGCATCCAGGTGAGCGAACTCACCAAGCTCGCCCATGTGCGCAAGCAGACGATGACCCAGGCGGTGGAGGAACTGGAGCGCCTGGGTTATGTCGAACGGCGACCGGATCCGAACGACCGGCGCGCGCGGCTGGTGTTTCTGACCGAGCGCGGCAAGGGTGTGCGGCCGGTCGCCATGGCCGCGGGCAAGATGGTGGAGCAGCGTTGGTCCGACATGGCCGGTTCGGGCGAAATCGAAGTGATCAGGCAGGGATTGCAAAATCTGCTGGAGACGCTGCGTGGTGGCGAAAAAGGTAGCGAACAGCCGTCCGACGATGCCGGCGCCTAAAGCAATTGCGGGAAAAATGCGCAGCGGTTTTCCGTCCGGGATTGCGTGAAAACAAAGGGATAGAGCGGCTCAGAGATTCCGTGAAAAACTGAACCGCTCTAGCGGCTCCTGTTGCTCGCCGTGATCCGGGCGGGCGACGCATCACGAAGAGTTTCGGTGCCCTGTCGGAATTTATGGCCTATCTCTCTTCCACCACCGTCAATCCAAGAGGACGTCGATGCAGGAGAGGAACTCGATCAGAAAAACAAGCGGCAGGGTTGGCAAGACAAGCTTTGCATTCGGTGCGGGTTTTGCAATCCTATGCATAGGCTTCAGTTCTGCGCTGATCTCGCCGGCAGCCGCCCAGACGATCATCGATGACTGGCAGAAGGTGAAGCCGCCGGCGGCGCCGGAGCTGAAGGAGGTTACCGTCGATCCGAAGACGACGGCGCTTCTGATCCTTGATTTCAATGGCGCACAGGACCCGACCAAAGGGCCGTGCAATGCAAAAATCAAGCCGCGTTGTCTGGCGTCCGTCCCCAAGGTCAAAACTCTGCTCGATCAGGCGCGCGCCAAGGAGATGCTCGTCGTCTTCAGTCTGGCCGGCGCTGGCGAGGCGCAGGATATCGCAACGGCGCTGGCGCCTCTGGCGAGCGAACCGATCGTCAAATCCGGCCCGGACAAGTTTATCGGCACCAACCTGCGCAGCATTCTTTCCGACAAAGGCATCAAGACCGTCATCGTCACGGGTACGGCCTCTGAGGGCGCGGTGCTCGATACGGCAACGGATGCCGCATTGAATGGTATGAATATCGTGCTGCCTGTCGACGGCATGTCATCGACAGAGCTCTATGGCGAGCAATATGTCGCCTGGCACATGGTCAATGCGCCCGGCGTCTCCCAGAAGACGACGCTGACCAGCATCGACAGGATCAAGTTCTGATCTCCGGATCGGATAGCGGCATCCCGCTCGTGATGCCAACGGGATGTCGCCATCAATCGATTACACCAGGGCTTCCTCGAACAGGTTCAGCAGCCGCTTCCAATGCCTTTCGGCGCCGGTCTCGTCATAGACGCCATGATCCGGCACGGTCCATCCATGTGCCATTCCGACATAGTTTTCGATGGTGTGATCGACGCCGCCAGTGCGGAGCGCCTCGGCAAGACGCGCCGATTGTTCCGGCGGAAAGCTGTTGTCGACGCCGGCGACGCCGATATAGATGCGCGCCTTGATATTGGCGGCGAGTCGGTGCGGGCTGTCTTCCGCGTCGCTCGCAAGATTGCCGCCGTGGAAGCTTGCGGCTGCCGCGATGCGATCGGGATAAGAGGCAGCGGCAGTCAGCGCGCGGCCCCCGCCCATGCAATAGCCTACAACGCCGGCCGCACCTTTTGCTCCGGCAGCTGAGAGAGCGTCGAGGAAGGCGGCACTATCGACTTTGGTCATTTCCTGCGTCGTGCCGCGCAGCATCGTCATGATCGTTTCACGGGAGGCCGGATTGCCAAAGGCACCGCCGTCGAAGGGGCCATAGGCGCCGAAGCGATAGAAGAGATCGGGAAGCAGCACGATATAGCCGGCATCAGCCAGCCGCTGCGCCATGCCATCGAGCGCCGCGCGCGGACCCATGGCATCCATATAGAGTATCACGCCATGCTCGGCTGACGCGCCATTCTCGGGGCGGAATATGGCGGCTTTGGCGGTGCCCTCGGCCGTCTTGATTTCGATATCCTGTTTCATCGTCGTTTCCCTTGCGATCTCATTATGGGCTGATGTCCCCGCGGCACATACCACTTTGGCAAACGATATATAGACCCTCAAGATCATGGTTCTTCGAAAAGGCCGAGACCATCAATCAACATCTCTTGAGTTTCGGCGCTTGTCGTCTGTGACATAGTATCGCCAGTAATGACGTCTATGCGACGATCCCCTTGGAGGATGTGATTTCATGTCTTTTCGCCAGATGGTTCCCGGCCTGGCGCTGGCCCTTTCGCTGCTATCGGCAACAGCGTCCGCCGCTCCGCCCGAGCAAGGTCATGGCACGCCTGCAAGCGCCGGTGGCGTGCTCTCGCTCCTGCCGCCTGATGCGGTGAGCGATCATGTGCTGAATGCCGATGGCAAGACCATTCCCTACACGGCGACAGCCGGAACGCTCGATCTTTTCGGCCAGGATGGTCAGCGCAGTGCCGCGATCTTCTACACTGCCTATGTCGCCAAGAACCGCGATACGAGCCGCCCCGTGACCTTCGTGTTCAATGGCGGGCCGGGCGCGGCTTCGGCCTTCCTCAATCTCGGGCTCGTCGGCCCACGCATCGTCGATTTCGGCGCAGACGGGCGCGATGGCGCCCATGCCAAGCTGGTCGACAATCCGCAAAGCTGGCTCGAATTTACCGATCTCGTGCTGATCGATCCGATCGGTACCGGCTGGAGCCGCACTGCCAAGCCCGATGATCAGAATGATTTCTATAGCGTCGACAGCGATGCCGAAAGCCTTGCTAAGGCGATTGCCCTCTACGTCGCCCATAACAGCCGGGCGGCATCGCCGAAATATATTCTCGGGGAGAGCTATGGCGGATTTCGTTCGATCAAGGTTGCCAACAGCCTGCGCGAGGATCAGGGCATTCTGATTTCCGGCGTCGTGATGCTGTCGCCCCTGCTGGAGGGCCGGTTCGTCTTTGGCGGCGGTGAGGATGCGCTTGGCGCAGCCTTGCAACTGCCGTCGCTGGCGGCGGCCGAGCTGGAACGGCAAAATGCCTTCAGCGAGAAGGCGGTTCAGGATGCGGAGGCGTTTGCCCTAAACGAATATCTGCCAGCCCTTGCAGGGCGCCCGCCCTCGGGAGATGCCGGCCAAGCCTTCTATGGGCGCGTGGCGAAGCTGGCCGGCATACCGCAGGATGTCGTCGCCAAGAACCAGGGCTTTCTCGGCGGGGTCTATCGCAAGCATTCCGATGGCGATGGGGCGGATGTGGCGAGCGCTTATGATGCTTCCTTCCTGGCGCCCGACCCCTATCCGCAGTCGGAGGCCGAGCATGGCGGCGATCCGGTTCTGGATGGCTTCGTCCGCGCCTATGGTGGTGCCTTTTCCGGCTATGCCCGTGACGAGTTGGGCTTCCATACCGACATGACCTACACACTGCTGTCCTCATCCGTGAACAGGGAATGGAAATGGGGTGGGCGCAATGGCGGCTCGCGCGGGACCGCCGGTGTTGGCGATGATCTCAAAGAGCTGCTGTCGCTCTCGCCATCATTCCGGGTGATGATCGGGCAGGGTTACAGCGATCTCGTCATTCCCTTCGGCGTGAACAAATATGTGCTCGACCATATGCCACCCGCTTTTGCGGATCGCATGGAGATGAAGCTCTATCGCGGCGGCCATATGTTCTACACGCGGCCAGCGTCGCGCGAGCAGTTCACGGGCGATGCCAAGTCGTTTTATACAGGGCAGGTCAAGGCGGTGCCGACACCGCAATCGAACTGACCGCCATGCGGGGCTCTACCTGGAATGCGGCGGCGTTGGCTGGCCTTCATCTGTTTCTCGCAACCATGGCCTTGATGGTTTCAAAGAGTTCGTCCTTTGCCTGCTGCGGGCTGATATCCCCCGTCGTCGCGGCATAGGACAGGGCTTCGGCCGCACCCAGCATCGCCCAGAGGCCCGCCGATGCAATGGAACCGGTAGTAGCGAAGGGAGCAAGCAGCGCACGGCACTTCTCGAGGAAGGCCGTTTCATATTCGCGCTTGATTTTTTCAAGCTCCGGCGAGCCCGCGAGCGCGGCGATAATGCCGGGTATTTCGCGCCCCTGCAGCAGCACGCAATCGACATAGGAGGCCGCTATCACCTCCGCCCGACCTGCCAGTGTCGGGGTGCTTGCATCAAGCGCCTTGTCCATCACCTCCGTCTGCCTGATATCGAACTCGCGATAGAGGGCGGCCAGCAGGCCGGAACGGGTGACAAAATGGTCGTAAACCACGGGTTTCGTCACGCCGGCGCGCTCCGAAAGCCGGCCCAATGTCAGGGCTTCCGTTCCCTCTTCGCCGATGATTTGCCAGGCAACCTGAATGAGCTGCCGGTAGCGCTCCTCCCGCGTCAGCCGGCTGCGGGACTCCGGTTTCTTTGTCTGCATGCTTGACATCGCTATATACCAAAAGTAACTTACTAAAAGTATATAAGACTGAGCCGCCGCTCACAACGTGTCAGCAGGAGTTTTGCACATGCACGCGCTTATTGTCGTCGCCAATCCGAATTCGGCTTCTTTCAGCCACAGCGTCGCGGCCAAAGTCGCCGAGGGTGTAACGGCTTCGGGCGCTACATTCGAAATCGCGGATCTTACGGCGGAAGGTTTTGATCCGAGGTTCAGCGCTGCCGATATTGCCGCCCATCTCAGAGAAGGACCATCGCCCGAGGATGTCGCTGCCGAGCAAGCGCGGATCGGTCGCGCGGATGCACTGGTGCTCGTCTATCCCGTCTATTGGTGGTCCATGCCCGGGCTTCTCAAGGGATGGATCGACCGGGTGTTCAGCAATGGCTGGGCCTATGACGACATACCGGGTAACGGAACGATCAAAAGATTACGCCATCTTCGCGTCCATCTGATCGCCATCGGCGGTGCGACCATGCGCACCTATGCGCGCCACGGCTATTTCGGCGCCATGAGGACGCAGATCGATCATGGAATTTTCGGATATTGCGGCGCTCCCGTCGCGACCTCCGAACTGCTCTTGACGGAAGCGCAGGATATGAGTCCCCATCTCGACACCGCCCGCGCCATCGGGCAAAATCTCTTTGCTGTTTCGCGATCGACGAAGGCGGCGGATGCGGCCTAATCGTGCTGCTGCAGTTGAAAGAGATGCTTGATGCGCGAGCTTAGCGAGGTCACGTGAGCGCCATGGCCGAGCATATCGGCATTGGCGAAGAGATGCTGCTCCGCCTCGATGCGTTTTGCTAGAATGGCGCCGAGCTCTTCGGCAAGGGTCGGCCGATCGTGCAATAGCGGCGCCAGACATTCCTCGCCGATTTCGTAGGTGACGACAAAGGTCAGGGCGCGAACCGTCCCGACTTCACCCGACCCCATCAGCAGCCCGTTCTCCCCGAAATAATCCCCTGGCGCAAGGCGCGTCAGCTCGATCTGGCGATGTCCTTCGCGGCGGGTGATGCTGACGACGCCCGAGCGGACGATCGTGAGTGCCCGCATGCGAGCATCCTGTTCGGCGATGATGGCATCCTTGCGATAGGTCCGGCGCTGCATATGCGATGCCAGATGTTCCTTTTCATCCTCGGTCAGCGAAGAGAACAGGGGGATATTGCTGACAAGCCGCCAAGGCGTTCCGGGTGCATGTTGCTTCTCGTCGGCCGTCTCAGGTTTTTGCTCCATCGGAAGCATGATCGTGCCGGGGGGATCGGCGAATTTCAAGTTCGCCGCCTTGGCGTGGCGAAATAGCAGATCATAGATCTCGTTCTTTGCGGCTTGTGTCAGCGACATATCGCGCACGCGAAAGGACAGCTGCAGTTCGATCGCCTGCCCATCGATGGAATTGATGGCGACATTGGGTTCGGGGTTCTTCTGGATCGAATTGCAGCTGATCAAGACGTTTTGCATCACATCCGCGATGATGCGCGGTAGAGTGGTGGGCTGAATCCGAACGGTGACGGTGGCGCCATGGCTCTCGTCGGGCGCGGAGAGATTGGTCAACCGCGTCTTGGCAAGGATGCTGTTCGGAATGACGACCAGATCGTTGGTGCCGCTCAGCAATTGCGTGGCGCGCCAATTGGTTTCGACGACGCGGCCCTGGACATCATTTTCGAGCACGATCCAGTCGCCGACGGAGTAAGGGCGGCCGAGATTGAGAGCGATGCCGGAGAAGACATCACTCAGGGTGCTCTGCAAGGCAAGACCGAGAATGATGGCGAAGACGCCCGATGTCGCGATCAAGGTGCCGATGGGCACACTGAAAACATCGCCGACGATGGAGAGAATGGCCCCAAGATAGATGACGCCGACGATCAGATCCTGCAGCAGCCGGCCTTCGCGGGGCTTGCGCTCGAAAATCAGGAACAGCCGCACGCAGGCGATCAGTACCCAGGCACCATTGACCCACCAGACGATCTTGGCAAAGCCCGTGAAGGTGCGCAGCGTCACCGAGTCCTGCGGCGGGCTCGGCTCATAGGGCACGATGCCGTGATAGAACAAAAGTGCGGTCAGGCAGACGAAAAAGGCGACCTGACCGATCAGGCGGCCGGCCCGCTGACGACGCAGCATGACGCGGCTGACGAACGTGCCGACGACAACCAGAATGAAGAACTGGACGATCGGATCGCCAAGAAGTGCAATGGACATGGGGACTTGGTCGCACTCGGTCTTTCGGATGGGCGCTAAATTGGCACGAAAGAGGCCGCAGCGCCATATCTGGAAAAAGTATGATTAATTGACGCAGACGCCTTGATCTCAGGACGTGTACCTTGATAATTAGATGACGATTATCATCTTATATCTGTCATCCCGTCCTGCTATCTGCTCTCGCAGCGCAATCCCCGGCGCTCCGACATCATTAAGGAATACCCATGACACAGTCTTTCGAGATTCGCGGCGATCTGCTGATCGGCTCAGATTCCACCGGCGGCAACAGAACCGTGCGTGCCATCAACCCGGCAACCGGCGCAAGCTTGGAGCCGGCTTTTGCGATCGCCGGCGAGAGCGAAGTTGCCAAGGCGTGCGAACTGGCGGCGCAGGCGTTTGACGTTTACCGTGCGACCACTCCCGAACAGCGCGCAGCATTCCTCGAAAAGATTGCCGACAATATCATGGAAATCGGCGATGCACTGATCGAGCGGGCGACGGAAGAGACCGGCCTGCCGGTGGCGCGTCTGCAGGGTGAGCGCGCCCGCACCGTCGGCCAGTTGCGGCTCTTCGCACAGGTGGTCCGTGCCGGTGAATGGCTCGATCTGCGCGTCGATCCGGCCTTGCCGGAGCGCAAGCCGCTGCCGCGGCCGGACCTGCGTCTGCGCCAGATCCCGCTCGGTCCGGTCGCCGTCTTCGGCGCCAGCAACTTCCCGCTCGCCTTCTCGGTTGCTGGTGGTGATACGGCTTCGGCTCTTGCCGCCGGCTGCCCCGTCGTCGTCAAGGGTCACCTTGCCCATCCGGGGACGGGCGAGCTTGTCGGCCGCGCCATTCGCGCCGCCGTCGCCGCTTGCGGTCTGCCGGAAGGCACATTCTCGCTGCTGACCGGCGCCAACGAGACCGGTGCGGCGCTGGTGCGCGATCCCCGCATCAAGGCAGTCGGCTTCACCGGCTCGCGCGGCGGCGGTCTGGCGCTTGGCGCTATTGCCGCTGCCCGGCCGGAACCTATCCCGGTCTATGCCGAGATGAGCAGCGTCAATCCCGTCTTCCTCTTCCCGGCAGCACTTGCCGCGCGCGCCGAGGCGATCGGGACCGGCTTCATCGATTCCCTGACGCTTGGTGCCGGTCAGTTCTGCACCAATCCGGGCCTGCTTTTTGCAATCGAGAGCCCCGATCTCGACCGCTTCGTCCAGGCCGCAGGCGATGCGCTGAGCGGCCGTGCGCCCGCACCGATGCTGACACCAGGCATTCACGCCGCCTTCGACAAGGGCGTTGCGGCTTTGGCGGAACATGAGGCTGTCAAGACCGTCGCTCACGGCGCCCCGGCCGAAGGCGTCAACCGGAGCCCGGGCATCTTCTTCGAGACAGAAGCGGAGGAGTTCCTCGCCGACGAGCGTCTGGGCCACGAAGTTTTCGGCGCAGCAAGCCTTCTCGTGCGTTGCAAAGACGTCGATCAGATGATCGCCGTTGCGGAAAAGCTCGAGGGCCAGCTGACCGCGACGCTGCAGGTCGAAGCGGATGACTATGCGACGGCCGCCAAGCTGGTGCCGGTGCTGGAGCGCAGGGCTGGGCGCATCCTCGCCAATGGCTGGCCGACCGGTGTCGAAGTCTCCCATGCCATGGTGCATGGCGGGCCTTTCCCGGCGACCTCGGACAGCCGCACGACCTCGGTCGGCACGCTCGCCATCCGCCGCTTCCTGCGCCCGGTCTCCTATCAGGATCTGCCGGAAGGTTTGCTGCCGGCTGAGCTGCGTGACGATGGGGTGAAGTCGCTGCCGCATCTGCTGGATGGCGTGCGCAAGTAACTGATCAGAACCTCATCCGCCCTCGCCCTTCGAGGGGTCCTTCGGACCCTCCTCAGGGCAGGGCTATCGCATATGAGCGGAGATCGCCGCCGTCCCCTTCTCCCCAGCGGGGAGAAGGTGCCGCCAGGCGGATGAGGGGGTGCCTGCCAAGACCACAAAAATCCATGAATTCAAATCGATAACCCCCTCATCCGACCCTTCGGGCCACCTTCTCCCCAAGGGGAGAAGGAGCTTATGGTGCTCATCCGCCTCCATATGCGATAGCCCTGCTCCTCAGGGTGAGGGCTACTCTCTTCCACCAAACGCACCAAATAAAAATAGCTTCAGCATCATTGCTTCAGGCGAGCGGCTTGTTCCGCCCTCATCCTGAGGCGGGAGCGACTGAGCTTGGCGAAGGAGTGCCCCTCGAAGGACGAGGGTCGGCCCCAAAGCGCCACGCTAGGCACACAAAGCATATTCCAACCTCAAATCTCTGCGTAAACAATCCCTGTGAACGAGCCGGCATGATGCAGCAGTTCTCGCTCGCCCGAACCATCGAGGCTGGCGGAATAGAGATTGCCGCCGATGTCCGTGAAGAACATGCGGTTGTTGGGGAGATCGAGTGAGAGGCCGATGCCTTCGTCCAGGCCCTCGAGGACGACTTCGGAGGTTGCGGCGATATCGTTCATCGCTGCGCGGTTGACGGTATTGCCGCGCGGAAGATTGCCGCGGTCGGTCCAGTAGATCGTGCGAGTGGCGAGATCCAGTTCGAGGTCGATCGGTTCCGGCAGCTTGTCCAACAGAGTTTCGATGTCGCTGCGGCTGGTGGCGGTTTCTCCGGCAGGAATATTGATGCCGGCACGGAAGATGCGGCCGAGACCGGCATCCGGCGGTCCTTTCTGGGTCCAATAGATCTGGCCGAGTGGCAGATCGAGGGCAATGCCGACGCACCAGCGTTCAATATCGGCACTATCTTCCGGGCTGTCGCCGTTCTGCACAAGGGTTTCGATATCGCTGCCGTCGATATTGGCGCGCATGACGCGCATGCCTTCGCGGTCGCACCAATAGAGCTTGCCGTTGTCGCGGTCGAGCTGGATCTGCTTCGGCGTGACGAGCGTGCTGCCCGGCGGGATCAGCGTGATGTGGTTGCCGCCGTCGAGGTCCATGCGCTCGATGGAGCCATCATGGGCGTTGTAGTCGTTGCCCATCTCCGTCCAATAGATCCAGCCGTTCTCGCTGTCGACGAGAATGCCGTCTGGGCTGCGGCCCTGCCGCTGGACGATGAGCTTCAAATCGGTGCCGTCGATGGCGGAGGAGAGGATTCGTCCGTCGTTGATATCGAGGAAAAACAGTCTTTCGATCTTGTCGGTGGTGGAGGCAGGCGTCCGTGCTTCTGACATGAGAGCATCCTTTCGAGGGGCGGATCTGCGGATCACAGTGCGGCAATCATGGCATCGGTTGATGACAGCATCATTGGCGGCTGCGAGCGGGACGAGCATCTGCTGCGCTGCAGCAAAGATCAAGGGTCGGATTGTCGCGGTGCGCGCGGAGGGCTGTCAAATAAGTGTCATCGGCCTGATATAAATCCCCGACATTCCCTTAGGGCTGCACCAGTCGAGGGCTGACACCGAAGCCGGAGGTGATTGATATCATGTCGACGCTCCAGCAGGTCGCCTTTCGCGCCGGTTGTTCCGTTGCGACCGCCAGCCGGGTGATGAATCGCACCGGTCCGGTCAGCGACGAGATGGTACGGCGAGTGCGCCGGGCGGCGGCAGAGCTTGGCTATCGCGCCGGCAGTCGCAGCGCCAATGGCCGGCCGGCGATCGGCGTGCTCATTCCCAGCATCACCAATCCGGTTTTCGCAGCTTCGCTCTCGAGTATCCAGAACCGAGCCCTTCACGCGGGGCATAGCGTGCTGATCGCGCAATCGAACTACGATCCAGCACAGGAGGTCGATGCCGTCGCCTCGCTGCTCCAGCAGCAGCCGACTGGGTTGATCCTCACGCTCTGCGATCCCGAACGCAGTCTGGTCCTGTCATCCGCCCTCCCGCCGACCGTGCTGCTCGGAAATCTTCCGACCAGCCGCTTCACAGCTGCGGTCGCGACCGATAATTTCGGTGCAGGCCGGGACCTGACCGAGCACCTCCTGCAAAGGGGGCACCGCCGTATCCTGTTCATATCAGGCCACTTCGCGGCATCGGATCGAGCCAAGCTACGCTATCTCGGCTATATCAGGGCGATGGAAGGGGCGGGGCAACAGCCTCTCGATGCCCTGGAGATTTCCTTCGTGAATAGCCTGGAACAGCTCGATCTTTCGGATGCCGTTTCCCGGTTCGGTCCGACGGCGATCATTGCCTCCAACGATCTTCTGGCGCTCGGCGTCATGGGCGCGCTCCGGCGTCAGGGTCTTTCGATCCCGCGCGATATTTCTGTCGCCGGCTTCGACGGGATTTCCCTCGGTTTTCTGGGTGAGGTGTCCCTGACGACGGTGGAAATTCCGGATGGAACCATGGGTGCCGCTGCCGCCTCGCTGCTGCTCGATATGGCTGAGAATGCCGCGCCGCCGCGTCATCTGACCGTGCCCTATCGGCTGCGTTCCGGCGGAACGGTGCGCAATCTCACCCTCCAATCCTGACATACCTTTGCATATGAAAACGCCGCCTCTCGTTAAGAGGCGGCGCGGATGTTTCAGATGGGTTCGAAAGATCAGCTGCGTGGCAGCAGGCCCTCGACGTCGGAAGCGGCGTCGTCGAGCGCTTCCTTCGGCTCTGCCGAGCCATCGACGATGCGCGAGAGGTTGTCGACGATGGTCTGCGTGACCTTGACGCCGTTGGAGCCGGGGAAGGCGTACCAGGGAACCATGATCGACATTTGGCTGAGGCCGGCCTGGAACAGCGGGTTCTTCTTGTAGAAGTCGCCGAGATATTCGGCCGACTTGGCAGCAAGCTCATTGTTCGGAACATAGCCGGTACCGGGAACGACGACAGAGGCGCCATAGGGGCCGGCGGCGAACTTGGCGAACTTCCAGGCGGCTTCTTCCTTGACCGGGTCGTGGGTCAGGATGACGACGGCGTTGCCGCCCGTCGGCAGGCGGCCGTTGACCGGGTCGATCAGCGGTAGCTTGGCAGTGCGCAGGTCGAACTTGGCGCCGACATTCTTGATGGTGTTGACGAGCGCGCCGGTCGTCTGGAATTCGAAGCCGACCTTGCCCGCAGCAAAGGCCTGTTCGCCGGCAGCCTTGGTGAAGACCGGCATGCCGCCTTCCTTGACGAAGCGCTGGATCAGTTCGACGGCCTTCTGGCCCTCGGGACCGTTGAAGGCCACCTTCGTCTCGTCGTCGCTCAGCATCTTGCCGCCGGCGCCGAAGAGGAGGGCGGAGAACATCCAGTCGTCGCCCTGCCAGCGGAAGTCCATGCCGTCGACGCCGTTGCCGAGCGCCTTGATCTTGCCGGCAAGCGCGATGACCTCGTCCCAGGTCTTCGGCGGGTTGTCCGGGTTGCCGCCGGCAGCCTTCACCAGGTCGGCGTTGTAATACATGATCGGGTTGGACGTCGCGAAGGCGAGGCCGACCTGCTTGCCCTTGACCTGGGCGAGCTTCAGGATCGTGTCCGAGAAGCCTTGCTCGGCCATGTTGCCCTCTTTCTTGACGAGGGGGCCGAGATCGACGGCGACATTGCGCTCGTCGATCATGCGCAGACGGTTGAGGCCGATGAAGGTGACATCGGGCATCTCGCTGGTGCCGGCCTGGCGCAGGATGGTCTGGATGCCTTCCTCATAGGTGGCCGAGGGAGCGGCGAACTGGATCTTGATGTCGGGATTTTCCTCCATGAACTTCTTCGAGATCGTGTCCATCACGTTCTTGAAGAAGCCGGGCATGGGATAGTGAACCGTCAGGGTGGTTTCGGCATAGGCCGGGACCGACACGACCATGGAAATGGCCGCGGCGGCGAGAATCTGGGTGATATGCTTCATCGCTCGTTCTCCGTTTTCAAATTTCGAACCGGTCAGCCCTTGAGACCGGTCATGGTGATGCCCTCGACGAAACGCTTCTGTGCCAGAAGGAATGCCGCGACGAGGGGAAGGGTGATGATGAGGGTTGCAGCCATCAGCGCGCCGTAGTCGTCGCCGGCTTCGGCGGCGCGGAAATACATGAGACCCAGCGGCGGCGTGAAATATTCCTGCTTGGTGATGACGATCAGCGGCCAGTAGAGGTCGTTCCAGTGCGCGACGACCGAGAAGATCGCGAAAGCCGTGACTGCCGGCCAAGCATTCGGCACGATGACGCGGGCGACGATGCCGATTTCCGACATGCCGTCGAGGCGGGCAGCATGGATCAGATCGTCAGGCATGGCGCGGAAGAACTGCAGGAACATGAAGATCGCGAAGACCGAGATCGAGAAGGGCGCGACTAGGGCGGCATAGCTGTTCAGCAGCGACAGGCTGTTGAAGCCGACATAGAGCGGCAGCGCTGTCGCATGGATCGGGATCAGCAGCCCGAGCATGACCAGCACCATCATGGTGCGTGCCGCCGGGAATTTCAGCTTCGCCATGGCATAGGCGCAGGGGATGGCGATCAGCACCTGGAAGAAGAAGATCAGGCCGCAGACGAAGACGCCGTTGAACAGCAGCGTGCCCATCGAAACCTTGCTCAGCGCCTTGGCGATGTTCTCGACGTAATAGAAATGCGTCGGGATCAGCTTTAGTGCCGAAGTGAAGATATCGTCCTGCGCCTTGCCGGCGGTCGAGATCATGAAGATGTAGGGCGCGAGGAAGACGAGCGAGCCCAGGATCAGCAGAGAGAGGCGCAGGATGCGGCCGGGAGTGTAGCCTGTCGAGGTCATGTGTAATGCACCTGCCGGTCTTGGACGCGATATTGCAGGAAGGTCAGCACCACGAGGATAGCGAGAAACACCGTGGTCATTGCCGAGGCATAACCGACGCGGAGATAGACGAAGCCTTCCTGGTAGATGGTGAAGAGCAGGACTTCGGAGGCATGGTTCGGGCCGCCGTCGGTCAGGGCCTTTACGGTGTCGAAGACCTTCACCGCATTGATGATGCTGATTGTGGTCACAAACAGCGTCGTCGGCCCGAGCATCGGGCAGGTGACGAGCCAGAAGCGGTCCCAGGCCGATTTCGCACCATCGACTTCGGCTGCGGCGTAGAGTTCACGCGGGATGGCGGTGAGGCCTGCGAGAAACAGCACCATGTTGAAGCCGACCGATTGCCACACGCCGATGATCGACAGGCTGTAGAGCGCGGTCGCCGAGGCGCCGAGCCAGTTAGGGCCACGCACGCCGATCTCGCCGAGCAGCGTGTTGATCGGGCCGATCGTCGGATGGAAGAGATATTGCCAGACGGTCGCCATCGCGACGATCAGCGAGGCGACGGGCAGGAAATAGGCCGTGCGGAAGAAGCTGCGGCCGATGCCTTCGCTCTCGATCAGCAACGCGACGCCGAGGCCGAGCACGATCGAGACGGGTGCCACGATGGCGGTGTAGGTCGCCGTGTTCCAGAGCGATTTCTGGAAGGCGCGGTCGCGAAGCAGATGCGCGTAGTTCTCAAAAGCCACGAAACGCAGGCTCTTGTCGCCGAGCTGGAAATCCGTGAAGCCGAGTACGACGACGGCGACGATCGGCACGATGATGAAGAGCACGATCAGGATGATGGCGGGCAGGGCAAAGAGGAGAGCCGTACGGGCCTCGCTGCGTTCGCGTGCCGCGGCCGTCTGCATCGGTACGGATGTGGCGGCAATGCTAGCCATGCGCCTTCTCCCGTGTGGTGTCGACGGCTGTGGGGCTCGCGCGCAGGCGGCGGCCGTCTTCGGCGAAGACCAGTGCCTGTTCGGCTGCAAGCGTCAGCGCAACCGGCATGCCGGCGGATAGGCCTGCAACTTCTGCCGGTGCGAGCTTGACGACCATGGTTTCGCCGATGGCGTCGAGCTTGGCATAGAGGATGACTTCGGAGCCGAGGAATTCCATGCGCTCGATATGGGCGGCGAGCGCATCCTGGCGGTCCTGGGAGAGCTGCACGAATTCCGGGCGAATGCCGAGGGTCACATTCCTGCCGGCAAAGCTGCTGTCTTCGAGCGCCAGCCGGATGCCGCCGAAGGCGACGGTGCCGTTTTCGGCGCGCGCCGGCAGCAGATTGATGCGCGGCTGTCCGACAAAACGGGCGACTTCCACATGGGCCGGGTCGTCATAGATCGTCTGCGGCGAGGCGAGCTGCAGCAGCTGGCCGCCGATCATGACGGCGATGCGGTCGGCCATCGACAGCGCCTCGGCCTGATCGTGAGTGACGTAGACCGTGGGCACGCCCGCGCGGCGATGCAGATCGACGATCTCACCGCGGGCATGGACACGCAGATTGGCGTCGAGATTGGAAAGCGGCTCGTCCATGAGGAAGACGGCGGGACGGCGGACCATGGCGCGGGCCAGCGCCACGCGCTGACGCTGGCCGCCCGACATCTGGCCCGGCTTGCGGTCGAGCAGGTGATCGATCTTCAGCGAGACGGCCATGTCGCGGACATCGCGGATGATGCCGGCGCGAGCCGCGCGCTGGCCGGGGATGAGCGAGCCGATGAAAGGCAGGCGCTGGACGCGCGACAGGCGGCGCATGGCGAGCGGCACGGCAATGTTTTCCGAGGCCGTCAGATGCGGATAGAGCGCGTAGGACTGAAAGACCATGGCGATGTTGCGATCGGCAGCTGCAACGCCGGAAACCTCGCTGCGGCCGAGGATGATTTCGCCCCTGTCGGCATGGTCGAGACCGGCGAGGATGCGCAAGAGCGTGCTCTTGCCGCAGCCCGAGGGGCCGACGAGGGCGATGAATTCGCCGGGCTGGACGTCGAGATCGACGCCCTTGAGGATGGCGTTGCCGCCGAAGGATTTGGCGATGCCGCGAAGCGAGAGTGCGCTCATTCGGTCGGCTCCTTTGCCTTGGGGGCGGCCTGCGGATAGACTTCCATGACGACATCATCGAGGAAGTAGGCAGTCATGCCGGGTACGGCGACGAGCTCCGTCGAGACCGTTTCGCCAAGTTCATGGATCGCTGCGCCGATCAGCCGTTCGCCGGGCATTTCGCGTTCCATCTTGTCGAGGATGAAGGCGCCGGGCGGTGCCCATACCAGGTTGGTGTCATTGAAGCGGCCTTCCCAGGTCCAGTGCAGGTGGCCGCTGCCGAAGAGGGCGACGTCGTGGGCCGCGATCAGATCGTAGAGACGGCGGCGCTGGGCCGGGCGCACGCTCCAGTAACCGGTATCGCCCTCATCGGGCGCATCCACGAAGAGCGGCTTGTGGGCGAAAAGGGCAATGCGACGCTCGCCACGGCTTTCGAGTATCTCTTGCAGCCAGTCGAACTGCTTCTGCTCCTCGGCATCCTCGAAGCCCATGAGCAGGCTGTTGAGGCCGATCAGGCGCCAGTTGCCGACGTCCTTCGCCCAATAATCCGGGCCGACGAGGCGGCGCCAGCGGTCCAGCCGTTCGGGATTGACGGGCTGATAGGAGCCGGGCAGGTGGCCGACATCGTGGTTGCCGGGGACGATGAGCATTGGCACGGAGACCTGCCGCATCATCTCCATGGAGAAGACGAGATCTTCATCCTTGTCGGCGCCGTCAACGCTGAGATCGCCGGTATGAATGACGAGATCGGCGCCGCTTGCCTCGATCCATTTCGCCAGCGGCTCCCAATTGCCGTTGAAATGTGGCTTGTTGGGGCTCAAATGGGTGTCGGTGATCTGGATGATCTTCACGGCGCTTCTCCGAGGTCTTCAGAATGGTGCGCCTGTGGAAGGGATTGCCTTCAAATGGGCGCGTCTATGCGCTCTCTTTAGAAGGCGCCCATGTCAGTCAGGTAACAGGTCTTTTCAGCTGTTTTTCAGTTTTGTCATATCGCCGTCAAACGGCGCCAGTGTTCGCTTCACATCGACTTGCGGGATTGTACGCAGCCGCCTCGATGCTATAGATCGTTGCGAAAGGGATCAGACATGTCAGACGAAGAGAGCCGCATCACCAAACTTGAGGAGACGGTCGCCCATCAGGCCAAGACGATCGAGGAGCTTTCCGACCAGATTGCCGAGCAATGGAAGGTCGTCGAACAGACCAGGCAGAAGCTCGACCGGCTGACCGAGCGGTTTTTGACGCTGGAGGAACAATCGCTCGAAGCGCCGGCCATTACCAAGCCGCCGCATTACTGAATCAGGTCACCGCGTCATTCACGTTTCGGTGTTACACGCGGGCGTGTGTAACAAAAGAGCCTGTCTTCCCGTATTTCTTTGTGACCGGAGCATTTGCATCGCGGTCGAGAGGAAATCACCATGAAGATTTTATCGACGGACATGATCCGATTCCGTTCAGCACGCTTTGTTCGCTTCGCCGGCCTGACAGCGGCAGTATTGCTTGGCGGCGTTGCGCTGCAATTTGTCGGCCGTGCTTCGGCCGAGGACGCGCGTGTCATTCCCGCACCGAGCATGGACGAGAAGGCAGCCTCCGCCAATACGGAGACGGCGGTGCTTGCCGGCGGCTGTTTCTGGGGCGTGCAAGGCGTCTTCCAGCACGTCAATGGCGTCATCAGCGCGACATCAGGCTATACCGGTGGCAGCAAGGATGCGGCGCATTATGAAATGGTGAGCGGTGGCGACACTGGCCATGCCGAATCCGTGCGCATCGTCTTCGATCCGCACAAGATCAGCTACGGCCATCTGCTGCAGATCTATTTCTCAGTGGCGCATGATCCGACGGAGCTGAACTATCAGGGACCGGATACCGGGACGCAATATCGCTCGGCGATTTTCCCGACCAGCCAGTCACAGGCCGATATCGCCAAGGCCTATATCGATCAGCTCAACCATGCCAAGGTCTTCGACGCCATGATCGTCACCAAGATCGAGCCGGCGCGGCAATTCTATGCCGCCGAGAGCTATCATCAGGATTTTCTGACGACGCATCCGACGTATCCGTACATCGTCATCAACGATCTGCCGAAGATTAAGAACCTGCAGCATCTCTTTCCCGGGGATTATCGCGCCGATCCGGTTCTGGTGACGGCAAGCGCGAGCGCGAAATGAGGGTCCGCCTAACCGGCGAGCGATGCCCGCCGGTCACGGCCGCCTTGCAAGAAATGCTCATTACTCTCAGCGCGTCTGGTGTATTGCTGCGCCATCAGACATTCATCGAGAGTGCGTTTCGTCATGATCGTCCGCGACCGGCCGAATCTTTTCCAGCTTTTCTTCATCCTTCGTGGGTCGATCATCCGGCGTATCCTGCCGCAGATCATCGCCATCTTTCTGCTGTCAGCATTGATCGTCTGGGGCCATGAGGAGCGGCCGAACCTCATCGTCTCCTTCAACGGCTCGGCGCTGTCGCTGCTCGGTATCGCGCTTTCGATCTTCCTCGGTTTTCGCAACAATGCCTGCTACGACCGTTGGTGGGAGGGGCGGCGCGACTGGGGGCAGCTCGTCCATCTCGCGCGTGGCTTCGCCCGGCAGACGTTGGTGCTGGAGAGTGCAGGGGAGGCCGGCATCGAAGCGCGCAAGGACCTGCTGCGCCTGACGATGGCCTTCGCGCAGGCGCTGGTCTGTCTTCTGCGGCCCGGCAGCGACGAGGGCAAGGTGTTTCGCCTGCTTGCTCCAAGCGAAGCGGAATTCTACCATGCGGCCCGCAACAAGCCTGATCTCATTCTGCGCCTGATGTCCGCTGATCTGGCGCGATTGAAAGCATCGGGCACCATTTCGGATATCCAATATCAGATGCTGGATATCAGCATCGGGCAGATGGGAGCCGCGCAGGCCGCCTGCGAGCGGCTGCGTAATACGCCGCTGCCGTTCGGCTATACGCTGCTTCTGCATCGCACCGCCTATCTCTTCTGTTTCCTGCTGCCTTTCGGCTATGTCGACACGCTCGGCTGGGGCTCGCCCTTCGTGACGGCCCTCATAGCCTATACCTTCTTCGGTCTCGATGCGCTGGGCGACGAGCTGGAAGACCCTTTCGGCCATCGCCCCAATGCGCTCGCCATCGGTGCGCTTGCGGATACGATCGAGATCAATCTGCGCGAAGCGCTGGGAGAAACCGACCTGCCACCGCTGCCCCAACCCAAGGATTTCCTGCTGATGTGAAAATCAGCAAAAATATTCGCTGGGCGATGGAATAGAATCCGGAGTGCTTCCGTATATAGGTGTATGGAACGCAAAGGACGCACATTCGATGTTTTGGGGCAGCTCGGTTCGCTGAGACGTTATGCCCGCTCGCTCGTGCGCAACGCGGACGAGGCCGAGGATCTGGTGCATGACGCGCTGGTCAAGGCCTATGAGCGCAAGGCTTCTTTCAGGCGCGACGGCAATCTGCGCACCTGGCTGCTATCGATCCTGCACAATGTGCATATCGATCGCCTGCGTCAGAAGAAGTCGTTGAACCGCCGTCACGAGGAGGCTGCGGCCGATCTTGAAACGGCACTGCCGGCATCGCAGGATCACACGGTTCGCCTGAACCAGGTCCGTGAAGCCTTCTTCAGTCTGCCCGAGGAGCAGCGCGAGGCGCTGCATCTCGTGGCGATCGAGGATCTCTCCTATCAGGAGGCGGCATCCGCGCTTGGCATTCCTCTGGGCACCCTGATGTCCCGCATTGCCCGGGCTCGCGCGAGCCTGCGTAGTTTCGAGGAGGCTACCTCGAAGATTTCACATCTCAGGCTTATCGAGGGAGGCGGCAATGAAAATCGTTGATCCGATCATCGATACCGATCTCGACGCCTATGTCGACGGCGAACTGACGCTTGCGCGCCGTGTCGAGGTGGAATCCTATCTCTCGGAGCATCCGGAGATCGCCGCCAAGGTAATGGCCGATATGAGCATCCGCGGCGAGCTGCGCATGGCCCTGGCCGGAGAAGGCCATGTGGTTCGGGTGGAAACGCGTGAGGCCGCACGGCGGCTGGAGCGCGGGCTGGTCTACGGCCGTATGCTGGGTTCTTTCCAGCGTGTTGCGGCCGTTGCCGTGCTGGTCACGACCGGCTGGGTTGCGCATACGTCCTTCGGCGCCTTTACGGCGAGCGAGGTCAGCGCGTCGACACGGCCGCCGGCCTTCGTCGACGATGCTGTGCGCGCCTACAAGACCACGGCCGTGCGCGAAGAAATCAAGCCGCAGTCGGCGGCTGCAAATTACAATCCGGATGAAATCCGCGCATCGACGGCAATCATTTTGCCGCAGCTGCCGGGCGACTGGCGTGTCACCGATGCGCAAATCTATCCGTCCGAATTCGGTCCGAGCGTCGAAATGATGGTCGATGCCGGCGAAGACGGACATTTGTCACTGTTTGCCGTCCGTCCGGGCAATTTCGCCGTGCAGGATGTCAGTCACATCAAGCGTGACGATGTCCAGGCTGCCTATTGGCAGATCGGGGAAGTCGCCTATGCGCTGATCGGCAACGGCAAGGCGGGCCAGCTTGACGGCGATGCCGAAAAGCTTGCCCGCAGCCTCTACTAGTTTGGATTAAAGGAGAACGACCATGAACCCGACCAATCCGCGATACGGCTATGGAGCCGCCGCCGGCTCTCAGGCGCTCTTCGACGAGGGGCTGCGCCGGCACATGCTGCGCGTCTACAACTACATGGGTATCGGCCTCGTCGTGACGGGTATCGTCGCGCTGATCGTCGGCACGACGCCGGCGCTCTATGTGCCGATCTTCCAGAGCCCGCTGAAGTGGGTCGTCATGCTGGCGCCGCTTGCCTTCGTGTTCTTCTTCTCGTTCCGCATCCAGTCGATGTCGGCCAGCACGGCGCAGATGATGTTCTGGGCCTTCTGTGCCGTCATGGGCCTGTCGCTGGCCTCCGTCTTCCTGGTTTTCACCGGCACGAGCATCGCGCGTACCTTCTTCATCGCCGCGACCATGTTCGGCGCGACCAGCCTCTACGGCTATACGACGAAGCGTGATCTCTCGAACATCGGCTCGTTCCTGATGATGGGTCTGTTCGGTGTCATCATCGCCAGCATCGTCAATATCTTTCTGGGTTCGAGCGCACTGCAGTTCGCCATCTCGATCATCGGTATCGTCGTCTTCGTCGGCCTGACCGCCTGGGATACGCAGAACATCAAGGAGCAGTATGCCGAAAACTACGATCAGGAATCGCAGCAGAAGCTCGCCGTCTTCGGTGCCCTGTCGCTCTACCTGAACTTCGTCAACATCTTCCAGCTGCTGCTGAATTTCACCGGCGAGCGGGAGTAGTTTGAAATTGCCTGCTTGAGCATGGTCAGAGCTAAAGGGCACTCCACGCCTTTGGTGATCATGCTCCGGTAATGCGTCTCCCTGGGGGCTTGTTGAGACGCATGACGCGCCTGCAGTATCTGCGCCGATACTGCAGGCGCAACTTTTTTGGGAGAACGGCACACGGGATGTGCAGCGATATTCGCCGCCACGCGGCAAAGGGGAAGGTGCCGGATTAAGAGAGCACCGTCTAAAGAAAAGGCCCGATAGCGCAGATCTGCTGCCATCGGGCCTTTCATCATTGGATGATATGCGGTTTCTCGTCCATCAGGTGACGAGCGTGGTCTTACCACTCAGCGACACTGCCATCTTCATGGCGCCAGACGGGGTTGCGCCAGCGGTGGCCTTCCTTGGCACGCTCGATGACATAGGCTTCGTCGACTTCGATGCCGAGGCCTGGACCTTGCGGGATCGAAACGAAACCATCGGCATAGTGGAACACCTCCTTGTTGGAGATGTAGTCGAGGATGTCGTTGCCCTTGTTGTAGTGGATGCCGAGGCTCTGTTCCTGGATGAAGGCATTGTAGCTGACGGCATCGACCTGCAGGCAGGCGGCAAGCGCGATCGGGCCGAGCGGGCAATGCGGGGCGAGCGCCACGTCATAGGCTTCGGCCATGGCCGCGATCTTGCGGCATTCGGTGATGCCGCCTGCGTGGGAGAGATCGGGCTGAAGAATGTCGACATAACCGTCAGACAGGACCGACTTGAAGTCCCAGCGCGAATAGAGACGCTCACCCAAGGCGATCGGCGTCGAGCAATGATTGGCGATTTCCTTCAGCGCCTCGCGGTTTTCCGACAGCACCGGCTCTTCGATGAACAGCAGCTTATAGGGTTCCAGCTCCTTGGCAAGCACCTTGGCCATCGGACGATGGACGCGGCCGTGGAAATCAACGCCGATGCCGATGTAGGGGCCGATCGCTTCGCGGATGGTGGCGATGGTTTCGACAGCCTTCTCCACCTTGTCATAGGTATCGACGATCTGCATTTCCTCGCAGCCGTTGAGCTTGATCGCCTTGAAGCCGCGGGCGACCACATCCTTGGCATTGTTGGCGACGTCGGAGGGACGGTCGCCGCCGATCCAGGAATAGACTTTGATCTTGTCACGCACCTGACCGCCGAGCAGCGAATGGATCGGCTGACCCAGCGCCTTGCCCTTGATGTCCCAGAGAGCCTGGTCGATGCCGGCCAGCGCCGACATGTGAACGGCGCCGCCGCGGTAGAAACCGGCGCGGTACATGACGGTCCAGTGATCCTCGATCAGGAAGGGGTCTTTGCCGATCAGATAGTCTTCCAGTTCGTGCACGGCGGCCTGTACGGTCAGCGCACGGCCCTCGACCACCGGCTCACCCCAGCCGACGATGCCTTCATCGGTCTCGATCTTCAGGAACAGCCAGCGCGGGGGAACGATATAGGTCGTCAGCTTGGTGATTTTCATGGGAATGATTCCGTTTGGCTTTGGGTTGTGTCAGCGGCGCAAGGCCGCAGATCTCCGGGTTTCGGGATTGGTTATCCGGCCTTCGTCCAGCCGTCGTTCGACAGCGAGATCGCGGGCGGCAAGATCGAGCATGCGATGGGCACAGGCGCGGGCGGCATCGCGGTCGCGCAGGCGCAGTGCCTCGACAAGTTCGCCGTGAACGCCAATCGCTTCGTCGCGGCTATCGGCGGCGACGTTGGAGGCGTGCAGAGCATATTTCAGGCCGGCATGCATGGCGCTGGAGAGGCGCCGGAACACCTGGTTGTGACTGGCGCTCAGAAGTACGCTGTGGAAGGTCACGTCGGCTTCGGTAAAGCCTTCCGGATCATCGCCGCTGTCGCGCATCTGCTGCCATGCACTCTCCAGGTCGGCAATTTCGCGGGCCGTGGCGCGCTCGGCCGCATATTCTGCAGCGGCGGGCTCTATGGTGCGGCGCGCTTCGAGAATGGAGCCGAGAATATCGAAATCCGCGATATAGGGACCCATCCATGCCAGCACGTCCTGGTCGAGAATGTTCCAGTCATCCTTGTCGCAAACGGTGGTGCCGATGCGCGGCTTGCCACGCACGAGCCCCTTGGACTCCAGCACCTTGAGGGATTCGCGGATGACCGTGCGGCTGACGCCGTACATTTCGCAGAGATCGTTTTCGCGCGGTAGGGTCGAGCCGGAGGGGTAGCGTTCGGCGCAGATATCTTCGGCGATCGCAGCCGTCACGTTTCTGCGCACGCGCGGACGACGACCCGGCTGAGCCGATGAGTCGTGCCCCTGTCTTTCGAGCGATTCCACCCTATCTCCTCCACACCGTTTCGCATGCTTTTCCGAATACCTTCTCTTTCGACGAGAGGGGCTTCCATGCGGGCGATGCCTTGTCGCGCTTCGCGATCATGTGAACGCGATGATATGGTAATCATCATACATTGGCAATATGCTTGTATGATGATTTAAAAAAGCTTCGGTGAGGCTATCCGGGAACAATCCCTCGCTCCATGCTTTTCGAAATCGGCCTCGCTGCTGTTACGGCGGCGTCGTCTTGGACGGATAGAAGGACTATGGTGACGATGCAGGCGCTCAAGCCGCTTGCCGTCGATCATCAACGGGAGGCGGTTCCGCTCCCGAAATTCATTCAACGACAAGGAGGACGACATGCAGATCAATCGCACAGGTTCGGCTCAATGGTCCGGTGGCTTGAAGGACGGCAAGGGTCAGATCTCGACGCAGAGCGGCGCGCTCAATCACTATCCTTACGGTTTTGCCAGCCGCTTCGAAGGCGTTGCCGGCACCAATCCGGAAGAGCTGATCGGCGCGGCCCATGCCGGCTGCTTCACCATGGCCCTGTCGCTGATCCTCAATGAAGCCGGTTTCACCGCCGAAAGCATGGAGACGACCGCCAAGGTGACGCTTGAAAGCGTCGAAGGCGGCTTCGCCATCACCGCAATCCACCTGACGCTGACCGGCAAGGTGCCCGGCGCCGATGAAGCGACCTTCACCGAGCTTGCCAATAAGGCGAAAGCCGGCTGCCCGGTTTCCAAGGCGCTTGCCTCCGTTCCGATCTCTCTGGAAGTTCACGCCGCCTGAGCGGCCTCTAAGGTCTTCGCGTCGCGCTGGCTGGCGCGGCGCGTTTCGTATATATTCCGCATTCGGGGCATTGGGCTGTCATTTCCATCGAAATGCAATGCTCACTTGGAGGGGCGAATGTCTGGAATTCTCTTGATTCACGTCGTCATCAGCTTGGTCGCCATCATCAGCGGCATCGTGGTAGCCTACGGCTTTCTCACCGCCGATCGTCATAATCGTTCGACGCTCGTCTACATGCTGACGACGGCTCTCACCAGCTTGACGGGTTTTCTGTTCCCGTTTCATGGCGTGACGCCGGCGATCATCGTCGGCATTATCTGTCTGCTGATCTTCATTCCGACGGCGCTGGCGCGCTACACATTCCACCTTGCCGGCATATGGCGTGCCGTTTTCGTGATCGGCGCGCTCGTGTTGTTGTTTTTCAACTGTCTGGTGCTCATCATTCAATCGTTCCAGAAGATACCGGCGCTCAATGCGCTGGCGCCCACCGGAAACGAGCCGCCGATTCTCGCGGCGCAGGTGGCGCTTTTGGTGGTCATCGTCTTCGTCGGCTTTTTCAGCCTTCGACGTTTTCATCCGACACTCTTGAGCGCCTGACAACGCAGCGGCGGTGCCGCGATAAAATTTCGGACACTTTCGGCTTCGCCCCGCGAGGCTGTTGTCGATCGTTTAACTGTTGCTTCAAGTAGTTCGGCGCATTCTCGGTTTATTGAATAGCATCTAAAAGCCGCCCAAGTTGTGGTCGGCTTTATTGACATCGGCACTCTGATGGTTTACGAGTGACGAAAATTGAAAATCGTCACTCGTAAACCATCAGGCCTGCTTATGCTCGATCTTTCCGACGTTAGCGCCGATCCTGCCCGCCAGGAAAACATCACGCGCATTCTCGATGCCGCCGAAAAGCTGTTTCGCCACTATGGCTACAGCAAGACGAACGTCGCCGATATCGCCCGGGATCTCGGCATGTCGACGGCAAATATCTACCGGTTCTTCGGCTCCAAGACGGAAATCCACCAGGCTCTTTGCGGGCGCATGCTCGGCCAGAGCTATCATATGGCTCTTGGTATCCGTAATCAGCCGATCAGCGCGACCGAGCGGCTACGGGCTTACGCACTATCTCAGTACAAGATGATATTGGAGACCATGCTGGATGAGCAGAAGGTTCACGAGATGGTCATCGTCGCCATCGAGCGCGACTGGCATGTCATCGAAAAGCATATCGAGCGTACGCAGGCGCTGGTCGCCGAAATCATCGCGGAGGGGATTGCTGCCGGCGAATTCGCCGAACAGGACCCGCATCTTGCCGCCAAATGCTTCGCTGCGGCGACCGTCGATCTCTGTCACCCGCAAATGGTGGCCCAGTGCCTTGCCAAGCCCTACCAGGCAGATCCCGAAGATCTCATCGCATTCGTCATCAGGGCTTTGAAGAAATAGCAATGCGCGCACCGGATGGCCGGCGTGTTTCCACTTTTTGTTCGATTTTAGGAGAGCGACATGGTTTCGCTGACGACCAACACTCTACGGGCCGCTGCCGGTGCGGTTCTACTTGCAGCCTTGGGGCTCGGGCTTTCGGGCTGCAATGAGAAGAAGGAAGAGACGGCGGAGGTGATCCGGCCGGTCAAGGTCGTCGAAATCGCCCAGGCGGACACGACGCGCAAGCTCGACTATTCCGGCGCCGTTCGTGCGCGGACGGAAATGAATCTCGGCTTTCGTGTCAACGGCAAGATCATCGAGCGCAAGGTGGATATCGGCCAGAGGGTAAAGCCCGGCGATGTGATCGCCCGCATAGATGCCACCGACTATATCCTCGCCGTGCGCCGCTCGCAGGCCGATCTGGATGCGGCCGAAAAGCAGGTGCAGACGACCGAGCTTGCCCGCACGCGTGCACAGACGCTCTTTAACAAGAATGTCACCTCGAAGTCGCAGCTCGAGCAGGCGGAGCTTTCCTATGAGCAGGCCGTTTCGACGCGCGATTCCGCGGTGTCGGCATTGACCGAGGCGAAGAATCAGGTCGCCTATGCTGACCTGACCTCCGACATGAATGGTATCGTGACCGCAATCAATGCCGATGTCGGCCAGGTGGTCAGTTCCGGCACACCAGTCATCACCGTTGCCGTCGATGGCGAGAAGGAAGTGCAGGTCGCTGTCCCGGAAATGGACATCGCCCAGTTCAAGGTCGGCAAGGACGTCAAGGCGCGCTTCTGGTCCGACGCGGCGCTCGTGCTGGATGGAAAGGTGCGTGAAGTATCCGGGAGTGCCGATCAGTCGCGCACCTTCGCGGTGCGTGTGAGCGTGCCGAACGATCCGCGCGTTCTGCTTGGCATGACCGCGACGATCGAGGCGCTTGCCGACAATACGCAGCCCTATGTTTCCATTCCGCTGAGCGCGCTTGCACAGAGGGACGGGCAACAGATCGTCTGGCTTGTCGACCGCAGTGCCGGCACTGTGCATTCCCGGACCATCAAGGTCGCGGACTTTTCCGATGACGGCGTGCGCGTGGCCGATGGCCTCAAGACCGGTGATGTCGTCGTTGCAGCCGGCACCCAGTTCATGAGCGAAAACATGAAGGTCAAGCTTCCGAGCGTCGGCGCTCAGCAGGCCTCCGCAGACACCAAAGCCGCTTCGGCGGATATCGTACGCTGATCCGGATAGAGGGGGACGACGTCATGTCCATCAATAGCACCTCTGGCGAGAGGAAGCGTTTCAACCTGTCGCGCTGGGCGATCGCCCATCCAAGCATCGCGCGGTTCCTGTTCGGGCTCATCATCATCGCTGGCGCACTCGGCCTGACCCATATGGGTCAGAAGGAAGACCCGGATTTCACCTTCCGCGTCATGGTCGTGCAGACCGTCTGGCCCGGCGCCTCGCTGCAGGACATGGAAGACCAGGTGGTCAACAAGATCGAGCGCAAGCTGCAGGAAACGCCGCATCTCGATTGGGTCAAATCCTACACCCGCGCCGGTTTTGCCATCACCACCATCCAGATCAAGGGCGACACCAACACCGCCGAGGTGAAGGACGCCTTCTATCAGATCCGCAAGAAGGTCGGCGATATCGGCAACGAGCTGCCGTCCGGCCTGCTTGGGCCTTATTTCAACGATGAATTCGGCGATACCTTCATCACGCTGCATTCGATCAGCGGCGACGGCTACACCTATCCGGAGCTGAAGAAATTCGCCATCCAGGCCCGTGACATGCTGCTTTCGACGCCCGGCGTCGAGAAGGCCACCATCATCGGCGATCAGGCGGAGCAGATCTATATCGACGTCTCCTCCAAGGTTCTGGCGGAGCGCGGGCTGACGCTCAACGATCTGAAGAACGCCGTTGTCGGCCAGAACAGTGTCGATCCGGCCGGTAATGTCGATACGAGCACGCGCTCCGTGCGTATTTCGGTCGAGGGTGACGTCAACAAGATCGAGGACATCAAGAACCTGCGGCTCAACGCCGGTGGCCAGGTGACCCGTCTCGGCGATATCGCTACCGTCACCGCCGGTCTGCAGGATCCCTATACGGCCAAGTTTCTCTACAATGGCCATCCGAGTGTTCAGCTCGGCGTCGTCATGGCTCCAGGCTTCAAGGTGACCGATGTCGGTAAGTCGGTTGAGGAAACCTACCAACGCTTCGAAGCCTCGCTGCCGGTCGGCGTTCAGGTCGATCAGATCGCCAACCAGCCTGATGTCGTCACCGACGCGATCAGCGAGTTCATGCATGCGCTGGGCGAAGCTCTCGTCATCGTGCTGATCGTCTCGTTCCTGTCGATCGGCTGGCGTTCCGGCCTGGTGATCGCAATCGCCATTCCGCTGGTGCTGGCCGCCACCTTCGCCATCATGTACGAGTTCGGCATCGACCTGCAGCGCATTTCGCTCGGCGCGCTCATCATTGCGCTCGGCCTGCTGGTCGACGACGCCATGATCGTGGTCGAGCTCATGGAGCGCAAACTGGAAGAGGGGCTCGTCAAGCTCGATGCCGCGAGCTTCGCCTATTCCTCGACTGCCTTCCCGATGCTGACGGGCACGCTAATCACCACAGCCGGTTTCATTCCGGTGGGCTTTGCAGCGTCGACAGCAGGCGAATATGTCCGCACGCTGTTCTATGTCGTCGGCATCGCGCTCGTCGTCTCTTGGTTCGTGGCCGTGTATTTCACACCATGGCTTGGCTACATGATCCTCAAGCAGCGCCACCATGCCGGCGAGCATCATGATGTATTCGATACGCGCTTCTATCGCCGTCTGCACTCTTCGGTCGCCTGGGCCGTACGCCATCGCGTCATCGTTCTGCTGATGACGCTCGCCGCCTTTGTCGGCAGCCTTTGGTCCTTCCAGTTCATTCCGCAGAACTTCTTTCCCCAGTCGTCGCGTCCGGAAATCCTGGTCGATCTCTGGCTGCCTGAGGGCACCAGCATCAAGGAGGTCGAGCGCCAGGCTCAAGCGCTGGAAGCCCGCATGGCCGATGATCCGGACAAGCGCTTCATCGCCACCTATGTCGGGCAGGGGGCGCCACGCTTCTTCCTGCCGCTCGATCAGCAGCTCACCAACCCGAACTATGCCCAGATGCTTGTCATGGCCAAGGACGAGCCGGCACGCGAGCGGCTGATTGCCAAGATGCGCGGCATCCTGGCGGCGGATTTCCCCTCCGTCCGCGGCAAGGTCGACCGCCTGTTCCTCGGCCCGCCCACCGGCTGGCCTGTACAGCTGCGCGTCATGGGTCCTGACCGGCAGGAGGTTCGCCGTATTGCCGACCAGGTGAAGCAGCGCTTTACCCAAAACCCGCTGCTCGGCGCCATCCATGATGACTGGCTCGAACCGGTGCCGGCCATGAAGCTGGTAATCGATCAGGATCGCGCCCGCGCTCTCGGCGTCACCTCTCAGCGCATCCGCCAGATGCTGCAGGCCTCGATGTCCGGCTTCACGCTCGACAATTATCGCGAGGGTGAGGAAACCGTCGGGATCGTTGCCCGCGAGCCGGAGGCAAGCCGTCATCTGCTGACCTCGGTCAACTCCGTCTATATCCCGACCGACTCGGGCGGGTTCGTGCCGTTGTCGCAAGTCGCCAAGATCGTGCCCGTCATGGAGCAGAGCATCGAATGGCGCCGCGATCGTCTGCCGACCATCTCAGTGCGGGCAACCTTGCCTGATAACGTGCAGTCGAACGACGTGACGGCCAAGCTCTACAACGATATGGCGGATCTGAGGAGCAGCCTGCCGGCCGGCTACAAGATCGAGATCCAGGGCGGCGCCGAAGACAGTGCCGAAAGCCAGGCCTCGATCGCCGCCAAGGCGCCGATCATGCTCGTCATCATCGTCGTGCTGTTGATGGCGCAGCTGCAGCACTTCGGCAAGGCAATGCTGGTGCTGGCGACCGGCCCGCTCGGCATCATCGGCGCAGCAGGGGCTCTGCTCATCAGCGGTGCGCCCTTCGGCTTCGTCGCGATCCTCGGCGTCATCGCTCTGCTCGGCATCATCATCCGCAACTCGATCATCCTTGTCGACCAGATAGACCAGGATATCGCGGCCGGGATGGATAGGAAGGAGGCGATCATCGGCTCGGCCGTGCGTCGTTTCCGCCCGATCATGCTGACGGCGCTGACGGCCGTGCTGGCGCTGATCCCGATCTCGCGCGGCGTCTTCTGGGGCCCGCTCGCCTATGCCATGATGGGCGGCATTCTGGTCGCGACCGTGCTGACGATCTTCGTCCTGCCCGCCGGCTACGCCCTGTTCTTCGGCCGCGAGCCGAGGAACAAGTCGGCGGAACCGCCGGCCAAGGAGCAGGCCGACGCGGAGGAGCAGAATACGATCCAGCTGCCGCCGGCTGTGGCGGCGGAGTAAGGCACCTGAAAGAAACAAATATCCCGGCTTCGAGCCGGGATATTTGTTTGAACCGTTCAGATCGATGGCAGGATCGTCTGTTTACCTTCGGCGATCTTGAGGATCGTCAGAGTTCCGCCCATCGAAACGGCCGTATCGATACCGATGCGGCTGAGACCAAAAACGGGATGCGAACCTGGTGTGTGGCCGTGGACCACCAGCAGCGGCAATTGCGGTCCGCCCGACAGGAACGGCTCACGAATCCACATCAGATCTTCATCCGTCTGCTCACTGAGAGGAAGGCCGGGTATGATGCCGGCATGGACGAAGAGTATCGAGCCGTAAGTGACAGCTATAGTTAGCGAACGCAGCAGGTCGACATGCGCTGCCGGCATTGCCTTTAGCGTCATGTCGCGCAACTCCGCGACGCTGTAGCCCAGGTCGAAGAGCATATGTCTGGCGTCGATGCCGTAGGATGCGAGCGTCGGCAGGGCACCGAACTCCAGCCAATGGATGTTGGTATCGGGATCGTCCAGAAAGCGCAGGAACACGTCGTCATGATTGCCGCAAAGCGCATAGCGATCAAAGCCTTCAGGCGGCGGTGCACTAAGATGCGCCAGGACATCGCTGGAACGTGGGCCGCGATCGACATAATCGCCGAGAAACAGCAGAAGCTTTCGGCCGGGAAGGGTGCGCGCATCCGCGATGATGCGCCTTTCGGCCTCCATCATCTCATCATAACAGCCATGGATGTCGCTGAGCGCATAGATCGCCGTGTAATCACGTCCGGTGAGATCGATGCGGTCTCGTTGATGCTGCATGAAATCGACCATTTCCTGCCGGGTCGCGCCTGAACGGCCGCGGCAGTCCAATTGCTTGACATGGTGTCGAGAAACCCGCCTGTAGCGAGCCTATAGTGGACGGTATTCCAAGCGTCGATCCGCCGCAAGTCTTACGGGCACAGGCATTGGTCTGAACCGCTGAAATTGCAGGGAAATTCAGAACATCTTCGGCGGACCTCGTCCATAACGCGATCCCCAGAACGGTCGCTCAGCCGCGATAGGCGGCTTCGAGCCCGGCAATGTCGAGCTTGACCATGCCCATCCAGGCTCGCATGACGCGAGCGGCCTTGGCGGGATCCGGATCGGCGATATATTTGCGGAGCACCGCCGGCACGACCTGCCAGTAGACGCCGTAGCGATCCGTCACCCAACCGCAATGCACCGGCGTGCCGCCATCGACAAGGCCGTCCCAAAGGTGGTCGACCTCAGCCTGGTCGGCGCAATCCACCTCCAGCGAGATCGCATGATTGTATTCGATGCGGTCGCCGCCGTTCAGTGCCATGAAGCGCTGGCCGGCGAGCGTGAAAGTAACGACCAGAACCTCATCGGACTTGCCGGAGGGCATGTCGACAATGTTCTTCTGTACGTGATCGATCCGGGAATTGGGGAAGAGCGAAACATAGAAATTCGCAGCCTCCTCGGCTTCGCGCGCAAACCACAGGCATGGGACAATCTTGGACATCGGATGCTCCTCTCTCGTTGGGTACCCCAAGGACGAAAGAGGAGCGGCAAAGCCGACAGGATTGCGGAATTTTTCGAGTTCGTGCCGACAGTCGAGCGGCTAGACCAAGCGGCCGCCACCATCGATATGCAAAACCTCTCCCGTCACAAAGCGGTTGGCCATCAGGAAGAGGATCGCCTGCGCGATATCTTCCGGCCGGCCGATATTGCGGCTCGGCAGGGTCGAGGCGGTCTGTTCGAGCACCTGCCGCTTGGCCTCGCCCATCAGGCCATCGAGCAGCGGGGTATCCACCCATCCCGGCGAAACCGCGTTGATGCGCATTGGCGACAATTCAATGGCGAGGGCGCGAACCGTGCTTTCGACCGCGGAAACGGCGGCCGCCACGACCGCACCGATGGCGGCGGGACGGGAGGCTAACTGCCCGGAGGTCATGGTGATCGAGCTTGCAGGATGCAGCAGGGGAAGAGCAGCCTTGATGGCGAGTAAGGGCCCGATCAGCCGTTCGTTCATGACCTTCGAGAGATCAGCCTCGGACTGATCCTTCAGCGACTGCAGGTGCACGGTCCCCGCCGTGATCAGCAGATGGTCGATTCTTTCGATCCCCGCAAACATCGCCGGCTGCGGGGCGGCAATATCAGAGACGATCTGGACCGCGCCACCGATCGCCCCGGCGGCTTCCCGAAGACGCTCAGGGTTGCGGGATAGCAGAAAGAGATTTGCGCCGGCTTCCTTAGCCTGTCTGGCCGTTGCCAAGCCGATCCCCGAGGAGCCGCCGATGATGACGATGTTCTGACCTTGGAACGATTGAGGCTGCGGATTGCCCGTTTGAATGGTGCTGGTCTGCAAGACTGGTTCTCCGATTGGGTTGTTGACCGGCCGGAAGATCGTCGATCGGCATATGCTCGGGAAGAAAGCGAACAGCGATGTTATTTATCGTAAAAGACGATAAGATGTGGTCATGGATATGCTTTCCGCCATGCGCATCTTTACCCGCGTCGTGGAACGCGGCAGCCTTTCGGCCGCCGCGCGCGATCTTGGCCTTGGCCAGCCCACCGTCAGCGAGCGTGTCGAAAAGCTGGAGAAGCATCTGGGGGCGCGGCTCCTTTACCGCACGACGCGTTCTGTGCAGGCGACCGATGCCGGTGCGCGCTTCTATGATTATGCCAAGCGCGCCATCGAAGCAGCCGAAGAGGCTGAGGCTTCCGTCGCCTCGGCCGAGACATCGCTGACCGGAACGTTCCGGATCGCCGCGCCGCATGGGCTTGGAGAGATGACATTGCCGAGGCTGCTCGTCGAATTTCAGACGCGGCATCCAGCTTTGGCCATCGATGTGATCCTGAACGATCGCTTCGTCGATCCGATGACCGAAGGCGTGGATCTTTCCATCCGCATCGGTGAGATCGGCAGCGGCAATTTCATCGCCCGCCGACTGGGGACTATGCAGCGACTCATGCTGGCCGCTTCCGGCTATATCGAGCGGCATGGGTTGCCGCGCGAACCGGCAGAGTTGGCAGCCCACCCTTTCATTCGTTTCCCAGGCTTCGCGGCGGATGAGCGGCTGCATCTAACCGGTCCCGACGGCGGCCCGGTGGAGGTGCCCATCCGCACCGCGTGGCGCGTCAACCACTGGCGGCCCCTCATGGAGGCGGTATTGGCGGAAAGGGGAATAGGCGCTCTGTTCACATTTGTCTGCGGCCGGGAGATCGCCGATGGCAAGTTAGTGCCCGTACTTCCTTCCTACGAGTTCAGGCGAGTGGGTGTCCATGCCATCTATCCGCCTGGACCGCGACCGGCTGCCCGGACAAAGGCTTTCCTTGCGTTACTCGCCGAGCGGATCGATCTCCTCCTTGGCGAGGCACATGAGCCTTCTTGAAGGACCTATCAACCGCCCGCCAGCCTCTCGGCGAATTCGATCGCCTCGATCAGGCTGCGCTCATTGGCGATGCCCTTGCCGGCGATGTCGAAGGCTGTGCCGTGATCGACGGAGGTGCGCACGATCGGCAGGCCGAGGGTGATGTTGACGCCGGAAAGATCCATCCATTTTCCCGTCGCCGGATCGATCTCGAAACCGAGCAGCTTGACCGGAATATGCCCCTGATCGTGATACATGGCGATGACCGCGTCATACTGGCCGGCGCGCAGCTTGACGAAAACCGTATCGCCGGGAACCGGGCCGACGATATCGAGCCCGTCGGACACCGCCTTGGCGATGGTCGGCGCGGAGATATCAATATCCTGCCGGCCGAAGAGGCCGCCTTCGCCGGCATGCGGGTTGAGCGCCGCCACCGCGATCTTCGGGTTGGCGATGCCGAGGTTTTTGAGAGCCTTGTGCGTGAGGTCGATGACGAGCCGCAGCCGCTCGGGCTTTAGCCGCTTCGGCACGTCTTCCAGCGCGACATGGGTGGTGACGTGGCTGACGCGCATATTGCCATGGGCGAGCATCATCACGGAGCCGCGCGCGCCGGTGAGCTCGGCCAAAAGTTCGGTATGGCCGGCATAATGGAAGCCGGCCTTGTTCAGTGCTTCCTTGTTCAGTGGTGCGGTGACGATGCCGCCGACCTTGCCCGATAGCGCCAGCTGAACGCCCTTTTCGATCGCTTTGAAGGCCATGCGGCCGCCATCGGCGGAAAGCCGGCCCGGTAGGATCGGCTCTCCTTCCGCATCGGCCTGGAGGAAGCAGAGGTTCGGCCAGTCGCCCTCCATCTCAGTCTCTGGAATCTCGATATCGAGGCCAAGCTGTTTTTCGGCAAGCCGCAGGGCAGGGCCGCTGCCTATAATGGTTAGTTTTAACTTACCTTCGTCGAGCCTGCCCTTCAAGCGGGCGGCAGCCTTGACGATGATTTCCGGGCCGATGCCGGCGGGGTCGCCCATGGTGATCGCCAGATGCCGCGTCATGGTTCTTCTCCTCCGGCAATCAGCCCGTTTTCACTCAAGAGATCGCGCCATAGGGTCGGGCCGCCGAATGCGCCTGATTTCGAGATGACCGTCGTGCCTTCCCAGGGACCGCCGACGATCGTCGAGCGGGGCAGGCCGGGTGCGGCCTGGCCGGTAATGCTGAGGGCCGACACATCGAGCGCCGAACAGAGATTGCGCAGGGTCTCGCCGCCGGCGACGATCAACGTGCCTGGGGCGGGCAGGGCCTTGACCATGCCGCCGAAGCTCGCCGCTATCCGCCTTGCAGCATCATCGCGTTCAAGCCCCGTCGGCAGGTCGAGGCTGACCATGGCGACGCCGCTTTGCCGGATTTGATGATCGATAGTATCGGCATCAGCGCCTTCGCCAAGCTTCAGCCAATTGGGGCCACAAGCCTGGAGCTGCGCCAGCGTGATCGGCTGATCCGAGCCGAACAGGCCGAGCACCGGCCGTTGCAGCTTGCGTGAGATGGGGACTGATGGCGCCGAATGGTGTTCGCCTTTGTCATTTTTGGCGCGGGGCAGATGGTGGGTTGCCAGCTCGATATTGCGCGCGAGAGCGCGGGCAAGGCCGCCGGTGCCGCTCCAAAGGACGGGTCCTTCCAGCTCAGATGAGACCCATGCGATGATGGCATCCAGATCCTCATCCGTATGCGCATCGAAAACATGGATGCCATCCGGGATGGACTGGCCTTCGAGCCTATCGAGTGGTGTGTTGAAAGCCGGCAAACCCTCGGCGCGCAAATGCGCTGTTATATCGCCGCTGATGTCGCGCCAGGCGTCCTTGCCGGCATAAAGCACTTGCCGTCCACCGCGTGTGTGCCGCCCGTGATGCGGAAAGGCCGGCGCGAGAATGCAGTGGCGCCAGTGGCCGAGCCGGAAGCAGGCGGCAAGCTCCACCGCCCACGGGCCGCGAAACAGGCTGTCCACCTTCTTGAAGGCGAGATCGGCGCCCTGCAGCAACGGCGCGATGCCGCCGACGATCACTTCTGCTTCGGCGGCCGTCTTCTCGCGGGTACCGCTGTCGATCGCGAGACAATCCGGCAGGTTCTCGGAAAGCGCATCGCTGCGCTCCACGTCGATCGGCCCGTAGACGCCGACGAATTCGACGGCGGTATCGAGTGCGCCGGTCAAGTCGTCAGCAATGAGGCGGAGGGTGGGCATGAACTCAACGAGCCTTGCGGGTATCGGATATGGAAGCAAGGCCGTACGGCTGCTTGAACGAAGCGCAATCTTCAGCCTTCCATGGGTCTTGTCAACGCTTCCTTTGTCACCGTTTCATTGATGGATACCGTGACATTCGTTGTGTTCTCGCAGGCGCCTAACCGAGTGTCGCTAACGATGGCTCGCGCCTGCGAGGATGTCAGTTCTTCCCGGAATCAGGAAAATCGGCACTCAGCGTCACATCCTTCCAGGCATCGAAATTCGCCTTGAGCGCTTCGAGGCGCTTGTAGGCGATATCGAGTGCCGGAGCGCCCAGCAGCAAGCGAAGCGGCGGCACCTCGGCTTCGACCGCCGTTATGATGGCGGCCGCGGCACGCGAGGGATCGCCCGGCTGATTGCCGGAGGAGGCTCTCGTGGATTGGCGGCGTTTTCCGGCGGTGTCGTCATAATCCTCGATCCGGATCGGGGATTCGACCATCGAGCTTCCGGCCCAATTGGTGCGAAACGCGCCCGGCTCGACAATCGTCACCTTCACGCCAAGTGGCGCAACCTCATAGGACAGGGATTCCGAGATCGCTTCCACGGCAAATTTCGTCGCGTGGTAATAGCCTGTGGCAGCGAATGCGACCAGGCCGCCCAACGACGAGATGTTGACGATATGGCCCTTTCTGCGGGCGCGCATGCCGGGCAATACTTCCTTGGTAACATTGATCAGGCCGAACAGATTGGTTTCGAACTGTTTGCGCACGCCCTCATCGTCGCCTTCCTCGATGGCGGCGAGATAGCCATAGCCTGCATTGTTGACGAGCACGTCGATCCTGCCAAAAGCGGCGATGGAAGCGGCCACGGCCGCGCGGATCGTGGAGATGTCGGTGACATCGAGGCGCAGCGCCAAAGCGCGTCCTTCGTGTTCCGCGACAAGGGCTTCAAGTTTCTCAGGCTGCCTTGCCGTTACGACGGCCCGCCAGCCCCGCTCGAGTACGGATTTTGCAAGTTCATATCCAAGGCCGGCGGAGGATCCGGTGATAAGCCATACGGGTGTGTCGCTCATGGTCTGCTCCTTTGTTTGCATGTTTTGGCAGCCTTCCGTTGAAGGATCGCCTTGAGCAAAACTAGGGGCGACTGATGCCCAGGCGTTAGGGCAGAAGGACCAGAGTTTCCTACGATCCTTCCAATTTTGCCTGTTGGCGATATCATGTGTAGGAAATGTCGCCATCATCGAGAGCCGGATTTATGGACCCGTCGACACAGCTGCTAGAGCTGATCAGCCGCCACGCCGCCGCTCCGAAGCAGGCGACCGAAGTACAGGGGCTGACGCTTTATAGAGTTGAGCAGCCGACGCTGCCGACGGATACCGTCTACAGTCCGAGAATCTGCATGGTATTGCAGGGGACGAAGACGATCCGGCTCGGAGAGCGGGTTTTTAGCGTCGATTCCTCGCAATATTTCATCGCGACGGTCAATCTGCCGGTGTCTGCGCGGATCGAGCAGGCCGATCCTGCCAGCCCGCACCTGGCGCTTTCCTTCGAACTGGAGAGGGAGGAGATCGCAAAGCTCCTTGCGGAGGCTCCGGTGATCCATGCGGCGGAGCCTCGCGATCACGCCGGAATTGCGGTGTCGCAGCAGACGCCGGAGATCGTGAGTGCTGCATTGCGCCTTGTCTCCTGTCTCGACGCGCCTGACGATATCGAGATGATGGCAAAGCTTGCCAAGCTTGAACTCTATTACCGGCTGCTGCGCGGCGAGCTCGGGCCGATGCTGCGGCAGCTTGCCACGCATGGCACAAATCTGGCGCAGATCGGCCGCGTCACCGACTGGATCAAGGGCCATTTCGCCGAGGCCATGAGTATCGGCAAACTAGCCGACATGGCGGGAATGAGCCCCACATCGCTGCACCGGCATTTCAAGGCTGTGACATTGATGACGCCGTTGCAATATCGGGCGCTCATCCGGCTGCAGGAAGCGCGTCGCCGGCTGCTTCTTCGCGAGGGCAATGCACGGGAGATCGGATTTGAGGTCGGTTATGACAGCCAGACGCAGTTCACGCGTGAATACCGCAAATTGTTCGGTCGGCCGCCGGCGACGGACGCGGCCTTTCTCAGCGGCAGATGACCGAGATTCGCAGGATATTTGTTCTGGAGAGTGAAGCGCACCGGGTTTGCCGATATCTGGCCATGTTCCTGCCTTAGCGGCAGGAGCGATCATGTTTCGTCGCCTTAAGGAGGGCAGGGTGAGCTACGATTTTCATGTGGGCCAGAAGGTCGTCTGCATCGACGATACGTTCAAGCATGTCAGCATCGATCAGCTGATCCGCAAGGGAACGATCTACACCATCCGCTGGGTCGGCGAATACACGCATTATGTCGATGGCACGTTCATCGGCGTGAAGCTGGAGGAGATCCATCGCGGCAATGACGACGGCCCGGAAGGCTATGGCGCCGCCGACATGCCCTATCGCGCCAGCCGCTTCCGCCCGCTGGTGAAGGACAAGATCGCCTCGCTCAGAAAGCTACTCGCGCCGACGCCGGATGCGCCTGCCGAGCCAAAGGTGAAGACCAAGAAGACGGAAAAGGTCTGAGGGCAGGCGGCATCGAAGCCTACCGCCCATTTTGGATCAGCCCTGCCGCGCCCGCGCCAGACCGTGCTCGATCAGGCGGCTGACGAGCTCCGGATAGGAAATGCCCGAGGCATCCATGGCCTTGGGATACATGCTGATATTGGTGAAGCCGGGCATGGTGTTGATCTCGTTGATGACGGTGCTACCATCCGGCCGCAGAAAGAAATCGACGCGCGCCAGCCCTTCGCATCCGAGCGCCCGGAAACCATCCGCCGCCATGCGCTTCAACCCCTCTGCCGTGTCGGCCGGAATATCCGCCGGCACGGTGACGACGGCGCCGTTCTGATCGAGATATTTCGCCTCGTAGGAATAGAAGCCGTGGGTCGCGGCCGTGGCGATCTCGCCCGGCACGGAGACGAAGAGCGAACCGTCAGGCTCTTCCAGCACGGCGCATTCGATCTCGCGAGCGCGCACGAATTCTTCCACCAGCACCTTGCGGTCATGCCGGAAGGCCTCGGCCAGTGCTGCCCCGAAGGCCGTGGCATCCTGCACTTTGCTGACGCCGACCGACGAGCCCTGGCGCGTCGGCTTGACGAAGACGGGCGAGCCGAGCGTGCTCACGATCTCATTGAAATCAGGCTTGTCGCCGCGCACAAGCGTCACGGAGCGCGCCACCGGCAGGCCGGCCTCGCGCAGCAGGCGCTTTGCCATATCCTTGTCGATCGCATTGGCCGAGCCCAGAATGCCGCAGCCGACGAGGGGCAGGCCAACGATCTGGGCAAGGCCCTGAATGGAGCCATCCTCGCCGTTCAGCCCATGCAGCACCGGAAACAGCACATCGACCGCCGGCAGCTCGCGCGCGCCAGCCCCTTCCAGCGCTAGCAGCCGGCCCTTGCCGCCCGGAACCAGGCAAACCTCTGTGCCCTCATAGGCAATCGGCTCCGCCAGCGCGCCGCCCTTTTCCTCCACCAGCAGCCAGCGCCCGCCGCGATCGATCAGGATCGGCACGATCTCATATCTGCCGCCATCGATCGCTTTGACGACATTGCGGGCCGACATGACGGAAACCTCATGCTCGGTGGACTGACCGCCAAACAGAACGGCGACGCGTAGTTTCGACATTGAGGCTTTTCTCCCGGGCCAAGAAGGATGTGATGGGAGAAGGGTTTAAACGGGGGATTGCAGCGGAATTGGGGAGGGATGAGGTGTGCTGTCACAAGAACAGATTTGTACGTGCCGGAGTTCGTATCATGCCAGGGCGCGCAGCTCCCCATCTGCATTGTCCAATTTGGGGAAAGGCAGAGCCTGATCGAAGACCGGCCATAATTCGTTGAGGAGGATTTTCGTTGCGCCATCGAAGTGGTTTAGAGCAAGCGGCACGGGGAAGTGCAGAATGAAATCAATACCTGCAAGGTCGCCACAGAAGGTGGTCTCGATCGGATTAAGATTATCGTACATCAGGACGATGCCGACGTTTCGCGGTTGGTAGTTCCGCGCAAGCTCGACGAGATCGATCTGCATGGGTGCGTAGGCGTCAATATAGTCCTTTGCGAGCACGATGGGATCCTGTCCAAGCCGCGCACCCTGCCAGCGGCTTTCCAGTGTCGTCCTTTCGATGCGGGCGAACAATTCAGGCCGAAAGCCGGTTTGGGGATTGATCGCGAAAGAGAGAATCGTGGCGTCGCTGCCGCTGTGCTTAAGCCGTTGATCCAGCAGTAACCCCATTCTGATCGCCGCGTATCCGCCGGCGCTGGAGCCAATCATTTTGATCGCCGCAATGTCATGTTCGACGATGTAACGCATAAGGACGTCGAGGATGCGGTCCTGATGCTCAAGATACCAGGAACCCTTCTCTTCCACGAACCAGATGGCATGCGCATCGTAGCGGATGATTTTTCGATAATTCTGGAATTTTGTTCCGAAGGGCCTGCCGGGCTGTTTGCGGGGGCGATTCTCCGCACCATAGGAATTGAAGTAGACGATCAGGTTGTTGGAGCGATTTTGCCGGACAACCGAGAGCAATTCTCCCTTTTGCGGAGCCGTCGTCTCAAAAATCGCTCGAAGTTCTCCGCCAATCATGATCGAATTTCACCCTCGGCCACAACGAATCTGATTGGTGTATTATGGCGCAAACGCCAAGTTCAGGTAACGCGCAATCTTACGCTGCAGCTCAACGGATTAAGAGATTTCCGGAGGAAAACTGGTGCTGCTAGAGAGATTTGAACTCTCGGCCTCTCCCTTACCAAGGGAGTGCTCTACCCCTGAGCTATAGCAGCATTCCGTGGCGCGATTGACTGCGCCGTATTGGGCGAGGCGGCTATTGCCATAGGTCGGGGCGGAGTGCAAGCCGCAAATTGCAAGTTCTGTGAAAGTTCGTTGGAAAAAATGTGTCGGTCTTTTGAAGGCCGAGGTTTTCGGCTATGGGAAAACCATGGCTGCGGACAAGACGAAAATCGATGAAGGGCAGGCTTTGCAGGGCGGTTCGGCCTCCAGTGAGGTCGGCGGCGAGCCGGGCGCGCGGGCGGATGCCAGGCAGGTCACGGAAGCGGATCGGCGGCGGGAGCGTGCGGCGCAGAAGCTGCGGGAGAATCTGGCGCGGCGCAAGCAGCAGGTGCGGGCGCGGCGCGCCGGCCAGGCCGACGAGACGGATGGGCTGCCGGCCGCAAAGGCTGGGGATAGTGCTCAATCCGCCGCAAAAAGGGACGAATCGCAATGATTGATGTCGCCCATCATCAATCGAATTGATGCGTTAATCTATTTCGTCTAAAGAGCGCCTTTTACCAGGTGCACGAAACTTAGGTGCGCGAAACTCGGCGCCCGTAACCTGGGCGCCCGGAACTATCAGGAAAGGCGGGCCTCGCCCGTATTGCTTATATGGATCGTATCAGGATTGTCGGCGGCAATGAGCTCAACGGTATCATTCCGATCTCCGGCGCCAAGAATGCCGCCCTGCCGCTGATGATCGCCTCGCTGCTGACAAGCGATACCCTGACCCTCGAAAACGTGCCGCATCTCGCCGATGTCGAGCTCCTGATGCGCATCCTCGGCAATCACGGCGTCGATGTCGCCGTCAATGGCCGGCGCGAGCGCCAGGAAGACGGCTATTCCCGCACGATCCATTTCACCTGCCGCACCATCGTCGATACGACCGCGCCTTACGAGCTCGTCGCCAAGATGCGCGCGAGCTTCTGGGTCATCGGGCCGCTGCTCGCCCGCGAGGGTCAGGCGCGCGTCTCGCTGCCGGGCGGCTGCGCCATCGGCACGCGCCCGGTCGATCTCTTCATCGAGGGTTTGCAGGCGCTCGGCGCCACCATGGAAATCGACGGCGGTTATATCAATGCCACGGCGCCGAAGGGCGGCCTCATCGGCGCCCGCTATGACTTCCCGAAGGTTTCCGTCGGTGCCACGCATGTGATGATGATGGCGGCGACACTTGCCCGCGGCACCACCGTCATCGGCAATGCGGCCCGCGAGCCGGAGGTCGTCGATCTCGCCAATTGCCTGATCGCCATGGGCGCCAAGATTTCCGGCGCCGGCACCAGCACGATCACCATCGAGGGCGTCACCTCGCTCTCCGGCGCCCGCCACCGCGTGCTGCCTGACCGCATCGAGACCGGCACCTATGCCATGGCGGTCGCCATGGCCGGTGGCGACGTCACGCTTGAGAATACCGATGTCGCGCTGCTCGACACCGCGCTCGAAAGCCTGCGCCGCGCCGGCGCCACGGTTTCGCCGACCAATAACGGCATCCGCGTCATGCGCAATGGCGGCGGCATCCAGCCGGTCGACGTCGTCACCGATCCGTTCCCCGGCTTCCCGACCGACCTGCAGGCGCAGTTCATGGCGCTGATGACCCGCTCCTCGGGCGTCTCGAACATCACCGAGACCATCTTCGAAAACCGCTTCATGCATGTGCAGGAGCTCGCCCGCCTCGGCGCCAAGATCTCGCTTTCCGGCCAGACCGCCCGCGTCGAAGGCGTTCAGAAGCTGAAGGGCGCGCCCGTGATGGCGACCGATCTTCGCGCTTCTGTCTCGCTCGTCATTGCCGGCCTTGCCGCCGAAGGCGAGACGGTGGTGTCGCGCATCTATCACCTCGATCGCGGCTTCGAGCGGCTGGAAGACAAGCTGACGCGCTGCGGCGCCGTAGTCGAGCGCATCAGCGACTAAGGCTCATCGCTGCCCCCCACAATCGCATATGGTGGGATCATCTTCGGAAACTCCTTCTCCCCTCGGGGAGAAGGTGGCCCGAAGGGTCGGATGAGGGGGCTGACTGATTTGAATTCACGAGTTTTCGTACTCCTGGCAGGCACCCCCTCATCCGCCTGATGGCACCTTCTCCCGAGGGGAGAAGGGTGGCGGCAACGATTTCAGCTCATATGCGATTGTCCTGCCTCCCGGGCAGTCCTCCGGTTTTTGCTTTCCGCTGTCGCAAAAGCGCGACAGCATTTTGGATGATCGGGCTTATTTCCATCCATCGGCGCGAAGAGAGCGGGCCAGCCCGCTTTCTTCGGTTGCGTCTTTTGCGCTCCCATCCTATGTCCAGAATGAGGGAACGCCGGCAATCGTGCTTGCCGGGGGTTCCAATGGCGCGATCAGGGATAAAGGACGAATGAGCGATCTCAAGCTAATGGCACTCGACACCGAGGACCTGGATGTCATCTCTGCCTATATGCAGGATAGCGTCTTCAAGGTCGGCGACATGTCCTATGCGCCGAAGCAAGAGCAGTTTTCGCTCGCGGCCAACCGTTTCGTCTGGGAACAATCGGACCAGCGCAGCAAGCCTTACGAACGCCATCGTTCCGCGCTGGTGTTCAAGCGCGTGCAGGCCGTGCGCTCCAGTGGCTTCGACCGGCGCAATCGCGACGAGGTGCTGTCGCTGCTTGCGATCCGTTTCGAGCAGAAGGGCGAGGGGCCTGAGGGGACGATCGAGCTTGCCCTTGCCGCCAACGCCACGATTGCGCTCGATGTCGAATGCATCGAAGCCCAGCTTGCGGATATCGGCGGGGCATGGGAGACGGCCCATAAGCCCCGACATCCCGACGCGGGCGAATAGGCAGCGACCGTTGGATTTTTGCCGCCGCGGGCGGCCGCAGTGAAAGAGGAATATCAGTTTGGCTATCTGGCTGGATCAGGCGTCGGAAGGGTTCGAGCAGCAGTTCGCCGCATTCCTGACGACCAAGCGGGAAGTGTCCGAGGATGTGAATGCCGTTGTGCGCGGCATCATCGACGATGTGCGGGCGCGCGGCGATGCCGCCCTTGCAGATTATTCCAAGAAATTCGACGGCGTCGATTTCGCCGTAACGCCGATGCGCGTCAGCGAAGCGGAGATCGATGCGGCGATCGCGGCCGTTCCGGCGGAGGTTCTGGGCGCGCTGAAGGTCGCCGCCACCCGCATCGAATCGCATCACCGCCGGCAGCTGCCGAAGGACGATATCTACGAGGACGATCTCGGCGTCGGCCTGGGGTCGCGCTGGACGGCGATCGAAGCGGTCGGTCTCTATGTGCCGGGCGGCACGGCGAGCTATCCGAGCTCGGTGCTGATGAATGCCGTGCCGGCCAAAGTCGCCGGTGTCGATCGCGTCGTCATCGCCGTGCCGGCGACGGGCGGTGCCGTCAATCCGGCCGTGCTTGCTGCGGCGCGCATGGCCGGCGTCGAGGAGATCTATCGCATTGGTGGCGCGCAGGCGATCGCGGCACTTGCCTATGGTACGGAGACGATCAAGCCGGTCTATAAGATCACCGGCCCCGGCAATGCCTATGTGGCGGCAGCCAAGCGCCAGGTGTTCGGCACTGTTGGTATCGACATGATTGCCGGCCCCTCCGAAGTGCTCGTCATCGCTGACAAGAACAACGATCCGGACTGGATCGCCGCCGATCTGCTGGCGCAGGCCGAGCATGATGAAAGCGCGCAATCGATCCTGATCACCGATGATGCCGAATTCGGCAGAGCCGTGGAAGCGGCGGTCGAGCGGCAGCTGAAGCAGCTCAGCCGCTCGCAGACGGCAGCGACGAGCTGGCGGGATTTCGGCGCGGTTATCCTGGTCTCCGATCTGAAGCAGGCTATTCCGCTTGCCAACCGCATTGCGGCCGAGCATCTGGAGCTGGCGGTCGATGATCCCGAGCCGCTTTTGGCCGGTGTTCGCAATGCCGGCGCGATCTTTGTCGGCCGTCATACGCCCGAAGTGATCGGCGATTATGTCGGCGGCTCAAACCATGTGCTGCCGACGGCCCGCTCTGCACGCTTCTCCTCCGGGCTGTCGGTGCTCGATTTCGTCAAGCGCACCTCTATTCTCCGGCTGGGGTCCGAGCAGCTCCGCGCGCTCGGGCCAGCGGCGATCGCGCTTGCCAATTCCGAGGGGCTGGATGCGCATGCGCGGTCGGTTGCGATCCGCCTCAATCTCGAGGGGTAAGGCATGGCGAAGGGCGTCTTCCGGCTGAGCGATGTGGTCCTGGACGACACGATCGGCCGCTCGACGCCCGATGTCGAGCACGAGCGCGCCGTCGCCATCTTCGACCTGATTGAGGAAAACAGCTTCGAGCCTGTGGGACATCAGGGCGGCCCCTATCTCCTGAACTTGTCGCTGGTCGACCAGAAGCTGGTCTTCGACATCCGCATGGAAGATGGTGGCGTTGTCGCCACCCATATTCTGTCGCTCACCCCGTTTCGCCGGATCGTGAAGGATTATTTCATGATCTGCGAGAGCTATTACGAGGCGATCCGCTCGGCCACGCCAAGCCGCATCGAGGCGATCGACATGGGCCGGCGCGGCATTCACAACGAAGGCTCGCAGACGCTGATGGACCGGTTGAACGGCAAGATCAGCGTGGATTTCGATACGGCGCGCCGGCTCTTCACGCTCGTCTGCGTGCTCTATTGGCGCGGGTGATTGCCATGGATGAGCCGCAGGCGATCGAGCAGAATGGCAGGTCGCCCGGGGGCAAATCCCCCGGCGCCATCCTCTTCATGTGCGGCCTCAATGCCATCCGTTCGCCCATGGCCGAGGCGATGGCGCGCAGCATGCTGCCGCAGGGCACCTATATCGCCTCAGCGGGAGTGCGCGCCGGCGAGCGCAATCCCTTCGTCGACGTCGTGCTGGGCGAGATCGGACTTTCGCTCGGCCGCCGCCAGCCGCAGACCATGGAAGAGCTGGAGGATGATTTCTTCGATGTCATCATCACGCTGTCTCCCGAGGCGCATCATGCCGCGCTGGAGCTGACGCGGGCGAACGCTGTCGACGTCATCTATTGGCCGACGATGGACCCTTCCGCGACGGATGGAACGCGTGAGCAGGTTCTGGATGCCTATCGCGCGGTGAGGGACTATCTTCTCGGCCTGATTGAGAGCAGGCTTGTGGAACATCGCGGCTCGCTTTAGAGCCGCAAATGAAACAAATGCAGAAACCCTTATCAACGTGGTTCACAAAACCGCGGCGATTGTGTAGTTTCCGCGCAAATTTCCGGCGACCCAGCCTTTTTAACAGGAGCGCCGGCCTCAACCGACAGGAAAAGAAGCTTTAATGCCGAAAGAAGAAGTCCTCGAATTTCCCGGTGTCGTCACCGAACTCCTGCCGAACGCGACCTTTCGCGTGAAGCTGGAAAACGAGCACGAGATCATCGCCCATACCGCGGGCCGCATGCGCAAGAACCGCATTCGCGTTCTGGCCGGCGACAAGGTGCTGGTGGAAATGACCCCTTACGACCTGACCAAGGGCCGCATCACCTACCGTTTCAAGTAATCCGCCGTTCGCTGGAGCCGGATGCCGCCGACATTTTCGGCATCATGCTCCGGACCGGCTCTCATTCCCGCATGACAGGTCGAGATCTGATGGCGTTGAAACACAAGCTGATACTGGCCTCCGGATCGCCGCGTCGCGTCGAGCTCCTGCATCAGTCAGGCATCGAGCCCGCGCGTCTCATGCCCATGGATATCGATGAGACGCCGAAGAAATCGGAGCATCCGCGCTCGCTGGCGCGGCGGCTTTCGGCTGAGAAGGGTGATGCCGCCTTTGCGGCAATCAAGAGCGACGCCGCCTGGCAGGGAAGCTATATCCTTTCGGCCGACACGGTCGTCGCCGTCGGGCGGCGCATCCTGCCGAAGGCGGAATTCGTCGATGAGGCGGCTGCGGCGCTGCATCTGCTCTCCGGGCGCGGCCATGTCGTCTATACCGGCATCTGCCTGATCACGCCGGACCGCAAGGCCCGCCAGAAGGTGGTGGAAACCAAGGTGCGTTTCAAGCGGCTTTCCAGCCGGGATATCGACATGTATCTTGCCTCCGGCCAGTGGCGCGGCAAGGCGGGAGCCTATGGCATTCAGGGGCTTGCCGGCTCCTTCGTGCAAAAGCTTGTCGGTTCCTACACCAATGTCGTCGGATTGCCGCTTTATGAAACCATGCTGCTGCTGGCAGGCGAGGGCTTCGATGTCCATGCCGGATGGCAGGAAGGATAGTCGTCATGACGAAGGCTGAAGAGATCAAGGTCGGTTCGAAGGTCGAGCCGCTGCGAAAGACGCGTCCCTGTCCGGAATGCGGCCGTCCTTCGCTGCGTGAACATTATCCCTTCTGCTCGGATCGCTGCCGCTCCGTCGATCTCTCGCGGTGGCTCAACGGCTCCTATGCCATCCCCGTCACCGAGGACGAGACGAAGGCCGACGGCTCCGACCAGGACTGAATGCGTTTTCCAAAGGTGCAGGATCTCACGAACCCTTTCATTTTGTTCGCGAATTGGCAAAATTCGATTTCCTGTCAAAAAAGAGTCATTTGCTGCTGGACATGGCCGAACAAGATGCTATAACCCCGCTCGCTTCCGGGGCGAACCAACCGCCCAGCGCCTGCCAAGGCTCTTCCCTCGACGCGAAGCTCGGATGCCCAGATAGCTCAGTTGGTAGAGCAGCGGATTGAAAATCCGCGTGTCGCTGGTTCGATTCCGGCTCTGGGCACCATCTTTTCTCCCCAATCATGCGGACAATGAAGCTTGACGCTGGCTTCGATCAATTCTTCGCCGAGATCGTGTATTTGCAAAAATATGCGGCAATAGGCCGGTTGAGGTTGCATAACCACTGCGTGCGTTGTGTTGCCACAACAATCTTGTGGTTGTGTTTCATTAATTCGGTGCATGACCCCATCAAGATATTGATGACATTTGGAATCAAGCGTACGAATTATTGACAGATCACCTATTGATTCGTAGCGAGTCATACCGCACTTTAGATACAGCGGGATAAAGTGATCTCGTAAAAGCCGGCGTTAATTGCAATAGCAAGCTACCGAGGCGCCATGTTAAACAACGATGTTCTGTTCAACACGTTCGCCCGTACTTTTGAAGCACGGCGCGAAGTCGAGATGTCATTCTCAGAATACCTGGAAGCGTGCCGGGATGATCCGCTCATGTACGCAAATGCGGCTGAGCGGCTACTGGCAGCCATGGGCGAACCACTGCTGATCGATACGGCCAAGGATACAAGGCTTGGGCGTATTTTCATGAACCGGACCATCCGGACTTATCCGGCTTTTTCGGGCTTTTTCGGCATGGAAGAGACGATCGAACGCATCGTCGCCTTCTTCCGCCATGCGGCCCAGGGGCTGGAGGAGCGCAAGCAGATCCTCTATCTGCTCGGGCCTGTCGGCGGCGGCAAGTCATCCCTCGCCGAGCGGCTGAAATCATTGATGGAAGTTCATCCCATCTATGTGCTCAAGGCCGGAAACGAGCTTAGCCCGGTCTTCGAAAGCCCGCTCAGCCTGTTCGATCCCGTCACCATGGGGCCGATGATCGAGGAGCGCTATGGCATTCCGCGCCGGCGCCTGACCGGGCTGATGAGTCCCTGGTGCCTCAAGCGGCTGGAAGAGTTCGAAGGCGATATTTCCCGCTTCCGTGTCGTCAGGATGCAGCCCTCAAGGCTGCGGCAAATTGCCGTCGCCAAGACGGAACCGGGCGACGAGAACAACCAGGACATTTCCTCGCTGGTCGGCAAGGTGGATATCCGCAAGCTCGAAAGCCTCGCGCAGAACGATCCGGATGCCTACAGCTACTCCGGTGCATTGAACCGTGCCAACCAGGGCATCCTCGAATTCGTTGAAATGTTCAAGGCCCCGATCAAGATGCTGCATCCGCTGCTGACGGCGACGCAGGAAGGCAATTACATCGGTACGGAAAATATCGGTGCGATACCCTTCTCCGGCATCATCCTGGCGCACTCAAACGAGTCGGAATGGCAGACATTCAAGGCCAACAAGAACAATGAGGCATTCATTGACCGCATCTGCGTGGTGAAAGTGCCTTATTGCCTGCGGGTCACCGAAGAGCAGAAGATCTATGAGAAGCTGATCGAGGAATCCGAACTCAGCGACGCGCCCTGCGCGCCATCGACCTTGGAGACGCTCGCCCGCTTCACGGTTCTGACGCGGCTGTCCAAGCATGAGAATTCGACTGCCTTCTCGAAACTTCGGGTCTATGACGGCGAGAGCCTGAAAGAGACCGATCCGAGAGCGCGAAGCGTGCAGGAATATCGTGACTCGGCCGGTGTCGATGAAGGCATGGATGGAGCCTCCACCCGTTTTGCCTTCAAGGTGCTGGCGGCGACCTTCAACTACGATACGACAGAGGTCGGCGCCGATCCGGTGCATCTGATGTACATGCTGGAGCAGGCAATCCGCAGAGAACAGCTGCCGCTTGAAACCGAAAAGCTCTATATCGAGTTTATCAAGAGCGAACTGGCGCCGCGCTATGCGGAGTTCATCGGCAACGAGATCCAGAAGGCCTATCTGGAATCCTATGCGGATTATGGGCAGAACCTCTTCGATCGCTATGTCGACTATGCCGACGCCTGGATCGAGGATGTCGATTTCAAGGATCCGGATACCGGTCAGCTTCTCGACCGCGAGCTTTTGAACCAGGAGCTCACCAAGATCGAAAAGCCGGCAGGTATCGCTAATCCGAAGGACTTCCGCAACGAGGTGGTCAAGTTCTGCCTGCGGGCACGAGCGAGCCACGGCGGCAAGAACCCGTCCTGGACCAGCTATGAGAAGATCCGTGAAGTCATCGAAAAGCGGATGTTCTCTCAAGTCGAGGACCTTCTGCCCGTCATCTCGTTCGGCTCCAAGAAGGATGGCGAGACGGAGAAGAAACATGGCGAATTCGTCGAGCGGATGGTCGCGCGGGGTTACACCGAACGGCAGGTCCGGCGGCTTGTGGAATGGTACATGCGTGTGAAACAGGCGGGATGAGCCACCAAGGAAGAAGGAATGCACATTGTTGACAGACGCCTGAACCCAGGCGGAAAAAGTCTGGAAAATCGTCAACGGTTTTTGCGAAGAGCAAAAGCGCTGGTGCAGAGAGCGGTCTATGAATCCTCTCAAAATCGCGACATTCAGGATATTCTGAAGGGTGGCGAAATCAGCATTCCCCTGGACGGAACCGAGGAACCTCGGTTCCATCGCGGCCCGGAGGGCCTGAAGGAACATATTCTTCCCGGTAACAAGGACTTCATCGAAGGCGATATGCTTCCCCGCCCCGAGGGCGGTAGCGGAAAGTCGCGAGCCGGCGGCGATGGAACCGGCGAGGATGCCTTCCGCTTCATCTTGACGCGGGACGAATTCCTCGATCTCTTCCTCGACGATCTCGAATTGCCCGATCTAGCCAAGCGCCGCCTGATGTCGGCGGACCAGATCAATCCGGTGCGCTCGGGCTATTCGGTTACGGGATCACCTGCCAATCTTGCCATCAACCGCACGATGCGGCTTGCCATGATGCGCCGTGTCGCGCTGCATCGCCCGAAGCCGGAAACGGTCGAAAAGCTCATCGAGGAGGCCGAGGAGTGCACGGACGAGAAGCGCCGCGCACAGCTCGAAGACGAGATCAAAAGACTGGAATCGAAGGTCCGGCGCATTCCCTATATCGACCCGATCGATATCCGCTATCGCCGTTTCGAGAACGAGCCGAAGCCGGTGGCGCAAGCCGTCATGTTCTGCCTGATGGACGTCTCCGGCTCGATGACGGAGCACATGAAGGATCTCGCCAAGCGCTTCTATATGCTGCTCTACATTTTCCTGACCCGGCAGTATCGCCGCGTCGAGATCGTCTTCATCCGCCATACCGACGTAGCGGAAGAGGTGGACGAGGAGACCTTCTTCCGCAGCCCGGCAACCGGCGGCACCCAGGTTTCGAGCGCGCTCGAGGCCATGCGGCGGATCGTGCGGGACCGCTTCCCGGCATCCGACTGGAACATCTACGCCGCGCAAGCATCGGATGGCGATAACGCCTATTCCGACAATGCGACGACGGCGGCGCTGATGACGAGCGAGATCCTGCCCGTCTGCCAATATTTTGCCTATCTCGAAGTGGGGGAATCACGCAGCGTCGCGATCTCGTCCGGCTCGGCGATCTGGTCGCTCTATGAGCGGATGCAGGCGGGATGGCCGGTGCTTTCCATGCGGCGTGTCAGCGATCGCAGCCAGATCTATCCGGTCTTCCACGATCTCTTCCAGCGCCGTACGGCGGAAACAAGGAGCGGATAATGGCAAAAAAGGCATCGATGGAGCGGCTTTTCGAAGGCGCGGACTGGGATTTCGCCACCATCCAGCGAATTCACGATGCCTGCGAGAAGATCGCCATCGACGAGCTCGGGCTCGATGTTTACCCCAATCAGATCGAGATCATCACCGCCGAGCAGATGCTCGACGTCTATTCCTCGATCGGCATGCCGCTCTTTTACAAGCACTGGTCCTTCGGAAAGCATTTCGCCCATCATGAGGCCTTCTACCGCAAGGGCCTGCGCGGCCTTGCCTATGAGATCGTCATCAACAGCTCGCCCTGCATCTCCTATCTGATGGAGGAGAATAGCGCGACGATGCAGGCTCTCGTCATCGCCCATGCCGCCTTCGGCCACAATCACTTCTTCAAGAACAATTATCTCTTCAAGCTCTGGACCGATGCCGAAGGCATTCTCGATTATCTCAACTTCGCCAAGAGCTATGTGGCGCGCTGTGAGGAGCGCTATGGCCACGCCGCCGTCGAGCGCACGCTGGATGCCGCCCATGCGCTGATGTCGCATGGCGTGCATCGCTATGCCGGCAAGAAGACGCCGGACCTGCGCGACGAGGAGAAGCGCGAGCGCGAGCGGCGCGAATATGACGAGAAGATCTTCAACGATCTCTGGCGCACGGTTCCGGCCGGGTCGGGCAAGAAGACACAGGATCTCGATCTGGAGCGGCGACGCTCGCTGGCGGGCCTGCCGCAGGAAAATATCCTCTATTTCCTGGAAAAGATGGCGCCCCGCTTAAAACCCTGGCAGCGCGAGATCATCCGCATCGTGCGGCATGTCGCCCAATATTTCTATCCGCAGAGTCAGACCAAGGTGATGAACGAGGGCACGGCGACCTACGTGCACTATCGCATCATGACCCGGCTGCACGAACTCGGTGGCATCGGCGACGGCGATTTTCTGGAATTCCTGAAATCGCATACCAATGTGGTTTTCCAACCGACCTTCAACGATCCCCGCTATTCCGGCCTCAACCCCTACGCGATCGGCTTTGCCATGATGCAGGATATCGAGCGCATCGTGACGAAGCCGGAGGAAGAGGATCGCCAATGGTTCCCGGAAATCGCCGGCACCGGCGATGCAATGGCGGTGCTGCGCGATCTCTGGGCCAATTATCGCGACGAGAGTTTTGTCGCGCAGTTCTTGAGCCCGCATCTGATGCGCAAGATGCGCATGTTCCAGCTGACCGACGATCCGGAGGAGGAGGAGGGGCTGAGGGTTGCCGCCATTCATGATGAGCGTGGCTACCGGCGCATCCGCCGTGAATTGTCACGGCAATATGATGTCGGCTGGATCGATCCGCATATCGAGATCGTCGATGTCGATCTTGCCGGCGACAGGCGGCTGCTGGTCAAGCATACGGTGCTGAACGGCGCGATGCTCGACGATATGGATGCCAAGCGCGTATTGCAGCATCTGGCCGATCTGTGGAGCTACGACGTGCTGATGCAGGAAGTCGACCGCTCCGGCGCGGTACTTCGCGATCATCTCGTCCATCCGCGCGCCTCGGCGCTTGCGGCATAAGCCTTACGGCTGCTTTTTCGATTGCCGCTGATGGCCGCTCACTTGCGCGCCGTCTTCCGGCCGCAGCTTGAGAAAGCCGGGTATGCCGAGCAGCGGGATCACGGCCATCAGCAAAAATGCAATGTGGAATTTCTCCGGCGTCAGCGGCGATCCATCCAAAGTCACCAGACCCAGCAGCATGGCGGCGACGGAGACGCCGAAGCTGACGCTCAATTGCTGCAGCACACCGCCGAGACTGGTCGCGCGGCTGAGTTGAGCCGCCGGAGTATCGGAATAGGATAGCGTATTGGACGTCATGAACTGTCCGGCCCGCGCCAGCCCGAAGATGAAGACATAGACGATGATGAACCAGTGCGGCGTATCGGGTGTGATCAATGCGAAGCCGGCGACGACGGCGGCACCGAATACGGCGCTCCACGTCAACATGCGATCGAAGCCATAGAGCTTTAGCAGTTTTGCCGAGACCGGCCGCACGGCAAGGGCGCTCAGGGCGCTGACGAAGGTCAATGTACCCGAGACGATCGGACTCAAGCCGAAGCCGACCTGCAGCATCAGCGGCAGCAGAAAGGGCACGCCATTCAGCCCGACACGACAGATGCCGCCGGCAAGGGTGCCGATGCGGAAGGTGCGCAGCTTGAAGAGGGTGAGATCCACGGCCGGAGATTCCACCGTTCTGGCATAGCGGATGAAGCCGACCAGCAGCAGGCCGGCGGCGGCAAGCGCTAGGAGGATGGCCCAGACCGGAATTGCAGGTCGGCCGATATTCTCGATGCCGTATTGCAGCAGCACACAGCCGAGACCGACCATGACGAAACCGGGAAAGTCGAATTTGATGGTCTCGTCGCGTTCGGTATCCTCGACATAGCGCAGCGCCATGGCCATGCCGATCAGGCCGAAGGGCAGGTTCACCCAGAAGATCCAGCGCCAGGACAGATAGGTTGTCAGGAAGCCGCCGAGCACCGGCCCGATGACGGGCCCGATGACGGCGGGCAGGGTCATGTAGGTCATGGCAGTCACGAGCTGGCTGCGGGGGAAACTGCGGATGAGGATGAGGCGCCCGACCGGCGTCATCATTGCGCCGCCAAAGCCCTGCAGTGCGCGCGTGGCGATAAGCATCGGCAGGCTGGTCGCCAGGCCGCAGAGGATCGAGCCGATGGTGAAGATGAAGAGGGAAAGCGTGAAGATGCGCCGGGCGCCGAAGCGATCGGCAAACCAGCCACTCACCGGAATGAACATGGCAAGCGTCAGAATATAGGTCGTGACCGCCAGATTCATGCGCAGCGGCGTCGTATCGAGGCTCTTGGCGATATCGGGAACGGCGGTGACGAGGATGGTCGAATCCAGCTGTTCCATCAGGAAGGCGACGGCGACCACGGCGGGGATGATGTAGCGCAGGCGGGGATTGCGTTCGACCGCAAAAGTCTGGCTCTGCGGATTGGGATCTATCGAATCCATGAAATGAAATGGCTTTCCAACGTCCGGCTGGGGACCGGCGCGTTTGACGATTTGCATGAATCCCTATGGAAACCGCCTCGTGCTCTCGGGAAACATGGTGCTGGCGGCCGGTGATCCGCCGACCTTCGGAATCGTTGCCTATATGAGCACTATCGATGGCGCAGCGCAACAGGAACCCAGCCTTTCGAAAGAATCTATGTGATCAGTTAGTCGATGGCGGGGAGGGCAGTGTCCAGCGCGCCTTGTCGAAGACGATCGCGGTTCGGAGCTGTTCCGGCGACGTTCTCCGTAATTCCAGCTGCAGATTGAAATTGTTGTCGCTCTGGAATTCCTTGAAAAAGGCAAGCTTGGCGCCGAAGGCTTGCAGCGTCACATCCTGCAACTTGCCGACTGCCTCGAGTGCGGCCTGAAAGTCCAGCCAATGGGTTTCGTTCAGCAATAGGACGACAGTGTCGACAAAGGTGCCGGCAACGGCCTTTCCGTCGTCATTGTCAGGCATGATGACCTTGATGCGGATGGTATCGATTTCGCCTGATGGCTTGCCCCTGGCGATGATGAAGAAGGAAGCTGCCTTGGGATCGCCATAGGCGCCCTTCTGAACGGCATAGCTGCACTCCGAAGTGCCGGCGCCCAGTTCGCTTTGCCGCCATTCCCCTACGGACAGGCCGAACTTCTGGAGATCGGCGCAAAGCGCCTGGCCTGATATCCGCCAGCTGCGCACGAAGGCACTCAGCAGCGCATCGACAGGCTCATCCAGCAGATGGGATCTTTTCTTGACGGATGGCTTGGCGGTGACCGTCGCCGGCTTGACACGGACGCTTGTGGCCGTCGGGCCTGACGTCTTCGGCGCCGCCGCCGCAGGCGTAGCCGCATGGGCCGGCTGCTGTTCCTGCGCAGGCGCGGCGGGCGCTGCTGCATGTTGTTCCGGTTTCGGAAAGAGATTGAGATGATAGCGATCATCCAGCGCCCGCAGATTGCGCATATCGTTGGCAAGGAGCGCGGTTGCCAGGATGATCGAACCGATGACAACAGCTGCAATCCAAAAGACAGCCCTGCTTTTCTTGCGAGGTGGCGCCACCGACATGGTTCAGATCACAGCTACTCCCGAGGAAACTTACCTTGCTGCAATAACTGTATGTTGCGCAGCCATGTTCATGGCTACAGCATATGCGTTTATGAACGATTGATCATTCTAATGTTTCTTTGTCAATTCATGATGTTGCTTAAAGCAGATCGCGACCTTCCGCATGCGGTTCCCGCGTTCCCCGCGTCCGGCTTTTTGCACGTTCTTGGAGCAGTCCGCTCTAGGTGAAATACGCCTTAAGTGCCCTGACGGTAGCGGCATCCGTGCGGCGGACCGATGGCGGAGAGAAGCCGAGGGCGATGAGACGCTCATCTGTCTCCGAGGCGGTTGCGGAGCAGGAGGCGTGGATCTCGCTGATCTGCAGGCGCGGCCATAGCTGGCCGACCGTTGCAAGCGTCACGCCGGAGCCGGGCATGATGGAGATGCGGCCGGCGGCGGCTGCAATCGCCTGTTCAAGCATGGCAACGCCTTCGGCCGCAGTCCTTGCGCCGCCGGAGGTCAGAATGCGTTCGAAGCCGAGAGAGATAGCGACATGGACGGCTTCCTCGACGTCGGGCACCAGATCGAAGGCGCGGTGCAGCGTCTTGCCGAGACCTTCCGCTTGGGCGGTGAGCGCCTTGAGCGTGTCAACATCCAGTCGGCCATCCGGCAGGGAAGCGCCGAGCACGACGCCCGGCAAGCCGGCAGCTCGTGCGGCATCGATGTCGCGCTTCATGATCTCAATTTCATCCGCCGAATAGACGAAGCTGCCGGCGCACGGACGGATAATGGCATATGCAGGGACCGTTATCTTCGCTGCGGCGGCCATCAGCCCGGCAGTCGGCGTCAGCCCGCCGAGAGGAAGCGCGCTGCAAAGCTCGATACGGTCGCCGCCACCCTCGACGGCCGCCTTGAGACCGGCAATATCCTCGACACAGACCTCAAGCAGCATGGGTGCGCTCTCCGGCATATTGCAGGCCCAGCAGGGCGGCGCCGATGAGGCCCGGTTCCAGCTTGCACTCGCTCGGCACGACGAGCGGCCGGCCGAACTTGCGCAGGGTCCGGGCGCGCACCGCCTCGTCCAAACGAGCCAGGAGCGGTTCGACGTTGGAAAGGCCACCGCCGACCGGCACGATGGTCGCGCCAGTTATGTTGACGGTGAGGGCAAGCGGCGAGGCGACCAGATCCACCATGACGTCAATCGTGCGTTCGGCACGGTCTTCGCCCCTGAGCCACTGGCCGATGATCTCCTCGCTGGAAAGTTCCAGCCCGTGAAGCGTCTTGTGCAGGCGTTCGATGCCGCGTGCGCCGCCGACGGTGTCGACGCAGCCCTTCTGGCCACAGCCGCAGGCATAGGCGGGAATAGCGACTGATGGATTGCCGGCGGAGGACGCGATGATGGGGCCGTGGCCCCATTCCCCGGCAAAGCCGCCGGCAGCATTGACCAGCCGGCCATCCGCGACAAGGCCGCCGCCGACGCCGGTGCCGAGAATGGCGCCGAAGACGATGCGATGGCCACGGCCCGCTCCGGACATGGCCTCTGCCATGGCGAAGCAATCGGCATCATTGGCGATCAGCACGGGATAGCCGAGTTCCGCTTCCAGATCGGCGGCAAGATGCCGGCCGTGAATGCAGGGAATATTGGCGCAGGTGAGTGTCTGCGTATCAGGATCGACGACGCCGGCGATGGAGAAGGAGAGGCAATCCGGCCTCTCGCCGGCTTCGGCAATCACCTCACGCAAGGTATTGACGAATTCGGCGAAATCGTGCCTGGGCGTCGGGCGCCGCGCCAGCGGCACGATGTCCGTCATGGAGCGGGCAATGCCGCCTTTGATGGCGCTGCCGCCAATGTCGAAGGAAACGATCATGGATACCGACCCGCTGGAAACATGGCGCACTTGCTCGCACCCTTTGCCGGTCTTTGCAAGATCAATCCTCTATGAGGCCAATCCCTGACAGTTAGAGCGTCATCAGCCGGACGGCAGGGTGATCTTGGCTTCAAAGCCATCGGTCCTGCCGGTCGCCGGCGACAGTAGATCGAGATGGCCGCCGATCTGGCCGACGATGCGCTCGACGATCGAAAGTCCGAGGCCGGAGCCAGCCGCTTTCGTCTTGCCGCGCCAGAAGCGCTTTTTCAGGCCGGCGAGATCATGTGCGGAAAGCACGGCGCCGCCGTTGATGACGCGGACGGTGCGGTCGTCGATCCGGACGGTCACTTCGTCGTCCGCCGGCCCATGGATCAAGGCGTTTTCGATGAGATTGCGCATGACGATCGCAAATGCGTCAATATCGACGTTGCGCATCAGTTTCTCCGCCGTTTCGTTCTCCAGAAGGACACGGCCTGCCGTTCCCGTATCGCGGTCGTAATCGCCTATGACGGTTTCGATGATGGCCACGAGATCGGCGGGTTTGTCACCCGTGCCGATCCCGGCCTGGGCGCGGGAAAGCTGCAGCAGCTTTTCCGCGAGCCGGCCGAGATTGGAAAGCGACGTCTCGATGCGGCCGGCGCGTTCCGTCAATTGCCCCTGCGGCAGTTCGGCGATCAGCCTCTGGGTCTGCGCAAGAGCGCCTGCAATCGGGGTGCGCAGCTCATGGGCGCTATTGGCGGTGAATTCGCGCTCGGCTTCCAGCGCCAGGCGCAGGCGCTCCAGCAGCAGATTGACGGAGCGGGCGATCGGCTGCAGCTCGAGCGGCAGCGTCTCGCTCACGAGCGGCACCATGTTGCCGCCGTCCTTGGTGGCGATCTCCGAGCGCAAGCGGTCGATCGGCCGCAGCGATCGGCCGACGATGACGCCGATGGCGATGATGCTGGCGGGAATGAGGGCCAGTAGCGGCCAGAGCAGCGCAACGCCACTTTCGCGCGATGCCTCGCGGCGATTCTTGAAGGCGTCGGCGACGTGCAGGAAGATCGTGCCGTCGGCCGAGGATTCGGTATAGATCCGGTATCGCGACGTATTGTGGAAGCCGATCTTCAGCGGCACGTCATAGGCGGTTGGAGGGGCATCGTGGGAGTGCAGGATAACCTTGCCGTTCCCATCGAGTACCTGATAGGTCAGATATTCGCGGTTCAGCCCCTTATTGAGCTCTTCCAGGCTCTGAGGATCGCCGGAATGGTCGCGGTTGGCGAGATCGTCGAGCACCAGCGGCAGAAGACGCTCGGCGGTTTCCTGCAATGCGCCATCGAAGGTTTCCGAGAGTTCCTTGTTGACGACATAGACACCGATGCCGACCGCAATCAGCCAGAAGACGACGACAGTACCGGTCAGCGCAGTGATCAGGCGCCGGGTGATGCTGGCGCGGCTGGGCTCCTTGTGTTCGGTCATCGCTCACCCAGGCAATAGCCGACGCCGCGGGCCGTCCTTATGCGGTCCTTGCCGATCTTCTTGCGCAGGCGGCTGACATAGACCTCCACCGTGTTGCTCTCGATTTCGGAGCCGAAGGCATAGAGCGCCTCTTCTATCTTGTCCTTGGAAACGATGGCGCCCGGCCGCGTGATCAGCAGGTCGAGCACGGCCCATTCTCGTCCTGTCAGGATCACGTCCTTGCCCGCCAGCTTGACGCGGCGCTGCGGCTGATCGATTTCGAGGTCGTCAAACCGGAGGGTCGGCTGCGGACTGCCGGCATAACGCCGGGCGACCGCCAGGATACGGGCCGTCAATTCGCCGAGGTTGAACGGCTTGACGAGATAATCATCGGCGCCGCTGTTCAGGCCTTCGATGCGGTCGGAGATCTGATCGCGAGCTGTCAGGATGATGACGGGCGTTTCGTCAGGCTTGCGGCGCAGCCGCTTCAAGAAATCGATGCCGCTGCCATCGGGAAGCTGCAGATCCAACAGGATGAGGCCGTATTGCACCGCACTGGTGACCTCCTCCGCATCGGTCAGGTTCTTGACCCAATCCACGGCATGAGGGCCTGCCGCGATATGGTCGCGAACCGCGCCGCCGATCGTGTCGTCGTCCTCCACCACAAGAATGCGCACATGCACCTCTCAACCGTTGAACGTACCTCAGTTAATGCCGACGAACCTATCGGGTCAATAACGGCTGAAATAAGCCGCGGCGGGATGCACAGTTCATGGCCAGAGCGGTTCAGTTTTTCACGGAATCTCTGAGCCGCTCTATCCCTTTGCTTTCACGCAATCCCGAACGGAAAACCGCTGCGCACTTTTCCTGGAATTGCTCCAGGCTACCCGCCGAAAACGTTCCCGGCGCCTATGGACAGACAGGAACGCGATGGTTACTTGTTTGCGCGGAGAACAAAGCGGCCGCGAAGTGGCCGCCACAGGCTATCGGAGGATCGTTCATGCTGAAGGGAATTTCGCCGCTGTTGAATGCGGACGTGCTCTATGCGCTGAAATCGATGGGGCATGGCGACATGCTCGTCGTCGTCGACACGAATTTCCCGGCGGAGGCCATTGCGAGCCAGACGGTCCTGGGCGAGCTGCTGCGCATCGACAATGTGCCCGCTGCCGATGCCGTCGCGGCGATATTGTCGCTGATGCCGCTCGATACCTTCGTTGATGACGCCGCGACGCGCATGGAAGTTGTCGATGCGCCGGAGGAGGTGCCGCAGGTCCAGCGGGAGGTTCAGGCGGTGATCGACAAGGCCGAGGGCAAGCATTGGCCGTTGATGCCGGTCGAGCGTTACGCCTTCTACGAGCGTGCCAAGGATGCCTTTTGCGTCATTCAGACCGGAGAGCGCCGCTTCTACGGCTGTTTCACCTTGACCAAGGGCGTCATCCCGCCGGAGACTGCATGATCCGGCACGGATAGTCTGGATCATCCCGAGCAAGGGCGCTGTTTCGGTAAAGGAAGGCGATGGCGAAGAAGCTGGATTCCCAAGGGCGGCTTGACGATGCGGCGCGGGCCGGATGGCTCTACTACGTCGCCGGCCGCACGCAGGATGAAATCGCCGTTGCGATGGGAATATCCCGGCAGTCGGCGCAGCGTCTGGTGTCGCTGGCCGTTGCCGAACGGCTGATCAAGGTTCGGCTGGATCACCCGATCGCCGCCTGTCTGGAATATGCGGCGGAGCTCAAGAAGAAGTTCGGCCTGCGCCATGTCGATATCGTGCCGAGCGATCCCGACAGCACATCTTCGACCATTGGCATCGCCGAGGCCGGTGCTGCCGAAATCGAGCGCTGGCTGCGGCGAGCCGACCCCATCGTGCTGGCGATCGGCACGGGCCGCACGTTGAAGGCTGCAGTCGACCAGCTGCCGGCGATCGAATGTCTGCAGCATCGGGTGGTGTCGCTGACGGGCAATATCGGTCCCGACGGTTCCGCTGCCTATTACAACGTCATCTTCAGCATGGCCGACGTCGTCAAGGCGCGGCACTTTCCGATGCCGCTGCCGGTGCTGGTGTCGTCGGCCGAGGAGCGGGAGCTCCTGCATGCGCAGGCACTGGTGCGCTCGACGCTCGATATTAGCGCTCAGGCCGACGTGACTTTCGTCGGTATCGGGGAGATGGGCGTGGAAGCGCCGCTCTGTCTCGACGGCTTTCTCGAGAGGGACGAGATGCTGGCGTTGATGGATCGGGGCGCTGCCGGCGAGATCTGCGGCTGGGTTTTCGATGGCAATGGCAACCTCATGCCCGATGATGTCAATGAGCGCGTCGCCAGTGCGCCCTTGCCGTCGCGCGATACCTGCAGCGTCATCGGAATCGCCAAGGGTCGGCGCAAATTCCAGGCGATCAAGGCGGCCGTTGTCGGTCAGCAGATCAATGGTTTGATTACCGACGAGGCAGTTGCCGAATTTTTGCTCAAGGTTTGAGCAAAAAATTTAACTCATAAAAACAAAAGGATAGGTTGCTTGCTCGGCAATGCAGCAACGAATCTGCATTGACATTTTGTCGCAAGAAGTGAGTAATTGCCCACGAGCAAAGCGAATGCTCATTTTTAATCTTCTGGGAGGAAGATATGAAATTGAAAACTTTACTGCTGGGCGCCTGCTCGGCTCTGATGTTTGCCGGCCTGGCGTCTGCCGAAACCCTCACGATTGCAACCGTCAACAACGGCGACATGGTCCGTATGCAGAAGCTTACGGACGATTTCAAAGCCAAGAACCCCGGTATCGACCTGCAGTGGGTCACGCTTGAAGAAAACGTATTGCGCCAGAAGGTTACGACCGACATCGCTACCAAGGCCGGCCAGTACGACGTGCTGACCATCGGCACCTATGAAGTGCCGATCTGGAGCAAGCTCGGCTGGCTTGCCTCGCTCGACAAGCTTTCCGCCGACAAGAACTATGATGTGGATGACCTTCTCCCGGCCATTCGCAGCGGTCTGACGACCGACGGCAAGCTCTATGCAGCGCCGTTCTACGGCGAAAGCTCGATGGTGATGTACCGCAAGGACCTGTTCGACAAGGCCGGCCTGAAAATGCCGGATGCGCCGACCTGGGACTTTGTTGCCGATGCAGCCCGCAAAATCACCGACAAGGACCATGAAGTCTATGGCATCTGCCTTCGTGGTAAGGCGGGCTGGGGCGAAAACATGGCGTTCCTGACGGCGATGTCGAATTCGTTCGGCGCCCGCTGGTTCGATGAAAAGTGGAAGGCACAGTTCGACCAGCCGGAATGGAAGGACACGCTCGACTTCTACGTCAAGCTGATGAAGGATGCCGGCCCTCCGGGTGCATCGTCCAACGGTTTCAACGAGAACCTGGCCCTGTTCCAGTCCGGCAAGTGCGGCATGTGGATCGACGCCACCGTTGCTGCTTCCTTCGTTTCCGATCCGAAGGAATCGAAGGTTGCCGACAAGGTCGGCTTCGCTCTGGCTCCGGATAAGGGCCTCGGCAAGCGCGGCAACTGGCTCTGGGCATGGAACCTCGCCATCCCGGCTTCCTCGAAGAAGACCGAAGCGGCGGAAAAGTTCATTTCCTGGGCCACCAGCAAGGACTACACCAACCTGGTCGCACAGAAGGAAGGCTGGCTGAATGCACCTCCCGGCACCCGCACGTCGCTCTATGCGAATGCGGATTACCAGAAGGCAGCGCCTTTCGCGAAGATGACGCTCGACTCGATCAATTCGGCTGATCCGACGCATCCGACTGTCAAGCCGGTTCCCTATGTCGGCGTGCAGTTCGTCGCCATCCCTGAATTCCAGGGCATCGGCACGGCTGTCGGCCAGCAGTTCTCGGCTGCTCTCGCCGGCCAGATTTCGGTCGATCAGGCTCTGAAGGCTGCCCAGCAGCTGACGGAACGCGAAATGAAGAAGGCCGGCTATCCGAAGTAAGGGCCTTCGAAGCTAAGGAAAGCAGCGCCCCCTCTCGAGCGTTGCTTTCCCCTAGGCCGCCGAGCGCCGAACTGCCCTTGGCGGCCCTTTTGTTTCAGCCGGTCCGCGGCCACCCCCTCCTTTAAAGATAGGTCGGTACTTGCCATGGCAACGTTGCACACCCGTTCCACCGCACGCGTCATGATGGCGCCTTCGGTTCTGCTTCTCTTTGCGTGGATGATCGTCCCGCTCGTAATGACGATTTATTTCTCGACGCTGAACTACAATCTTCTGAACCCCGGCACGCATGATTTCCTCGGGTTTCTCAACTACGAATATTTCATCACCGATCCGGCCTTCCTCAGCTCGCTGATCGTGACGCTGCTGCTTGTCGGTGGTGCGTTGCTGATCACCGTCATTGGCGGCATTGCGCTGGCTCTCCTGCTTGATCAGCCGATCTTCGGCCAGGGCATCGTGCGCATGTTGGTGCTTGCGCCCTTCTTCGTGATGCCGACGGTCGCCGCCCTCATCTGGAAGCACATGTTCATGAACCCGGTGAACGGGCTACTGGCACATCTCTTCCGTTTTTTCGGGCTCGATCCGCTGACCTGGCTGGAGACGGTTCCGCTTCTGTCGATCATCATCATCATTGCCTGGCAGTGGTTGCCCTTCGCCACGCTCATCCTGCTGACAGCCCTGCAGTCGCTGGATGAGGAGCAGAAGGAAGCCGCCGAGATGGATGGCGCTGGACCGGTTTCGAAGTTCATCTACATCATCCTGCCGCATCTCGCCCGCGCCATCACCGTCGTCATCCTGATCGAGACGATCTTCATGCTGTCGGCCTTCGCCGAGATCCTCGTCACCACCAATGGCGGTCCGGGTACGGCGACGACGAACCTCACCTATCTCGTCTATTCGCAGATCGTTCTGTCGCAGGATGTCGGCGGCGCATCGGCGGGCGGCATCATCGCCGTCATCCTCGCCAATATCGTCGCGATCTTCCTGATGCGCGCAGTCGGCAAGAATCTGGAGGCTTGAGATGGCACGCAAAATCACTACGCAACGCAAGATCGTCGTATCGGTCGCCGCCTGGATCGTGGCAATCCTCATCTTCTTCCCGATCCTGTGGACGATCCTGACGAGCTTCAAGACGGAAGGCGATGCGATTGCCTCGCCGCCGCAGTTCCTCTTCTTCCACTGGACGCTGCAGAATTATTTCGAGGTGCAGTCGCGCTCGGATTATTTCCTCCATTTCGGCAATTCGGTCATCATCGCCTTCGGTTCCACGATCCTCGGTCTGCTCGTTGCGGTGCCTGCCGCCTGGGCCATGGCATTCTCGCCGACCAAGCGCACCAAGGACGTGCTGATGTGGATGCTGTCGACGAAGATGATGCCGCCCGTTGGCGCCTTCATCCCGATCTATCTGCTGTTCCAGGGCTTCGGCCTCCTGAACAACCAGTTCGCTAGCCGGGTGGGCATGGTGATCGTGCTGATGCTCATCAACCTGCCGATCATCGTCTGGATGCTCTACACCTACTTCAAGGAAATTCCCGGCGAAATCCTCGAGGCGGCCCGCATGGATGGGGCGACGCTTGCCAAGGAGATCATCTACGTCCTGACGCCGATGGCGATCCCCGGCCTTGCCTCGACGATGCTGCTCAACATCATCCTCGCCTGGAACGAGGCCTTCTGGACGCTCAATCTCTCCGCGGTAGACGCGGCGCCGCTGAGCACCTTCATCGCCTCCTATTCCAGCCCGGAGGGCCTGTTCTATGCCAAGCTTTCAGCGGCATCGACCATGGCGATCGCTCCGATCCTGATCCTCGGCTGGTTCAGCCAGAAGCAACTCGTTCGCGGCCTGACCTTCGGCGCGGTTAAGTAAGGAAGAGAAACATGGGTAGCATTGTTCTCAAACAAGTCTCCAAGGTCTTCGGCGAAGCCAAGGTCATTCCTTCCATCGATCTTGAGATCGACAACGGCGAGTTCGTCGTTTTCGTCGGCCCTTCGGGCTGTGGCAAGTCCACGCTGCTACGCCTGATCGCCGGCCTCGAAGATGTCTCCGGCGGCCAGATCATGATCGACGGTAAGGATGGCACCAATCTCAAGCCGTCCGAGCGCGGCCTTGCCATGGTGTTTCAGTCCTACGCGCTCTATCCGCATATGAGTGTGCGCAAGAACATCGCCTTTCCGCTGAAGATGGCGAACATGCCGCAGGCGGAAATTGACAAGAAGGTGGCGGATGCAGCACGCGTCCTGAACCTGACGGATTATCTTGAGCGCAAGCCGCGTCAGCTTTCCGGCGGTCAGCGCCAGCGCGTCGCGATCGGCCGCGCCATCGTGCGTCAGCCGGCAGCCTTCCTCTTCGACGAGCCCTTATCGAACTTGGACGCGGCACTGCGCGTTAACATGCGCCTCGAGATCAGCGAGCTGCATCAGCAGTTGAAGACGACGATGATTTATGTGACGCACGATCAGGTCGAGGCCATGACCATGGCTGACAAGATCGTCGTGCTCAACCGCGGCAATATCGAGCAGGTTGGCTCGCCACTGGAGCTTTATCGCAGCCCGCGCAATCTTTTCGTCGCCGGCTTCATCGGCTCGCCGAAGATGAATTTCGTCAAGGGCGCATATGCGCAGACCTTTGGCGCCGACACGATCGGCGTCAGGCCGGAACACGTGCTGCTGTCGACCACGTCGGGTGACTGGCAGGGTAAGGTTCTCGTTGCTGAGCATCTCGGCTCCGACACTTTCCTGCATATCGATGTCGACGGGATCGGCACGGTGACCGCTCGCGGCTCGGGTGATTTTCCAGCCCGGGCTGGCGATACCGTCTATCTCACGCCAGACAAGGCGCATATTCACCGGTTCAACGCCGAAGGGCTGGCGATTTCAGCCTAAAAGCCAAGGCCGTGTGCGCTTGAGCGGGCACGGCCAACGCATCTGTTCCGGTTCGCATCCATCGATCTGCGTGGACCGGTCAAGCATACCAGCCGGTGCGGCGTTCCCGAGCCGCCCGGAGCCAGAGACCTTCAAAAGGACCAGAGACATGACGTGCAAATTATCGCTCGCAACTCTTCAGCAGGCGGCTGCAAAGGCGGCTATTCCTGCTTATGACCGGAAGTCGCTTTCGGCTGGTATCGTGCATTTCGGTGTCGGCAATTTCCATCGTGCCCATCAGGCTGTTTATCTCGACGATCTTTTCAATTCGGGAGAAGCCCATGACTGGGCGATCATCGGCGCCGGTGTGCTGCAGTCGGATGCGGCTATGCGCGAGAAGCTGGCTGCCCAGGATTTTCTGACGACCGTCGTCGAGCAGGACAATAATCGCACGGCCGCGCGCGTGACTGCGCCGATGGTCGACATCCTGCCGGTCGGCGATGCCAAGGCAATCATTGCCAAGCTTGCGGATCCCGCGATCCGCATCGTTTCGATGACGATTACCGAGGGTGGTTACTTCATCGATGCCTCCGGCAAGTTCAATCCCGCCCATCCGGCGATCGTGGCCGACGGGCAGAACTCGGATGCGCCGAAGACGGTGTTCGGCCTGATCGTGGCTGGTCTCAAGGCGCGGCGCGCGGCCGGCCTGCAGCCTTTCACCGTCATGTCCTGCGACAACATTCCCCACAATGGCGGCGTCACCAAAGCTGCTGTCGTCGGCACGGCGCGGCTTTCCGATCCGGCCTTTGCCGACTGGATCGCTGCGCATGTCGCCTTTCCGAACGGCATGGTCGATCGCATCACGCCGGCAACTGGTGCACGCGAGATCGACCTGCTGAAAGAAGTCTTCGATATCGAGGACAACTGGCCCGTCTATTGCGAAGAGTTCAAGCAATGGGTGCTGGAAGACAACTTCCCCGCAGGCCGCCCGCCGTTGGAAAAGGTCGGCGTGACTTTCGTGCCCGACGTGACGCCCTATGAGCACATGAAGATCCGCATCCTCAACGGCGGCCATGCGGCGATCGCCTATCCGGCGGCGCTGATGGATATTCACTTCGTGCATGAGGCCATGGAAGAGCCGCTGATCCGCGCCTTCCTCGCCAAGCTCGAAAATGATGAGATCATCCCCGTCATCCCGCCGGTGCCGAACACGGTGCTTGCGGATTACTTCAAGCTGATCGAGCGGCGCTTCTCCAATCCGAAGATCGCCGATACCATCCCGCGCCTGGCGCAGGACGGCTCCAACCGCCAGCCGAAGTTCATTCTGCCGTCGACAGCCGACCGTCTTCGTCGCGGCGAGGATATTGTCGGCTTATCGCTCGTCTCGGCGCTATGGTGCCGCTACTTTGCCGGCAAGAGCGACAGCGGCAAGGAGATCGTCTTCAACGATGCCAGCGCCGATCGGCTGCATGAAGCGGCGCTCAAGGCGAAGGACGATCCGAATGCCTTCCTGGTCTTCGACGACATCTTCGGCGATGTGGCCAAATCCGATCTCTTCCGCAAGCGCTTCGCGGATGCACTGAAAACGCTGTGGGAAAAGGGTACCCGCGTCACCCTGCAGCTATACTTGGACAACAAACTCGCGGAATAATTTTCAAGCGGCCGGACCTCTCCTGTTCCGGCCGTTTTCCATTGCCGTGCCGGGTTTCCGGCTCGCGGGACAGCAACAAAATTCAGGTTGGATCTGTGATGGCGGATGCGGGAACAGGGCTCGTAATCTTCGATTGCGACGGCGTGCTTGTCGACAGCGAGCCGCTGTCGGTCGGCGTGCTCATCCAGGCGATGCATGATGTCGGCGTCGAGATGAGCGAGGAGGATGTCTACAGCCGCTTCCTCGGCAAGAGCCTGGCGACGCTCGTCGATACGATGCAGACGGAATTCGACGTCTTCATTGACCAGGCATTCCTCGACCGTATCCGCAACGATCTCTATGAGCGCTTCAAACATGAGCTGAAGCCGATCGACGGCATCGGTGCAACGCTGGATGCACTTTCGCTGCCGCGCTGCGTTGCCTCGTCGAGCCAGCTTGAGCGCATCCGTCTCTCTCTCGGCGTGACCGGTCTGCTCGACAGGTTAGAGCCCAATATCTTCAGCGCCAGCATGGTCAAGCGCGGCAAGCCGGCGCCGGATCTCTTTCTCTATGCGGCGGAAAAAATGGGCGTACCGCCGAAGGAATGCATTGTCGTCGAGGATAGTCCTGCGGGGATCACGGCAGCGCGCGCGGCCGGCATGACGGTCTTTGCCTTCACCGGTGGTTCGCATGCTCATTCGCCGAGTTATCGGGCTGAATTGGAGCAGCTTTCCCCGGAAGTCGTGTTTGACGCGATGCCGGAATTGATACAACTTGTCCGCAACAAGAGATAAGTGGGCGGGACCTCTTTTGCATGCGTGATCACGTGGTTGCGGTCGATATCGGCACAGGCAGCGCACGCGCTGGTGTCTTCACCGCGGGCGGTTCACTGCTGGGTAAAAGTGAACATCCGATCCTGATGAACCGCCCGCGCGAGAACCACGCCGAGCATGATTCCGAAGATATATGGACTGCCGTCTGCACCGCCGTTCGCGGAGCCGTGAAGGCATCCGGCGTTGCCGCATCCGCTATCGGCGCTATCGGCTTCGATGCGACCTGCTCGCTGGTTGTGCGCGATCGCGATGGCGAACAGCTCACCGTGTCCACCGGGGGCGAGAAAAGGTTTGATACCATCGTCTGGCTCGATCATCGGGCGCTGGCCGAAGCGGATTACTGTACGGCGACGAAGCACGCGGTTCTTGAATATTCCGGCGAGTTCATGTCGCCGGAAATGGAAATGCCGAAGCTGATGTGGCTGAAGGAGAACCTACCGGAAAGCTGGGCCGAGGCCGGCTACTTTTTCGACCTTGCCGATTTCATGACCTGGAAGGCGACCGGTTCGCTTGCACGGTCGCGCTCCACGCTGGTGGCGAAATGGAATTATCTGGCGCACCGCCAACCGGGCTGGCAGGCCGATTTTCTCAACGTGATCGGCCTTGGCGATCTGCGCGAGCGCGGCAGTTTGCCCGAGGAGAGCGTCGCGGTCGGCAGGAGCATCGGCACGCTGACAGCGGAAGCGGCCGAGGCTTTGGGGTTGGATCGTAGCTGCCATGTCGGTGCAGGCATGATTGACGCCTATGCAGGCGCGCTCGGCGCACTTGCAGCCCATGCCGGCGATGCCGCCACGTTGGAGCATCAGCTGGCACTGATTGCCGGAACTTCAAGCTGCGTGGTTTCCTTTGCGCGGGAGCGCAAGCGCAGCACCGGCATGTGGGGCCCCTATTACGAAGCAGTCTTTCCGGGCATGTGGCTTGCCGAAGCCGGACAATCTGCCACCGGTGCGCTCCTCGACCATATCGTCAGCATGCATGCAGCCGGCGGACATCCAACAGCGGCACTGCATGACCGCATCGTCCGGCGGATCGCGGAATTGCGGCTGGAGGAGGGTGCTTCCTTCGGCGGGCGTATCCATGTGCTGCCCGATTTTCACGGCAATCGCTCGCCGCTTGCCGATCCGCATGCATTGGGCGTCATCAGCGGTATGACGCTGGACGCCTCCTTCGATGGTCTTTGCAGGCTGTACTGGCGCACCAGCGTCGGTATTGCACTCGGCATTCGTCATATCCTGGAGCGAATGCGGGATTACGGCTACGTGCCCGACACGCTGCATGTCGCCGGTGGCCATGTGAAGAATTCGGTGCTGATGGAGCTCTATTCCGACGTGACCGGCTGCAAGGTCGTTATCCCGAAGATGAACGAGACGGTCTTGCTCGGCACCGCAATCGCCGCCTCGGTCGCCTGCGGGATTCACGAAAGCCTCGGAGTTGCCGGCGCCGCCATGTATCCGGGCGGTCATGAACGGCTGCCGAATGCCGAAAAGAAGGAACTCTACGATCGCGATTACCGGCGCTTCCTCGCCATGTACCGCCACCGCGCAGAACTGGACGCCATGGAATAGGCGGCTTACCGGAGCGGCGCCTGGGCGAATATACCTTGAAGTTCTTCTATGCGGCGCGTTCTCATTTCCGCCGCTTCACCTGCGGCGTGAGCGACTGAAATCGCGAGATATTCCATCAGCGCCATTATGGCTGAAAGGTTTTCGCGGCTATTGGCTCGTTGTGGCGGCAAGGACAGCGTGATGTTTGCGAATTCATGCGCCCATTCCGTGAATTGACCGGTTACCAGCAATACCTTGCAGCCCGCGCGACGAGCCGAGCGCGCCAGAAGACGCGATGTGACGAAACCCGGGGAATCGATGACAACGAGCAGCGCATCCTCGGATGGCTTGCCGAACAGCTCGATATAGCTGCCATTGGCGCCGTCGAGGAAAAGGACTTGATCACGGGCAAAGGTCAGGCGGTCGCGGAAATAGTGGCCGATCCCCGCGAGACTGGGATGGGAGGTGATGAAGACATTGCCGGAGGACAGAATTGTCGCAACCGCGTCGCGCCATTGCGGCTGGCCGGCGAGGTTGTAGATATGCTGCAGCATCTCGACCTGTTCGGCAATTTGCGTTGCGAGCGGGCGACCTTCGCTTGCGTCCTTCTGAAGCTGTTCGAGGATATTGGGCAATTGCGACGTGAGGCTCGGTGCATTTTCCTTGAGATGCACCTTTATCCCATCCAGACCGTGATAGCCGAGCGACCGCAGAAACCGTCCTACCGTCATCGGGCTCAGTTCCAGCCTGTCGGCAACGGAGGAAGCCGTCTCAAACGGTAGTTCATTCAGATGCTCGGAGAAATACTTAGCAATTCTTCGTTCGGCCGGAGTGCCGATCTTTATATATTGTCTAAGTTTCTGACTGAGGTCTTCCAAGTTTTGCGCCCCTTTGGTGGTCTTTTCGATGTTCTGTTGCGTCAATTTCTATGTCAATCAGCCATTCAATTTCGATCGGGTTGCCGATCTTGTTGCGGTTGTTGTTCTTAATGTGGCGTACAGGATATATTAGTGCAAACTGTATTACAATAATTCAAATTTTTAATTGGCACATTCATATATCTGAACGGGATATTGATATCGATGCAACCGCTTCTTAAGTGTCCAACTGCCACCAAAAGAGGTAGACCGAATGATTGGCCTTGCTGCCCGCCTCTCCCTGGAAAATCTCTTTGCGCCGGAGACGCGCAAGGTTTTCTGGAAGGTTCTGGGTCTCACATTGCTGGCGCTTCTCGTGCTCTGGTTCGTCCTGCGAGGCGCCTTCAATTCTTTCGTATTGCCTTGGCTGCAGGGCTTTATGCCGTCCACCTCGGATTGGACGGGTTGGCTTACGCTCTTCCTCGCCATCTTCGCCGGCATCGCATTGGCATTGGCCATGGCGCTGCTGATTTCGCCGGTCACAGCCCTGATTGCCGGACTCTTTCTCGATGATGTCGCCGAGGTTGTAGAAAAGCGCGACTATCCAGGCGATGCGCCCGGAACGGCGATGCCGATCGTCGCGGCGATGAAAAGCTCGGTGCGGTTTCTCGGCGTCGTCATCGTCGGCAATATCGTGGCGCTGTTCCTGCTGTTCATTCCGGGCGTCAACCTGATCGCCTTCTTTCTGGTGAACGGCTATCTGCTCGGACGCGAATTCTTCGAATTCGCCGCCATGCGCTTCCGCTCACCGGACGAGGCGCGGCAATTCCGCGTCAAACACGCCTTCACGGTCTTTCTGGCAGGGCTGGTCATCGCAGCCTTTCTGGCAATTCCGCTTCTCAATCTGCTGACGCCGCTCTTTGCCGCCGGCATGATGGTGCATCTGCACAAGCTGATTTCGCACAAGGAAGCGAACCCGCGCCTTCGATAGGTTCAGCCTGCCGCTTCAGCCCCGATGATCTGCGCCGGAAGTTCGACCAGGGGAGCGGGGATGTCCCAGGTCTTTTCCGGCGAGCGACAGAGGTCTGCGATCACGCAGCGCTCGCATTCGGGCTTGCGCGCCTTACAGACATAGCGGCCATGCAGGATCAGCCAATGGTGGGCATGGTAGAGATACTGATCGGGGATGATCTTCATCAGCCGCTGCTCGACTTCGTCGGGCGTCTTGCCGGGGGCGAGCAGCAGCCGGTTGGCGATGCGGAAAATGTGCGTGTCGACCGCCATCGTCGCCTGGCCGAAGGCCATGGACAGGACAACGTTCGCGGTCTTGCGGCCGACGCCGGGTAGGGTTATCAGCTCCTCGCGCGTCCGCGGCACCTCGCCACCGAAATCGGTAATCAGCTTTTCCGAAAGCGCTACGACATTCTTCGCCTTGTTTCGGTAGAGGCCGATCGTCTTGATATATTCGCGGATGCGCTCCTCGCCGAGATCGAGCATCTTCTGCGGTGTGTCGGCAACGGCAAAGAGGGCGCGCGTCGCCTTATTGACGCCGGCATCCGTCGCCTGTGCTGAAAGCGCGACGGCGACGACGAGCGTGAAAGGGTTGACGTGCTCCAACTCGCCCTTCGGTTCCGGCCGCTGGATGGAGAAGCGGCGGAAGATCTCTTCCAGGTCCGCCTTGGAATAGAGGCTTTTGGCCGCCGGCTTGCGGCCTGCGGTCGCATTTGATTTTTTCACGGTTTGGGCGCTGGATTTGATCTTTGGATTTGCCATAAACGACCTATACTCAAGTCCTATGACGGAACGCAACGCCGATACGGCTGCAGACGGCAACAGGCCGGTTTTTGCCGCCGAATTGTTTCCCCATCGCTCGCTGCCGCGAAAGGGGTTCAGGGTCATGCTGGCCTTGGCGGGCGGCTTCTGTCTCATCTACAGCATTCTCTTCGTCACGCGAGGCGCCTGGCCGATCGGGATTTTCTTCGGCGCCGATTTCTTCCTGCTCTATGGCGCCTTCTGGCTGAATTATCGGTCGGGCCGTGTGCGCGAAGAGGTGACGATATCGCGCACCAATGTTTCCATCCGCAAATTCTCGCCGACGGGCCGCATGGTGGAACATGATTTCAATCCGTTCTGGACGCGCTTCCTCGTTCGCCGCCACCGCGAGATCGGGGTCGTGTCGATGCATGTCCGCGACAGGAGCCACGACACCGATGTCGGCTCCTTCCTCAATCCGGAGGATCGCGAGAGTTTCGCCAAAGCCTTCAAGCGGGCATTGGCGACCGTGACACAACGGATATGAGCGGTCTTCCCAACCCGGCGGTATCACATTTTTGCAGAGAGACCACTTGCGCAAGAATCGGGTGGTTTTAGCCCTCTTGCCGTGGTTTTCTCCTTTTCAAGGAGAAAGATCATGAATGCGATTGCACAGCTGAAGAAAGACATCACCCCGGAAGGTCAGGACTACGACACCGTGCGGGAGGTCATCGAGCTCATCACCGAGGAATATCGCGACCAGCCATCGCTGGAGATGCTCGCCGAGAGGCTCGGCCAGTCGCCGACACAATTGCAGAAGACATTCACGCGCTGGGCCGGGCTCTCGCCCAAGGCCTTCCTGCAGGCCGTCACGCTCGATCATGCCAAACGCCTTTTGCGCAAGGAGGATCTACCGCTGCTCGAAACCTCTTTCGAGGTCGGCTTGTCCGGCCCCAGCCGACTGCACGATCTTTTCGTCACGCATGAGGCGATGTCGCCTGGCGAATGGAAAGCAAGGGGCAGCGGCCTGGTGATGCGCTATGCGTTTCACATTTCGCCCTTCGGCCTCGCTTTGATCATGGTCACGGATCGCGGCCTTGCCGGTCTCGCCTTCAGCGATTCCGGCAATGAGAAGGCTTGCCTCGCCGACATGACCTGCCGCTGGCCGAATGCCGAGTTCATCGAGGATCCGAATGCGACGGCACCTTATGCGGCACGCATCTTCGAGCGCTCGAACTGGTCGAGCGACCAGCCGCTGCGCGTCGTGCTGATCGGCTCGGATTTCCAGCTCCGCGTCTGGGAAAGCCTGTTGAAGATCCCGATGGGCCGCGCCGTGACCTATTCCGACATCGCAAGGGATATCGGTCAGCCGACGGCCATGCGGGCCGTAGGTGCTGCCGTCGGCCGCAACCCGATCTCCTTCGTCGTGCCCTGCCACCGAGCGCTCGGCAAGAACGGGCAGCTCACGGGCTATCACTGGGGGCTGACGCGCAAGCGGGCGATGCTCGGGTGGGAAGCGGGGGATGCTTGAGGGGGTGCATTGGAAAGTTCTGCGATCGCTGATGCTCTGATACCTCCTCTGTCGCTTTCGCGACATCTCCCCCCACAAGGGGCAGGGCTATCGCATATGGAGGCGGACGAGCGCCATAAGCTCCTTCTCCCCTTGGGGAGAAGGTGGCCCGAAGGGTCGGATGAGGGGGTTATCGATTTGAATTCATGGATTTTTGTGGTCTTGGCGGGCACCCCCTCATCCGCTTGGCGGCACCTTCTCCCCGCTGGGGAGAAGGGGACAGCGGCGATCTCCCGCTCATATGCGATAGCCCTGCCCCTTGTGGGGGGAGATGTCACGAAGTGACAGAGGGGGGGTACGCACTTTCCCTGAAGTCGGAGCTGATGATCGACCGCCCTCATGCCGCCTTCGCCATGGCCATCTGCAGCAGCGCCTTGGCAGCGCTCTCATCCGTAATCAAAGTATTGCAGCCGATGCGTTTGATGGTGGCGCTGATCGCCTGGGCGCGGTGAGCGCCGCCGGAAGAGATCACGATGTGCTTTGCCTTTTTCAGCGTATCGAGATCGACCGACATGACGCGCTTGTTGATCGGGTGATCGACGGAATTTCCGTCGGCATCAAGGAAGTTGAACATGGTGTCGCAGACGCAACCCATGTCGATCAATTCTTCCAGCTCGCGCTTCGAGATGAAGCCCTCCGATAGCGAGGTCGATTTCGGGCCGATATCGCCGCAGCTGACGATGGCGAGATCGAGGTTTTCCGCCAGGCGGTAGATGGCCTCCAGGCCGCATTTCTCGATGAGATTGCGCTTGGTCTCGACGGAGTCGACGAGAAGCGGCGCCAGGAACATGTAGCATTCGGCACCCAGCTGGCTTGCCAGACGCCAGGTATAGTCGATCGGGTTGGTCTGGTGGACGGCGACGATGCCGCCGAGCAGGGAGACCACCTTGCAATTGTCGCGGCGGGTCGGGCGGAAGCTCGCGAGCGAAGCGGTCATCGTTCGGCCCCAGCCGACGCCGATCGTATAATTGTCGGGGATGGCCTCCGTCAGGAACTGGCCGAGCGCCAGGCCGACGCTCTTTGCCTGGGCGTTGACATTGCCGCCGGCCGGCTCGGGAACGACGATCGCCTCGTCGAGCCCATAGGTGCGCTCGAGCTTGATCGCCAGTTCAACGCAGTCGTCGATGCCTTCGGTGATCCAGATCTGCACCTCGGCACGGCGCATGGCCTCGTCCAGCAGACGGATGACGGTAGTGCGGCTGATGCCGAGCTGCTCGGCAACATCCTTCTGCGTCAGGCCCTGATTGTAATAGAGCCAGGCGGCGCGAAGCCTCAGGGAGGAGGTCTCCGAATAGGCGGTATGGGTTCCGCGTCTCAGTTTGGCCACAGGTCCTCCGGCAAGATTGTCGCATGCGCCGTTTAACGTCATGATCCACCTGAGATGCGAAACGGAATGATGGCGGATGACAGGAGCAGGCGAGATCGGCTCTTCTGCTGCCGATATTCTATGACATGAAACTTATGTCAATCGAATTGCACAAATGTCCTTGACTTTTCCGTGCGAGATTGCTGATAGTCAGCGCTGAGGAATTCGGTCTTGTCCAGTCGAGGAGGACAATGTGCGAGTGCTGCCGCGAGCAAGTGCCAGGCCGGACGGGGAGCCATATAGGGCGTCCGATGCCGGCGGAAAGCTTGTTTTCGGAAGGTTGTCTCCTCATCGCTCGGCCGTTCACCGGAAATGGAACTTTCGCTGTTTTTATCCCGTTACCAAAACATAGGAGAAGGAAGGCCGCACTCCCCTGATGCCTTCGGTCCCGCCCGGCGCAAGACCGGATCTGCCGCCCGACATCTCCCATTCCAATGGGCCTCATTCAACAAGGATACCTGTTATGACTTCCAAGCTTGATCAACTCCGCGCCATGACGACGGTCGTGGCCGATACCGGCGATATCGAGGCAGTCGCTCGCCTGAAGCCGGTGGATTGCACCACCAACCCGACCATCGTGCTGAAGGCGCTCGGCACGCCGATGTTCGCCGATGCGATCAAGGAAGCCGTTGCCTGGGGCAAGAAGCAGGGCGGTGCCTCCGAAGCCGTCGTTGCCGCCGTTGCCGACCGTCTGGCAATCTCCGTCGGCGCAGCGCTCTCCGGTCTCGTTCCCGGCCGTGTCTCGACGGAAGTTGATGCTGATCTCTCCTTCAACACCGAAGCTTCGCTTGCCAAGGCCCGCGCCATCATCGCCGCCTACAAGGAGCGCGGCATCGAGCGCGACCGCATCCTGATCAAGCTCGCCTCCACCTGGGAAGGCATCCGCGCCGCCGAAGTGCTGCAGAAGGAAGGCATCGACTGCAACCTGACGCTGCTCTTCAGCAAGGCCCAGGCGATTGCTTGCGCCGATGCCAAGGCATTCCTGATCTCGCCCTTCGTCGGCCGCATCCTCGATTGGTACAAGAAGTCGACCGGCAAGGACTACACGGCTGAGGAAGATCCGGGCGTCATCTCGGTGCGCGATATCTACCACTATTACAAGGCCAACGACATCAAGACGATCGTCATGGGCGCCTCCTTCCGCAACACTGGCGAAATCGAAGCGCTGGCCGGCTGCGATCGCCTGACGATCAGCCCGAACCTGCTCGACGAACTTTCCAAGGACGAAGGCAAGCTGGAGCGCAAGCTCTCGCCGGAGCCCAAGGGCTCGGTCGAAAAGATCGCGGTCGACGAAAAGACCTTCCGCTGGATGATGAACGAAGACGCAATGGCAACCGAGAAGCTTTCCGAAGGCATCCGCGCTTTCGCCAAGGATCTCGGCACGCTGCGCGCCATGGTCAGCAAGGAACTGCAGCTCGCTGCCGCTTGAAAATGAGATTGGCTCTCTCTTTGGGGAGCTATGATTTGAGAGGGGTGTCGCGGGGATGCGGCGCCCTTTTTATTTGGGGTGATAGGTTGAGACTTTGAGTTTGACGCGCTTACGATACCCCCCTCTGTCCCTTTCGGGACATCTCCCCCACAAGGGGGAGATCGTTAGGGCGCATCGCTAGTTCTACAAAATGAGGCGCGATCGTATCAGCGGATACGAGGCTTATTATCTTTCGATGACGGTGCCGCAGGTTACCAATCTCCCCCCTTGTGGCAGGGCTATCGCATATGGAGGCGGACGAGCACCATAAGCTCCTTCTCCCCTTGGGGAGAAGGTGGCCCGAAGGGTCGGATGAGGGGTTATCGATTTGAATTCATGGATTTTGGTGGTCTTGGCAGGCACCCCCTCATCCGCCTGTCGGCACCTTCTCCCCGCTGGGGAGAAGGAGGACGGCGGCGATCTCCGCTCATATGCGATATCCCTGCCCACAAGGGGGAGATGTCACGAAGTGACAGAGAGGGGTATCAGGGGCGTTGCGTAGAGAACCTAGCGAAGAAACTCCGCCCTGACCTTCTCCGACTGCCCGCCGATCGTCGGCGCCGCCATATCGTTCTTGGCTCGAACACCATTCACGCGGATGGGGCTAGCCGTCGTGCGTACCGAGGCGCCATCGTCGCGGGTTACCGTCTGCAGCATATCGAGCTTACGGAAAGCCGCGCTTTGCAGCAGTTTCGGCCAGTCCAGCACTTCCGCCGCCCAGATATCGGCAGGCTCCAGGAGATCGAGCCACTCGCGAACCGTCTTCTCCTGCAGGCGGCTGGCGATCACGGTCTTGATCTCGTCCCGATGCTGGAAGGCATCATCCGGCGTGTAACCGGCAAGAGCGGGCAGATCGAGCAGCGGCGCGAGTTTTTCCAGCGGCATCATCGCCAGTGCCAGCCAGCCATCGGCACAGCGATAGACGCCATAGGGCGCCGCGAGATAGGCGTGTGCATTGCGCACGGCGGATTTCTTCGGCAGTCGGCCGCCGTCGTTCAGATGGGTGGTTAACACTTCGAACTGGAAATCGACCAGCGCCTCCAGCAAGCTCGTCTCCACATGCACGCCGTGGCCGGTGACGCCGCGGCGCACCAGTCCGGCAAGGATGGCCTGAGCCAGGAGATTACCGGCCAGCATGTCGGCGACGGCGAGCCCAAAAGGCACCGGCCCGTCATCCGCCTCGCCATTCAGCCACATGACGCCGGAGCGGGCCTGGGCCAGGAGATCCTGCCCGGGGAAATGGCGCCATTCATTGTCAGCGCCGTATCCGGTGATGCTGCCATAGACGATGCGGGGATTGATTGCGGCAACGGCGGCATAATCGAGGCCAAGCCTTTCAATGACGCCGGGGCGGAAATTCTGGATGACGACGTCGGCCTTGGCGATCAGCGCGCGCAGTTCCTGCAGATCGCCTTCATCCTTCATATTGACGGCAAAGCTCTCCTTGCCGCGGTTGATGGCATGAAACAGCGTGGAGTCGCCGCCGATCTCGGTGTCGCTGAGATAGAGCCGGCGGCAGAGATCGCCGCCATCGGGCCGCTCGATCTTGATGATCCTCGCGCCGAGATCGCCGAGCCGTAGTGCCGCCATCGGGCCGGCAAGAAACTGGCTCATATCCAGCACGATGATGCCGGAGAGCAGGCCTTCTTCGTTATCCTTGGTCATGTCAGACTTTCAGCGGCGGCGCGTCCGCGGGCCGGCCGTTCCTGTAGCGCACGGTCTGGATATGCTCGCAATAGAGCACCAATTCGCCTTCGCCCTTGAAGACTTCGTAAGAGGAGCGGATCAGGCCGAGCTCGGCATATTTCGGCTGCTTATCGAGATTGGTGCGGATGGTGTAAATCGTCTCACCGATGAAGGTGGGCTTGATGAAGCGCAACTTGTCGTATCCATAGGAAAAGGCGTTGACGCAATTGGTGGCGACGAGCCCAAGTCCGGCGGAAAAGACGAAGGCGCCGGCAACGAGCCGCTTGCCGAACAGGCCTTCGGTTTCCGCAAAAATCTGGTCGCTGACGTAAGGATGCATGTCGAGCACCAGCGCGTTGAACTGCTGGGATTCGCCTTCTGAGATCGTGCGACGCAGCGAGCGGATCCTGTGGCCGATTTCGAAATCTTCGTAGAACCAGTTTTCCGCATTCCAGACAGGAATCTCGGCGTGATCGGCCGGCATGGTCTTCGGACAGGTGCTGGATATGCCGACGGTGGCGGTCATGGCATGTCTTTCGATGGAAAACCTCTGATCTCAAAGAGACCAGAGGCGCTTGGCATTGAGGTGATAGAGCCGGCTGCGTTCGTCGGTGCTTACGCCTTGCATCAGCGCGTGAGTGGCTGCGACCCAGGTGGAAAGATTGCCGCCGAGCGTACAGACTGGCCAGTCGCTGCCCCAGATGACGCGATCCCAGCCGAAGCTTGCGATGCAATGTTCGACGAAGGGACGCAGCGTTTCCGGCGTCCAGCTGTCCGGATCGGCATAGGCGACGACGCCGGAAATCTTAACGGTGACATTCGGGCGCTTCGCCACTTCCGTGATCGCCGCCGCCCAGCTTTCGCTGAAGCCATCCTTCACCGCCGGTACGCCGCAATGGTCGAGGACGAAGCGGACATTGGGATTGAGGTCGATGAGCGCGAGCGCCTTGGACATCTGATGCGGTAGGACGCAGAGGTCGAAGGTGAGCCGCGTGCCGCCGAGCCGCTTGAGGTTCTCGCGGAAGAGGGCGCCCTCGGAGACGTCGTCTGGCACGACATGCAGTACACGGCGGAAACCTTTGACGAAGGGATCGGCAAGTACGCGTTCGAGATAGGCGGGGAAGTTCGTGCTCTCAGGACGGCAGGCGGCGATGGCGCCCCTGAGGAGGCTGCCGGGCTCACGGCTCAGGCCTTTGACGTAATCTGTTTCCCGCTCGATATCATCCTCGGCGACGTCGACCTCCATGTGAAGCGTATCGGCGATCCCAAGCCGCTTGGCCTCGCGCGCATAGTCTTCGTAGAGGCTGTCGCGATTGAGCGCGCCGGCGCCAGCCAGCCAGGGATAGGCGAGACGTTTCCGGTCGACGATGTGCAGATGGCTGTCGAAAAGCATGGCGTTCCTCCCATACCTGCTTGCTCAACATATACTCACAGAAGAATAGTTTATTCAAATAAAAATTATAACTCGACCTTGTCCACCGTGCCGGCCACGGTTTCGGAGATTTGCTTGGCGGCTTCCCGGACATATTCGACCACCTGCTCGCGCGTAGGCGCCTTCGGGTTCACTGGCTCGATATAGGGGCAGGTGAGGGCGGCAAGGGCGTTGCCGTCCATCGCCAGCACAGGCGCGGAAATATTGTGTACGCCGCTCGTCTGCAGGCTGCTCATGGTTTCGAAGCCCTTTTCACGAATTGCTACGAGCTTTTCCTCGAGATCGGCAGGCGGCTCCTCCGGATCCTGTTCCTGGCGTCTCTGCTCGTTGATCATCATCTGACGCTGCTTTGCATCCCGGAATGCCAGAAGAATATGGCCGGAGCCGGTATTATAGAGATTGATCTGCGCGCCGACGCGGATGGAGATGCCCCAATAGGTCGGCGAATCCTGCTGCGCGATGACGACGACGGAGCCGCGATCATAGATCGCCAGATGGCAGGCCTGCTCGGCACGGTTGGAGAATTCGCGCATCAGCGGTGTGGCGAAGGAGACGAGGCGGCGCACCGGCGCATGATAATGCGCAAGGCCGAAGAGCTTCAGCGTCAGATAGAAACGATCGCCATCCTGCCGCTGCACATAGCCGCGCCGTACGAGACGATCGAGCATGCGGTAGAATTCGTTGGGGCTCTTGTTGAGCGCCTTGGCAATCTCGGCCTGCGTCAAGCCGCCGTCGATTGTCGCCAGCAACTCCAAAATGTCGAGCCCCTTGTCCAGCGCCGGCGCGCGGTAGCGATCACTGTCGTCTTCTATGCTCATCAACAAGTCCCCATGCGAAGAAACATGAATCATCATTCATATATGAATGAAGGCATTTTACAAGCGTACGATCGCGGCTTGACGGCCAATGAATAAGATGTTTACTTATAAATCATTGATCCATATTTGGGTCGAGAGGGCAATCGGGCAAGGGGTCCGATTTTAAGGGAGGAAGTTCGATGAGGAATTGGAAGGCCGGTCTTGCTGCCGGCACGATGGCATTGCTTGCCGGCACAGCGGTCTTCGCCGCCGATCTGCCAGGCAAATTTCCGGGCGTGACGATCGACGCCAAACTCATCGGCGGTCAGCAATACGAGCCGCTTTACGCGCGCATCGCCGAGTGGGAGAAGGAGACGGGCGCCAAGGTCAACATTCTCTCGAAGAAGAACCACTTCGAACTCGACAAGGAAATCAAATCGGACATGGCCTCGGGCAGCATCTCCTGGTGCGTCGGCTCGAACCACTCGTCCTTCGCGCCGCAGTATCCCGACCTCTACACTGACCTCGGCAAGCTGCTGCCGAAGGAAGAAATTAGCCAGTTCGTCGATTCGACCATCCAGGCCTCGACCATCGACGGCCGCCTGATCATGCTGCCGCGTGCGCAGTTTGACGTTTCGGCGCTCTACTATCAGAAGAGCCTCTATAACGACGAGGCCAAGAAGACGGCGTTCAAGGCGAAGTATGGCTACGATCTGGCGCCCCCGAAGACTTGGAAGGAAGTCTCCGATCAGGCGATCTTCTTCTCCAACCCGCCGAACTTCTTCGGCACGCAATTCCCCGGCAAGGAAGAGGCGATCAATGGCCGCTTCTATGAAATGCTGGTCGCCGAAGGCGGCGAATATCTCGACAAGGACGGCAAGCCTGCCTTCAACTCCGAAGCCGGCGTGCGCGCGCTCGACTGGTTCGTCAACATGTACAAGGCCAAGGCCGTTCCGGCCGGCACGACCAACTATCTCTGGGACGACCTCGGTGCCGGCTTTGCCTCTGGTTCGATCGCTCTCGATCTCGACTGGCCGGGCTGGGCGACCTATTTCAATGATCCGAAGTCTTCGAAGATCGCCGGCAATGTCGGTGTCGTTGTGCAGCCCGCCGGTTCCTCTGGCAAGCACACCGGCTGGTCCGGTCATCATGGCTTCTCGGTAACCGAAGCCTGTGCCCACAAGGATGCAGCCGCTTCGCTCGTCTGGTTCCTGACGAACGACGACTCGCAGAAGCTAGAAGCCGCCAACGGCACGCTGCCGACCCGCAAGGCCGTATGGGACTGGGATATCCAGCAGGCTGCATCCGACCCTTACAAGAAGGAAGTGCTGAGCACCTTTCAGGAAGCCATGAAGTATGCCTTTCCGGTTCCGCGCACGCCGCAATGGATCGAGATTTCCAACGTCGTCTATCCTGAGCTTCAGGCCGCGATCCTTGGCGACAAGAGTTCGAAGGAGGCGCTTGATGCCGCTGCGCAGAAGGCAACCGATGTTCTGAAGGACGCTGGCGCCCTCTAAGCGGTGCACTCGAAATCCCGCGCGTCTCGGGCGTGCGGGATTTCCGCAAAACTGAGTTCGAGAATGGTTTTCGATCGGTGCCGCAAGGGGCCGGTCTACCCTGCCGGTTTGCTGCCGGCTTCTCGGTCCCAAGCAATCCATTCCACGCAGTCCGGGCCACGCTGCCGAGGAATGCCGACAGGTGCAAACCATGCTTAAAAGAATATCTCCACCGGTCCTGCTTCTTCTTCCGGCGATCATCGTCCTCGTGGCTGTGGTTCTGTTTCCGCTGCTTCTGTCCTTCTATTCCAGCTTCACGCCCTTTCGCCTGACGCGGCCGGCGACGCTTTTCACCTTCATCGGTCTGCGCAACTACATGCGCATCCTGTCGGATCCGGTGTTCCTGGCCGCCTTCGTGCGCACCGTCGTGCTTTTGACGATCGCGCTCAATCTGGAAATGCTGCTTGGTCTCGGATTGGCTTTGCTGGTCAACAAGGCGACCTACGGCAAGCGCGTGCTGCGCACGCTGATGATGTTTCCGATGATGTTCTCGCCCGTTCTCGTCGGCTTCCAGTTCAAATTCATGTTCAACGACAATGTCGGCATCATCAACAATGCCCTGCAGTCGCTAGGGATCACGGAAACGGCCATTCCCTGGCTGATCGACGGCAATCTGGCGCTGTTTTCCATCGTCATTGCCGAAGTCTGGTCGTCGACGTCGGTCTTCGCGATCCTTATCCTCGCAGGCCTGCTCGCCATGCCACAAGAGCCGGTCGAGGCCGCAAAAGTGGACGGCTGCACCAGCTGGCAGACCTTCCGCTACGTCACCTGGCCATTCCTGATGCCGTTCGCCTTCATCGCCATGACGATCCGTTCGCTCGACGTTGCCCGCGCCTACGACATCGTCAAGATCATGACCGATGGCGGGCCGGCGCGGCGCACCGAGCTGATCTGGACGCTGGTCGGGCGCACCGCCTATGCCGATGCGCAGATGGGGCTCGCCAATGCCATGGCCTATGTCTCGATCATTCTTTCTATCGTCTTCACCGTCTATTTCTTCCGCAAGCTGGCGCTTGCCCGCACCCAGATCGGAGCGGAGTGGTAATCATGGATCGCAACGCTCAACAACGCCTGCAGCGCCGCCTCTGGAAGATCGCCTATCTCATCGGCCTCTTCCTCTCGATGCTTATCATCTGCCTGCCCGGTTTCTGGATCGTCATCAGCTCGCTACGGCCGACCGTGGAAATCATGGCGAAGCCGCCGGTCTGGATACCGCAGGAGCTGTCGCTGGAAGCCTATCGCGCCATGTTCAGCGGCGTCGGGCAGGGCGGCATTCCCGTCTGGGATTATTTCCGCAATTCGCTCATCATCTCCGTCACCTCGACCGCCATTGCACTCGTCATCGGCATGTCCGGCGGCTATGCCTTCGCTCGCTTTCGTTTCGCAGGCAAGTCAGCCGTGTTCCTCGGGCTGATGCTGACGCGCTCCGTGCCCGGCGTGGCGCTATCGCTGCCGCTCTTCATGGTCTATGCGCGGCTCGGCATCATCGATACGCATTTCGGCCTGATCCTCACCTATGTCGCGCTGAATGTGCCGTTCACGATCTGGCTGATCGACGGCTTTTTCCGGCAGGTGCCGAAGGATCTCGCCGAGGCCGCGCAGATCGACGGCTGCACGCGCTGGCAGGCGTTCTGGCAGGTGGAATTTCCACTCGCCGGCCCCGGCATCGCATCGGCCGGCATCTTCGCCTTCCTCACCTGCTGGAATGAATATGCTCTCGCCTCGCAGTTGACGCGTTCCGTCGATTCCAAGACGCTGCCGGTCGGTCTCCTCGACTACACGGCCGAGTTCACCATCGACTGGCGCGGCATGTGCGCATTGGCGGTCGTGATGATCATTCCGGCCCTCGCTCTCACTTTCATCATTCAGAAGCATCTGGTGTCGGGTCTGACATTCGGTGCGGTCAAAGGTTGATCTCCATGGCTCAGGTTTCCCTCAAAAAACTCGTCAAGCGCTACGGCGCGCTGGAAATCGTCCACGGGATCGATCTCGACATCGCGGACAAGGAGTTCATCGCGCTTGTCGGCCCGTCCGGCTGCGGCAAGTCGACGACGCTGCGCATGATCGCCGGCTTGGAGGATGTGTCCGACGGCACGATCGAGATCGGCGATACGGTCGTCAACGACCTGCCGCCGCGCGATCGCAACATCTCGATGGTGTTCCAATCATACGCGCTCTATCCACATATGACGGTGCGCGAGAACATGGGTTTCTCGCTGAAGATCGCCAAGCAGCCGCAGGCCGAGATCGACCGGCGCGTCAACGAGGCCGCTGCTATTTTGAGCCTCGAAGCACTGATGGATCGTCGACCGGCGCAGCTTTCCGGCGGCCAGCGCCAGCGCGTTGCCATGGGCCGCGCCATCGTGCGCCAGCCGGAGGTCTTCCTCTTCGACGAGCCGCTATCGAACCTCGATGCCAAGCTGCGCACGCAGATGCGCACCGAGATCAAGAAACTGCATGCCAAGGTGCAGTCGACGGTGGTCTACGTGACGCACGATCAGGTCGAGGCCATGACGCTGGCGGACCGCATCGTCATCATGCGCGACGGCCACATCGAACAAGTCGGCACGCCGGACGAGGTGTTCAAGCGGCCCGCCACCCGCTTCGTTGCCGGCTTCATCGGCTCACCACCGATGAATATCGAAGAGGCGACACTGAAGGTAGGCGAACTCATCTTCAAGAACGGTGATCGTCTGCCGCTGCCGAACCAGTTTGCCGGCAAGGTCAGGGAAGGAGAAAAGGTCGCCTTCGGTCTTAGGCCCGACGATATCTTCCCGACTGGCCACGGCCTGCATTCGGGCGCGGAATCTGCCGTCTACGAGCTGACCCTGCCGGTCGCCATCACCGAACCGCTCGGCAATGAAACACTCGTCTTTGTCGAATTCGCCGGGCGCGAATTGGTGACGCGCATGCTCAATCCGCGCGCGTTGAAGAGTGGCGAGCGGCTGAAGATGAGCTTCGATCTCAGCCAAGCGCATCTCTTCTCCGCCGAAACCGGCAAGAGCCTGGCAAACTGAGGAATAGCTCCCATGGCACGTATCGAGAAAATTGAACTGCGCATGGTCGATCTGCCGCCGAAGGTGAAGCGGACGGATGCGATCCAGAGCTTCGTCAGCCAGGAAACGCCGATCGTTACCATCACCGACAGCGATGGGGCAGCCGGCACCGGTTACAGCTATACGATCGGCACCGGCGGCTCGTCCGTCATGCGGCTGCTGTCCGACCATCTGGTGCCGCTCTTGATCGGCGAGGATGCCGATTGCATCGAGGCGATCTGGCACAGATTGGAATTCGCCACGCATGCTACGACGATCGGTCCCATCACGGCGCTGGCGCTTGCGGCCATCGACACGGCACTTTGGGATCTGCGAGCCAAGAAGCAGAAGCTGCCACTCTGGAAGCTTGCTGGTGGCGCCAAGGATCGGTGCCCGCTCTACACGACGGAAGGTGGCTGGCTGCATATCGAGAAGGAGGCTTTGGTCGAAGACGCCCTGCAGGCGAAGGCCAAGGGCTTTTCCGGCTCCAAGGTGAAGATCGGCAAGCCGCATGGCTCCGAGGATTACGACCGGCTGGCCGCGATGCGTCTGGCACTCGGCTCCGGTTTCGAAATCATGACCGACTGCAATCAGGGCTTCACCGTCGATGAGGCGATCCGCCGGGCAGCACGCCTCAAGGAGCTGGACCTTGCCTGGATCGAGGAGCCGCTGCCGGCCGACGATCTCGATGGCCATATCCGGTTGATCCGATCGACGCCGACGCCGATCGCGGTCGGCGAATCCATGTATTCGATTCGGCATTTTCGCGAATATATGCAGAAGGGCGCCTGCTCGATCGTGCAGGTGGATGTCGCCCGCATCGGCGGCATCACGCCCTGGCTGAAGGTGGCGCATGCCGCCGAAGCCTTCGACATTCCCGTCTGCCCGCATTTCCTGATGGAGCTGCATGTCAGCCTCACCTGCGCCGTGCCGAACGGCAAATATGTCGAATACATCCCGCAGCTCGACGATCTCACCACCAAGGGCATGGACATCGTCGATGGCAAGGCGGTGGCCCCATCAGAGCCCGGTATCGGCATCGCCTGGGACTGGGATGCCGTGAAGGCGCGCTCGATCGGCGAATTCACCCGGGAAATTCACGGCTGAGGAGGAGCTAACCATGCAGCGGATGGGAATGGTGATCGGCCTGGAGCCGGCCAATGTGGCGGAATACAAGGCGCTTCACGCGGCCGTCTGGCCCGAGATCCTGGCGCTGATCTCCGAATGCAACATCACCAACTATTCGATCTTCCTGAAAGAGCCGGAAAACCTGCTCTTCGGCTATTGGGAATATGTCGGCACGGATTTCGAGGCCGATATGTCGAAGATGGCTGCCAGCCCGAAGAACCAAGAGTGGTGGTCTTTCTGCATACCCTGCCAGAAGCCCTTCGAGACCCGCAAAGAGGGCGAGTGGTGGGCCATGATGGAGGAGGTGTTTCATCATGACTGACGTCCAATCAGGGCCCCTTATTCCGCCAGCGGGGAGATTGTGGAATGGATACCCCCCTCTGTCAGCTTCGCTGACATCTCCCCCACAAGGGGGGAGATTGGTAAATCGCGGCTATCTCTGGCAAGCAACAGACATCGAATCTGCTGACACGACAGCTATTCGTTTCCCGAGGTGCTGCGAAACGCTTCAAGCGATCTCCCCCCTTGTGGGGGAGATGTCACGAAGTGACAGAGGGGGGTGTGTAGCTTCCACAACTTCCGAAGCCAATGTTCCTGGCTCTTTTTTCCAGGCAAAAGGTCAACCGGCCTTGATTTCAGGGAGGGTGAGATGAGCTTCGATCCCAAATCTCTTCGCCAATGGTGGCCGAAGCCGTCGCATCCTCGCTCCATCGTGATCTTCGGTGCCGGCAGCATCGTCGGTGACGCGCATCTGCCTGCCTATAAACAAGGCGGCTTTCCGGTCGCGGGCCTCCACGATCCAAACACCGAGAAGGCGGTGGCGCTGGCTGCTCGATGGGGTATTCGAGTTTTCGCCTCCGAGGCAGAAGCCCTTGCCGTCGATGGCGCGATCTTCGATCTGGCGACCCCGCCGGCAGCGCATGCGACGATCCTTTCGAAGTTGCCGCGCGGTTCCTTCGCGCTGATCCAGAAACCGATGGGCAGCGATCTTGCCGGCGCCTCCGAAATTCTGCGGGTCTGCCGCGAGAGGGATATCAAGGCGGCCGTCAACTTCCAACTTCGCTTCGCGCCGATGATGCTGGCGCTCTACGATGCCGTGAACAAAGGGTATCTCGGCGAGGTCGTCGATTTTGATGCGTGGCTGGCGCTTGCAACACCCTGGGGCCTCTGGCCGTTCCTGAAAGGCTTGCCACGCATCGAGATCGCCATGCACTCGATCCACTATTTCGATTTCATTCGCGGGCTGCTCGGTAATCCTCGGGGGATCCACGCCAAGACCATCGGCCATCCCAACCATGATGTCGCCCAGACGCGGACGGCTGCGATTCTCGATTATGGCGACAAGGTTCGCTGCGTGCTCTCGGTCAATCACGACCATGATTTCGGCCGCAAGTTCCAGGCTTGTGAGTTTCGCATCGCCGGCACCAAGGGGGCGGCCTATGTCAAGCTCGGTGTCAATCTCGACTATCCCAGCGGGGAGCCGGACGAACTTTGGATCCGACCTGAGGGCGGCAGCGATTGGGTCGAGGTCAAGCTGGAGGGCGCCTGGTTCCCGGATGCCTTCGTCAATCGCATGGCCAACCTGCAGCGCTTCGCATCCGGCGAGGATCAGGAGCTGATCGGCTCCGTCGAGGATGCCTGGCAGACCATGGCTCTCGTCGAGGCCGCTTATCAATCGAGCGCCGCGCCGGCGACGCCGATTGCCGAACTTCCAAAGGCTTGAGCAATGGCAGAACAAGCCCTCTATTTCGAAGATTATGAAGTCGGCCACGTCAGGGTGACCACGGGACGGACGATCACCGAGACGGATTTTGTTGTCCATGCTGGCCATACCGGCGATTTCTTCCCACATCACATGGATGCGGAATTCGCCAAGACCTTGCCCGGCGGCCAGCGCATCGCGCATGGCACGATGATCTTTGCGATCGGCGTCGGACTAACGGCCTCGCTCATCAATCCCGTCGCCTTTTCCTATGGTTACGATCGGCTCCGCTTCGTCCGCCCGGTGCATATTGGCGATACGATCCGCACCCGCGTCACCATTTCGGCGAAGGAGGATGATCCGAAACGGCCGGCTTCCGGTCGTGTGGTTGAGCGTTGCGAAGTGCTCAACCAGCGCGACGAAGTCGTGCTTGCCGCCGATCATATCCTGGTCGTCGAGCGCAAGCCGAGCGCGGGGAAGGCATGATGGCAAAACTTAAGGGAATGACCTGGTCGCATCCGCGCGGCTACGATCCGATGATCGCCTGCTCGAAGGTGTGGCGGGAAAAGACCGGGGTCGAGATCAGCTGGGAAAAGCGCTCGCTGCAGGATTTCGAGACCTTTCCGGTGGAGGAGCTTGCCGCGCAATACGATCTCATCGTCATCGATCATCCGCATGTCGGCCAGATCACGCGCGAGAACTGCCTGCTGCCGCTCGATGATGCAGGCTATGCGAAGGAAATTGCCGCGATCGCCGCCGGCACCGTTGGGCGCTCCTATCCGAGCTACAACTGGCAGGGCCGGCAATGGGCCTTTCCGCTCGATGCGGCAACACAGGTGCAGGCCTATCGGCCCGACCGGCTGAGCGCGCCGGTCAAGAATCTCGCCGAATTCGTGACGCTCGCCAAGGAAGGCAAAGCAATCCTGCCGATGCGGCCGCCGCATTCGCTGATGACTTTCATCACACTGGCTGCCCACCTCGGCACGCCCTGCAACATCGAAGGGCCGGATTTCATTGCCAAGGCCGATGGCGAAGCGGTGCTCGACTGGATCGCGCAGCTCGTTTCGGGCATGGATTCCAGCTGCTACGAAATGGATCCGATCGCCGTGCTCGATCTGATGGGCCAGCCTGACGGTCCCTATGTGGCGTCGCCGTTCATCTATGGCTACGTGAACTATTCCTTTGCCGGATTCAGGCCGGCGCGGATCGCTTTTGCAGATATGCCCGTGATCGATGGACGCCCGCCGAATGGCTCGGCACTTGGCGGCACCGGCATTGCGGTGTCGGCACGTACGCAAGCGCCTGAAGAGGCGAAGGCTTTTGCGCGCTGGATTGCGAGTGGGCCGGTGCAGGCGGGTGTTTATGCGAGTGGCAATGGTCAACCCGGCCATGCCGACGGCTGGGTCAGCGATGCGGTCAATGCGCCGGCGCTCGATTTTTACCGCAACACGCGTGCGACGCTGGAAGGCGCCTATGTGCGGCCGCGACATGATGGCTACATGGCATTTCAAAGCGATGCATCCGAGATGATTAGCAATGGACTGCGAAGCGGCGAGCGGCATACAGTCCTCGTCGACAAGCTGAATCATCGCTTCGCGCAGTCTTTCGAAGCGTAGCGAGGTTGCGCCAACTGATTGTTATAGCATGATCTTATCCGAGTTTCGGCTATGCAGCCAGCGGCATGGGTGGGGTCATGGTTCCCGAAGAAAGGATCAGGATTATGGGTCACGGGTTGGAAGGCAAGAAGGTCGTCATCACGGCGGCGGGGCAGGGCATCGGCCGGGCGTCGGCAGAGCGCTTCATCTCGCTTGGCGCACATGTCTACGCCACTGATATCAACGAGCAGACGCTCTCGACGCTTGATGGCGCGACCAAACATGTGTTGAACGTGCTCGATAGTGCCGCCGTCAAGGCCTACGCGGAAGAGCTTGGCCCGATCGACGTGCTCTTCAATTGCGCCGGTTTCGTCCATGCCGGCACGATCCTGGACTGCGAGGAGAAGGATTGGGATTTCTCCTTCAACCTCAATGCCAAGGCGATGTACACGACGTGCCGGGCCTTCCTGCCGGGCATGCTGGAAAAGGGCAAGGGTTCGATCGTCAACATGTCCTCCGTTGCTTCCAGTGTGAAGGGCGTGCCGAACCGTTTCGCCTATTGCGCCTCCAAGGCTGCCGTGATCGGCCTGACCAAATCGATCGCCGCCGATTTCGTCGCCAAGGGCATCCGCGCCAATGCGATTTGCCCTGGCACGGTCGATAGCCCCTCGCTGCATGAGCGGCTGAAGGCAACCGGTGACTACGAGAAGGCAATGAAGGACTTTATCGCCCGCCAGCCGATGGGCCGGATCGCGACTGCCGAAGAGATCGCCGCACTGGTGACCTATCTCGCCGGCGACGAGGCGGGCTTCACGACAGGCCAGATCCACGTCATCGACGGCGGCTGGACGGGCTGAGGCTGCATTTTGAAGGTAGGAGGCCCCGTATTGCGGGGCTTCCTTTTATTTGCCACTCTCGTCGACGAAGCGTTGTTTTGAAAGACGATTTGCGATCGGGAGAGCGGCATGGATGCGCAGGGACATTTGCATCATTCCAGATGGCGTGTGCTGTGGCGCAAGCATCATGTCATCTTGATTGCGGTTCTTGCCGGCATCGCCGTGTTTCTGCTTCTGACATCCCGCGAGTTCAATGCCAGCAATCTGCTGATCGCTTGGGATACGACCGCAATCGTCTATATCGTTTACAGCCTGTACAGGATGCTGACGGCCGACCCGCAGCGCATACGCAAGCGCTCGGCCGATCTCGATTTCTCGGATGGATTCCTGCTGTTCCTGTCGATTGCGGCAGCGCTCGCCAGCATCGGCGGCATTGCGCTGGATCTGCTTGGCGTCAAGGACGCCTCACCCGAAATCGCCTTCTACCGCGTGATGATGGCGATCGTGACGATCCTGATATCCTGGACCTTCCTGCATACGCTGTTCACCATCCACTATGCGCACCGGTTCTACAGCAGTCCGGGCAAGGGGCAGGGGCTGAAATTCGCCGAGCCTTTGGAGGAGCCGATCTATTGGGACTTCCTCTATTTCTCCTTCACGATCGGGGTTGCGGCTCAGACCGCCGATATCGGTATTTCCACCGTTTCGATGCGTAAGCTCGCGCTTCTGCACGCGATCCTGTCGTTTCTGTTCAATACGACGATCCTGGCGCTCGCCATAAATGTCGGGGCGAGCCTGATCTAGGCCCGCCCCGATGCGCCGATGATCCCTGCCGTCAAACGACGGCATTGCCGGCCATGACGGCCAGGATCAGGAATATCAGGAAGATGATCAGGAAGATGGCGAAGAGAACACGCGCAATGGTTGCGGTTGCCGCGGACACGCCTGAAAAGCCGAAAAAGCCGCTGATCAAAGAAATCACAAAGAAAATGAGAGCCCATTTCAGCATTTAGCAATCTCCTCTGCGTTGTACTTCTTAAAGACGCGGGAGGAGGGTGAATTGTTCCAAAGGCGTTTTGGGGTAATGAGCATTGTTGCCTTCGACGGATGCTGTCGAGTCTGCTGAGGGTGCATACCCCCTCTGTCACTTTCGTGACATCTCCCCCACAAGGGCAGGGCTATCGCATATGGAGGCGGACGAGCGCCATAAGCTCCTTCTCCCCTTGGGGAGAAGGTGGCCCGAAGGGTCGGATGAGGGGGTTATCGATTTGAATTCATGGATTTTTGTGGTCTTGGCGGGCACCCCCTCATCCGCCTGGCGGCACCTTCTCCCCGCTGGGGAGAAGGGGGACGGCGGCGATCTCCGCTCATATGCGATAGCCCTGCCCACAAGGGGGGAGATCGGTAATCCGCAGCACCTGCTCGCCTCAAACAAACTTCACGTCCGCAGTAATCAAAGCCTGATACTGACCGAGAGATAGCAGCATACTCCAAACGATCTCCCCCCTTGTGGGGGAGATGTCACGAAGTGACAGAGGGGGGTACAGCCGGGCGGCAAAATGGAGAATGCCGTTCACGTCGCGAACCTCCTCTCACCCATGATTGATCATCACGTGCCGCACGGCCGTGTAGTCTTCGATAGCGTAGACTGACATATCCTTGCCGTAGCCGGATTGCTTCAGGCCGCCATGCGGCATTTCGTTGACCAGCATGAAGTGTGTGTTGATCCAGGTGCAGCCATATTGCAGGCGGGCAGCGGTCTGCATGCCGCGGCTGATGTCCTTGGTCCAGACCGAGGAGGCCAGGCCGTAGTCGCTGTCGTTGGCCCAGGTGACGGCGTCGTCGGCATTGGTGAAGCGGGTTACGGAGACCACAGGGCCGAAGACTTCGCGGCGGACGATCTCGTCATCCTGCGTGGCGCCGGCAACGACGGTCGGGGCGTAGAAGAAGCCGTGCTCGCCGGAAATCTTGCCGCCGGTGGTGATTTCCATGTGCTTGTGTTCGGCGGCGCGGGTGACGAAACTTTCGACGCGGTCGCGCTGGCGCTTGGAGATCAGCGGGCCGATCTCGTTTTCCGTATCGTCGGCGAGGTTGAACTTGATGCTTGACACGGCTGACGTCAGATCAGCGACGAAATTGTCGTAAACCTTGGCGTCGGCATAGATGCGGCAGGCGGCGGTGCAGTCCTGGCCGGCATTGTAATAGCCGAAGGTGCGGATGCCGGCGACCACGGCGTCGATATCCGCATCGTCAAAGACGATTACCGGGGCCTTGCCGCCAAGTTCGAGATGGGTGCGCTTGACCGTCTTGGCCGCGGCCTGCAAGACCTTCTTGCCGGTGGCGACATCGCCGGTGATGGAGACCATGCTGATCTTCGGATGGTTGATCAGCGCATTGCCGACGCTCTCGCCGCGGCCGAGGATGACGTTGACGACTCCTTCCGGCAGCACATCCGCCAGCAGCTTCGCCATCTTCAGCGCCGTCAGCGGCGTCTGTTCGGAGGGTTTGAAGACGACGGTGTTGCCGCCGGCAATGGCGGGAGCCAGCTTCCAGGCCATCATCATCAGCGGATAGTTCCAGGGCGCGATGGAGCCGACGATGCCGATCGGATCACGGCGGATCATCGAGGTGTGGCCGGGCAGGTATTCGCCGGCGACCGGGCCGTGCAGGTTACGCACCGCGCCGGCAAAGAAGCGATAGCAGTCGACGATCGCCGGGATTTCGTCATTGAGCACGGCATTGATCGGCTTGCCGCAGTTCAGTGCTTCCAGCGCTGCGAAGCCTTCGGCATCGCGCTCGATGGCGTCGGCGATCTTGAGGAGATAGGCCGACCGCTGGCTTGGCGTCGTCTGCGACCAGCTCGTGAAGGCCTTTTCTGCAGCATCGACGGCGGCGTCGATCTGCCCGAGCGAGGCCTCCGGCAAGTTGAGCACCGTCTCGCCTGTCTTCGGGTTGAGGACGCGTTCTTCCGTCTCCGTGCCGGCTTCGAAGCGGGAGCCGATCAGCATTTGGGTATCCATTATTCTCTCCCTTTCATTTGCCGCCGCCGGCGATCTGGTCGCCGTCGCGGGTAAGATAGTAGGATGCCAGGATCGGCAGGAAGGTGACAAGCACGACGACCATGGCGACGACGTTGGTCACCGGTCGCTGGCGCGGGCGGATGAGTTCCTCCAGCATCCAGATCGGCAGGGTCATCTGCTGGCCGCCGGTGAAGGTGGTCACAATGACTTCATCGAAGGACAGCGCGAAGGCAAGCATGCCGCCCGCAAGCAGCGCCGTGCCAATATTCGGCAGGACGACATGGCGGAAGGTCTGGAAGCCATCGGCGCCAAGATCCATTGAGGCCTCGATCAGCGAGCCGGAGGTGCGGCGGAAGCGGGCGACGGCGTTGTTATAAACAACGACAACGCAGAAGGTGGCATGGCCGAGAACGATCGTCCAGACCGAGAAGGGGATATCGAACAGGCTGAAGGCGGAGCGCAGCGCAATGCCGGTGATGATGCCGGGCAGCGCGATCGGCAGGATGACCAAGAGCGAGATCGCCTCGCGGCCGAAGAACTTCGTCTGGCTGACGGCCGCGGCACAGAGCGTGCCGAGGATCAATGCGATCGCGGTTGCGATGGTCGCGACTTGCACCGAGAGTGCCAGCGCCGACCAGACATCCGGCCTGTTCCAGGCGATACCGAACCATTGCAGGGTCAGCCCCGGCGGCGGCCACTGATAGCTTTTTTCTTCCGTCGTGAAGGCATAGACGAAGATCAGAAGGATCGGCAGATGCAGGAAGAGCAGGCCGCCCGCGGCTGCGATCTTCAGGGGGAAGGAGGCGCGTTGGCCACGATCAGAGCGCATCGAAAGCTCCCTGCCTTTTGGCGATCCAGAGATAGATGGCCATGATGACGATCGGCACGACCGAGAAGGCGGCGGCCAGCGGCACGTTGCCGGCGGTTCCCTGTTGCGTATAGACGGCCTGACCGATGAAGAGGCGAGAGGAGCCGATGATCTGCGGGATGATGTAATCGCCCAGAGTCAGCGAGAAGGTGAAGATGGAGCCGGCGACGACCCCTGGCAGGGCGAGCGGCAACAGTACTGTACGGAAGGTCTGGTTCGGCGTCGCGCCCAGATCGGATGAGGCTTCCAGCAGATTGGCCGGCACGCGCTCAAGTGCTGCCTGCGTCGGCAGGATCATATAGGGCAGCCAGATATAGACGAAGACGAGGAAGGTGCCGATATAGCTGACCGAGAGCGAGTTGCCGCCGATGACGGGAAAGGCAAGCACGCCGTCGAGCAGCCAGCCGAGATGCAGTTTGTCGAAGATCCAGGTGAGAATGCCTTCCTTGGCGAGGATCAGCTTCCAGGCATAGACTTTCACCAGATAGCTCGACCAGAGCGGCAGCATGACGCCGAGATAGAACAGCGCCTTCCATTTTCCCTGCGCATAGCGGGCCGCATAATAGGCGATGGGGAAGGCGACGAAGGCCGAGGCGATGGTGACGAGAGCGGCCATGACGACCGTGCGGACGATGATGTCGAAGTTGGCCGTATTCAGCAGCTGCGCATAGGTCGAGAGGGTAAATTCGTAATTCACCATTCCCGAGAAGTCGTCGATCGAGAAGAAGCTCTGCAGTAGCAGCGCGATCAGCGAGCCGATATAGATGATGCCAAGCCAGAGCAGCGGCGGCGTCAGCATCAGGAAGAGCAGCAGCTTCGGCCGGCGCCAGAAGATATCCGATAGACGGCCAAAGATGCCGCCGCGGCGCGGCAGGATCGAGGCCGGTGCCTGGCTCGACGAGGCGGGGAAGGCGGCGGCGTTCATGCGGCGTCGTCCATATAATGCACATCCGCCGGCAGCCAGGCGAGGCGGACGGAGGCCCCTGTATCCGGAGCCGGCTGGCCCGCGGGTACGGTCACATGCAGTCGGGCGCCATTCGTCTCGACCGAGAGGCGGGTAGCGGCACCGAGAAAGCTCGTCGCCTTCACGGTCGCCGCCACGCCGCTCTCCTCAGTCAACCGGATGGCCTCGGGGCGCAGGCTCGCCCAGCGCCGTTCGCCGCCGAGCGACGACATGGTTTCGGGAGCGATGACGTTGGAGGAGCCGACGAAATCGGCAACGAAACGGGTCTTCGGCCGTTGGTAGATATCGTGTGGCGTGCCTTGCTGCACGATGCGGCCGTCGTTGAAGACGGCGACGCGATCGGCCATGGACAGGGCCTCGCCCTGATCGTGGGTGACGAAGACGAAGGTGATGCCGAGCGCCCGTTGCAGGCTCTTCAACTCCTCCTGCATCTGCTCGCGCAGCTTCAGATCGAGCGCGCCCAGCGGTTCGTCGAGCAGCAGTACCTTCGGTTTGTTGACGAGAGCGCGGGCGAGCGCCACACGCTGCCGCTGGCCGCCGGAGAGCTGGCCCGGACGGCGGGCGCCATAGCCCGGCAACTTTACCAGTTCCAGCGCCTGTTCGGCAGCCCGCAGCCGCTCGGCTTTGCCGACACCCTTGACCATCAGCCCATAGGCGACATTGTCGAGGATGTTGAGATGCGGAAAGAGGGCATAGTCCTGGAAGACCGTATTGACGTTGCGCCTATAGGGTGGAACGCCTTCAGCAGTTTCGCCGAAGATTTCGATATGGCCGCCCGTCGGCTGTTCGAAGCCGGCAATCAATCTGAGGCAGGTGGTCTTGCCGGAGCCGGAAGGGCCGAGCATGGCGAAGAATTCGCCGGGCGCAATCTCCAGATCGACGCGGTCCACAGCGCGGACCTGGCCGAAATGGCGCGACACCTGCTGGAAACGAACGGCGTTCATTGGCTTCTCCAGGGAAGGGTTGTTTTTTCCTTCTCCCCGAGGGGAGAAGGTATGTTTCCCGTGAAGATCACCGCCCGCCGATCACGCCGATATAGTCGGAGACCCAGCGGTGATAGGGCACGCATTCGCCCTGCGTGCTGCATTTCGCGACGGGCGTCTTCCAGAACTTGATCTTGTCGAAGTGATCATAGCCGTTGGTGGCGCAGCCGCTGTCGGTCAGGAGTTCGTTGCCCTTGCAAGCTGCCGGAACCGAGGGCACGGCGCCGAACCATGCGGCGGCATCGCCCTGAACCTTGGCCTGCAGCGAATGTTCCAGCCACATATAGGCGCAGTTCGGATGCTCACTGTCGGCATGCAGCATGGTGGTGTCGGCCCAGCCCGTCGTTCCCTCATCCGGGAAGGTGGAGGCGATCTTCTGCTTGTCGGCCTGCAGCAGGTTCACCTGGAACGGCCAGGAGCCGGAGGCGACGACACCTTCGTTCTTGAAGTCGTCGGTCTGGATCATCGCGTCATGCCAGTAACGGCTGACGAGCTTGCGCTGGCCGCGCAGCAGTTCGAGGGCCGCCTTGTACTGATCTTCGTTGAGCTCGTAGGGGTCCTTGATGCCGAGTTCAGACTTGTGGGCCATGAGATAAAGGGCGGCATCGGCAATATAGATCGGCCCGTCATAGGCCTGCACGCGACCCTTGTTCGACTTACCATCAGGCAGCGTCGTTTCTTCGAAGACGACGTTCCAGCTCTTTGGCGCCTGGCCCTTGAAGGCGTCGGTATTATACATCAGCACATTCGGGCCCCAGAGATAGGGCACGCCGTAATGGACGCCGTTGACCGTGTGCCAAGGGGCATTCTTCAGGCGGTCGTCGAGGTTCTTCCAGCTCGGGATCAGATCAGTATTGATCGGCTGGACGCGCTTGCCGGCAACGAGGCGCAGCGACGCGTCACCGGATGCGGTCACGAGATCGAAGCCGCCTTCGTTCATCAGCGCCACCATTTCGTCCGATGTCGCCGCGGTCTTGACGCTGACCATGCAGCCGGTTTCCTTTTCGAAGCCGGTGACCCAATCGTAATTCTTGTCGCTCTCACCGCGCTCGATATAGCCAGCCCAGGCGACGATGCTGACCGCACCTTCACCCTTACCGAGCGTCTTCAACGGCTCGGCGGCAATGACCTGTGTGGCGAAACTTAAGGATGCGAGTGCGGCCGTGCATGATTTCAGCAGATGCTTCATCGGACTCTCCCGGTTTTTGAGCCTTGATGGCGTGGAGCCAGTGGCTGGCTTCCTGTTCCCGAAAGAAAAGGTGACGCGATTTCGCCGCATTCGCAAATTCATTTATCAGAAAGGTGATATCGGAATTACCGATTCCTAACTGTGCGTGGCTGAGAGATCGAAAACCTCCGGCCGCAGCTTTCCGGCCCGCATGAGGTGCTGCAGCGTGTAGGAAATGGAAAGGGCATCATCGAGCGCGTCATGGCCCTTAAGTGGCGGATGCTGCACGCCATAGTAGTGGGAGAGCGCGTTGCTTGGCGTCTTCGCCAGATCTTCGACCGGCATTCCCGCCGCAAGCAGCAGCTTGACGGCATTGTCGAAACGATGCGCGGGGATCAGGGGCTGGATACCGGCGACGTAACAGCTGATCGCCATCATATTCAGCTCGTCCTTGCCCCAGGACCAGAGGCGGGCACCATCCGAGAAACGATCCAGGCCGGCGACGGCGTCCTGCAGGGCCATTCCTTCCGTCTCGATGTTCTCTTCGGTCACACCCGTCAATGCGGTGAAGAACGGATCGAGCGCATATCGTTTGCCAAACCGATCGACCGGGCGAACATAGGCCTTGTAGCTGTCCAGGATCGCGAAATCGTCTTCGAGGCTGAGCTTGACGGCTCCGACTTGCGCGACAACCGGATCGGGATCATGCGCCGCACACCAGGACCGGCGTTGCGACCCTTCGAGGCAAAGAAACTCACAGTCGAATATGATTGCAGTCTTCATACCTGACCCTCCATTTGCGACAATCTTCGATTGTATTCCCCTCAGTCGGGTCGCAAGAATACTGCGTGCTACCGCTGCCGGCCCGAGCGCATGCTTTCTGCGACACCGACGAAATCGCGGGCCGCTTGCGGCAGGCTGGAGCCCTTGCGCCAGACCATGCCGACCTGCACCACAGGCAGCGAACCGGAGACGTCGCGGCTTTCGATGCGATCGCCTTCCAGCGACCATGGACGATAGACGAGATCCGGCAGCAGTGCGACACCGGCGCCGGTGGCAACCAGGCTGCGCACGGCCTCGACAGAGCGGGTGCGGAACGCGACATGCGGGCGGGCGCCGAGCGCGGTCAAAAGCTTGCCGGTGTTTTCCTCGATTTCGTCGATGGTCAGCATGATCAGTGGCTCGCGGGTGATGTCTGCAACACTGATGATATCGGCCGAGACGAGGGGGTGGCCCATCGGCAGCCAGAGGCGGTAGGGCGAGGTCTCCAGAATCTCGGCCTGCAGAGCCATGCGATCGCGCAGATTGGAAATGACCATGACGGCGACGTCGAGCTCGCCACCAACCAGAAGATGTTCCAGATAACCGCCATTGTCCTCGATGGCACTGACTTCGACCCCGGGGCAGGCGCGGCGATAGCGCGCCAGAAGATCTGACAGAACATAGCCGGCGACAAGCGATGTCACGCCGATATTCAGCGTGCCTCCGGCCTCGTTCTGCTTGCCGGAAAAGCTGGTACGCGCGTCGGAGACCGTCGCCAGGATCTTCGTTGCGTGGCGCAGGAACTGGTGGCCGTTGTGGGTGATCGACAGGCCACGCGGATGGCGCTCGAACAGCTCCACGCCGAGATCGCTTTCCAGTTCCTTAAGAGCTTCGGTGACTGAGGATTGCGAGATGGACAGGTTCTGCGCAGCACGCGTCACGGAGCCCTGTTCCGCAACGGCGACGAAGTATTGCAGCTGTCTCAAGGTGAAGGCCATGCCAAGGTTAGAGCATGTTCGCGGCACGGAAGGCAAGCGCCCGTCATAGGTGTGAAAGTTTGGACCTTTTTTGGTAACGATGTCGAGGACAGCACAAGTTTCACCTCAGTTTTAAGTATTCCGAAACGCCAATTCCCTAACGTGAGGGTTGATCATTTTTGTCGGCTTGGAGTGGTCTATGCTGGAGCAGTTGGCGTGAGCGCCTTACTGCACATTTTCCGGATACCCCGGAAGTTTGTCGTCATGATCGGCGGAGTGGCCTTTCTCATAGGCTGCTCCGGCGTATTGGCGCTTTATGTCGGCAAGGACAGGCTGCTCGGTCTCGCCTCCGCATCTCCTAACGGGCTTCAGTGCACCGACGTCAATCTCGTCACGATCCGTAAGGATAACCGTTTCTGGGTTCGCAAATATATCCGCACGGAGCCGACCGATGGGCTGACGCGTGTCAGGACTGCGCTCCGGGTTGCCAAGGCTGTCTATCAGGAACAGAAACCGGATCTCGTTCAGGTTGTGGTTCTCGACAGAAATGGGCCGACATTGCGGTCTGACTTGCGTGGCCGGGCGCTGGGGGCCGATGTCGTTTACGTGCCGCATCCAGACAAGCTTGTCGATGGCAGCTCCGAGGCACCGCTGACGGCACGCTATTATGATGGCGGTGCGAGCAATGCCGGCCTGTTTTATGGTGAGCAGATTACTATGCTGCCGCAGGATATCGATGCGGCGATCGCCGGGTTGAAGAATCTGACGGACTGCGACAACGCGCTGGCGGCAGACAATGGCGGCGACGCCAAGAAGGACAAGATGAAGGCGGCGATCGCTGCGGAAGAGAAAGCGGCCGCAAATCAAGCGGAGAGCCACGATGCCAAACCGCAGCTGCCGGAACCGAAATCGACCGGCAATGTGCAGCCGGGCTATGATGCGAATGGTGATTTCATCGGCGCCGATGCCGGGGCGAAGGAAAAAAGCCCGTCACCGGGATTGGACCCGACCATGACGGGCGCCGCCGACCGCCGCTCGCCCGTCACCAACTGATCAAAAGCGGATTTGCGCTATCGGGCGGAAAGGCTGATGCCTCATTCCGCCAGATGTTTCTCGCCGATAGCCTGGTAGAGCGCGAAGAGCGCCTCGTGGACTTCGCCGGCAAGACGGTAGAAGTCCGGATTCGCCAGAATGGCGGGGTGCTGCAGCAACTGGTCGTCGGTCATGTCGAGCATGATCGACGCCGTGTGCATCGCTTCGTGGCAACCGAACGTTCCCGGTGCGTATTGTGAGAGATCGATGTCGCCGATCTCGGCAAGATCGGCCAGCCGCTGATGCTCGCTGTCGGCATCTGCCGCCGATATCTCTTTACCCGTCATGATACGCACCTTTGATGTTCGAGGGACGGAACCGGCCTCAATCGGCCTTGTTGCGGCGGGCCGGGAAAAGGATGATGTCGCGGATCGACGGCGAGTTGGTCAAAAGCATGATGAGGCGGTCCACACCGATGCCGAGACCGCCTGCGGGCGGCATGCCCTGATCGATCGCGTCGAGGAATTCTTCGTCGAGTTCCTTCTGCTTTTCGCCGCGCGCATGCGCCTGCTCGAGCTGCTCGACCATGCGGGCGCGCTGTTCTTCCGGATCGTTGAGCTCCGAGAAAGCGTTGCCGAGTTCCCAGGCGTTGCAATAGGTCTCGAAACGTTCGACAAGGCGCGGCTCGCCCGGTACTTCCTTGGCGAAGGGCGAGATATCCTTCGGGAAATGCGTGACGTGCGCCGGCTGGATCAGCGTACCCTCAACCTTCTCCTCGAAGATGAAGGCCAGGCATTCGCCCCAGGTGGCGTCCTTCTCGACGGCAAAGCCGGCGGCCTTGGAGGCGTCGCGAGCTTCCTCGTCGGTCTTGATCGCCAGGAAGTCGATGCCGGTTGCTTCCTTGACGGCATCGGGCATCGGCACGCGGCGGAACGGACCCTTGAAGGAAATCTGCTTGTCGCCGAAGGCGAATTCGGTGCTGCCGTGGATCGACATGGCGAGCGTGGAGAACAGCCGCTCGACGAGGTCCATGATGTCCTCGTAGTCGGCATAGGCCCAGTAGCACTCCATCATCGTGAATTCCGGATTGTGCCGGGTGGAGACGCCTTCGTTGCGGAAGTTGCGGTTGATCTCGAATACCTTGTCGGTGAGGCCCGAAACCAGCGTGCGTTTCAGGAAGAGTTCCGGCGCGATGCGCAGGTACATGTCGAGCTTCAGCGTGTTGTGATGCGTCTTGAACGGCTCGGCGGTAGCGCCGCCATAAACCGAATGCAGCATCGGCGTTTCGACTTCCATGAAGCCGTCATTCTCCATGAAGCGGCGGATGCCGGAAACGATGCGGCTGCGCTGCTGGAAGCGGAGCTTCGATTCCTCGTTAGTCATGATGTCGAGATGGCGCTTGCGATAGCGCAGCTCGATATCGGAAAGGCCGTGCCACTTTTCCGGCATCGGTAGCAGCGACTTGGTCAGCATGGTGATCTGCTGGGCATTGATCGTCAGCTCACCGCGCTTGGTGCGGCGCACGACGCCGGTGACGCCGATGATGTCGCCGATATCGATCATCGGCAGCAGCGAGCGTGCCTCTTCCGAGGTCACGTCCTTGTGGCTGAAGATCTGGATCTTGCCGGACGCGTCGTGGATATCCATGAACATGCCGGAGTTGCGCGAGGAATAGACGCGGCCGGCAACGGTGACGACATCGCCGGTTTCCGTATCCGGCTCCAGGCCTTCGTATTTCGCGGCCAGCTCGGCATTGGTCATCGTGCGGTGGAAATGCGCCGGATAGACGTCGCCGATCTGTTCGCGCAGCAACTTTAGCTTCTGGCGGCGAACTTCCGTTGCGTCGGAGGAGAGGGCGGATGCTTCGGTCTTGTCGTTCATGGTTTTAAAGTCCGGTTCAATTCTTCGGGCCGACGAGGGTCGCAACGGTCTGCGCGGCCAGTTTCAGCCGCTGGCGCACGACGGAGCGGCCGAGGATCGCCATGCTATCGAAAAGCGGCAGGGAGCGCGAGGAGCCCGATACGGCGACGAAAAGCGGGGCAACGATGACCTTCAGCTTCTTGCCCATGCGGTCGGCAATGGCGCGCAGCTCGGCTTCGATCGTCTCGACGTTCCATTCGAGGATCTTTTCAAGGTCCGGCTGTACCGTGTTGAGGATCTCAAGCAATTCTTCCGGCGTCGACTTGATCTTGGCGAAGGCCGAAGGATCGAGGTTGAGATCGGACTTGAACAGGAAGCCTGTGAGGTCGGGCAGCTCGCCGAGCTTGGTGATGCGCGATTGCGAGAGCTTCAGACCCTCCTTCAGGCGGTCGTTTTCCATTGCCCAGGTCAGGACGCGGTGCTGGAACTCTTCTTCCGAGAGCTTCTCGCGGATCCAGCGGCCGTTCAGCCAGTCGAGCTTCTGGATGTCGAAGATGGCCCCGGCCTTGGACAGGTTTTCCGGATCGAACTTTGCGGCAAGCTCATCCATGCTCAAGAGCTCTTCACCTTCGGCGATCTGGATGAAGAACAGACCGAGGAAGTTCATCAGCGCCTCGGGAATGTAGCCGAGAGCCGTATAATAGGAGATCGAGGTCGGGTTCTTGCGCTTCGACAGCTTCGACTTGTCGGCATTGCGCATCAGCGACAGGTGCATGAACACCGGCGGCTCCCAGCCGAGATACTGATAGATCAGAATGTGCTTCGGCACCGAGGCGAGCCATTCCTCGCCGCGCGCGACATGGGTGATCTTCATCAGATGGTCATCGACCACGTTGGCCATGTGATAGGTCGGCATGCCATCGGCCTTCAGGAGAACCTGCATGTCGACGGCATCCCACGGGATTTCCACGTCGCCGTAGACGCCGTCATGGAACTTGCAGGAGCCTTCGGTCGGGATCTTCATGCGCACGACATGCGGCTCGCCGGCAGCGACGCGTGAGGTCACTTCCTCGGCCGAGAGGTTCAGACAGTGGCCGTCATATTTCGGCGGCAGGCCGGCGGCGCGCTGCGCCTCGCGCATCTTTTCCAGGCGCTCCGGCGTGCAGAAGCAGCGGAAGCCATGGCCGTTTGTGACGATCTGCTCGACATAGGGCTTGTAGAGGTCCTTGCGGTCGCTCTGGCGATAGGGGCCGTAGGGGCCGCCGATATCGGGACCTTCGGACCATTTCAGGCCGCACCACTTCAGAGCGTCGAGCACCTTGGTCTCGAATTCCGGGGTGGAGCGGGTTGCGTCGGTATCCTCGATGCGCAGGATGAACTCGCCGCCGTGTTTCTTGGCGAAGAGATAGTTGAACAGCGCGATATAGGCGGTACCGACATGCGGCTCGCCGGTGGGGGAGGGTGCGATGCGGACGCGAACGCCTGAAGTGGTCATTTTGTTTGCCCGTCATAAAAGGCCGGGCCGCGCTTGGGACAAGCGCCGTCCAGCCGAAAATGTCTATCTGGATCAGGAAACCGGCCGGAAAAGGGCGTCTTGCCGCTTCTATCAGCGTTTTCCGTATGGCTGGCCTTAGGCCATATTCAAAGGATGACGTCAAGGGAAACTGCGCCGTAAGAGCAGGCAGAGGCACCGAGGACGCTGTGCTGCATCGAAAAGGGCCGGCCTTCCAATTTCGCTGAGCGTCTTTACTCTTCGTAAGTGTTTCAGAAGAAAAGCCTTACGCTTGCCGAATTTGATTTGCAATTTTCGCGGCAGTGGCAAAATAGGTTTTCAATCGTTCATTCCGGGGATACCATGAAGAAACTGATTTTGTGCTTGCTATTGGCTGTCTCGATGGTCGACGCAGCCGCGGCCCAATCGACCATCACACGGGACAGTTCCGCCCGACTGATCGAGTCCTACCGCGCCTATATCGGCAATGACGATCTTTACAATTCCAAAGGCGAGCGCCTGACGCTGCCCTGGCAGATCATCCGCCAGGACCGCGCCAACTATCACGCCTATCGCCGCCGTGACCGTGGCGACGAGGGCGACAGCTTCTTTTCACTGCCCTCCAATCGCCAGAAGCTGGAAGCCATGCTGGCAAACGGCAATATCGCCGACGATGCCGGGAATTATATCGTTCGCGGCAACGTCTGGATCAAGGTCGACATTTATGGCCGCGGCGATATCGGCGAATGGGTCGACGTGCACGTGCAGGATTGATCGCTCTAATGGAACTGCGCCCGCTGGCGGGCGCAGTTCTTTCGATCAATGGCCGCCAGATGCCTTTTTCCGCCGGTTGCGTGCCACCATGTTCAGCACTTCGACCAGGGCGGAGAAGGCCATGGCGGCGTAGATGTAGCCCTTGGGAACATGCACGCCCATGCCTTCGGCGATCAGCGTCGTGCCGATCATTAGCAGGAAGGCGAGCGCCAGCATGACGATGCTCGGGTTCTTCTCGATGAAATTGGCGAGCGGGTTGGCTGCGACCAGCATGACCGTGACGGCTGCGATGACCGCGACGAACATGATCGGAAGGTGCGGCGTCATGCCGACGGCGGTGATGATGCTATCGATCGAGAAGACCAGGTCGAGCAGCAGGATTTGGCCGATCGCCGAGGCGAAGGTCGTGGTCGTCGATTTGGCGATGAAATCCTCGCCCTGTTCCTGAGGGTCGACGTTGTGATGGATCTCCTTCGTCGCTTTCCAGACGAGGAAGAGGCCGCCGCCGATGAGGATCATGTCCTTCCAGGAGAAGCCCTGGCCGAAGATTTCGAAGACGGGCTGGGTCAGCTGGACGATCCAGGCGACGGTTCCGAGCAGCGCGAGGCGCATGATAAGGGCGAGGCCGATGCCGATCTTGCGGGCTCTGTCACGATGCTCCGGCGGCAGCTTGTTGGTGAGGATCGATATGAAGATCAGGTTGTCGATGCCGAGGACCACCTCCATGACGACAAGCGTGACGAGCGCCACCCACGCTCCCGGGTCCTGTATCAGCCCCATGATATCCATTGAATGTCCCCCTTTGATCAGCATTCGCCGATGCTGACCCCCAGCACGGCCGCTCCAGAATGGCCGTAATGTAAGGAGCACAACCGTCCGTACAAGCGCCGCCACCAATTTCGTGGCGGCGGCCTTGTTTCAAGGACTCTGTTCCCAGGCTTGGTTTTCAGGCGTCCAGGGGTATCCAGATTTCCGTCACGCCCATGCCGGTGCGCGGATCGAAGCGGTCGTCATAGCGTTCCATCATGTCGGGTGTGCCGGCATGCTGTTGACCCGATTGCGGCAGCCATTCGCCGAAGATCTGATGCACCGTGCCGGAAATGCCGGAGATATGGCCGCGATGCGTGAAGATCGCATAGCGCTGCTGCGGCAGCTTCACCGTCACGAAGCCTTCTGGCAAGCCGTCGGCGGCGGAAACTTCGGCTGCCGACATATAGCGGAAGCTTTCGCTGCCTTCTTCCGCCTGGGTGCAGACGCCATAGGCGACATTGCCGATCTGGCCGGGAATATGGCCGAAATGCTCGTTGAATTTCTGCCAGAGCGAGGGGATGGCCTCTGTCGCCTCATAGGCATAGGTTTCCGCAAGACCGGCAAGCAGCATCGCGGGATGGGTCTCGAAGCGCGGTCCATCGAGCTTGGGAAGGCGGGTGTCGTCCATTCTGATCGGCTCCTGTAGAGCGAGGTTGCGAACGTGTCCTTGTTTGCGCAGGCTTTCCGGCGTCATGCCGAATTGCTCGCGGAAGGCACGGGTGAAAGCCTCGTGCGAGCCGTAGCCGGCATCGAGGGCAACCTGGAGAATGGAAGAGGAGCCGTCGATCAGTGCGAGAGCCGCTTCGCCGAGGCGGCGGTTCCGGATATAGCTGCTGATCGAGTGACCGGTCGTCATGCCGAAGACGCGCGAGAGATGAAAGCGCGACAGCCCGGCCGTCTCGGCGATCTCGTCGAGCGAGATGTCGGATTTAAAATGGCTTTCGATAAACCATATCGCTCTGCCGATCGCGCTCATTTTCAACTCCCCTGGTTGCCGGGCCAGTCATAGGCCTGTGGCGGCGGCAATGCTTGATCGCCATTGCGGAGTTGAATGACTACACCGTTGCGGCCGGCGGGAGAGGCCTGTTCATCCCAGAGCAGTACAGTTTTTCACGGAATCTCCGAACCGCTCTATTCACGCAATTCCGGACGAAAAGCCGCTGCGCACTTTCCCTGGAATTGCTCTAATCCCTGCGATCCGGACCGTAGCCCGCCAGGAAGACGCGGACGGCGCCGCGCACGACATAGTCGATCTCTTCCTTCGACGGCGGCTGTTCCATGTCGCCGAAGAGCCGCAGCTTGAAATAGCCGCCGCTGGCCATTTCCAGGAAGTGGCGGGCAGCCATGTCGAAGTCGTCGATCTTGAGATGGCCGGCGGCAACCTGCCGCTCGAGGAAGCCGCGCAGCACCGTGCGCAGATTTTCGGGGCCGGTGAAGAAGCGTTGACAGAGCGAGGGCATGCGTTCGCGCACGCCGATGACCGTGCGCATTGCGCTGATGGTCTTATCCGAGGTGACGTGCGTGACGAAGACGATGCCGAAATCATAAAGCGAGGTCGTGACATCCGCTTCGTCTGAAAGGGCATTGCGGACAAGGTTGACGAAATGGGTGCGCTCGCTCTCCATCATGGCGGCGAACAGATCTTCCTTGTTGGCAAAATAGACGTAGAGAGTGCCCTTGGAAACGCCCGCCTCGCGGGTGACATCGTTCATGCTCGCCGCATCGAAGCCCATTTTCATAAAGACACGCTTGGCGCCTTCGAGAATCTGATGACGCTTGGCAGGGTCCTCGCCGGCTGCCCAGCGCCCACCGGAGCCCGGCGCAGGCGCGTTCAATACGGCGGCATTTTGGGATTCGTGTTTCATCGGCTCTTTCACTGTCTCCTTTACGCGATACTCGATCACTTTTTCTGAATCTTAAACAGATTCGCGAAATAAATCGAACCGCTCAGTTCGATATCTCTTGATATGGCGTGAGAAAGGCTCTATGTCAATTGAACCGAACCGTTCGGTTCGATTATTTTGCCAGATTTTCGGTGGTAGGGAAATGTCGTCAAGTCATGGAAACAATGTAGCGCGCATCGTGAACGAGCCCGCTGATGCAGAAGTGGAAGCCCGGGAAACCGGTGCGCCTGCCGAGGCTCCAGCGGCCGAAACGCGCAGCAACCCTGCCCCCGCCCAGGCTGCGCCTGCTGCTCCGGCCCCTGCGGCCCCACCGCCATCGGAGAAGAAGCGGCGCAGCCTGGTTTTTCCGATCATCATCGTCGCGGCTCTCGCAGCCGGTGGCTGGTATGGCTACGACTGGTGGACGAACGGCCGCTTCATGGTCTCCACCGATGACGCCTATATCGGCGGCGACATCGCCACGATATCGCCGAAGGTAACGGGCTATGTCGCCAAGGTAAACGTCGTGGCCAACCAGCAGGTCAAGGCCGGCGACGTGCTCGCAACGCTCGACGACGGCGACTACAAGCTTGCGCTCGGCCAGGCTCAGGCCTCGCTCGACACCGAGCAGCTTTCACTCCATACCATCGATGCACAGATCGCTGCCGGCCAGGCAGCCCTTGCCCAGTCGCAGGCGCAGAAGGTTGCCCTGGAAGCCACGGTCCGCGGCGCCCAGATTACCCAGACGCGCGCTGCTGAACTGCAGTCGAAGTCGGTCGGCACCACGGCCGCTTTGGACAGCGCCAATATCGCGCTGGATCAGGCCAAGGCCAATCTGGTCGGCGGCGACGCCGCCATCGCATCCGCACAGGCCAACATCAACCTGCTGCAGGCCCAGCGCCGTCAGGCCGAAAGCACGATCAAGGGTCTCGAAGCCGCCCGTGACAAGGCTGCCCGCGACCTGTCCTTCACCGTGCTGAAGGCGCCTTATGACGGTATCGTCGGCAATCGCTCGGTGCAGGAAGGCGATCTCGTCTCCCCCGGTCAGAAGCTGATGGCGATCGTACCGACCAAGCAGCTCTATATCGATGCGAATTTCAAGGAAACGCAGATCCAGCATCTGGTTCCCGGCTCCAAGGTCAATGTTCACGTCGATGCTTTCAGCGATCATCCGATCGTCGGCACCGTAGAATCGATCTCGCCGGCCTCCGGCTCAGTCTTCTCGCTGCTGCCTCCGGAAAACGCGACAGGTAACTTCACCAAGATCATCCAGCGCGTGCCTGTCCGTATCGCATTGCCACAGGACGCGCTCAATACCGGCCGTCTGCGCGCAGGCCTCAGCGTCGTCGTCGACGTCGATACCCGCACGGCGCCGGACAAGTAAACGATCGAGCTCGGGAGAGACGCGCCATGTCGTCCGCCAGCACTACAGCCGGGTCGCCCCCACGCGCGGCCGGCCCCGCCGCGCCTGCGGCTGATCATATCGAGCCGAGAAAGCTCATCGCCTTTCTGGCGATGGTGCTCGGCATGTTCATGTCGATCCTCGACATTCAGATCGTCTCCGCCTCGCTCAGCGAAATCCAGGCCGGCCTCAGCGCCGGCTCGGATGAAATCGGCTGGGTGCAGACCGCTTATCTGATCGCCGAAGTCATCATGATCCCGCTATCGGGAACGCTGGCGCGCATCATTTCCACGCGCTATCTCTTCGCGATCTCGGCCGCCGGCTTTACAATATCGAGCGCGCTTGCCGCGACCGCCACCAATATCGATCAGATGATCATCTACCGCGCCCTGCAGGGCTTCATCGGCGGCGGCATGATCCCCTCGGTCTTTGCGGCAGCCTTCACCATCTTTCCGCCGTCCAAGCGCAACGTCGTCTCGCCGATCATCGGCCTCATCGCGACGCTTGCGCCGACCATCGGCCCGACCGTCGGCGGCTATCTGTCCAATGCCTTCTCCTGGCACTGGCTGTTCCTGGTCAATATTCCTCCCGGTATCATCGTTGCCATCGTCACCTGGAATTTCATCGACTTCGACAAGCCCGAGCTGTCGCTGATGAAGAAGTTCGACTGGTGGGGGCTGATTTCGATGGGTGTTTTCCTCGGCGCGCTGGAATATGTGCTTGAGGAAGGCAATACGAACGACTGGTTCAACGACAATTACATCGTTGCGGGTGCCATCGCGTCCGCTATCGGTGCCGTGATTTTCTTCTATCGCGCCTTCACGGTCGAATTCCCCGTGGTCGATCTCAGAGCCTTCACGAACAAGAACTTCTCCTTCGGGTCGATGTTCTCCTTCGTCATGGGCATCGGCCTCTATGGCCTGACCTACATCTACCCGCTCTATCTCGCGCGCATTCGCGGCTATGATTCGCTGCAGATCGGCGAGACGATGTTCGTCTCCGGCCTCACCATGTTCTTCACGGCGCCGCTGGCCGGCTTCCTGTCGAGCAAGGTCGACCTGCGCATCCTGATGATCATCGGCTTCACCAGCTTTTCGGCCGGTACTTACATCATGATGCACCTGACGGTGGACTGGGATTTCTGGGAGTTGCTCATCCCGCAGATCCTGCGCGGTTTCGGTCTCATGCTCTGCATGGTGCCGATCAACAATATCGCGCTCGGAACCATGCCGCCCGCCCGTATGCGCGGTGCGTCAGGCCTGTTCAATCTCACGCGTAACCTTGGCGGTGCCGTCGGTCTTGCGATCATCAACACGCTTTTGACGAACAGGCAGGACCAGCATTATTTCAACCTTCGCGACCATGTTCATTGGGGCAGCCATGCCGCCGTTACCCAATTGAACAACATGGCCGCCAGCTTCAATGCAGCGGGCTTGGACGGTGATCAGGCCGCGCTGAAGCAAATGGTCAATATGGCGACGCGGCAGGCGGTCGTGATGTCCTTCGGGGATATTTTCCTGATGCTGACCGTGCTTTTTCTCGCGATGATCCTCGGCGTTCTGATGCTCAGCAAGCCGAATGCGGCGGGCGGCGGCGGTGGTGGCGGAGGCCACTAATCCGGCTCTTGATAATGCTCCCAAGGCATGGCCCCTCCTCGCGAGGGGCCTTTTTTGTTTGGGGGGTCGTTTGGAAAAATTCACCGGCCCGAAATTTTTGATTTACGTACATCAAAAATCGCAGTAAGGGTTTCCGCAGGAGGAACCCATGAGACCGACCGTGCATGACATCGCCGCCGCTGCGGGCGTCAGCCTCGCCACGGTGGACCGAGTCCTGAACCAGCGTCCGGGCGTACGGCTGGTGACACGGGAGAAGGTGGAAGCCGCTATCCGGCAAATCGGCTATATCCGCGATGTCGCTGCTGCCAACCTGGCCAAGGGCCGTGTCTATCCTCTTGTTTTCATTGTGCCGACCGGCGATAATTCCTTCATGCATGGGCTGCGATTTGAGGTGCATCAGGCAACCCTGCGGGCCAGCATAGAGCGCACCGATATCCGCATCGTCGAAGTGCCGCCGTTCGATGTTCCTGCCCTGGTTGCGGCACTGGATGCCTTGCAGGGGCAGGATATCGCCGGCGTCGCTCTCGTGGCGACCGATGCGCCGGAAGTGCGGGCCGCCGTCGACCGTCTCGTCTCGGAGCGTATTCCCGTCATTACGCTGGTCTCTGATCTCACCGATTCCGCCCGCCATCACTATGCGGGCATCGACAATATCTCCGCCGGACGGACCGCCGCGCGGCTGCTCGGGCGCTTTCTGGGCGTTCGTGAAGGCGATCTTACCGTTCTCGCCGGCTCGATGCTGGTGCGCGACCATCGCGAGCGCCTGCAGGGCTTTTCTGCCGTGATGGCAGAAGAGTTTCCCAAGCTGCGGCTGCTGCCTGTGCTGGAAGGACGTGACGATCCCGAACAGGCCCGATCGCTCGTTTCAAAGGCGCTCTCCGCAAATAAGAGTATCATCGGCATCTACAGCCTCGGTGCCGGCAACCGTGGTCTGATTGCGGCCCTGAAAGCCGTGCGGCCCGAGCGTGAGCTGACGGTGGTCGTGCATGAGCTGACGCAGCATACCCGGGCGGCGCTGTTGGACGGCACGATCGATGCCGTCCTCAATCAGGATGCCGGCCATGAAGTCCGCAGCGCCATCCGCGTCATGAAGGCAACAGCCGACGGTCAGGCCGTCATTGCCGATCAGGAGCGCATACGGCTCGACATTTTCTTGAAGGATAATCTGCCCTGAGCATTCGAACGCGGCAGAGCATAGGGAGTAATATCTGATGTATTTGGGTCTCGATCTCGGAACCTCCGGCGTCAAAGCGATGCTGATCGACGGCAATCAGAAGATCATCGGCTCCGCCAATGGCGGGCTTGACGTGTCGCGCCCGCATCCCGGCTGGTCCGAGCAGGAGCCGGCCCATTGGATTCGCGCGACGGAAGAAGCAGTTGCGGGGCTGAAGGCTGCGCATCCGAAGGAGCTGGCGGCCGTGCGCGGCATCGGCCTTTCCGGCCAGATGCATGGCGCGACGCTGCTCGATGCCGATGACAAGGTGCTGCGGCCCTGCATCCTCTGGAACGATACCCGTAGCTACCAGGAAGCCGCCGCCCTCGACGCCGATCCACGTTTCCGCGCGCTGACCGGCAATATCGTCTTCCCCGGCTTTACAGCACCGAAGCTCGCCTGGGTCGCCAAGCATGAGCCGGAGATTTTCGCTAGAGTGCGTTGGGTGCTGTTGCCGAAGGATTATCTGCGCCTTTGGCTGACGGGCGAGCACATGTCGGAAATGTCCGACTCCGCCGGCACGTCATGGCTCGATACTGGCAAACGCAAATGGTCGTCCGAGCTGTTGGCGGCGACCAATCTCGATGAGAAGCAGATGCCGACGCTGGTCGAAGGCACTGAGGTCGCCGGCAAGCTGCGTGGCGAGCTGGCCTCGAAATGGGGCATTGCCGGCGATGTCGTCGTTGCCGGCGGGGCAGGCGACAATGCGGCCTCGGCCTGCGGCATGGGTACGGTGAGCCACGGCGCTGCTTTCGTTTCGCTCGGCACGTCTGGCGTGCTCTTTGCCGCCAACGGTTCCTATCTGCCGAAGCCGGAAAGCGCCGTGCATGCGTTCTGCCACGCACTGCCGAATACCTGGCATCAGATGGGCGTCATCCTCTCGGCAACCGATGCACTGAACTGGCATTCGCATGTGACGGGCAAATCCGCTGCCGAACTCACCACAGAGCTTGGTGAGACGCTGAAGGCGCCGACCAGCGTTACTTTCCTTCCCTATCTCTCGGGCGAGCGCACGCCGCACAACGACGCTACCATCCGCGGCGCCTTCATCGGTCTCGGCCATGAAAGCGGCCGCGCCGTGCTGACGCAAGCCGTGCTCGAAGGCGTGTCCTTCGCCATTCGCGACAATCTGGAAGCGCTGCGTTCGGCCGGCACCGACATCGCGCGCGTGACCGCAATCGGCGGCGGCTCGCGTTCGCGCTACTGGCTGGCTTCGATCGCCACTGCGCTCGGCGTACCCGTCGACCTGCCGGCGGACGGCGATTTCGGTGCCGCTTTCGGTGCCGCACGCCTCGGCCTGATTGCGGCGACCGGCGCCGACCCGGTTGCAGTCTGCACCCCGCCGCAGACGGCCGGCACGATCGATCCGGTTGCGTCCCTGACGGATGCTTATGCGGATGCCTACAAGCGCTATCGGGCGGTTTATCCGGCAATCAAGCCGCTGAGCATGGTTTGAGGTCAACCCCCTCACCCTAGCCCTCTCCCCGAGGGGAGAGGGGACGACGGAGCTTACTGCGGTCACCCATACCTTCTCCCCTCGGGGAGAAGGTGGCCCGAAGGGTCGGATGAGGGGGCATCAAAGTGACAAAACAATACCGAAACACCAAACCCAAGGAGATGAGATATGAGCACCGGATTTTTTGGTGACATCAGCAAGGTAAAATACGAAGGCCCAGACAGCACCAATCCGCTGGCCTTCCGCTATTACAACAAGGACGAAGTCGTTGCCGGCAAGCGCATGGAAGACCATCTGCGCTTCGCCGTCGCCTACTGGCACACCTTCACCTGGCCGGGCGGCGATCCCTTCGGCGGCCAGACCTTCCTGCGCCCCTGGTTCAACGAGACGATGGAAGCCGCCAAGCTGAAGGCCGATGTCGCCTTCGAATTCTTCACGCTGCTCGGCGCTCCCTACTACTGCTTCCACGATGCCGACGTACGTCCGGAAGGCAAGAATTTCGCCGAGAATACCAAGAACCTCAACGAGATCGTCGACTACTTCGCCAAGAAGCAGGCCGATACCGGCGTAAAGCTGCTCTGGGGCACGGCAAACCTCTTCTCCAACCGTCGTTTCATGTCGGGCGCTGCGACCAATCCGGATCCGGATGTCTTCGCCTTCTCGGCTGCGACCGTGAAGACCTGCATGGACGCCACGCACAAGCTCAACGGCGAAAACTATGTTCTCTGGGGCGGCCGCGAAGGTTATGAGACGCTGCTCAACACCGACCTGAAGCGCGAAATGGACCAGATGGGCCGCTTCCTCAACCTCGTCGTCGAGTACAAGCACAAGATCGGCTTCAAGGGCACGATCCTCATCGAGCCGAAGCCGCAGGAGCCGACCAAGCATCAGTATGATTATGACGTCGCCACGGTCTACGGCTTCCTCAAGAAGTACGGCCTGGAAAACGAAGTGAAGGTCAATATCGAGCAGGGTCACGCGATTCTCGCCGGCCATTCCTTCGAGCATGAGCTGGCGCTCGCCAATGCGCTCGGCATCTTCGGCTCCATCGACATGAACCGCAATGACTACCAGTCCGGCTGGGATACCGACCAGTTCCCGAACAACGTTCCGGAAATGACGCTGGCCTATTACCAGGTTCTGGCAGGCGGCGGGTTCAAGACCGGCGGCACGAACTTCGACGCCAAGCTGCGCCGTCAGTCGCTCGACCCGGAAGACCTGCTCATCGGCCACATCGGCGGCATGGATTGCTGCGCCCGCGGCCTGAAGGCTGCTGCCAAGATGATCGAAGACAAGGCGCTCTCCAAGCCGCTCGCCGACCGTTACGCCGGCTGGGATTCGGCCGAAGGCCAGAAGCTGCTGCGCGGCGAATATTCGCTCGACCAGATCGCCCAGTGGGTCGAGACCAAGGACGTCAACCCGCAGCCGAAGTCCGGCAAGCAGGAACTGCTGGAAAACATCGTCAATCGCTACGTTTGATCGGCAGTTTCGGGAGGCGGTATTTCATTGCCTCCCGATTTCAGCCTGAAGGCGCGGCTGGAAATGGCTATGGGATTCCCTGAGGGGTCCTTGGCATTGGCGAAAACATAGCCGTCGGCCTGATGCAAGGGTCCGAACTCCAGCCCCTCTTCAGCACACTTAGCGCGGAAAGCTTCGACATGCTCGACGTCGAAGACCAGCTTGACCAGCACCTGGCCCATTTTCTGCGCCTTACCCGCCGGATGGATCATCAGATTGGCACCGCCATCCTGCGCGAGCAGTTCAACAATCCGATCGCCCTCCAGGCGGAGTGGCTTGAATCCGAAATGCTTCTCGTAAAAGCTGATCGTCGCTTCGACATCGCGGACATAGAGGGTGATTCTGCCAAGCGGCATCGTTGCGACTGCCTAGCGCCGACTGCGCGGCGGAGCTCCGACCGAGTTCCGCACGATCAGATCCGGCCGCAGCAGGATCTCCGTCTCGGCCGGCTCGCCATCCGAAAGCAGTTCCAGCAGAAGCGCCATCGCATGCTTGCCGATGGCGGTGCGGGGTTGCCGGATCGTCGTCAGCGACGGCGTCATGAAGACGGCCTGCGGCACGTCGTCGAAGCCGGTTACCGAAAAATCCTCGGGGATATCGTAGCCGCGTGCCTTCAGGCCGATCATCACGCCGATCGCGGTCTGGTCGTTGACACACATGAAGGCCGTCGGGAGCGTGTCTCGCATGAAGAGCTGCTCGACGGAGAGTCGCCCGCTCTCGATGGTGCCGTCGCCGTCCAAGACGATGCGCAGGTCCTGTCCGATGCCGGCCGCATCCAGTCCGGCCTCGTAACCCATGCGCCGGCGGCTATAGGCGAGGCGGGTGCGGGAATCGCCGATGAAGGCGATCTTGCGATGGCCCTCGGCAATCAGGAGGTCCACGGCCTTGCGCGCGCCGGCAATATCGTCGACGCCGACATAAGGGATGCCGCCGTTGAAGACCGGTTCGAAGACACCGACGCTCGGCGGCAACCGCGCTGTCATCGTCTGATGTCCGAAGGGCAGGATGCCGGTGAAGAGGATCAATCCCGCCGCCTGGTTGGAGTTCAGGAACTTCAGATATTCCAGGCCGCGCTGGGCATCGTTCTGCGTGTGGCCGATCAAGATGCCATAGCCGTGCGAACGCGCCTCGTTTTCCAGACCGATCAAAATATTCGAGAAATTGGGATCGCCGATATCGGGCGCCACGACGAGAATCATGTTCGAGCGGCCGAGTCTCAGGCTGCGCGCCATGGCATTGGTAGTATAACCGGTAACGGCGATAGCCTGATTGACTTTCAGCCGCGTCGAATTGGCGACTTTCTCCGGAGTATGGATGGCCCGCGAAACCGTTGCTATCGAAACATTGGCAATTCGGGCGACGTCTTCGATAGTTGCGGGCGTGGAATTCGACACTGCGCTCTGCCTTGGGGTCTCGTCTCGGGCTGGAGACTACACAGACTTACGTGGAGGTCAAAGGTAACCGCGAAATTTTGTACGATATCCAATGATGTAAACCTTTACACGATGTATGTAAAGGTTTACATACCGTGGAAAGCGGGTGGGACCGCAGGGAGGATTCAATGAGTTCGGAAGCCGTCGACGGTGCGGTCGTGCTGTCTGCGAGAGGGATTTCCAAGTCCTTTAACGGCGTGCAGGTGCTGTTTAGCGTCAACTTCGATCTGCGGGCCGGCGAAATCCATGCGCTGATGGGCGAAAACGGCGCCGGCAAGTCGACGCTGGTAAAAGTTCTCTCCGGTTTCGAGCAGCCGACCTCGGGCGAAATCCTCCTCGATGGCAAGCCGGTGAAATTGCCGCCAAATGGCGCGGCGGAAGCGCTCGGCATCGTCATCATCCATCAGGAATTCAATCTTGCGGAACATCTGACCGTCACCGAGAGCCTGTTTCTCGGCCGCGAAGTCACGCGTTTCGGCGTGCTCGATCGCAAGCTCATGCGCGCGGAAACGCGGCGCGTGCTCGACCTTCTCGGCTCGCATGTCGACGAGAACGCCATCATCAGCACACTCTCCATCGCCGACAAGCAGATGGTGGAAATCGCCAAGGCGATCAGCCGCGATGCACGCATCGTCTTCATGGACGAGCCGACTGCTGTTCTCTCGCGCGAGGAGACCAATTTCCTGTTCAAGCAGGTGCGCAAGCTGCGCGACCAGGGAACGAGCTTCGTCTTCGTCTCCCATAAGCTCGATGAGGTCATGGAACTGACGGATCGCGTCACGGTGCTGCGCGACGGCCAATGGGTGAAGACATCACCGACCTCGCTGCTCGATGGCGAATCGATCGCCCAGCTAATGGTCGGGCGCGAGCTTTCCAGCCTTTATCCGGCCAAGAACGAGCCGGATGTCGACGAGAAGGTGGTGCTCAGCGTTGCCTCGGTCTCGACCGGCTACGTCCATGATGCGAGCTTCGAGCTGCGAAAAGGCGAGATCCTGGGTTTTTCCGGCATGATCGGCTCTGGGCGTACCGAGTTGATGGAGGCGATCGTCGGTCTGCGCTCGCGTATCTCCGGCGAGGTCGTCGCCAATGGCCAAACGGTGCCGCCGCATGATGTGCATGCAGCCATCGATGCCGGGCTTGCCTATATGACGAAGGACCGCAAGTCGAAGGGTCTGCTTCTGAATTCCGGCATGATCGTCAATCTGACCCTGCAGTCGCTCGACCGGCATGGCAAGTTCGGCTATCTGAGCGCCTCAAGCGAAGCCGATGCGCTGGCGAGAGCGCGCCGCCGTTTCGATATACGCGTACGTGACGGCAATATCGTTGCCGGCCGCATGTCCGGCGGCAACCAGCAGAAGCTGCTTCTGGCGAAGATCATGGAGACCGAGCCGCAGATCATCATCATCGACGAGCCGACGCGCGGCATCGATGTGGGTACGAAGCAGCAGATCTATCATTTCATTTCCGCGCTGGCGCGCGACGGTCATTCGATCATCGTCATCTCTTCGGAAATGCCCGAGGTCATCGGGCTTTGCACACGGGTTGCCGTGATGCGCGAGGGCCGGATCGTCGGCGTGCTCGAAGGCGAAGAGATCACCGAGCAGGAAATCATGCGTTATGCGGCGGGCCTGAAGAAAAAGACGGCTGCCTGAAGGGCGGCGGAGCAAGGCGAATTCCCAGCAATCATGGGACGGGAGGTTGGTTTTGGTTATGAGCGTGGGTGAAGACAGCAGCGGCAAGACAGGCCGGCGGGGGCGCTCCTGGCGGGATGTCGATCTTAGGGCCGTGGCGCCGTTTGCAGCCTTGGTGCTGCTTCTGATCGTGGGCGCGCTGGTCAATCCGAACTTCATCGGCATTACCAATCTCACCAATGTTGCGACGAGATGCGCCTTCATCGCCATCATCGCGGTTGGTGCCACCTTTGTCATCTCGGCCGGCGATCTCGATCTGTCTGTCGGCGCGATGGTTGCCTTCGTTGCGAGCCTGATGATCCTCCTGATGAATTCGGGCGCCATCGCCGATCCCGCCCTGATGCTGGCGGCGGCCGTGCTGTTCTCGATCGTTGCCGGTATATTGTGCGGCCTGGCCAATGGCCTGATCACGACCGTGGGCAAGATCGAGCCTTTCATTGCGACGCTCGGCACCATGGGTGTCTATCGCGGCCTGACGACCTGGCTGTCGCAGGGTGGTGCGATCACCTTGCGTCCGGCCAATCTGCAGGCGCTCTACAAGCCCGCCTATTATGGCACTGTGTTTGGTGTGCCGGTGCCGATCGTGGTCATTCTTGTCGTCACCGGCATTGCGGCCTTCATTCTCTACCGCACCCGCTATGGGCGGCATGTCATCGCCGTCGGTTCCAATCGCGACGTTGCGCGCTATTCCGGCGTGGCGGTCAATCGCGTGCGCACCGTCGCCTTCGTCATCCAGGGCTTGTGCGTGTCGATTGCCGTGCTTCTCTATGTGCCGCGGCTTGGTTCGACGTCGGCGACGACGGGCAGCTTGTGGGAGCTGCAGGCGATCACCGCGGTCGTCGTCGGCGGCACGGCGCTGAAGGGCGGAGCGGGCAGGGTATGGGGCACGATCTGTGGCGCCTTCATCCTGGAGCTCGTCGGCAACATCATGCTGCTTTCCAATTTCATCAGCGAGTATCTGCTGAACGCCATCCAGGGCGCGATCATTATCATCGCTATGCTGGTTCAGCGTTCACTCGCCCGCAAATAGTGAATAGCCGGGTCAGGGGGCGCCCGGTTCTTGGTGACAAGGCCCTGTCTCTATCTGGGAGGAAGAAACATGCGAAAGAGACTCATAGGCTTGGCTGTCGTGATGGCGGCTCTGGCCGGCACGGTCCATGCCGAGGATAAGAAGGTGACGATCGGCGTTTCCATTCCGGCCGCCGACCACGGCTGGACCTCGGGCGTGGTCTTCCATGCCGAGCGCGTCGCCAAGCTCTTGATGGCGGAGCATCCGGGGCTGAACGTCATCGTCAAGACCTCGCCTGACGCGGCGAGCCAGGCAAACGCCGTGCAGGACCTTGAGACGCAGGGTATCGATGCGCTCGTCATCCTGCCGTCGGATCCGGATCCGCTCGTCAATGCCATCAAGGAAGTCAAGGACAAGGGCAAGTTCGTGGCGCTCGTCGACCGTGCGCCGAGCAACAACGACAATTCCGTCCGTGACCTCTATGTCGCCGGCAACAATCCGGCGCTCGGCCAGGTCGCGGGCGAATACATCAAGGCCAACACGCCGGATGCCCAGGTCGTCGTCATCCGCGGCCTGCCGATCCCGATCGATCAGCAGCGCCAAGACGGCTTCGACAAGGGCATTGCCGGCTCGAACGTCAAGGTTCTCGACCGCCAGTACGGCAACTGGAACCGCGACGACGCCTTCAAGGTCATGCAGGACTACCTCACCAAGTTCCCGAAGATCGACGTCGTCTGGTGTCAGGATGACGACATGGCCGTCGGCGTTCTGCAGGCAATCGAGCAGGCCAAGCGTACCGATATCAAGTATATCATCGCCGGCGCCGGCTCGAAGGACATGATCAAGAAGGTCATGGATGGCGACAAGCTGATCCCGGTCGACGTGCTCTATCCGCCGGCAATGGTCGGCACGGCCATGGAGCTGACAGCCGCCAATTTCTACGATCAGGTTCCGGTTCGCGGCAACTACATCCTGGATGCGACGCTCGTCACCAAGGACAATGCCAAGGACTTCTACTTCCCCGATTCACCGTTCTGATCGGTTCCTCGGTTCATCTTCAAGGGCGCCCGCCGGTTTCGGCGGGCGTTTTTTAAGTGTTCCATCAGCCCTCGTTTTGTGGCGGATGGAAATTTTGCGGCACGTACCTCTTGCCGTCCGCGGCGTGCCGTGATTAGGTCGCAAGGCATTCGACTTTCAGCCCGACGACCCTATAGTTTTTGGAGGCTGCGGCACCTCAGCCGCCTCGGATATGGGTCCGAAAGGCATCGGAAACGTTTACAGAACGCGATTAGGGAGGAAATACAGATGAAGACGATCAAGGGACCAGGCCTGTTTCTCGGCCAGTTCGCCGGCGATGCCGCCCCTTTCAACTCGTGGGATTCGATCACGAAATGGGCTGCCGACGCCGGCTATATCGGCGTGCAGGTTCCGACCTGGGCAAGCCAGCTCATCGACCTGAAGAAGGCAGCCTCCTCGAAGGATTACTGCGACGAATTCGCCGGCGTCGCCCGCGCCAACGGCGTCGAGGTCACCGAACTTTCCACCCACCTCCAGGGCCAGCTCGTCGCCGTGCACCCTGCCTATGACGAAGCCTTTGATGGTTTTGCCGCTCCGGAAGTGCGGGGCAATCCGAAGGCTCGGCAGGAATGGGCGGTCGAACAGGTGAAGATGGCGCTGACGGCGTCGAAGCATCTCGGCATCAAGGCCCATGCGACCTTCTCCGGCGCGCTCGCCTGGCCCTTCATCTATCCCTGGCCGCAGCGCCCGGCTGGCCTTGTCGAGACCGCTTTCGAGGAGCTTGCCCGCCGCTGGACGCCGATCCTCAACCATGCTGACGAAAACGGCGTTGATGTCTGCTACGAAATTCATCCCGGCGAAGACCTGCATGATGGCATCACCTTCGAGATGTTCCTGGAGCGCGTGAAAAACCATCCGCGCGCCAACATGCTCTACGATCCCTCGCACTACGTCCTGCAGTGCCTCGATTATCTCGAGAACATCGACATCTACAAGGACCGCATCAAGATGTTCCACGTCAAGGATGCGGAGTTCAATCCGACCGGACGCCAGGGCGTCTATGGCGGCTATCAGGGCTGGGTCGAGCGCGCCGGCCGTTTCCGCTCGCTGGGTGACGGCCAGGTCGATTTCGGCGCCGTCTTCTCCAAGATGACCGCCAATAATTTCGACGGCTGGGCCGTGGTCGAATGGGAATGCGCGCTGAAGCATCCCGAAGACGGAGCTCGCGAAGGCTCCGAATTCGTCAAGGCGCACATCATCCGCGTCACGGAAAAGGCCTTCGATGACTTCGCCGGCAGTGGCACGGACCAGGCGGCGAACCGGCGCATGCTGGGGCTGTCGTAATTTCTCTTCTCCCCAACGGGGAGAGAATGCTGCCCAGGCCGCCTCTTCCTTCGAGGCTTCACTCCTTCGCAGAGCTCAGGAGGCTCCGCACCTCAGGATGAGGGCGGAGCGAGCTCTCGCGAAACTCCACTAGAGCCATCTTAGGCATCGCTAGTTGGAAGGATGTGATGCTGGCGCGGTAGACCAGCCTCACCCTGAGGTGGCCTGCAAGGCCCTCGAAGGGCGAGGCGGGTGGCTTGGAACGACAGGCATCCAAAATGCGAATTCTAGTTCATTCAGGAGGACAAAATGGCAATCGAAGGATCATCGGAACAGACGCGGGAGCCGCGCATCCGGCTCGGCATGGTGGGCGGCGGCGCCGGCGCTTTCATCGGCGCAGTGCATCGTATCGCCGCGCGCATTGACGACCAGTTCGACCTCGTCGCCGGCGCGCTCTCGTCTTCGCCGGAAAAGGCTCAGGCATCCGGCCGCGATCTCGGTCTCGATCCCTCGCGCACCTATTCCAGCTACCGTGACATGGCGATCCGCGAAGCGAAGCTGAAGAACGGCATCGAGGCGGTTTCGATCGTCACGCCGAACCATGTCCATTATGACGCCGCCAAGGAATTCCTGCGGCGCGGCATCCATGTCATCTGCGACAAGCCGCTGACATCCAATCTTGCCGACGCCAAGAAGCTGAAGAAGGTGGCCGATGAAAGCGGTGCGCTCTTCATCCTCACGCATAATTACACCGGCTATCCGATGATCCGCCAGGCGCGCGAGATGATCGCCAATGGCGAGCTTGGTGATATCCGCATCGTGCAGGCGGAATATCCGCAGGATTGGCTTACGGAAAATATCGAGCAGTCCGGCCAGAAGCAGGCGGCCTGGCGTACCGACCCGGCCCAGTCGGGCGTCGGCGGCTCCACCGGCGATATCGGCACGCATGCCTATAATCTTGCTTCCTTCGTGACCGGCCTCGAGCTGGACAGCCTCGCCGCCGATCTCGACAGCTTCGTTGAAGGTCGCCGTCTGGATGATAACGGCCATGTGCTGCTGCGCTTCAAGGCGAAGGGCAAGGAAAAGCCGGCAAAGGGCATGCTGTGGTGCAGCCAGGTGGCGCCCGGCCATGAGAATGGGTTGAAGCTCCGAGTTTACGGCACCAAGGGCGGCATCGAGTGGACGCAGGCCGATCCGAACTATCTTTGGTACACGCCGTTTGGCGAGCCGAAGCGGCTGATCACCCGCAACGGTGCCGGCTCCGGCGCTGCAGCCGCGCGCGTCTCGCGCATACCCTCGGGCCATCCGGAAGGCTATCTGGAAGCTTTCGCGACGATCTATACCGAGGCTGCGCGTGCAATCAATGCCCGCAAGAAGGGCGTGCCCATCGATCCTGCCGTGATCTATCCGACCGTCGATGACGGCGTGAAGGGCGTGGCTTTCGTCGAGGCTTGCGTCGCGTCCTCGAAGCGCAATGGCGCCTGGGTCAAGCTCTAGGTTTGGGGAGGTTCGAGGCGGTTTTGCCGCCTCGAACCTGCTTATTCAGACGGCGATGTCCTGCCTGCGCTTGGTCAGCGCGTCGACACTCAGCGGGCCATCGCCGGCGCTGGCGAGAAACAGGAAGATGAAGCAGAAGAGGATAGCAGATGTGCCGCCGTTCTGGGCGGGATAGAAGCTCTGCGGCGCGTGGCGCAGGAAATAGGCAAAGGCCATCAGGCCTGACAGAATGAACGCTGCAATCCGCGTCTTGAAGCCGATCAGGGCGAGGAAGCCGAGAGTGAGTTCGAGTAGGCCGGCGATCCAGGACAGCGATCCGACAGCGGGCACATTTTCGGCCGCCGGGAAATGCAGCACCTTCTGCGTTCCATAGCTGAAGAGCACGAGCGAGGCGACAATGCGCAGGAGACTCAGCAGATGAGGGTGGAGGGCGTGGATCGCAGGGAGCATTTGTGTCCTTTCACTGTCAAGTTTGGCTGCTACCCTCAATTGATCCCAAGCCGAAAGACAAGTCACGACTGTTGACATTGCTGTTATCAAGCCGTGCGAAGAGTGTTGCTGCTGCCGGTGAAGTTTTTTCGGGCGCCTTTCGCCGGCCTGGTTTGTCGGCGCCTGCAACGTTGCAGTTTTCCCGTGCCGGCACTGTACTTTGTCATGCCGCTTGGTTAAACCGCAGCCAACGAAGCCATAACAGACGGGATTTTCACCATGATCGATCCGAAGCTTCTTGCCGATCGCTTCCCCGGCGATTTCACATTCGGTGTTGCCACCGCCGCCTTCCAGATCGAGGGTGCCACCAAGGCCGACGGCCGCAAGCCATCCATCTGGGATGCTTTCGCCAACATGCCGGGCCGCGTCTATCAGCGCAATAATGGCGACATCGCCTGCGACCACTATAACCGTCTGGAGCAGGATCTCGATCTGATCAAGGACATGGGGGTCGAGGCTTATCGCTTCTCGATCGCCTGGCCGCGTATCATCCCCGAAGGCACCGGCCCGGTGAACGAAGCCGGCCTCGATTTCTATGATCGCCTGGTGGATGGCTGCAAGGCGCGCGGCATCAAGACTTTCGCGACCCTCTACCATTGGGATCTGCCGCTGGCGCTTGCCGGCGATGGCGGCTGGACGGCGCGCTCGACGGCGCATGCCTTCCAGCGCTACACCAAGACCGTCATGGCCCGCCTCGGCGACCGCCTGGATTCTGTTGCCACCTTCAACGAGCCCTGGTGCATCGTCTGGCTGAGCCACCTCTATGGCGTCCATGCGCCCGGCGAGCGCAATATGCAGGCGGCGCTCTATGCGATGCACTATATGAACCTTGCCCACGGCCTTGGCGTCGAGGCGATCCGCTCCGTCGCGCCGAAGGTGTCTGTCGGCATCGTGCTGAACGCCGCTTCGATCCTGCCGGGCTCCGACACCCCCGAGGATTTGGCCGCGGTAGAACGCGCGCATCAGTTCCACAATGGCGCTTTCTTCGATCCAATCTTCAAGGGCGAATATCCAAGGGAATTCGTCGAGGCGCTCGGTGATCGCATGCCTGTCATCGAGGATGGCGATCTCAAGACCATCAACCAGAAGCTCGATTGGTGGGGGCTGAACTATTATATGCCGATGCGCGTCTCCGGCGACGCCTCCAAGAGCGGCGATTTCCCCTGGACGAAGGAAGCGCCGCCGGTCAGCGACGTAAAGACGGATATCGGTTGGGAGGTCTATTCGCCGGGTCTGAAGCATGTCGTCGAAGACTTCAACAGGCGCTACGACCTGCCGGAGTGCTACATCACCGAAAACGGCGCTTGCTACAATATGGGCGTCGTCAACGGCGAGGTCGATGACCAGCCTCGTCTCGATTATTATATCGAGCATCTCGGTGTCGTCGCCGAACTCATCAAGGACGGCTATCCGATGCGCGGCTACTTCGCCTGGAGCCTGATGGATAATTTCGAATGGGCGGAAGGCTACCGCATGCGCTTCGGCCTCGTGCATGTCGATTACGAGACCCAGGTGCGCACCATCAAGAAGAGCGGCAAGTGGTACAGGGAGCTTGCCTCGCAGTTTCCGAAGGGCAACCACAAGGCGGACTGATGCGGCTCTACCTCTTCCTTGAGGGGCGGAGGCTGGGTGAAGCGATGGGAAGGGGTGATCTCCGGTGCCACAATGGATCACTTCACCCCTGCGGTTCGACCCTCCCTCTGAAGGGCAGGGGTATCGCATATGAGCGGAGATCGCCGCCGTCCTCCTTCTCCCCAGCGGGGAGAAGATGCCGCCAGGCGGATGAGGGGGTGCCCGCCAAGACCACCAAAATCCATGAATTCAAATCGATAACCCCCTCATCCGACCCTTCGGGCCACCTTCTCCCCAAGGGGAGAAGGTGCTTATGGTGCTCATCCGCCTCCATATGCGATAGCCCTGCCCCTCAAGGGGAGGGTGGCTATCGCTCGAATCGGCGAGGCCTGATAGACATCGCGCATGATCCAGCGGCCGATTTTTCTTTATGCGCTTTGCGGCAGCCTGCGGCAGGCTTCGGCCAGCCGCAGGCTGCTGGAGGCGCTGCGGTTTGCGTGCCCCGAAGGCATCACCATTGCGATTTGTGATCTGATCGGTGAATTGCCGATCTTCAATCCGGATAATGAGGGTGAGCGAACACCTGTTATCGTCGAGAGATTTGCGGCGGAGATCGGTAAGGCAGATGGTTTGATCGTGTCGTGCCCGGAATATGCCCATGGCATACCCGGCGGATTCAAGAATGCGCTGGACTGGCTGGTGTCGCGCGACGAGGTGCCGTTCAAGCCGCTGATGTTTGCTCACGCATCGCATCGCGGCGATCTCGTCTTGGCACAGCTCACCGATGTCTTGAAGACCATGTCGCTGCATATCGTTGAAGACGCTTTCTTGCGCCTGCCGGTTGCAGGCAAGAGCGATGAGATGCAGGTCGCGATGCTGCTGGAGGCACGAGAAAGCGGCCTTTTCTCCGCAAGTCTCGGCCGTTTCGCGCGAGCGATTGCCACTAAGGCATGAATTCTTCCGGTTTCGGCAGATATACAACTCTTTCCTGTAGGAATCTCCAATTCGCCTTAACCGTTTATTGAAGACCTGACGGCAGACTTCTCCGCCAAGGAGAAAAGGTGTTGGGAGCAATTTCCAAGTCCCTGCGGAAAAATGCACAGATCGGTCGTCATTCCATTGTGACGGCCGTTTTGATTTGCTTCGCCCTGATCGTTGCCGTCGTGACCTTGATGGTTCTTACCGCGATCGGACGCGTTGCCGATTATTCCAACAAGCTGGACGACGAGCGCTCCTGGGAAACGACCGTCGGGGCATTGAAAACCTTTCAGGGACAGCTGGAAGCGACACTGCATGACCATTCCGCCCGCAACGATGCGGCGCGAAGTGTCTATGGGACCGATAATCAAAATTGGATCGTCGGCAATTATGGCGACATTTCCTCCAACGGCGCGTTGTTCGATACTGCCATCATCGTGGACGACAACAACAAGCCGATTGTTGCTTACCACGATGGCCAGCCATTGACCGAGAATATCGAGGATGTCCTCGGTGCGGCCGTCTGGGCGCTCGTCGATCAGGCGCGAACAACGCGTGTGACTGGGGTGCCGGAAGCTGCGGGCTACATCATGACCAGAGATGGTATCGCCGCCGCCGGGGCCGCGACGATCCGCGAAAGATCCGGTCGCATTCCGGTGGCAGAAGGTCATCGGCGCTATCTGATCCTCGTCCGTTACCTTGACGCCGACCGGATCAAGATGCTCGCCAACACCTATGTCATCAGCGGTTTGACGCTGGTGCCGCCGGATACCGTCGCCCGATATGCCGTCTCCATCGTCGACCCCCTTGGCAAGTCGCTGGGACGGTTGGTGTGGAGCTCGCGCCAGCCGGGGGACATGAGCTATCAGCAGGTCCGCCCATTGGTGCTCGGCGCGCTTGGTCTGGTGGGTCTGTTCTTCGTCGTGCTGCTAATCCTGGGATCGATGGCGGGGCGCCGGCTGCGGGCGGAGGAAGTTCAGGCACGGCAGGTCTCGCTTTGCGACCGGTTGAGCGGGCTCCTCAATCGTGAGGGATTGCGGCTCGATGTGGATCGTCTGGTCGATCGGGCGCGCTCCGACGGCACCAACGTCCTGCTTCTCTATCTCGATCTCGATGGTTTCAAGGAAATCAACGACGCCTACGGGCATGGCACCGGCGATCAGCTCATCCGCGCGGTAGCCGCTGGGCTCAAGGTTCTCGTGCCACCGCAGGCGGCCTTGGCGCGCCTTGGAGGCGATGAATTCGCCATCGTCTTCCCGACGAAGGAGCTTAATGACGCCCCAGCTTTGCGGTTGGCTGAGCAAATCCTGGATTTCCTTGCCGAGCCTCTGGAGATCGGCCGCCGGGTGGTCGTGGTCGGCGCCAGCATCGGCATCGCAAGCTCGCCCGAAGGCCGCATCGACCGTGAGGAACTGGTGCGCCGCGCCGATCTTGCCATGTACAAGGCCAAAGAAGCCGGCCGCGCCCGCATGACCTGCTACGAGACGGCCATGGATGCGCATCGCGAGGAACGCAATGCGCTGGAGCTCGATCTGCGTCACGCGATCGAGATGGAGGAACTGACGCTCGCCTATCAGCCGCTGGTCGATGCATCGAGCTGCGAGATGATCGGCGTCGAGGCACTCGTGCGGTGGAATCGTCCTGGCCATGGACCTATTTCGCCGGAGGCCTTCATTCCGATTGCCGAAACCAGCGGCCTGATCGAGGCATTGGGCCTGCTGGTTCTCCGCAAGGCCTGCCAGGCGGCACGGCACTGGCCGGATCTGCGTGTTGCCGTCAACGTTTCGCCGGGCCAGTTCCGCAATCCCGCCTTCGCCGATTACGTCCGCAGCGTGCTCAACAGTACCGAGATCGAAGCCGAGCGGGTGACGCTGGAAATCACCGAAGGCTACATCATTCAAAATCCCGAGCGCACCCGCCAGTCGATCGAGCGATTGAAGACGCTCGGCGTCAAGGTGGCGCTCGACGATTTCGGCTCCGGTTTCTCCTCCATCGGCTATCTGCGTCAGTTCGGTTTCGACCGCATCAAGATCGATCGCTCGCTGACGATGAATGTGCTGGAGGACAACCGCGCCCGCGAGATGGTGAAGGCGACCGTGGCACTGGCCCGGTCACTCGACATTCCCGTCACGGCCGAAGGTATAGAAACCGAGGAGCAGGGAAGGGCGCTGGAGGGCTTCGGCTGCGACGAGCTGCAGGGCTATTTCTATGGCAAGCCGATGCCGGAAGCCGAGATCAGCAAGCGGCTTGCGGTACAGATGGCAACCGCACTGGATGAAGAACACGCCGCTGCCTGATACGCCCGGAGCATTCGCGCATTCCTGAGGGAATGCTGCAGCGCGGTTCTTCCGAAAGTGCTTTAGCCAATGTGCTCGCGACCACGCTTGCGGGCGAGCGCGATCTGCCGCTGCCTTTCGCGATAGCGCTCGCGGTCTTCTTCAGTGCGTTCGTGATAGCAGTGGCTGCAGGAAACGCCAGCCTCGTAAAAGGGTGAGGTCACTTCCTCTGATGTAATGGGATTGCGGCAGGCGTGGCAGAGCTTGTGATTGCCTTCCTTCAGGCCGTGTTCGACTGAGACACGCTCGTCGAAGACGAAGCAGGCGCCTTCCCACAGGCTCTCCTCCGGCGGCACTTCCTCGAGATATTTTAGAATGCCGCCCTTGAGATGATAGACCTCATCGAAGCCTTGCTGCTTCATGAAGGCGGTCGCCTTCTCGCAGCGGATGCCGCCGGTGCAGTACATGGCGATCTTCGGCTTGTTGTGCAGGCCGGTATTGTCGCGCACCCAGTCGGGAAATTCGCGGAAGGTCTTCGTCTTCGGGTCGACCGCGCCCTTGAAGACGCCGATGGCGGTTTCATAGTCGTTGCGGGTGTCGATGACGATGGTGTCGGGATCGGAGATTAGTGCATTCCAATCCTTCGGCGCGACATAAGTGCCGACGACCTTGGTCGGGTCGATGTCCTCGACGCCCATGGTGACGATCTCTTTCTTGAGCTTCACCTTCATGCGCACGAACGGCATTTTTGACGCGCGGCTTTCCTTGTGTTCGAGCCCGGCAAATTCCGGCTGGGCGCGCAGGAAGGCGAGCACGGCGCCGATAGCGGCATCCGTGCCGGCGATCGTGCCGTTGATCCCTTCATGGGCCAGCAGCAGCGTGCCCTTCACGCCATTTTCCTCGCAGAGCGCAAGCAGTGGCTCGCGCAGGCTTTCGAAGCGCGGAAAGGAAACAAAATGATAGAGCGCGGCAACGAGGAATGCGCCGATCGCGTCGCGCCGTGGATCTGAAAGCATGTCGGTCATGCCGGTGAAATACAATTTTGCGGGCTTTCAGGCAATCGGGATTTGCGTCGCAGCCCGCGCCTTCGCGATCCTGCCTCTGTTGGTGCGGCGAAAGATGTGGGGTGTGCTAGCCGACGAGCTGAGATGTCCAGCGCCATACGACTTGAAAGGAAGGCATTTCGAAATGCGGCTTATCGTGCAGCTGGCGCATCATCCTTGATGTCGTCGGCAAACCTGCGCATGAGCCGCACAAGGTCCTCGATATCCTGGTCATCCCATTTGGCGAAAATGGATCGGGCGATCCTCTCGCGCGCCTCATCGATGCGATCGGTCATCGCCTTGCCCTGTTCGGTGATGACGGCCTCGCGCAGGCGTCGGTCGATCGCGTTCTCGCGCCGGCTGATCAGTCCGAGCCCCTCCATCTTCGCAACCTGACGGCTGACGGTGGTGTAGTCGCGCCCGACGCGATCGGCCAGTTCGACGACGCCGATGGGGCCGAGCCGCTCCACCAAAACCAAGAGGGAAAACAGTGCGCGGTCGAGGGAGATGCCCGCCTCCTTAATCATCGCCTCATCACGCTGGGGCCGGTTCATGACGCCGACAATTTCGACTAGCGCGCTATGGAGTTCGCGTAGCTGAGCGCTGATATGTGTATTTTGCAAGCTTTTCGTTGACACCGGGCCGCCCTTCTTTTAATATGTGCATATTACACATATGGAGATGCAAATGACAGAGCAATTTACAGCCGATGTGCTGATTTGTGGTGCGGGCGCGGCCGGCCTCGCGCTGGCCATCGATTTGGCAAGGAGAGGAATTTCCTTCCGACTGATCGAAAAGATGGACGGGCCTTTCCGTGGTTCGCGCGGCAAGGGCATCCAGCCGCGAACCCAGGAAATCTTCGAGGATCTCGGCATTCTCGACCGGGTCGTTGCGGCCGGCGGCATGTATCCGCCCGTACGGCGATATCGCGACGACGGCAGTTTTACCGAGTCCGACATCGCCGAACATCAGGACCCGACACCGGCAGAACCGTACCATCTGCCGCTGATGATACCGCAATTCCTGACCGAAAAGGTGATGCGCGAGAGGTTGCTTGAGCGTGGCCATAAGCCGCAATTCGGCTGCGAGCTGGTTGGCTTCGAGCAAGACCCGAGCGGTGTGACGGCGCGCCTCGCGGGCAAGGCTGGAGAGGAAATTCTTCGGGTGCGCTGGCTCGTAGGCGCCGATGGCGGCCGCAGTTTCGTTCGCCACGCCCTTGGTATCGACTTTCCCGGCAAGACCCTCGGCGTTCGCGCCATCGTGGCCGATGTCATTTTGACCGGTCTCACGCGCGATGCCTGGCATCGCTTCAACGACGGCGACATGTCGCGGCAGATCATGTTCTGCCCGCTTGCCGGGACCGAGATGTTCCAGATACAGGGGCCGATCCCTCTCGACGATATCGACCTCTCTGCCAAAGGGCTGGAAGCCATGGTGGCGGAGCGGACCAGGCGCGACGATATCCATATCCAATCCGTGTCGTGGTCGTCGGCCTACACCATGAATGCGCGACTTGCCGATCGATACCGTGTTGGCCGCGTGTTTCTCATCGGTGATGCCGCCCACATTCATCCGCCGACTGGCGGTCAGGGCCTCAATACCAGCGTGCAGGATGCCTATAATCTCGGATGGAAGCTGGCAGCGGCCGCCAATGGAGCCGACGACAAGCTGCTCGACAGCTATGAAGAGGAGCGTCAGCCCATCGCGGCTGCGATGCTCGGTCTGGCAACAAGGCTTCTCGATGCTCAGAAACAGGGCGACATGCGGCGCGGTCGCGAGGTGCGCCAACTCGATATAGGTTATCCTTCGTCTTCGCTTGCGCTCGAAACGCTTGGACGCAGCGCCCGCCTGTCTGCTGGCGATAGAGCCCCGGATGCGCCGATCCTTGGCGCAGCCGGCCAGCCGAAACGGCTGTTCGATCTGTTCCGAGGTGCACACTGGACATTGCTCGGCTACGAGGTGCAGCCGGGATCGGTGCCGCCGCGCGCAGGGCTGCATATTCATACTTTCGGCCAGTCAGGCGACATGGTCGACGCCGGGGGGCATCTGTGCGACATCTATGCCCTATCCCCTGGAGAATGGGTGCTCGTGCGGCCGGACGGATATATTGGCGCGATCGCTGCCGCCGACGACATTGCGATGCTGGAAGGCTATTTCGCGCAAGTGGGGCTTGGTTCGGCGGATGCGTAGAGCGCCTAAAGCAACGGCCAGGTTATGCCGATTGAACTGCCTGAGGCGGGCGCGTGACCCCGTCAGTCGGCCGCCTCCAGCCAAAGGTGCTTGATAGTCCGTGCTTCGTTCTCCGGTTTGTCGGCGAAGACCCAGCGGCCTCGCTCCAGCGCTTCCTCGCGCGCGGTCTGCTGCCGGGCAATGATCGCTTCCAGCAGGCGGGCGTGATCGTCGCTCCTGTCGAAGAGATGCGGCTCGCGGTCTGCGACATCGGCCAATATCGACATGTCGAGATAGCGGCCGAGTACGTCGACCAATGCCTTGGCCTCCAGCTGCTTGGCATGCATGGCGGCCGGCCAGACATCGCGCAATAGCATGTGATGCATCCAGTAATCCTGGCTGCGTTTGCGCAGATCATGAAAGCTCTCGATGTGGGCCGCTTCCGCATGGCATTCGGACAGCGCCTGCATCGCCTTGCGGACATTCTTGCGCCAGCTTTTCTGAAAGAGACGGGCGGTGCCGCGTCGGCCGCAGTCGAAGGACATCTCCTTCAACACCTCGCGCGCCTCGGCACATATCGCGACTGCTGCCTGTGCCTTGTCTTCGAGATCGGTTTGCGCCGCCGCCAGGCGGTCGCGCCGGGTGGTCAGCAGATCGCTGACGCGGGTCAGCGCGTGCAGTTCTTCTGCGGATCTGGCGGTTGCCTGCAGGTAATGACCGATCTCGATCAGTGCGGTCGCATCGCGCACGCCGGAAAGCGTGCGTGCCATATTCCGAAGGCGGTCGTTTTCTCGCTGCTGAAATTCGCGCGCGACCGGAGCGATCAGCCGGTAGAGCGCGCGCACGCGCTTGATGTTCTTGCGGGCGTCGTGAACCGCTTCGTGCAGGCCCTGCGGTCTGTCCGTCAGTACGGCCATTGCCTTGCCGAGTTGATGCGCGGCTGCTTTGTGCACCTCGTCATCAAGGGCTCGGTCAGGCCGTATGCGATAGCTCATCGTACTCCTGCTCGAACTGCGTCGCGAGGGCCTGATTGGAATAGCGGTATTCGCCGGTTACCTCACGTCCGATCCAGTCCGGCAGTTCCGGATTGTCGCTTTCGTCGTCCATTTCCACTTCAGCGATCACGAGGCCGCGATGGGCGCCGCGGAAGACATCGACTTCCCAGGTAAAGCCCTTGAACTGCACTTTGTGGCGGGTCTTCTCGATGATGAGGCCGATCGCCGTTTCCAGCAATTCCTCCGCCTCGTTGACGGGGATCTCATATTCGAATTCGTCCCTCGTCATCGACTTGCCGATCTTGATCGTCAAGGTTGCCTTGGTGTCGTTCGTCAGCCGTATGCGCACGGAACGGTCTGCCATGGAGGCAATATATCCTTGTCGCAGGATCAGCCGCTCCGAAACGGAATCACGCCAGTGATCGCCGCGCACCAGAAACTTTCGCTCGATCTCTTTTGCCATGCGTTTGACATGCTCCACCGGCACAGATTGGAACAGACTATAGCAAGTTGCCGCAATTTCCTACCCGTCGTATTTAAAGCGAGCTTTTGTCTCGACAAGCACCTTCGGGAAGGCTATTCGAAAGCCGGATTTCAATCGTTTTAAAGGGAGTGCACCGACCATGGGCGAGAAAACCGAGAAGCTTCTTTCCATCCTGAAATTGCAGCCCGTCGTTCCTGTGCTGATCGTCGACGATGCGAAATCGGCCGTGCCGCTCGCCCGTGCGCTCGTTGCGGGCGGTCTCAAGGCCATCGAGATCACGCTTCGCACCGCCGGTGCGCTGGATGCGATCCGTGCTGTCGCCGAAGAAGTCGAGGGTGCCGAAGTCGGCGCCGGCACGATCCTCAATGTCAAACAATGGGACGCGGCCGTCGAAGCCGGTTCGAAGTTCATCGTCAGCCCCGGCACGACGCAGGAACTGCTTGATGCTGCGCGCGGCTCGCATGTGCCGCTGCTGCCGGGCGCCGCAACGGCCAGCGAAGTGATGGCGCTGCGGGAAGAGGGCTATACGGTACTGAAGTTCTTCCCGGCCGAGCAGGCCGGCGGTGCTTCCTATCTGAAGGCCCTGTCATCGCCGCTCGCCGGCACGGTCTTTTGCCCGACTGGCGGCATCTCGCTGAAGAACGCGCATGACTATCTGTCGCTGCCGAACGTCATCTGTGTCGGCGGCTCCTGGGTTGCGCCGAAGGAGCTCGTTGCGTCAGGCGATTGGGCCGGGATCACCAAGCTTGCCGCCGAGGCCGCCGCGCTCAAGGGCTGAGCGGCTGCCTCCCGTCGGTTTCGAAGGCGCGCAGGCTTCTGCGCGCCTTTTTGCATTCTGCGGATTGGTATTTGCGGTTGCGCTTCCTATCTCCCTCTCACCATCAAAGGACGGAGGACCATCCATATGATCGACGCCCGCAAGCTTCTTGACCAGTTCCTGGGATCGCAGGTTCCGGGAGTGCAGGGGACCGTGAGAGACAGGGCAACCCAGGCCATCAATCTTGCCAGGGACAATCCGATGGCGACGAGCGCCATCGCTGGCGTGCTGCTGGGGACGAAGACCGGACGCCAGGTCGCCGGAAATGCGCTGGCGCTCGGCGGTCTCGCAGCCATCGCAGGCCTCGGCTATCAGGCCTACAAGAACTACCGCGACGGCAATCAGCCGCAGCCAGCCCCGCAGGCCGAACCGCAGTTCCTGCCGCCGCCGTCGGATTCCGGCTTCAGCACGGCGCCGGCCGTCGCCAGCAATGATTTTACGCTTTCCCTGGTGCGGGCCATGATTGCGGCCGCCCGCGCCGATGGCCATATCGACGATGCGGAGCGGCAGCGCATTCTCGGCAAGGTACAGGAGGCTGGTGTCGGATCGGAGGCGGAAGCCTTTTTCCAGCGAGAGCTTGCCAATCCCGTCGATCTCGATGCCATCGTCGCTTCTGCAAAGACCGAGGAACAGCGGGTGCAGGTCTATACCGCTTCGCGGCTGGCGATCGAGCCGGATTCGCGGGCTGAGCGCGGCTATCTCGATCTGCTTGCCGGCCGCCTCGGTCTGGCCGATGCTCTGGTCGATCATATCGAAGCGACCGTTGCCGGCGCTAAAGTCTGACGCGTGCGACGATAGGGCCGTTGCCTTTCCTCGGCAGCTGGCCTAAGCCTTCGCCGGAATTCATGTCAGGGCGTCAGGGATGGCTACATTGACGGATAAGAAAAGCGAAACACGCTCGGCGGCAATCGCGGCCGGCGTTATCCTGCTGGTTGCGACAGCCGTGCTTTACCTGATGCCGAACGTCATCGTCTGGCTCGGAGGCATTTCGCCATGGCTCGGCACCGGTTTCGGCGTGCTCGTCATCCTGGCCTTCTTCTTCGTGTTCTGGATGCGGGCACGCTACCAACGGCGCAACGGGCCGTAAGCTCCAACGTAAAGCTCTCCCAAACCCTCGGAAATCGCTCAGTTCTGCAGCGAGGCGCCGAGCAGGATGATGCCCGTGCAGATGACGAGCAGCGCGCCGAGGATCTCGATGCCGTTGCCAACCCAAACCGAAAGTCTCGAGCCCTTGCCGGTGAAACGCACGGCGGTGCCTTTCGCGAAGACCGCGATGATCGCGAGCAGCGAGACGGTCAGCGCCGTGCCGATCGACATGGCGAGGACCGATAGCAGGCCGCCGAGATAGAGCCCGTTCAGCATCGAAAAGGTCATGACAAGGAGCGCGCCGGAGCAGGGACGCAGCCCGACGGCGACAATGGCAGACCAGGCCTCGCGGGCACTGAACTTTTCGTTCGACAGCATCTTCGGATCGGGAAGATGGGCGTGGCCGCATGTTTCGCAGTACGCGCCATTGCCCGTCGTATGGGCTGGATCATAGCATTGATAGCCGCCGGCGGCGGGCATAGCGGCGCTGCTGCGCGCAAAACCTCTTGCCGAATCCGTGCCCGTAGCGGCTCCCTCGAACAGCGAGAGGCTGATTGGCCCGGCCGACGTCGCAAGCTGCATTTCCTGACGCTGCGCCCGGCTTTGCATCATCGCCCGCAGCTTACGGAACAAGAGCCAGCTGCCGAACAGGATGACCATGACGAAGCTTGTGATCTCCATGGCATTAGTCGCCATCGTCATGGTGATGCCAGACCCGCGCAGGACGAAATAGGCGGCGCCGACAACAAGGACGGCGACGAGGCCCTGGATGAGCGCGGAGACGAAGGAGATGCCGATGCCGCGTTTCAGCTCGATCTCATTAGCGACCATGTAGGAGGAAATAACGGCCTTGCCGTGGCCCGGCCCGGCGGCATGGAAGATGCCATAGGCGAAGGAGAGGCCGATCAGCGTCCAGAGCTGCCAGGGGTCCTGGCGCATGGCCTCGATCGACTTGGTGAGCGCACGATAGAAGGCCTGCTGCTCGTAATTCACATAGAGAAAGATTGGCGCCAGCGGGCCGCCCATCGGCTGGAAGCTCGGCTCGGCGGTGCCGATGCCGAGCGGTGAGCCAGCGGCATGGGCAAAACCGGCTGCCGCCAAAAGGGCGATAGCTACGGCTGGCACAAGCGTCCTTAGCCTCGAAATCAGCATTGCACATCTATCCGCGTTGCAAAGAGTTTCGACATGGTCGTTCCCGTCGGATCGTTGAAGAAGGCATCCGTCAATGTCGACCTGTTTTCGGCGATGACTTCATCCGGATTGGGCCGGACGACCTTATGCGTGCAGCTTTTGAAGGCATCGCCCTCCGTCACCAATTCATTGTCGCTCGGGAAATCGATCGAGGTATAGAGTGTCGGGTCGTAGATGCCGAAGCTCAGCTTGTTGCCCTTGGCGAGCGGCATCGGCTCGGCCGGTTTGACGGCGAAGAACATCAGGAGCTGGCCATCGCGGAAGTCGACATTGATGATATCGGGCTTGTCCACCTTGATCGTTTTGCCATTGAGCGTCAGATTCGCATAATAGTCGTAATCGGCCAATGACTCGCGCACCGTCTTGCCGACTTCTTTCAGCTCGTCAGGGTCGAGCTTCAGATTGGTGTTCTTGTCGAAATCCATAAGGACGGAGGAAGAGAACACCTCGTCGAAGCGCCAGACGTTGCGCAGCTCCTGCACATTGCCATCCGCGCCGGCGAGCACTTCCAGACGGGCTTCCACGAAAATATGCGGATGCGCCGATGCTATGGCCGGCGCAAGCAACAGGCCGCCGGTCATGGCAACGGCGTGGATGATCGTGGATTTTCTCATGCGTCCGATGTGTTTCGTGAGCATTGATTCACTTCGTTTTCTGGTCAGGAAATGAGACGGAATTGGGACCGGCGGCCAACCTTGCCCGTTCAGCCGTTCTTGCGGAACCAGTTGTGCAGGTAGTCCACAAAGATGCGCACCTTGGCCGGGAGGTAGCGGCGGTGCGGGTAGACGGCATAGATGCCGCGGTCCGTCGGCAGGTAGTCATTGAACAGCGTCAGCAACTGTCCGCTTTCGATCGCCTTACGGCCGATGAAATCCGGGACGATGGCAACGCCGAGATCGGCGAGCGCTGCGCGCAGCGTCGCATGCGGGCTATTGACCTCGAGCGTGCCGTTGATGGCGACGTTGAAGGTCGTGCTGTCGGCATCAACGAACCGAATAGTGCCTTGCGATCGGGTGTTGGTGTCGATGATGAAGGGAATGCGCGCAAGGTCAGTCGGATGTTCCAGCGTCGGATAACGATCGAGGAACGCTTGCGTCGCGCAGAGATGGACGCGGAAATCGGAAATCTTGCGGGCAATCATGCCGGAGTCTTCGAGTTTGGTGATGCGCACGGCGACATCGAAGCCTTCCTCGATCAGGTCCACGAAGCGGTCGTCGGCAGCGATTTCCAGCGCAAGATCGGGATTCTCCTTGGCGAAGTCGATTAGCGATTGCCCGACATCGGCATCGACGAAGGTGCGCGGCACGGAAACCCGCAGCCGACCTTTAAGTTGCTGGTTGTTCTCACGCACGAGATCGGCGAGATTGTCGATCTCCTTCAGGATGTCGGAGGCGGTACGATAATAGGTATGGCCGGCCTCCGTCATGGAGAATTGACGCGTGGTGCGGTTCAACAGCAGCGCGCCGAGCTCGTCTTCCAATTCCCGGACATATTTCGACAAGAGCGCCTTGGAGCGGCCGGTCTTGCGCGCGGCTGCCGAAAATCCCTCGGCCTCGACCACGTCGATGAAGGCGCGAATCCGGGTCAAAGTGTCCATGGTGAAGCCTCCCGCTAACTGTTTCCGGATGTTGAACAAAATGCTTCGATTTGTTCAATTATTTTTTTCAGGCATGGGAGAAAAATTTTCTTGATTATGTCGGCGAATATCCCTATTTCGAGGTCAGCCCAAAGTCGCACGTGCCCGTGGGTGTCCGCCGATCCTCGATGTGGTGAGAAAATCGGTAAGGTACCTGGAATTAACCCCTCCAGTCGCTATTCCGGCCAACCGGAAAATGCGAGGACATCTGAAGCAACGACGGTGCGGGCCTTTTTGTTCTCTCCCGGCTTTCCATCAGCCGGGGTTACTGAAGAGGCACACCTTCATTGCCGGAAGTGCGGTTGGGATATTCCCTCCAATCCATGGCAGACAAAGCGAATTAGCGCCGCTTGCGGCACTGGTTCATCATCCGCGCTTCGCGCATTTGCACGGTACCGGGGTCTCCACCGGCTGGTTCCTGAGCGAGTGAGCGTCGCCCTTTGTCCTCTGGGTTTTCCCCGGAGCCTTTGGAATTTGAAAGGGAATTGACATGACCACGCAACGTATTCGCGATTTCCTCGCTGCCCGACGTCCGGACGGTCCTTGCCTGGTGGTCGATCTCGATGTCGTCCGGGACAATTTTCACGCCTTCCGTCATGCCATGCCGGACAGCGCCATCTATTATGCCGTCAAGGCCAATCCGGCTCCGGAAGTGCTGCGCCTGCTCGCAAGCCTCGGCTCCAACTTCGATTGCGCGTCCGTCGCCGAAATCGAAATGGCGCTCGATGCCGGCGCGACCGCTCAGCGTATCTCCTACGGCAACACCATCAAAAAGGAGCGCGATATCGCCCGTGCGCATGCACTCGGTATCAACCTCTTCGCCGTTGACAGCCATGAGGAAGTCGAGAAGATCTCGCGTGCCGCACCCGGCGCCCGCGTGTTCTGCCGTGTCCTGACGGATGGCGAAGGCGCGGAATGGCCGCTGTCGCGCAAGTTCGGCTGCGTCCCGCAGATGGCCGTCGACGTTCTTGTCTACGCACATCAGCTGGGCCTGGAATCCTATGGCGTGTCTTTCCATGTCGGCTCGCAGATGACCAAGGTCGATGCCTGGGACGACGCTCTTGCCGATGCCAAGCGTGTTTTCGTTTCGCTCGCCAAGCAGGGCATTCACCTGCAGATGGTCAACATGGGCGGCGGGTTCCCGACCAAGTATCTGCGCGACGTTCCCTCGGCCGAAGCTTATGGCAAGGCGATCTTTGCGTCTCTGCGCGCCCATTTCGGCAATCAGATTCCGCACACGATCATCGAGCCGGGCCGCGGCATGGTCGGCAATGCCGGCGTGATCAAGGCTGAAGTCGTCCTGATTTCCAAGAAGTCGGACAACGATGCCGCTCGCTGGGTTTTCCTTGACATCGGCAAGTTCGGCGGTCTCGCCGAAACCATGGACGAGGCGATCCGCTATCCGATCCGCACGACGCGCGACGGCGACGAGATGGAACCGTGCGTTATTGCCGGTCCGACCTGCGATTCGGCTGACGTGCTTTATGAGAAGAACCTCTATCCGCTGCCGGTGTCGCTCACCATCGGTGACGAGGTTCTGATCGAAGGCACCGGCGCCTATACCACGACCTACTCGGCTGTGGCGTTCAACGGCTTCGATCCGTTGAAGGCCTACATTATCTGAGGTCCGGCAGGGATCTGAAGTTCGACAAAGCTGCCCCCGTAGCCAGCCGGGGCGGCACCCTCACAATAGTTCGTCACCACCGCTGATAACGGTATTGGGCACGGGAGGCCGAGATGGCCGCTGTTCTTGATTCTGTCCGCGCATTCTTTGCGCCATCCACATTCACTCTCGACCTGGAAAACGCAGGCGATGTCGTTGCGCGCGAAAACCTGCTGGATCGCGCCATGGGTCCCGACCGCCGCAAGAAGTCGTCGGAAAGGCTGCGCCAGGGCCGTGTACCGGCCGAAGGTCTGGCACTCGTCGCGCGCGATCGCGCCGGCCATGTCATCGGCACGGTCCGCCTCTGGAACGTCGAAGCCGGCGTCGATCGCGAGACGCGCCCGGTCGATGCGCTGCTGCTCGGCCCGCTGGCAATCGATCCCGCCTATGAAGGCAAGGGCATCGGCTCGGCGCTGATGCGCGCCGCCATCCTGGAAGCCAAGAAGCGCGGCCATGGCGCGATCCTGCTCGTCGGCGATGCGCCTTACTACGAGCGTTTCGGCTTCTTTGCCGCAAAGACGCGCCATCTCGTCATGCCGGGTCCGTTCCAGCGCGAGCGCTTCCTGGCCCTCGAGCTCAAGGAAGGCTGGCTCGACAGCGCCGCCGGCATGATCGTCGCCAGCGGCCGCAAACTGGCCCAGCCGCCGATAGCAAAGGCTGCATAAAGAGAACGAGCAGTTCTGAAGCATAAAAGGCCTTCGCCTCTTCGAGCGGTAGGGGAATCGCATAGAGCTGAAAACGCAGCTGCCCCTTCTCCCCAGCGGGGAGAAGGTGCCGCCAGGCGGATGAGGGGGTGTCCGCCAAGGCTACGAAAATCCAAGAATTCAAATCGATAGCCCCTCATCCGACCCTTCGGGCCACCTTCTCCCCGCCGGGGAGAAGGAGTTTTTCGGTGCTCATCCGCCCATATGCGATACCCCTTGCTTCGATCGGAGGCCTTATTATTTCGCAGCCTTCACGCTGTCCTTCGCCGGATCGTATCCATCCGTCAGCGTTTTCAGGAAGGCGACGATATCGGCGATCTCGGTGTCGTTGAGCGCTGGGGCATCGCCGGGCTTGCGGTTCATCGGGGCGTCGATGACATCGATATTCGCCCGATACTGCGCTGGCAAATCATCATATTTCAGCACCTTGCCGCTCGCATCCTTCGGATAGATCTCATCCGGGTTGGTATCGCGCTTGACATAGAAACGGGTCACATCCTCAAGGCTCCGATAGACGCCATTGTGGAAGAAGACATGGCGGGCCGCGACATTGCGCAGCGTCGGCGTCTTGAACAGCCCGCAATTCTGCGGCTGGGCGGAATAGGTGTCGTTGCGCAGCGGGCCGCAAATGCCGGTGTCGTAGTAATGCGCATCGGCATTGGCCGGAATGGCCGGATTGCGCGGTGCGGCGAGTGCCTCGAACTCGAAATCGGTAAAGTTGGGCATCTGCCCGTCGCCGGTCATCTTATCGAGATGGCAGGAGGCGCAATTGCCCTTGTTCGCATCGTCGAAGAGCTTCAGACCCCGCGCTTCTGCATCCGTCAGCACTGCCTTGCCGCGCAGATAGTAGTCGTACTTGCTGGTATAGGGATGAAAGGAGTTTTCCTCGATCTGATAGCGGGCGAGCGCGAAGCCGATCTCGGAGATCGTCATGTCCCGATCGCTGAGGATATTGTCGCCGAACAGCGCTGAAATCTCCTTGCCGTAACCCTTCTTGAGCTTGGCATAGACGGTGGCCGCATCGGCATTCGCCATTTCGAAGGGCGAGATCATTGGCTGCAGGGCTTGTTCTTCCAGCGAATCGACACGCCCATCCCAGAACATGCCGCCCTGCGGCACGAGATTGGCGGTCGCCGCATCTGCCTTGACGACGGCCTGTGCCGTCATCGGGCCGGCGACGGCGGCCGGAGCATTGGCCAGAGCCACGCCCGACGCTTCGGTCATCGGCGATGCTTCCGCCGCTTCGTCGGCAGCGCTCTCTTCTCCGATCGAAAAGGATGGCGTCGACATCTTGTAGGCGAGGCTCGGCACTGCGCGGATACCCGGCTGATCGAGATGCGGGCCACCGAGCTGGACGGCACGGTCGTTGGCCGGCGCGTAGTGGTTGGCCGGATCGTGACAGCTGGCGCAGGACATCTGGCCGCCGCCCGAGAGTGACGGATCGAAGAACAGCTTCTTGCCGAGTTGCGCCACCGCGCTCAGCGGCGCCTGGTCATCATAGCCATCGGTTGCCGAAGCACCGGCGGCCGGTTCGTTTGCCATGCCTGCAGCCGCACCCGCAAGCGACAGGCCCGCGAGTGCGATGAGCGGCAGGAGACGGCGGTAGGTCAGGGGCATTTCCGTCTCCCTTCTGGATTTACGATGCCTGGTTGCCGGTCTTTGGATCGAGGATCAGCTTCGGCGCGTCACCTTTGGACCAGTCGAACATGGTGTTCAGCGAGCCCGAGAGCACATCGAAGGAGCCGCCGCCGAGGCGGGCGCCGCCCATCCAGTTATCCTCGATGAAGCGCATGACGGAGGTCTGGTCCGTCAGCGTATGGTCGACGAAGTTGACCTTGGCGTAAGGCGAGATGACGAGCAACGGCTGACGGGTGCCATAGCCGCAGCGTCCCTGCGCCGGCTGGCCGTTGACGCCGGGCAGCGGCGTGCCGGTGGAACAGCTGTCGCCGCTCAGCACGTCATAGCCTTTGACGGGGATTTTCGATGGATTGACAACCGCATGGGCATGGTCATACCAGCCGTCGGAATCGTCGTAGAGAATGATGATGGCGGTGTCTTTCCAATCCGGCGAATTCTGCACGGTGTTGACCACCTGTGTGACGAATTCCTGCTCGTCGAGCGGATCGGAATAGCCGGCATGGCCGTCCTGATAGGCCGGTGCCTTCAGGAAGCTGACGGCGGGCATATTGCCGTTCTTCAGGGCCGCGTAGAAATCCGTCATGTCGTACTGGTGATTTGCCGCATCGGTCGTGCCGATCGTTGCCACCGAAGACGGACGCGCATGTGTCGGGTTGGCCGTTGAGGCGTAATACTGGAACGGCTGGTGATGCGGGATGTAGTCGGTGTAGTTGACCTTGGTGATGGTCGACGTGGTCGCGCGCTTGCAGCCGGTCGTGCCGTCCAGGTTGGTCTGCGAGAGGTCGAAGCCGCCCTCGAAGAAGCCCCAGGTGATCTTGTGCTCGTTCAACATGTCGCCGATGTTCTTGCCGTACATCAGCGCCGTCTGGCCGACCGAACAGACGTCGCCCGTCGGATCGAAATCGCTGATCGCGGTCCAGCCGCCATTGCCGTCGGGCACGATGCGGCCCTTGGAATAGGTGCCGTCGCTTTCCAGCGTATAGCCGGGCGGCAGGATGGCGCCATTGGTCTGGCCGGAGATCAGGTTCAGCGCGCCGGGGGTCGAGGGGCCGAAATTGGTGGAGAAGGAATTGTCGTTCAGCGCATAATGCTGAGCATAATTCCAAAGGGCCGTGACGGTGTTACCGTCGTAATAGCCCATGACCTGACCCTTGGTGCCGAAGGCGCCGGCAGCACCCTTGGTGCCCTTGCCGGTATTGGCGGGGAAGAGGTCCATGGCGAAGTTGTTGTAGGCGGCCTGTTCGGCGGTATAGCCATGGTTCTGCGACTGGGTTGCCGCCTGCGTGCGGTCGAGCCGGAAGGGGGCTGCCGCATCGGCGCCGTTTGCCGTGTTGGTCTTGTTCGGATTGTTGTCCAGAAGGCCGGCATTGGCGAGCGTATTGATATCGGTCGGCGTGTTGTCGGCGGCCTTGAACGCCGGTTCGCCATCGACGTTCGCTGCCTTGGGGTAGGTCGCGAAATAATGGTCGAAGGAGACATTTTCCTGGAAGATCACGACGAGATGCTTGATGGGGGTCGCGGTATTCGGCGCCGGCGCCATATCGGCGGCACCGGCGGCGGAACAGAGCAATACAAGGGTAAGCGCGCTGCCGGCTGCAAGGGCGGCGCGACGTGAGAGACTGGTCATCGTCATATCCTCTTCGAGTGGGGGCATTGCTCCGGCGCATTTGCGCCACGCCGGGCATAGAGAACCCTTTCGAGCTATCAATGGAGCATGACAGTTCCATGAAGGGTAAGGGAGCGTTTCCGGTGCTACCTTATGTCACGGACTGGTGGCGGGGTGTTTCCTCACCCGCCCTCGTGCTTCGAGACAGCCCTTCGGGCCTCCTCAGCATGAGGGCTGATCTGCGTGCCTCGCCACGGAACTTGCTCCGCCTCATGGTTAGGTGCAGCGGAAGAGCACCGAAAACGACGATGCCTCGAACCACGAGGTGGCCACAGTCCCAGGCGAAATCAGATATTCTGATCCATCGTCTCGGCCGGGATCTCGTCGGCGCGATGGATACGGACAACTACAGCCGGTACGCCTGCGACCGTGCAATGCGGCGGTACGGGTTTGACGACGACGCTGCCAGCGGCAACCTTGCTGAAGGCGCCGACCTCGATATTGCCGAGGATTTTGGCGCCGGCGCCGATCATCACGCCGTGGCGGATCTTCGGATGACGGTCGCCGCTCTCCTTGCCGGTGCCGCCGAGCGTCACATTCTGAAGGATGGACACTTCATCCTCGATAACGGCGGTTTCGCCGATGACGATGCCGGAGCCGTGGTCGAGCATGATCGACGTGCCGATCTTCGCAGCCGGATGGATATCCGGGCCGAAGACGAGAGAAACGAGATTGGAGAGCCAGCTGGCGATTTCCTTGCGGCCTTCCGCCCAGAGCGCATGAGCGATGCGGTGCGTCTGCAGGGCATGGAAGCCCTTCAGATTGAGAAGCGCATGCAGATAGGTGGTGCAGGCGGGGTCGCGGGTTCGCACCGCGACAAGATCCGCTTCCGTTGCCTGCAGGATGACGGGATATCGCTTGAGTACATCGGACAGCAGCGAAAGCATGTCACCATGCTCGATCCTGACGACGCAGAGCCGGGCGGCGAGAATGTTGGCAAGGCTTTCGGCATTGGAGTTTCCGTCAAGCAACTGCGCTCGCAGCAGCGACGCAAGAGTCGGTTCGCGCGCCGCCAGTTCCGCGGCTTCGCAACGGATCACGTCCCAGACATTTTCGGCTGGGGCAGGCGCATTTCCGGCGATTGCCGTTCCTGACTGAGGCATGATCCCGTCTCTCTGTATCTCATTGTTTTCACGCAATTCCGGACGGAAAACCGCTGCGCACTTTTCCTGGAATTGCTTTAACCGGAAATGTCCACAACGCCGCAGTCGCCGGCTTCGGAGGCGAAGGCGAGCAGCTTGCCGGACTTGCTCCAGCTCATCGATGTGATCGCACCCTTGCCGGGCCGGCGCAAGAGCGCTTCCTTGGCGTCGCCGATGCGGACCGCAAGGATCATGCCGTCGATGAAGCCGATGGCGAGAATATCCTCGACGGGATGAAATTTCACGGAAGTCGCCATGATGTTCGCGCGCGTGCCGAGCTCGAGCGGCGCCTTGCCCATCGGGCCGTCCTTGCCCTGGAAGGGCCAGACGATCGCCGCGGGCGCGCCCGAAGAGGCCAGCCACTTGCCCTTGTTGGACCAGGAGAGCGACTTCACCTTGGCGGGATAGCCTGTCATGCGCATATGACGGGCCTCGGCGCCGGGCTTCGTGTCCATCTTCCAGCCGTGCAGGGCGTTTTCCTGCATTGTGGTGACGATGAACTGGCCATCCGGCGAGAAGGTGACGCTTGTATGAGCACCCTTCCATTCCAGGTTGATCGGCTGTGCGCTCATGCCGACCCAGTGCAGGGATACGCCATTATAGCGGGCAACGGCGATGCGCAGGCCCTTGGGTGCAAAGGCAATGCCTTCGACGGTGCGTTCCTCCGGAAACTCTTTCGTCGTCCCATCGGAGAGCCGTACGAAGGTACTCTTGCCATAGGAATAGGCGACGGAGCCCTGCGGGCCGGCTGCAAGCTGACTGATCCATTTGCGCGGCGCTTCTGCGAGCACCGTCGTGCTGCCGTCGGCTGCGATCCTCTGAACCTTGCCGTCCTCGCCGCCGGAAATCAGGCTTTCGCTATAGGGATCGCGGATGCAGGTCAGCATCCCCTGATGGGCTTCGGTAACCTTCTCGCCACCTTCGAGGCGGTGGATCGCGCCGGCGGCGCTGGCGAAGAAGGGGGTGTCACCTAAAAATTCGACGGCCAGAACGTGGCCGTCGATATCAAGCGGAGCAACAGTCGGCATCAGGCAGACGCCTCACACGCCTTGAAGCTGGCTTCCAGCTTTTCGCGGTCGAGCTCGCGGCCGATGAAGACGAGGCGGCTTTCATGCTTCTCGCCGTCCTTCCAGGGGCGCTGATGATCGCCTTCGATGATCATGTGCACGCCCTGAACGACGTAGCGCTCCGGATCGTCCTTGAAAGCGATGATCCCCTTGAGGCGCAGGATATTCGGGCCTTGCGTCTGCGTGACCTTCTGGATCCAGGGGAAGAAGCGCTCCGGGTTCATCTCGCCGCCACGCAGCGAAACCGACTGCACGGTGACGTCGTGGATCGGCGACAGGCCGTGGTGATGATGGTCGTGATCGTGGTGGTGATGATCATGATCGTGGTCATGGTGGTGGTGATCGTGATCATGGTCGTGATGGTGATGATCGCAATCCGGGCCGCAGACGTGATCCTCGTGGCCATGCTCGAGGAAATGCGGATCGTTTTCCAGCGCGCGTTCCAGATTGAAGGCGCCCTGGTTCAGCACCCGGGCGAGCTCCACGCCGGAGCGGGTCGTCTTGTAGACGCGGGCAGCCGGGTTGATGGCGCGGACGATGTCCTCGATCTGTGCGAGCTCTTCCGGAGAGACGAGATCGGACTTGTTGATGACGACGACGTCGGCAAAGGCGATCTGATCTTCAGCCTCGCGGCTGTCCTTCAGGCGCAGCGGCAGATGCTTGGCGTCGACGAGCGCTACGACGGCGTCGAGTTCCGTCTTAGTGCGGACGTCGTCGTCCATGAAAAAGGTCTGGGCGACCGGAACCGGATCGGCAAGGCCTGTCGTTTCGACGATGATGCCGTCGAAGCGGCCGGGGCGGCGCATCAGGCCTTCGACGACGCGGATGAGGTCGCCGCGCACTGTGCAGCAAACGCAGCCATTGTTCATTTCGTAGATTTCTTCGTCCGACTCGACGATGAGATCATTGTCGATGCCGATCTCGCCGAATTCGTTGACGATGACGGCGTATTTCTTGCCGTGGTTTTCCGAAAGGATGCGGTTGAGCAGCGTCGTCTTGCCGGCACCGAGATAGCCGGTGAGAACGGTGACGGGAACGGGCTTTTGCGTGGCTGTTTCGGTCATGGGAGCCTCGAAATATGAAAGGTTGCCCCGGGGAGCAGACATTGGTCGGGTTCCATATAAGGAGTTGGCGACGCCAGTTCAAAGGCTTTTATATGTTATAAGATCACATTGGGTTGCGGGCAGGCGGATTGACCCTGCGCTTAAGTCAGGGTCGTCGCATCGAATTTATTGATATCCTCAAGCAGTTCGACGAGACCTTTGACGGCATGCGCAATCAATCGCTCCCCTTTTTCCGCCGTGGCCACGGCCGCGTTGCCGACCACACCCTGGCTGCTCAGATCGGACATTTTCCAGCCGAAGGCGTGAGGTCCATAGGCGCGCAGATGCTTGAAGCCCTTGATGAACTCCGATTGTCGTGACGGGAAGTTTGCCGCCTTCGACATGTCAACCTTCTCCGGATGGAGAGCGAGCATCACCGATGTCTCGATATCGCCGCCGTGAATGTCGATGGCTTTGTCATCCGGCGCAATCAGCCCATCCGGCATGCCGAAACGCGTCCAGCTGGTGGCGACCGCCAGCATGTCGAAGCGCACGCGCGCTTCCGTTGCGACGATGGTCATCAGCGGCGAGTTGCCGCCATGAGCATTCAGCATGACGAATTTGCGGATGCCGAGATTGTTCATCTGCTCAGCAATGCCGAGCCAGCGCCGAACAGCTTCGTCGAAGGTCAATGTCTTTGTGCCGGCGACATCCATATGTTCGATGGAATAGCCAACCGGCTCGACGGGCAGGAAGGTGACGGGCAGATTTGCCGGCAAGGCAACCTTGAGGCGTGAGACGATTCCGTCGGCGATGAGTGCGTCGGTTTCGAATGGCAAATGCGGGCCGTGTTGCTCATAGGCGCCAAGTGGCAGCACCGCGATCCATTTTGTTCGCTCTTCGGGTGTCAATGTTTCATCATTGTCATCGAAACATGGCAAAGGATGCACCATCTGAGGGTGTGCCTCTTGTTTATGTCAGTAACCTGCGCAATGTCATAGCGTGATGACTTCGCGGCGAAAAGGTCAACGGAATCACGATGGGCAAAAAGAACAAGGTCGGGAAGAAAAGTAAGTCAGGTAAGAAGAAGGATCACCGGGACTACACGCTTGCCGATCTGTCGCCGGCATTGACGCAGGCGGCGCGGTCCATGCGCACGGTGATGACGCGCAGCCTGACGGCGAGCGGCCTCTATGCCGGACAGGACGGTGTCATTCTTGCTCTGGCGGCAAGCGATGGTCTTCCGGCCGGTACGTTGGCCCAAAAGCTCGGCGTCAAGGCGCCGACGATGACGCGCACGATCGGCCGCATGGAGGCGCAAGGCTTCGTCGAACGGCGGCCAGATGCGGACGATGCCCGTCTGACCAAGGTCTATCTGACCGAAGCAGGGCGAAACAGCGTCAGCGAAATCGAAAGTTCGGCTGCCAGCTGCGATGAGCTTGCTACCCGTGGCTTCTCGGAAAAAGATATTCGTTCACTCGTGCGCCTGCTCAAAACGATCGAGCATAATCTTCAGGCGGCCGATGGCGACGAGGATGATGACGAATTCTGAGAATCCTCAAGAATTCGTGTTGCGCGGCGTGATTAAAGCTTTTAATTAAAGATTTTAAATTCCGGAATCGTAAAACGAACGGGATATGTTACGGCTGCGTTTCACGGGGAGGGCGCGCGTGGCGCAAAAGATAAAGCTTTCTACGATTGCGGAAACGCTGGGCATTTCAACGGCAACGGTATCTCTGGCCTTACGCGACAGCCCATTGGTTGCGGTCAACACGCGCGAGAAGATCAAGGATCAGGCCCGCGCGTTGGGCTATATCTACAATCGCCGCGCGGCGAGCCTCAGGACATCGCGATCTGGCATCATCGGTGTCGTTGTTCATGACATCATGAACCCTTTCTACGGGGAAATCCTGAAGGCAATCGAAAGCGAGCTCGACCGAAGCCGTCACACCTTCATCCTTTCCAATCACTATGATTCGGTCGAAAAGCAGCGGACCTTCATCGAGACGCTGCTGCAGCTCGGCGGTGACGGTGTCATCATGTCGCCGGCGATAGGAACGCCGCCGGAGGATTTCGAGCTGGCGGAAGAAAACGGCATGCCGGCCATTCTGGTGGCACGACAGATCGAAGCGCTGGATCTGCCGACCTTTCGTGGTGACGACAGTTACGGCATCTCGCTTGCAACCAACCATCTGATCAGCCTTGGCCACCGCTCCATTGCCATGATCGGGGGCACCGATCAGACCTCGACGGGGCGCGACCGTTACCAGGGCTATGTGAATGCGCTGCGCAAGGCGGGCATCGAGGTCGACCCCAATCTGCGCATTCCCGGCGCACGCTCCAAGCAGGGCGGCTTTGAGGCGGCGGTGCACTTCCTGTCGTTGCCGCAGAAGCCGACGGCGGCCGTCTGCTGGAACGATCTGGTTGCCATCGGTCTCATGAACGGCATTTCGCGCGCCGGCCTCGTCCCGGGGCGGGACATTTCCGTCACCGGCTATGACGATCTGGAGGAGGCGGCGATCGCAACGCCGGCGCTGACCACCGTCTGGAACGGTCAGGCCGAGGTCGGAAGGCTTGCAGCGCGCGCGCTTTTGGATAGGCTGGCGGGAAGCCATGAGCCGGACGGTATTCATCTGATCAAGCCGGAAATGCGCATCCGCCAATCGACGGCGCCTTATAAAGCTCGCTAGCAGCGGTTCGGCGCCGAACTGTCTCTCAAGAGGAAAGATCCATGTCCGATAATCGCATCGCCGTCCTCGTTCCGGGGAAGATACACCCGCGTGTCCTCGAAAGGCTCGGGAAGCAGTTCGATATCGTTTCCGTCGAACGCGATGGCGGTCCGAAGATCGATGCGGAAACCGCAGCCCGCATCCGCGGCGTTGCCGTTGCAGGCAGCTTCGATGCGAGCTGGATCGATGCCTTTCCGAATGTCGAAGTCATTGCCAATTTCGGCGTCGGCTATGATGGCGTCGACGTCAAGCACGCAGCCTCCAAGGGCATCGTCGTCACCAACACGCCTGATGTCCTGAATGATGAGGTCGCCGATACTGCGATCGCCCTGCTGTTGAACACGCTGCGGCAATTTCCGAAGGCGGAGACTTGGCTGCGCGAGGGGCGCTGGGTCAAGGAAGGGGCTTTTCCGCTCTCGCCCTTTTCGATGAAGGGACGCCGCATCGGCATCAACGGTCTCGGTCGCATCGGCCTGGAAATCGCAAGAAGGCTGGAGCCGTTCAAGGTGAAGATCGGCTATCACACCCGCACGCCGCGTGATTCGCTGCCCTATGACTACTATCCGACGCTGAAGGAGATGGCGCAGTCGGTGGATACGCTGATTTCCATCGTGCCGAAGACGCCTGAGACGCACAAGGTCATCAATGCCGAGATCCTGTCGGCGCTCGGGCCGCAGGGCGTGTTCATCAATGTCGGCCGCGGCTGGTCCGTCGATGATGATGCGCTGATAACAGCCCTCGGCAACGGTACGCTGGGCGCTGCCGGCCTGGATGTCTTCTACGACGAACCGAATGTCCCGGCCGGATATCTCTCGCTGCCGAATGTTTCCCTGCTACCGCATGTGGCCTCGGCCTCGGCGCCGACGCGCGATGCCATGGCCGATCTCGTCGTCGACAATATCATCGAATGGTTCGCCAAAGGTGAGCCTATGACGCCGGTGCCGGAAACGCCGGTCAAGCCGCGCGGCTGATCATATGGCTTTTTGCGGATACGGAGCGACCGCTGGCCGCTCCTTGCCAGCCGCATAATCGCGCACGGCATCGCCGAAGGCGGTGAAGAGCTTCAGCGACGGCGAATCTGTTTCGGCCCAATATTCCGGATGCCATTGTACGCCGACGGCAAAGGCCTTGGCGCCGATGACGGAAACGGCCTCGATCGTACCATCCTCGGCCAGCGCTTCCACCTGCAGTCTCGGCGCGGTATCGGCGATCGCCTGGCGATGCAGCGAATTGACACGCACTTCACCCGGCCCGACGACGCGGGCGATGCAGGAGCCTTCCTTGACGAAGACGCTCTGGCGGATGGAATACATCGTATCGCGATCGACATTCGGCGGCTTGCGATGGTCCCAGATGCCCGGCTGGTCCTGGATTTCGCTGGCCAGCGTGCCGCCAAGCGCGACGTTCAGTTCCTGAATGCCGCGGCAGATGGCGAGCATCGGAATGGCGCGATCGATGGCGCGGCGGATGAGCGGCAGCGAAGTCGCGTCGCGCGCCGGATCGAAAGGACCGTCGCTTTCAAGCGCTTCCTTTCCATAGAGCGATGGATGCACATTGGTTGCGGAGCCGGAAACGAGCAGCCCGTCCACCCGGTCGAGAATGGCGTCCGCATCGTTGCCATCCTCAAGCGCGGGAACGATCAGCGCCATCAACCCAGCCGCTTTGACCGCTGCGCGGACATATTGCAGCTGCACCGCATGCCAGCTGGTGCCGTCGAACTCGCGGATATCGGCGGGAATGGCAATGATCGGTCTGGGCATGCAAGGCTCCGAAGGCTGCAGACATTTTTTCATTGGACCTCTGGACGATCATGATGTCGATCCGAGGGCGGATTTACGCCTTACGAACTTACGCGAATACGGCCCGGCCGGCAACGCGCAGAGGTTTTCGCAAGGCTTTGTTCAGGCTCGTTACGCCGATGTACAGGAATCGCCATAATGCGGTGCAAGAGCAAACTTGAAAGACCGGGTGCGGCATGGTTAGTTCCATCGCTTGCGCCGTGACGGGGGACGCGCCGTTCCCCAGCAATGCCGTCCGTATGGGAGAATTCGATGGATCGCCGTTCCTTCATCAGGCGGGCAGGAGCTGTTGGCGCAGGTGCTGCCGCTTCCGCGCTTGCGAGCCCGGCTCTTGCGCAGGAATATCCGAAGATCACCTGGAGGATGACCTCCTCCTTTCCCAAGAGCCTGGACACGATTTATGGCGGCGCGGAAGATATCGCCGCGCATGTTTCCGACGCGACCAACGGCAATTTCGTCATCCAGACCTATGAGGCCGGTGAGATCGTGCCCGGTGCGCAGGCGGCCGATGCAGTCAGCGCCGGCGCCGTCGATGCCGCGCACACCTGCTCCTATTATTTCTGGCAAAAGGATCCGACCTATGCCATCGGCACGGCGCTGCCGTTCGGCCTCAACGCCCGGCTGACCAATGCCTGGTTCTACCAGGGCGACGGCAACAAGCTGATGAACGAGTTCTACGCGACGCAGGGTATCTTGGGGCTTCCCGCAGGCAATACCGGCGCGCAGATGGGCGGCTGGTTTCGCAAGGAAATCAATACGCTCGACGATCTCAAGGGGCTGAAGATGCGCATCGCCGGCCTGGCCGGCAAGGTGATCGAGAAGATCGGTGTCGTCCCGCAACAGGATATTGCGGTCAACGGTGTCTATGATGCGCTGAGCAAGGGTACGGTCGATGCGGCCGAATGGGTCGGCCCCTATGACGACCTGAAACTCGGGCTGCAGAAGATCGCGAAGTATTATTATTATCCGGGCTGGTGGGAAGGTGGCGCCGTGGTGCATGCCTTCTTCAACCTGGAAAAATGGAATGCCTTGCCGAAGAACTATCAGGCAATCCTTGGCGACGCCTGCGCCTTCGCCAACACCAACATGCTGGCGAAATACGACGTCAAAAATCCCCAGGCGCTGAAGGATATCGTGCAGCAGGGGGTGACGCTCAGACCTTTCAGCCAGGAGATCATGGAGGCCTGCTTCCAGGCAGCCGGCGCGCTTTATGCCGATCTTTCCAAATCAAATGATTATTTCAAGCGCATCTATGAGGATCAAGTCGCCTACAAGAAGGATGCCTATCTTTGGATGCAGCTTTCCGAGTATACTTTTGATACCTTCATGATGATCCAGCAGCGGGCGGGCAAGCTGTAATCGTATTTCATAAGTCTTTTGAGATATATTGTTTTCTTTATTAGTGATTTAAATATTATATCCGCCCTGGGAGGAGCCGGGAATCATTGTGCCAGTGCAGTGCTGATCATGATCCAGCTTCGACTTAAGCTGCCGCTTTGACTGGAAAATCTGTCCGAATGGGCTCTGTTCGGGCAAGTAAATTTTAAAGGGTTTCCACTAGGGTGTCCGCCGCATCAGGGGAAGTCTGAATGAAGCCTCCAAGCCCGGACACCGTGCCGACGGATGTTTATCTGTCGTTCGTCAGTTCGCTTTTCGGAAATCGCAAAACGCTCTTTACGGGCGTGTTCGTTCATATCCTGACATATGTCCTCGTTTTCCTGAGCACGCATGCCGGCATCTATCTGGCCTTTTGCGTGGCGATTGCGGTTGTCTTTGGCTTACGCATCCATTTGTTCCGGCTGTTCGACGCCGCGGATAAGAATGATCTTACGCGCGTCGATATTGCCGGCTGGGAAACGCGCTATGTGATCGGCGCGGCGGCGACGGCGGCCATCCTCGGCATCGGCAGCGGCTATGCCATCCTCATCCTGCAGAATCCGCTGGCGGAATTCATCTGCGTCGCCGTCACGATGGCGTCGATGGTGTCGATCGTCGGCCGCAACTATGGTTCGCCTCGCGCGGTCGATCTTCAGATTCTGTGCTGCTGCGTGCCGATCATCGTTGCCTGCCTGCTGCTGCAGCAGCCTTACAAGGCAACCGCCTCCCTCATGCTCATTCCGTTTGGGCTGACGACACGCGCAATGGCGAATGGCATGCGCGAATTTCTCTACCGGAACATCATCGCTTCGCGCGAGATATCGCTGATGGCCGACAGGTTCGACACCGCGCTGAACAGCATGACGCACGGGCTGTTCATGCTTGATGCCCAGAACCGCATTCTGGTCGTCAATCGCAAGGCATGCGAGCTCCTTAATTTTGCCGATCCGCAGCGGCTCAAGGACTGCGAATTCGATGTCGTTCTGCGCTACGGCGCGCGCCATGCCTTCATCGACGGATCGCTGCCCGGACTTATCCAGCGGCAGCTGGCACAGCTCGTCAGCGGCACGCTGTCGCGAACGCTCATTCAATTCAACGAGGATCAGTTCCTCGAATTTTCGGCCAGCCGCCGCGCCGACGGAATCGTGATCCTGATTTTCGAAGATGTGACGGTGCGCGTTCGGGCAGAGCGCAAGATCCTGCATATGGTGCGCTACGACCCTTTGACGGGGCTGCCGAATCGCGAATATTTCATGGATCTGGTCAAAGAGAGGCTGGCTGCGCGCAAGCGGGAAAGCCGCATCGGCATTCTGGTTCTCGATATCGATGACTTCAAGCACGTCAACGATACCAAGGGGCATGTTGCCGGGGACCGCCTGCTGGTCGCCATAGCCGAGCGCCTGAAGCAGCTTGCCGGCACCGCAGCGATTGCCGCTCGTCTTGTCGGCGATCAATTCGTGCTGTTCTTTCCGAATGAAGACGATGCTCCTGATATCGATGCCCGCATCCGCACCCTGCATGCGGCAATGGCCGGCACCTACAGCGTGGCAGACAGCAGTTTCCGGATTTCCGTCAGCGGCGGATACATGACCGTGTCCAGCCGGGAGTTTCGCCCGGAGGAGTGGCAGATCAAGGTCGATCTCGCGCTTTTCGATGCCAAATCGCGGCTGAAGGGCGGCTGCAGCGCCTTCGAGGAGGAGATGGACGCACGCTATGTCGAGCGGCAGAAGCTGAAGGATGATTTGCGCGAGGCGGTGGAAACCGGCAGGCTTCAGGCCGTCTATCAGCCGATGTTCACGCCCGATGGCTCCCGCATCGAATGCTGCGAGGCGCTTGCACGCTGGATTCATCCGGAAAAGGGCTCGGTCCCGCCCGATCTTTTCGTACAGGTTGCCGAGGAAATGGGCATCGTCGCCGGCATCACTCGCTTCATGGTCAACCAGGCCTGCAACGATTGTGCTTCATGGCCTGCGCCGCTCGCGGTTTCCGTCAATCTCTCGGCGCAGGATCTGCGCAATGGCGAGATTGTCAAAATCGTTATGGCGGCACTTGATGCGTCAGGATTGGAGCCATCCCGCCTGCATCTCGAGGTTACTGAAAGCTGCCTGATGGATGAGGTGGCGACCGTTCGCTCCATCCTCGCCGATCTGCGCACCAAAGGCATCACGATTGCAATCGACGATTTCGGAACGGGATTCTCCAGCCTCAGCTATCTCGATACGCTGCCTGTGGATGTCGTGAAGATCGACCGGTCTTTCGTTCGTGACATCACGACGGATAGCCGCCGTTTCAAGCTGCTATGCGGTATCGTCGATCTTTCCCGCGCGCTCAGCCTTCATATCGTGATCGAAGGCGTCGAGACGCTGGAGCAGCTGGCATTGGTGGTCGAGCGGAACCTGGCGGATATCATCCAAGGCTATGTATTTTCGCCGCCGGTGCCGCAGGAGCAGGTCATCGAGAGAGTGGCCAGTCTCAACCGGCAGCAGCCGGGCGCCGGCAGAATCCTGCCGTCCGATGTCACGACCTAGCCGGCGTCATCGTTTCGATGCGGGCGTCTTCGAAATCCCTGGCGATTCCGTCAGCCAACGCCCGCCTGCGACCTTCTCGTGCATTGCATTTTTCCTCGCTTTGTGTAACCCCTCGGTGGAGGAAATTGGTTGCGGCATCCCGTTGCGGGGTGTCACAACTTTTGAGGACAAGCTCCAGCTGGCAGTTATATCGTCTGTCGGCGGAGAGGATTGAGGGGAGAATTCTGAATGGCCGAACATCATACTGGACCCGCCGAAGTGGGCGCTCCCATGGACTACAAGGAGCATGAGAAGACCTACAATCTTTTCATCTCGGGCGCCAAGGTCGGATCTGCGATCGTTGCCGCATTGTTGATCGCCATGGCGGCCGGTTTCTTTGGCCATGCCGGTTTCCTCGGCGGCGTCCTGATATTCATCGTTCTGACCATCGCCAGCGTCGTCCTGTTGCGCTGATATTGCAGCGCTGACCGATGCCGGGCCGATCGCCCGCGCTTTCCCATGATTCTGCAGGCTACAGCGCCGCCGCATTCGGGCGCGGCGCCGTCTGATGCGAGGTGTCGTCGTTGAGCAATCTGGTTTTCGTGGCCAAGGAAAGCGTGGCGGAGGAGACGCGTGTTGCGGCTTCCGTCGAGACGGTGAAGAAGATGAAGAACCTGGGTTTCGACGTGGTGATCGAAGCCGGTGCGGGGGCTTTATCGCGCATTCCGGATACCGAATATGAAGCCGTCGGCGCCCGGATCGGTTCCATCAAGGATGCGAAGGCGGCGGATGTCATTCTCAAGGTGAGACGCCCGACGAGCAAGGAGATCTCCGGCTACAAGAGTGGCGCGATCGTCATCGCCATCATGGACCCTTATGGCAACGAGGCCGCTCTTGCGGAGATGGCGCGCGCAGGGCTGACAAGCTTCGCCATGGAGCTGATGCCGCGCATCACCCGTGCACAGTCGATGGACGTCTTGTCGTCGCAGGCCAATCTCGCAGGGTATCAGGCCGTGATCGAGGCTGCTGCCGTCTATGACCGGGCACTGCCGATGATGATGACGGCAGCGGGCACGGTGCCGGCGGCAAAGGTCTTCGTCATGGGTGCCGGCGTCGCCGGGTTGCAGGCGATCGCCACCGCACGGCGTTTGGGCGCGCTCGTTTCGGCGACGGACGTACGGCCGGCTGCGAAGGAGCAGGTCGCTTCGCTCGGCGCGAAATTCGTCGCGGTTGAGGACGAAGAGTTCAAAGCGGCAGAGACTGCCGGCGGCTATGCCAAGGAAATGTCGAAGGAGTATCAGGCGAAACAGGCGGCGCTCGTCGCCGATCATATCGCCAAGCAGGATATCGTCATCACCACGGCGCTCATTCCGGGCCGGCCGGCGCCACGCCTTGTCGGGCGCGACATGCTGAAGGCGATGCGCCCCGGCGCCGTGGCCGTCGATCTCGCGGTCGAACGCGGCGGCAATATCGAGGGTGCCGAATACGGCAAGATCGCCGATGTCGAGGGCGTCAAGGTGGTCGGATATCCCAATATGGCCGGCCGGATCGCGGCCAGCGCCTCGGCCCTCTACGCCAAGAACCTCGTTACCTTCCTGGAGACGATGGTCGACAAGGATACGAAGAGCCTTGCCCTCAACCGCACCGATGAGCTGATCAAGGCGACGATGCTGACCGACGGCGGCGAAGTCGTGAACCCGAATTTCGTCGATCCCGACCAGCCGACGATCAAGAAGGGAGATCTCTGAGATGGCCAGCCAAGCAATGGACCAGGCACTCCAGCAACTGAATGATGCCGTTGCCGCCGTTACGGCCGCCGCAGCACAGGCGCCCGAGGTTGCCAGTGCCGCAGCCGGTGGAGCGATCGATCCTTTCGTCTTTCAACTGGCCATCTTCGTGCTGGCGATCTTCGTCGGCTATTATGTCGTCTGGTCGGTGACGCCGGCCCTGCATACGCCGCTGATGGCGGTCACGAACGCCATTTCCTCGGTCATCGTGGTCGGCGCACTGCTGGCCGTGGGCATTTCGGCGAGCGGCCTTGCCACGGGCTTCGGCTTCGTGGCGCTGGTTCTCGTCTCGGTCAATATCGTCGGCGGCTTCCTTGTCACCCAGCGCATGCTGGCGATGTACAAGAAGAAGGACAAGTGAGGGCGGCATGCTGAGCAATATCGCAGCTTTCCTCTATCTCGTCTCCGGCGTTCTGTTCATCCTGGCGCTGCGCGGCCTGTCGCATCCGGCCACCAGCCGGCGCGGCAATCTCTACGGCATGGTCGGCATGGGCATCGCCATCGCCACGACGCTGGTGCTGGCGACGCCATCCTTCGGCGGTTTCGTGCTGATCGTTCTCGGCCTTGCCATCGGCGGCGGGGCAGGTGCTTACATTGCGCGCGTCATTCCGATGACCTCGATGCCTCAGCTCGTGGCAGGTTTCCACTCGCTAGTCGGTCTTGCGGCCGTCCTCGTCGCCGCTTCTGCGCTCTATACGCCGTCGTCCTTTGGCATCGGTGAAATCGGCCACATCCACACCGAAGCCCGCATCGAGATGGCGATCGGCGCCGCGATCGGCGCGCTGACCTTCACCGGTTCGATTATCGCCTTCCTGAAGCTCGACGGACGCATGTCCGGCAAGCCGATCCTGCTGCCGAACCGCCATATCATCAATGCCGCTTTGCTCGTGCTGATCGTGGTCTCCATCATCAGCCTGGCGGCGAACGAGAGTCATCTCGCCTTCTGGGCCATCGTCGCGCTGTCGTTGCTTCTCGGCGTACTGCTGATCGTGCCGATCGGCGGTGCCGACATGCCCGTCGTCGTGTCGATGCTGAATTCCTATTCCGGCTGGGCCGCCGCCGGCATCGGCTTTACGCTCGGCAATCTCGCGCTCATCATTACCGGCGCGCTCGTTGGGTCCTCGGGTGCGATCCTGTCCTATATCATGTGCAAGGGCATGAACCGCTCCTTCATTTCGGTCATTCTCGGCGGTTTCGGCGGCGAGACGGCCTCGGGCGGGGCCGACAATTCCGACAAGACGGTGAAGCTCGGTTCGGCCGAGGATGCCGCCTATCTGATGGCGAACGCCTCCAAGGTCATCATCGTGCCCGGCTATGGCATGGCGGTGGCACAGGCCCAGCATGCGCTACGCGAAATGGCCGACAGGCTGAAGGCGCATGGTGTCGAGGTGAAATATGCCATTCATCCCGTCGCCGGCCGTATGCCGGGTCACATGAACGTGCTGCTCGCCGAGGCCAATGTGCCCTATGACGAGGTGTTCGAACTCGAGGACATCAATTCGGAATTCGCCCAGGCCGATGTCGCCTATGTCATCGGCGCCAACGACGTCACCAATCCAGCGGCGCGCGATGACAAGACATCGCCGATCTACGGCATGCCGATCCTCGACGTCGATAAGGCCAAGACCTGCCTCTTCGTCAAGCGCTCGCTCGGCTCCGGCTATGCCGGCATCGACAACACGCTGTTCTACAAGGATGGCACGATGATGCTGCTTGGCGATGCGAAGAAAGTAACCGAGGAAATCGTCAAGGCGATGAACGAGTAGGCTGCCGCTGCGCCCGCAAGAGCGATGTTTCCGCTCTCAGTTCCTTTGACGTTCCATCATGCTGCGCGGTGCGGTCAGTATCCAGACGAGCCCAGCCGGGCGGAAATCGACCTCGACATGGCCGCTGAAGGATGCCGCAGCATGGGTTTTCGTGACGGTGGTGCCGAAGCCGGTGTCGCTCGGCGGCTTGACCGGCGGACCGCCGCTTTCGGTCCAGACGAAGCGAATCTTGGTGCCGGTTTCAGCGGCTTCGTTCGTCCATTCGATGGTGATCTTGCCTTCCGGCGCGGAAAGCGCGCCATATTTGACCGAATTGGTGGCAAGCTCGTGCAGGACCAGGCCGAGATTCTGCACCGCTTCCGGCTTCAGCAGGAAGTCATTGCCGAGAACGTCGAGTTGCTGAGGTCCCTGCAGGAAAGTCGCGAGGTGGATGTCGATCACGCGGCGAAGCGACACGCCGGACCATTGTTCGCTGGTCAGCACCTCGATCGAGCGCGCCAAGCCTTCGAGCCGGTCGGCGACAGCTCGCTGGAAAGTATCGACGCTATCAGTCTGCCGCGCGAGCTGACGCGTCATTGCCTGTGCGAGCGCCAGCAGATTCTTGGTGCGGTGGACGAGCTCGTGCATGACGAAATGCAGCCGGTCCTCGGTGACGCTGCGGTCGAAGGAGGCGTTGGAAAGCGCGACAGCCACCTGGTTTGCCTCAATGACGCTGGTGTCGATCGGTGCCACGATCTCGCCGCGGCCCATACGGTCCGCCATGTCGGCAATATCCTGTATGGTGGTGCGCACCTGACGTGCCAGGGCATAGACGGCAATCAGCGCAACCAAAAGCAGCGTCACACCGCCATAGATCAGAAAGCGCCAGGTGCTCATCAGCGAAGCCTGCGCGGAAGCGATCGGACCCCAGACGACGGCCTTCCAGGACCAGCCTGAGATTTGCGCATAACCGAGCACCGCGTTCGGCAGGACCTTGTCATCCTGATAGACGCCGCTGGATGCGATCAGCTTCGGCAGGATGTTCTTATTGAATGCGTCGCCCGGGGCGAGGGTCGTCGGGCCACCGGCGGCAACGACATGTCCAGATTTGTCCAGAACGGCGGCAGACCAGCCGGGCGGCAAGGCTTCCGTCGTCACGAGCTTGGCGAGCTCGTCGGCATCCTGTGTTACCGCCAAAGCGGCGCCGGCCGGCGAATGTTCGAGGGGCAGGGTGACGTTATAGACCCAGCGGCGGGCGGTTGAGCCTATGAAAACATCGGATGCCTCGATGCGGCCGGAGTTCAGTGCCGATTGAAGCGCGGCGATGTTGCCGGTCTTGCCGAGTGGCTTGCCGAGCGGCCAGCGGGTATTCAGTCGGAGCTGGCCGTCCTTTTCCATAAGCAGCACGAAAAGCGAATCCGTGCGCAATACCGTTTCCGTGCGGGCGAAGAAAGTGGCGATGTCGTTGCGCTCAAGTTCCGGCGAGGAAGACAGAAGGCGCAGCGTCGTGGCCATGTCCTGCAATTGGCGATCGATGACGCGCGAAAGCGCCTGCGCATCCTGAACCGTGTCGCCCTTCAAAGCATCGCGTTCATTATCCTCGAGTTGGACCAGAAGCAGCGCGACGAAGGCGAGAATAGGCAAGGCGATCGCCAGGGCTATGGCGATCAGATAGGCACCAATCGACGCTTTCGGAAAATGCGGCTTCCTCATGGAGCGATCAACCGATCGTGCCTCCATGAGGGTCCGACGCGCTGGCAAACGCGAAGAGAATGATATTGGTCATCATGCCAAGCGCCCCCGTGCCCAGATCATCGAGCTACATGCTCCTGAAGCGCCATGTTAGGGCTCGGTAATTTTCCTTGCAACATCTGAAAAGTCATTATTGCGAAATCCTAAGCGATCTCGGGTATTTACGACTGTGGCAATGCATCCCTGAAGTTGCGCTGGCAGGTCTTGTGTCCGAGCTAGGTAAAGCGTGAGAGACGGAAGGATGCAAGCTCGGGAGCTTCGCCACCATCGACGATTTCCTGCGCGGCGAGCAGGCCGACGAGCGGCGCCAGCGTGACGCCGGAGTGGAGAACTGCGAGGTAGAGGCCAGGTGCCGCGCCGACACCACCCAGAACCGGAAGGCCGTCTTTCGGTGTCGGGCGATAGCCGATGGTGTAGAAATCAAACTCCAGCGCCTCGCCGCCTTTCAATGTCGTTTTGACCCTGGCGAAAAGATCGTCGGCTGCCGCTTGTGGATCGCTGCCGGGATCGGTGCCGCCGAAGTCGCCGCCGGCGATGATTCGCCCCTCTGCCGTCTGGCGCAAATGCAGTTCCGGCGCCATCACCAGACCATTCAGCATTTTCTGCACGGGGCGGGAATGGACGATAAGCCCTGGAGGCGTTTCCAGCGGCACGAGAACATCCGCCGAGGCCGCAAGTGCTGGCGTGCCCGCACCGACAGCCAGAACGACATAATCGGCCTGCATCGGCCCTTCACTCGTTTCGATGCCGACAACCTGCTCTCCCTCTCTGAGCAAGCCCGCGACCTCGACGCCGGATAATAGGCCCGCGCCTTGACGGCGAGCGTCCTCCAGCAGCAGCTTGGTGGCGGCAACAGGTTCGACTGCGCCTTCCTCGGCAACATGCAGGGCATAGTCTGGCGGATTGGCGAGGTTCGGTTCGATCATTGCGCTCGTCGCTCGGTTGACCGGCTGTATGCCATAGCCCCAGCCATGATGCTGTGCCGCATAGGCATCGAGCTCTGCTTCCGGCAGATCCCAGGAGAGGCCGCCGCACCAGGACAGGGGAAGATCCGGCAGGTTGTCTTGTAGCCGCGACCATTCGGCCATCGATCGGCGACGGACCTGGAAATAGAATTCCGGATTGCCCCAGCTCGCATTGATCCAGGCAAAGGAGTTCGGAGTTGCGACGCCGCCGGTCTTCTGAGCGACCACCGTCACGGATGCGCCCTTGCGACTCAGATGCCAGGCGATGGAGGCACCGATGATTCCGGCGCCGACGACGATGACTTTTTGTGGGGAGGGCATGTCTTTGTCTCGCTTGAACGGGTGAGCCGAGACTAAGCGTTCGACAAGGCAAAGAAAAGCCGCCGAGCGGATGGTCGCTGGCGGCTGAATGTCTTTACTGCAATATGCTCCGTATCAGGAGCCGGCGCCGACGCGAGCCAGGCCATCTCTAGCAGGCTGGTAGTTCGGATCGAGATTGACCGCGTGCTGATAGGAGCGGCGGGCTTTCGCCTTGTCGCCCTTGCGCTCATAGACGAAGGCCTGGTTTGCCCAGGATTCGGCGAGCTTGTTGTTCAGCTCGATCGCATGGTTGAAATCGGCAAAAGCGTTGTCGTCGTCGTTCTGCGCGAGATAGGAGATGCCGCGGCTGTTGTAAGGCTCCGGCGAGTTCGGCGACAGCGAGATCGCCTTGGAGAAATCGTCGATCGCCTTATCCTGCTGATTGCGCTTCTGGTAGATCACGCCGCGGCCATTATAGGCGCGGCCGTCCGTGGTGCCGAGGCTGATGGCCTTCGAATAGTCATTGAAGGCATCGTTGTCGCGGCCGGCCTGGCGATAGAGATTGCCGCGGCCGATATAGGCGACATCGTAATTGCCGTTGATCTGCAGCGCCGCGTTATAGTCCGCAACTGCTTCCGGCAGCTTGCCCATGTTGCGATAGATGAGCGCGCGGTTGGCATAGGCCTGATAGAACTTCGGATTGAGCTGGATCGCCTGATTGAAGTCGGCAAGGGCGCGGTTGAAATCACCGCCGCGGCCATAGGCCGTGCCACGCACATTGTAGCCTTCCGGATCCTGCGGATTGGCATTGATGACCGACGTCAGCGAGGCGATATTTTCCGACGAGCCTTGCGCCTTGTCGATCTGGATCACGTTATCTGTGGTGGCAGTCTGGCAGCCGGAAAGGCTGATTGCGGCAAGTATCGCCAAGGCAGGCAGAGCCGCGGCGCGCTTCGAAACGAATAAGGAGAGGTTCGAAGTGCGGAACTTTACGGAAGTCGTCATTGCCATTATCGGGTTCGCTTTCCCCATGCGTCATATCAGGCTGTTCTGATTTAATCCGATTTGCGTAGAGAATAAATCAAAAAGGCGGCGGCGAACGACTCGCCCCCGCCACACATGCATCTGAAAACGTCGAAAAAACGGCGATTACTTGGCAACAAGGCCTTCGCGCTGAGCGCGCTTGCGAGCAAGCTTGCGAACGCGACGAACAGCTTCAGCCTTCTCGCGAGCACGCTTCTGCGACGGCTTTTCATAGTAGTCGCGCATCTTCATTTCGCGGAAAATACCTTCGCGCTGCATCTTCTTCTTGAGAGCGCGGAGAGCCTGGTCGACATTGTTATCGCGGACAAGTACCTGCACGAGAATCACGTTCCTTTGGTTTGGTTGATGCCAGCGGCGACGGCAGCGCCAGGAGGCAAAAATATAACGTTCGCGCAGCCGCAGCCTTGCGATTGGTTAGGCGAGATAGCAGATCGGTTTGTCAAAGTCTAGCCAGATCGTGAGTTTGCAGAGGAAAAAGCTAGTTGTCGAGTACCGAATTCAGCCGGCCGCGTTTGTGACGCTTCATCGAAGCTGTTGATTAAGCCATCGGCCGACCCCGATCTTTGCGACATTGACATGCTTATGTGAGTATGTCGGATCACAGTCATTCGTGTGCTGCGGCGATTGCATCATCGGAAGCAACCGTTCGGAGCAAGGGGGAATCACCTTATGAAATCGCTCGGCTTTGCTGTCGTCGGAAGGCTGTTTGTGCCAACCATACTGGCGCTCATTGTTCTTGCTGGGGCGCTCGCGCCTGTCGCCGCCGGCGAAGTCCGCTTTGGCAAGAATGTGCGGGTCGGCGGCCACGACTTTTCCAATCAGACCTTTGACAACAAGCACCGGGCGAGAATTTACCTTTACAAGGGAAAGCCGCGGAATGAGGGATGTATCTGGCGCAAGGATAGCCACGGCGCGCGGGTGAAGATCTGCCATCTGCAGCGCAAATAGATCTGCCAAGCAGTCATGGGCAGGCCACTCGGCTGATTGGCAATTTTAACCGTGTCGAAAGACGGTCCTGAATGCGTCGCAAAAGAGCCGTTGTGTCGGTTTTCGATTTGCGATTTGTATGACCCACAAAAAGGGCGTCTTGCCTGAAGGAGTTGAGGGCGAATGCGTAAATACTCGGTTTTTGCCGTGGCACGGGAAGCGATGCGGGCTCACAAGGGTTGGGAGGCGCAATGGACCTCGCCAGAGCCGCGCAAGGAGTATGACGTCATCATCGTCGGCGCTGGCGGTCATGGCCTGGGTGCGGCCTACTATCTCGCCAAGGAGCACGGCATCACCAATGTCGCCGTCATCGAGAAGGGCTGGCTCGGCGGCGGCAATACCGGCCGCAACACGACCATCATCCGCTCGAACTATCTCTATGAAGAGAGCATGCACATCTACGAGCATTCGATGAAGCTCTGGGAGGGGCTGTCTCAGGATCTCAATTATAATGTCATGTATTCGCCGCGCGGCGTGATGATGCTGTCGCATAATGTGCATGACCAGCAGTCCTTCAAGCGGCATATCCACGCCAACCGTCTCTATGGCATCGACAATGAGTGGCTGACGCCGGAACAGGCCAAGGCTTATTGTCCGCCGCTCGATATTTCGAAGACGGCGCGCTATCCGATCAACGGCGCCGCCCTGCAGCGCCGCGGCGGCACGGCCCGCCACGATGCGGTGGCGTGGGGATATGCCCGCGCTGCTTCCGATCGCGGCGTGCACATCATCCAGAATTGCGAAGTGACCGGCATTCGCCGCGGGCCGGATGGCCGCGTGACGGGTGTCGATACCACCAAGGGCTTCATCGGCGCCAAGAAGATCGGCGTTTCCGCAGCCGGCCACACCACCGTCGTCATGCAGATGGCCGGCGTGCGCGTGCCGCTGCAATCGAGCCCGCTGCAGGCGCTTGTTTCCGAGCCGCTGAAGCCGATCTTCCCCTGTGTCGTCATGTCGAACACGGTGCACGCCTATATCTCGCAGTCCGACAAGGGCGAGCTCGTCATCGGTGCCGGCACGGATCAGTATAATTCCTATAGCCAGACCGGCGGCCTGCAGATCATCACCCATACGCTGGATGCGATCTGCGAGCTCTTCCCGATGTTTCGCCGCGTTAAGATGATGCGTTCCTGGGGCGGCATCGTCGACAATACGCCGGACCGTTCGGCGATCCAGTCGAAGACGCCAGTTCCCGGGCTCTATGTCAATTGCGGCTGGGGCACCGGCGGCTTCAAGGCGACGCCGGGTTCGGCCAATCTGTTTGCGCATCTCATCGCCCGCGACGAGCCGCATAAGTTCAATGCCGGCCTGACGCTGGATCGCTTCCGCACCGGCCGCCTGATCGATGAGGCGGCAGCCGCCGCCGTGGCGCACTGATGCCGGCGGCGGTCGGGATCGTTCTTGCGGCGGGGCTTTCCTTGCCGGTCGGAGCGATCGCGACCGAAGTCAGCGACCTTATTCCGGGAGCCAAGGATTTTCGCATGCAGGTGATCCACAAGGCAAAGGACGAGGCTGACTGGCCCTTCGTGGCCGAAAGCGGAATGTTGCTCTGCGCCAAGGTGCTGAGCGAGCCAACGGTCTATTTCGTGCCGGACCCGACGTCCGAGGCGGCCAGGGCGTTTGTAATCGATACCGACCTGCTGGGCATGAGCCTGGTCAATCTTGGGATGACCAATGTGCTGAGACCCTATGGATCGCTGGAGGCGCTGCTGAAGCGCATAACACCTTTCGTCATCATGGGACGGCAGCTTTGCGCGCAGCCTCCCGGCACAAGCCTTACAGGCTCCGAGCTTTAACACAGGTAGAAAACGATGCTGCTGATTTACTGCCCCTATTGCGAGGAAGAGCGTTCGGAACTCGAATTCCGCAACGCCGGCGACGCGCATATCGCGCGGCCAGCCAATATTGCCGGGATTTCGGATGAGGAGTTCGAGGAATATTTCTTCCTGCGCGACAATCCGAAGGGCCTGCTCTTCGAGCGCTGGCGGCACATTCATGGTTGCGGCCGCTTCTTCAATGCGGCGCGCGATACCGTGAGCGATCACTTCTACCGAACCTACAAGGCCGGCGAGCCGAAGCCCGACCTCGCGACGCTCAAGCCTGGCGCTTCCGAGCCGGCAGCGCAGCAACAGAACGAACAAGAACAGACGGCACAAACAGAGGGATTCGTTGAATGAGCGGCGCCAATCGTATCGCGGGCAAGGGGCGTCTGACGCCGGCCAGAACCGCTCGCTTCACTTTTGACGGCAAGACCTATACTGCGCTCGAAGGCGATACCGTCGCCTCTGCGCTGCTTGCCAATGGCGTCCATCTTGTCGGCCGGTCCTTCAAGTACCACCGTCCGCGCGGCATCCTGTCGGCCGGAGCCGAAGAGCCGAACGCGCTGCTCGATATCTCCCGCGATGCGGCGCGGCGTCAGCCGAACGTACGCGCCAGCGTTCAGGAAGTCTTCGACGGCATGAAGGCGCAGTCGCAGAACCGCTGGCCGTCGCTCGCCTTCGATATCGGCGGCGTCAACAATCTGATGTCGCCCTTCTTTGCCGCCGGCTTCTACTACAAGACCTTCATGTGGCCGAAGACGGCCTGGAAGCATGTTTACGAGCCCTTCATCCGCCGTGCCGCTGGTCTCGGCGTCGCGCCGACGGAAGAAGATCCGGATCACTATGCCAGCCGTTATGCGCATTGCGACGTTCTCGTCGTCGGTGCCGGCGTTGCCGGCCTTTCCGCGGCACTCGCCGCGGCTGAAACCGGCGCCAAAGTCATCCTCTGTGACGAGCAGCCGGAGGTTGGCGGCGCGCTCCGCTTCGACACCGGCATCAAGATCGACGGTGTGGAAGGCTACGAGTGGGCGCAGATGACCTTCGCCAAGCTCAAGGCGATGCCGAATGTTCAGGTGCTGACCCGGACGACCGCCTTCGGCTATTACAACCACAATTTCTTCGGCCTCGCTGAACGGGTGACCGACCATCTGGCGAAGCCGGGCCGTAACCTGCCGCGCGAGCGCCTGTGGCAGGTCCGCGCCAAGCGCGCCATTCTGGCAACGGGCGCCATCGAACGCCACATGGTATTCCCGAACAACGACCGTCCGGGCATCATGCTCGCTTCGGCCGCGCGCGCCTATCTCAATCACTACGGCGTCGCCGTCGGTGCGAAGATCGGCGTCTATACGGCGCATGACTCGGCCTATGAGGCCGCTTTCGATCTCAAGCGCGCCGGCGTGTCCGTCGTTGCCATCGTCGATAGCCGCGCGCGGCCGGGCGAGGCTGTGTTGGCCGAGGCAAAACGGTTGGGCATCGAGGTGATGACCGACTATGCCGTCGTCGATACCTCAGGCAAGCTGCGCGTCTCTTCCATGACCGTCTCGCGCAACGGCAGCTCGGCGACCCGCAAGATCCCGGTGGATGCCCTGCTGGTTTCGGCCGGGTGGACGCCTTCAGTTCATCTCTTTTCGCAGTCGCGCGGCAAGCTGAAATTTGATGCCGAGAAGCAGCGCTTCCTGCCGGGTACCTATGTTCAGGATTGCCTTTCAGTCGGTGCCTGCAACGGCACGGATGGGCTGCAGGCGGCGATCGAGGAATCGCTGGCCGCCGGTGAGCTGATGGCACGCGCCACGGGCAGCACCAATGGAGCCGAGAAGATCCAGCTTCACGCCGAGCAGGCTTTCGAGTGGACCGGCGGCATGATCGGTGCGGCCGAAGGCGCCGGGCCGGACACGAATGCGAAGGCTTTCGTCGATTTCCAGCACGATGTCTGCGCCAAGGATATTCGTCTCGCCGTGCGCGAAGGCATGCATTCCATCGAGCACATCAAGCGTTTCACCACCAACGGCATGGCCTCCGATCAGGGCAAGCTTTCCAACATGCACGGGCTGGCGATCGCCGCCGAAATGCTCGGCAAGGATATTCCGCAGGTCGGCCTTACCACCTTCCGCGCGCCCTATACGCCGGTGACTTACGGCACGCTCATCAGTCATTCGCGCGGGGCTCTCTTCGATCCCGCTCGCAAGACGCCGATGCATGCCTGGGAAGAGGCGCACGGCGCGATCTTCGAAGATGTCGGCAACTGGAAGCGTGCCTGGTTCTATCCGCGCGCCGGCGAGACCATGCACCAGGCCGTCAATCGCGAATGCCGCACGGCGCGCGAAGTGGCTGGCGTGTTCGATGCGTCGACGCTCGGCAAGATCGAGGTGGTCGGGCCGGACGCGGCTGAGTTCCTGAACCTGATCTACACCAATGCCTGGGATACGTTGAAGCCCGGCCGCTGCCGCTACGGCATCATGACCCGCGAGGACGGCTTCGTCTATGACGACGGCGTCGTCGGGCGTCTGGCCGAGGATCGCTTCCACGTGACCACCACAACCGGCGGTGCGCCGCGCGTGCTGCATCATATGGAAGACTATCTGCAGACCGAGTTCCCGCATCTGAAGGTGTGGCTGACCTCCACCACCGAGCAATGGGCCGTCATCGCCGTGCAAGGTCCGAAGGCACGCGAGATCATCGAGCCGCTCGTCGAAGGACAGGATCTCTCCAACGAGGCCTTCCCGCATATGAGTGTCGCCGAGTGCAAGATTTGTGGCGTGCCGGCGCGGCTGTTCCGCGTCTCCTTCACCGGCGAAATCGGCTACGAAATCAACGTGCCGGCCGATTACGGCCAGTCGGTATGGGAAGCTGTCTGGGCGCGCGCCGAACCGCTGGGCGCCTGCGCCTACGGTACGGAGACCATGCACGTGCTGCGCGCCGAGAAGGGCTACATCATCGTCGGCCAGGATACCGATGGCACCGTCACGCCCGACGATGCCGGCCTTGCCTGGGCCGTGTCCAAGAAGAAGACCGATTTCGTCGGCATTCGCGGCCTGAAGCGGCCGGATCTCGTCAAGGAAGGTCGCAAGCAGCTCGTTGGCCTCATTACGCGCGATCCGAAGGTTGTGTTGGAGGAGGGCGCACAGATCGTCGCCGATCCGAATGAGCCGAAGCCGATGACCATGCTCGGCCATGTTACTTCGGCCTATTGGTCGGAAAATCTCGGCCGCTCCATCGCCTTCGCGCTGGTTGCCGGCGGGCGTGAGCGCATGGGCAAGACGCTCTATGTGCCGATGCCCGATAAGACGATATCAGTCGAGGTGACGGATCTGGTGTTCTTTGACAAGGAAGGAGGCCGGATCAATGGCTGATCTCGCTACCCGCAAACTGCCGCTCGTTGGTCGCCACGGCGGTTCCTCGACCGTTCGGCTGACGCCTGCTGCTCCCGCAAGCCGCATTTCTCTGCGCGCTCCGGCCGATTCTGTCGGCGGTCTTTCGCAGGCGCTTGGCCTGCAACTGCCGACCCGGCCGAAGACTTCGGTCAGCGCCAATGGGCGTCACGCCCTGTGGCTCGGCCCGGACGAATGGCTCGTCATCGACGAAAACGGTGTCGAGCTGGTCGGCGTGGCTGGATCGTCTGGCGTGTTGCACTCGGCGACCGATGTCTCGCATCGCAATACAGCCATCATCGTGTCCGGCCCCGGCGCGGAAGCGACGCTCGCCGCCGGCTGCCCGCAGGACGTTTCGCTGAGCGCATTCCCGGTCGGCGCCTGCTCGCGCACGCTGCTCGGCAAGGCGGAAGTCGTGATCCTGCGGCTCGATGATGAGACATTCCGTGTCGAAGTCTGGCGCTCCTTCTCCGACTTCGCTTTCGGTCTCCTGGCCGAGGGCGCGGAGGATGCGGGGCTTTAAGCTCGACAGCCTTCGAAGGCGAAGTCGATGTAAAAATTGGCTTGGTGCATGATGCCGAGAGTTGATGGCAATCTATCTTGCTTGCCGTCAATTTCGGCCGCATACTGGTTGTATCGGCAAGCTCGCAGCACTCGCCGTCAATCAGCGCAACGTGATGCGCGATACAAAGGTCATGCCCATGGGATCTGACAGGGAAAGTCTTGAAGTCGATTCCAAGTCATGGACCGGGATAGGCTGCGGAAGCATCCCGCCAACGATACCAAGTAAATTTAACGCTTTAGACCGTATTCGAAGTTACTTGATGGCTTTCATACCTACAATAATAATTCTTCATACGATCGAGCAGGTTGTAGACGGCAAAGTTTTCTTCGATGCGCTTTCCATATTTCGCGCTTTAACTTCCCAAATTCCGGAAGCTTTGTGCGGAATTGCGCTTCTTCTTCTGGTTATATTTATGCAGAAAATCCGCTCCCTCCTGAAAAAGTCTTAAGACTCCTCGGGCCTATCCTTCGGGTCGAACTGCGATATGGTCGTCCATGTCGCTGTCAGTGCCGGCTTGCGTTCGTTTTCGATCTCGACCGTCACGTCATAAGTCAGCATCAGCATATTGGCGCCGCGCAGCCGCGTTTCGGCGAGCGTGAAGCGACCGCGCACCTGCACGCCGCATTTGACCGGCGACATGAAGCGGATCTTCTCGAAGCCGTAATTGATGCCCATGGTTTGTTCGCGGATTTTCGGCAGGGCGCTATAATTCATCGCCGAGAGCAACGAGAGCGTCAGGAAGCCGTGGGCGATGGTGCCGCCATAGGGCGTTTCCGCCTTGGCGCGTTCGGGATCGACATGGATGAACTGGTGATCGAGCGTCGCATCGGCAAAAGTGTCGATCATCGTCTGGTCGACGGTGATCCAGTCGGAAACGCCGATCTCCGTTCCCGCAAGCTTCATGATCTCAACAAGCGAAATTTCGCCGGGCATGCCATCCTCGTCAGTCTGTGTCGTCAAAGCCCTTTCTGGCGAATCGAGACTGAAAGTGCAACCGTGATCAGTTTTCCAGAAGGAAGGCGACAGCGCGGGCGGTAATAGCGATCTGCTCTCCGGCTGGCGTTTCGCCTGCTGTCGTCAGCAGGGACCAGCCGCCGCTCTCGGAAGCCGGCAATGTAACGGCGCGCTCGTCTGCGGCACGATTGAAGATTATGGCGAGTCGCGTCGATCGATGCGTCGCGCGATCCGCTGTTTCCAGCGCCATGCCAAGCACGGCCGCTCCTGGCGCCTCCCAATCCGGCACCGTCATTGGCGTCCCTGCGCCTGAAAACCAAAGCACGTCACCATCACCCCGGAAGAAATTCATGTCGCCAAAGGCGGTGAAGCGGCGGCGCAGGCCGGCGAGCCAGGCAGTATGGCCGATCAGTTCCTCGTCCAGCGTCTTCCAGTCCATCCAGGTGATGGCGTTGTCCTGGCAATAAGCATTGTTGTTGCCCTGCTGGCTGCGCCCGCCTTCATCGCCTGCCGTCAGCATGATAGCGCCGCGCGTGGCAAAGAGCGTTGACAGCATAGCTTCAATATCGGCGCGGCGCTTGCGCTGGACCGAGGGATCATCCGTTTTTCCCTCGATGCCGTTGTTCCAGGAGAAGTTCTCGTTGTGACCATCGCGATTGTTCTCGCCATTGGCCTCATTGTGCTTGTTCTCGTAGGACACGAGATCCATCAGGGTGAAGCCGTCATGGGCGGCGAGGAAGTTGATGCTGCGCGTCTGCGTCCGCCCGTCACGACCGAAAATGGACGAAGAGCCGGCAAGGATCGTTGCCAGATCGCCGATGCCGGCATCGCCGCGCCAGAAGCGGCGCAGGTCGTCGCGAGCGCGGTCGTTCCATTCGAGGAAAGGTGCCGGGAAATTTCCGAGCTGATAGCCGCCTGGACCGATGTCCCAGGGTTCGGCGATCATGATTCGATCCTGCAGCACCTCGTCCGCCAGCATGGTGCGCAGCGTCATGCTTTCCGGATCGAAGCCCTTGCCGTTGCGGCCGAGCACGGTGGCGAGATCGAAGCGGAAACCGTCGATCCCGGCATTGCGGACGAAATGCCGTAGGCTGTCGATGATGAGCTTGCGTGTCGCCGGCTGATCGCATGCAACGGTGTTTCCCGTGCCGGTATCGTTGACAAGCGTCCCGGGCTGATCCGGCAGGCTGCGGAAATAAGTGGGGCTATCGAGGCCGCGCAGGGATAGCGTCGGGCCTTGACGGTCGCTCTCGCCCGTATGGTTGAAGACGAGATCGAGGATGACGGCGATGCCTTCGGCGTGAAGGGCGGCAACTGTCTCGCGCAACTCCTTCATGCCGCCGGGTACGAGACGCGAGTCGAGCGCCATGAAGGCAACGGGATTGTAGCCCCAGCCATTGGTGAGGCCGAGCGGCGGCAGATGACGTTCGTCGATCCATGCGGAGATCGGCATCAACTCGACGGCGTCGACCTGCAGGCGCTTGAGATGCGCAATGATTGAGGGATGGGCGAGGGCGCCAAGCGTGCCGCGCTGTTTCGCCGGCACATCGGGATGCAGCATGGTGAACGGCTTTACCGCGATTTCGTAGATCAGGCCGCCCGGCTGAAACAAGGGCTTGGCTGGCTTCACCGCGATATCGCGCGAGACGATCGCCTTCGGCATGAGATCCTGCGTATCGGCGCCGTAGACCCCAAGGCGCGGATCGTAGCGAAACGGCCGATCGATCTCCTTGGCATAGGGATCGACAAGCAGCTTGGATGGGTCGAACCATAGGCCGCGATCAGGATCGTAGGTGCCATGGGCGCGCAGGCCGTAGCGCGTGCCTTCCCCCACATCTTTCACAAAGAGGCGGTGTTCATCGCCGTCGCGGGCGAGCGGCAGACGGGCGATTTCCTTGTGGCCCTCGGCGTCGAACAGGCAAAGCTCTATCCGCTCAGCATGCCTAGAATAGACAGCAAATTCGACACCCGAGTCAGTGAGGGTGGCGCCAAGGCAGCGGGTTGTCGGTTCGGACATGTCTCGCGGGCTTTCCATTTTAGGACGTTGGAACGAACGTGATGCAATTTGCCGTCGTTCCCGGATAACCCCCTCATCCGTCTTTCGGCGATTTCGCTCCGCTCAATCACCGAAATCCACCTTCTCCCCGAGGGGAGAAGGTCCTTATGGCACAATCCCCCTCTCCCCTCGGGGAGAGGGCAGGGTGAGGGGGGTCTGCAAAAATTGCCGTCAGGTAATCACCGTCGGTGCATCGCGGCCGGTGCGGCCCTTGATGTCTGCGATATCCTGAGCGGCCGTGATGAGATCGGCCAGTGCTTCCTGGGTCTCGATATTGTGGCGGGTCGAATCGGGCTCGTAACGCTCGATATAGACGCGCAGTGTCGCGCCCGTCGTGCCGGTGCCGGAGAGGCGGAAGACGACGCGCGAGCCGCCCTCGAACATGATGCGGATGCCCTGATGCTGGCTGACCGACTTGTCGACCGGATCGTGATAGGCAAAATCGTCGGCGGCGGAAACCGTGAGGTCGCCGAACTTCGTGCCCGGCAGGGTCGGCAGCTTTTCGCGCAGCGCTGCAATCAGGCCGTTGGCAGCATCAGTATCGACGCCTTCATAGTCGTGGCGAGAATAATAGTTGCGGCCATAGGCGGCCCAATGCTGCGTCACGATATCGATGACGCTCTCGCCGCGTACGGCCAGGATGTTCAGCCAGAGCAGCACGGCCCAAAGGCCATCCTTTTCGCGAACATGGTTCGAGCCGGTGCCGGAGCTTTCCTCGCCGCAGATCGTCGCCATGCCGGCGTCGAGCAGGTTGCCGAAGAATTTCCAGCCGGTCGGCGTTTCGTAGATGCCGACACCACGCTTTTCGGCAACACGGTCGGCGGCGCCGCTTGTCGGCATCGAACGGGCGATGCCGGCGATGCCATGCGAATAGCCGGGAGCGAGGTTGGCGTTGGCTGCCAGGATCGCCAGGCTGTCGGACGGGGTGACGTAGATGCCCTTGCCGATGATGAGATTGCGGTCGCCGTCGCCGTCCGATGCTGCGCCGAAATCGGGCGCATCGTCGCTCATCATGTCGTCGTAGAGCTCCTTGCAGTACACGAGGTTCGGGTCCGGATGATGGCCGCCGAAATCCGGCAGCGGCAGGAAGTTGCGCACCGATCCATCCGGGGCGCCAAGACGGATTTCAAAGATTTCCTTGGCATAAGGGCCGGTGACGGCGCTCATCGCATCGAAGCAGATGCGGAAGCCTAGGCTGATCAGGTTGCGGATGGCGCCAAAATCGAACAGCTCTTCCATCAGGGCTGCATAATCTTCGACCGGATCGATGACCGAAACGATCATGCCGTCGATATCTTCGCGGCCGATGCGGTCGAGGTTGATATCCGGGAAATCGGCAATCTTGTAGCTTTCGATCACCTTGGAGCGCTCGTAGATAGCGTCGGTAATCTTTTCAGGCGCGGGGCCGCCATTGCCGATGTTGTACTTGATGCCGAAGTCTTCCGTCGGGCCGCCGGGATTGTGGCTGGCCGACAGGATGATACCGCCGAAGGCCTTGTACTTGCGGATGATGTTGGAGGCTGCGGGCGTCGAGAGGATGCCGCCCTTGCCGACCATCACCTTGCCGAAGCCGTTCGCGGCGGCCATCTTGATGGCCTTCTGAATGACTTCGCGATTGTAGTAGCGGCCATCGCCGCCGATGACCAGGCACTTGCCCTGATAGCCTTCGAGCGAATCAAAAATCGACTGGATGAAGTTTTCCGCGTAGTTCGGCTGCTGGAATACCGGAACCTTCTTTCGCAGGCCCGAAGTACCTGGTTTCTGGTCCGCGAAGGGGGTGGTGGGTACTGTTTTAATCATCGGGTTAAGCGCCTCTCGAGACTAGACTGGAGTAGAGAGCGGCGTAGCGTTCTGCGCTCCTGCCCCAGGATACGTCGGATTTCATGCCCTGCTTTTGCATCTGCGTCCAGACCTTTCGATCCGGGAAAAGATGCATGGCACGGCGCACGGCCTGCAAAAGCCCCTCCGCGGTGATGGGCGAAAATTGAATGCCGGTCGCGACTTTTGCCTGCAGCGCGGCATGGTTGGCGTCGATAATCGTATCGTTCAGCCCGCCCGTTCGCGCAACGATGGGTAAGCAGCCATAGCGTAAGCCATAAAGCTGCGTGAGGCCACAGGGTTCGAAGCGCGAGGGAATGATAATCGCATCACAGCCGGCCTGCATCAGATGCGACATGGGTTCGTTGTAGCCGGCCGAAACACCGACGCGACCGCGATGACGGCCGGCTGCGGCAAAAAGCGCGCCCTCCAGCGCCGCATCACCTGCGCCGAGAATTGCGAGCTTGCCGCCCAAGTGGACGATCTCGCTGGCAACTTCAGCCAGAATATCCATGCCCTTCTGCCAGGTGAGGCGGCTGACGACGCAGAAGATCGGACCGTCATCGTCGTCGAGGCCGAAATGCTCGACGACCCGATGGCGGTTGACGGCGCGATCCTTCAGCGTCGCCGCGCTATAGGTCTGCGCGATCATCGGATCGGTCGCAGGGTTCCAGATGTCATCGTCGATGCCATTGACGATGCCGTAGAGATTGTAGGCCCTGCTGGCGATGACGCCTTCGAGGCCCATGCCGAATTCCGGCGTCAGGATTTCTTCCGCATAGGATGGGCTGACGGTGGTCAGGGCATGTGCCGTCTGCAGCCCGCCTTTCAGGAAGCCGACATCGCCATAATATTCGATGCCTTCCATGGAGAAAGCGTGGGCCGGCAGGCGCAGGCCGGGGAAGATGTCGGCGCCGAACTGGCCCTGGAATGCGATGTTGTGGATGGTCAGCACACTCGGCAGCTCCGGCGTCGGATAGTAGCGCATGTAGACCGGCACCAAGGCCGACTGCCAGTCATGCGCATGCACGAGATCCGGCCGCCAGCCGGGCAGGAGGCCGGCGGCAATTTCCGCACCGGCGAGCGACAGCGCGGCGAAACGACGCCAGTTGTCGGGGTAATCCTTGCCCGTCGCATCCACATAGGGGCCGCCGGTGCGGCTGTAATAGGCCGGCGCATCGAGCACGAGGAAGGAAATTCCCGCGTGCTCGACCTCGAGAATGGTGGCAGCCTCGCCAAGGAGGTCCGGAAGCTCCAGACGGGCAACCGGATCGCGGATGGCTTTCATGACCGCAGGGTAGCCCGGGATGAGGGTCTTGGTTTCAACGCCATAGGGCTTCAGTGCAATAGGCAGGGCGCCGGCCACATCGGCAAGGCCCCCTGTCTTGATCAGGGGGAAGACTTCGGACGAAACCGAGAGAACCTTCATAGGTTACAAATCCAGCTTGTCGATCATCGATTGGGTGATGAGGCAGATGCCGCTTTCCGTGCGGCGGAAACGCTTGGCATCGAGTTCCGGATCCTCACCGACTATCAGACCTTCGGGAATGGTGACGCCATGGTCGATGACGACATTCTTCAGCTGCGCGCGGCGGCCGATCTTGACGCTCGGCAGCACGACGGCACCTTCCAGCTTGGAGTAGGAATTGGCGCGGACACCGGTGAAGAGCAGGCTGTTGTAGAGGCTCGCGCCGGAAATGATGCAATCGCCGGCAATGACCGAGGAGATGGCGGAGCCGCGGCGATCTTCGTCGTCATGAACGAATTTGGCCGGCGGCGTGATTTCGGCATAGGTCCAGATCGGCCAAGATTTGTCGTAGATGTCGAGCTCCGGCACCACGGCGGTCAGGTCGATATTGGCCTGCCAATAGGCGTCCACCGTTCCGACGTCCCGCCAATAGGCCTCGCGCTCGAAATCGGAGCGAACGCAGGATTGCGTGAAGCGGTGAGCGATGGCTTTGCCGTTCTTGACGATATGGGGAATGATGTCCTTGCCGAAGTCGCGGCTGGAATTCGGGTCGGCCGCATCGCGCTTCAGGCATTCGATCAGGAATTTCGTGTGGAAGACGTAGATGCCCATCGAGGCGAGCGCGAAATCCGGATTGCCGGGGATACCTGGCGGATCGGCCGGCTTCTCGACGAAGTCGATGATCTGATCCTTGTCGTCGACATGCATGACGCCGAACCCGACAGCTTCCATACGCGGCACTTCCAGGCAGCCGATGGTGACGTCAGCGCCGGAATCGACATGTTGCTGCAGCATCCATTCATAGTCCATCTTGTAGATGTGGTCGCCGGCGAGGATGACCATGTATTCCGGACCATAGGGCTCGATGATGTCGATGTTCTGATAGACGGCGTCCGCGGTGCCCTCGTACCATTGCGTTTCAGAAACGCGCTGCGAGGCCGGCAGGATATCGAAGCTTTCGTTTCGTTCGGGACGAAAGAAGTTCCAGCCGCGCTGCATGTGGCGGATCAGCGAATGGGCCTTGTATTGCGTCGCGACGCCGATGCGGCGGATGCCGGAATTGAGCGCGTTTGACAGCGCGAAATCGATGATCCGGGTCTTGCCGCCGAAATAGACGGCTGGCTTGGCACGGCGGTCGGTCAGTTCTTTCAGGCGGCTGCCGCGGCCCCCGGCAAGAACGTAGGCCATGGCATCGCGCGCCAGCGGCTGGAAACGTTTTTCTACCATTTTATTCCTCCCTGTCCGTAGTGATCTCAGAATTCCGGTTCGAGCATGATGGTCGCCAGCGGAGGCAGCGTTATGATCGCATGTACGCCTCCGCCTGCATTGACGGCCTGGACACGCCCGCCATTCCCCTTGCCGCTGCCGCCGTAGATGTCGGCATCGGTATTCAATATCTCGCGCCACCGCCCCTCAGCTGGCAGACGCAAAGTGTAATTCTCTCGATAGACTGGCGTGAAATTGGTGATGACGGCAACCGGCTTTTCGCCCGGCGCCTTGCGGAGCCATGCAAAGACCGAGTTTTCGAAATCGTCGACGACAAGCCATTCGAAACCCTCGCCCTCGCAGTCGCGGGCGTGGAGTGCCGGCTTGCTGCGATAGGTGAAATTGAGGTCGCGAACGAGGCGGCGCATGCCTTCGTGCATGCGGTACTGCAGCAGATTCCAGTCCAGGGCACGCTCCTCGCTCCATTCGCTCCATTGTGCGAATTCCTGGCCCATGAACAGCAGCTTCTTGCCGGGATAGCCCCACATGAAGGCATAATAGGCACGCAGATTGGCGAATTTCTGCCAGTCGTCGCCGGACATCTTGGCGATCAGTGATCCCTTGCCGTGGACGACTTCATCATGCGAGAGCGGCAGGACGAAGTTTTCCGAGAAGGCGTAGATCAGGCCGAAGGTCAGCTCGTTGTGGTGATATTTGCGGTGCACGGGCTCGCGGGCGAGATAGCTCAGCGTGTCGTGCATGAAGCCCATGTTCCACTTGAAGCCGAAGCCGAGGCCGCCTTCATGAACCGGCTGGGATACTTTCGGCCAGGAGGTCGATTCCTCCGCGATGGTCATGACGCCGGGATGTGCACCATAGATCCGGGTATTCACCGACTGCAGGAAGCGGACGGCTTCGAGATTTTCGTTACCGCCATATTCGTTCGGGATCCATTCGCCGTGCTTGCGGGAATAGTCGAGGTAGAGCATGGAGGCGACGGCATCCACGCGCAAACCGTCCAGGTGGTATTTTTCCGCCCAGTAGAGCGCGTTGTTCAGCAGATAGGCGAGAACCTCGGTGCGGCCGAAATTGTAGATCGCCGTGTTCCAGTCGGGGTGAAAACCCTTGCGCGGGTCCTCGTGCTCGTAGAGGGCGGTTCCATCGAACCAGCGCAGGCCATGCTCGTCGGTCGGAAAATGCGCCGGCACCCAATCGAGAATAACGCCGATGCCGACCTTGTGGCAGCCATTGACGAAACGGGCAAAGCCTTCCGGTTCGCCGAAGCGGGCCGTCGGGGCGTAAAGACCCGTGGTCTGATAACCCCAGGACGGATCGTAGGGGTGTTCGGTGATCGGCAGGAATTCGATATGGGTGAAGCCCATGTCGACGCAATAGGGGATGAGGCGCGAGGCGAGCTCGTCCCACGACAGCATCGAACCGTCGTCGCGGCGCTGCCAGGAGCCGGCATGTACCTCGTAGATGGAGATCGGCTGGCGGCGCTGGTCGACGCTTGCCCAATGTTCGCGATGCGCCGAATCGTCCCAGACCTGAAGCAGTTCGCTGGCGGTGACCGAAGCCGTCTTCGGGCGCAGCTCGCTGCGTCGGGCAAAGGGATCGGCCTTCAGCGGCAGCAAGACGCCATCATGGCCACGGATCTCGAACTTGTAGGCGACCCCGGCTGGCACATCCGGGGCGAATATCTCCCAGATGCCGCTGTCGGCACGGAAACGCATGACATGCCGGCGGCCATCCCAATTGTTGAAATCGCCGACGACGGAAACGCGCTGCGCATTTGGCGCCCACACGGCGAAATGAAAGCCCTGCACGCCCTCGTGCTTCAGGGGATGGGCGCCCATCTTGTCGAACAGGCGCAGATGCGTGCCCTGGCGGGCAAAATAATCGTCCATCGGCCCGAGAACCGGACCGAAGCTATAGGGATCGGTTACCGCCCATTCTGCATCGCCGCGCCGTGCGCGATAGCGGACCGGCTGCTGCTTGGCGAGCTTGACGTCGCCGGAAAAGAAGCCTGCCGGATCGAGGCATGCGAGCTCGCCGATGACGGAACCGTCGAGTGCCGTGGCGGTGACGGCTTCCGCGCCAAGGATGAAACAGCGGGCCACATAGCCGTCGTCCGTCTTGTGAACGCCGAGAACGGCGAACGGATCGGAATGGGTGCCTGCGAGAATTGCAGCAATATCCTCTGCCGAAATATCGCTCGAGCTCGTGGCGTCAGCGGTTTTTTTCGGCTTTTTCATCCGGCTCTCCAGATTTCCTTGGCGTATTGACGGATCGTTCGGTCGGAGGAGAACCAGCCCATGCGAGCAGTATTGTTGATTGTCTTTGCGTACCACTCCGACGGGTTGGCCCAGAGAATATCGACTTCGCGCTGTGCCGAGGCATAGGCGTCGAAATCGGCAGCGACCATGAACCAGTCGTGGCTATAGATGCCGTCGATCAGGCTGGCGTAGCGGTTGCGATCGTCGGGGGAGAAGACGCCGGAGGCGATGGCCGAAAGGGCTTGAGCCAATTCGCGCGAACGCTCGATGATGGCGCGAGGGTTATGACCGTCGCTGCGCAGGTTCGCGACCTCGTCGGCCCGCAGTCCGAAGATGACGATATTGTCCTCGCCGACATTGTCGCGCATTTCGACATTGGCGCCATCCAGCGTGCCGATGGTCAACGCGCCGTTGAGAGCGAATTTCATGTTGCCGGTGCCGGAGGCTTCCATGCCGGCGGTCGAAATCTGCTCTGAAAGGTCGGCGGCCGGAACCATGACTTCTGCCAGCGACACGTTGTAGTTCGGCACGAAGACGACCTTCAAGAGGCCGCGTACGGACGGATCGTTGTTGATGACGCGGGCGACGTCGTTGATCAGTTTGATGATGAGCTTCGCGTTGTGATAGCTCGGCGCCGCCTTGCCGGCAAAGAGCTTGACGCGCGGCTGCCAATCGAGTTCCGGATGCGAGCGGATCTGGTCGTAAAGTGCCACTGCCTCAATGACGTTCAGAAGCTGGCGCTTGTATTCATGGATGCGCTTGATCTGGATATCGAACATCGCGTTCGGATCGAGCTTGATGCCCATGCGGCTGGCGACGAGGTTGGAGAGCTGCACCTTGTTGGCACGCTTGACGGCGGCGAACTTCTCCTGGAAGGCGCTGTCGTGGGCGAACTGATCCAGCGGCTTCAGCTGCTCGGCATCGTCGAGGAAGGCGTCGCCGATAGTTTCGCGTACGAGATTGGTCAGCCCGGGATTGCATTGCATCAGCCAGCGCCGCGGTGTGATGCCGTTCGTCTTGTTGTTGATGCGATCGGGATAGAGCTTGTGCAGGTCGGCGAAGACCGTGACCTTCATCAAGTCGGTATGAAGCGCGGAAACGCCGTTGATCGAATGCGAGCCGACGAAGGCGAGATTACCCATGCGCACGCGGCGATCACCATTCTCGTCGATCAGCGAGATCGAGCGGATTTCGGTGTCGCTGAAATTGCGCAGCTTGCGCGCCTCCACCAGAACCTTGGCGTTGATGGCGTAGACGATCTGCATGTGCCGCGGCAAAAGCCGCTCGAACAGCGGTACGGGCCAGCTTTCGAGCGCTTCCGGCAGCAGGGTGTGGTTGGTGTAGCCGAAGGTATTTCTGGTGATATCCCAGGCCTTGTCGAAATCGAGGCCGTGGACATCGATCAGCAGGCGCATCATTTCCGTGACGGAGACGGCCGGATGCGTGTCGTTCAGCTGGATCGCAACCTTGTCGGCGAGATTGGTCAGGTCGTCATATTGCTGCAGGTGGCGGCGCAGGATGTCCTGCAGCGAGGCCGACGAGAAGAAGAATTCCTGGCGCAGGCGCAGCTCCTGACCGGCGGGCGTCGCATCGGCCGGATAGAGAACGCGAGTCAGGCTTTCGGCCTTGTTGCTTTCGCGCAGCGCGCCGATATGGTCGCCGGCATTGAAGGCATCGAGCAGGATAGGGTCGATCGGCTGCGCCGACCAGAGGCGCAGCGTGTTGACGCGCTTGCCGCGCCAGCCGACGACGGGCGTGTCGAATGCCGTGGCGATGACGCGCTCGGCCGGCTTCCAGACGTAACGCGGCTGATCGTCGTGACCGCTGATGGTCTCGACAGCACCGCCGAAGCCGATTTCATAGGAGCTTTCCTGGCGTTCGAATTCCCATGGGTTGCCGTGCGCCAGCCAGGTTTCGGGCAATTCCACTTGCCAGCCATCGGCCATCTGCTGACGGAAGAGACCATGCACGTAACGAATGCCATAGCCATAGGCCGGCACATCGACGGTTGCCATGGATTCCATGAAGCAAGCGGCAAGGCGGCCAAGACCGCCATTGCCGAGCGCTGCGTCGGGCTCAAGGCCGGCGATGACACGAATATCGACGCCCAGCGAAGCGAGAGCGTTGGTTATCTCCTCCATCAGGCCCAGATTGGAGATGGCGTCCCGCATCAGGCGGCCGATGAGGAATTCGAGAGACAGGTAGTAAACGCGCTTGGCACCCGTCTGATAGGCTTTTCGGGTGGATTCGATCCATTTGTCGATGACGCGGTCGCGGATGACAAGGATCGTTGCCGTCAGCCAGTCGTGCGGCTTGGCGACCTTCGCATCCTTGCCGATGCGGTACGTCAAGCGCTCGATGATTTCTTCGGCAAGGATTTCGGGGCGGGAACTGCGCGGGGCTGGAACGGGGAGATCGGCCTTCGTCAAGTTATTCATACTATCAACTCTCGCCATTTATGATTTATATTCAGCGTGTTACGCTCAATTAAATCGATTTGCCTTTCCGTGTCACTATCAGTTTACGCACCGATGTAAAGCAGTTGCAACAAGCGAGTTGGGCGGATGCGAAAAATGCCGCCAAAGGTTTGTCGTGAGTCGGAAAAGACTTGATTCCGATGATGTTTCGGGCTTTTATTCGCGCATCGATCAAACGAAAAGCCGCGCGATACTCGCATCGCGCGGCTTTTTCTTTGCTGTCTATCTATGGTTGCTTGGCGCTATTGCCAGCGAGATCACTTCGTCAGCAGCGTCATCTGCTTCGATGTTTCCGTGGCGATTGTCGTAAATGCCTTGAAGAGATCCGCAGCGCTTTGGGGCGTAAAGTAGTCGGAGGCTGAAGTAGCGCAATACTTCAGCAAGGCCTGGCCATTATCCGGTGCCATGAAGGCAATCGTGTACACGTGGATGCCGTTGCTGCGCGCCTTGTCGCATTGTGCTTTGGTATCCGTGTCCGCATTTGTCACGTTGTTTTCTCCGTCGGTCATGAATACGATGTACATGGTCGGGTTCAGGACGCCGCTCTTGTCCTTATGTTGGAGCTGCTCATATGTCAGTCCTGACGTCGGGGACGATTTCGTCAATGCGTCGACAGCGGCCGTAAACGCGGGGGCCGAATTCGTGGAGCCGCTCGAAGTCAGATTGTTGACATACGTCGTGATGCCGCTCGTACCCCAAGCCAGGGCCGTAGGTGTCTGAGCGACATTGTTATAGGAGTCCGCGCCTGTTCGAACGTACATCATGTTCGGGTCGGCACTGTTTAGCTGTGCAGCCAGATTGGACGTGGCAATCTTCAGCGATTCCATTTTGGTGTAGTAATTCGTCTTGGTGCCGGTGCACGTACTCCACACCTGTCGGCCGTTCGCATTCGTCTTCAAGCAGCTATAGGTATATGTCGTGGTCGGCTGCTGGGTATTGACCGTGTCCGTGGCTTCATCCATGGATCCGGAGCGGTCCAGAACAAAATACATCGACAGCGCATTCTGCTGGGTTTCGGTAGTCTTTCCGCTGGTTGACGTGCTGGACGCAGAAATGTTCAGGGAACTCTGCCCCGTCAGGCGGGTCATGCTGTTCACGGACATCGAATAGGATGCATTTACAACGACCGTGTAACCCGAATTCCCGGAGGAATCGGTCGTTTTTGTTACCGTCGTGCTGGTGCCCGCTTTCAGTGAATTCGTAGCATCCGTATCACCGGCGAGATAGTTCGACATTTGGCCGAGGACAAAATTGTTGGCGAGATCCTTGGCGGTCGTGGTGGTCGCGCTACCGTTTGCAAGCGCGGTTGCCGTAGCGAGTGCGGCGGCGTCCGTTGATTCCTGAAGCTGGCTGCGTGTCAGCGACATGTTCGTGACATCGACCGCTACACCTCCCGCCACAGCCAGCACGGGCACGGCAATCGCCGTCAGGATGCCAAAATTTCCGGCTCGATCAAGTAGAAGTTGTTTAAATGCCCAAAGTATATCGGAGCCGGCAATCATCATGTCCGCCTATTGGAAAGAGTTAGATTCTCAAGAACGGCGGGACTATCAATTACAAATATGAGTTGAAGGTTTAAGCGGTCAGTTGATTTTTAACAAACTACATAATCTGGCGCGATTTGCTTCAGATTTTTACTACTTTAAGTATATTCTATTTTAGTGGAACGACATCTACTGCCTGAACGGCTTTCTGATTGCCGTAGCTCTTCAGTACGCCGATAACGGGGGCAACGTCCGAATAATCGCGACCATAGGCGACGACGATGTGATCCGTGCCGGCAGGAATATTGTTGGTCGGATCGAGCTCGATCCAGCCTGCCGTCTCACCGCACCAGACGCGCACCCAGGCGTGCATGGCGTCGGCGCCTTCCAGTCTTTCCTTGCCGGGCGGCGGAATGGTGCGCAAGAAGCCGCTGACATAGCCGGCAGGGATACCGAGGCTGCGGAGCGCGATGATCATCACATGCGAAAAATCCTGGCAGACCCCGCGCTTGAGGCGAAATGCCTCCTTGGGGGTGGTATCGACCGTCGTCGCCTTGGGATCGTAGGTGAAGTCCTTGTGGATCTGCGCGCAGACCGCATGCGCAATCTGCAGGGTCGTCAGTTTGGTCGATTTCCATTGCCTGGCGTAATCGGTGATTTCGCCCGTCTCCGGCAGACGCGGGCTGCTGCCCAGGAAATGGTGGGGTGAAGACGGGTCGATCGACCAGCAGTCTTCGATCTCTTCCGGCAACTTGGCCAGCAGCGGCGAGAAGTCGGCCCCGACGGGCTGGCTTTCCACCTGAACGCGCGCCTGCATGCGGATGTCGAGCCTTTCATGCGGATCGCGAACCAGGATCGAGGTCGCCGGATGCTGGAAGAAATCCGTGAAGTTGGATTGCTCGTCCGGACCCGGGGTTATCTTTACCGAGCCGGCGATCAGCCTCTGCCGATTGGGCAGTGAGAGCGGCATGACGCGCAGGATATGCCGCGCGCCGCTTGCCGGCACGTCGTAGATGTAGCCCATGTGAAGCGAGAGATCGTAGAGCATTACGTCATCCGAGATAGGTGCGTGCCAGCAGGTCGGACAGCCGCTCCAGTTCGCGCGCCAGCTGCTGGTAGACTTCGACCGTCATCGCTTCGGGCGTCATGACAGCCAACCCTGAATGCAGGCGCATGGCCTCGCGGAAAAAAGGCGACATCTGGCCGTTGACGTAAGCGTTCGGGAGCTGTTCGACCTCGCGGTGGATCTCGTTCATCTGGAAGAGAATCGAGCGCGGGTTGAGCGGATCGAGTGCGAGCAGGTCCGTCACTGTCAGCCGAGCGGTATTGACGTTGTAGCGGCGACGATGAGTCATGACGCTGTCGCCGATTTCAAGCAGCATGTCGAGCGCGCCGTCGGGCGCATCGGGGCCGGACATATGGCCGAGCAGCCGTGTCATGTGCAGGCCGCGCTCGATATAGCGGCCGAGCGACAGGAAGCGCCAGCCGGTGAAGCGATACATGTTTTCATGCACGAGACCGGCAAAGCCCGCGAGCTTGCGCAGCAGGATCGTCATGGCATGGCTGGCATCGTCGCCAGGTTTCACCCCTTCCTTGAAGCGGCGTGCCGTCTTGGCGAGATCGTTCAGCGCCAGCCAGCCGTCGGGAGAGAAGCGGTCGCGAATATTGCTTGCCGAATAGACGGCGCTATCGATGTTGCGCAGCAGGGTTTCCGGCACCGCCTGCTTAGTATCGATGTCGATGGCGGCAAGATAGGCGCTGACATCGGCAAGCAGCGGTTGGTTGGGATCGGCCGCCTCGGCAAAACGGCCATGCCAGGCGCGCAGGATGCGCAACGCCCCTTCAGCGCGCTCGATATAGCGGCCGAGCCAGAAAAGGTTGTCGGCCGCCCGGCTCGGCAGGCTGCCCGGCATGTTGCGGGTGAAAGTTTCTTCGGCCGGCAGAAGCGTGTGCGCCTCGACGGGCTTGTCGGAGACGATCCAGACATCGGCGGCCGAACCGCCCGCCTGCATGGCGATCGCCGCGACATCGTCGCCGCTGCCGATGCGGGCAAAGCCGCCCGGCATGATCTGCCAGCCGTTTTCCGTGCGGGCGGCGAAGACACGCAGGCTCATCGGCCGCGGCGTGAGCTTGCCATTGACCCAGGCCGGCGTCGTCGAAAGTGTCACGACCTCCTGGCCAACCAATTTTTGACCTTCGGTTGCCAGCCAATCCGCAATCGAATCGCGGGCAGTGCTGCGCAGGGTCGAGCCCAGCACCGACTGGCCGTTGTCATCGAAGAAGGGCATGCAGGAATAGGCGGGGCCGATGACCATCTTCTCGATGTTGGCGGCGACATGCTCGCGCTCGGCCTTTTGGCCGCACCACCAAGTGGCGATCGACGGCAGCTTCAATTCCTCACCACGCAGATGCCGACAGATGGTCGGCATGAAGGCGAGAAGGGCGCGCGTCTCGAGAATGCCGGAGCCGAGCGCATTGACGATGGTCACCGTCTGCGCCCGCAGAGCCTCGACCATGCCCGGCGTGCCGATATGGGAATGCTGGTTGAGTTCCAATGGATCGGCATAGGAGGCATCGAGGCGGCGCCAGAGGACACTGATCGGTCGCAGCCCCGCGACGGTGCGCACCATCAGCTGATCGTTGACGACCGTGATATCCTCGCCCTCCAGCAGCATGAAGCCGAGATAGCGGGCGATATAGGCGTGCTCGTAATAGGTCTCGTTGGCGGGCCCCGGCGTCAGGACGGCGACACGTCCTTCGGCTCCGCGCTTGCCGCCAAGAAGCGCATCGCGAAAGGCACCGAAGAAGGAGGCAAGACGATGGACCTTGGTTTCGGCATAGATATCGGAAAAGGCACGGGTGGTAGCGACACGAGTTTCGAGAGCGAAGCCGGCGCCGGATGGCGCCTGTGCGCGGTCGGCCAGTACCCACCAGTTGCCATCAGGACCGCGGCCGACCTCGAAAGCCAGGAAATGCAGATAATGACCGCTTGCGGGCTTCACGCCGACAAGCGGACGCAGGAATTCCGGATTGGCGGCAATCAAGGCTGGCGGCAGCAGTCCTTCGCTCACCAGCCGGCTGTCACCATAGATATCGGCGATGATCGATTCCAAGAGATCGGCGCGCTGTTGCAAGCCTTCGGAGAGCGCCTGCCATTCGCGCTCGTCGATGAGCACTGGGATATGGGAGATCGGCCAGTTGCGTTCGCTGACGCCCGCCGTTCCGTAGGCGCGATAGAAGACGCCGGCGTCGCGCAAATAGCGGTCGGCGCGGGCGAAGCGCTCGGTCAATCCCTCTTCCGTCATACGCGTCAGCGCCGAGAGGAAGTTTTGCCAGACTGGGCGGACCGCGCCGGTATTGTCGACCATTTCGTCGGCCACACCGGGCAGGGGACGATAGGCAAAGGCCGGCGCCTTGGCAGTGCCGGTCTTTGCCTCATCCCGCCGTTCTGTCGCCGGTTTTCTACCCATGCTCAGTTCCGTCTCAAATTCCTGCCGGACGCCTGAGGTCGAGCGTCAGCGGGAATTCCACCGATGCAGTCTCCGGTCTTACGGCATAGCCACCTGCTGTATGCCCCCAAGGCTCGAAACGCGCAAGACGTCGCGCTTCCGCCTCATTGCCATTGACGGGGAAGGTGTCGTAGTTGCGGCCGCCCGGATGGGCAACATGGTAGATGCAGCCGCCGATCGAGCGGCGCGACCATGTATCGTAGATATCGAAGGTCAGCGGCGTATCGATGGGCAAAACCGGGTGCAAGCCTGAGGCTGGATGCCATGCCTTGTAACGCACGCCGGCGACCGAGACGCCTGCCATTCCCGTCGGCGCCAGCGGTACAGGACGGCCATTGCAGGTTACCGTATAGCGGGAGGGATTGGCGGTTTCGAACCGCACCTGCAGACGTTCGACCGATGAATCGACATAGCGCACGGTGCCGCCGATCGCGCCTTCTTCGCCCATGACATGCCAGGGTTCCAGCGCCTGGCGCAGTTCCAGCTTGCTGCCCTCGTATTCGACTTCGCCGCAGAAGGGGAAGCGGAATTCGAGCTGCGCCTGGAACCATTCCGGTCTGAGGTCGAAACCGTTTTCACGCAGGTCGGCGAGGACGTCGAGGAAATCCTGCCAGATATAATGCGGCAGCATGAAGCGATCATGCAGCGTCGTGCCCCAGCGCACGAACCTTCCGTCGATGGGATTGCGCCAGAAGCGGGCGATCAGCGCGCGCACCAGCAATTGCTGGGCAAGGCTCATGCGCGCATTCGGCGGCATCTCGAAGCCGCGGAATTCGACGAGGCCGAGGCGTCCCGTCGGTCCATCAGGCGAAAACAGTTTGTCGATGCAGATTTCCGAGCGGTGCGTGTTGCCGGTGACGTCGGTGAGAAGATTGCGGAAAAGGCGATCGACCAGCCAGGGAAGCGGCTGGATGCCGCGACCGGGCGCCGGCACCTGCGCCAGCGCGATTTCCAATTCGTAGAGACTGTCGTGACGGGCCTCGTCGATGCGCGGGGCTTGGCTGGTCGGGCCGATGAACATGCCGGAAAAGAGATAGGAGAGCGAGGGATGGCGCTGCCAGTGCAGCACCAGGCTCTTCAACAGGTCGGGACGGCGCAGGAAGGGGCTATCCATGGTATTGCGGCCGCCCACAACGACATGGTTGCCGCCGCCGGTGCCGGTGTGGCGGCCGTCGATCATGAACTTGTCGGTGCCGAGCCGGCTGGCGCGTGCCTCCTCGTAAACCGCCGTAGTGATATCGACGGCTTCCTTCCAGCTCGATGCCGGATGGATATTGACTTCGATCACGCCGGGATCGGGGGCGACGCGGATGACGTTGATGCGCTCATCCTGCGGCGGCGGATAGCCTTCGATGTGGACTGGCAGGTTGAGGGCTGCGGCCGCACGTTCCGCTGAGGCAACGAGATCGAGGTAATCCTCGACGCTGACCGTCGGCGGCATGAAGATGCAGAGGCGCCCGTCGCGAGGCTCGACGCTGATGGCCGTGCGCACATAGCCGCCGATCTCATCCAGGGATTGCGGCATGATCGGCTGCTGGCCGGTGAAGGGCTGGAAATGGGCAGCCTGCAGCGGTCGGCCCTTGTCTTCATTGTAATCCGGCAGCGCTTCACGCGGGATCGTCGGGTCCATCGGGTTGATGTAGGGATATTGCGATGCCGGTATCCAGCCAAGCGAGTTCAGCGGCAGGCGATAGCCGACCGGGCTGTCGCCCGGCGTCAGGAAGATGCGGCCGCGGCGCGTACGCCATTTCTCGCTCGTCCAGCGGCGGCCGCTGGCGCGCGCATTCCATGCCTGTATGGGAAGGACATAGCCCGTGGGCCGCGTCAGTCCACGTTCGAAGACGCGGGCCATGCGTGAACGCTCTTCCGGATCCTTCAGCTTCGAATTGGATGGATCGACATTTTCGGGCAGGTTCGCTTCCTTGACCAGCCATTCGGCCGGGTCCTCGAAGGCGGGCGCCACATAGTCCGGTTCGATATCGAGTTCGCCGGCAATGGCCGTCAGCAGTCGGCCGGCATCGTCTTCGGTGACGCTGTAGTTGCGGCCCTCATTGGCAATTAGATCCGGGTTCGACCAGATCGGCAGGCCGTCGCGTCGCCAGTAGAGCGAGAAAGTCCAGCGCGGCAGGCTTTCGCCGGGATACCATTTGCCCTGGCCGTAATGCAGGAAGCCGTTCGGTGCGAAGCGCTCCCGCAGGCGGCGGATCAGCGTGTCGGCTTTTTCACGCTTGGTCGGTCCTACAGCTGCCGTGTTCCATTCGTCGGACTGGAAATCGTCGATCGACACGAAGGTCGGCTCGCCGCCCATGGTCAGGCGTACGTCGTCTTCCTTCAGGATCGCGTCGACCTTTTCGCCAAGCGCATTCAATGCGTCCCAGCTTTCGTCCGAGAAGGGTTTGGTGATGCGCGGATGCTCGGCGACACGGGCGACCTTCATATCGAAGTCGAATTCGGTCTTGGCCTCGCCGAAATAGCCGCCCGAGATCGGTGCGGCATTGCGGTAATGCGGCGTGGCGGCCAGCGGAATATGGCTCTCGCCCGTCAGAAGGCCCGAGGTCGGATCGAGGCCCACCCAGCCGGCGCCGGGAAGATAGACTTCCGCCCAGGCATGCAGGTCGGTGAAGTCGACCTCTGTGCCGGAGGGGCCGTCGAGCGCCTTCAGGTCCGGCGTGAGCTGGATGAGGTAGCCAGAGACGAAGCGGGCGGCGAGGCCGAGGTGGCGCAGCACCTGCACCAGTAGCCAGCTCGTGTCGCGGCAGGAGCCTTTCGCCTTTTCCAATGTCTCCTCAGGCGTCTGGACGCCAGCTTCCATGCGGATGACATAGCCGATTTCCTGCTGCAGGCGCGTATTAAGGCCGACGACCATGTCGACGGTCTTTTGCTCTGAGCGGTCGAGCGTGGCGAGGAAGGCTTTCAGCCGGGGACCGGGTTCTTCCGGCTTCATGTAGATCGACAGATCCTCGCGGATGGTCTCGGGATAGTCGAAGGGCCATTTGGTGGCTTCCTCTTCGACGAAGAAGTCGAAGGGATTGTAGACTGTCATGTCAGCAATGAGATCGACCTCGATCTTCAGCTCGGTGACCGGATCGGGAAAGACGAAGCGGGCGAGATAGTTGCCGTAGGGGTCTTGCTGCAGATTGACGAAATGGTTTGACGGCGTGACCTTCAGCGAATGGCTGAGTACGCGCGTCTTGGAATGCGAGGCGGGTTTCAGGCGGATGATCTGGGGGCCGAGGCGGACCGGGTTGTCGTATTTGTAATGGGTGAGATGATAGATGCTCGCCTTGATCGCCATATGTCTCTTCGCCTAGCCCGCATCGTTGTGCGGTGATTGCTGTTCCCTTGGAGCAGTGTGTGCAATGCAGCGAAAGAAAGCAAGGTGTCTCCCGGCGCTTCGGAAAGTCCTGCCATGTAACCCCAAAACAAAAACGGCGAGCTTTTGCCCGCCGTTCTGAAATCTTGATCTGTTTGCCTGCGCTCAGCTTCTGCCGAACTCGTCGACAAGGCGGATGATGTCGTCTTCGCCGAGATAGGATCCGGTCTGCACTTCGATGAGCTCCAGCAGGATTTTGCCCGGGTTGGCCAGGCGATGCACTTCGCCGAGCGGGATATAGATCGATTCGTTTTCGCGCAGCATCTGCACATTCTCGCCGACCGTCACTTCGGCCGTGCCCTTGACGACGATCCAATGCTCGGAGCGATGGTGATGCTTCTGCAGCGACAGCTTCTTGCCCGGCAGCACGAAGATGCGCTTCACCTGGAAGCGCTCACCGTTCAGCACGGAGGTATAGCCGCCCCACGGGCGGTAAGAGGTGGGGTGCGTTTCGGTGAGCTTCGCGGTCTTCTTCTCGCTCGCCAGCAGCTTGACGAGCTTGCCGACTTCCTGGCTGTCCTTGAGGTGGCCGACATAGACGGCGTCTTCACTGGCGATGACGGCGACGTCCTCAAGGCCCTGCACGGCAACGTGCAGGCTGTGCGACATGACGAGCGAATTCTTGGTGTTGACCAGCGTCGTGGCGCCCGCCGACACGTTGCCGCTTTCGTCGCGGCTGCCGACTTTCCACACCGCATCCCAGCTGCCGAGATCGGACCAAGTGAAGGGCGAGGGAACGACGGCGGCGTTAGCCGTCTTTTCCATCAGCGCGTAGTCGATGGAGATGTCCGGGCTCTTGGAGAAATTGTCGGCGTCGAGGCGGGTAAAATCGAGATCGCGCGTCGATTTCGAGACGGCCTTGCTGGCAGCCTTTTCGACGTCGGGCGCAAATTCCTTGATCTCGGCGAGAAGCTGGGAGGCCGAGAACATGAACATGCCGGAGTTCCAGTAGAATTGGCCACTGGCAACCATCTCCTGAGCCTTGTCCAAGGCAGGCTTCTCGACAAAACGCTTGACGGCATGGGCGCCGGTCGAGAGCGCCTTGCCGGTTTCGATATAGCCATAGCCGGTGGCCGGTTCCGTCGGCTTGATGCCGAAGGTGACGAGCTTGCCCTGCAGTGCCGTGTCGCGGGCCAGGCGCACGCAATCATAATAGGTGGTGTTGGCATCGATCTCATAGTCGGAGCCGAGGACATGCATGATCGCGTCCTTGCCGAAGAGCTCGGTGACGAGCGCAGCGGCGGCGGCAACGGCAGCGGCAGTATTGCGGGCGATGGGCTCCAGCAGCACGGCGGCCAGTTTCAGGTCGAGTTCGCGGGCCTGCTCTGCGACGAGGAAACGGAATTCCTCATTGGTCAGGACGATCGGCGCTTCGTAGAGCTCGGGATCCGCCACCCGCTCCAAAGTGTTCTGGAACAGCGTCTTGTCGCCGATGAATTGAATGAATTGCTTCGGGGCGGAAGCGCGCGACAGCGGCCACAGCCGCGTACCCTTGCCACCTGCCATGATCACCGGAACGATCTTTGCTGCCATACTCTGCCTCTCCTGGACACTTCAAGCGAGAGCCGGCATCGAGAGCGCAATCGTTGCGCTTTCCGCCGTGCTCCTTCGACAACGTCAATCGCCATTGCGATATTTTTTGGCAAAACGCTAGCGCTAATATGCCAGTAGCGTAAACATTCGGCGATCTTAGCGCGGAAATCCCGATGAAAGTCCGCTGCACGCGCCTTTCCGAAAGGGGGAGCGAGGCAGAATCGATAAGTACGATCCTGCCCTCAGGATCCGCCATAGGCCAGCGAGGCTATGGCGATGATCGTCATTATGTCGGAGATCAAGCTTCCGCCCTGTCGTGCTCTTCATCGTGCGCTGGCGCATGGTCGAGACCATTGCGCCTGTTGTACCGGATCGAGGACCAGAGCGAGATGCCGATCAGGGCCGCGCCGCCAAGGCCGGTGATGACTTCCGGGATATGCGTCAGCGTCTGCACGTACATGATCACCGAAAGGATCAGTATGGCGTAGAAGGCGCCATGTTCGAGGTAGCGATAGTGGGCGAGCGTGCCTTTTTCCACCAGCATGATCGTCATGGAGCGGACGTACATGGCGCCGATGCCGAGGCCGATCGCGATGATGAAGAGGTTCTGGGTAAGAGCGAAGGCGCCGATGACGCCGTCGAAGGAGAAGCTGGCGTCGAGGATTTCGAGATAGAGGAAAGCGCCGAATCCACCCTTTGCCGCCGCGCTCATCGTTCTTTGCGAGGCATCCAGAAAGCCGGCCAGAACCTCCACGAGCAGGAAGGTGAGGAGGCCGTAGATCGAGGCGTGCAGGAAGGTCGTGGCGTCGTCACCGTCAAGCACGGAGGTGAAGATGAGGACCATGATCAGCACGAAGGCGATCTCCACGCCCTTGACGGTGGCGAAATGCGCCATCCGCTTCTCGATGAAGCTGATCCAGTGCACGTCCTTTTCGTGATTGAAGAAATAGGTCAGGCCCACCATCATCAGGAAGGTGCCGCCGAAGGCGGCGATCGGCAGATGTGCCGCCTGCATGATCTCTGCATATTGCTCAGGCCTGGTGGCGGCGAGTTGCAACGCTTCCCATGGATTGATCCAGGCGGCGATGGCGACGATCGCCAGCGGAAAGATGATCCGCATGCCGAAGACGGCGATGATGATGCCCCAGGTCAGGAAGCGATGCTGCCAGACCGGCGTCATCTCCTTCAGCTTGTTGGCGTTGACGATGGCATTGTCAAAGGAAAGCGAGATTTCGAGCACGGCGAGGACGGCACAGATGAAGAAGGCCGTGGCAAGACCGCTGAAAGTGCCGGTGGTGTTCCAGCCCAGCAGGGCACCGAGGGCAAGGCCGCCGACTGTAGCGGCAAAAGCCCAGCCGAAATAGCCGAGTACGGATTTTGAAGCGGTGCGCGAGTTCATGTGCGCGCCTCGCCGCAAAGGGAGTGAATCTGTCCGGATTGCGCGCATAGCCGCATACCGAAGACGGCATGCGGGTGAGGCATGGTCAAGCTGATCATGGAAACGAAGTCCGCCGGCTCATCTGCAGGCGGTACCGACATCGCGAGAGCGCCGTGAAAACTCTCGCCAGAGGGGCCCGGCACCAAAGTTCAATCCGTCGCCGATGTCAGGGAGGCGCGGAGATGCTTCATAGTTAGTGAAGTTGCGATGCAGGTCAAGAGTTGAAATCGTGGCGACAGCAACTGCCCTTGATAATTGCGAATTCGAGGAACCAAACAGGGAGGGCCGCGTTTGCCCTTCAAGCGGCCTTGTGCCGCCCCGCCGCTTCAAAACCTCAGGCGGATCGTTATCCCGATAACAGCGACAGACAGGAGAAGCTCCGATGAGCCCGACACCCATCCACCCCAAGTCGCAAACGCAAAAACCGGAACTGACGGAACGACAGAAAAAGGCACGGCCGAATACGCTACGCCAAGCTCAGGTCCTGCCGCCGCATCAGGTGGATCTTACCCTGCATCCCGTCACCCACGAGGATGTGCACGTTCCTGCACACGTCAACGGCGCAGACCTGTCGCGCGAGGCGCCGGCGGATGCCAATCATGGTCGGAAGCAAAAGACCACGCCGCGGCATTAATTCGAGTGTTGGAGCTCGGACGGTGGCAGCGCGGCGAATGACCGCTACTTGTGTCGAGGCGTCTTGCCGTCGGAAGTAAAGCTGCCGTTGAAGCTCATCTCGGTCGATTTTGCCGAGCATTCGATGGCGATCGGCTTGCCGGCATAGGGATTGGCGAAGGTGCAAGTGCCCTTGGCTTCGACCTGGCCCGATATCTTGCCGCCGGCACCGGTCGAGATGACGTCGATCGGCAATTGCGCCGTCCCCTTCTGGCTGCCTGCCTTGATGCCCTTGCCGTTGCCTTGGAAGCCGAGCATCTTGCCGCCGGACGTGAAGATGAAGGTCACGGATCCATCGGGGCCGGTGACGCTGGCGATTTCGGCCTTGCATCCCTTGGAGGCATCGAGCTTGCCGACCACGAGCTTGGAGCATTTTCCACTAACGACGGTGACGCCTTTCGATGGGAAATCATCCACTGCGCCGGCCGAGGTTGCGGCCAAGATGGTCAATCCAAAAGCAATGCCTGCGAATCTCATAAGTGGGGCTCCTTTCAAGCCCCAGCAAATTCGCCGATCCAAATGTGGCAGTCAACCCGAAGCGGGGCGCAAACCCGAAACCCGCTGAAATCGCTCGGATTCATACTGGGCGCTTCAGCGTTTGACGTCACACATCTCGCTATTGCAAGGCCATCCACGGTCCCTGCGCGAAGTGCGTTAATGTTGCTGCGCCGATTCCGGAACGAGCGAGCCGATCAACTGCAGCAGGGCATTCTGGCGATTGCCGCCACCGGCCAGGAATTCATAAAGGGTCATGCTCTTCTCGCTGCCGCCGTCGACGACATAATCCGCTTGGCGAATGACGTAGACCTCGCCGCTTTCCGTGTCGCGGGCGAGGTGAAACATATATTCATCGCCGTTGGGCTTGTGGTTCTTGTAGAACTGCCGCTTCACCACCGTCATCTCGTCCTCCCGTATGATCGATGCGCTGATATGACAGTAGGATGACGGCGCGGCCGGAAGTCAAGCGGCTTGTGGCGGGAACTTGTGTCGCAGGCTCCGTTCAACTCGCAATCGCAGCGAACAGCAGCATGTGATTGGCTATCTTTCAAAAGACTACTATTCTCGACCTGCGCTCGAATTTTTCGGGACGCAGCTAGTTGGAGATCGAAGCACATGAGAATGATGTTAGCGCTGGGAGCGATTTTGAGCCTGGCATGCGTCTCTGCCGGTGAGGCGCCTTCGAATTACCAGACCTACTATGGCGGCATTCGCGCCGACAGCGATCCAGTGGTGCTGGCAAGATATGACAGGGCTCTCAATCATTGCGAGCCCGAAGCCTATTCCTGGCGGCGTGGATCGCCGGATGCGAACAGCACACTCTACTGGCTGGCTCTCAGGGATTGCCTCTACCGCCAGGGCTTCGTCGATCGTGGCGTCTATGCCTACCCGACGACGGCGGTGCTGCGGCATATTCTGGATCGCTGACGGTCGACAAACGGCCGCGGCCTGGCGAAACACTTTGCCCATGCAAAACTTCCGCGACATGCGCAGATGTAGCCAAACGACAGGAAATGAAAAAGGCCTTTCGATTTCTCGAAAGGCCTTGCTTTTCAGCGAATTAGGATGGTGGGCGTGACAAGGATCGAACTTGTGACCCCTACGATGTCAACGTAGTGCTCTCCCGCTGAGCTACACGCCCATCCGATGGCGGCGCATAGATCACAAAACCTTGGTCGCCGTCAATAGGCTTTTTTTCGGTTTTGTGACTGGGCCGCCGAAAGCCTTATGCAGCAAGGAGTTTGTTGACCTCGTCGACCAGCTCGCGGAGGTGGAAAGGCTTGGAAAGGACCTTGGCATCCTTCGGCGCCTTCGAATCGGGGTTCAAAGCGACGGCGGCAAAGCCGGTGATGAACATCACCTTCAGGTCGGGATCGAGCTCGGTGGCGCGCCGCGCCAGCTCGATGCCGTCCATCTCGGGCATAACGATGTCAGTCAAAAGCAGCGAGAACGGCTCTTCGCGCAGCCGGTCGTAAGCGCTGGCTCCATTGTCAAAGGACAAGACCTTGTAGCCGGCTTTTTCGAGTGCCTTCACGAGAAAGCGACGCATGTCGTTGTCGTCTTCGGCAAGAAGTATCTTCTGGGTCATCATCTCTATCGCTAATCAACTTTGTCTTGTTGGACTCGTCCAGCGTTTAGGGTACCGCGACGCCGTAAACAAGCCGTGAATGGTCAGCCAAAACGCGCCATTCCAGCATTTGTTCGAAGCATAGGTGGATTCCACGAAAACGTCCTGCGTTTTCGCTAATCGGGCTTCCGAGATTCCGAATACGGTGTTTTGGATTAAGGCCATTTCGCTCAAGTTACTATGGACTTGCGGTCATGCAACTGGCAACATGATTACTGCGACAAGTTGTTGACATGGTAAAGACGTTGATGTCCGCAGAAATGCGCAGTTTCGAGATTTTCGAGGTATTGGAGCCGGCCTCCCAGACGATACCGTTTGTCTACAGCTCGCCTCATAGTGGTCGCATCTATCCCCCCGATTTCGTCGCCCAGTCCCGCCTGCAGGGCATCGCCATCCGCCGCTCCGAGGATCATTATGTCGACGAGCTTTTTTCGGCGGCAAGCTCTCTCGGTGCGCCGCTACTGTTTGCCAATTTTCCGCGCGCCTATATCGACGTGAATCGCGAGCCCTACGAGCTTGATCCGCGCATGTTCGACGGTGCACTACCATCCTATGCGAACATCAATTCGCTGCGGGTCGCCGGCGGTCTTGGCACGATCCCGCGAATCGTCGCCGAGAACATGGAGATCTATGCGCGCCGCGTCCCGGTAGAAGATGCGCTGAAGCGCATCGACACGATCTACAAGCCTTATCACGCCACGCTGCGGCGACTGATCGCGCGCACCCATGTCAAATTCGGCTTCGGCGTGCTGGTCGATTGTCATTCCATGCCGGGCAATATCCGTATCGCCGGCAGCAACATGCGGCCGGATTTCATCCTCGGCGACCGCTACGGCACCAGCGCCTCCGCCGAGCTTTCGCGCGCGGCCATGCAGATTCTCGAGGAGCTCGGCTTCAACGCGGTGCGCAACAAGCCCTATGCAGGCGGCTTCATCACCGAACATTACGGCCGCCCATCCCGCGGGCTGCATGCCCTGCAAATCGAGGTCAATCGCTCTCTCTATGTCGACGAGACAACGCTCGAGAAGCGTCCGGATTTCGACAAGGTCGCCGCCGCCATCACGCTCTTCATGAAGCGCATGGCTGAGCATGTGGAATCCTATACAGGCGATCCGGCGCTGGCCGCCGAATGATCGTTTTGTCGTCGTTGAGTTTGCCGAATTGACGCGCGGCCAGGCAAAATCTCTTTATGGGCGACGTCGGAATTCGAAGCTGCCGATAGGCTGTGCGTAGTGGGTGGGCGATGCATCGGACTATCACTGTCACCTACACGGAAGAAATGGTACGCGATGCCGTGACGGCCTTTGTCTGGCGGCGGCTGATTGTCAATCAGCGCCTCTGGGTCGCTGAAATTGCAATAATCCTGCTTTTTCTTTGGCAGCTTTGGAGTGATGGCACCGGATGGCTGACCGGCGTCTTCGGCAGTCTCGTTCTTCTCTGCCCGGCTATGATTATCGTCTTATGGATCGCGCATTACCGCAATACGGCTGGAAAGTTCCGCAAAATGTCGACGCGACAGGCGGTGTTTGCTTTTCATGATGATGGATTTGACGTGGCGTCCGAGTTGGGGGCGGCCAACGTTCCCTGGTCCACCGTTACCGAAATCTGGCAGCGGCCGACCTATTGGATGATATTTACAGCCATCAACCAGTTCATGACGCTGCCCACTCAGGCGGCAGACAGCAATGATCTCGATTTTGTGAAATCGAAGGTGCCTTCCACAGTACCGCAGTGAATGCGGATTCCTTTGCAAAATAGGGTAGGTCAGGCAAAAAAAGAACCGCGCTCGTGGCGCGGCTAAGTCTAGGGAGGAAACACCCAAGGAGGGTATTTACAGTCAGAAGACTGCATGAGGATATTGCTGCTGCGCTGCACAAATGTCAAGCACTTTATTGCAGTGCAAAATATTTAGGCAAACTTAAAAATCCTGCCTGATCCGCAGGCATTGCGCCCAGTGCGTCATCATCCGGTTTGCTTCACGACTTATATGCGTTATGACATCGCCATCCCGTCACTTATCCGGATTCACCATGCTTCCCGATCGCTCGTTCTTCTATCGTCTGGCCGAAGCGGCCAAGGCCGAAACCCTGCCGCGCTTTCGTGCCGGCATCGATGTGGTCAACAAGGAAGCCAAGGGCTTTGATCCCGTGACGGAAGGGGACCGTGCGGCCGAACAGGCGATTCGCGCATTGATCGAGGCCGAATTCCCGGAACATGGCATTCTCGGTGAGGAGCATGGCAATGTCGGGCTCGACCGCGAGCATGTCTGGGTCATCGATCCGATCGACGGCACGCGCGCGTTCATCTCGGGTGTCCCGGTCTGGGGAACGCTGATCGGCCTGCAGAAGAACGGCCGCGCCGTCATGGGCCTGATCGACCAGCCCTTTACCGGCGAGCGCTATTTTGCCGATAGCAATGGCGCTACCTATTCGGGCCTTGATGGCGAGAGACGGTTGCAGGTCCGCGATTGCGGCAGCCTCTCGAACGCCATCCTCTTCACCACCTCGCCGCATCTCTTCGTCGGCGACGAGCTTGCCAAATATCGCGAGATCGAAAGCCAGGTCCGGCTCTTCCGCTATGGCTGCGATTGCTATGCCTATGCGCTGCTTGCGGCCGGCCATATCGATCTCGTCATCGAAAATTCGCTGAAACCCTACGATGTCGGCGGCATCATTCCGGTCATCGAGCAGGCCGGCGGCATTATGACCACCTGGGATGGCGGCCGACCGGAAATGGGCGGAACGATCATTGCAGCCGGCAGCCGAGCCGTTTACGAGCAGGCTTTGGCCGTCCTGTCGCGCTGAGAATCAAGCTTGCGCTTTGATCTCATAGGCATTGCTCTCGGCGTCGCTGCCAGGGATGAAGGCGTGGATCGCGGCAAGTGCCTGGTTGCGATAGATGTCCCGTTCCTGCAGGATTTCATGCTTGGCGCCGTGAATTGGAACGAGCTGTGCGGCGCGGAAATAGCGCGACAGCCGCTCCTGATCGGCATAGGGCACCACGCCGTCGCGCGTCGGCGCGATCAAGACAGTGGGGACCTGAATTGAAAACAGGTGTTCGGGCCTGTTGACCCGTTCGATCGCCCGCAAGGCTTGCGACAGCCAGCGTGCCGTCGGCGGCCCCAGGCAAAGCTGTGGATAGGTGATGCCGATGCCGGTGTTGCGCCGGTAGCGCTGCTCGTCCGTCGTTAACGGGTTTTCAGCAAATGGCCTTTCCTTGAACTTCTTGCTGAACTGCATCCGGCCTAGGCCGACACCGCTGACCGCGCCAGACAGAAAGCGGATAAAACCAGGGGAGGCGCCATGGCCGGTCAAGCCGATGAAGGGAGCCGACAGCACCATGCGCTCGATGCGGCTTGCAAGCCTCGGCGCCGCTGAGAGCGCAATCAGCGCGCCCGTCGAATGAGCGAGGAGAAAGAAGGGCAGGCGCGTATCCGGCAGGACGATCTTGTCGAGGAAGGCGGTCAAATCCCGCTCGTAATCGGAAAAATGGCGGATATGGCCGCGCAAAGGGTCCTTCAGCAGCCGCTCGGATCCACCCTGGCCGCGCAGGTCGAAGGTTGCGACCCACAGACCCTTGGCTGTGAGGTCGCGGATCGTCTCGAAATATTTTTCGATGAACTCGTTGCGGCCCTGCAGCAGAACAACGGTTCCCTTGGCAACCGGCTGCTCGCAGCGGAAGACGGCATAGCGCAGCTTGCGGCCGTCAAAACTTTCGAAGAAGCCTTCGGTGCGGTTTTCCGGCACCTGATTATCTGCTGTGGAATAGAGGACCGAATCCATGACGGTGTCGCGCCTCGCTGACCAATGGCTCATCCCAAGGGGATAGCGCAGCCTCGTGGAATTGCAACAGGTTTGTTAGCGGTTCCGGCAATCGAATTCCGCGCTTCTCAAGACGATACTCTTCCATCGGCGATTCCGATGACGCTATCGTTTTTCTCCGTTTCATCTTCTTGCGCAGCTTTGCGAATGTTCGGCCATGGTCATCACCTGCTGGAATGGAAGACATGGCAATCACTGAAATTGCGAATTCGAGAATTCTTATTGTCGGCGGCAGCTCCGGAATGGGATTGGCGCTGGCGAAACGCGCGCTCGCAGCTGGAGCCGAGGTCATTATCGCTGGACGGAACACGGACAAGCTCCAGCGCGCTTACGCGGAACTCCAAAGCCCATTGGTTTCCATTGAGACGGTCGATGTCGCGCAAGAAAGCCAAGTGGCCGATCTGTTTGAGCGCATCGGCCGGCTCGACCATATCGTAAGCACTGCCGCCGATATCGAAGGCGCTTATGAGTTGCTGCCTTCATTGGACCTCAGGGCTGCGCAAAGGGTCGTGGACAGTAAATTCTACGGTCCGCTGCTGCTTGCGAAATATGGGTCGCCTTTACTCTCCGCCGCTGGCTCCATCACGTTCACGTCAGGCATTGCCGCTTATCGTCCGGCCGCACGAGGGTCGGTGGTCGCTGCCGCCAATGCTGGTCTGGAAGGGCTGGTTCGCGCACTCGCCGTTGAGTTGGCGCCCATTCGTGTGAACGCCGTTTCACCTGGCTGGGTCGATACGCCCATCTGGACGTTCGTTGCCGGTGATCGCAAAGAGGAAGCATTGGGCGCGATGGCAAAACGGCTGTTAGTCGGACGAGTGGGACAACCGGAAGACATCGCCGATGCTATCAGCTTCCTGATGGGTAACGCCTTCACAACAGGGACGATACTGCATGTCGAGGGCGGACATCGGCTGATCTAGTGGACGCAAAGCCGGCGCTTGCGAAAGCCAGGAACAGCTTCAAAACCGGCGGCTGAACACGCCTGCGCCGCCAGATCATCACAAGCGAGGCTGTCCGCATTGGCCCCGGCCAGGGCATTTCGTCGATTTCGCCACGATGGAGTGCGTCGGCGACGGCAAACCGAGGAACAAGGCTCGAGCCCGTACCGGCTGCCACGAGCCGCGCAATGGTGCCGATGCTACCGACTTCGGCGGCGAGCTTCGGTGCTGCCGTCCCTGCTGCCTCGAATGCCTTGTCGAACAGGTGCCGGTAGATGCAGCCGTCTTCGGTTGCTACGAAGTTCATCGAAGCGAGTGCCGCCAGATCGCTCGTCTTTGATGACGCCTCCGGTGCGGGAGGGGTGATGAGGATCAGCGGCTCCGTCGATATCACTCGCTTTGCGAGGCGTTCATCGACCTCGCCCCTGTCAAAGCAGAAGGCGACGTCGATCTCACCGGCTTCGAGCTTGCGCAATAGATCGCCGCTGCCCGCGATCGTAACACGCAGATCGATATCGTGATGATCGCGCCGAAGGGTCGGCAGCCATTGCGGAAGCTTCATGGAAGCAATGGTCTCTAGCGCGCCGATCGTCACCTTGCCAGCCGCAGCTGCGGAGACTGCTTCAACGGCAGCGCGCGCCTCGTAGGCGATTGCCAGTAATTCCTCGGCATAGGGTTTCAGTGCCTCGCCAGCTGCCGTCAGCTCCAGGCCCGATCTCGACCGGATAAAAAGCGCAGTGCCCAATTCAGCCTCGAGCGACTGGATCTGATCGCTTACGCTCGATTGCGCGAGATGGACCTCTTCGGCTGCACGGGTGAAGTTCCGGTTCCGCGCGACCGCCAGGAATGTCTTGAGTAATCGGGGGTGCATCGAGCCGTGCCGAACCAATGTGAAGGCGCCCTCGAATAAGGAGACGGCGCTCAATACTCGTTAGGCTGCCATATCCGTTATATCGACGTCAATGCACCACGGGATGGCAGCTAGTATCCGCAATTTATTGTGCTCTCGGAGGTGCCTGCGGCATGAAGCCAATCGCGTCAAGCCTTCGGTGCCGCCGCTCTCCGTTCGAGCGCGGTCTGGCGAATGATCTCGGCGATCTCCGGGCTGCTGCTCGATAGCATCTGGAAATCCGATGCATAGAGCGACAGCAGCGAGACTTCGGTCGCGGCGCTGACAGTTGCCGAGCGGGGCTCGCCAGTAATCAGCGCCATCTCGCCGAAGAAGCTGCCGGAACCAAGTTCCACTGGATTCGGCGTCGCGACGCTGACGCGGCCCTCGACGATGAAATACATCTGGTCGCCGGCTTCGCCCTTGCGGCAGATGATGCCACCGGCCGGCACCACACGGGGTCTGAGCGCCCGTACAATCTCGATGAGTGCGCCCGAACCGAGCTTCTGAAACAGCGGAACTCCCGCAACCAGCTGCCAGTTGCGCACGAAGTCCTGGCGGCGAACCTCTTCGTAGAAGCCGGTGGCGAGAATGCCGGCCCATAAGGCAAAGATGCCGATTCCGCACATCATGACCAACCCGGCAAGGGTGCGACCGGCGAAACTTTGCGGGATTTCGTCACCATAGCCAGTGGTCGATAACGTCGTTACGGCCCACCACATTGCGAGGGGAATACTGCCGAACTTGTCAGGCTGGACGTCACGTTCGATGATGTAAGCCGCAAGCGCTGCGGCGAACAGAACGATGACAAAAATCGAGGTAACGCCGATCAGGTTGCGCGCTTCCTTGGTCAAAACCCTGCCCAGCAGCCGGAAGAAGATCGAACCCCGCAGCGGCTTCAAAAGCCAGATGGCGCAATAGAGGCTTTGATCGCGCCCTCGGATGAGAAAAAAGGCAACTAGAGGGACCAGAACGGCCAGCATGTCGACGGCGATTTCCGGGATCCTGCCGCGAACGTCCCTTGTGCGATGTATGACCAGCGTCTCGATCAATTGCAGAACATAGATGGCCCAGACGCTAGCAAGCACGACTTCCAGGATGAGCCTCGTCTGTCCGACGATATCAGGCGTCGTAAGCACCGCCACCGTCAGCAGACCGATTGCAGCCAGAAGCGTATTCAGCGATGAGGAAATCTTCGAGAAAGAAAGCGCCGACATTATATCCCCCGGGCAATACCCTGGGGGCAGCCACTCGCCCGAGAATAGGATGGCTTAGATCCAAACGTAAAGAGCGCAGGGACGTGCTGTCTCCTCCATGCCCAACCCGGCAATCTGTGCCTTGCGCTGCTACTTTAGGCTGACCTCAAGAGGGAAGCCCTTGAAGGGCTTGATTTCCTTCAGCACGAATGTGGTCTGCATCTCCTTGATGCGCGGCAGGCGGCGCACCACCGCCATGGCGAAATCGGCGTAGCTGTCGAGATCGGCGGCTACGACTTGCAGCAGGAAATCCGCATCCCCGGCGATGCTGTAGCAGGCCACGACCTCATTGAGTTTCAGCACATCGCGCGAGAATTCCTCGGCTTCCGCCTCGCTATGGCTGTCGATCTTCACCCGAATGAAGGCAAGGACGCCGAGGCCGATCTGGCGCCTGTCGAGGGTGGCTGTATAACCCTGGATCACGCCCGTTTCTTCCAGCTGGCGCACGCGCCGCCAGCATGGCGACGTCGAGAGCCCGACTTCGGAGGAAAGCGCCTGATTCGTCAGGCGTCCGTCCTTCTGAAGGGCGCCGAGAATCTTCAAATCAATGGGCTCAAGAGAATTAGGCATATCCAACCGTATATCCGCAGAAACGGGGTAGATACTACCATATTATCCAATTATGCAGCAATAAAAGGCAAGATTGTCCCCGATGCGCGAGATATCCTGCGATCACTTTTATCAATTGCAGCAGGTCTCCATGCTTCCCGATATTCGTCTAGCCATCGTCATCAATCCGGCATTGCCGCTCGGTCTGATCGCCAACACCGCCGGTGCCATCTCGATCGGCTTGGGCGCAAAGTTTCCTGCGCTCGCGGCCAGGCAATTGACTGACAGGGAGGAGCGCACCATCGACATCAGCTCGAACATGCCCGTTCCGATACTGCAGGCGGATGCGGAAACCATACGATCTCTGTTGCTGAAGACCCTGCCGGTCGAAAACGACCGCGCAATCGTTCCGTTTCCTGCCTTTGCCCGCTCGCTGCACGATTACAGGGAATATGAGGCGATATTTCCGGATCGCGATCTTGCGGGCGAGGCGATCGACGGTCTTGGGCTGGCCGGCCCTTCGAAGTGGGTGAAATCGCTGACTGGTTCTCTGAAGTTGCTGCGATAGTGTCCGCTAAGAAAAAAGGCCGGCTTGCGGAGATAGAGAGATCCGCTTCGCCGGCCGAGCAAGGACTGAAGAAGAAGGGACGATACACTTCAGTCATCGGACGATGGTGTTCCGATGGTTTGGACGATAGACCAGCCAGCCTGAACCGGTTCCGAACCATCCGTTCATCTGCGGTTCACGCAGCGATTTTCCGCAAAATGGGAGGCGGGCACAGGGGCTTGAACTCCGCAAAAGCGATCCCCATCTCTTTTTCGCGGGTGCCAAACGGGCCTGCGAAACCGTCCCCAGGGCCGCCGAGAGTGGGGTCATGGGACAGAATTGAAATCGCAATTGTCGCTCACAGGAGGACTTCCATGCGTCACGTAGACTTCTCTCCCCTTTACCGTTCCACCGTCGGTTTCGACCGTCTCTTCACCATGCTCGACAGCCTTGGCCAGCCGGATCAGGCCCAGACCTATCCGCCCTACAATATCGAGCGCACGGGTGAGAACACCTATCGCATCACCATGGCCGTTGCCGGTTTCGATGAAAAGGAACTGAGCATCGAGGCCCACGCCCATGTCCTTCAGGTCAAGGGCGAAAAGAGCGAAGAGCCGGCTGAAACCAGCGAATATCTCTATCGCGGTATCGCCAAGCGTGCCTTCGAGCGTCGTTTCCAGCTTGCCGACCATGTCGAGGTTCAGGCTGCTTCACTGAAGAATGGTTTGCTGCACATCGACCTGCTGCGCAACATTCCTGAAGCCATGAAGCCACGCCGTATCTCCATCGCGGCCGAGCCCGTGGAAAGCCCGAAGGCCATCGAGGCTCATATCAACTAAGTACGGCTGACGGTCTGAGACCGTCATGCCGGGCTGGCGGTCTCTGGCCGCTAAGCTCCTGATCCTCCCAAGATCAAAAGAAGCGGCGCTCCATCAGGGTGCCGCTTTTGTGTACGCTTGGCAGTTGATTTTATTCTACTGCGCGCTCAGCTCTCATATCGGGAGCGCGCGAAGTTTTGCGCTCTTATTGATTGGTACTTCATGCATGGATGGCGCCTGAAGCAGATTGGTAATTTGTAATATTTCAGGCCAGCGCCAAATCAAGATGGATGCGACCTGATTTAGTGGCGCCTTCTGGTAAGCCGGCGCCAGAATAAAGCCGTGAAGTCCCGCTGACCGAAGCGCCGCTCTTTCAGCGGAATTTCTTAAGACGCGTCCATCTCCGGAGATGAAAATCCATTGGTCATTAGATTTTCGAAGAAGATCGATCCACTCCAAGTCCGTGGAATGTCTCCCGTTCGGCAGGGCTGGTACATCACGTATATGTACTGCGGTGTGACCTTGATGTTGAACAAAACCGTGTAACGTGGTGGCAAAGACAGGAGATGTGCAATTGTCAAAAAAGACGTTCACGCCGCTAGCCGTTGTTCCATCATCGTTTCAAATTCGATGGCGTTTTTGATCGCTGTCTCGGATACGTCGTATGCCAGTGCGGCATTTCGAATTCCGCCATCGTGCTTAGCCGCGGCTGCTAGAACTGCCGTTGGTACACTCGATGACGCATCTATGGGTTGGCCGAACGAGCGAGCGGGATCGATAACGACATTAAGTCGCCGGCCTGCTGGCCACCAAGCCAATGGATTTCCATCGCTGCCAAAATCAACAGTCTTCAGAATGGGATCTAGAATAGTATTAAATTCAAATTGCTTGCGAAATAGGTTGAGTAAAAGTTCCCGCCTTTCACCGTCGTCGTCTTCTTCAACAATGTGGAGGAAAATTTCGCGCCCATCTGTTCGGAAGCGATTAGTCGACAAAGGTCTGTCCCGGCCGATGATGTCTCTGGCGACCTCGATCGCGGCACGCACTCTAATTGCTGACACTCCGACTTGGATAAATGCGTCCGCTACACGCACTTCCATAAGATCGCGAAACCCAAGGAATATTCTATCATCACCAAGCGAAATCTCAGGTGTCCAAAGAGGCGGATAATACTTCCCCTTAATATTGTGGCCTCTTAGCCAGCGTGAAATTTTGGTTGGTGCGATGCGCAAGAGCTTTCCTGCTTCCGCAGGAGTATATAGGCCGACACCAATCAATTGATCATTGCTCATGCAGCCATAATCCATCAGGTTGATTCGCTGTCAACAGTTCAACATCACCGCATGCTGTTAAACCTATAGTCGGATTGGTTTAAGCCGTCAGGCCGCGTTTGTCGCTTCGCCGGACTTTGCGCCCGACTTTGCTTTCGCAGCCTCGCGCCGCTTGGCGGCATCGGCATATTTCTGGGCAAGCACGGCGCAGGTCATCAGCTGGATCTGATGGAACAGCATGAGCGGCAGCACGATGGCGCCGATACTCTGGCCGGCGAAGATGACGTTGGCCATCGGTACACCGCTTGCCAGCGACTTCTTCGAACCGCAGAAGGTGATGGTGATCTCGTCAGCCTTTTCAAAACCGAGGGCACGGCTGCCGAACATGGTGATGCAGATCACCATTGCCAGAAGCACCATGTTCGCGATGATGACCGTGACGATGTCGAGGACGGAGAAGGTATGCCACAGCCCTTCCACCACAGCCTCGCTGAAGGCGGAATAGACGACCATGAGGATCGAGCCGCGATCGACCGGCATCAGGATCTTTTTCTTCGAACGGATCCAGTCGCCGATCCATGGCTGCAGCAGCTGGCCGGCGATGAATGGGGCGAGCAGCTGCAGCATGATCTGCCACAGAACATCCCAGGAAAAGCCACCGCCCTGGCCGCCGACCGAAAACAGGATGCCGACGAGCAGCGGCGTCAGGAACATGCCGAAGATATTGGAGGCGGACGCGGAGCAGATCGCAGCCGGCACATTGCCGCCGGCGATGGAGGTGAAGGCGATCGAAGACTGCACGGTCGAAGGCAGCACGCTCAAAAACAGCATGCCGGTATAGAGCGATACGGGAAGGATGCTGTTCGGAACGATATGGCCCATGGCCAGCACCAGCAGCGGGAAGATTCCGAAGGTCGTCAGCAGGATGACGAGGTGCAGCCGCCAGTGCAGCAGACCGGCGATGACGACATCGCGCGAGAGGCGCGCGCCATGGAGGAAGAACAGCAGGCCGATGGCGAAGTTGGTGGCAATGCCGAAATAGTGAGCGCTGGCCCCCTGCACCGGAAAGAACGATGCCGTCAGGACGGTGAGCACCAGCAGCATGGTGAAGGTGTCTGGAAGAAAGCGGCGCATCGTGCCTACCCCAATCGCATTGCAAGTCTTGATGATGACTCCTTGCAGATAGACCTATTGTGATCCACGATGCAAGGAATAACAGTTATCGCGATATAGGATAAGCCCATGCTTGACCTCACACAGCTGCGCAGCTTCGTCGCCGTCGAGCAGATGGGCAGTTTCACGCTCGCGGCCGAGCGGCTGGGACTCGGGCAGTCAACGGTCAGCCAACATATACAGCGGCTGGAAGCCGAATTGGGGCGAAAACTTTTGGCGCGTGACACGCACCGTGTCGTCCTGACTGGCGATGGCGAGGCGCTGCTCGGCCATGCGCGCCAGATGCTGTCGATCGAAGGGGAGGTGCGTCAGCTTTTTGCCGGCAACAGCCTGCGCGGCAATCTCCGGCTTGGAGTTTCCGAGGATTTCGTCACCAGCCAGCTCCCGGACGTATTGGAGGAATTCGTGCGTTCGCATCCTTCCGTTGATCTCGAGCTGACGGTCGCGCTTAGCGGCGTGCTTTATGAAATGCAGGACAATGGCGATCTCGATCTGGTGCTTGCCAAGCGCAGGCTCGGCGACGCGAGAGGCAAGCTCGTCTACCGCGAGCCGCTGGTCTGGCTGGCCCGCGACCCGGATCGCATCCGCAAGCTTGCGGGGCCATTGCCGCTGATCGCCTTTCCCACCCCAAGTGTCACGCGTGCGGTCGCGCTAGAGGCGCTGCGTCGACAGCAGATGCCGTGGCGCATCGTCTGCACATGCGGCAGCCTGAGTGGCCTGACCGCAGCAGCGCGCGCCGGCATGGGTGTTCTCGTGCAGCCGAAAAGCATGGCTCCCGCTGGATTGATCGAGATAGCCCCGGGCTGGCTACCCGTCCTTGAGGACGTGGAGTTCGTGCTCGTGCCGCGCAAGGGCGCGGACCAACTTCTGGTTAGTGCGCTCTCTGGCGACATACTCTCCAAGGTGCGGGGGCCCCGATCAAGCTGACAACGAAATCGTCTATCAGCTATCGTTAAAAGCCGTTTCCCATCATGCAGATGAGATCCGGATTTATTTTGCCGGCTGATTTATTGTTGCGCCCGTTTTCAGGCGGAAGTCAGCTTATTCTGCTATCTCCGGTGGCGATGGGGGAGTTGCGGGGGGATAGCCGTTCCGATGACATATGGTGCCATCTTCATTTCCGGACTTGTCGCCTGCGTCGTGGCAATGACGATGATCGTACATCATGCACCGGCGTCCGACCGCGACGATCTATCGAACTTCGCAATGATCGCCCATCGGAATCAAAACTGACTTTTTGCCGCTATTGCGAGCGCCGTCCGGTCCGGAAGCCGGCTCCGGCGCTCTTTTTCTTGCGGGTCAGTTCAGGCAGGCGAGGAAATTCGCCACATCGGCTTCGGTGGTGGCGAAGCTTGTCACGAGTCGGATCAGCGTTTCATCCCTGCCGACCAGATCCGGCTGCGACTCTGGAATTGGCCATTCGTAGAACTTCGCTCCCTTGTCTTCTGCAGTCTTGGCGGAGGATTTTGGGATGATCGCAAAAACCTCGTTCGAGGCAGTCGGCCAGGCGAGACGAGCGCCGCTGGTCTCTTCGAGGCCGGCGCGCAGCCGATCGGCCATCCCGTTGGAATGGCGGGCAAGGTCGAGCCAGAGGTCGTCCTGGAAATAGCCGTCGAACTGGGCGGCAATGAAGCGCGACTTGGAGAAGAGCTGGGCGGCGCGCTTGCGGATGAAATGCATTTCCTTCGCCTTCTCCTGATCGAAGAAGACGATCGCCTCGGCGCACCAGCAGCCGTTCTTGGTGGCGCCGAAGGAAAGAATGTCGACGCCGCGCTTCCATGTCATTTCGGTAGGCGTAGTGCCGAGCGCGACCAGGGCGTTGGCGAAACGCGCGCCATCCATGTGCAGCGGTAGCCCGTTTGCCTTGGCGATGGCGGCGATGGCGTCGATCTCATCCAGCGAATAGACCGTGCCGATTTCCGTTGCCTGGGTGATCGTCACGGCGGCGGCGCGGCCATGATGGACGGCATCCTGCGGGAAGCGGGCGATCTTGGTGGAAAGCGCCTTAGGATCGATCTTACCGAGAGCGCCTTCGACGGTGGCAAGACGTGCGCCGCTGAAGAAGTCAGGAGCACCGCATTCGTCTTCGGCGACATGCGCCTCGGTATGGCAGAAGCTGATGCCGCCCGGTTTCTGGACGCTGGCAAGCGACAGCGAATTGGCGGCTGTACCGGTTGCGACAAAGAAGACCGCGACCTCGCGCTCGAAGATCTCGGAGAATCTGGCTTCGACACGCTGGTCGAGCTCGCTTGTGCCGTAGGCGGAGGCAAAACCACTCGATGCGGCGAGCAGACGTTCGGCGACTTTGGGATGGGCGCCGGCCCAGTTATCGGAAGCAAAGAACATGAAAATGCACCAGATGAAGATTGAATTGCGGCTGGATTAGATAGGGTTGGCCGGACATTACGCCAATGCAAAAACCTATCAAGAGTATGAGTTTGAAGAATGCATCACAGAAATTGATTGACGCAATCAACAAATAAAATGATGCGCCGCAGCGAAACTTTATTGCTCTATTCCTGCAACAAAGGCAATCTTCCGTCTTTCGTTGACGAAATTTTGCCGTTTTGCTCTTGCGAAGGCGTAAGCTTTCTGGCATAGAGCTGATGAATTAGGACAGGGTTGCTGTCCTATTTTGGCCGCCGAGGCCGAAGATGTGCCCCCAGGGTCCTGACGATGTCGGGATTTCGAGCTATAGTTACCAAGAGCATGCCCTTTCAAGCCTTTTGAGGCGCGGGCAATGCGGCGGTGGAATAGCAGGGCGCGGAACGCTGACGACGGGCTCCACTTAAAGGAGCTGCGGTTCGCGGCCGGATCTTCACAATGCAACAGCGCTGTCGCGCGTCGGCCCCGGAAACGGACCGCGCGGGACGAAGGAGCGCCCGCGACGCGGGCCTTACCGGAGGGAAGACCATGACGAACAGGACGACGTTGACGAGTTTTGACCAGACTGCTGCAGTGAATGCTGCCGCTACGGCCAAGACGTCGAAACGCGCTGTCGGCATCCCGCCGAAACAGGGCCTTTACGATCCGCGCAACGAGCATGACGCCTGCGGCGTCGGCTTCGTCGCGCATATGAAGGGCCAGAAGTCGCACCAGATCGTGCGCGACGGCCTGTTCATTCTCGAAAACCTGACGCATCGTGGTGCTGTCGGCGCAGATCCGCTGATGGGCGATGGCGCGGGCATTCTCGTTCAGATTCCCGATCGCTTCTTCCGTGAGGAGATGGCGAAGCAGGGTGTCATCCTCCCGAAGGCGGGCGAATATGGCGTCGGCCATTTCTTCCTGCCGCGTGACGAAGCGCTGATCGAGCATTTCAAGACTGCGATCACGCAGGTCGTTGCCGAAGAGGGCCAGGTGCTGCTCGGCTTCCGCGACGTGCCGGTCGACAACTCCTCCCTGTCGAAGGCGCCCGATATTGCCGCCACCGAGCCGCATCATGTGCAGGTCTTCATCGGCGCCGGCCGCGATGCCGGCACGAACGAGGAATTCGAGCGCCGCCTCTTCACCCTGCGCAAGGTGATCTCCAATCGCATCTATGCGGAATACGAGGGCGAGGAGAGCAGCTTCTATCCCGTGTCGCTGTCAAGCTCGACCATCGTCTACAAGGGCATGTTCCTCGCCTATCAGGTGGGCGCCTATTATAAGGACCTCTCCGATCCGCGTTTCGAAACGGCGGTTGCGCTCGTGCACCAGCGTTTCTCGACCAACACTTTCCCGTCATGGAAGCTTGCCCATCCCTACCGCATGGTCGCGCATAACGGCGAAATCAACACGCTGCGCGGCAACGTCAACTGGATGGCGGCACGCCAGGCTTCGGTCTCTTCGCCGCTCTTCGGCGAGGATATCTCCAAGCTCTGGCCGATCTCTTATGAAGGTCAGTCGGACACCGCCTGTTTCGACAACGCGCTCGAGTTCCTCGTGCGCGGCGGATACTCACTGGCGCATGCCATGATGATGCTCATCCCCGAAGCTTGGGCCGGCAACCAGCTGATGGCGCCGGAACGCAAGGCGTTCTACGAGTATCATGCCGCCCTGATGGAGCCATGGGATGGCCCGGCCGCCGTCGCCTTCACCGATGGCAAGCAGATCGGCGCGACGCTCGACCGTAACGGCCTGCGTCCAGCCCGCTATCTCGTCACCAGCGACGACCGCATCATCATGGCGTCCGAGGCCGGCGTTCTGCCTGTCGAGGAAGAGAAGATCATCCAGAAGTGGCGCCTGCAGCCGGGCAAGATGCTGCTGATCGACATGGAAAAGGGCCGTATCATCTCCGACGACGAGGTGAAGTCGGAACTATCAGGCAAGCATCCTTATCGCAGCTGGCTGAACCGCACGCAGCTGATCCTGGAAGACCTGAAGCCTGTGGAGCCGCGGGCGCTGCGCCGCGACGTGTCGCTGCTCGACCGCCAGCAGGCCTTCGGCTACACGGCTGAAGACACCAAGCTCCTGATGTCGCCGATGGCGACGACGGGGCAGGAAGCCGTCGGTTCCATGGGCACGGATACGCCGATCTCGGCGATGTCGGACAAGCCGAAGCTACTCTATACCTACTTCAAGCAGAACTTCGCGCAGGTGACGAACCCGCCAATCGACCCGATCCGCGAAGAGCTGGTCATGAGCCTGGTGTCGTTCATCGGCCCCCGTCCGAACCTGCTCGATCATACCGGCATGGCCAACGCCAAGCGTCTGGAAGTGCGCCAGCCGATCCTGACCAACGGCGATCTCGAAAAGATCCGCTCGATCGGTCACACTGAGGATCGCTTCGACACCAAGACGCTCGACTTCACCTATGATGTCGAACGCGGCGCCGAAGGCATGCCCGAGATGCTCGACCGTCTCTGCGAGCGGGCGGAAGCGGCCGTTCGCGGTGGCTACAACATTATCGTGCTGTCAGACCGCCAGATCGGACCGGACCGCATCGCGATCCCGGCGCTGCTGGCGACCGCTGCCGTGCATCATCACCTGATCCGCAAGGGTCTGCGCACCTCGGTCGGTATCGTCGTCGAAACCGGCGAGCCGCGTGAAGTGCATCATTTCTGCCTGCTGGCCGGCTACGGCGCGGAAGCGATCAACCCCTATCTCGCCTTCGACACGCTGCTTGATATGCATCAGCGTGGCGAATTCCCGAAGGAAGTGGACGCGACCGAAGTCGTCTACCGCTACATCAAGGCTGTCGGCAAAGGCATCCTCAAGGTCATGTCGAAGATGGGCATTTCGACCTATCAATCCTATTGCGGCGCGCAGATCTTCGATGCTGTGGGCCTGCAGCAGGAGCTGGTCGACAAGTATTTCTTCGGCACCGCGACGATGATCGAAGGCATTGGTCTCGAGACGATCGCCGAGGAAACCGTCTCCCGCCACAAGGCTGCTTTCGGCCGCGATCCGTTGCTGGCAAGCACGCTCGACATCGGCGGCGAATATGCCTACCGCATGCGCGGCGAAAGCCACGCCTGGACGCCGGACGCTGTTGCGGCCCTTCAGCACGCCGTGCGTGGGAATGCCGAGGACCGCTATCGCGAATTCTCCGAGATGGTGAACGAGTCGGCGCTCCGGATGAACACGATCCGCGGCCTCTTCAAGATTAGGGGTGCGGAAGCGCTCGGCCGCAAGCCGATCTCGATCGACGAGGTTGAGCCGGCCGCCGATATCGTCAAGCGCTTCTCGACGGGCGCCATGTCCTTCGGCTCCATCAGTCGCGAGGCGCATACGACGCTGGCCATCGCCATGAACCGCATCGGCGGCAAGTCGAATACCGGTGAAGGTGGCGAGGAAGCCGACCGCTACATGCCGCTCTTCGACGGCTCGCCGAACCCGGAACGTTCCGCTATCAAGCAGATCGCCTCCGGCCGTTTCGGCGTGACGACCGAATATCTGGTCAATGCCGATGTGCTGCAGATCAAGGTCGCGCAGGGTGCCAAGCCCGGCGAAGGCGGCCAGCTGCCCGGCCACAAGGTCGATGCGACGGTTGCCAAGACCAGGCATTCCACACCGGGCGTCGGCCTGATTTCGCCGCCGCCGCACCATGACATCTATTCGATCGAAGATCTGGCACAGCTGATCTACGATCTGAAGAACGTCAACCCGACTTCGGATGTATCGGTCAAGCTCGTCTCTGAAGTCGGCGTCGGCACGGTTGCTGCCGGCGTTGCCAAGGCGCGCGCCGACCACATTACCATCTCGGGCTATGATGGCGGCACCGGCGCTTCGCCGCTGACCTCCCTCAAGCATGCCGGTTCTCCCTGGGAGATCGGCCTTGCCGAGACCCAGCAGACGCTGGTCCTGAACGGGCTGCGCTCGCGCATCGCCCTGCAGGTGGATGGCGGCCTGAAGACCGGCCGCGATGTCATTATCGGCGCGCTGCTCGGTGCTGACGAATTCGGCTTCGCCACCGCGCCGCTAATCGCGGCCGGCTGCATCATGATGCGCAAGTGCCACCTCAACACCTGTCCGGTTGGTGTTGCCACCCAGGACCCAGTCCTGCGCAAGCGCTTTAAGGGCACGCCGGAGCATGTCATCAACTACTTCTTCTTCGTGGCGGAAGAAGTGCGTGAGATCCTGGCCTCGCTCGGCGTTGCCAAGCTGGATGATATCATCGGCGCTTCCGAGCTTCTGGAGAAGGACGACATGCTCGCCCACTGGAAGGCCAAGGGCCTCGATTTCAGCCGTATCTTCCACAAGGTCGATGCGCCGAAGGAAGAGACCTACTGGACGACAGTGCAGAAGCACCCGATCGACGACATTCTCGACCGCAAGCTGATCGAGAAGGCCGAGCCGGCGCTCTCTTCGAAGACACCGGTTGCCTTTGAAGTCGACATCAAGAACGTCGACCGTTCGGCCGGCGCCATGCTGTCGGGTGCTGTTGCCAAGCGTTACGGCCACCGCGGCCTGAAGGACGACACGATCAACGTTACCCTGAGGGGCACCGCCGGTCAGTCCTTCGGCGCGTTCCTCGCACGCGGCGTCACCTTCAACCTCATCGGCGACGGCAATGACTATGTCGGCAAGGGCCTTTCGGGCGGCCGCATCATCATCCGTCCGCCCGAAAATTCGAAGATCGTTGCTGAGAATTCGATCATCGTCGGCAATACCGTGCTTTACGGCGCGACCGAGGGCGAGTGCTACTTCCGCGGTGTCGCGGGCGAGCGCTTCGCAGTCAGAAACTCCGGCGCGATCGCCGTCGTCGAAGGCGTGGGCGACCACGGCTGCGAATATATGACCGGCGGCGTCGTCGTCGTGCTCGGCGAAACCGGCCGCAACTTCGCGGCCGGCATGTCGGGCGGCGTGGCCTATGTTCTCGACGAAAAGGGCGATTTCGCCCGTCGCTGCAACATGGCGATGGTCGAGCTGGAGCCGGTTCCGGAGGAAGACGAGCTGCTGGAGAAGCTGCATCATCACGGTGGCGACATCATGCACAAGGGACGCGTCGACGTCTCCGATGACATGACACGCCATGATGAAGAGCGCCTCTTCCAGCTGATTTCGAACCACGTCCACTATACCGGCTCGACGCGAGCAAAGGAGATCCTCGATCACTGGGCCGACTACCGCCCGAAATTCCGCAAGGTCATGCCGGTCGAGTACCGCCGTGCCCTTGAGGAAATGGAACGTAGCCGGATGAGCGTGGCGGCGGAATAATCCGTCCCGGTTCTGAAACCAGCCGAGGGTTTCGCCTCGCATTGCGATCGCCATCATGGCGATCGCGACTGTCGAATAGCGGAATCGGATTTGAATTAAAGTGCCGGACAGGGAAACCGAAATGACCCTCAGGCACGGGAGCCATGAGCTCCTCTTTTAGAGTGAGGAAACGAAAGCATGGGCAAGGTAACAGGCTTCTTGGAAATCGACCGGCAGGTGGCGAAGTATCAGCCGGCGTCGGATCGCATCCGGCATTTCCGTGAATTCACGATCCCCATGTCGGACCAGGAAGTGCAGAAACAGGCAGCTCGCTGCATGGACTGTGGCATTCCCTATTGCCACGGCCCGACCGGCTGCCCCGTGCACAACCAGATCCCCGATTGGAACGACCTCGTCTACAACAACAATTGGGAACAGGCGATCCATAACCTGCATTCGACCAACAACTTCCCGGAATTCACCGGCCGCGTCTGCCCCGCACCCTGCGAGGAAGCATGCACGCTGAACCTGGAAGATGCGCCGGTCGCCATCAAGACTGTTGAGCAGGCGATTGCCGACAAGGCCTATGAGCTGGGCTTCATCCGCCCGCAGCCGGCAACCGTGCATACGGGCAAGAAGGTCGCGATCATCGGCTCTGGCCCTGCCGGCATGGCAGCCGCCCAGCAGCTCGGCCGCGCCGGTCACGACGTCCATGTCTATGAGCGCGAAAGCAAGCCCGGCGGCCTGCTGCGCTATGGTATCCCGGACTTCAAGATGGAGAAGAACTTCATCGATCGCCGCGTCGAGCAGATGAAGGGCGAGGGCGTCACCTTCCATTGCGGCGTCAATGTCGGCGTCGATGTCAAGGTCGAGCAGCTTCTGGCGGAGCACGATGCCGTGCTCTATTGCGGCGGCTCGGAAACCCCGCGCGAAGCCGGCATTCCCGGCACGACGCTGGCAGGCGTCCATGACGCCATGCCCTATCTCGTGCAGCAGAACCGCCGCGTCGGCCGCGAAAACATCGACAGCGTTGGCTGGCCCGCCGATCCGATCCTGGCTGGCGGAAAGCACATCGTCGTCGTCGGCGGCGGCGATACGGCATCCGACTGCGTCGGCACGGCATTCCGCCAGGGCGCGGTGAAGGTGACCCAGCTCGACATTCGGCCGCAACCGCCGGAGAAGGAAGACAAGCTCGCCGTTTGGCCGTTCTGGGCAACGAAGATGCGCACCTCGTCCTCGCAGGCCGAAGGCGCGGTTCGCGAATTCCAGGTCGCAACGTTGGAATTCATCGGCGAAGATGGCGTGCTGACGGGCGTGAAGTGCTGCGAAGTGGATGAGCGCCGCAAGCCGATCGCCGGCACGGAATTCGTCATCCGCGCCGACCTCGCCTTCATCGCCATCGGCTTCCGCGGTCCGTTCACCGACAGCGTGCTCAAGGAACTTGACGGCAAGCTGACGTTGAATACCGACCGCCGCGGCTCGACGAACGTCGTTGCCAATGACAAGGACTACAAGACTTCGATCGACAAGTTCTGGACAGCCGGTGACGTCCGCCGCGGCCAGTCGCTGGTGGTCTGGGCGATCCGCGAGGGCCGTCAGGCCGCCCGCGCGATCGACGAGGCTCTGATGGGTTCGACGGTTCTGCCGAACTAAGTTTCGCTGTCCGTTCGCGCAAAGTTATTGAAGGCCGGGTTCTCGATGAATCCGGCCTTTGTCGTTAACGGCTTGCGGCAATATTCCAGTTGTAGATGCAGCGATCGAGGCCGATGGCGATTTCGAGCACCGTGACGTCATGGTCTATCGCGGCCCCCTTCTTCGGCTGGCTGCGGTAGCGCTGAGGGAAATCCGTGCGTTTCGAGATCGAGCAGACCTCCATCCATTTATCGCCGTTATCGACCTCGATATCCATCGTCACCTCGGAATAGGCCGGAAGCCGATCGGATGGGGCGATCCGTGTCGGCAGATGGACGACCGAGGCGATCATCCGGCGGACCGGTTCAAGGGAGGCAGAGTGATAATCGTTGCCGCTATCGGTGGTGAAGGCGCATTGGAATTCGAGCTGCCAGAACTCCTTGAGCCGCACATGCTTGCTCGGTTGGTCCTGTTCCCGGCGATAGGATTTTCCCGCCTGCCAGACGCATAGTGGCAGCCTTGTTCTGGAATGGTTTCCGAGAAGATGCTGCATGTAGGCATAGGTTGAAGATGTCGTTTCCGGCCGCAGCACAAGTTCGGTCTCGGTGTTCGACATTCGCTCCTGCACCCATATGTCCGAATTGGAATAGGCATTCGAGACGAGGCTTCGCGGCATCAGGGTCGGTGCTTCGACCCTTCGCATACTCCAGGCGGGATTTGCCGATCGCAGGAAGTTCGCGACTTCATCGGAAAAGAAGCGGATGAAATCGTCGCGCAGTTTAATGTCCCGCTCTTCCCAGTGAACGAGCGAATTGACGTTATAGATATTGAGCACGTGCCATTCTCCATGGGCAACGTTGAAGTCTTGAGGTTGAGGGCTTTACGTCCAGCAGCCGCCGGACGCATCAACGCCTCCGGCTGTCACGACTGGACGCGGAGACCTCGGCCGGAGAAAGCGCGCAAAACCGCAACCTGCGGGCAGGTGCGGTAACGATCGATCTGATCTGCGCTTTTGGTGCTCATGCAGTTCTTCTATTGGCGGGGCGCCGCGTTGTCAAACCGCCTCCAGGTCGCCTATCGTGCAACCGATCCCGGCAATCGGTAGTCGTCTACGCGGCCGACAGGCGCCGGGTCCATCAGCCCCTTCTCGACCAGAAGATCGCGTGGCGATGAAGTCGTTGCGGCAGGAGCAGGGCTGCTGCCGAGAAGCTGCGAGCCGCCGTCGAGATCGGGATCGGAGAGGCTCATCGGCTGCGTGCGGGTAATCTTTTCCGGTTCTGCGCCGGGAAGATTGGCCTGTTGCGCCGGCAACGGATTGCCCGTGTCCAGGCGCGTGATGTCCGGGCTTGCCTGATCGCCCAGGATCCGGCGTGCGGATTTCTCCAGATAGAAGGCGACCTTGCGCTTGCCGGCTGCCGTCAGATTGACGCCGTCGGCCGTTCTCAACCGGACCTGCTGGCCGTTGATATCGGAGCCGGTCACGATGAATTCGCCGTTCTGGTCGGTAAATCCGTCCCATATGTCGATGAACTCACCGCCGACGCTGGTGGTCTGGCTTTGATAGATCTGGTTGAGCTTAACAGCGCTGGCGGTCAGCTGATCGGAGCCGAAGGAGGGCAGGCCAACCCAGAGCAGCGGAATATGACGGCTCGTCACCAGTTTGGCGAATTGCTGCACGCGCTCTTCATAGGCAAGGAACCACGGGTCGGTGCCGTATTTCTCGTTGAGCCCGTCGCCGATCATCTGCTGGCGGTCGTTGGCGCCGATCATGACGACGACCATGGCCGGTTTCAGCTGATCGATCATGCCAGGCAATTGCTGCGGCCAATTGTAATAATCCTGCCGCACGAGACCGGAGGCGACGTTGCCGCGGGACTGGATGACGACGCCGGGGGAGGTGGAGAAGGCATCCTCCAGCCCGGTTGCCAAGCCGCTTGCCAGAAAATCGCCGACGACAAGGATGGTCTTGGCATCGGGGAGCTTTTCTGCGGGCGGTGGCGTTTCCGGCTGCGCGACTGGCTGGCGCGGCGGCGGGGTCGGCCGCTTTTTCGGCTGCACCTTGCGCCGTGGCGGCGGCTGCTCGATGGGCTGATCCGGGTAATCGGGCTCGCGGGTGCCGAACAGCATATCGAACAGGTTCCGCCGCGGCCGCTCCTGCGCCTGCGCCATATTCTGCAGGCAGCCAAACGCGATGACGACGCTGAGAAATGCCGTCAGAACAATCCTTAGAGTTGCGGTGGTCGCGCGGGCAGAGTGTTTCATCATCGCTTCTTTTCCGCTCACGAGTCCGGGCCGCGAAATGACGAGTTCATCGTCCTGGCCATCCCGGATTCGCTGGAGGCGGCCTACTTGCGCAATGCTTTCAGCAGGCTCATCGATGGCTCGCCGTCCGCATCCATACCCATGCGCTGCTGGACAGCCGATATTGCGGCCTTCGAGCCCGAGCCGAAGTTCCCGTCGACCACGCCGTCATAATAGCCGAGCTCCTTCAGACGCGTCTGCAGTTCGAATTTCTGCTTGACGTCGAGCGCGCCGCTCGGACGCGGCCAGGATTGCTGCATGCCGCCATATCCGGCGATCTGATCCGCGAGCAGACCGACGGCCAATGCATAGCTGTCGGAGGCGTTGTAGCGCTTGATGGTGAAGAAGTTGCCGGTCATCAGGAAGCCGGGACCGTTCGGCCCGCCGGGCATCTTCAGCTGTGCACGGTCGGAGGTCGTGCGGAAACCCTTGCCGTTGGGACGTACGAAACCGAGGGCCGCCCATTGCGCGATGGTGTGCGTCTTGCCGGCCTGGGCGCTGCCACCGGGCGGCACGACCACCTCGTAACCCCACGTCCGGCCGGTATCCCAACCATTCTTGGCGAGAAGATTGGCTGTTGTCGCCAGGGCGTCCGGAACGGAATTCCAGATATCGGCATGGCCGCTGCCATCGGCATCAACGGCATAGAGCAGATAACTCGTTGGAATGAACTGCGTATGGCCCATGGCGCCAGCCCAGGAGCCGTTCAGGTCCTTGCGCGAGATATCGCCCTTCTGCAGGATTTTCAGGGCAGCGATGAGCTGCTTCTTGGCGTAGTTCGCCCGCTTCGGATCGGCATAGGCAAGGGTCGCCAGCGCGCGGGGGACATAATGCAGCCGATCATTCTTGGCGAGAACCTCGCCGTAATTCGACTCCATCGACCAGATGGCCAGCATGATATTGCGATCGACGCCGAAATGCTGTTCGAGCGTGCGCAGTGTGGACCCGTACTTGACCGCCATCTTGCGGCCAATATCGACCGTATAGGGATTGACACGGGAGTCGAGGTAATCCCAGATCTGGGACTTGAATTCCGGCTGGTATTGCGCCTTTTCAAGCACCGTGGGGTCCGGGTCGGTTACGCCGGCAAATGCATTGCGATAGGTGGATTGCGTAATGCCGCTCTTTGCGGCGGTGGCGTAGAAGCTCGCGATCCATTTCTGGAACCCAGGGTCAGCATTGGCGTTAACGGGAAGGAATCCCGCCAAGGCGCCGAGCGCGAGCGCCAGAGCGAGACCACGAAGGGAGTGTTTGCGGTTTACGGTCATCTACAGCCTTGTCCATCAATCGTTGGATTTCGGTGCGGCGATGCGCGTTGCATCGGCCCATGCGTGACGCTAAACGAACGAAGTCAACAAATTCTTTACCATGGAAGTTTGCGTCAGTCATTATTTGCAAAACAGTAGCAAATCTAATCTACTGACCTTTAGAATGGCTTTGTGCCAACTGATTTAATGCCCAGGAGGTATGCGTGGGACAGCATAAGAAGGTTCGTAAGGCAGTATTTCCGGTCGCCGGACTAGGGACGCGGTTCTTGCCGGCGACCAAGGCGGTGCCGAAGGAAATGCTGACCGTCGTGGATAAGCCGGTGATCCAGTATGTCGTCGACGAGGCGATGGAAGCGGGCATCGAGCATTTCGTGTTCGTCACCGGCCGCAGCAAACATGTTATCGAAGATTATTTCGATATTCAGTTCGAGCTTGAGCAGACGCTGCGCCAGCGTAACAAGAATGCCGAATTGTCGCTGCTGAGCGGCCTGTTGCCGAAGGCCGGCACGGCAAGCTTCACACGCCAGCAGGAGCCGCTCGGTCTCGGCCACGCCGTCTGGTGCGCCCGCGAGATCGTCGGCGACGAGCCGTTTGCGCTGCTGCTACCCGACATGGTCATGCGCGCCGAAAAGGGCTGCATGAAGGGCATGATCGAGCTTTATGAGCATAGTGGCGGCAATGTCATCGCCGTCGAGGAATGTGCGCCGGATCAGACCCATAAGTATGGTATCGTTGGCGTCGGCGAGACGATCGGCAGCGGCTTCCGCATCACGGAAATGGTCGAAAAGCCGGCCAAAGGCACGGCTCCGTCCAACTTCTTCATCAACGGTCGCTACATCCTGCAGCCGGAAATCTTCCGTATCCTCGAAAGCCAGGAGCGCGGCGCCGGCAACGAGATCCAGCTGACGGATGGTATGCTGAAGCTTGCTAAGACGCAGGATTTCGCCGGCTATCACTTCCAGGGCCAGACGTTCGACTGTGGCGCAAAGGACGGATTCATCCTTGCCAACGTCGCCTTCGCCTTGGCGCGTGACGACATCCGCCCGACCATCGAGGACGAGTTCAAGGCGCTGATCGCAGCCCTGAAATAGGGATCCGACCTTTTGAGAAAATCTTGAGGCCTGGCATATGCCGGGCCTCGATTCATTTGAGCTGGTAGTTTGGATCTAAGCGAAGGCGGTGCCTAGCGTTTTACCGTCAAACCGAGGCCGGCCTGGAACTGCCGAGTGCTGTCGCCCACATCCCGCGTTGTCAGCTGATAACCGACATTGCTGGTAAGATCGAGGTAACGGTTGATCCCCCAGGTTAGCCCGAACGCGGCGTCGTATTCGATTTCGTCGGCGGCGCTGCCATTGGAGGGGTAATTGCGCCACGTCGGGCCTCCCGTCAGCTTGGCGGTGAGATCGTCGCGCAGCTGATGGCTTATGGTGCTCGTGAGCTGATAAGCGGTGTAGCCGCTGAGGCCGGCCGTGGTCGAAGGTTGTACGGTCGTCGAAAGGCCGACGCTGATATCGGTGCCGCGCTGCGGCGACCAGGCAAGGCTGCCGTCGATCGTCGGCGAGTCGACCGAGCCCAGGCGCGAATCGTCGAATTGTGTGTGCTGGTAGCCGAAGCCAAGCTCGCCCTTGAATTTTTCGCCGAGGTCGAATTCGACGCCACCTTTGCCGCCATAGCTCTGGTTCGAGCGGGCATAACCGTTGCTGTCGCGCGTCTGATCGTAGACGGCGCGACCGAGAGTGACTTCGACGAAGGGAATGATGGCGGGCGAAAGCTCGTAGCCGATGCGGCCGCGCCAGGTTCCGGCCGTCTGATTGCGATCGCTGAGGGTGACCGTCGTCCCATCCGAAAGCACGGCGTCGGAATAGACGCTGCGTGTCAGCGCCACGGCCGTCGTGCCGCGCAGCAGGCCGAAATCGCGTTCCAGCGAGAGCCCGGCCGTGTACTGGTTGACGGCGGATTGCTTCGATGCGCCGGCAATCGCATTCGGATCGCTCGTGTCCTCACGGTAGAATTGATAGCCGGCGGTGACATGCGCAGTCGTGTCGGCAGGAAGATCCAGACGCAGGTCGGCATTGAGGTTGACGGTTGGCTTTTCCTCGCCAGTGCCGCTGATGTTCTTCTGCCAGACGCCCTCACCGGTGACGGTCAGGGCATGTCTGTCCCAGTCCGAAGTCAGGGTACTGCGTAAGTCGGTCTGCAAAAAGCCGCGGTTATCCTTGGTGTCGCCGGTGCGATCCCGCTCGATGTTGATCGACTGGTTGATCGAAGGCTTCAGAGTGAAGGTGCCGAGCGGGATGCCCTGTGCATCTGCCCGATCCGGATACCGGCGGGCTCTCAGGTCATCAACGCTTGGTTCGCGCAGGTTCACGCGGCGCAGATCGTTATCCAGCGTCGAGCCGGTGGTTGTAGGGTCGATGCCGGTGAGGCGTAGCGGCGCGTTCAAGGGTGCGTCGCTGGAGGTCGACGCCTGGTTTGTTGGCGTGGCCGCCTGGTTCTCGGTGTTGGGTGCGGCATTCGGATCGGTCGGAGATGCCGTCGTCGACGCTGGCAAGGTATCGTCGACGTTCTGGTCGGATGGCAAGGATTGCGCGTTGACCGGCAGCGGTGCGGCAAATGCGATACCCCAGCCGAGCACGGCGGAGGTCGCCCATGCCGCCAGCCGGAAGGCACCATGACCCGCCTTGTCCTTGCCGATGCCCATGTTGTTTATATCTGACCCTGCTGGAAATGACCTAAATTCTTACCCAAGTGTAAAGCCGCGTGGTTAACGCTTGGTTGCCAAGTGATGGCGACAAGAAAGGGTTCGATAATATTTGTCGGGAAGGCGCTGCAGGCTGTCGCATCGCCATAAGTCGATCTTTGGTGGACAGATTTGCAGAAAAGCGTTAGGCCTCGCTCATGAATAAGAGAGCTGTAAGACTCATCGAGAACGGTGCGATCGAATCCGCAATGCGAACGATCGAGACCGAGAGACGGGGCATGGAAGCGCTGGAACGCGCACTGACCAATGGTCTGGCCGAGCCCTTCAGCCGCGCCGTCGAGCTCATCGGCGATATTAGAGGTCGTGTCGTGATCACCGGCGTCGGCAAGAGTGGCCATATCGGCAACAAGCTTGCCGCAAGTCTGGCATCCACCGGAACGCCGGCCTTCTTTGTGCATCCTGTCGAAGCCAATCACGGCGATCTCGGCATGATTACCCAGGATGATGTCATCATTGCCATCTCCTGGGGCGGCGAGAGCGCCGAGCTGCGCGGCATCATCAGTTATTCCCGCCGTTTCTCGATCCCGATGATCGCGATCACCGCCGGCGAGACTTCTACGCTGGCGCGTGAATCGGATGTTGTGCTGCTGCTCCCCAAGGAGCAGGAAGCCTGCCCGCATGGTCTGGCGCCAACGACATCGACGCTGCTGCAGCTTGCGATCGGCGATGCGCTGACCGTTGCTCTTCTGGAAGCACGCGGCTTTACGGCCGAGGATTTCCGCACCTTCCATCCGGGCGGCAAACTCGGCGCCAGCCTCTCGCATGTGGCCGATATCATGCACAAGGGCGACCGTGTGCCGCTCGTCAAGCTCGGAACCGGTATGCAGGAAGCGGCGATGACGCTATCGAAGATGCGGTTCGGCTGCGTCGGCGTGGTCGATGATGACGGTTGCCTGTGCGGCATCGTCACCGATGGCGATATCGCCCGCAATCTCGGCACCAGCCTCGCGGAGAAGCTGGTGGACGAGGTGATGACCCCCAATCCGAAGACGGTGAAGGAAACGACGCTGGCGACGAGCGCCATGGCCGTGCTCAATCGTCATAATATTTCCGCGCTGATCGTTGTCGACAACGAGCGGCGTCCGATCGGTCTGGTGCACTTCCACGATCTGCTGCGGATCGGCGTTGCCTGATCAGACAGGCTCGACGGTGAGCTCGCGGCCGTTGCTGGCGACCACTTTGACGCGGGTGCCGACCGGCAAGTCCGGTCCGTTGACCGTCCAATAAGTGTCATTGAGGCGAATGCGCCCACGGCCTTCGGCTATCGGCTGGTCGAGCGTTGCCGTGCGCCCGACAAGGCTGGCACCGCGCTGGTTCAGGAACGGCTCGTCGGTCACCTGGTTGTTGTTATAGAGATAGCGGCGGCCGAGCAGGGTGACGATAACAGCCATGGCGGCGAAGACCAGCCCTTGAACCTGCCAGACCCAGAAGCTGCCTTCCCAAAACAGAAGCGACAAGGCGCCGACGATGATCGCGGCGAGCCCGATCCATACCAAGAAGAAGCCGGGCAAGACGAGTTCGGCGGCAAGCAGCGCCAGACCGGCGAGCCACCAGCTCCAGGGGCCGAGTTCGACGATGAGATTGTCGAACATCTCAGCTCTCCTTCGGTGGCAGCGGATTGATCGTTGGCGTTGTACGGACGGGGCCGGAGCGTGGCCGGGCCGGTTGCGTCGCGCCATTGCCATCGCCATTGTCGCCGAAGACTTCGCGCGCGATAGCGCCGATACCGCCAAGAGAGCCGATGATCGAGCTCGCCTCCATCGGCATGAGGACAATCTTCGAATTGCTGGCTGAGCCGATCGCGCTCAGGGCTTCGGTGTATTTCTGGGCAACGAAGTAGTTGATCGCCTGCACGTTACCCTCGGCAATCGCTTCGGATACGACGCGGGTCGCCTTGGCTTCGGCCTCGGCCAGGCGCTCGCGCGCCTCGGCGTTGCGGAAGGCAGCCTCGCGCTGGCCTTCGGCTTGCAACACGGCTGCCTGCTTTGCACCCTCAGCGCGGAGGATCTGCGCGTTGCGCAGGCCTTCCGCCTCCAGGACCTGGGCGCGCTTTTCGCGTTCGGCCTTCATCTGTCGGCCCATGGCGTCAACCAAGTCTTTCGGCGGCTGGATATCCTTGATTTCGACGCGTGTTACCTTGATGCCCCAGGGCTCTACCGCCTCATCGACCACGCGCAGCAGTCGTTCGTTGATGGCATCGCGATTGGACAGAAGCTCGTCCAGATCCATAGAGCCCATGACGGAGCGGATATTGGTCTTGGTGAGATTGAGGATCGCGGTTTCCAGATTGGTGATCTGATAGGCGGCCTGCGCCGCATTCAGCACCTGGAAGAAAGCGACTGCATCAGCGGATACGCTCGCATTGTCCTTGGTGATGACCTCCTGCGTCGGCACGGCCAGCACCTGCTCCATCACGTTCATCCGCACCCCGATTGTTTCGATGAAGGGCACGATCAGGTTGAGTCCCGGTTCCAGCGTCCGGATGTAGCGGCCGAAGCGCTGAACTGTGTACCGATAGCCCTGAGGTACGGTCTTGATGCCCGCAAACAGCACCAGAATGACGAAGACCACCAAGGCAATCACAACGATGCTGAAACCACCCACTACCATCGAACTCCTCCATGGACGCGGCTGTCTGAGCAGGCTCGCGTCGCCTAAACCGCTACTGTTTGGCCTCGCTATGCTCGGTCGAGCTCACGAGGCGGCAGCTCAATCTTATGTGGTGGGTTAGCATGTTCTCAGCAAGTGAGGAATGGGGCTACAGCAGGCGTTTTGCTATGAGGCAGGTCAACCAATCACCGTCTGGGTCTTGCGTCCGGCGATTGATATTCATACTTTATATGGAGATTTCCAGCTCCGCTGCCACGCAGCTTTTCGGGCCAGCCTTAGCGCATTATCAGGGTGAAGCTATGAACTTAGATAGGACCTTGCGGTCGGTTGTGGCCGTGCACGCCTCAATTCCGGAAGACGCCTTCACGGCGGCAACCCTCGGCACACGCAGGGAAGGTAGCGGCGTCGTCATCCGCGGAAACGGCCTGGTATTGACGATCGGCTATCTCATCACCGAAGCCGACGAGGTCTGGCTCACGACCAATAGCGGCCGTGTCGTGCCCGGTCATGCGCTTGCCTACGATCAGGAAACGGGTTTTGGCCTCGTGCAGGCGCTCGGGCCTCTCGATGTGCCCGCCCTCGAATTCGGTGATACCGACAAGGCTGAGATCGGTGATGAAGTCGTCATCGCTGACGGGATCGGCCAGTTTGTCGAGGCGAAGATCGTCGCAAAGCAGGAATTCGCCGGCTATTGGGAATATCTGCTCGACGAGGCGATCTTCACGGCACCCGCCCATCCATCCTGGGGAGGTGCGGCTCTTATCGACGCGGACGGCAAGCTTCTCGGCATCGGCTCGCTGCATCTGCAGATGGCGACCCAGAACGGCGACAGCGCCGATATCAACATGATCGTGCCGATCAACCTTTTGATGCCGATCCTGGACGATCTGATCAAGCGCGGCCGCGTCAACAAGCCGCCGCGGCCTTGGCTCGGTGCCTTCTCGGCCGAAAACAATGGCGAAGTCGTCGTCATGAGCGTCACCGAGGGTGGTCCGGCCGCCAAGGCTGGCTTGCGCCGCGGCGATGTCATTTCCGAAATCCGGGATGGCGAAGTCGATGGGCTCGCGGATTTCTACCGCAAGATCTGGGAGAGCGGTCCGGCTGGTTCCGAGATCCCCATGCGTGTGTTGCGCGATGGCCGCGAGGCTTGGCTGCGCGTCAAATCCGCCGACCGCGGCAGCTTCCTCAAAAAGCCGCAGCTTCAGTAGGCACGTGTCGCCGGGATCAATCCCGGCGATCTCGTCACACCCAGCCGAGCAACTCCCGCCGCACGACCTTTTCCAGCACGTTCATGCCGTCTTCGCTGTCGTTGAGACAGGGAATGTGGGTGAATTTGTCGCCGCCGTTGTGATGGAAGGATTCGGCCGCCTGTTCCGCGATCTCTTCCAGCGTCTCAAGGCAGTCGGAGACGAAGCCGGGATTGAGCACCGCGATACGCTTGGTGCCGTTCCTGGCAAGCTCTTCCACCGTCTTGTCCGTATAGGGCTGCAGCCATTCCTCAGGGCCGAAACGCGATTGGAACGTGACCATGAACTGATCTTCGGAAAGACCCAGTTTCTCGCGCAGCAGGCGACCGGTCTTCTGACAGAAGCAGTAATAGGGATCGCCCAGCTTGAAGTAGGACATGGGAATGCCGTGGAAGGAGGCGATGATCTTTTCAGGCTGCCAGTCCAGCGTCGCGAGGTGACGGGTGACGGAATTGGCAAGCGCCTCGATATAGGTCCCGTCGTCGTGATATTGCGGCACGGTGCGGATCGCCGGCTGCCAGCGCATCTTCTGCAGTTTCTCGAAGGCCTTGTCGTTGACGGTCGCCGTCGTTGCCGCCGCATATTGCGGATAGAGCGGAAAGAGCACGATGCGCTCGCAGCCATCGTCCTTCAGCGCCTGGATGCGATCGGCGATCGAGGGTTCGCCGTACCGCATGGCCCAGTCAACCTTGACGTTGGGCAGGTCGCGCAGCCGCTCGGCCATCAGGTCGGATTGGTTGCGCGTATAGGTGCGCAGGAAGCTCTCGTTCTTGTCCTTGTTCCAGATCGTCTCATAGGCCTTGCCGACCTTTTGCGGCCGGGTGTTGAGCACGATGCCGAACAGGATCGGATACCATTTCCAACGCGACCACTCGATGACGCGCCGGTCTGTCAGGAATTCGCGGAGGTAGCGGCGCATCGAGGAGTAGTCGGTGCCGTCAGGCGTTCCGAGATTGATGAGCAGCACGCCGACCTTGCCGTATTTCACGCTAGGGTGATCGGGCGGAAGCGTGGTCAGGGCTGCTGTCATCGATTGAATTCCTCTCAAGATATGAAGCACTTCACATAAGAACAAAAGCCGGTCCGGGAAAGCCCGGACCGGCTGGAGCAAGCGAGACAAATCGTCTTACTTGGCCGGAATCTTCAACTTTTCGCCAACCACCAGATGATGCGGCTTGATATTGCGATTGGCGGCCACGAGTTTGTGCCATTGTTTGGCATTGCCGTAATAAGTCTTGGCAAGATCCCAGAACGTGTCGCCGGCGACGACGATGTGGGTTGTCGGCGTCTTTGGCGGCTCGTTGACCTTGGCCTCCGGCGTTGCTGTTGCCGGAGCCGTGGTCGCGGGTGAAGACGCAGCCGGCGTTTCAGCCGCTGGAGCTGAGGTGGCGGGTGTCGAGGCTGCCGGATCCGATTTTGCCGGGGCAGACGGCGTAGCCGTCGGGTTTGCCGGCATGGTGGTGCTTGGCGTTGTCACCGTGGGAGGCGAGGAGGCCGGAGGGGTTGTCGTGGACGACGCGCCACCGCTATCTCCAGCGGCCGGTGCGGGCGTCTGCGCTGGTGCTGCCTGCTGGGTGGTGTCCGCCGGCTTTGCGGGTTCCGGCTGCGCAGCTGGCGCCGCCGAGGCTATCTGGGTTATGCGGCCGTCCGTGTAAGGCTTGTACGGATTGTGTGCGCCAAGATAATCGGCGACCACCGATTCCAGATTGGGGCCGAAGTCATAGGCGTTCTTGCCGTCCTTGGCGAAGACGGCGTAGCCGTCGCCGCCGGCGCGCATGTAGTTGTTGCTGACAACGCCGTAGGTCTTTTCGGGATCGATCGGCTTGAACTCGCTGCCTTCCTGTACGTCGACGGAGACGAGGCGACTGCCCGGCGGCTTCGATTTGTCGAAGCTGTATTTGAGGCCGGCGACCTGCGGGAAGCGGCCCGCCCCGTCATCGATCTGGCTAAGGCCGTTTTCGAGTGCCGCCTTCACGTCGGCTCCGGTCAGCTGGAAGGTTGCAACCGTGTTCTGGAAAGGCAGTACGGTCAGCACGTCGCCCATGCTGACATCGCCTGCGGCGATCGAGGCACGCAGGCCGCCGCCGTTCTGGATGGCGATGGAAATGCCCTGCGTCCTGGTGCGGTCAAGCATCGCATCGGCGACAAGATTGCCCATCGAGCATTCCCGAACGCGGCAGACTTCACGCGCGCCTTCGATCGGCCCCTGCGAATTACCGATGACCTTCTTGCGCAGTTCCTCGATCGGCTTTGCCATCTCCTGCACGCGTGACAGGATCGTCGGATCCGGCTTAATGGAGGAATCGAGCAGGATCGGATCGCCTTTGGCGTCCTTGACGGCGCCATTGTCATCGAAGGTGACGACGACGTCGCCGAGATATTTGCTGTAGGACGCGGCCTGTACAACGGGGACCTTATAGCCGGCCGGATTGTCGACCATGGTCGGATAGGGGCCGGCTGCCTTCGGGTCGGTATTCGACAGGAGCGTATGCGAGTGGCCGCCGACAACGACGCTGACGCCGGCGATCTTGGCGATCTTCTCGACATCACGGGGATAGCCAACATGGGTGAGCGCAATGATCTTGTTGACCCCCTGCGATTTCAGCGCGTCGACTTCGGCGCTGATTGCGGCGGCATCGTCGGTGATCTTCACATGCGGGCCGGGGGAGGCGAGTTCAGGCGTTTCGGTGGTCACCGCACCGACGATGCCGATCTTCTGGCCGCCGATATCGAGCACGATCGACTTCTTGATGCGGTTGCCGAGCTTCGATTGGTCGTCGACTACCAGATTGGCCGTTACAACGGGGAACTGCGCCTTGTCGAGGAAGGCGGCCAACGGGCCTTCGCCATCGTCGAATTCGTGATTGCCGACCGTCATGGCGTCGATCTTCATGTCGTTCAGGAATTCGACTTCGGCCGCACCCTTGTAGGTCGTATAGAACAGGGAGCCCTGGAAATTGTCGCCGGCATCGAGGACGACTACGTTCTGGCCGGCAAGGGCGGCACGCCGCTGGTCGATGGCGGCTTTCAGCCGTGCCGCACCGCCGAAGCACTCGTTCTTGGCTTCTTCGGCTGCAGAGCAGGTGGCGTCGAATTTGTTGATCGATTCGACGCGCGAATGGAAATCGTTGAAGTGCAGGATGTTGAGCTGATAGTCCGCGAAGGCGGCGCCGGTACTCAGCGCCAGCAGCGTGGCGGCCAAAAGACCCACTCCGAAGGGCTGCTTCATCTGTCTCTCCTGTTGGTCATTGCAATCCGGCCCGCCAATGCCCCAAGGCGGTCCCCCACAGCGATGTTTTCATCCCGGCGGAGCGAGCGCAAGCAAAAGCTGTTGGCGTTATTAGGATTTTTACAAAGCGGCGAAATGCGCTGCCGGATCAGGCGCATGCCTCGACGGAGGCGGATCCATAGGATTCCCGCAATGCCGCAACGGCATTCCAGCCGACAGAGCAGAAGACGAGCACACAGCAGAGGGCGGTGACAAGATGAAGGCGTCGATTCCGCTTTCGATAGAGCAGAATAGCGCTGGCGCCGTAAATGAGCAAAGCCGGTACGGCGAAAAGGAGGACGCTCGCCGGGCCATCGCAATCAAGGGCGTCGATGCCCTGGGCTTGATAGCTATTTGCAGGGAGGACCGCCGCCAGAATAGCGACGGGCAATGCTGCGATCAGTAACAGATGGAGGATCAGCATTCCGCGCATGATGCCTTGTCCGTCCATCGGGCCTTTATCAGCCCTGGCGATTGAGCGAGAAGTGTCCGCCGGTTTCGGAGGTGCAGTTGAGCTGGCTGGGATTGGCCAGGAAGCAATTGACCTTCGACGAGGTGCGCTTGATGTTCGAATAGAGGTTGATCTGGATCATGCCCGACGGATCGGTCGTGTAGGTTCCAGAGGCCATCTGCTGGTTCGTGCCATCCGTCGTGTGCGTTTCGAACCGGCCGCCGTTAAAGGTCGAATTCAGGCCATTGGAATCGGCCCAGCTGCCTTCCACGGAATTCGTGCGCGGCTGGCCGCCGCCCGGATTCATCGCCATCGGCGGCGGTCTGGAGCCGCCAAAATCCACGCAGGCAGATAAAGCTGCCGCAGCAGCGAGGAGGGCAAGAACGGTTCTCATCTTCATAAATATCTCCCGCGAATAGAGGCGGTCTAAAGGCGTATCGGTTGCAAGGAAGATGGCGCGGCCATCGAGCTAAAGCAAGACTTCACAGGCGATCTGCTTGATTTATCTGGCTTGCGTAACAAAAATGCCCGCACGACCTGTGCGGGCATTCCCTCTTGCATCAAGCTGACACTATACTCTTAGCGAACCAGAATGTTCCGGAACTGCCAGGGATCCTTGGTGTCGATGTCTTCCGGGAAGAGGCCTGGGCGACCATCGAGCGGGGTCCAGTCGGTATAGTGACCTTCGACCGGGCCGAGATAGGGCAGCTGTACTTCGAGGCAGCGCTTGTAGTCGATCTCGTCGGCTTCGACGATGCCGGCCTTCGGATTCTCCAGCGCCCAGACCATGCCGGCGAGAACGGCTGAGGTCACCTGCAGGCCGGTGGCGTTCTGATAGGGGGCAATGCGGCGGGTCTCTTCGAGAGACAGGCGCGAGCCGTACCAGTAGGCGTTCTTGGCATGGCCGTAGAGCAGCACGCCGAGTTCGTCGATGCCGTCTTCCAGCTCGTCCTCGTCGAGAACGTGATGAACCGGCTGCGGCGTGCCGCCATTGCCGAACATTTCGTGCAGCGAAAGCACGGCGTCGTTGGCCGGATGATAGGCGTAGTGGCAGGTCGGACGGAAGGTGACCTCGCCGTCCTTGTCGCGGACGGTGAAATAGTCGGCGATCGAGATCGACTCGTTATGGGTCACCAGGAAGCCGTATTGCGGGCCGGGGGTCGGGCACCAGGTGCGCACACGGGTGTTGGCGCCCGGCTGCTCCAGATAGATGGCGGCCTTGCAGCCCTTCTTGTGCTTCTTGGCGTTCTTCGGCATCCAGTTTTCATGGGTGCCCCAGCCGAGTTCTGCCGGCTGCATGCCTTCGGAGATGAAGCCTTCGACCGACCAGGTGTTCCAGAAGACGTTGAGCGGCTTCGGATGCTTGGTGCGCTGGGTGTCGCGCTCGGCGATGTGAACGCCCTTGACACCGACCTTCTTCATCAGCTTGGCCCAGCCTTCGCGATCGTGCTGATCCGGCTCTTCGAACTTCAGGCCAATATCCTTGGCGAGGTTGACGAGCGCCTGCTTGACGAACCAGGAGACCATGCCCGGATTGGCGCCGCAGGTGGAAACGGCCGTCGTGCCGCCAGGGTTCTTTTCCTTCTCCTTGCGCATGGTTTCGCGCAGCGCATAGTTGGTGCGGTCTGCGTTCTTCAGGCCCTTGTCGAAGTAGAAGCCGAGCCAGGGCTCGACGACGGTGTCGATATAGAGCACGTCGAGCTTGCGGCACAGCTTGACCAGATCGAGCGAGCCGGTGTCGACCGAGAGGTTGATGCAGAAGCCCTGGCCGCCGCCTTCCGTGAGAAGCGGCTTCAGGAGATCCTTGTAATTGTCCTTGGTGACATGGGCCTGGATATGGCGGACGCCATGCTTTTCCAGGATCGCCAAGTGCTCGGCATCCATCTGCGGGTCGATGACGACCATCCGGCTCTTGTCGAATTTGAAATGGCGCTCGATCAGGGGCAGGGTGCCACGGCCAATGGAGCCAAAGCCGATCATTACGATCGGACCGGTAATTTCGGCATATACCGGATAGTTTTGTTTCGTCATTCTTTTCTCCTTCGAAAGGCAGGGCGCCGTTCGGTTCACGAAATCTAGTTAGAGTTGGCGCGAAAGCGCTGGCAGAGTTTGCGCGAAAACGCGAGGTGAGCGGCTCTAATCATAATTTGATGTCACAATAAAGAGCTGTTGAGGGTTAGCCGGGCAAAGTCAAGTCGAGGCCAACATACACGCCATATGCGACGAGTTTGTTGCCCTCAAGGTTGGTTTTCGCTGACATAAACGGAATGCTGCGGAAGGCAAGCGTCTTCCGCCGCTTAGGCCTTCAGGCCTTCCAATCCGTCGACGACGGTGGTGAGGGCGATTTCCTGGACTTCATAAGCGGCGACACCGTGGATCGTGAAGGGGTCTGCGGCGACATAGGCCTCCAGTTCCGCTCGCTCGCCGCGGGCGAAGATGATGCCGCCTGTGCGCGGCACCTTGCGGCCGGAAGCGAGGAACCAGCCCCTGGCATAGCCTTCCTTCACCCAGGCCATGTGCTGCTCCATGTGCTTATCGGCTTCGTCATTGCCCTTGAGATAGGTAAGCGACAGAATGAACATTCAATCAATTCCATAGGAGTTGCGCGCGGATCAGGCCGCGCAGTGAGTTTCCGACATAAAGGGGGCGATCTCTTAGGTCGTCGAGCCGGATGCGGCCGACACGGGCCTTGCGCTGGCAGATGAGTTCGGTGCGCAGGACGCCTGCAAGTAGACCGGATGATATGGGAGGAGTGCGGAGCAGGTCCGCGCTATCCTCGAGGAAGACAGAGGTGATCGTCCCCTCGCAAACCTCATCCTTCTCATTGAGCAGCAGCACTTCGTCTGCCTCGTCTGGCCGGTATTCCGCTCGGGCTGCTTCATAAATGCCTCGTCGCGTGGTTTTGAAACGCAGCAGCTTATCGGAGGAATCGAGCCGGGTCGCAGCGACGCGCAAGCGCCAGACGGTGTCAGGCAAAAGCGGGACGAAGGGAGCGGTCGCCACCTCCGTTTTGCCTTCGCGGTCCAGTGTCAGCCGAACCCTCAAAGGCGCAGCAGTACCGGCCACCGCCTGTTCCAGTTTTCCCAGTACGTTCTTTGGAGCTGAAAAGCCGAGGCGGCGGGCGGATCGTTGTAGGCGGGCAAGATGCAGGCGCAGGCGAACGAAGCCGGTTTCCGGCTCGTAGCGCAATGTCTCGATCAGGGAAAAGTCCTCTACCGGTCGATCCATCGGCCCCCCACGGCGAAGCGCGCCTTAAGGAGGCATTCTTCATATTCCGCTTCCGCCGTCGAATCGAAGACGATGCCTCCGCCGACATTGAACACCGCGCGACCGTCTTCGAAAAGCGTGATCGTGCGGATCGCCACGGAAAAACGCATGGCACCACCAGGCGAGATCATGCCGATCGCGCCGCAATAGGCGTCGCGCGGGCCGTCTTCCAATTCATGCAGGATTTCCATCGCCCGCATTTTCGGCGCACCGGTGATCGAGCCGCAGGGGAAGAGTGCTGCAAGGATATCGCGGATCGATATGCCTGGCAGCAGCTTGGCCTGCACATGGCTGACCATCTGGTGCAGGGTCGGGTAGGTCTCGATCTCGAAGAGTTTCGGCACATCCAGCGTGCCGACCTCAGTGATGCGGGAGATATCGTTGCGAAGCAAGTCGACGATCATGCGGTTTTCGGCCTGCGCCTTCTCGTCGGCGAGCATGGCGGCGATGATGCGGTCGTCCTCGGCAGCATTTGCGCCGCGCCTGGCCGTGCCCTTCATCGGATGCGTCTCGATCCAACCGTCCTCGTCCGTACGGAAGAAAAGCTCCGGTGAACGAGAGAGGATGATCGGGCCGCCGAGATCGACCAACGCGCCGTATTTCACCGGCTGCCGTTCGATCAGAGACCAGAAGGCGGCGCGGGGATCGCCGTTCCATCGCGAATGGATCGGCATGGTCAGGTTTGCCTGATAGCAGTCGCCCTGGCGCAGATGCCGATGCAGCCTGTCAAAGCGCTCCTTATATATCTCGAAACTCCAAGCGGCCTTCGGCTCCGTGAGAAACTCTCGGTTTTCCAGGCGCTGTACCGGCTGGCCCAGCAGATGGCCATCAGCGGCAGGAGCATCGAAAACGCCGAAGCAGAGCAGGGGCGTTTCCCTGTTTTCCTCGGCGAAAGGTGCGAGTTTTTCCTCGAAGAGATGGCCGGCCTCATAGGCCATGTAGCCGGCAAGCCATTGTCCCTGCCGCTTGGCTTTTTCCATCCGATCGAGGGCATCGAAAAATTGCGCACGCGTATGGGCGACAATGATCTCGGCCGGCTCGGCGAAGATCATCATCTGTCCTGTGCTGTCGTCCCTGAAAAGGACGTAGGGTACGGCATCGGCCATGCGCGGATTTCGATCCAGTCTTGATTCAATGATCCCCAGGCATGATTGCATATGCCGTTGCGCTTGGCCCCTCACCCTAGCCCTCTCCCCGCCCGCGGGGAGAGGGGACTGTTTCTGCGTCCACCGCATCATTCTCTGCAAACAACGGTGCAGCAGTTGCGATCGCTCCCTCTCCCCGCATAGGCGAGGAGAGGGTTGGGGTGAGGGGCCATGCGCGAAGCTGCGGCAATGGCGAAGGTGCCTGACCTGCTTCTCCTCAAAGCAGGACCGAGATCTCAGTTCTTATCTAATGCTTCCAGCTCGTCGATCAGCCCTTCGATCATCGACAGGCCCTTGCTCCAGAACGACGGATCAGTTGCGTCGAGGCCGAAAGGCTTCAGGAGTTCGGAATGATGCTTGGTGCCGCCGGCCTTCAGGAGTTCGAAATATTTCTCCTGGAAGCCCTTTTCGGCGTTTTGGTAAACGGCATAGAGCGAGTTTACCAGGCAATCGCCGAAGGCATAGGCATAAACGTAGAAGGGCGAGTGGATGAAATGGGGGATATAGGCCCAATAGGTCTCGTAGCCCTCGGAAATCTTGATCGCGGGACCTAGGCTCTCCTCCTGTACCGAGAGCCACAGTTCGCCGATATTGTCCGATGTCAGCTCGCCATTCTTGCGGGCGGTATGCACCTTGCGCTCGAATTCGTAGAAGGCGATCTGGCGCACGACCGTATTGATCATGTCCTCGACCTTCTGCGCGAGCATCGCCTTGCGTTCGCGCTTGTCGGTGGTCTTGTCGAGGAGCGCGCGGAAGGTCAGCATCTCGCCGAAAACGGAGGCTGTCTCCGCCAGAGTCAAAGGCGTCTGGCACATCAGTGCGCCCTGGCCTCCGGCCAGCACCTGATGCACGCCGTGACCGAGCTCATGCGCCAGCGTCATGACATCGCGCGGCTTGCCCATGTAGTTGACCAGTACGTAAGGATGAGCCGACGGCACGGTCGGATGGGCGAAGGCGCCCGGCGCCTTGCCGGGGCGCACCGGCGCATCGATCCATTCCTCGTCAAAGAAGCGCTTGGCGATATCAGCCATTTCGGGGGCGAAATTACCATAAGCCGATAGAACCGTATCCTTCGCATCGGTCCAGGGGATCAGCGCGTTGGGCGTTTCCGGCAGCGGCGCATTGCGGTCCCAGAAGTTCATCTGGTCCATGCCGAGCCACTTGGCCTTCATCTTGTAATAGCGATGCGAAAGCCGCGGATAGGCCTCTCGCACAGCGGCCGCCAGCGCATCCACTACCTCGCGCTCGACGCGGTTGGCGAGATGCCTGCTGTCGGCAATATCCTCGAAGCCCCGCCAGCGGTCGGCGATTTCCTTGTCCTTGGCGAGCGTATTGGTAATCAGCGTAAAGGTGCGCAGATTGGCCTTGAAGGTTTCGGCAAGCGCCATGGCTGCCTTGCGGCGCACTTCCGGGTCCTGCTCCTGCAGCATGTTCAAGGCGACTTCCAGCGGCTGCTTCTCGCCGTCGATCTCGAAGCGCAGCTCAGCCATCGTCTCGTCGAACAAGCGGTTGAATGCGGCGGCGCTCGTCATGGATTTTTCCAGGAACAGCTGCTCCAGCCTGTCGTCGAGCTGATGCGGCTTGTCCTTGCGCAGGTCGACGATCCAGGGACGATAATGGCCGGCGGCGGGGTCGTTCGTCATGCAGGCGTCCATCATCGTATCGTCGATGCGGTTCAGCTCCAGCGGGAAGAACAAAAGGTGAGAGGAATAGTCCGTGAGCTTTGCCTGGACGTCGCCATAGAGCTTGCCGTTGTTCGGATCGATGGTATTGGAGAAGTAGGTGAGCCCGGCGAATGAGCCGAGACGGCCCATGATATCGTCAAGCGCTTCATACTCCTTGATGGCTGCGCCGATGCCGGCGTCGCCTGTCTTGGCGGCGGCATCGGTAAGCTTCCCCTTCCACTTTTCCTCGAAGGCAATGGCCATCTTGCCGGCCTTTTCCAGATCCCCGACGAACTCGGGGGACGTGGAGGAAGGATAGAGATCGCTTAGCTTCCAGGCTGGCAGGTCTCCAAGCGCCTGGCCGGCTGCCGGGCTTGCCGAGAATTTAATGGCCGAGAAATTAATGAGGGGGTGGAGCGAGGTCGGGCTCATGGGCGAAATTTCCTCTGCTTTTATTTTTCGGATCGTCCGATCCGTATGGTGTCTATTCGGCTGGAAAGCCCGCTGCAAGGCCTGATTTTCCTGCACCGAAGGTTGAATCATAAGCGCTTTTACATTCGTCATAATGATTAAAATGCGATGCTTTGGCAAAACTTCATGTTCAAGCCTTTCTGCGATCTTCGCCTCAGGTTTCGCATGAAGTGAGGCACCAATGACCGTTTACAATAGCGCCAAGGGGGGCGCGCAGATTCTCGTTGTTGAGGATGATCCGATTCAACGCCGTCTGCTGAAGAATGCCATCGAGCGGCACGGACACGTTGCCCATTTGGCAGAAAATGGCCGTCTCGGCCTTGAGTTCCTGAAGCGTGGCAACGATCAGATCAACGTGATCGTGCTCGATCTCATGATGCCGGAAATGAACGGCATCGAGTTCCTGGGCGCGCTGAACGATATGGGCATCGACCTGCCCGTCATCGTGCAGACGGGGCAGGGCGGCATCGATACCGTGGTGCAGGCAATGCGCGCCGGCGCCTTCGATTTCGTCGTCAAGCCGGTATCGCCGGAGCGTATCGCGGCATCGATCGCCAATGCTTTGAAGCTCGACCAGCGCGAGGCGAAGGCCCGCGCCGGGCGCAAGTCGCGCTCGAGCAGCATCACCTTCGACGACATCGTCTCGGCAAGCCCGGCGATGATGCGGGTGATCGATCTCGCCCATCGCGCGGCGCAATCGAACATTCCAGTCGTGCTGGAAGGCGAATCCGGTGTTGGCAAGGAACTGGTGGCCCGTGCCATCCAGGCCGCCAGCGACCGCGCCGGCAAGCCGTTCGTGACCGTCAACTGTGGTGCGATCCCGCACAATCTCGTCGAAAGCATCCTGTTCGGACATGAGAAGGGTGCGTTCACGGGTGCAACCGAGCGCCATGTCGGCAAATTCATGGAAGCCGATGGCGGCACCTTGTTCCTCGACGAAATCGGCGACCTGCCGCTGGAAGTCCAGGTCAAGCTTTTGCGCGCCGTGCAGCAGGGCGAAATCGAGACCGTCGGCGCGCGCGTCGCGCAGAAGGTCAATGTCCGGCTGATTTCGGCGACCAACAAGGATCTGATCGAAGAGGTCAAGGCTGGGCGCTTCCGCGAGGATCTCTATTATCGCTTGAACGTCTTTCCGATCACCATGCCGGCACTGCGTCGCCGCAAGGAAGACATCCCGCATCTTGCACGCGCTTTTGCCGACCGGTTTGCGCTGGAGCAGAAGCTCGATCATCCGCTCGGGATCAGCAACGACGCGCTTGCACTGCTGACCGCCTATGACTGGCCGGGCAATATCCGCCAGCTCGAAAACGCTGTTTTCCGCGCGGTCGTCCTGTCCGAGGGACCAGAGCTGCTCGACACGGATTTTCCGCAGATCGCCGCACAGCTGCCCGGCTATTTCGCTGCCGAGCATCCAACCTTGGTTGTGGATAATTCGCATGCCTCTTCGGCCGAGCTTCTGGCGGCTGAACGAAGCGAACGGGTCCCTTACGGGGTTTCGCACGGATCGGCTGCAACCACTCCGCTTGCCTCAGCCGATGCGTCGGCCGGTACTTCCGACAATGTCATCGTCAGCACAAATACCTCGGGAGATGTCAGGAAACTGGCTGATGTCGAGGAAGAATTGATCCGATTTGCCCTCAAATTCTATCGTGGGCAGATGAGTCAAGTCGCGAGAAAGCTCGGCATCGGCCGCTCAACTCTCTACCGAAAGTTGAAAGATTACGGCATAGACCCGGATGACCCGCAAAAAAACGCAGCATGAAGTAAAGCTTAACGTTTAGGCAAGCATATTTTGTTACCCGTCGTAAAGCACTTGTTAGTGCATCGTTCACCATGTATGAAGGGGTCGACCATGTGTGGCATTTTTGCCATCGTGTCACCGCAATTGACAGCCATTTGGAACACGATGCGACATTGTCTGTCGGACGGGGATCGAATTGCCGAATTTGAGTGCAAATACCAAGCCTAATAGCTTGAGCTGGCATTCTGCGTGCTCTAACCTATTTAGCAAGGTGGCCAAGGTTGTAGCCGTTGGCCTCCTTGCTTTGTCCGTTTCTACCCCTGTTTTCGTCGGCACTCCCTCTCAGGCAGGCGGTGAAACCCGTAGCCTCAAGATTTACTACGTCCATACCGGCGAGAAGGCCGTCATCACCTACAAGCGCAACGGCAAGTTCGATCCGGACGGCCTGGAGAAGCTGAATCGCATTCTGCGCGACTGGCGCAAGAATCAGCCGACCAAGATGAACCCGCGCCTGTTCGACCTGATCTGGGAAGTCTACCGCGAAAGCGGTTCACACGAATTCATCTATGTGATCTGCGGTTTCCGTTCGCCGGGCACCAACGAGATGCTGCGCACGCGCTCCGCCCATACCGGCGTTGCCAAGAAGAGCCAGCACATGCTCGGCAACGCGATGGATTTCTATATTCCTGACGTCAAGCTCACCAAGCTGCGCGAAATCGGCATGAAGCTGCAGGTGGGCGGCGTCGGCTACTATCCGACCTCCGGCTCGCCCTTCGTGCATATGGATGTCGGCGGCGTGCGCGCATGGCCGCGCATGGATCGCCAGGATCTCGTCCGCCTCTTCCCGGATGGCAAGACGATGCATATTCCGGCGGACGGCCGGCCGTTGCCGGGCTACCAGCAGGCAGTCGCCGATTACAAGCGCCGTATGTCGTCCGACGATATCCAGATCGCCAGCTCCTCTTCGCCGCGTCGCGGCTTCTTTGCCCGCCTGTTCGGTGGTGGCGGTGCCGATGAGGAAGAGGATAATGCAGATAGCGGAACGACGGCGGCACCGGTGGCTGTCGCCTCAGCTGCCCGCAAGGGCCAGCCGGCTCCGGCTGCCAGTGATGATGGTGACGAGGGCGCCGCTCCGGCTCCGGCCCAGGTTCAAGTTGCCAGCGTAAACGCGCCCGTTCCGCAGGTTCGCCCGGCATTCGGCAATCAGCCTGCCGGCAGCGATGTGGCTTCCGCTCTCGTCTCACCGTCGCGTAACGCGGCGCAGGATGCTCTTGCCGCCGCCATGCCGGATACGGGCGACCAGCCGCAATATGCCGACCTTCGCTCCTATCATGTGCCCGTGCCGTCCCTGCTTGACCGTCGTTCACCCGGGGATGCCGAAGTGGCATCGGCCGAGGCTGACATGAAAGGCCAGCTGGCTGCCGTTCCGGTGCCGGCGCAGCGTCCGGAATTGGCCGAAAGCCTGCTGGCATCAGCCGATGCCGATCAGGAGGCCGCCGACGACCAAGCTGACGCAAGTGCACTTTCGCCTTCGGTCATTGCGGCTCTCGAGCAAAGCCGTCCTGATCGATCGGACGCCAACAATGCGGTTGCGGTGATGCAGCCGTCGAACAACGTCGCGTCCAAGGATCAACTGGCACCCGCCGGCAACGGCATGGCTGCCGGTAACGATGCGGCGCAGGCAATTGCCGCCGTCCTGCCGCAGCAGAGACCGGCACAGCAAATGCCGATGCAGGTGGCCGCGCTTGCACCGGTCCGCAACGAGGTGAAGGCCAGCAGCCGTCGCTTCAACGACGGGTTCGAGCCGACTACGCCACAGGAACGTCCGATTGCCGCCGGTATCGCGACCAAGGGCGGCCGGCCGAACAAGCAGGACGCCGTGGTGGCCGATTCGGGCCGCGCAACGGTGACGACTGCGCCGACGCTGACGGAGAAGATGATCTCGCAATGGGCGATCGCAAAGGCCCGGGTTGAGATTGTAAACCGCCCGGTCAAGGCGCCGCGCTTCGTGAGCCCGACGCTCCGTGCCCAACCGACTGCCGTTTACACGGATGGTTTCAAGGTACAGACGGCTTCGATCGATCCCGAACGCTTCAGCGGAAGTGCAGTGAATTTCCTTCAGGTGAAGAAGTTCAATTCGGTCGAATAGGCTGCATCCACTTCAGCGTGATTTCAAGGGGCCCGTTTGGGCTCCTTTCTGATTCGGCAGGGTGCTATCCATTTATGATCGCGATCGGGTTTGCGTGGCCTGCGGGCGGCATGCAAATCTGAGCTGAGCCCGGTTTTCAGGCACTGCTGTTGCTCGTAGGTGACATTGCGACGGCTTTCAGGTTCGTGTCAGGATTTATGCATCCTTCCCCGATCCGCCATTCAGTTTGGCTTCATTCGGCTCCGTTAGGTCGGCGACTTCGGACCTGATGGATATTCATATTTGACCCGCAAGACGGCAATCATCATTGGCAATGGCAAGCTGCAGCGTGACCTCTCTGAGGTCGTGGACAATGCAGAATTTGCGATGCGTTTCAACGAGCCGAAGGCTTCGATCGGCATGAGCGGTTCACGCACCGATATTCTCATGCTTGCAGCTTCCAGCAAGCCTATGCAGCGCCGATTGACGGACCCGACCTTCCTGACCAGCGCGACGTTCACGGCAGCCAAGGAGGTCGTGCTTGCCTATCATCCCGATATCATCCGCAAGTATCACCCCAAGCCCAATCTGCTCTCACGCCTGAAGGGCCGAAGAAGCGATTGGACGATGCGGACGATCGAATTGGTCGGTGCTGCCGGCAAGGAAATCCGCATCATGCCGCCGCAGTTTTACATCGAGGGCTGCGAGGAACTCGGTGTGAGCCAATGCCGGATGCATCAGCTCTTTCCGAGCACCGGCTTCTTCGGCATCCGATATGTGCTGTCACGATTGCCTGCAGACGAGTGGGAGGTGAAGCTGTGCGGTTTCAGCTGGGAAGGGTGGAAACGCCATGCCTGGCTGGATGAACGCCGCTGGGTTGAAGACAAGATGGCGAGCGGTCGCATCAGCATGCTCGTCTAGCTTCCTTCAGTTGTTCAGATCCGTTGAAAACAACCATTTTCAGTTTCGCCTCAGGTTTGCCTAAGCTCGCTTTCATTCAGGGTTGCTAGAGCCTCGCGAAATATGACCCCGAGGTATCCCTTCATGCAAGCCCACGAATTCAACCCGTCTTCGGCGATGCCGCTCGAAAGATCTCATACGGGATTCGAGTTCGCTCCAGCGTCCAATTCGGTCGGTACTGTTCTGGACACGCCCGGCCAACCTGTCATTCGTGGCTTCATCATCCATCTGGATCGCGCCCGTGACCGCATGCCGCAGGTCGAAAGGCTTGCTGCAAAGCTTCCGGTGCAAAGCGAGATCGTCGAGGCAGTCGATGGCCGCACTCTGAGTGCCGTCGAGATCGACAGTGTCTATCGTCCGCGGTTGCAGAAGCCTTATTATCCGTTTGCCATGAGCACGGGCGAAATCGCCTGCTTTCTGTCGCATCGCAAGGCTTGGGCTGCCATTGTCGAGCAGGGCATCGATGCTGGTCTTGTCTTTGAGGACGATGTCGAGATCGACGACGCGTTCCACGCAGCCTTTGCTGCTGCCAAGGCCTGCCTGAAGCCAGGTTCTTTCATTCGCTTCCCGTTTCGCATGGGCAAGGAGCATGGCAGATCTGTTCTTTCCCAAGGGGAGACCGATGTCATTCAACCGAAGAGGATAGGTCTCGGCATGGTGGCCCAGCTCGTCAGCCGAGATGCCGCCATCCGCCTACTGGAAGCGACCTCCGTCTTCGACCGGCCCGTCGATACCACCGTGCAGATGAGCTGGTTTACGCGCGTATCGCCGCTCTCGGTCCTGCCTGGCGGCGTGCGTGAAATTTCCCCTCAGCTCGGCGGCAGTACGATCAAGAGTCGCAAGACACTGGCAGAGAGGCTCTCCAGAGAGGTGTTGCGGCCGCTCTATCGCGCCAAGATCGCGCTTCGCTCGCGCCGCATCATCTGAGACGATCCATCGTGGCTGTTCCAATCCTCGCATATCATCAGATTGCGGTGCCGCCGTCGCGCAAGGCGCCGTTCAGAAGCATGGTCGTCCATCCCGAAGCCTTCCGCCGTCAGATGGAATGGCTGAAAAAGCTTGGAATTCAGGGTGTGTCGCTGCGTGAGGCAATGCCTTACATCCGCGGCGAGAAGGCCGGCAAAGTCGCTGCCATCACCTTCGATGACAGTTATGCCAATGTCCATGAGAATGCCTTGCCCGTGCTGCAGGAGTTTGGCTTCACTGCCACGAATTTCGTTGTGGCGAACCAGATCGGCGGCAGCAATGTCTGGGATGTCCCCCTTGGCGTGGCTCAGGCGCCCTGCATGTCGGTCGAACAGCTGAAGCATTGGCACAGCCTCGGGCATGAGGTGGGATCGCATACGCTCGATCACGTTCGCCTGCCGCAATTGCCGATGGAAGAGGCGCGCCGTCAGATCACCCATTCGCGCGAGTTGCTCGAGGATTTGCTCGACGAAGGCGTTTCGTCCTTCTGCTTTCCCTATGGCGACGAAACGCCGCTCGATCGCGTGCTTGCCTATGAAGCCGGTTACAGCGCCGCCACGACGACACGCCGCGGTCGGGCGCGGCCGGGCGACGATCCGTTCGGCCTGCCGCGCGCGACCATCCGGCGCAACGACAGCTGGCTGCATTTCGTCAAGAAGTGCGTCGTCGGATAGTCAGCCCTGTAACTAGGATGCCGCCGTAAAGCTGTAGTTGCCCTTGGTCCTGTGGCCGCCGGCGGAAGGGCCTGCCATTTGATGGTCTATTTGTCAGGTGCGAGCTTATCGCTCACGGGCATGGCCAGCGTTTTTTCGCTATCGGTCGGTGTGGCCGCGGCTACAGCTATGGCTGCTTTTTCGGCGCGGGATCGGCAATCGGACGGCCATTACCGTCGCTGAGTGTGACAGCTCCGCCGACATGGTTCTGTGTTGTCGCCGCCGGCGGCATGAGGGTCCAGGTGAAATAGGCGATGAGTCCGCAGACGCCGAGCAGGAAGACACTGAGGATCGCGGGGATAGACCACTCCTTCGTGAACATCGGTGTTTCCGAATGCGATTTGAAAGAGGCGCGACGTGTGGCCGCCGTCTTATTGAGCTGTGTTGGCACAAGCGCCTCCAATACTACGCGTCGCGGTCGAGAGTGTTGTTCCGAAGGTCCGTTTCCGCACGATCTTCCTCACTATCTGTCTGGATGAAGCACGTACGACATTCGCGGTTTCAGCTCAATGCGGCAATTTGGTATCCCGTCGTCGCGCCCGTTTACAGGCCGCGCCGAGGTCGGCTACACATGATCGACAGGGTTCGCGCCGGCGGATTGGCGAGCCTCATATCACCAAGTCGCGCGGCTGGTTTGTTCTCCAGCGCTTGCGCGAAGAGGAATTGGAATGCCCATCGAATCCTGGAGAGGCGGCGAGATTGACGTTGCCGTGATTGGTGCCGGAGCGGCAGGAGTAAGTGCTGCCCGACAGCTGCAATTGCTTCGGCCGGATCTCTCGATCATCTTGCTCGAAGCGTCCGATCGCGTCGGTGGCCGTGCCCGCTCGATCCATCCATTCGGCACCGATGCCGCCGCGCTCGATCTCGGCTGCGGCTGGCTGCATGGCGCGCGCACCAACGCCTGGACTGATATTGCCGAGGAAATGGGCCTGACCGTCGATCGCACGCCCGCGCCCTGGAGCGACGGCGGCCATCGGTTAGAACAGAACGATCCCGATGCCAAGGCTGCGGCTGCCGCCGTCAACGCCTTCTTCGAGCGGGTCTATGAGTACGAGGGAGATGCAGACGCCGATCTCTCGGCCATGTTGTTGCCTGATGATCCGTGGAATGAAAGGATTTACGCCGTCGGCGCCTTCATGACCGGAGGAGAGCTCGACAAGTCCTCGGTGATCGATCTTGGCCGCTACGATCCCGGCCCTGGTCCTGACTGGCGCGTGCGGCAGGGTTACGGCACTTTGGTTGCGACCTACGGCTTGCCGGTGCCGACCATTCTCGGCGCCGAGGTCAGCCGCATCGACCATAGCGGCGCTGGCCATGTCGTGCTTTCCACGAGCAAGGGCGAGCTGCGGGCGAGGGCCGTCGTCGTCACTGTTTCCACCAATGTGCTTGCGGCTGGACGTATCGCCTTCTGGCCGCCTCTGCCGGAGAAGATCGAAGCAGCTTCCCGCCTGCCGCTCGGTCTGGCAAACAAACTCTTTCTTCGCACAGCCGAACCTCGGATGTTTCCGGAGGATGCGCATGTGATGGGATCGCAGCATAGCCGCCGAACGGGGGCCTATCAGCTGAAGCCGTTCGGTGCTCCGGTTATCGAGGCCTATTTCGCCGCCGACCTTGCGCTCGATCTGGAGAGGCATGGCATCGATGCGATGTTTGATTTTTCGGTGGAACAGTTGAAGCGCGTCTTCGGCGCCGATGTCGGCAAGACGCTGTCGCCGCTGGCGGCGTCGGCCTGGGCGGGAGAGTCCTTCTTTGGCGGCTCCTATTCCTATGCGACACCCGGTGCGTCCGACCTGCGCAGCGTCCTCGCGGCTCCCCATAACGGACGTTTGTTCTTCGCCGGAGAAGCCTGTTCGAAGACGCGTTATTCTACTGCGCACGGTGCCTATGAAACCGGCGTTGTCGCTGCTGAAGCCGTTGCGGAAGCGCTCTGATGGAAAGCCGATGAAACCGATAGCCAGCTTGCAAGCGAGAAATAGCGATTCGCCTCATAATTTTATGCAAATCGCTCTTAAACTTGCGTGAGAACAGGCGTAAACGCAATCAAATACCACCCGATTTGATTTACACCATCCTTCGGGAGATGGGCGGCGAAAGCCGCGACACAAGAAGCATTGGAGGAGCCATGAGCACCGGCGAAAAATTAACCTTCGACATCCAGAAAAACCCTAATCCCGCGACGGCGAGCGAGCGGGAAGCGCTGCTGCAGAACCCGGGATTCGGCCGCATCTTCACCGACCACATGGTGACGATCCGCTATTCGCAGGATCGCGGCTGGCACAGCGCCAAGATCGAGCCGCGCAAGGCGCTTGCTCTCGATCCCGCGACCGTGGTGCTTCACTATGCGCAGGAAATCTTCGAAGGCATGAAGGCTTATCATCTGCCGGACGGCGGTGCGGCCCTTTTCCGCCCGAGCGCCAATGCGCGCCGTTTCCAGAATTCGGCGGAGCGGTTGGCGATGCCGCGCTTGCCGGAAGAGCTCTTCGTCGAGTCTGTCCGCGAGCTGGTCAAGATCGATCGCGAATGGATCCCGACCGCCGAAGGGGCGTCGCTCTATCTCCGGCCGTTCCTGATCGGTACGGAGGTCGCTCTCGGCACAAAGCCGTCGGCGGAATACATCTACTGCGTTATTGCTTCCCCGGTCGCCTCCTTTTTCAAGGGCGGCGGATCTGCCGTCACGCTCTGGGTTTCCGAGAATTTCACCCGCGCCGCTCCGGGCGGCACCGGTGCTGCCAAGTGTGGCGGCAATTATGCCGCAAGCCTCTCAGCGCTTGCCGAAGGCCAGCGTGAAGGCTGCGATCAGGTGGTCTTCCTCGATGCCGTCGAAAAGCGTTGGATCGAGGAGCTTGGCGGCATGAACGTCTTCTTCGTCTTCGACGACGGATCGCTGCAGACACCGCCGCTCACCGGCACGATTCTGCCGGGCATCACCCGCGATTCGCTGATCAAACTCGGGCGCGACATGGGCCTGACGGTGCGCGAGGAACCCTATTCGATCGAGCAGTGGCAGGCGGATGCCGAGAGCGGGCGCCTGCGCGAATCCTTCGCCTGCGGCACGGCGGCCGTCGTGACGCCGATCGGCAAGGTGAAGGGCCGCAAGCACAGCTTCACCATCGGCGACGGCAATGCCGGCGCTACGACGCAACGCCTAAAGGCAGCCCTGACCGACATCCAGTTCGGCCGCGCGCCGGACAAGAACGAGTGGCTGGACCGCCTGTTCTAAGCGAACCGTGAACCCATACCCGGCGGGAAAGGTATATGAGCTCTCGCGCCGGCTCTGACACAAGAAATCGCATAGTCACCCGAACCATCGGAGTTGTTGTGATGACCAGCGTCAGCGAACGTCCCGGCGGCGAGCCGGGCGCGGAGATCGGTTTTATCGGTCTTGGCGTCATGGGCCAGCCGATGGCCCTTAATCTCGCAAAGGCAGGCACCAGGCTGGTGGTCTGGAACCGCTCTGCGGCAGCAGCCGATCCGTTGCGCGAGGCGGGTGCCACGGTGGCGGCGAGCGTCGAGGAGGTGTTTGCGCGCACACGCATCGTCATCCTGATGCTGGTCAACGAAACGGTGCTGGACGAGGTGTTGCGGCGGGGTACTCCGGACTTCGCCAAGCTGGTGTCCGGACATATCGTCGTGTCGATGGGCTCCAATCCGCCCGGATATTCGCGCGGGCTTGCCGCCGATATTCTTAGCGCCGGCGGGCAATATGTCGAAGCCCCGGTTTCGGGGTCGAGGAAGCCTGCCGAGACGGCGCAACTCGTCGCGCTGCTCGGCGGCGATGCGGAGGCGGTTGCCGAGGTGCGGCCGCTGCTTGCGCCTATGTGTCGCGAAACGATCCTGTGCGGCCCGGTCGGCAATGCGCTGCTCATGAAACTGACCGTCAATCTCTATCTTTGCACGATGCTTGCGGGGCTTGCCGAAGCTGCACATTTTGCTGAGAGCAACGGGCTCGATCTTGAAACTTTTCAGGCGGCTATCAATTCCGGTCCTATGGCCAGCGATTTGACACGCGTGAAAATTCCAAAGCTTGTTGCGCGGGATTTTTCGGTGCAGGCGGCGACGGCCGATGCGTTCAACAGCACGAAACTGATTGCGGAGGCAGCTCGCGCCGCGGACATGGCATCGCCCGTCCTCGATCTCTGCCGCACTCTCTATGGTGAAAGCGTCGAACTCGGCAATGGCCGGCTCGACATGGTGTCGGTGATCAAGGCGATCGAGGCCCGCACCGAAGCGCTTGGTCGCTCCTAGTAACTCATCGCGCAACCCCAATGTTGGGTTAAGACTTGGGCAGGTATTTCCGGAAGGACGGTCCTATGGACAGCAATCTTTTTCAACAGCTGGGCTTGAAGTATCCATTGATCGTTGCACCGATGGCCGGTGGTCCTTCGTCGGTAGAACTCGTGGCTGCGGCTTCCGCTGCCGGTGCCCTCGGTGCTATGGGTGGCGCCTATTTAAATGCCGCGACGATCGAAACCTTTACAGCTCAGGTTCGCCAGCGAACCGACAAGCCGTTTTCGATCAATCTCTTCATTCCGCATTCGATCCCGGAGGTTGGCACCGATCGGCTTGAGCGCGCCGTGGCTGCGACCGCAGGATATCGCCAGGAGTTGAAACTGCCGTCGCCGCAGCTTTCTCCTCCCTATGAAGAGGATTTCGATGCACAGTTCGAAGCTGTCTTGCGCATCAAGCCGGCCTGCTTCAGCTTCGTCTTCGGCCTGTTGCCGGCCGACCATGGACGAGAGGCGAAAAAGGCTGGTATCCCGCTGATCGGCACGGCAACGACACTCGACGAGGCGAAGGCGCTGGAAGAGAGCGGCGTGGATGCGATCGTGCTGCAAGGCTTCGAAGCGGGCGGTCATCGCGGCATTTTCGATGCGAGGGCAGTGGATCCGGAAATAGGGATGCGCGACCTCCTGGCGCGATGCGTCGGCACCATTCGCGTGCCGCTGATCGCAGCCGGCGGCATCATGAGCCCAAGCGATATCCGGGCGGCACTGCAGGCGGGTGCACAGGCCGTGCAGATGGGCACGGCTTTCCTTGCCTGCGCTGAAGCCGGGACATCGGCACCCTATCGTAAAAAGCTGCTCGAAACGCCGGAGCGAAAGACGCGAACGACGCGCGCTTTCTCAGGTCGCTTTGCGCGCGGGATCGAGAACCGCTTCATGGACGAGATGGATGGGAAGCCTGACGCCATCCTTCCCTTTCCGGCGCAGAACAAGTTCACGCGGGACATACGCGCTGCGTCGACAGCGAAGGGATCTCCGGATTTCCTGTCTCTCTGGTCGGGAACCGGCAAGGGCGAGCTGTGGCAGGGGAGTGCCGCCGAATTGATCGGTCGTCTTTTTGCAGAGCGACGCTCAAAAAGAAAGGAGCCGGCAAGCCGGCTCCCGATCACCTTTCAAGACTGATAAAGTCTCGATTATTCCATGCCGAGTGCGGCCATGTAGGTCTGCAGGATGGATTCTTCTTCCAGGCGCTCGTTTGCGTCCTTCTTGCGAAGGCGAATGATGGTGCGGATCGCCTTGGTGTCGTAGCCGCGGCCTTTGGCTTCGCCCATGACATCCTTGATGTCGGACTGGATGGCGGCCTTTTCTTCCTCGAGGCGCTCGATGCGCTCGATGAATTGACGCAGTTCCGCCGCGGCCACGTTCTCGACGCTGTTCTCTTCCATGCACTTCTCCTAAAGGGTCTCAAAGGGGTCGCTTGCAGCCCGTCGCAGATGAGATCGGTCGGTCACCGATACGGCACATCGCTTCATGGCTTGCGCGGGATTTCGAATTCGATCGGGCAGTTGACGTGCCGCGAATGGCGCGCAAGGTCAAGCCGAATTGATGAAGGGAGCGTTAATCTTTCGGCTTGTTCTGCTCGAAAGCGGCTTTTTGCACAGGAGAGGCTTCTTTCTGGTGCAGGTTCTTCCAATCCTCGTAGGGCATGCCGTAGATCACCTCGCGCGACTCATCCTTGCTGACCGGCAGCCCGGCCTCTTCGGCCGCTTCGCGATACCAGTTGGAAAGGCAGTTGCGGCAGAAGCCGGCAAGATTCATCAGGTCGATATTCTGAACGTCGCTACGTTCGCGCAAATGCGCAACGAGACGGCGGAAGGCGGCAGCCTCGAGCTCGATCTCTTGTTCCTTGATGAGCGTGGTCATCTCTTTCTCCTCAATTCGCTTGTCGCTTCACGCCTCATAAGGGCCGGTGCGCGAAGGACAGCGCTTATATTCATGGAGCGCCGGATCGGCATTGATCTCTGCGAAGATCGGTGCGAGGCGATCGGCCCATTCGACAATGCCGGCCTCGTCGCCGATCAGATCCTGCCGAACTTCCAGCAGCGCATGCGCAATGCCTTTCATCATGCAATGGCGGAACATGGTGTCGTTGCGCAGGGCACCGTCATAAGGCTCGTTGTCTCCGATAACGAGATCGGTATCGGCGCCGAGCTTTGCAAGGAGCGGCACGACCGCTCGGTCGTCGCTGTCCCAGAGCACGCTGGCATGCCAGGGTCGCGGCACGCCTTTCCATGCCGGGGTGAATGAGTGCATCGAGAAAACCAGGGGCGCCTTGCCCGTCGCCTCGGCTACGGCGGAAATCGTCTCATCCACCGCCTTGTGATAGGGCCGATGGAAGGCTTCTATGCGGTAACTCCATTCCTCATCCGTAATCGGATGATTGCCCGGTATGATGGCTCCGTCCGAGATCTTCATGATGAGCGTCGGATCATCCTCGCCGCGGTTCGGATCGATCAGAAGACGGGAAAAGCCGCCCAGCACGCAGGGCACGCCCAGCCGCGCGCAGAGATGACGGCACAGGCCTTCGATGCCAATGTCATAGGCGATGTGGCGGGAAAAGGCAGTCTCCGGCAGGCCAAGGCTGCCGTAACGCTCGGGCAGGCGCCGCATGGCGTGATCGCCGAGAATGACCATGCCTTTGTCACGATTGCCGGGTATGAATTCAAACGGTCTGAAATCGGTCATGCGGATTGTCGATTATTGAAATTTTCAACTCTTTGTTTGATTGCATGTGCGGATGGAAGGTGCAAGGTTTGCAGCTTCGATCGGATGGAGAGCGGCGCATGGTGCCGTCACCATCCCGTGAAGAAAATATAATCGATTAGAGTTGCGTTGACATTCATGGGATGGCGGCGCAAGAAGACGCAACAACGAATAACCGGGAGCCAATTGGAAGCCGTGTCCAGCCAAGTCGCGCCACGTTTCGTTAAGCGGTCAGGCCCGCTCGCCCGAATCGCCTTCCTCATCCTTGCTGCGGCCGCGCCGTTCTTCTTCATGCCGAATGCCGCCCATGCCGATTTCCGAACGTGCAATGGTACGCAGAACCTTGTCGGCGTTGCGATCGGCTATCGCGCGAAGGACGGCTGGGTGACGGAGGGCTGGTGGCAGATTCCGGCCAATACCTGCGCGACTTTGATCGAGGGGCCGCTTCAATCCCGCTATTATTACCTCTACGCAGAAGACGCGGCCCGCGGCGGCCGCTGGACGGGCGACGTCGAAATGTGCGTGGCGGAAAACGAATTCAAAATCCCAGGCGTCAAGGATTGCTACGCGCGTGGCTACCAGAAGATGGGATTCAAGGAATACGACACCGGGCGCCAGGCGAGCTGGATGGTTCAGCTTTCCGAGCCCTCGGGCAGCCAAGAAAGCCAGAATTGATGAGACGAAACCGAAAAGTCAAAATCCTCGCAACGCTCGGTCCGGCCTCCTCTTCGGAGGAAATGATCCAGAAGCTTCACGAGGCCGGGGCGGATCTGTTCCGCATCAACATGAGCCATGCCAGCCATGATGTGATGCGCACGCTGATCCAGCGCATCCGCGCCGTCGAAGCTCGTTGCGGTCGTCCGATCGGCATTCTCGCTGACTTGCAGGGTCCCAAGCTGCGCGTCGGCAAGTTTGCTGACACCAAGGTCGACCTCAAGCCCGGCCAGACCTTTACGCTCGACAATCAGGATATCCCCGGCGACAACACGCGTGTCTACCTGCCGCACCCGGAAATCCTGGAATCGGTTCAGCCCGGCCACCGCCTGCTGATCGATGACGGCAAGCTGGCGCTGCGCGCCGAAAAGTGCGACGGCAAGAGTATCGTGACAACGGTCATTTCGGGCACGAAGATTTCCGACCGCAAGGGCGTCAGCCTGCCCGATACGCTGCTCGGCGTCGGCGCGCTGACCGACAAGGACCGCGCCGACCTCGACGCCGTTCTCGCGACCAATGAAGTCGACTGGGTTGCGCTCTCCTTCATCCAGCGCCCGGAAGATCTGACGGAAGTCCGCAAGATCTCGCATGGGCGCGTCGGCTTGATGTCGAAGATCGAAAAGCCGCAGGCTGTCGAGCGCATCGAGGAAATCATTGAGCTTTCCGACGCACTGATGGTGGCCCGCGGCGACCTTGGCGTGGAAATGCCGCTGGAAGCCGTTCCCGGCATTCAGAAGCAGCTGATCCGCGCCTGCCGCCGTTCCGGCAAACCGGTGGTCGTTGCTACGCAGATGCTGGAATCGATGATCTCCGCGCCGGTCCCGACCCGCGCCGAAGTCTCAGACGTCGCGACCGCCGTCTTCGAAGGCGCCGATGCCGTTATGCTTTCTGCAGAATCTGCATCCGGCGACTATCCGGTCGAAGCCGTTTCCATGATGGCCTCGATTGCCGGCACCATCGAGCGCGAGCCGCATTATCCGGGCATCATCTATGCCCAGCGCGCGCTGCCTGAGGCAACCGGCGCCGATGCGATCTCGCTCGCCGCCCGCCAGATCGCCGAGACGCTGAAGCTTGCCGCCATCGTCTGCTACACGTCCTCCGGCACCACCGGTCTGCGCGCTTCGCGAGAACGCCCGCAGGTTCCGATCCTGGCGCTATCGCCGATCATTCAGACGGCACGCCGCCTGTCCGTCGTCTGGGGCATGCACTGCGTTGTTACCCACGACGCGACCGACCTCGACGACATGGTCAACAATGCCTGCCGCATCGTTGCCGAGGAAGGCTTCGGCAAGCCGGGCGACCGCATCATCATTTCGGCGGGCGTTCCGCTCGGCACGCCGGGCGCCACCAACATGCTGCGTATTGCCTATATCGGTTCGGACGGTCAGTCCGGCGTGTGATTGCCGACATCTGATTGCGGCAGCACCTGAAACACCCGAAACCCGCTGTCGAAAGACGGCGGGTTTTTTCTTGAAACCGAAGCGTCTGCGATCCCCAAGCAGGCGGATTGAGAAGGAGATATTCCAATGAAAGTCGGATTTATCGGATTGGGCCAGATGGGCAGCGCCATGGCCGTCAATCTCATCAAGGCCGGGCATGAGGTGACTGTGTATAATCGGTCGCGCGACAAGGCCGGGGCTCTGGCCGGCGAGGGCGCCAAGGTTGCCGCGACCGTAGCGGATGCGTGCGGCGGTGAGGCTGTCTTCACCATGCTCGCACATGACGATGCGCTATCGGCCGTCGTCCATGGCGATGGCGGCGTTCTGGCAAGCCTTGGCAAGGGTGCAGTTCATATTTCCGCCAGCACGATCAGCGTCGCCATGTCCGAACGCTTGACCCAGGATCATGCCGCCAAAGGCCAGCGCTTCGTTGCTGCCCCCGTCTTTGGTCGTCCGGAAGCGGCGGCTGCGGCGAAGCTTTTCGTTGCTGCGGCGGGTGCACCCGATGCGATCCAAACGGTCACGCCGCTGTTCGAGGCCATCGGTCAGCGCACCTTCGTCCTCGGCGAAGAGCCGAAGGCGGCCAATCTCGTCAAGCTCAGCGGCAATTTCCTGATCGCCTCGGTCATCGAGTCGCTCGGCGAGGCCATGGCGCTGGTCGAGAAGGGTGGCGTCGACCGGCATGCCTACCTCGATCTCTTGACCTCGACGCTGTTCAACGCGCCTGTCTACAAGACCTATGGCGGGCTGATCGCGGATCGCAAGTTCCAACCAGCCGGTTTCACCGCACCGCTCGGCCAGAAGGATATCCGGCTGGCATTGGCTGCCGGCGAGGCGCTGAACGTGCCGCTGCCGTTGGCGAGCCTGCTGCGCGATCGGTTCCTCAACCTGCTGGCGCATGGCGGCGAGGAGCTGGACTGGTCGGCGATTGGCGCGTTGGCGGCAAAGGATGCGGGGTTGGTAGGATAATTGGCTGACCTTGGGGGTGTCGTCGCCGACGATTGAGTTCGTGGAGGGTGTGCACCCCCTCTGTCACTTCGTGACATCTCCCCGCCGGCGGCAGGGCTATCGCATATGGAGGCGGACGAGCGCCATAAGCTCCTTCTTCCCTTGGGGAGAAGGTGGCCCGAAGGGTCGGATGAGGGGGTTATCGATTTGAATTCATGGATTTTTGTGGTCTTGGCGGGCACCCCGTCATCCGCCTGGCGGCACCTTCTCCCCGCTGGGGAGAAGGGGGACAGCGGCGATATCCGCTCATATGCGATACCCCTGCCCACAAGGGGGGAGATCGTAGGGAGCTTGCTGCTCTTCCTTTCGAACCGACGAATTGCAGTTTCTGCAGATACGATGTGCCTTGGGCTCATGGGTGCCGCCCCAATCTCCCCCCTTGTGGGGGAGATGTACCGAAAGGGACAGAGGGGGGTATCACAGGTGCGGCAAACTGGTGGAAGCCAGGCGAACGAAGCGACCCCTTGCTAACCACCTTCCCACATGCAACCTTCCTCTCTTCAAGAGGAGGGACACCATGCATCTCACCACGCTGCTCGCCTTCGCCGCCGTTTCCTTCATCGGTATTGCAACGCCGGGGCCGACTGTGCTTCTGGCGCTGACCAATGGTTCGCGCTTCGGCGTCAGGCGGGCCCTGCCGGGCATGATCGGTGCCGTTCTTTCTGACGCCGTACTGATCAGCGCTGTTGCCATCGGGCTTGGCGCCCTGCTGGCGGCTTCCGAATTCTGGTTTTCGGTTCTGAAATGGGTCGGCGCGGCCTATCTTGCCTTTCTCGGCATCATGATGCTGCGCTCCAAGGGAAGCATCGACGGCGCTTTGCAGGCGAGCGCGGGCCAGACGAAAGGAACCGCTTTCTCGATTGGGCTGAAGAGCTTCATGGTCGCTGTCACCAATCCGAAGGGTTATCTCTTCTTCTCGGCCTTCCTGCCGCAGTTCATCGATCCCTCGGCGCCGCAGATGCAGCAATATATCGTGCTCGGCGCGATCTTCGCCGCGCTCGATTTCATGATCATGTTCGGCTATGCGGTCTTCGGTTCGCAGGCCGTGCGTGTGCTGAAGTCGGAAGGGGCGAAATGGCTCGAGCGCGCCTGTGGCGGCGCGCTGCTGGCTCTTGCCGGATCGCTGGCGCTCTATCGGCGCGCCGTGAATTAAAGGCCTAGTGGCGGCTTAACGCCGTCTCGAAGACTTCCCTGTCGACATTGCCGCCCGACGTGACCGCGATCACCGTATCGCCGTCGATGTGCTTGCCGTGGAAGAGTGCTGCAGCAAGCGCGACGGCGCCGCCCGGCTCCACCACGATCTTCAAACGGGTGAAGGCAAGCGCCATGGCCTTCTGTGCTTCCTCATCCGTCACGACGAGGCCGAGGCCGCAGAGGCGCTTGAGGATCGGAAAAGTGATGTTGCCGGGCTGCGGTGTGATGATGGCGTCGCAGATCGAGCCCTGCAGTGCGGCATTGCGCTCGATCTTACCCGAGGCCAGCGAGCGCGTGGTGTCATCAAAATTTTCCGGCTCGCATGGATGCACCTTCAGGCCCGGAGCGCGGGATTCGAGCGCCAGTGCAATCCCCGAAGTCAGGCCTCCTCCGCCGCAGGGAACAAGGACGCTGGCCGTCTCGATGCCTTCCTCGGCGGCCTGTTCGGCAATTTCCAGCCCGGTCGTTCCCTGGCCGGCGATCACCTGCGGTTCGTCGAACGGTTTGATGAGCGTCAGACCGCGCTCGCTTGAAATACGTGCGCCGATCTCATCGCGATCTTCCTTTACGCGATCGTAGAGCACAACCTCGGCACCGAAGGCACGGGTATTGGCGATCTTCAGCTTCGGCGCGTCGGTCGGCATGATGATGACAGAGGGAATGCCGTGCAGCTTTGCCGCCAATGCCACGCCCTGGGCATGGTTGCCGGAGGAGAAGGCGATCACGCCTCTGGCCCGCACGTTTGGCTCCAGCGCTGAAACAGCCGACCAGCCGCCGCGAAACTTGAAGGAGCCGGAATGCTGCAGGCATTCGGCTTTCACGAACAGGCGGCGCCCGGCGATTTCATCGAGAAAGGGCGAGGAGAGGAGCGGCGTGCGGCGCGCCCGGCCGCCGAGGCGAGTGCGGGCGGCTTCGATCATTGCGATATCGACCATGGAGGGATCACTCTTCGGATTCAGAAAGACTTCCCTCCATAAAGCGCCCGTCTTTCCTTTAAAACAACGAGATTGTCTCCGTGACACTTCAAGTGACGTCAGGCAGCGAAAGATGCCCAACATCGTAGGTCTGGACCCCTGGCCGGACCGGATCTTTAGGTGGCTCTGCCAAGAGGCGGAAGCGCACCAACGTCCAGTGTGTCGGCTCGAAGGCGGTGACCGAGGCGAGCGCTTCGTCGTTCGAGATGACTTGCGCTGCTGCTTCAATCTCCTTCGCGCGGAGTTCGGCAAGCGATGTCTCGGCATCGATTGCGACCACCTCGCGTGTCGCGAATTTGGTGCGGCGAATATCCCTGGACGTATCGGCGTGCCAGACGATCCAGGTATTGACCTGGGGGCGACCGAAATTCTCCGTCAAGGCTTGGAAGCCTGGGCCGCAGACGAAGTCGCTGAGACCTTCTTCCTGCTGCCAGACGTAGAAGGGCGAGTAGAAATTCTGCCGGCTTTCGGTGACGGCATCGCCCTTTCTCGCCGTCAGGTAGGCCTTGAATTTCAGGCCTGGAAGATTATCGAGCAGCGGACCTTTTTCGCGGATACGGCGATCGATGATCGCCATGTCATAATCCGCTGGGAGGGGAAAGTTATATTGCATGGCGATCATTGGTCATTCCTCCAGCCAGGTCACGGCGCTTCCATTCTGCGCCGCCTGGATACTGATATAGGAGAAGGCGTTCTCCGGCCCCGCGCCGTGCCGGTGGCGCTCGTTCGGGGCGAAGCTGATGCAATCGCCGGCGCGCAGCTCTTCAGCCGGGCCGCCGAAGCGTTCGGCAAGTCCGACGCCGGACAGAACATAGAGGATCTGTCCGTGCGGATGCGTATGCCAGCGTGTCATGACGCCGGGTTCGAGTTCGCAGCGCATGGCTGTGAGGCCGCCGTTTTCGGCGTTCTCCACCAGCGACTCCACCAGGAAGGAGGCCGTGGCGATGCCCTCGGGCGACGGCCGCATATTCGTGCCGGCGCGGTGGATGGCGGGCGATTGCGAAGATGTCGTCTGAGGCATCGCTCTTAGACCTGCTCGATCATCTGCGCGCGGCCGTCAGAGAAGGACCAATCTTCGCGCGTCGCGGTGGTGATGGTAATCATGATGTCTTCGGGGCGGACGCCAGGCGCATCGCCAAGGAGTTCAGCGACGCGTCGATAGAACGCTTTCTTGACCTCCGTGCTGCGCGGCTTGCCGATCGTGACATCGAAAAAGACGTAATCATCCGAGCGCGGCTTGCTGGCGAAATAGGTCCGATCGAAGACGAGTTCATGCGGCTCCAGCTGATGAATGGACTGGAAGCGGTCGGTCGGCGGTACCTCGAAGGCTTCGACCAGAGCGCGGTGGAAATTATCCGAAAGTGCCTTGAGATATTCCGGCGACTTGCCGCGCAGAAGGGTGATGCGGGTGAATGGCATGGGATTGCTCCTGTTTCCGTGTCACTTGACGATCATAGAATGCCAGCGGATAATCATCCTGAAAATCAGATAATTCCGAATAAATAGTCCCGAAAATATGGATGGTTATTCATGCGAAAGGTCATCTTCGATCTCGATGTGCTGCGCAGCTTCGTCACTGGCATGGATCTCGGCAGTTATGCCAAGGCGGCCGACAGGCTGGGGCGTTCGACCTCGGCGATCAGTGCCCAGCTGAAGAAGCTGGAAGAGCAGGCAGGCATGCCGATTTTCCGCAAGGCGGGTAGAGGGTTGGCGTTGACGGAAGCCGGCGAGACGATGCTTGGCTATGCCCGGCGGCTGCTTGATCTCAACGACGAGGCGGCCACGGCGCTGCATGGGACGGAGCTTGAGGGCTGGGTGCGGCTCGGCTTGCAGGAGGATTTCGGCGAGACACTGCTGCCGGACGTATTGGGTCGCTTCGCCCGTGCCAATCCGAAAGTGCGCATCGAGGCGCGTGTCGTGCGCAATGCGGAACTTGTGGAGCGGGTGACATCAGGCAAGCTCGACCTGGCGCTTGCCTGGAGCGACGGCTTTCGCACGGCCTACACAGACCGTATTGCCGAAGTGCCACTGTGCTGGGTCGGTCCGGCAAATGGCGCTGTGCATTGGCATGCCGACAGCGGTGAGGTCATGCCGTTGGCTTCGCTTGAGGCGCCATGCCTGCTGCGCAACATCGCCACGAAGACGCTCGATCGCGCCGGTATCGGCTGGCGGATATCCTTCGTCAGCCCCAGCCTCGGCGGCCTTTGGGCTGCGACGGCGGCGGGTCTCGGCCTGACACTGCGCACGCCGCTCGGCTTGCCGCCAAAGGTGCGGCAATTGACGCCTGGCGAGGCGGGCCTGCCGGCGTTGCCGACGCTCGATCTCGTCCTGCATCGTGCCGAGGCGGAGGGAAGCCCGGCGACGGAGCGGCTGGCATCCATCATGTTGCAGGCAGTGCGGCAGACCATCGAGACCGTGCCGCAGAGCCGCATATTCGAGGATGCGCCTAGTCACGATGTCGTCATGGCCTGAGATACGGCAGCGGATTCCGAAGATTCCTCCGTCAGGCTGGCGATGCGGATTTCAGCCTGTGCGGCAAGCACTTGCAGATCGCGCGGCTGGCCCGCCAGCCTTTCCATGGCGGCGATCGCGACATCCGTCGTTACATAATCCGGCTTGTGGCCGAGATTGCGGATGGTGATGAGTTCGGCGCCTGCGATATCGCGGGCGAGCCCGCGCGAATGCAATTCCTCCAGCACGACATCATCACTGTCGCCGGTGATGATGATGGTGGGCGCCTTGATCTCGCTGTAGCGCGGCGCGTGAGCGGAGACATAGGCAAAGAGATTGACCACGTCGATTGCGTTGTTGCGGAAGGTCTGGGGCCGCAACACCAGTTCCGGTGCCGTCTTCATGATGTAGTCCGCTGGTCGCGCATTTGGGCGGAAGATGCTGAGCGTGCCGGTCTCGACCCGGCGCAAGCCGAGCGGGATGACGAAAAGCTGAGTGAAGAGCCAGCCAAAGACGGGGGTGGCGGCAAGCGTATAATACCAGTCGACGCCGCCCGACCAGGGGTGCGTCGCCGGGGAGAGGAAGAGCAGCCCCTCGGTCTTCTCCGGATGTCGCATGCCGAAAGCGGCCGCGATCGCACCGCCGAAGGAGTGGCCGATGATGATGGCGCTTCTGATGCCGCGCTTCTCCATGAGCTTTGCAATGGCATCGGCCTGACCGGAGGGAAGGGCGTTTTCGGCAGGCCCGCGTTCGGAATAGCCGTGACCGGGGCGGTCGACGAACAGCATTTCAGCGCGGCCGGCCAAAGGTGCGGCAAAGGCTTCGAACTGGTCGCGCAGATTGCCGCTCGCCCCATGGATAAAGACCAAGGCCGGCAGATCAGCTGTTGCCGGGCGTGGCAAATGTACGGCATTGAGGCGATAGCCGCCGATATCGGTAAGCTCGCCAATATTGGGATAGGCCTGCTCGATGGCACGGGTTTTGTAGGCGGAAAAGCCTGCGGCGAAAACGATAAGGATAACGATGACGGCGAACAAAGAATCGATCATTGCGGCACGGATCAAATATCTTAAGACGCTAATCTAGCGCGATATTGCGGCTTTTCATCCCTCCAAATGCGATTTCCGCCGGGAGACCGCCGCATGCAATCAGGTGCGGCTGCCGGCAAGTTTTTCCGAGAGCTTGCCTGCTTCTTCCTGGGCCGATCGATTCGCCGGGTAGACCTCCAGAAAGCGGTCCCAGATCTTCAGGGCCTGTGCGTCGTTGCCGCGCTCGGTCAGCATCGCCGCCATGCCGGCCAGCGCGCCGAAATGGCGCGGCTCGATGCGCAGGACCTGATTTATGTCTTCCATCGACTTGCGATAGTCGCCGATCGCAAAATTGAGCGTGGCGCGTCGGTTCCAGCCTTCGACATAGTCGGGCTTCAGCGAGATCACCTGATCGAGATAATCCATCGCGGCGGCATTACGCTTTTCCTGAATCGCCTTGTCGGCCCATTGCATCAGGAGATTGATGGTGGCGCTGCCGGAATCGCTGAGCTCGGCACTGATCTGATCTGCAATCAAGCTTGCCTGGTCGGGATCGCGCTGCCGCCTGAGCGCTGTGAACAGATTGTCGAGCTGCTGCTTGGGCGACAGGGTGCCGGAGGAATTGCCCTGGTTCTGCTTTTCCACAGGGTTTGGTTCATCAGCCGGCGCCGCATGGGGTGCAGAGGCAGTCAGAGCAAACAGAATCGGCAGGGCTAGATATGACAAAGCAAAAACGCGCATGGCGGGCATAGTAGCCCGCCAATGTCGAAGATCAAAAACAAATTTGATGCGATCAACTAAAACTGAGGCCCGATCCATGGATCGGAGCCGCGCGCTGTATCAGCCCTGACGAGCCTTGTAGCGCGGGTTCAGCTTGTTGATGATGTAGATGCGGCCCTTGCGGCGGACGAGACGGTTGTCACGGTGGCGCGCCTTGAGCGACTTGAGCGAATTCTTGATCTTCATTTTTCTGATCCGCGATCTCTGAGGGGGAATGTCACATTCGCCCGGGTCTTTTAACAATCAAAAGCGCGCTCGGGGCGCGCTCTTTAGGGTGGGGAGCAAATACCCTGTCATACCGGGCCTGTCAACCATGTCAGGGCTTTTTCCCGCTGCTCTTAGCGGAGAAGCTGTGTGACATGGCCCATCTTGCGGCCCGGCCGGGCTTCGGTCTTGCCGTAGAGATGCACGAGCGTGTCGTCAAGGCGCAGCCATTGCGGCAATGCCAGGATGTCGTCGCCGATCAGATTTGTCATGACACAATCCGAATGGCGCTGAGGATTTCCGAGCGGCAGGCCGGCGACGGCGCGGATGTGCTGCTCGAATTGCGAGATGACGCAGGCGGCTTCCGTCCAATGGCCGGAATTATGGACGCGCGGCGCCATTTCATTGGCGATCAGGCTGCCATCGGCAAGTACGAAGAACTCGATACCGATGACGCCGACATAACCAAGCGCCGTCAATATCTTCTCGGCAGCGTCGCGCGCAGCCGCGGCCGTCTCCTGCGAAATGCTCGCCGGCAGCGTCGAGGTGTGGAGAATGCCGTTGCGATGAACGTTCTCCGCCGGATCGTAGCAGGCGACTTTCCCGTCGCTTCCGCGAGCAGCGATGATCGAGATTTCGCGCTCGAAGGATACGAAGCTTTCCAGAATCAGCGGCACGCTGCCCAAGGCTGCATAACCGCCTTCGGCGCTGTCGGCGGCGGAGCGATAAACGCGCTGGCCTTTGCCGTCATAGCCGAGACGGCGCGTCTTTAGCACGCCCTGACCGCCGAAATCGGCGAGTGCCTTTTCGAGATCGTCCTGGCTATCGACGGCATGAAAACGGGCCGTCGGAATGCCGCAACCATTGATGAAGCTCTTTTCGGTCAGCCGGTCCTGCGCCATTTCAAGCGCCTTGGGCGGCGGATAGACCGTTACCTGCAAGGCAAGATCCTCAGCGGCGGTCACGGGCACATTCTCGAATTCATAGGTCACGACATCGCAGCGCTTCGCCAGCTCGGCAAGCGCTGCCGCATCGTCATAGGCGGCCGCTATCTGCGCGTTGGCGACATGGGCGGCCGGGCAATCCGCCTGCGGCTCGAGGATGATGGTGCGAAAATTCAGGCGTGCGGCCGCCATGGCCAGCATGCGGCCGAGCTGGCCACCGCCGATGATGCCGATCGTCTTCGCGTTCATAGGTCGTCCATCGGATATTCGGCGACCGCCGCGCTCTGGCGTGCCCGCCATTCGTCGAGCCGGTCGGCGATCTCTTCATCGCCAAGCGCCAGCACGGCGGCGGCAAGAAGGGCGGCATTGACCGCGCCGGCCTTCCCGATCGCAAGCGTGCCGACGGGAATGCCGGCCGGCATCTGCACGATCGAGAGAAGACTGTCCTGCCCGGAGAGCGCGCGGGATTGCACCGGCACGCCGAAGACCGGCAGCGGCGTCATGGAAGCCGCCATGCCCGGCAGGTGTGCTGCGCCGCCGGCGCCGGCGATGATGACCTTGAAGCCCTCGTCCTTTGCGCCCTTGGCGAAGTTCACCAGCCTGTCCGGCGTACGATGAGCGGAAATGATGCGCGCATCATAGGTGATTTCAAGCGCTTCCAAGGTGTCCGCGGCATTCTTCATGGTTTCCCAGTCGGACTGGCTTCCCATGATGATGGCGACAGGCGGTCTTTCGGTCAGCATCGTTGCGTTGTGCTCCTCAGGCGATGATATCGGGTATGATCTGATCTTCCAGCTTGGTCAGCTTGTCCTTGATGACGAGCTTCTTCTTTTTCATGCGCTGGATACGAAGGGCGTCGCAGCCCGTTTCAATCATGGCATTGATTGCGGCATCATAATCCTCGTGTTCCTGGCGCAAACGCGCCACGATCAGCCTGATTTCCGCCTGTTCCTGATCGGCCATGTTCATTTCCCCAGCATATCGCGGAATCGCATTCGTTCCGCCTCCTGAATTCCGCAAGCTCCTATCACCAAATGACGATAACGGGAAGTTATCCTTCATCACGAATTTGCCGCCTATAGGCCACGTTTTCGCCTTCGACAAAGGCTCGATCTTATGGCACAGTGGGAGGGTTGACACCTAGAGCCTTGGCGAATGGATGGTCAGGGCTCTTAAGAGGAAGGAAGGGTCATATGACTGTTCAAGCTCATCTTGAATCGCTCGAAAAGAAACATGTCGCGCTTGAGGAGGCGCTCCATGCGGCAATGTCATCTCCCTCTAGCAATGATACGGAAATAGCGGACATCAAACGCAGGAAACTGCGCGTCAAGGACGAAATCCAACGTCTGCGTTCCTCAGTCCACTGAGGCAACGTTCCAAAGTTTAAAAGCCATCGATCTTGAGGGCAAGAGAGGCGGATCGAAAGGTCTTAAGGCAAATTCCCAGTCAGGATCGATGAGCATTTCCGTTTAACGGATGCGCCAACTTCATAGCGTCGGAGGTAGGGGTTGGCGCAATTTTCCTGTTTTACGCAGCAACGCTGCCAACGATTATTTTAACTGGAGTAGATTTTGGGTGGTGCCATTGCAACACCTATGTAGACTGCCAGCGCCATATTTCCTTGTCCTGCCAATAGCTCGCAACTGCGTAAATATTGAAGCCTTTGATGGTGCAAATAATTACCCCCGCGAGCGTGTACGCTATTGGCCCCAGGGAATAAAGCTGAATGTATGCCGTCAGAATTTCCCAGAAAATCACGGCTACATAAATGGAGTAGGCAGCCACAAATAACTTCCAAAAGTGTCTTGAGCCAAATGGCAGTCTTAATGAAAACAATAATACAACGATACACTCCGGAAACGAAATCAACCATGGATATATGTCGAGGAATTCCAGAGTAACACCGTCAGTATAGGCGTAATATATGTATGCTGCTTGCAGAAGCAGCGTAAATACTGTTACCGCAATCCACTTGAGCTGGATTGGGGGCTTTTGGGAGTTCTTAAGCTCAGATCGCCTCACCGCGGGCGGGTGGGTGGCGGTCTGCGAAAAACGCGGCGATCCCATTTATGACTCCGAGTTTCATCATGCTGCCCCACGGCGAGTCCCGCAGAGATATTCGCGTATTACGCGTGAATCTTTACTTTCGCGTGAAATTGTTGAAGTGTTTTTTAAAAATCACAGGAGGCTTTGCCGCAATGTCCGCCATTGGTGCATGATGACGCTATTGGTTCCCTTAATTTTCCAGAAGCGGCTAAGCAAAGGTCTCTCTTCAGGACCAGAACTGATCCAGCCACAAATTCAGCTTGTCGAAGCCGCGGCTGTTGACCGCATAGATGCGTTTCGTGCCTTCGTTGGTGACGGAAACGAGGTTGCTGTCGAGCAGCGCCTTGAGATGCTGTGAGACGGCCGGGCGGCTGATCGGCAGGCCCTGCGCCAGTTCGTTGACCGTCTTGGGTGCGCGGCGCAATTCCTCCAGCAGATGACGCCGGTTCGGATCCGCGATGGCTGCGAAAGGGTCCATGGTCGACATGGGCGAAAGCTACGTCAAACACCAAAGGGCGGCAAGTTAATTGTGCGCTGCATGATATATTGTGAGAATGGTCGCTTGCGAAGGTTCGCGTCGTAAGTGTCCTCTGCTGCGAATTGCCGGTTTCGGCCGCTGCCCCTTGTCAGAGAGAGCTAACGGATTTACTCACGATTATCGAACCGGTGCGCCGTCGCTGACGATGGAAGCCGAAACCATGGAAGCTCGCATGACCGTGCCCGAAGATCGTTGCCGCCTTGTTCTCATCGTTCCCGATATTGCCGATATCGAGCAGCGGGCGAAGGCGGTGGCCGATGCCTTGAGGGGCGGAGACGTCGCCTCGGTGATCATTCCTCAATATGGTCTCGATGACAGCACCTTCCAGAAACATGCGGAAAAGCTGGTGCCGGTCATCCAGGCCGCCGGTGCGGCAGCGCTCATCGCCGGGGACAGCCGCGTCGCGGGCCGTGCCAAGGCCGACGGGCTGCACATCGCTGGCAACATTGCCGAGCTTACGGAAGCCGTCGAAAAATTCGTGCCGAAGCTGATCGTTGGCGGTGGCAGCGCGGCCGACAGGCATAGCGCGCTGGAGGTCGGCGAGCTCAGGCCGGACTATATCTTCTTCGGCAAGCTTGACGGCGACATCAAGCCGGAGGCGCATCCGAAGAACCTGGCACTCGGCGAATGGTGGGCCTCGATGATCGAAATTCCCTGCATCGTCATGGGTGGCACCGATCCGAAGTCGGCGCTGGACGTAGCCCTGACGGGTGCCGAGTTCGTCGCGCTGCATCAGGCGGTTTTTGCCGACCCTGCGGCAGCCCCCTCCATCGTCGCGGAAGTGAATGCGCTTCTGGACGAAAAAGCGCCACGGTTTGAGGATTGATAGCGATTCATGTCGTCAGCGCCTCGATTCCGCCATCGATCCTTCCTTGCCGTGCTTGCAGCCGGGCTCGCGGCATTTCCGTTGCTGGCCGCAGCGCAATCAGGCAACAGTGATACGTCGCTGCCCGGTGTTTCGCAGCCGGCGGAGAAGGGCGCGCGTCCCGATGACAACGCACAAACCGACGACGACACAACTGTGCCGGCTGCACCGCAGCATAACGACAATGTCATGACGCGGCCTTTGGGCGCCGATGCCGGCACCTTCAAGACCGAAAAGATTCAGCCGGGCGCGGAGCCGAAAGCTGACAGCGACATCAAGCCATCCCAGGGTGTCGGGGTTTTCGAGCGCATGGGGGCAAACTTGCCCGACCTGCCGCCGGAAAAGCCCTTCACCGGCAAGGTGGACGATGCTTATGGCGCCTTCCAGCGCGGCTATTACCTGACCGCCTTCCAAAAAGCATTGCCGCGGGCGCAGCTTGGCGATCCGGCCGCACAGACCTTGATCGCGGAGCTGATGGCACAGGGCCTGGGCGTTAAACGCGACACGAAGGACGCCGCCTTCTGGTACGGCAAGGCGGCCGAGGGCGGCGATCCCACGGCGATGTTCAAATACGCGCTGATCCTGATGGAAGGGCGCGATGTGCCCCGCGATCAGAAGAAGGCCGACGACTGGATGAAGAAGGCGGCCGATGCGGGTCAGCCTTCGGCGGAATTCAACGTAGCCCAGATGCTGACGGCCGAAAATCCTGGCCCCAAGGGCCTGCAGATGGCGCTTCCCTATTATGAGAAATCTGCCGAGCAGGGCATCGCCGACGCGCAATATGCCGTGTCGCAGCTCTATCTCAACCTTCCCGACCTGCCGCCGGAAAAGAAAGCGCGTGCGCGGGAATGGCTGTCGCGTGCCGCCAATGCCGGCTTCGATACCGCACAGCTCGACATGGGCATCTGGCTGATCAACGGCACCGGCGGCGCACAGGATCTCGAAAACGGCTTCAACTGGATGAGGGTTGCAGCCTATCGCGGCAACGTCGTTGCGCAGAACAAGCTGGCGCATCTTTATATCAACGCCATCGGCACGAAGCAGGATCCGGTGGCGGCCGCTACCTGGTATGTCATTTCCCGCCGTGCCGGCCTGAAAGACCCCGAGCTCGAGGATTTCTATCAAGGAATCGAGGACTATCAGCAGAAGGCAGCCATCGACGCAGCCAACAAGTATCGGCGCGCGCGATAATAAAGGTGTCGGATTGAGCCCTGGTGGGGCTGATCTGAGATCAGTTTGCGTCTGCCATGGTCTCGCCACTTGAAATTCCCCCGATTTTATGGTCTTGAGGCCGCCAATCTTTATTTCCGCTGACGCTCCCGCTCCGTCGGGGCCTGCTTTCAGGCCCGATCAGCGCTTTCTGCATTACCCAAGGAAACCCGATGGCCCGTTCTGCTCTTCTCAATGTCATGGTTCAGGCTGCCCTCAAGGCAGGCAAGTCGCTCAGCCGCGATTTCGGCGAAGTGCAGAACCTGCAGGTTTCGGTGAAGGGACCGGGCGATTTCGTCAGCCAGGCGGATCTGAAGGCGCAGAAGATCATCCGCGACGAGCTGTTGAAGGCACGCCCGACCTACGGTTTCCTCGGCGAGGAAGGTGAAGAGGTCAAGGGCACCGACGGCGCTCATCGCTGGATCGTCGATCCACTCGACGGTACCACCAATTTCCTGCACGGCATTCCGATGTTTGCCGTCTCGATCGCGCTCGAGCGCAACGACGAGATCGTCGCCGGCGTCATCTTCAATCCGGCGACCGACGAACTCTATACGACCGAACGCGGCGGCGGCGCATTCCTCAACGATCGTCGCCTGCGCGTCGCCTCGCGCCGTGTGCTGTCGGACAGCGTCATCGGCTGCGGCGTTCCGCATCTCGGCCGCGGCAATCACGGCAAGTTCCTAGTCGAGCTGCGCCATGTGATGGGCGAAGTCGCGGGCGTGCGCCGTCTCGGTTCCGCATCGCTCGATCTTGCCTATGTCGCTGCCGGCCGCTTCGACGGCTTCTGGGAAACCGGCCTGTCTCCCTGGGATATTGCAGCCGGCATTCTGCTGATCCGCGAAGCCGGCGGTTTCGTCTCGGATTTCCATGGCGGCACGGACATGCTCGGCACCAATTCGATCATCTGCGGCAACGAGCATATCCAGAAAGCACTCGCCGAAGTGGTTAAGCGACCGATCCCGACGAAGTAAGCCATTCCTCCGTTCGCTTTTTCGAATGACAAAACAGTCTGTTGCCAACGGACTGTTTTGTGCTTTCCGTCTCTTCAATTCGGCACAATGTTGCTCTAGTCTCCGCCTGCGGAAGATGCGGTGTCGGAGCGTGTGATGGAAAATGTGAATCTGTCGGATCTCGGATCGACCGACAACGTATCGGGAAATTACGCCTACAAGCTTTCCAGCCCGATGGCTTTCTTCTGGACGATGGTTCTTTTCCTGGTCATCGTCGGCTTCATCGTGGCGATCCTTTTCCGCCAGGCGCAGGTCGCCTTCCTGCATAATCCCGGCCTCAATGGCCTGATCGTCGGCGTTCTGGTCGTCGGCATCCTCCTTGTCTTCAACCATGTGCTAATGCTGAGGCCGGAGGTTCGCTGGTTCAATCATTTCCGTGCCGTCGGCAATGCGGACAAGGTCGGCCGCAATCCGCGGCTGCTGGCGCCGATGCGGGCGCTGCTTGGCAACCGCCGGGCGATGCAGCTCTCCACCGCGACGCTGCGCTCGATCCTTGATTCGATCGCCACACGTCTCGACGAATCGCGCGATACCTCGCGCTATCTCATCGGTCTGCTCGTCTTTCTCGGCCTTCTCGGTACTTTCTGGGGTCTGATCGGCACGATCGGCTCGATCAACGACGTCATCCAGGGCCTCGATGCCGGCACCGGCGACACCGGCGATATTCTGAGCGCCCTGAAGACCGGGCTTTCCGGCCCGCTGGTGGGCATGGGTACGGCCTTCTCGTCGTCCCTGCTCGGTCTTTCCGGCTCGCTGATCCTCGGCTTCCTCGACCTGCAGGCGGGCCGCGCGCAGAACCGTTTCTATACCGAGCTCGAAAACTGGCTTTCCTCCGTCACCGATGTCGGTTCCGACCTCACGCCTGTCATCGAAAGCGCGGCCGGTGCTTCCTCGGAAGATGTGCGGGCGCTGTCGGACTATCTGCGCAAGATCGCGGAGGAGGGCGGCGGCCAGCGTTCGGTGACCGCCATGGCAAACCTTGCCGAAGGCATTCAGGGCCTGGTCAAGAACATGCGCAACGAGCAGCAGATGCTGCGCGATTGGATCGAGGCGCAGCAGGAAGAGGCGAAATCGATGCGCCGCACGCTCGATCGCCTCGCAGACCGGATCAGCCATACCGAGAAGACCGGGAGCAAGTAGGCCATGGCGCTCGCCCGCAACCGACGCCATCAGAGAAGCGTCGACTACTGGCCAGGCTTCGTCGACGCGTTGTCCACGCTGCTGATGGCGATCATGTTCCTGCTGACGGTATTCGTCGTTGGCCAGTTCATCCTCAGCCGTGAGATTTCGGGGCGCGACGAGGTGCTCAATCGTCTCAACAGCCGCATCAACGATCTGGTACAGCAGCTGGCGCTGGAGAAGGGCAGCAAGCAGGATCTGGAGGATGCCGTCGCCAATCTGCAGGCGTCGCTGTCCTCTGCGGAGACAGAGCGCTCGCGGCTGCAGGCCCTGCTTGCAGCAGGCTCGGGCAGCAGCCAGGCCGCGGAAAAGCGGGCCGGATCGCTTTCGCAGGAGCTTGACGAGCAGAAGCAGGTGAGCGCGCGGGCAATGAGCCAGGTCGATCTGCTCAACCAACAGATTGCCGCCCTGCGCAGCCAGATCGCCGCTATCGAAGCTGCCCTTCAGGCATCGGAAGCCAAGGATCAGTCATCGCAGGTGAAGATTGCCGATCTCGGCCGGCGGCTGAATGTGGCACTGGCGCAACGTGTGCAGGAGCTGAACCGCTATCGTTCCGACTTCTTTGGGCGCCTGCGTGAAATCCTTTCCGACCGGGATAATATTCGCATCGTCGGCGACCGCTTTGTGTTCCAATCCGAAGTGCTGTTCCCATCGGGTTCTGCCGATCTCAATCCGGCCGGCCAAACGGAGATGACCAAACTTGCAGCGGCTCTCATCGATCTTTCCAAGGAAATTCCGCCCGAGATCAATTGGGTACTGCGCGTCGATGGCCACACCGACAATGTGCCGCTTTCAGGCAATGGGCGTTATCCGGACAACTGGGCTTTGTCATCCGCGCGCGCCATCGCTGTCGTCAAGTTCCTGATCTCGCAGGGCGTTCCCGCCGACAGGCTGGTCGCGGCGGGCTTCGGCGAGTTCCAGCCGATCGCCCCTGGCGATACGCCGGATGCCCGTGCCACCAACCGCCGCATCGAGCTGAAGCTGACGGAGAAATAATCGGTCATCGCTCCGGCGATGCGACACTATCGAGGCGTGCCTGCAGGAATTGCCGCACGGCTTCGCTGTCACTGAGGCCGATTGCGGTGCGATATGCGTGGGAGGCGTTTTCCATATCGCCAGTCTCGGTCAGCAGATGAGCGCGTACGGCCCAGTAAGGCTGATAGTTGACGATGTCGCGCCCGGCCATTCGGTCAAGAAGAGCCAAGCCCGCAGCAGGGCCTTCCACTCTGCCCGTCACAGCGGCGTGGCTGACGCACGCGCCGGTCGTCGGCTTCATGATCACAAGCGCTTCATAGAGTCTGGCAAGAGCGGCCCAGTCGGTCATGCCCGAGCGTCGCCGATCGGCATGCACGGACTGGATCGCAGCCTGACATTGGAATGGACCGAAACGCCCGAATGCACCGGCCCTTCGCAACAGATTGTCGGCTTCCACGATCATTTCGGCATCCCAAAGGGCCATGTCCTGCTTGTCGAGAGGGACATATCGTCCATTCGCGTCGCGCCGTGCCGCGCGACGGGATTGGCTGTAGAGCATCAACGACAACAAGCCCGCAGCCTCCGGTTCCTCGGGCAAGGTCGCAAGCAGAGTGCGGCCAAGCCAGATCGCCTCATCCGCTAGGGATCCTTGCTTGCCGATCTCTCCGTCGACCCCGTCCCAGCCGAGGCCATAGGCGGCATATATCGCCGAGAGCACGCTTTCCAATCGGTCCGGCAACACGGACCGTTCCGGAACGATAAAAGGAATATGTGCGTCGCGAATCTTGATTTTTGCCCGTACCAGCCGCTGGCTCATGGCTTGCGGCGAAACGAGGAAGGCCTTGGCGATGGTCGCGGCGTCGACGGCCAGCACGGATTGCAGCATCAGCGGGGTGTGAGCCGAGCGATCCAAAGCCGGATGGGCGCAGACGAAGAGGAGTTTCAGACGCTCATCCGGAAAGGCGGAATTGTCGGCATTCATGCGTTCCTCCGCTTCTTCGAAGGCCATCATGATCCTGTCACGCGCTCCGGCCCTGACGCTTTCGTGCCTGACCCGGCGAAGGAGGTTACGCTTGGCTACAACCAGCAGCCAGGCTTCCGGATTGTCGGGAATGCCACGTTCCGGCCAAGTACTCAGCGCTGCAGCGATCGCATCGGACAAAGCATCCTCGGCCGCCGGCACGTCGCGGAAGCGTGTGGCGAGAAAGGCAATCAGCTTGCCGTAGGATTGACGCGCCGTTTGCTCGGCGGCGCGTCCGGCATCCAACGTCATGTGATGGCTACATCTGCAGTCGCGGCCGTATCTCAACCGAACCTTGCTGGGAGATCGGTACGCGTAGCGCCCATTCCAGCGCGGCATCGAGATCCGGCACATCGATCAAATAGAAGCCGCCAAGCTGCTCCTTACCGTCAGGGAAGGGGCCATCCTTTACCTCGTGGTCCTCGCCCTGGCGACGGACGACCGTTGCCGTTTCCGGCGCCGTCAATCCCGCGCCCCCCGTCATGATGCCGGCCTGAATAAGGGCCTGCGTATAGGCGACCCAGCCGTTCTTATAGGTCGGATCGGCACGACGCCCAAAATCCTCGGCTGATTCACGAATAATCAAAGCATATTGCATGAGAAAAGTCTCCCATTTGCAGTTTTGACGATGGCCGGGCGGTGTACGCCGGAAAGCTGAATGCCGGAATATACAACACCGCTGGCAAAACGGCTTCCTGCCGCTTCGATACAATGAGCCGTGAGCCCGCGTGAATTCGACACTCGCGGAAAGATTTTTTGAAATTTGTGGCCGAAAAATCAAACGGCCGGCATGCCCGAAGGGCAGCCAGCCGTTGATGGCTTTGCAGCGAGTGCGTGACGCGAGAATTATGCGGTGGCGGTGGTCTGGTCGTCGATGACGGCGCCGCCGACGTGGGCCTTGATCGATTCGATGGCATGCAGGGCCGAGGCCTTCGCCTTATAGCCTTCCGAACCGAACATGGTTTCGCCGTTCGAGGCCTTGAAGCGGAAGCGAAACTCGCCAGCCTTGTCCTTGTAGACTTCAAATTTATACATGGTTCTCGTCTCCTAGAATCGCGTCAGCGCGGGATAACGCCGAAAATCTAGCTCAACTTTGAAACTATTTCTACAAGGTTGTATTTGGCACGACTTGCCCGATTATCGCTATTTCGCAATGAGCATATGTTCCTCGATGCCGGCATCGAATTGCAGGCGGGCGAGCTTCGCATAGATGCCGCCGTGGCGGATTAGGCTCTGGTGCGTGCCTTCCTCGACGATACGGCCCTGATCCAGCACCAGAATGCGGTCGGCCTTGAGGACGGTCGCTAAGCGATGAGCGATGACGAGGGTCGTGCGCCCCTCCATCAAGCCCTCCAGCGCCTTCTGAACGAGCGTCTCGCTTTCGGCATCGAGAGCGGAGGTTGCTTCATCGAGCAGCAGGATTGGCGCATTCTTCAGGATGGCGCGGGCAATGGCAACGCGCTGGCGCTGGCCGCCTGAAAGGGTGACACCGCGCTCGCCGACCTGCGTATCATAGCCTTGTTCAAGGCGTGAAATGAACTCGTCCGCCTGAGCGGCGATGGCGGCGGCGCGCACCTCGTCGCGCGAGGCGCCAGGGCGGCCGAAGGCGATGTTGTCATGAATGGAGGCTGCGAAGATGGTGGTGTCCTGAGGGACAATTGCGATGCGCTCACGCAGGGCATCTGGCAGCACATCGCGCGCATCGACACCATCCAGGGCGACGCGGCCCTTTTGTGGATCGTAAAAGCGCAGCAGCAGCGAAAAGATGGTGCTTTTGCCGGCACCCGACGCGCCGACGATCGCGACCGTCTCCCCCGGCTTCACGGAGAAGGAGAGCCCATGCAGCGCCGATCTGTTCGGTCGTGACGGGTAGGAGAAGTGGACGTCGGAAAATTCCACGCGACCCTGCGGCGGTTGCGGCAAGGGTAGGGGATTGGCGGGGGCGGCAATGGGAGACACTTCGGCAAGCAACTCGCCCAGGCGATCGGCAGCACCTGCGGCCTGGGAGAGCTCGCCCCAGACTTCCGACAGCGAGCCCAGCGAAGAGCCAGCGATGACGGAATAGAGCAGGAACTGGCCGAGCGTGCCGGCCGACATCGTGCCGGCGAGCACATTCTGCGCACCGACCCAGAGAACCGCGACGATGCTGCCGAAGACCATGGTAATGGCAAAGCCCGTCAGCAGCGAGCGGGATTTGATCGCCGCACGTGCCGCTTGATAGGCATCCTCAACGGCGCTGCCGTAGCGCAGAGCGGCGGCGTTCTCGCCGTTGTAGGCCTGAATGGTGCGGTTGGCCGCGATGGTCTCGTTGGCATAGGCGGATGCCTGCGCCAGTGTCTCCTGCGCGGCTCGCGAGCGCTTGCGCACCGAACGGCCGAAACTGACCAGCGGTAGAACGATGATCGGGATCGCGATCAGCACGATGCTCGAGAGCTTCGGACTGGTGACGATCATCATGATCACGGCCCCGAGACAGAGAATGAGATTGCGCAGCGCGACGGAGGCGGTGGCGCCGACGGCGGACTTGATCTGCGTCGTATCCGCCGTCAGCCGCGAGACGATCTCGCCGGATTGATTGACGTCGAAGAAGGAGGGCGACAGCCGCGTTACGTGGTCGAAGACTTCGCGGCGCATATCGGAGACGATGCGCTCGCCGATGGAGATGACGAAGTAATAGCGCAGCGCGCTTGCAGCCGCGAGCAACAGGGCCATGATCATGATCGCTACGAAGTAGCTGTCGATCAGACCGCGATCGGCCTGATCGAAGCCGTGATCGATCATGCGGCGGACGGCGACCGGCAAGGCGAGCGAGGTAACGGCGGCGATGACGAGCGATATGATCGCGCCTGCCACCATGCCCCGATATCGCCTGAGGTATGGCGTCAGTCGCCCAAGAGGACGGATCGAACGGTTTTTCTTTTCCTCAGCCTGGCCAGTCTCTGACAAGTCGTCTCCAATCCCCATATCAGCAAGGGACTCGACGTTTTCGCCCCTTGTTATCGCCGCTGCCTTCATGTATAGGCACGCCATCTTAATTGGAAGCCGTGGCCTTTAACGGACTGCGGCTTCATTTATTCAATCGGTTCGGTTGCCGCAATGCCTTGCGACAAATGGACCCTGGCATGACAGGAAGATTGTTATGAAGGCCAACATCCATCCCGACTACCACACCATCAAGGTGGTCATGACCGACGGCACCGAATATGAAACCCGCTCGACCTGGGGTTCTGAAGGCGCTGTCATGAACCTCGAAATCGACTCCAAGTCCCATCCGGCTTGGACCGGCGGCAACCAGCAGATGATGGACCGTGCCGGCCGCGTTTCGAAGTTCAACAAGCGCTTCGGCGGTCTCGGCATCTAATCGCATTGCGATTTGCCGCTTGAAAAGAGCCCGGCTTGGCCGGGCTTTTTTGCGTTGATACAGAGCCTCGCACCCTCATCGCACACGTCGCAGGTAATCCGCGCGATCGAACGGATTTGCCGCTGCGCGCTCCCGTACACGGTGCGGACCCGATAAGGGCATATGGTGATCGAAGGCGTGCTCCAGGACGCCGGCTCCGCCCGACAATCCCGGCAATTGCCTTTGGATCGTGTGGATCATCGATGATGCCACCGTGCCCTCCAGTCGTGCGATACCATCGTCGATCAGCGATCTTCTCATCGATGCGCCGGATTTCGCGAGCAGGCTGTGCACGCCAGCCAACGCCGTTGCCGGTATCTCGACGTGAAAATGCTCGATAGGCTCGCATAGGATCGTCTGTGCGGATGAAAGCGCGGATGCGAGCACCAGCGGCGTCAGCTTGCGGAAGTCGACCCCCGTGCTCGCCGGCGAACTTTGCCGCGCCGCCGTCATGGCGACGTGGCAGTCGATGATCTGCCAGCCGAAAAGACCTTCCTTCAACGTCTCGAACGTAGCTTCCTCGACCGCCCGATAGAAGCTTGCCGGCATCTGGCCGACATCCACCTCGAGGGCAAAGCTGTTTCCGCTGCCTTCCGGCCGTGGCTCGACGCGCAATCCGACGGTTGCGAGAAACGGATTGGGCTCCTTGAATATGTGCTCAACCGCGCTTCCCGTTCCAGCCGGCCTTTCGACATAGATGACGGTGCTTTCCTCGAAGGCGATGTCGAGGCCGAACTCGGTCGAGAGGGTTGCCTGGATGACCTCCTTCTGCACTTCGCCATAGAGCGAGACATATATGTCGCCTGTTTCCTCATTGGCGCGCAGGTTGATGAGCGGATCCTGCTCTGCAAGTTGCCCCAGAGCCAGCCAGAGTGCTGCGTTTTCAGACGGGCGCAGGGCGCGAATGCGAGTTTCCAAGGTCGGCGGCGCGAAGTGGCGAAGCGTGCCGGGCGGCCCTTCGATGCCGATCCAATCTCCGATACGGGCATTTGCGAGCCCGCCGACCTTGGCGATCTGCCCCGCGTGAACCTGCGAAACCTTGTCCGCTTTGCCATCGCGGAAAAGCTGAAGACTGCCGATCTTCGCCGAGCCGCGAGGAGTTTCGATATCATCTCGAAGGTTGATCGTGCCCGATGCCAGATAGAGGTAGGCGAGCTTCTCGCCGCCCCACCCGCGTTCAATCTTGAAGATCGTCCCGGAAACCGGGTCGTCATGGTTCGGCTGCCGGCTCGGCAGCAGGGTTTCGATTGCCGAGATCAAGGCAGAGATCCCGAGACCCCGCGTCGCCGCACCGGCAAATGCCGGATGGATAGAGGACTTCGCTACCTGATCGGCCAAGGCTTGTTCCAGCCTCTGTCGTGTCAGGCGCTCGGGAGCCAGAACATAATCTTCCAGCAAAGCCTCGTCGTTGATTGAAAGTGCTTCGCACAGGCGCGAGAAATGCGGATCGCCGCCGAGATCGGCAGCTTCCACAGTGGCGAGCCTGCTGCCGGCAGCATGGACGATCGACATTGCGATGGGGCGGACCGCCAGCTGGGTCGCCATATCCTCAAGCACCTCATCATAGCGTGCGCCGAGGCGGTCGACCTTGTTGACGAAGAATATGAAGGGTATCCCGAGGCGTCGCAATGCTTTCACAAGCACGCGCGTCTGTGGCTGCACGCCCTCGACTGCCGACACGACGACCACGGCCGCATCGAGCAGCTGCAGCACCCGTTCGATCTCGGCAATGAAGTCGGGATGGCCCGGCGTGTCGATGAGGTTCACCATCACATCACCGATGGTAAAGGAAACCACCGCCGCAGCGATGGTGATGCCGCGTTGTCTTTCGAGTTCGAGACTATCGGTCTGCGTGCTGCCGGCGTCGACGCTGCCGAGTTTGTCGATTATGCCGGTGTCAAAAAGGAGCCGTTCCGTAAGGCTAGTCTTGCCCGCGTCTACATGGGCGAGGATGCCCAGATTCAATGTGCGCATGGTTCATCATCTTCTCAGAATTTCGGATTTGATTTTCGTGAGAAGTGAGTCGGCGCATTGGGTCCTCCACGCACATTCGATATCGGCCTGCTCCTCCCTTGAGAGAAGCACGCACTCTTTTTTACAGAGGTTTCACGGAATCCGTCAAGTTAGGCCCAGCTTCAACTTCAGGCCTAACTCTGCGCACGGCTTTTCGGAGCGCTGGATGATTGCTCAAAACAAAACCGGCCACGTCAGGCACGGCCGGTTTGAAATCATTGCGGATTGTCTGAAGCTCAGTTGCCGCCAAATGCGGTCTGCAGCAGGGTTAGCTGTGCCTTGACGCTGTTCTGGTTGTCCGGAACGATAGCAGCTTCCGTCGGGCGGTAGATTTCGCGATCGAGAATGGCAACGCGGTTCTGCAGGCGCAGCGAACGCTCCACGAGGTCACGGAAGGATTCCGGCAGGTCATCCCAGCCCGGCGCGTTGCGGTCGACGTTGAAGCCGTCGAGGCGAACCTTGTTCTTTTCGGCCAATACCTGATCGCGGGACATTTCGCCATTGTTGACGGCGCGCTGGAGGAGCAGCCAGGAGGCCATCTGCATCAGACGGGTGGTCAGTCGCATGGATTCGGCTGCATAAAGCACGGAAGCCATGCGCGGCAGAACCTTCGAAGCGGCGCGGCCCTGGCCGTCGAGATAACCGGCGGTTTCTTCGACCAGCGACATGCCTTCAGAATAAAGCGCCCTGAACTGCGCCGACGATGCGGCGTGGCCAGCAAAGCTGATCGTGTTCAACCCAAGTTCCGACATCGAATAAATCCCTGCGTCACGCAACACTTTTGTTCAGGAAAAGCCGGTCAAGTCCCTAAGAGCTTTCGGCATCCGCTTTTATGACTTTAAGATGGTTGTTTTAACTGAAATTCGCAAGGCGATTCTTAAGAAAGGGTTAATCTCCACAGTTTCGGCGAGGTCCGCGATACAGGACAAAAAAGAAGAGCCGCAAAAGCGGCTCTCAAGGTAAAACAGGGAGAAAAATCAGACCAATTCGCCAAGTGGAGGAACTGTCTGAGTCCAGAGCGAATCTGGATGGTCATAGTAATATGTCGTAAAGCTTAATATTGAGTTGACCATGCCTTGATCCTGGACTCCCCGCACGGATTTCGTGCTATGGCAAGCCACCTTGGAACGGTGCGTCAGAAGCGGAAAAGACTATCCGCCGCCTTTCGGCCGGAGGTCTTGGTGGCGATTTCCTCTTCCAGCCGGGCGATCTCGCCCTGGAGCAATGCGACGCGGCTTTTCAGCTCGTCCACCGACAGTAACGACAGGTCACTACCGATCTCGTGGGCGGACGGCTGCTTGGGACGATCATCATCGAATAGGCTCATTTCGGCTCCTCCTTTCCCTTGTCAGGGGATCAGGTGCCGTAATTTACAGTTATATCGTCCTTTTTTGAAGTCTCGCTGCGTGCGAGCGCCATGCTCTCCGGCGTGATCATCTGCGCATTGGCCGACGGCATGGTCGTATAGGCGTCACGATCGCCCGCCGGCTTTGCGGCACGCATGCGGCTGCGGAAGATCGAATAGGAGGTAATCAGCACATGGGCGATGGCGGTGACGAAGAACAGCGAGTAGGGGCCGATGGAGGACATGACCGGGCCGCTCAGCGTCGGGCCGATGATTGTGCCGATGCCATAGAGCAGTAGCAGGCCGCCCGAAACCTTGACGAAATCCTCCGGCGCGGCGAAGTCGTTGCCATGGGCGACGGCAATCGGATAGAGGGTGTTGGCGACGGCGCCGTAGATGACGACCATGCTGATGAGGAAAGCTGGGCTGCCGGGCTTCAACAGGAAGAGCAGCAGGCCGTCGAGAGCTGCGATTGCAGCCATTCCCGCAAGCACGTAGCGGCGGTCGACGCGATCGGACAGGCGGCCGGCCGGCAGCTGCATGACGGCGCCGGCAAAGATGGTCGAGCTCATCATCAGCGCGATATCGCCTTCAGAAAGGCCGGCCTTGGCGCCGAAGACGGCGCCGAGCGTGCCGTATGCGCCATTGGCGATGCCGACGAGCAGGATGCCGATCGAGGCGACGGGCGAGTTGCGGTAGAGCGCCCTCAGGTCGAGGCTGACGGCCTTCAGCGGCTGCGGCGAGGCGGCGGTCGACAGCGTGGTCGGCAGCATGGCGATACAATAGCAGATGCCGCACACCATGAAGAGGATGGGCGTATGGACATCGGCGAAGGGCACCATCATCTGGCCGGCGACGGCGCCGATGAGGGTGATGCCGATATAGAGCGAGAAGATCGCACCACGGCTTTCATTGGTGGCGCGTTCGTTGAGCCAGCTTTCGATGATCATCGAAGTGCCGGCCGTGCAGAAGCCGGTCACCGCGCGTAGCGCCACCCACCAGATGGGGTCGACGATAATGCCGGTCAAAAGCGCGATAATGGCGATGACGGAGATGAAGCCCGAAAAGGCACGCACATGGCCTATGCGCCGGACCAGTTTCGGCGCCGTCAGGCAGCCGAGCACGAAGCCCGTAGCCCAGGTGGTGCCGAGCAGGCCGAGCGTCGTCGTCGCATAGCCTTCGGCCGTGCCGCGCACGGGCAGCAGCAGGCTGTGCAGACCATTGCCCGTAAACAGGAACAGCGTGCCGAACAGCAGAGCGAGTACCGGCAATATGTTTCTTTTCATGCTCCCCACCTTCATGCCGCTCCTTTTAAGGAGCCGAAAGACAGGATCGCGCCCTGCCTGCATTCGCTATTGATTGTGTCCCGGATTGCCGCTATCGGCCTGTAGAAACAGTCTGTTGGCGCGGAAAAATGTCCGTCCTATGACGATTAGAGCATGATCGCGAAAGGCGTGCAGCGGTTTTTGGTCGCGGCTGCCCTCACTCTTGCATAAACGGGGAAAAATAGCGTGACAAAAGCCATAGCGATGCTGCTTCTGCTCGCCATGGCGGTGCACATCATCAAGCCTTTGGGGCTACCGGGCTTGAGGCGCAGGGCCGATTTCTGGAAGATCGCTATCTTCGCCTTTGCCGTCTGGACGGTGGCGCTTGTCATCAACGAGGTGTTTTAGCGCATTTTAGGCTGGATTCAGGGCTTCAGTGCCGCCACGTGCGGCTGCCTAAAGTTGGATCTCTCCGCGCATGAGGGAGACGCAGCTGCCCGACAGCAAGACTTCGTTTACCGTGCCGGCAGATTTCCTGACATCAACGCCGATAAGGCTGCGTCTTCCCATCTCCACGCCCTGTTCGATGGTGATTTTTATCTCCGCATCCTGTGCCGGCAGCAGGGAAGTCAGATAGGCGCCGATCGCGGCAGAGGCGCTGCCGGTCGCCGGGTCTTCCGTGACGTTGTCGAGCGGGGCAAACATGCGGGCGCGAATAGCCCACGGATTTTCTGCCGAGCGCACATAGAGAAAGAGCGAAAAGCCGGTCTTGTCTTCCTTGTGGCGTGCGGCCGCTTCAGCAAAAACGGCGGCGTTCGGCCATGCCTTGGCGAGCGTTTCGAGGCTATCCAGCTCTGCGAAGGCGAAAGGTAAGCCGACGGACGCGAAAGTCGGCGCATGGGTTGCGTGGCGGATCGTTTGCGGATCGATCTGCACGCAAGCGGCAATCAGTTCGTCGGCAATGGTTTCGCCGATCATAAGCCTGCCCGGTGCGCGAATGCTTGCGCCGGAGACGCTGCCACCGTTGCGCAACAACGTTACCTCGACAAGCCCGGCATCCTCTTCGAAGATCAGCCTGTCGCTTATGGGTTTTCCGAAGATCGCTTGCTGCTGGCCGAGGACGAAGGCGGTGCCGACATTGGGATGGCCGGCAAAAGGGATTTCGGCCGTGGGCGTGAAGATGCGGACGCGGGCCGTATGCTCCGGGTTTTCCGCCGGCAGCACGAAGGTCGTTTCCGAATAGCAGAATTCGGCTGCGATCTTCTGCATGGCGCCGCTGTCGAGACCGCGGGCATCGGGAATGACGGCCAGGGGATTGCCGACGAAGCGTTCGGATGTGAAGACGTCGACGGTGACATAGGCAACGGTGTTCATGACGACTCCCGGCAGCTTTGGTGGAACTGCCAGGATTTAGCCGCTGCTCGGGCAAGCTTGAAAGCCGGAACTTGTGTCCGTGACAAGTTGGCTAACGGTTCTGGCGAAGATAGCCTCTTATCCCAACCCCTTCTCCTCAACGGGAGAACGGGTTTTCTGCAGCACGCGTGAAGATCGCTTCAATTGCTCTGGAACTGTTTGAGCACGCCGGACCAGAGTTCGACGAGCTCGGCACTGCCGACATCGCCGGGCTTCGCACGGACCGCGGTGTGTACGAGAACCAGATGTGTCGTCGGGTCGACCAGGATGCGCTGGCCGGCTTTGCCGTCCAGGAAAAACGTTCGGCGCGGACCGGGCATCAGCCAGGTCTGATAGCCGTAGCCCCAGGGGTTCGTTTCGTGATTGACCGCCAGGAACGAGCCTTGCTTGACCGGCTCCGTGGCATCCAACAGCCATTGGCGGGGTATTATTTGCCGGCCGTTCAAGGCGCCGTCATGCGCGAGCAGCAGGCCAAAGCGGGCATAATCGCGAAGTGTCGCGCTGAAGCAGCAGTAGCCGACCTCTTGGCCGGTGCTGTCGACCTGCCAGTTCGCGCTGGCTTCCGCACCCATCGGCTGCCAGATGCGGGTCTGGAGATAATCCGCCATGCTCATATGGGTGGCGTGGGTCAGGACCAGGCTCAGCCCTTCGGTGTCAAGATTGCTATAGTGCCACACCGTATCGGGAGGAGCGACCCGCTTGTTGAACCGCGATACGGCCGTAATGGGGTCGAGTTTTTCCGGGCCGAGCAATGAATTGCTGAGATGAACGTTGTCGTCGGGGTTGCCGAAGTTTTCGGTGAAGGCAATGCCGGAGGCCATATGCAGCAATGCGCGGATCGGCGTAACGCCCATCTCTGTGCCTTTCAGCTCCGGCACATAGGTCTCAACAGTATCGTCGATCGAATGGATGGCACCCTCGGAAATCGCAATTCCGATCATCATGGCGGTCAAGGTTTTCGCCATGGATTGCGAGACAAGCCGGTCGCGGTCGGTGCGGCCATATTGGTAATGTTCGAACAGAATCGTGTCGTTGTGGGCAATCAGCAGGCCGGTGGTGGGATTGGTGTCGAGATATTTCGACAAAGAGCCGGTTTCCGTGCCGAACGTGAACTTGACCGAAATCTCGGACGGCGCGCGTAAGAGGGGTAGCGGATGCTCGGCGGCGGCGATCATATGCGTTGGCGCAAGCTTATCGGCGTGACTGAAATTGCCGATCATGTTCCGTTGTTCGCTCAGCGGCAGGCCGACGGGATAGCCGAGTTTCTCACCGTAAGCCTCTGCATCCGGTCCTGTCGCGGAAAAGACGGGAACGGCCGTCTGCAATTGTTGGGCGCGAGCAATGTCTATTGGTGCAACTAAGAATACAGAAAGAACAGCAACAAAACTGCGCCAGGCAAGCATATGGCAACCCCTCTATTCGGCCCCTTTTATTATAAGTGGGACAATCCAGTGCCGTGTTTTCGTAACATCCATTTGACACGGATTGTTTTCCGATATCACGGCAAGCCTATTCTTGTCATTGTGACAGATGTGACTTGCTCTGTTCTGAACGCCGAGCTGGCTATTCCCCGAAAGCAAAAAGGCCTCGGTCGCATCGCGACCGAGGCTTTTCGTTCATTCGAATACTCAAGTGGTTCAGCTTTTCACAGCGTCATCGAACCGCTCTATCCCTTTGTTTCCACGCAATTCCGAGGAGATTGCAGTACCCTTTTCCCGGAATTGCTCCAGCTGACATCAGGCAGCCTGTTCGCGATCCTTCGTCCAGCTACCCTTGGCGGCGAGATAGTTCATCTCGGCACGATGGGTGAAAGCACGTTGGCCGGCGGCAACGTTTTCCGGCTTGCCGCCCCATGCCTTCAGCGCGCTGTCCTGCAGGGCGCGACCATAGGAGAAGGTCACTTTCCAGGGCAGTTCATAACCGGAGTTGATGGCGGAGAGATGGGCCGTCGCCTCTTCGGTGGACTGGCCGCCGGAGAGGAAGGCGATGCCGGGAACGGCCGACGGAACGGTTTCCTTCAAAACCTTGACGGTGCGTTCGGCGACCTGCTCGACCGAGGCCTTGCGGACCTTCTTGCCGTCGATGACCATGCTCGGCTTGAGGATCATGCCTTCGAGCTTGATGCGGGCTTCTGCGAGTTCCTGGAAGACGATCTGCAGCGTCCAGCGGGTGACTTCCTCGCTGCGATCGAGGCTCTGCGTGCCGGGTTCGCCATCCATCAGCACTTCCGGTTCAACGATCGGGACGATCTTGGCCTGCTGGCAGAGGGCGGCATAACGGGCAAGCGCGTGGGCGTTGGCCTTGATGGCGCCATAGGTCGGCAGCGTATCGGAAACGGCGATCACGCCACGCCACTTGGCGAAGCGAGCGCCGGCGTCATAATATTTCGCCAGACGATCCGCGAGGCCGTCCAGGCCTTCGGTAACGGTTTCGCCGGGGAAGGCGGCGAGCGGCTTGGCGCCGACATCGACCTTGATGCCGGGAATGCTGTCGGCAGCCTTGATGATATCGACAAAGGGGGTGCCGTCGGCGGCCTTCTGGAAGAGGGTTTCCTCATAGAGGATGACGCCGGAGATGTACTTCTTCATTGCGTCGTCGGAGCGGAAGAGCATTTCGCGATAGTCGCGGCGGCTCTCTTCCGTTGATACGAGAGAGATGGCGTCGAAGCGCTTCTTGATCGTGGCGGTGGATTCATCCGCCGCCAGGAGGCCCTTGCCACCAGCAACCATCTTTACGGCAATGTCTTCAATTCGTTCGCTCATTTTGTTTCTCCAAGGCGATTTCATTCGGCGACAAGAACAATATAGATCGGCGATAACAGAAGTGTAGAAGGAGGGAAATGGCAGGCTAACTAATTGAAACGATTGAAATGATTTCAACCGTTTGAAAGTCTTTCCTGTAATCCTAGCACTCATGGAAAAGCCGCGAAAGCTTTAGCTTTCGCGGCCCGTATCATTCGCGGCGATAAGGCTTGCTGTTTACTTGCCGGCCTGCAGAACTGCGACACCCGGCAGGACCTTGCCTTCCATCCATTCGAGGAAGGCACCGCCCGCCGTCGAGACATAGGTGAAGTCGTCGGCAACGCCCGCATGGTTCAGCGCCGAAACCGTATCGCCGCCGCCGGCGACGGAGGTCAGCTTGCCAGCTTTCGTGCATTCAGCAGCGTATTTGGCGACTGCGACAGTTGCGGCATCGAAGGGCGTGATTTCGAAGGCGCCGAGCGGGCCGTTCCAGACCAACGTCGTCGCGCGGCCGATCCAGTTCTTGACCGCTTCGACCGATTTCGGGCCGACATCGAGCACCATGGCATCGGCGGGGATCGCTTCGATCGCGACGACTTCGTTGTCGGCACCGGCCTTGAACTCACGGGCGACAACGCCGTCTTCCGGCAGCACGATCGCGCAGCCGGAGGCAGCGGCCTCGATCATGATCTGCTTTGCGGTATCGGCGAGATCATGTTCGCAGAGCGACTTGCCGACATTGGTGCCGCGGGCGGCGATAAAGGTGTTGGCCATGCCGCCGCCGATGACAAGCGCATCGACCTTCTTCACGAGGTTCATCAGAAGGTCGATCTTGGTGGAGACCTTGGCACCGCCGACAATGGCGACGACAGGGCGGACCGGATTGCCGAGGCCCTTTTCTAGGGCTTCAAGCTCTGCCTGCATTGTGCGGCCCGCATAGGCCGGCAGCAGGTGGGCAAGGCCTTCCGTGGAAGAGTGGGCGCGATGCGCGGCCGAGAAGGCGTCGTTGACGTAGATATCGCCATTGGCGGCAAGCGCCTTGGTGAAGGCTGCGTCGTTCTTTTCCTCTTCCTTATGGAAGCGAGTGTTTTCCAGCAGCAGGATGTCGCCGTTGTTCATCTTGGCAACGGCGTCGGCCGCCGGAGCGCCGATGCAATCGGAGGCGAAGAGAACGGCATGATCCAGAACTTCTTCGACGGCCGGCACGATGAGACCGAGGGAGAGATCCGGGGAGGGGCCATCCTTCGGGCGGCCGAAATGGGCAAGCAGGATGACCTTGGCGCCCTTTTCGGACAATTCGAGAATCGTCGGGGCGACACGCTCGATGCGCGTCGCATCGGTGACCTTGCCATCCTTGACCGGCACGTTGAGGTCGACGCGCACCAATACGCGCTTGCCGGAGATGTCGGTGAGATCGTCGAGAGTTTTGAAGGCTGCCATGGGAGGATCCAATATTGTTGGTGGCGAAAAGCGCGCCGACCATACTACGGATGATCGCAGACGCAAGGCGTTCAGACGTCGTTTTTGCCCGTCGACGAATCGCTTGAAACAGCTTCATGCGCGCGCTCGCGGCGCTTCTGCAGATAGGCGCGTGCGCTCTTCAAAATATCATGGAGATTGATGAAGATCGGCATGATGACGGGCGGTTCCACCGCCTCGAGCGACATTCCGACGGATTGGATATGATCGTTCTCGTCGAGATCGCGGACGATGAGGATAATCTCGCCCAGACGAACGCGATCCGCATAGTCGGCCTTGCCACCGAGGCGATGGCGCATGAGCTCCGCTATGGTCAGTCCCTTCTCCTGCTCACTCAGCAGGCCCGGCCCATAGGCAGCATCGAGATCGGCGGCAGGGCGAAGCGGTGAGATCGAGAAGGCGCCGAAGAATTCGGCATCCTCAGGATCGACCGGCGCGCGGCTAGCGAAGAGGCGGTCGAGCAGGCGTGAATAATTGGGGGAGACGAAAAGATAGACGATATCGTTTTCGCGCAGGCGGCCGGCATATTGATAGCGCATGGACTTGCCGTCGCGAACGATCAGCGATGGTGTCGCCCAGCGCGGAATGCGCTCGCCGCGCAGGACCGGACTGTCCTTCACGACACGATAGGAGAGGAGTTCGTGGTTGACCGTGCCCGGCAGGTCGACCTCGACCTTGTCGATCGCCCCCATGCGCGGGGGAATGATGAGGCCAAGCCGGCGCGCCATCGGCTTGATGGTCCAGCCTTGTACGAGCAGCGACACCAGCACGACGATGAAGGCGACGTTGAAATAGGTTTGGCCAGCCTGCAGGCCGCCGAGGATCGGCATGATGGCTAGAAGAATGGAGACGGCACCGCGCAGACCGACCCAGGCGACGAAGCCGGTTTCCCGCTGCGTATAATCGAACGGCAGCACACAGAGCCAGACGGCAATCGGCCGGGCAACGAAGATCAGGAATAGTGCCAGCGCGATGGCGGGGATGGCGATCGCCGGAAATTCCGAGGGCGTGGCGAGCAGACCGAGCACGAGGAACATGATGATCTGCGCCAGCCAGGTCATGCCGTCCTGGAAACGCTTGATCGAGGCGGATGCGGGCAGCTTGCGGTTGCCGGCATAGATGCCTGCGACATAGACGGCCAGGAAGCCGCTGCCGCCGACAGCGCCGGTAAACGAGAAGACGAGGAGCGCGAGCGCCAGCACGAAGATGGGCGTCAGGCCGCGATCCGTTTCCAGGCGGCTGACAATGAGGACGATCATCATGCCGCCGAGCAGGCCGAGTATGACACCCAGCCCCATCTGCTGGACAAAGGTGGCAAGCATGGCGAGGTTGATGCCGGCATAGCCTTCGCCATTTGCCAGGAGTTCGACCAAGGCAAGCGTCAGAAAGATCGCCATCGGATCGTTGGTGCCGGATTCGACTTCCAGTGTTGAGCGCACCTTGTCACGGATATTGATGCCGCCAATGCGCAGAAGGAAGAAGACCGCGGCCGCATCCGTCGAGGCGACGATGGAGCCGAGCAGCAGGCCCTGCAGCCAGGTGAAGCCGAGCAGCCAGGTGGCGGCAAGGCCGAACAATGCCGCCGTTACGATGACGCCGACGGAGGCGATGGTCAACGCGGGTGCCGCGGCAAGCTTGAAGGCCTGGATCGGTGTGCCGTAGCCGGAATCGAAGAGGATGATGGCTAGCGCCAGAGAGCCGAGAATATAGGCGAGATAATTGTTGGAGAATTCGATGCCGAGGCCGTCTGTGCCGGCGGCAAGGCCGATCATCAGGAAGAGTAGCAGCAGGGGGGCGCCGAAACGGAAAGCAAGAAGGCTGGAGAAAGCCGCGATGAGAATGAGAACCGTGCTGATCAGCACGATGACGTAAAATGCCTCCACCTTTTCTTCCCCTTTTCCGTGCGCCGCTGCTGGGGCCAAAAAGCCCGGAATGCGGAAATCCCTTCGTCATCCCATCATGCAGTCCTGCCGGCCATATTGGCAAATATGGCCTTAATCAGAGGAGAGCTTTACGACTGAGCCCGCCCTGACGATTGCAACAGCATGGTGTGATGCGCTTTTGCCAGAACGGCGAAGCGGCTTGGAATACACTGGGAGACTTCCTACCCAAAATTTATTGGTAAATCTGGACCATAGCAGGGCAGGGAGAGCAAAGATTGGGGCTTTTGAAGGGCAGTTGCGATGGGGGCTGCTGAGACCTCAGAGTTATCCTACCGTTCGAAACCGAAGGACTTGTGTGGATCCTCGGCTTGATCCGGGGATCCAAGCACAAGCGCGCATGATTTCATGCAAGGCATAAATGGGTGGGAGCCGTCAGCATGGGCGAAGCTCAAACATCCACACGCCTGAAATAGATCGGATAGTCGATCACCAGCCCATCTTCGTCGACCGGAAGATCGACGGTGAAATCACGGTCTTCGGCCGCATAGCGGTAGAGCTTCTCCGGCACGATGCAGGTATAATGCTGTCTGTCGCGCACCGGCTCGAAGGTGTCGAACGGGATATAGAGCATGGAGAGCTTGGCGGTTCCGTCTCGCGGCGTCATTTCCAGCCGGCGGATCGGCAGGCTGTTGGTGAAGGGCGAGCCATAGAGATCGATATCGACGCAACCATCGAATTGCGGCAGGGGCTCGCTATCCTCGGTGCGCCAATGTCCCTTGCCGTCCGAGATCAGCGCGAGGCGGCGTCCGTCGGTGGTTTCGACCGAGAAGGAAAGAACGGCCCAGTCTGCGGAGCAATCGATGCGATAGGAAACGCCATAAGGCGTGCCTCCGCGGGCACCAATGATAATGCCGGCAGCACGGATGGCCGTGCTGCCGGCATTATCGAGAGGGGTGATCGTCAGGTGCTCCAGCCCGTCTCCTTCCAAGGGACGCCAGCGGACTGTCGTCGGAAGGAGCGGGCGGAAGGCCATGATCAGATCGTCTTGGCGAAGGCGACTGCCGTGTCCGACATGCGGCTCGAGAAGCCCCATTCGTTGTCGTACCACGACAGGACGCGCACGAAGTTGCCTTCCATGACCTTGGTCTGGTCGGTCGCGAAGATCGACGAGTGGCTATCATGGTTGAAGTCGCGGGAAACCAGCGGCTCGTCGGTATAGCCGAGGATGCCCTTCAGCTTGCCGTTCGATGCAGCCTTGATGGCTTCGTTGATTTCGCCGACCGTCGTTGCCTTCTTGGCCACGAACTTGAAGTCGACGACCGAGACGTTCGGCGTGGGAACGCGGATCGACGTGCCGTCGAGCTTGCCCTTGAGGTGCGGCAGAACGAGGCCGACAGCCTTTGCGGCGCCCGTCGACGTCGGGATCATGGACAGGGCTGCGGCACGGGCGCGGTACAGGTCCTTGTGCATGGTGTCGAGCGTCGGCTGGTCGCCGGTGTAGGAGTGAATGGTCGTCATGAAGCCGTGGTCGATGCCAACGGCGTCATCGAGAACCTTAACCACCGGAACCAGGCAGTTCGTGGTGCAGGATGCATTGGAGATGACCAGATGCTCCTTGGTGAGCTGGTCATGGTTGACGCCGAAAACGACGGTCAGGTCGGCGCCGTCGGCAGGAGCCGAAACGATGACGCGCTTGGCGCCGGCCGTCAGGTGAGCGGCGGCCTTGTCGCGGGCCGTGAAGATGCCTGTGCATTCCATCGCGATATCGACGCCGAGATCGCGGTGCGGCAGGGTTGCTGGGTCCTTGATCGCCGTGACCTTGATCGGCTTGCCGCCGCCAACGATGATCGTGTCGCCTTCGACCTTCACTTCGGCGGGGAACTTGCCGTGGATGGAATCGTAACGCAGCAGGTGGGCGTTGGTCTCGACCGGCCCAAGGTCGTTGATGGCAACGATCTCGATGTCGGTGCGGCCGGATTCGACGATCGCGCGCAGAACGTTACGGCCGATACGGCCAAAGCCGTTGATAGCAACTTTTACAGTCATTGAATGTCACTCCCGTTCACTCAGGGTGTTTATCTATTGGATTTGAGAGCGCTTGTCAGCGCCCTCAGGAAAGCTTTGCCTCAGCGGCGGCGACAACGGCCTCCGTCGTGATGCCGAAATGCTTGTAGACGTCCTTGTAGGGAGCGGAAGCGCCGAAGCTCTTCATGCCGATGAACGCGCCTTCCGGTCCGATGAAGGCATCCCAGCCTTCGCGAACGCCGGCTTCGACGGCAACCTTGACCGGCGAGTTGCCGATGACTTCCTTGCGGTAGGCGTCCGGCTGCTCGAAGAAGAGTTCGGTGCAGGGAACGGAAACGACGCGCGTGGAGACGCCCTTGCCTTCCAGGACCGCGCGGGCAGCAACGGCGAGTTCAACTTCGGAGCCCGAAGCGAAGATCGTGACCTTGGCGTCGGCATTGCCGGCCAGCGTGTAGGCGCCGAGTTCGCAGAGGTTCTTCTCGCTATATTCCGTACGAGCGGCCAGCAGGTTCTGACGGGTCAGGGCAAGGCCGGACGGGCGGTTGGTCGTCTTGATGGCGATCTGCCAGCATTCGGCCGTTTCCGTTGCGTCTGCCGGGCGGAAGAGCTGGAAGTTCGGGATGGCGCGCAGGCTGGCGACCTGCTCGACCGGCTGGTGGGTCGGGCCATCTTCGCCGACGCCGATGGAATCATGCGTCAGGACGTGGATGGCGCGAATGCCCATCAGGGCAGCGAGGCGGAGCGGCGGGCGGCAATAATCCGAGAAGATCAGGAAGCCGCCGCTATAGGGGATGAGACCGCCGTGGAGCGCGATGCCGTTCATGGCAGCAGCCATGCCGTGTTCGCGGATACCCCAATGCATGTAACGGCCGGAGAAATCGGTCGGGGTGATCGACTTCATCTGGCTGGTCTTGGTGTTGTTCGACGGCGTAAGGTCGGCCGAACCGCCGAGCGTTTCCGGAATGAAGCCGTTGATGACTTCGAGCGCGTCTTCCGAAGCCTTGCGAGTTGCGACGGTCGGCTTGGTTTCCGCGAGCTTCTTCTTGTAGTCGCTGATGGCGGCGTCGAATCCATCAGGCAGCTTGTGATCGAAGCGGCGGGTGAATTCAGCCTTCTTGGCCGGGTCGGCTGCGGCAAGGCGGCCTTCCCAGGCTTCGCGGGTGCCGATGGAGCGTTCGCCGGCAGCGCGCCATTCACCGAGGATGTCGTTCGGGATGACGAAGGGCTCGTAGGGCCAGTTGAGCGCGACGCGGGTCGCGGCGATTTCCTCGGCGCCGAGCGGCGAGCCGTGGACCTTGTGGGTGCCCTGCTTGTTGGGAGCGCCGAAGCCGATGATCGTCTTGCAGGCGATCAGCGTCGGGCGGTCGGACTTGTGGGCGGCTTCGATGGCGGCAGCGATGGCGGCCTGGTCGTGACCGTCGATTTCGATCGTGTTCCAGTGAACAGCCTTGAAGCGAGCGACCTGATCGGTCGAGTCCGAAAGCGAAACGGCACCGTCGATGGTGATGGAATTGTTGTCCCAGAACAGGATCAGCTTGTTGAGCTTGAGGTGGCCGGCCAGCGCGATCGCTTCATGGCTGATACCTTCCATCAGGCAGCCGTCGCCGCACATGACGTAGGTGTAGTGATCCTGAAGCTCGGAGCCGAATTCCTCGCGCAGCTTGCGCTCAGCGATCGCCATGCCGACGGCATTGGCAATGCCCTGGCCGAGCGGGCCGGTCGTCGTTTCGATGCCGGTGGCGTGACCATATTCCGGATGGCCGGCGGTCTTGGAGCCGAGTTGGCGGAAGCGTGTGAGCTCATCGACCGTCATGTCCGGATAGCCGGTGAGGTAGAGAACCGAATAAAGCAGCATCGAGCCGTGGCCAGCCGACAGGACGAAGCGGTCGCGGTCCGGCCACAACGGGTTCTTCGGATCGAAGCGCAGATATTTGCTAAAGAGAACGGTGGCAACATCAGCCATCCCCATCGGCAAACCGGGGTGACCGGAATTGGCCTTCTCGACAGCATCCATGGCAAGGAAACGGATCGCATTCGCCATCCGGTCGTGTTGTTCGCGAGAGTTCATGGGTTTTTCCGCAGTGTTCCGGGTTCGGGGGATGGCCACACGCTTGGGAGGGAGGGCCATCGGTTGAAAGGCGGGTGAAGGGGAGGCGCTCTTCCGAACGCCATTTCCAACGTCGCCTCAGGCGGTCGAGACATAGCAGTTAGGGCGAGCAAGTCAATAAATCGAGGGCTCAATACGAGGCTCTCGGGGCAATTTTTTGACATTTGCCCGTTCACTTTTACAAAAGACGACAATCATGCGACAAGGCCTGTGTAAGCGGCAAAGGCGGCATTCATCCACAGAATAGGGGGGCTGCCACATGACAGCCTTTATTGACGTGCTGTTGCCGAGTTGAATATTGTTGCGAAATCAGACAAGTGGCCGGATGTTTTGATTCGGGCCTTGCGCGGAGATGCGAAGGGTATGACACCTTCAGGCAAAACGGTGGATGCGGCGCTCGCCCAATTGCGCCAGGCGCTTTCGACTTTGGAAAGTGCCGTCGACGGACGGTTCGAGCGGGAACGGGCGCAGAGCGATATAGAAGGCGAGGTCCGTAGGGTTCACGCCGATCGATCCCGCCTTGCCCAGGAACTGGATCAGGCCGAGTTCCGCGCGAACCGGCTGGAAGAGGTCAATCGCGAAGTGTCGCGCCGGCTCGTGACGGCGATGGAAACCATAAGAGCCGTGCTGGACCGCTGATCCCTCGGGAGGCAGCCGTCGCAGTGCGGCAGTGATCGGAAAGTCGAATGGCACAAGTAACGGTAACGATCGACGGCAAAGCCTACCGGATGGCCTGCGAAGAGGGCCAGGAAGACCATCTGACGGATCTCGCCAATCGCTTCGACCGTTATGTCATGCATTTGAAGAGCCAGTTCGGTGAGATCGGCGATCTCCGGGTGACCGTCATGGCCGGCATCATGATCATGGATGAGGTGAGCGAATTGACCCGGCGCGTGTCTTCGCTGGAGGCTGAGCTGGAAACCCTGACCAGCACCCGGGATACGACCGTGGCAGCCAATGCGCGGGCCGAGGAGACGCTGGCAAGCGTCATCGACGAGGTGACGACGCGCATTCACGGCATCACCGAGAAGCTTTTAGAGCGGCCGGGCGTCGAGCAGGCTTGAGTTATTTCTGGGGCTGCCCGTCGCAGCCCTCTGGTAGAAAGCTTCAAAGCTCTTTATATAGTTTAGGCGGTCTGCGCTTCCCGACAGGAACCACAATCCCTGGGGCCATACTCGATCCAAAGGGAGCTGTCCCTGACCAGGCCCGTGGGCCTGGACACACGGTGCCCACCTACGTTTGTAGGCACCCAGGATCGTAAACATCCATCGGTCGTCGTGGATCGCTCTTCAATTTTCGGGCCAATGGCCAAGGAAGGCGTCGCGCAGTTCTTTCGCCGCGCTGACGCCACACCTCCTCTCACTTAACTGCTCGACTGCAGAATGCCGCCGCGCTCGATCTCGGCGCGGCTGACTGAGATTCTCAAGCATCTGCGGGGCATCCAAAACAGCTGAGGACGCCATCGCGTCGTCAGTCGCGATGGCATTTTTCGCAATGGGAAGAAGGCGCAGAGGTTCTGGAAATCATTGACCGAGACGGATGCCGCCGTCGCAGATCAGCGTGTGACCGCTGGTGAAGCCGTTACCGATCAGGAAGGCGATGGCTTCGGCGATCTCCTCAGGGCGGCCGACGCGGCCAACGGGCGTGCGGGCTGCAAATCCGGCGAAGGTCTGCTCCCTCTGCTCCTTGGTGAAATCCCACCAGGGAGTATCGACGACGCCGGGCGACACACAATTTACCCGGATCGGCTTGAGCTCGACCGCGAGGATCGGCGCGAGGGCGGCTATGGCGGCATTGATGGCTCCGAGTCCTGCGGTTCCGGGCATCGCCGCCTGTGCCGAGACGGCAGAGACGAAGGTGATGCTGCCTTGCTTCGAAAGATGCGGAAGGCAAGCCTGGGCACAGGCGAAATGCGCCATGGTCTTCTGTTCGAAGCCTTTCCTGAGATCGGCGAGGTCTACCGTGGCGAAAGGGCCGGCGCCATTGCCGCCACCCAATGTCAGGACGAGATGATCGACCGGTCCGATTGCCTGGAAGACCTCGGCGAGGCCGGCAAAGTCGGCAGCATCCATGGTCACGGTGGCAATATCGCCGGTGAGGCTTTGCCCGGCTGCCTGAAGTTTGGCGGCATCGCGACCCGTGATGGTGACACGATAGCCTTTTTCGAGAAGATGGGCGGCGGTCGCAAGACCGATGCCGGAGGAGCCGCCGATAATAGCGACGTGTTGAGACGACATGCGTGTCTCCTTTCGAGGACAGAGAGTGGTGGGAGTGTGTGGTTCAGGCGAGGCCGGAAAGGCTTTGGCTGAGTGTTCGCAGGCGCTGTCGCGCCGTTGCGTCATAGGCTTGAGCAGAGGCGCGGGATGGACGCAGTCCGTCGTAATAGTGGCCGGAGTGTCCCTCCAGGGCGCCGCCGGCGGCCAGATTGAGGATGGCATCCGCCCCTTGCTCGACGGAGCTTATCGGTGAAACGCCTGCCTGGCGCACCATGGTCGTGTCCATATAGGTCGCGGGGTGCAGGCAGTTGGCGGTGATGCCGGAGCCGGCAAGCTCCTCGGCGAGATCGAAGGTGAACATGATCTGCGCCAGCTTGCTCTGGCAATAGGCGCGCACTCCGCTATAGCCGCGCGTCAGCATGACATCGGAGAAGTCGATCGCCTGCTGGCCAACAGAGGATACATTGACGATGCGGGCGGGAGCACTTGCCTTCAACAGAGGTAGGAGCCGGTGCGTCAGCAGGAAGCCCGCGAGATAATTCACCGCGAAGCGCAGCTCGTATCCGTCTTGGCTTACCTGGCGTCCGCCGCCGCTGGTACCGATGCCCGCATTGTTGATCAGAACATCGAGGCGATCGATGTCGCGCTCGATGGCGTCGGCGAGGATGCGAACCTCTTCCAGCGAGGAAAGGTCGGCGAGATAATAGGTCGCTTTGCCGCCCTTATCCTGGATGCGGGAGACCAATTCTTCCGCGCGGCTCCCGTCGCGGCCGTGAACGATCACCGTCGCACCTGCCGCTGCGAGTCGTTCCGCAACTCGGCGCCCGACACCATCCGTCGAGCCTGTAATCAGGACCGTCTTGCCGCTCATATCCATAGCAACCGCCTTCTCGTTGTCTGCATGATGATATGTGGCAGCTTGTGGACGCGGCAAACAGTTCTGACTTTATCCTAGTATTGATCCTGCTATGATGGGGCATGACCATCAATCAGAGCCAGACCATCCTCGAAGCCAGGCGTCGCGAGTTCGGCGCCTTTCTGCGCTCGCGTCGGGAAAAGCTGACGCCCGCCGGCGTTGGACTTCCGGAAGGGTTCCGGCGGCGCACGCCGGGGCTCAGGCGCGAAGAAGTGGCGCTTCTGGCCGGTGTCGGCACCACCTGGTACACATGGCTGGAACAGGGCCGGGACGTCCGCCCTTCTGCAGAGGTTCTATCGGCGCTGGCCGATGCGCTGCGGCTCGATCCGGTCGAGCGGCGGCATCTCTTCACCCTCAGCGATCGGCCGTCTATTGATATTCCGTCGCGCGGGCCTGAGGAGGTACCGGCCGCGCTGGTTCGCATGCTTGCGAGCCTTACCGGCCAACCGGCCTATGTTCTTGGCAGGCGTTGGGACGTGCTCGCCTGGAATGCGGCCGCCGTCGCGCTTTTCGGCGATTATGCCTTGTTGCAGGGGGATGCGCGCAACAGCGTCCATCGGGTGTTCACCGATCCTGCGCATCGGCAGCTTCTTGTCGATTGGGAGATCGTGGCGGCGAATTCGCTGGCGATGTTTCGCGCCGACAGTGCCCGTTATGCCGGCGATCCCGATTTCGAACGGCTGATCGCCACCTTGACGCAGGCAAGCCCCGAATTTCGTGCGTGGTGGCCGAGACAGGATGTGTTGCGGCCGCTGACAGGTCACAAGCGGCTGCGCCATCCGGAGGGCGGCTTGATGACATTCGAATATACCGCGCTTGCCGTCATGGACCGTGCCGACATGAAGCTGGTGGTTTACACACCGCTCGAGGAGGACGGGACGAGCGACAAGCTGAAACGACTGTTGGGGCCGCGCCGGCGCAGCCTAAATCCAGCTTCCTCCGAACCCAACCATTTCTCTTAGCCTTCCAGATCGTTCTTCAGCCGATCGAGAATGGAGAGGGCATGGCCGGCATAAGCGCTGATCCAGCGATCATGGATTTGCTTGATCGGCAAGCTGTTCAGATGGTTCCAGCGCTCGCGTCCTTCTTTCCTGGCAATCACGAGGTCTGCATCCTCAAGCACTTTCAGGTGCTGCATCACGGTGCAGCGGTCCATATCCGTGAAAGCCTCGCAGAGCATGCCTGTCGTGCGTGGCGCATCCTTGAGCATGTCCAGGATTTCGCGCCGGCGACGATGCGCAAGGGCCTTGAAAATGAGGTCGCTATCCGATTCGTTTGACATGTTATATTTTTATAACATAATAGAGCCATTCGCAATGGAGCGATAACGACAGACAAACAGTGGAGGAGATGCCATGACATTGAATGTTCGGATTTCAGGACGGATCGGCCGCAAGGTGGATGAAGTCTTCGATGCTGTCGTCAACCCGAAGAAGCTTTCGAGCTATTTCACTACCGTCGGCGGGGCCAGCGCGCCCCTGGTGGCGGGAACGACCGTCATCTGGTGGAAGAACGCCCCCGTCGAGGTCAATGAAGTGGAGGCCAACAAGCGCATCGTCCTGCACTGGGAAGGCGGCACCGGCGAGGATGGCGTCCGTTACAGAACCAAGGTGGAGATGACCTTCGACGCGCTTGACGATGGCGGCACGCTTGTCATCATCGAGGAATCGGGCTGGCGGGAGGACGAGGCCGGCCGCCGCGGCACCTATCTGAACTGCGAGGGCTGGACGCAGATGCTCTGCTGCATGAAGGCCTTCGTCGAATACGGCATCAATCTGCGCGAGGGGTTCTTCCTCAGCGAGATGCGCGGCGAACCGGCGGAAGCGCCCGATCGCTGAGTTCCGGCAAATCCTTATCGACGGTCACCGCCGTTCCGATCCCTTTCGCGGCTATCAGTCAGTGGCCCGGTGCCGATTTTGGCGCCGGGCCTATCTGTTTCCGGATTCAGCCACTCGGAAATACGGTTGACGGCATGCGATGGATATCCATCTCACGTTGTAGTAGGCTTCGGATAATCGGAAGAAGGGCAGCGGCGGCGGCGAGGGCGCTCAGGACGCGATGGGAAGATCACTTTTGTGTGTGGATAAGCTCAAAAGCCGAGTGAATGACAAAATCCTTTAAATAATAACAGATTCATTGCAGCAGGGACGGGGCCTGCGCCAAAATTGCCTAAATTCAGAAGGATGGGAGCGCGCGTCACAACGGGCTTGTCGAAAGAAGTGTATACGGCAATTCGAAGACGCGTCGTCGATATTACTGAATATCCGAACAGTCGGAACCGGCGAAGATCACTAAAAACAGGTAGAGCATGTCGAGCCCAATCGATCTGGAAAATGCCGATGAGGAATTGGAAGAACGTGGCGGTATCGTCGGTCTGTTGAACCGCTACCGGGCGCTGATCGTCGCTCTCCTCACTGTGGCCGTCTTCTGCATCGCCGCCTATGCGATCTACGACCTGACGACCGAGGTGCGTTATGATGACGTCGTCCACGCCCTGACGACGACGAAGATCTCCTCGGTGCTGCTGGCGCTGCTGTTTACCGGTCTGAGCTTCGCCTCCCTGATCTTCTACGACCAGAATGCGCTCGAGTATATCGGCAAGCGGCTGCCGTTTCCGCATGTGGCGCTGACCTCCTTCAGCGCCTACGCGGTCGGCAACACGGCTGGTTTCGGCGCGCTCAGCGCCGGTGCGATCCGCTATCGCGCCTATACCCGGCTCGGGCTGTCGCCCGACGACATTACCCGCGTCATTGCTTTCGTCACGCTTGCCTTTGGTCTTGGCCTGGCTGCCGTCGGTGCTATCGCGCTTCTGGTCATCGCCGATGAGATCGGCCCGCTGATCAGCGTCGATGGCCTGTGGCTGCGGTTGATCGCCATCGCCATTCTCGCGGCGCTCGCCTTCGTGATCTATGCCGGCCGCAACGGCCGCGAGGTGCGCATCGGGCCGGTCGAAGTTCGGCTGCCGGATTCGCGCACTTGGTCGCGGCAGTTTCTAGTCACCGCATTCGATATCGCGGCCTCGGCCTCCGTGCTCTATGTGCTGCTGCCGGAAACCTCTATCGGATGGCCCGGCTTCTTCGCCATCTATGCCATCGCTGTCGGCCTCGGCGTGCTCAGCCACGTTCCGGCCGGCTTCGGTGTGTTCGAGACGATCATCATCGCTTGGCTCGGCAGTTCCGTGAATGAGGACGCCGTTTTGAGCTCGCTGGTTCTTTATCGCGTCATTTACAACGTCATCCCGCTCGTTATCGCGATCGCCGCGATCTCGGTGGCGGAGCTGCGTCGTTTCGTCGATCATCCGGTGGCTTCCAGCATGCGCCGCATCGGCGCGCGCGTCATGCCGCAGCTCTTGTCGGCCTTCGCGCTGTTGCTCGGCATGATGCTGGTCTTCTCGAGCGTCACGCCGACGCCGGATCAGAACCTGATCGTGCTGTCCGACTATCTGCCGCTATCGCTGGTCGAGAGCGCGCATTTCCTCTCGAGTCTTCTCGGGCTGACGATCATCGTGGCCGCGCGCGGTCTCAGCCAGCGCCTGGACGGCGCCTGGTGGGTGTCGAGCTTTTCGGCGCTGCTTGCTCTGTTCCTGTCGCTGCTGAAGGCCATCGCCATCGTCGAAGCGGGATTGCTGGCCTTCTTTGTCTTCAGCCTCGTCGTCAGCCGCCGTCTGTTCAAGCGGCCGGCCTCGCTGCTCAACCAGACGCTGACGGCCGGATGGCTGACGGCCATTGCCGTCATCTGCATCGGCGCGATCGTGGTGCTGTTCTTCGTCTATCGCGATGTCGGATACAGCAATCAGCTCTGGTGGCAATTCGAATTTGCCGATGAGGCACCGCGCGGACTTCGCGCGGCTCTCGGTATTTCCATCCTGTCCTCGGCGATCGCGATCTTCAGCCTTCTGCGCCCGGCGACGAAGCGCCTGGAGCCCGTTACGGACGATGCGGTAACGCGTGCCGTCGAAATCGTCCGCAAGCAAGGCGTGGCCGATGCCAATCTGGTGCGCATGGGCGACAAGAACATCATGTTCTCGGAAAAGGGCGATGCCTTCATCATGTACGGCAAGCAGGGCCGTTCGTGGATCGCGTTGTTCGATCCGGTCGGCCCACGTCAGGCGTTGCCCGATCTGATCTGGCGTTTCGTGGAGGCCGCACGCGCGGCAGGTTGCCGCTCGGTGTTCTACCAGATCTCGCCCGCACTTCTGTCCTATTGCGCCGATGCGGGCCTGCGTGCCTACAAGCTCGGTGAATTGGCCGTGGTCAATCTTGCCAATTTCGAGCTCAAGGGCGGCAAATGGGCGAACCTCAGACAGACGGCGAGTCGCGCGGTTCGCGACGGACTAGAATTTGCCGTTATCGAACCTCAAGATATACCTGAAGTCATGGATCAGCTTGCCCATGTGTCCGACACATGGCTTGCCGATCACAATGCCAAGGAAAAGAGCTTCTCGCTTGGCGCGTTCGATCCGGACTACGTGTGCTCGCAGCCGATCGGCGTGTTGAAAAAGGATGGTAATATCGTCGCTTTTGCGAATATCCTGATGACGGAGACCAAGGAGGAGGGATCCGTCGACCTGATGCGTTTTTCGCCCGATGCCCCGAAGGGTTCGATGGATTTTCTGTTCGTGCAGATCCTCGAATACCTCAAAAGCCAGGGCTTTCAGCGTTTCAACCTCGGCATGGCACCGCTATCGGGCATGTCGAGACGGGAATCGGCGCCGGTTTGGGATAGGGTCGGGGGGACTGTCTTCGAACACGGCGAGCGGTTTTATAATTTCAAAGGGCTTCGTGCCTTCAAATCCAAGTTCCATCCCGAATGGCAGCCGCGCTACCTGGCTGTTTCGGGAGGTGTAAGTCCAATAATCGCGTTGATGGATGCCACATTCCTCATCGGGGGCGGACTTAAGGGGGTCGTGAGGAAATGATCTTGAAATACGCAATGTCATTGGCTTTCGCATGCATGGTGTCGATGGGCCTGCTGGTGTCGGGTCCGGCACGCGCGGAAGCCGACGATGCCAAATACGATCTCGGCATGATCCCGGCTCCGCATATCATGCGCCCGCAGGGCAAGGTTTCGAACGAAGTCGTGCTGATTTCCGATCTCGCCGGCTGGGGCGACAAGGAAAAAGCGGTCGCCGACAAGCTGGTCGCCAACGGTTCGCTTGTGATCGGTATCGACTATCCGTCCTTCCTGGCTTCGCTCAACAAATACGATGTCAGCCAGAATGACGGCTGTATCTATATCGTCTCGGATCTGGAGTCGCTCAGCCAGCAGGTGCAGCGGTCCTTTGCCGACAGCACCTACCAGCTGCCTATCATCGCCGGTGTCGGCGCCGGTGGTGCCATGGCGTTGACGATTGCCGCCCAGACGCCGGATGCGACAGTTGCCGGTACGCTGGCCGTCGATCCGACCGCGGGCATCGCGCTGAAGCAGGAGCTTTGCACGCCGGCCGAGAAGAAAACCGATGGCGACATGGTGTCCTTCGGCCTGCAGGAAGGCGCCTTGCCGAACCCGATCCTCGTGACGTTCACGGCCAATGCGCCGAAGGACGGGCGCGACCATGTCGAGGAGATCCAGAAGGACCATCCCGAAGTCCAAACCACGAATTCGGATAATGCCGATACCTATACGACGCTTGAGGCATCGCTCGCCGATCTGATGAAGACGATCGACAGCTCCAAGTCGCCGCTTGGGCTGCCCGTCGACATCATGGAAACGACGCCGACCGAAGACACGCTTGCAATCGTCTATTCGGGCGATGGCGGCTGGCGCGACATCGACAAGGAAGTGGGCAGCTATCTGCAGGACCAGGGCATTCCGGTCGTAGGCGTCGATACCCTGCATTATTTCTGGACCGAGAAGGACCCGCAGCAGACTGCGAACGACCTCGGCCGGATCATCGATTTCTACACCAAGCGCTTCAAGGTCAAGCATGTGGTGCTGGTCGGCTATTCCTTTGGCGCCGATGTGCTGCCGGCGAGCTACAATCGCCTGCCACAGTCTGAAAAAGACAAGATCGTACAGATGTCGCTGCTGTCCCTGTCGCAGAAGGTCGACTACGTGATCTCGGTCATGGGCTGGCTTGGTGCTTCGAGCGAGGGTAAGGGCGGCAATCCCGTCAACGACCTCAAGTCGATCAATCCGAAAATGGTGCAATGCGTCTATGGTAAGGATGACGACGAAGATGTTGCCTGCCCGCTGCTGAAGGGCACTGGCGCGGAAGTCATCGCCATGGATGGCGGTCACCATTTCGACGACGACTATGAGGCGCTGGCGAACCACATCATCAATGGACTGAAGAGCCGCCTCGGCGAGTAATTGCAAGCGGCGCGCGGCATGTATCATTGCCGCGCGCCCTTTCTCATCTTTCCCCACCGTCTCCAGCCGACTTTCTCGAGCGTCCTGCGCAGCATTTATTTGCTTCTTTCGACGGCTGCCGTTAGTCGAGAAGGGCATATCATGAGCGTCGCGTTTGCCGCAGGTGCTCACCGTCTCATCCAGAAAGGTCCGCCCTTGTCCGCCGCAACGAATTCTGCCTTCACCAAGACCTTTTCCGGCTTCCTGTTCGACATGGACGGCACGATCATCAATTCGATTGCCGCCGCCGAGCGCGTCTGGGGCAACTGGGCTCGCGCTCAGGGTCTTGATGTCGAGAAGTTCATGCCGACAATGCATGGCAAGCGCGGTGTCGATACGATCGGCCAGTTGAACCTGCCTGGTGTCGATCCGGTCGCAGAAGCGCTGAAGATCACCGAAGCCGAGATTGCCGATGTCGAGGGCGTGATCGCACTGCCAGGCGCCGTCGATTTTCTTGCATCGCTGCCGCCGGAGCGCTGGGCAATCGTTACTTCGTCGCCCTATCGGCTGGCGCTGGCGCGGCTGGACGCGGCCGGGATCCCGGTTCCACGCTTCATGGTCACCGCCGAAGACGTGAAGGTCGGCAAGCCTGATCCGCAGGGCTATATTCTTGGCGCCCAGCGCCTTGGCCTCAGCCCTTCGGAATGCCTGGTGTTTGAAGACGTCTTGGCCGGTGTCAAGGCTGGCGAAGCGGCCGGTGCCGACGTGGTGGTCATCACTGCGACGCATTCGCATCCGATCGAAACCGATCACACGATGCTGCGAAATTACGAAAATGTCCGCGTGCATGTGGATGGCGACGGAAAATTGTCGATCATCCGCAAGGATTGAAAGAGCGGACTTCCTTCTGCGACGGCTGGATGTCGCTTTCGCGCTTTGCAACGGGCGGTCGGCTCATTATGTTTTCGTGATATCATAGATATTTGCGAAGATCCGATGAGCCTCAAAGAGCTGAAAGCCCAATATCGCAGCGAGCGCCTGGCGGCGCGAGATGCTATTCCAGCGGAAGATCGCATCGAAAAGGCCCTCGCGATGGCGACGCATGGTGGCCAGGCAATCGATGTCGGGCCGGCGGAGATCATCTCCGGTTTCCTGCCGATACGCTCCGAAGTGGATATAAGGCCGTTGATGGCGCGGTTGCGCGAGCGCGGCGCGCGGCTTTGTGTGCCTGTCATTCTTGATCGCAACACCATCGTCTTTCGCGAGCTTGTTGCAGGCGCGCCCTTGGTTCCGGTCGGATTCGGAACTTTTGGACCGGGGCCTGAAGCGGCTGAGCTGGACCCCGATGTCATGCTGGTGCCGCTTTCCGCTTTCGACAGGACCGGTCATCGTATCGGCTACGGAGCGGGTCACTACGACCGCGCAATCGAGCGTTTGCATCAAAAAGGCCTGAATCCGCGGCTGATCGGCATTGCATTCGATTGCCAAGAAGTGCCATCAGTGCCGGCTGAGCCGCATGACGTCCGTCTTGACGCGATTTTGACCGAGAGCGGACTCAATTTCGTTTCGGAAGTGATTGGATAGCGAATGCGGCTGCTTTTTCTGGGAGATATGGTCGGCAAGACGGGACGGACCGCGGTGTGGGAGCGCCTGCCGGGCCTCGTATCCGACCTGAAGCTCGATTTCGTCATCGTCAATGGCGAAAACGCCGCCGGCGGCTTCGGTATCACCGAGGATATCTTCCTGGAAACGATCAATGCCGGCGCCGATGTCGTGACGACCGGCAACCATGTCTGGGACCAGAAGGAAGCTGTCGTTTTCTGCGAGCGCCACGACCAGTTCCTGCGCCCCGCCAACTATCCGGCCGGCACGCCCGGCCGCGGCTCCGGCCTCTATTATGCGCGCAACGGCGCTCGCGTTCTTGTCGCGAACATCATGGGTCGCGTCTTCATGCATCCGGAGCTGGACGATCCCTTCAAGTCGGCCGAGGCCATCCTCGATGCCTGTCCGCTGAAGGAACAGGCCGATGCCATCGTCTTCGATTTCCATGCGGAGGCGACGAGCGAAAAGCAGTGTTTCGGCCACTTCGTCGATGGCCGTGCGAGCTTCGTCGTCGGCACACATACGCATGTGCCGACTGCGGACGCGCAGATCCTGAACGGCGGCACCGCCTATATGTCGGATGCCGGCATGTGCGGCGATTACGATTCATCGCTCGGCATGGAGAAGGAAGAGCCGCTCAACCGCTTCATCTCAAAGATGCCGAAGGGACGTTTCGAGGCGGCTTCGGGGCCCGCCACCATCTGCGGCGTCGGCGTGGAAATTTCCGACGCGACGGGCCTGGCCGAAAAGATCGCACCGCTCCGGCTTGGCCCAAGGCTTGCGGAGACCATTCCGGACTTCTGGCGCTGATCGCTGCACTAGAGCCGGATGATTTTAGGTCAGGTCGACCTAAATCTGAATCCGCTCTAGAATCAAACAAGTAGAGCGTGATGTCGTCCGAAAACCGCATACACTTTTCGGCATCACGCTCTATAATTCATCATCACCATATGATGACGCGATTGTGAGCAATCCTGGCTGATTGCCGCTGGACCTGTTTCCGGTCATGCCGCATCCTTCGGCCACTATCTGGCTTGAGGGGATGGCATGTTACAGCGATTTCCTGTCTTTGCCGCGTTTTTCCTGGCGCTGATTTTTTACTGGAGCGCGGCTGACGCCCAGCAAAAGCCTTCTCGTCCGCAACCCAGCCAATGCCAGGCGATCGCGCAATCTCTTTCGGGAGCAACTTTCGCCAGCTTTTCTTCTCCCGGTCCGACGCTCGCCGATGATCCCGTTGATGGCGAGGTGAAGATCACCTTCCTTGGCCATGCCACGCTCTTCATCGAAACGCCAGGCGGCGTTTCTATCGCCACGGATTATAGCGGCGCCTATCCGCCGCCTTATACGCCTGAGGTCGTGACGATGAACAAGGCGCATCCGAGCCACTACACGCTGACGCCGGACCCGGCGATCAAATATGTGCTGCACGGCTGGAGCGACACGCCGGGGGAGCCGGCAAAGATCCGCATGACCGTTGGCGATACATTGATCCGCAATGTCGTCACCGACATTCGCTCCTGGGGCGGCGGCATCGAAGCCAATGGCAATTCGATCTTCATCTTCGAGGTGGCTGGTCTCTGTATCGGCCATCTTGGGCATCTGCATTTCGAACTCACCGACCAGCAATATGCGGAGATCGGTCGGCTCGACGTGGTGATGGTGCCGGTCGATGGCGGCCTGACCATGGGGGCCGACAGCATGAGCCGCGTGGTGAAAAGGCTGCGTTCCTCGCTGATCCTGCCCATGCATCGCTGGGGTCCACCGGTTGATCAGTTTCTCGCCCTGTTCGGTCCCGATTTCGACGTCGCCTATGCTCCGACCCCGAGCGTCACGGTCTCGGTGAAGAGCTTGCCGCACAAGCCGCTGATCTATGTGCTCAAGGGGCTTTGACCATCGCGATCACTTTTGAGATCTTCTCGATCGCGACCGCTCTCCATCCCCATTATCCGGCTTTTCACTTGAATGAAGGCCGCTTCGCTCTTATAAGGCGGCCATTCCCAACAAAAGACGTGAACAGGGGTGCCATGGCTGGCCATTCACAGTTTAAAAACATCATGCACCGCAAGGGCCGTCAGGACGCGGTGCGCTCGAAAATGTTCTCGAAGCTGGCGCGCGAAATCACGGTCGCTGCCAAGACGGGTCTGCCCGATCCGGCCATGAACGCGAGCCTGCGTCTGGCGATCCAGAACGCCAAGGCGCAGTCGATGCCGAAGGACAACATCGATCGTGCCATCAAGAAGGCTTCCGGTGCCGACACCGAGAATTACGATGCGATCCGTTACGAGGGCTACGGTCCGGGCGGCACCGCGATCATCGTCGAAGCACTGACCGACAACCGCAACCGCACGGCGTCCAACGTCCGCTCGATCTTCACGAAGGCCGGCGGTGCGCTGGGCGAAACCGGTTCGGTTTCCTTCTCCTTCGACCATGTCGGCGAAATCACCTACAAGCCTTCCGCCGGCGATGCCGATAAGGTCATGGAAGCAGCGATCGAAGCGGGTGCCGATGACGTCGAAAGCGACGAAGAAGGCCATGTGATCATCTGCGCCTTCGAATCCCTCGGCGAAGTCGCAAAGGCGCTCGAAGCGACGCTCGGCGAAGCCGAAACCGTCAAGGCGATCTGGCGCGCGCAGAACAACGTGCCGGTCGACGAAGAAAAGGCCCAGTCGCTGATGAAGCTCATCGAAAACCTGGAAGACGATGACGACGTCCAGAACGTCTATTCGAATTTCGAAGTTTCGGACGAAGTTCTGGCCAAGCTCTCAGCCTGATCCTTTGTAGTTATTCAAAAAAGCCGGCTGCAGCGATGCGGCCGGCTTTCTGCGTTATGGGGCTGTCGCGCGGATAAAATCGTCGCGGAAGGTGGAGAGATCCAATGCGGCGACATCGGAGACCGCCCAGAAGACCAGCCCATCCGCATGCCATTCGGCGAAATTATAACCATCCTTCTCGGCATTGGTTTTGGCTCCCGCAGCACCGGGCCAGATGAAGAGATTGATGACATGGCCATGCCGGCGATAGATCAGTGCCGCCACCACCCGCCCGTCGAGATAATCCACCCTGCCGCCCACGAGAGGGAAGCCCTGTGCCGCCAGATCGACCACCGGCGGGGAGAAATCGATCTTGCCGTTGAACCACGGTTTGACCGTGTGCTGGTCTGAGGTCAGCACGTCGGTGAGGTGATCGGCGAGCATCGAGCGCACGTGGCTTGCGAGAAGCTGATCCTCGATCGTCTGGCTCTGCTGCGGCACGTTCAGAACCAGCATGAGGCTGGCGGCGAGAACGGCAAGCGAGGGCACGAAGCTCCATTCGCGCACGAGCCGCCAGACATGCTGCCACGGGCTCTCCGTGTGGCTCGCGGCTCCGGTTGCACGCCTCATCATGGATTGCTCCAGCGTGAGTGCCGCCTGCACGCGGGCATGGACGGTATCAGGCGCTTGCCATTTCACACCCTCGCGCGCGGAAAGACGCTTGACCATCATGGCATTCTCCAACTCGCCCGCGCAGTCCCGGCAGGTCGCCAGATGTGCCTCGAAGCGCGCGGCATTGGCCGCGTCAAGTTCGCCGTCGATGAAGCCGTGCAGCAGGTCGTTCCATTCGCCGTGATCATTATGGTCTCCGCCGCTCATCGTGCCGCCTCCGGTCCTTCGAGGCTACGCCAGACCTCGCCGAAATCGTGGCGGGCGCGGGCAAGGCGCGACATGACGGTGCCGATCGGCGCGTCGATGATCTCGGCGATTTCCTTGTAGGAGAGATCCTCGAGTTCGCGCAGAACCAGAACCTCGCGCATGGCATCAGGCAACCGGTTGATGACCTCGCGCACCCGCTGCGTTTCCGATTTACGTACGAAGGCGGCCTCGGGCGTGTCCTCTTCGGAGGCAGGATCAGGAGAGGACAAGCCCTCATCCGAATCCCGTTCGTCCGTCATCGGCTGCTCATAGCGGCTCTTGCGCCGCCCCTCCTGCAGCCAGGCGTGATAGCAGTTGCGGACGATGGTGAAGGTCCAGGCGCGGGCATCGCCATCGCGAAAGCCGCCAAAGCCGCGATAGGCGCGCAGATATGCCTCCTGCACGATATCCTGCGCGGCATCGGCGTCGCGGCTCAGGAAACGCGCAAAATTATAGGCGGCGTCGAGATGCGGGATGATCGTTTGTTGGAAGCGGCGCATGCTCTCGTCAGGCGAGACGATCACACGTTTCAATGGCGCCGCGCCGGCAGTGGATTGAGCGACCGCCATCTGGACGGCGTGATTGCCGGGCTTCGCCTCGGCAATGAAACGACGCAGGCGAGCCAGAAATCGCGCAAACCTGCTGATCGCGGTGTTTTGCGGCGAGTGCCATGTCCATGGGTGGAGCTGGCCGCCGAGCGTTATCGAACTCACAAGTCGGGCGTCTGTCATCATGATCCCCGCGAAACGCCGATACCGACTGTAAGCTTCGGATAAGGCGCTTGCAATGTTGCCTGAGAGGCTAGATCGCGCTCGCGCGGGTTTTATTCCCGGTCGGATGAAAAAATTCAACGCGAGGGAATGCGGAGTGTCCATCATCCCATCCGTCAATCTCCCGCCGCTAAAATAATCGAATGGATTTCAACGGCTTGCAAGAAATCTTCGGTCGAGGGGGAATAAGCGCTCATCACCATCGATCTTCTTCCTCAGCGGACGGCCGCAGTCGCTTGCGACCTCCGCCTGGCCCGAAAAGCCATAACCCTGAGGAGATATTGCGATGTTTGATATGACCCGCCGCGCCGTGCTCGGCACGGCTGCAGCTGCGGCAGCCTTCGGGCTGTCGTCGAAGCTCGAATTCATACCGCAAGCCTTTGCCGCCACGCCGCTGGAGCCGACGGTCGGCTTCTACAAATACAAGGTCGGTTCGATCGAGGTCACGGCCATCTATGACGGCATCTGGCGCAAGCCGCACGATCCGGCCTTCATCAAGAACGCCTCCGTCGAAGACACCAAGGAAGCGCTTTCCAAGGCCGGTCTCACTACAGACTTCATGCCCATTCCGCTGACCGTCGTCGTTCTCGATATCGGTGGCCGCAAGATCATGATGGATGCCGGCTCCGGTGTCGGACAGTGGCAGACCAATGCCACGCATCTGCCGGCCAACATGGCTGCCGCCGGCATCGACTACAAGAAGATCGATACGATCATGATCTCGCATTTCCATCCCGACCACGTCTGGGGCCTGATGGAAAAGGGAACGAATGCGGCCGTCTTCCCGAATGCCGAGCTGATCGTCAATGCGGCCGAATACAACTGGTGGACCGATCCCGGCCGTGTCGACAAGCTGGCGGAGGGCCGCAAGGAAGCCGGCCGGCGCATCGCCTCCGTCTTTCCGACCTGGAAGAACTGGAAACTGGTCGACGACAATGCCGAAGTCGCGCCCGGCGTGCATATGCTCGCCGCTTATGGTCACACACCCGGCCATTCGGTCTTCCTCATCGACGGCGGCAGCGAACAGCTGATGGTCTCGGCCGACATCATGTATGTGCCGGCGCTGCTTGCACCTCATCCGGAATGGGAAGGCGCCTACGACCAGGACGGCCCGATGGCCGTCGCCACTCGCCGCAGGCTGATCGACCGCGTCATTGCCGACAAGATCAGGATTTGCGGCTCGCACTTCCCATTCCCGGGCTCCGGCACCTTCGTCAAGGACAGCAATGCGTACGGCTTCACCCCCACCATCCAGGCCTGAGCGGCCAGAAAGAGGAGCAACTACCATGTTCAGACATGCCATTTTCGGGATCGCCGGCCTGTGTGCCGTTGCCATTCTTCCGGCCGCAACGGCAAGCGTTGCCTTTGCCGTCGATAATATGGAATCGACCGATGCACCGGACCTGACCTCCGTGCGTGCCAAGATCGACGCGAAGGACTATGCCGGCGCGCTTGCCGAGCTTCGCGATATCGCCGAAGAGCATCAGCAGGCTGATGTCTACAATCTGATGGGCTTCACCCTGCGCAAGACCGGCGACTTCAAGACGTCGCTCACCTACTACACCAAGGCTCTCGAGTTGCAGCCTGATCACAAGGGCGCGCACGAATATCTCGGGGAACTCTATGTCGAGACCGGCGACATGCCCAAGGCTCGCGAGCAGCTGGCAACGTTGACCAAGCTTTGCCCTAGTGGATGCGAGGAGCTTGAGGACCTGACCAAGGCGATATTAGCCAAGGCCAACAACTGAAGCCTGATCTCCATCGTTCCGGCGGCATTTCCCTTTGACCATGTCTTGGAGGTGCTGCCGGGGATGATCGGAGCTTCGGTGAACTTATCACGGGAAGGAGAAAGGTCATGGAATTCGAAGAGGAGAATGCCATTCTGGTCAACTTCGCCGATATGGCGCTGCTGTTCGGCCGTATCCTCTTATCGCTGCTCTTTCTGGAAGAGGGTATCGAACTTGCCAGCAATTTTGACGTTGCATTGGAGGCCATGGCCAAGCTTGGCGTCACGGCTCCCATCGCGATTGCCACCATCATGCTGCAACTTGGCGCCGGGTTTGCCATTGCGTTCGGGTTGATGACCCGCCTGGCGGCATTCGGTTTGGGCCTGTTCTGCTTGTTGACGGCAATGCTCTTTCACACGAATTTCGCCAGCCACAACGAATTGCTGCATTTCGAAAAGGATCTGGCGATCGCGGGCGGTATGTTTGCCCTGATCGTCGCCGGCGCCGGCAAGCTGTCGCTCGACATGCTCATCCGGCGTCATTGGAAGGCGAGGCTCGTGGCTTGAGCGCGTCGATTATCCGGTGAGCCGAACAAAGGGATTTGGCTCACCGGCTGAACTGTTTTCCCCGGAAATCAGGAGACCTTCTTGAAGCTCGGAAGCGTTGCAAAGAGTTCCACGGATTTCAGCCGTGCTTCGATGTCATGGATCGGCATCGAAATGATCACTTCATCGGCTTCGGTGTCCTTAATGAACTGCGAAATCTTCTTTTCGGCCGTCTCAGGCGAACCGACGACGGCATAGCGCAGCGTATTTTCCACATTCAGTTTTTCCATCGGCGTCCAGAAATCGTCCATGTCGCTGCGTGGGCGCGGGAAGGGGCCACGCACGTTGCGGCGGAGATTGACGAATTGCTGCTGTGCGGAGGTGAAGTGATATTGCGCCTCGTCATCCGTATCCGCCACAGCACCCATCGCGCCGACCATGACATAGGGCTTGTCCAATGTGGCCGAAGGCGTGAAGCGCTCGCGATAGATGGCGATGGCGTCCATCAAGGCTTCCGGTGCAAAATGCGAGGCGAAGGCGTAGGGGAGACCGAGCATGGCGGCGAGATGGGCGCTGTAGAGGCTGGAGCCGAGCAGCCAGATGGGGATATTGGCGCCATGGCCGGGAACGGCAAGAATGATCTGGTTGTCGTCGGCTGGACTGAAGAGATGCTGCAGCTCGACGATATCCTGAGGGAAGCTCTGCGCACCGGCCTCGATATTCCGCCGAAGGGCTTGCGCGGTGCGCATGTCGGTGCCCGGTGCGCGCCCAAGGCCGAGATCGACGCGACCGGGGAACAATGCTTCCAGCGTGCCGAACTGTTCGGCAATGACGAGCGGCGAATGGTTCGGCAGCATGACGCCGCCCGAACCGATGCGGATGCGCGAGGTTGCCGCGCCGACATGGCCGATGACGACCGATGTCGCGGCGCTGGCGACACCCGGCATGCCGTGATGCTCGGCTAGCCAGAATCGATTGTAACCAAGTTCTTCCGCCTTCTGCGCCATGCGCTTCGAACTCTCGAAGGACTGGCTGATGGTGCTGCCTTCGGCAACGGGCGAAAGATCGAGGATGGAAAAGGGGACCATGGCAAGAAACCTGCGTGGTGGAAGGGAGGGTCGCTAGCACATGTAGGAGCGCGACTTCCTCATTCCAAACCCTGACGCCGCAATTTCGTCACGATGTTTTCAGCGCGGCTCCGGCAACCCAATCCAGGCCTTGTTTTTGTTTTGTTCACATTTTGCTGGCACATGTGAGGCCTGAAAGATAGGGTGACCCATGCAGAATACGATTCGCATCATCGGCATCGATCCGGGCTTGCGCCGCACCGGCTGGGGTATCATCGATACGCTTGGTAATTCCCTGCGCTTCGTGGCGTCGGGGACCGTGACCTCGGATGGCGATATGGATCTCGCATCCCGCCTTTGCCAGCTTCATGACGGGCTCGCTGATGTCGTTCACAGCTACAAGCCGGACGAGGCTGCCGTCGAACAGACTTTCGTCAACAAGGATGCGGTGGCGACGCTGAAGCTCGGCCAAGCGCGTGGCGTCGTCATGCTGGTGCCGGCACGCGCCGGCCTGCCGGTGTCGGAATATGCGCCAAATGCGGTCAAGAAGGCCGTCATCGGCGTCGGCCACGGTGAGAAGCAGCAGATCCACATGATGCTGAAGATCCTGATGCCCAAGGTCGAGTTCAAGGGTAATGACGCCGCGGATGCGCTCGCCATTGCTGTCTGTCATGCCCACAACCGCAGTGCCAGCCGGCTGCGGCAGGCGGCGTTGGCAGGATAGTTTGTTCTTGACTTGTTCCTATGGTAATGATAATTCTTACTCTGTAATGGGAGAGTAAGAATGCGTGTGACATCCAAAGGACAGGTGACCATCCCCCGCGACTTGCGTCAGTTGGCTGGCATAGAGCTCAATAGCGAGGTCATATTCTCCATCGAGGATGGAAAGCTGGTTGTTTCGCCCAAGAACGGCAAGCGAGAGATCGAGGATCGGCAGCGGCTCGATCGGTTCATGGCAACCCTCAAGCGCCTGGAAGGCACCGGTGATCAGGATATTGACGCCGAAGCGCTGATGTCGATGACGCGTGACCGGTAGGCATGGTCACCATCGTCGACACAAATGTGTTGGTTGACCTGGCGATATCTGGTTCAGCCTGGCACGGCTGGTCCAGTGGGCAGGTTCTTTCCGCTTTCAAGCGAGGACCGGTGGTTATCAATCCCATCATCTATGCGGAATTCTCGGTGCGTTATAGCAGCATGGATCAAGTGGATGAGCTGCTGCCGCAAAGTGAATTTCGCCGTGAAAGCCTTCCCTGGCCAGCAGCATTCGCCGCAGCGGCGGCTTTTAGGGTCTATCGCCAGGCTGGCGGTGGGAAAGAGCACATTCTTCCAGACTTTCTGATCGGAGCACACGCTGCAGTGCGGGGCTACTCTATATTGACGCGAGATCCCAAGGGCTACCGCTCCTACTTCCCCTCCCTCGACCTCATCACCCCAGAAACCCATCCCTGACGGACGTTATCCATGATCGGCAAGCTGAAAGGCACAATCGAAGAGATCGGCGAGGACTATGTGCTCGTGGACGTGCACGGCGTCTGCTACGTCGCCTATTGCTCGGCCCGGACGCTGTCGAAGCTCGGTTCCGTCGGCGAGGCCTGCATTCTCTTCATCGAGACCTATGTGCGCGAAGACCAGATCCGCCTTTTCGGCTTTATGACGGCGCTGGAACGCGAGTGGTTCAATATCGTGCAGACGGTTCAGGGTGTGGGCGCGAAAGTGGCGCTGGCGCTGCTGTCGACGCTGACGCCGGCCGAGCTTGCCAATGCGATCGCCTTGCAGGATCGCGCCGCCGTTTCGCGGGCGCCGGGTGTCGGTCCGAAGGTTGCTATGCGCATCGTGACGGAACTGAAGAACAAGGCTCCGGCTTTTGCCGGTGATGCCGCCAATATCGGGCTCAAGCAGGAGCTTGGGGAGGGTGTTGCCGCAGCACCGGTAGCCGATGCGGTTTCGGCGCTGACCAATCTCGGCTATTCCCGCGATCAGGCAGCCAACGCCATTGCCGCGGCGATGAAAACGGCCGGTGAGGGCGCCGACAGCGCAAAGCTGATCCGCCTCGGCTTGAAGGAACTGTCGCGGTGAGGCTTTGCACCTTCCGCAATCCTGACTATTGTCGCAAAGTCGGGAGATCGACATGGGGTGCTTTGTTGTCGAAGACTATTTTGAGTGCGGCAGAACGAATGCTGCCTTCGGCGCGGGACCTGCGAAACGCATACCGGGAATGGAACCTCTGACATGAGTGAAGCCGCACGTCTGATATCGCCGGAAAAGCGGGGCGAAGACATCGATGCGACGCTCAGGCCGCAATCGCTGGACGAGTTTACCGGCCAGGCGGAAGCGCGCGCCAATCTGAAGGTCTTCATCGAAGCGGCCAAGGGCCGCGGTGAGGCGCTGGATCATGTCCTGTTCGTCGGCCCGCCCGGCCTTGGCAAGACGACGCTGGCGCAGATCATGGCAAAGGAACTCGGCGTCAATTTCCGCTCGACATCCGGCCCGGTCATCGCCAAAGCGGGCGATCTGGCGGCGCTGCTGACCAATCTCGAAGAGCGCGACGTGCTCTTCATCGACGAAATCCATCGTCTCAATCCGGCCGTCGAGGAAATCCTCTATCCGGCCATGGAGGATTTCCAGCTCGATCTGATCATCGGCGAGGGGCCGGCGGCGCGTTCGGTGAAGATCGATCTCGCCAAGTTCACGCTGGTTGCGGCCACGACCCGCCTCGGCCTGCTGACAACGCCGCTGCGCGACCGTTTCGGCATTCCGGTTCGGCTGAGCTTCTATACGGTGGAGGAGCTTGAGCTGATCGTTCGGCGCGGTGCCAGGCTGATGGGCCTCGGCATGACGGATGAAGGCGCGCGGGAAATTGCGCGACGGGCCCGCGGTACGCCGCGCATCGCCGGCCGCCTGCTGCGTCGCGTGCGCGATTTCGCCGAAGTCGCCAAGGTCGAAGCGGTGACGCGCGAGATTGCCGACGAGGCCTTGACACGGCTTCTCGTTGATAATGTTGGTTTCGACCAGCTCGACAAGCGCTACCTCAATATGATCGCGGTCAATTTCGGCGGCGGGCCTGTGGGTATCGAAACTATTGCAGCCGGGCTTTCCGAGCCGCGGGATGCCATCGAGGATATTATCGAGCCCTATATGATCCAGCAGGGCTTTATTCAGCGTACGCCGCGCGGCCGTGTTTTGACCGCGATTGCCTGGAAACATCTCGGCATGCAGCCGCCCAAGGATCTGGAGGCCGCGCAGTTCGGGTTGTTCCGGGAGGAAGATTGAATGCTCGGCCGTCGTGCCTTCCTGAAGCTTTTCGGCGGCAGCATATTCGGATTGATGGCACTCGAGGGATATGCCCTCGGATACGAGCCGGTCGTTCGTCTCAACGTCACCCGCTATGCGCTGACCCCACCGGGATGGACCTCCGGATTGAAACTCAGAATCGTTGCACTCGCCGATTTCCATGCGTGCGAGCCGTGGATGAATGCCGAGCGCATCGCGTCGATCTGTGCCCATGCCAACGAACTCGGTGGCGACATCATCGTGCTGCTCGGCGATTACACGTCAGGAACAGATCTCATTACCAGCCGTGTCGATCATCGCGTCTGGGCGGCAGAGCTTGCGAAGCTGAAGGCGCCGCTCGGTGTCCATGCTATCATCGGTAATCACGACTGGTGGCATGATTCGACTGCGCAAAGAACCGGTCATGGCCCGACATTCAGCCATCGGGCATTGGAAGCTGTCGGTATTGAAGTCTATTCCAATCGCGCGGCGCGCCTGGAGAAGAATGGACAAGGCTTCTGGCTTGCTGGCGTCGAGGACCAGTTGGCCTTGCGTCGCAGCATGCGCTGGAAGAGGCCGCTTACCAAGGGTCTGGACGATCTCGGCGGCACGATGGCGCAGATCGGCGACGACGCGCCGGTGATCCTTATGGCCCATGAGCCCGATATCTTTCCTGCTGTTCCCCAGCGTGTCTCGCTCACTTTGTCAGGACACACCCATGGCGGGCAGGTAAGAATTTTCGGCTGGTCGCCTTATTCGCCCTCGCGTTACGGTGACCGGTATGTTTATGGCCATATCGTCGAGGAGGAGCGCCATATTATCGTGTCCGGCGGCCTTGGCTGCTCCATCGCGCCGGTACGCTTCGGCGTGCCGCCTGAAATCGTCGTGATCGACGTGGGATAGGGATCATGTCGAAACGCAAGCTCATCAGATTGAATGCCGGTTCCCAGCGCTTCCAGATGCGCATCGCGGGGCTTGGATTTCGCGACGGCCATGTCCTGGTGCATCGCGCCGTGCATGAGACGTTCTGGACCTTTCCCGGCGGTCGGGCGGAGATCGGCGAGACCTCGGAGGAGACCCTGCGGCGTGAGATGATGGAAGAGATCGGCGTTAACGTTACGGTCGGGCGTCTGCTCTGGTCGGTCGAGAATTTCTTCCATTACGAAGAGATGGATTGGCATGAGCTCGGCCTCTACTACCTGATGGAGATTCCGGCGGATTTTCCCTTCGATCCTGCGAAGATCGTGCATCGGATCCAGGATGGCGCTGATGAGCTGGAGTTCAAATGGGTGCGAGCGACACGGGAAGCGCTGGTGGCGCTCGATATCCCACCCTACTTCATCGCCGAAGAAATCGAAAACCTGCCGCTGATGTCTCGCCATCTTGTCTGGCGGGATGGTGATCTCGACAAGGCTTGAAGAGGAGGCTTTATGTCCGCTTTCGATCCGGTTCGCAGCTTTCGCAAGCTTGCCTATAACAGCGCATTGGCGAATGTCCGACTGCATCGTGCCTGTGCGGCCCTGCGGCCCGGCGAATTTGAGGCCAAGCGCGTGAGCTTCTTTCCGTCGATCAAGGCAACCCTCAATCATATTCTGACGGTGGACTGGTTCTATGTCGATGCGCTGGAAGGCGGGACTCTGGGCCTCAAAGCTTTTGACATCGAGGAGCCCTATGATCGGCTGGACGAGCTGAGCCAGGAACAGGCCGATGTCGATCGCAGGCTGGTCGCGTTCTGCGAGGCGCTGACGCCGGAGACTGCGATGCGGATCATCGATATCCAACGCGACGGCCGCATCCAGCGCGAGAGGGCGGACGATGTGCTGAACCATCTGTTCCAGCATCAGACGCATCATCGCGGTCAGGTGCATGCGATGCTCGCTGGAACCAGCGTCGCGCCGCCGCAGCTCGACGAGTTCATCGTTTCAGACGATGCGCGCTTCAGGGGCGATGAATTGGCAGCGCTTGGTTGGGACGAAACGAAGCTGATGCGCTGAGATCGACTTGTGGCGACATCGTCTTCGCCAGCGTTTCGATCGTCGGCTGTAGCAACGCCTTTCCGCCGCCCTTCCATCCGAGCGCGCGGATCTTCGACGTATTCATGGCATTGGCTTCGTATGCTGTAGGCGCTGGCAGCGCGTGCGGACAGCCGGTTGCGCTTTGAAGATACCCCAGGATTTCGCGCGTGTCGGTGAGTATATCGGAGAGATTGAAGGCTTGGCCGTCAATGCGGGCAGCTTCCGTCTCCAGCAAAAGACGGATAGCGCGGCCTAGATCGCGGCCATGAACCTCGGTTCCAGAGCGCGCGGGAACCGGCCTGCCGCTCAGATAGTCGTCGAACAACGCGCCCCATTTGTTCGGTCGCAGGTCGCCATAGACGCCTGTCGCTCTCAGGCTCGTGGTCGCAAAGCCAGGCGTGGACAGAGAAAAAAGTGCGTGTTCAGCGTCGCGCTTCACCTCACCGTAGAGCGTGTTTGGCATCGGCTTGATCGCCTCGGTCAGCTCCTCTCCGGAAATCCCGTCTCCATAGACAGCACGGGAGGAGAGAAAGATGCAGCGACGAATGCCGGCCTTCCGCGCCGTCTCGAACAACTTAACCGTCCCATTGAGATTGAGCCGGCGAAAGCCTTCCGGATCTTCCCCTTCGCCACCGCGATATTTACCGGCGACATGGCTAAAGGCGGCGTGCACAAAAAAATAGGCATCGTCGAAAGCGCTGCTCTGATTTCCCGTCGGATCAAGGCTTAAGGGGACAAAAGAGACAGGCTGCGAAAAGAGGCCCGAGGGAGGCGGATTGCGCCCGCCGATCGCAACCTTGTATCCGGCTGATAGCAGCTCTTCGGCGATGTATCGGCCGACGAGGCCTGTTCCGCCCGAGATGAGGACCTTCATGCCGCGGCCTGCGGATTTGTAAGTGTGGCGATATCGGGCAGGTTCCGGCCGGTATGGAAGCTATGCCACAGCTCGATCAGCGGTCTCAGCTGTTCGGCTTTGGGATGGTTTTCCTCCCAGGGCTTTTCATATTGATAGTGCAGGATCGAGACGCTGTTCCAGTTCCAGAGGTCAGGCATGCTGAACCAGACATATTGCAGCATGTTCATGAAGATTGGCAGTCCGTGCCAATCCGGGAAGAAGGCTTCGAGGAAGGTCTGATCCGTGCGGCGCCAGAAGACGTCGGGGCGATCGAGCCGTTCCAGCATGTGCCGAAAGGTCGCAAGCGACGGCTTGGCGACGAAGACGCCGGAATTCAACCGATGGAAATCCGCAAGGCTTTCGTAGACATTCGGTGCTGCCGAAAATTCCGGATAGTCGAAGAGCCTATCGACATTGCGCAGCACCAGCGCGTCTGCATCGATGAAGACACAGGTGTCGTATTCGATCAGCTGCCAGAGCCGCAGTTTGCAGAAATTGTCGAGCGGCGTGTGGAAGGAAGGCTTGCGACCTTTGGTAAAGGGAGCCGCGGTGTGCAGATTGCCGCGGGCATGCCGCTCGTTGAAGGCTTCCGACAAGGGAAGATGCTCGACTTCCACCAGCCGGCAGTCGAATGCTGCCAATGGGGCGAGGTCGTTTTCGCCAACCCCTTCAGTATGCAGCACGACGATATCGGCCTTGGTGCCGCTGTGGACGATCGAGCGCGCCAGCGCAACGGCACCCATGGCATAATCAGCATTCGTGACGAGCGTCACAAACGCCTGGCCGGCGCGGGGCCGGGTTTGCGGGCGCAATCCCTGCAGCATTTCGCTACCCGGCATCATGACACGGATTTCAACCTCTTGCCCTCGGGATCATGGTTGACCGTCGCGGCGAGATCCTTGGTCCAGGCGGAGATGGCCGGGACGCGCGAGCGGTCGACGCGATAGGCATATTTCCTGGCGACATCGACGATTTCGCCGAGAAGACCCGCCTCGAGTGTAATCGGCGCCAGGCCGAGATCGAGGAATTTGTCGTTCTTGACGATCAGCTCGTTCTCCGGAGCCTCCTTGCGCGGATTGGGTAGGCGCACGATTTCCGCGCCGCTCATCTTGGCGATCATCTCGGCGAGATCGCGCACGCGATGCGTTTCCGTCATCTGGTTGAAGATTTCCACGCGGGCGCCGCGGGCCGGCGGGTTCTTTAGCGCCAGTTCGATGCAACGCACCGAGTCCTGGATATGGATGAAGGCGCGGGTCTGGCCGCCGGTGCCGTGTACGGTCAAGGGATAGCCGATCGCCGCCTGGATGAGGAAGCGGTTGAGCACGGTGCCATAGTCGCCGTCATAGTCGAAACGGTTGATCAATTGTTCGTGACGGCGCGTCTGTTCCGTGTGCGTGCCCCAGACGATGCCCTGATGCAGGTCGGTAATCCTCAGCCCGTCATTCTTGGCATAAAACTGAAACAGCAGCTGATCGAGGCACTTCGTCATGTGGTAGATCGAGCCAGGATTGGCCGGATAGAGGATCTCCTGGCTGACGGTGCGGCCATCGGTCGTCTCGATGCCGACGGGTAGATAGCCTTCGGGGATAGCGGCGCCGATCGTCGAATAGCCATAGACGCCCATCGTGCCGAGATGCACGAGATGCGCGTCGAGATTGAGGTCCACCAGCGCGTTCAGAAGGTTATGGGTGGCGTTGACGTTGTTGTTGACCGTGTAGTTCTTGTGGCGGTCGCTCTTCATCGAGTAGGGGGCGGCGCGCTGCTCGGCGAAATGTACGACCGCGTCGGGGCGATGCTCGGCCAGCCACTTCTTCAGGAGCTCATAGTCCTTGGCCAAATCGATCAGGTGGAAATGGATCCGGCGGCCAGTTTCGGCGTGCCATATGCGGGTGCGTTCCTGAATCGAATCCATCGGCGTCAGCGACTGGACACCCAGCTCGGTATCGATCCATCGGCGGGAAAGATTGTCGAGGATATGGATCTCATGACCGGCGTCGGAGAGGTGAAGAGAGGTTGGCCAACCGATGAATCCGTCACCGCCCATAACCGCAATTTTCATAGGATCTTCCTTCTATGCCGATCCGCTAGCCGGTGCGTTCCGGATAGTCGGAGTTTATGACAATTGTTCAAAGCTTGCTTGATGGCAGAACTTCGGCCAAAGAGGTGCCGGACATTCAAGGAGATGCGGCAACGATGAACAGCCCCTTTCTGATTGCTGGGGAACTGGAAGCCGGAAGCCACCGGCTAGTGCAGCGAGTCTACTATGAGGATACGGATTTTTCCGGGCTCGTCTATCACGCGCGCTACCTTCATTTCCTCGAGCGGGGACGCACGGATTATCTGCGTTGTCTCGGCGTGGAACAGCGTGAACTCCTGAATGCCGACGAGGAGGGGCTGGTTTTCGTCGTCCATCGCATGGAGATCGATTTCAAGGGGCCGGCGCGCATGGATGACGTGCTGACGATCCGGACCGTCACCGAAAAGGCTGGCGGCGCCAAGATGGTACTGTCCCAGGAGATCCGGCGCGACGATATGCTGCTGATAGCAGCCAAGGTCATCATCGCTGTCATCAACGCCAAGGGGCGCCCGCGCCGGCTGCCGGAAAAGCTGGCGGCACAGATGCTGACCGCATCGGAAAGTGCCGGTTGAACTCAAGTTCTCCTCGATCGGTGACGACGGTCTCGTCGAGGGCCGACGGTGATTGGCAACTGGCAGCTTGCAATAACTTGAGTTTTATGTGAAGGAATTCGCCGCGCAAGATTTGTCTGCGTTTGCCGCCGGTTTCGTCCGGTCAGTTCTTCCCTGGAGCTAGAATAACCTTCGCCGCCGTTAAATCCTTCATGTTTCGACGCTAACATTCTTTTAACCATAATAGTGTCTTACTGGTTATGTCGGAGTTTGTGCGGTGCACGCCTTCCTTTGACCAAATTTGACGGCAAGAAGGCAGTTGTAAGCTTGGAAGGCTTGACCAGGGCGTTCAGCGGCGGCTGCCAAACAATTCTTGTGAGATCACTTTTAGCCGCCCGGTCTAGCGCCGGGCGTTTGGATTCGGGGATTTTGGATCAATGGAACAAGTAGCACTGGCAGCGGCCACCACACCGGACATCACCCTCTGGTCGCTCTTCATGCAGGCGGGCCTGGTGGTCAAGCTCGTTATGATCGGCCTGCTGGCAGCGTCCGTATGGACCTGGGCGATCGTCATCGACAAATATCTGAGCTACGCGCGGGCACGCCGGCAGTTCGATCATTTCGAGCAGGTCTTCTGGTCTGGCCAGTCGCTCGAAGAACTCTACCGCACGCTTTCGGAGCGCAACAATACGGGCCTCAGCGCCATCTTCGTCGCAGCGATGCGCGAATGGAAGAAATCCTTCGAGCGCGGCGCCCGCTCGCCGATCGGCCTGCAGATGCGTATCGACCGCGCCATGGACGTGACGCTGGCGCGTGAATCGGAACATCTCACGGCCCGTCTCGGGTCCCTTGCGACCATCGGCTCCGCCGGTCCGTTCATCGGTCTCTTCGGTACGGTCGTCGGTATCATGACCTCGTTCCAGGCGATTGCCGGTTCGAAGTCGACCAACCTTGCGGTTGTCGCGCCGGGTATTGCCGAAGCGCTGCTGGCAACAGCGATCGGCCTGGTCGCCGCTATCCCGGCTGTTATCGCCTACAACAAGTTCTCCGGCGATGCCGGCAAGCTTTCGGCGCGTATGGAAGGCTTTGCGGATGAATTCTCTGCCATCCTTTCGCGCCAGATCGATGAGAAGCTGCAGCCGCGCCAGGCTGCGCAGTAAGTCGCGGACAGAACCGGAGTAACTCACATGGCAATGTCTGTTGGAGGCAAGGGCGGCGGCGGTGGCCGCCGTGGCGGTCGTCGCGGCGGAGGCCGAGGTGGCCCGATCGCCGATATCAACGTAACGCCGCTGGTCGACGTCATGCTCGTGCTGCTGATCATCTTCATGGTAGCGGCGCCGATGATGACATCTGGCGTGCCGATCGACCTGCCGCAAACGCAGGCCGGCGCGCTGAACGCCCAGACCCAGCCCATCACCATTTCGATCAAGGCCGACGGTCAGGTCTTCCTGCAGGAGACGCAGATTAACGTGGCCGAGATCGCCGACAAGCTGAAGGCGATCGCGACGACTGGCTATAACGAGCGCATTTTCGTGCGTGGTGACGGCAAGGCGCCTTACGGCGTCATCGCTGATGTCATGTCGCGTATTCAGGAAGCCGGTTACAAGAATATCGGTCTGGTCACGCAGCAGATAACGGATCACTGACGAACCGACATGAAGCGCAGTCTTGCTACATCTGCTGTCATTCACATCCTGGTGCTGATCGGCGCCATGGTGACGCTGAGTGCGCCGGCGCCGTTGGAGACGCCGGAAAGCACGGCAATGGATGTCGATATCGTGCAGGCTGACCAGCTTCAGCAGGGCGAGAAGAAGGCACCGGTGACGGATCACGCCGCGCGCAAGCCGACGACCAAGCAGGATCAGGTCGCCAACGCCCAGAATACCGGCGAGAACAAAGTCGACATCAAGAACCCGGTCGTGCCGACGCAAAGGCCGGAGAGCGAGACTGCGGCCCTGGCGCCGAAGAAGGTGGATGCGCCCGTTCCGCAGGACGATCCGAAGCCGAACGACGTCAAGACGATCGAACAGAAGGATACCGAAGCCGCGCCCAAGGAAGTGGCCGCCATTCCGCAGCAGAAGCCGGATGTAGTGCCGACGCCGAAGCCCGATCCCACGCCGCCGACCCCGAAGGCCGACGCCACGCCGACCCCGCCGACGCCGCAGCCGACGGAACAAGCTGAAATTCAGCTGCCAAACAACGTTCCCGTGCCGGATGTGAAGCCGCAGCCGACGCCGCCGAAGGCTGCCGAGCCGAAGCCGGAAGTAAAGCCGACGCCGAAGCCGGACGTGAAGGTCGCCGACGCCAAGCCGACGGACAAGACGACGACGCAGAGCACAAGCAAGACCACCTCGGCAGACGACGGCAAGAAGGACGCCGACAAGAAGCGCCAGACGCCAAAGGCCTCCAGCAAGGGCCTTGACGATGGTCTCGCCGATCAGATCAACGATCTTCTCAACAACACCTCGTCGAAAGGCGGCGCGAAGCGCTCATCGCAGCAGGCTTCCGCAGGCGCCGATACCCAGGTCGCTTCGCTTGGCGGCAAGAAGTCGCTTGGCGCCGGAAAGCTCAGCCAGAGCCAGCAGGACGGTTTGCGCGATCTGATCCAGAAATACTGGAACCTCCCACCCGGCCTTGAAGGCGCTGGCGACGTGCGAATTAAGGTGCACTTCAAGCTCGATAAATCCGGACAGATCGTCGGTCAGCCGGAAGCCACGACGAATGGCGGACCGGCTTCGACACAAGGTGCCATGCAATCTGCCGCTGTACGCGCGGTTCTTCGCGCGCAATCGGAGTTCATGACGATTCTTCCGGCGGACAAATATGAGGATTGGCAGGAAGTCGTCGTCAACTTCAGCGCAGCGGATCTGGGGATGTGATGCGGGGAGTGCGGCTTTTGACGAACCACTGTCCCCGTCTCGGCATGAGCTTGCTTGCGGCTTTGGGGATGATGTTGGCTAGTTCCATGTCGGTGCAGGCTGCAAGCCCTACGCGGCAGCATGAAAATTCGACCAGGGACAGTATCCGCTACGCTGTCGCGAGAAACTGGAACGTCGCTCCCGGCCTGGAGGGTGTGAAGCATGTCCGCGTCCATGTGCATCTCAAGCTCAGCCGAAGCGGAGAAATCGTGGGCGAGCCAAAGGTTACCGCAACCGGCGGTCCCAAGGCGACACAGCAAGCCATCGCGGCAAGCGCAATGCGAGCCGTGCTCCGGGCTGCCCCGTTCAAGAATCTGCCAACAGATCACTATGACGACTGGAAAGAAGTCACCCTCAACTTCGAACCGGCTCTCTGACGAATTAATGCTGAAAGGCTTGATACATATGATCAGAAACTCCCTCGTTCGTCTCCTGCTGGTGCTAGCAGGCCTGATGGCTGTGGCATCCACTCCGGCCTATGCCGTGGTCGAGCTCAACATCAACAAGGGCAACGTCCAGCCCATGCCGATCGCTATCACCGACCTTCTGTCGAATGATACGCTCGGCCCGCAGATCTCGAGCGTGATCGCCGCCGACCTGCAGCGCTCCGGACTGTTCGCTCCGATCAACAAGCAGGCCTTCATCGAGAAGATCACCAATCCGGATTCGACCCCGCGCTTCCAGGACTGGACCTCGATCAACGCGCAGGCTCTCGTGACCGGCCGCGTCACGCAGGAAGGCGGCCGCCTTCGCGCCGAATTCCGCCTCTGGGATACGTTCGGCAACAGCCAGATGATCGGCCAGCAGTTCTTCGCCCAGCCGGATAACTGGCGCCGTGTCGCGCATATCATCGCCGATGCGATCTATCAGAAGATCACCGGCGAAAAGGGCTATTTCGATACCCGCGTCGTTTTCGTCGCCGAAAGCGGTCCGAAGACGGCCCGCAAGACGCAGCTCGGCATCATGGATCAGGACGGCGCCAATGTGCGCATGCTGACCGACGGCAGTGACCTCGTGCTGACGCCACGCTTCTCGCCGAACCGGCAGGAAGTGACCTACATGTCTTTCGCCAACCAGCAGCCGCGCGTCTATCTGCTGCAGCTGCAGACGGGCCAGCGCGAACTGGTCGGCAACTTCCCCGGCATGACCTTCTCGCCGCGCTTCTCGCCGGACGGGCAGCGCGTGATCATGAGTCTGCAGCAGGAAGGCAATGCCAATATCTACACGATGGACCTGCGCTCGCGCACCACGACACGCCTGACCTCGACGGCCGCGATCGATACCTCGCCGTCCTATTCGCCGGATGGCACGCAGGTTGCCTTCGAAAGCGACCGCGGTGGACAGCCGCAGATCTATGTCATGAATGCCGATGGCTCCAACCAGCGCCGCATCTCGTTTGGTAACGGCTCCTACTCCACGCCGGTTTGGTCGCCGCGCGGCGATCTCATCGCCTTCACCAAGCGTGCCGGCGGCAACTTTTCCATCGGCGTCATGAAACCAGACGGTTCCGGTGAGCGAATCCTGACCTCCGGCTCCTACAGCGAGGGACCGACCTGGGCGCCAAACGGCCGCGTCATCATGTTCTTCCGCGCGCCGTCCGGCGCAAGCGGGCCGCAAATTTATTCGATCGACCTGACCGGTTATAACGAACAGAAGATCCCGACGCCGGGCTTCGCTTCTGACCCGGCATGGTCGCCGCTTCTCGAGTAATGAAGGGCTCGCCACTTTATCGCCGCAAAGTCCTGTGACTGGACCGTTTGGCGACAATTTTAGGACATCATTAACCATACTTGTTGGAATCGGATTAACCGAACCCGGTTACAGTCTGGCAACCCTGATAGAGACTTATAGGAGAGACCGGCCATGAGCCGTACCGCAACCCAGGCCGTCGGCCACATGCAAAACCTCGCACGCAACCCGATCATGATCGCGCTTTTCGTCGGCCTTTCTCTGGCTGGCTGCGCTTCCAAGAAGGGTCTGCCGAACGATGCCAACGGTCTTGGCCTGAACGGTGCCGGCAATGCTACTCCGGGCTCGCCGCAGGACTTCACGGTCAATGTCGGCGACCGCGTTTTCTTCGTTGTTGATAGCTCCTCCATCAGCTCCGAAGCTGCCCAGACGCTCGATCGTCAGGCCCAGTGGCTCGCCCGTTATCCGAACTACTCCATCACGGTCGAAGGTCATGCCGACGAGACCGGCACGCGCGAGTACAATCTTGCTCTTGGCGCACGTCGCGCAGCAGCTGCGAAAAACTACCTCGCTTCGCGCGGTGTTCCCGCGAACCGCATGAAGACGATTTCCTACGGCAAGGAGCGCCCGGTCGCTACTTGCGACAACGAATCCTGCTGGTCGCAGAATCGCCGCGCTGTCACCGTGCTCAACGGCGCCGGCTCCTGATAGGCGAAGAAAGACCGATCGAAATGCAAAAGGCGGCCTCCTGGCCGCCTTTACTTTTTTGACCACACTTTGGCCGAACTCCGTTGCTTTTTGAGAGCAATTGTAAAAATCTCCTGTTCGAGCCCTCCGGCCCGAAGAATCAATAGGACAGGAAGATCCATATGAAAAAACTTGTCGTGGCGAGCATGCTTTGTCTCGCTGCCGTCGTGGGCAGCGAACGCGATGCTTCTGCCTTGTCGTTGTTCGGAATCCATCTCGGGGGCCGCGAGGCTTCCGCGCAATCGGCTTCCGGCAATTCCCAAAGACAAGCACAATACGGCCAGGCGCCGGTCATCAACGTTCAAAACAGCGATGCCGAAGTTCGCCTGCAGCAGCTTGAGGACCAGATGCGCCAGCTGAATGGCCGTGTCGAGGAAATGAGCTATCAGCTGTTGCAGATGCAGGAAACAATCCGCAAGGCGCAGGAAGACAATGAATTCCGCTTCCAGCAGCTTGAAAAGCGCGGCGGCGGTGCTGCGCCGGCTGCCGGTGGGACGATGAAGAAGAGCGAGGCCGATGTGCCTGCCCAGAGCGGTGGCCAGCAGGACGATATTGCCGGCGTCATTACCGATTCGCAGAACGGCAATGCCGCGCCGCGCGGCGCCGGCGGTGGCAAGCCGCCGAGCCAGCTTGGCTCTATCCAGTTCGACCAGAGCGGCGATCAGATCGGTTCCTCGATGACGGGGGCCAACAATGGTTCGGGCGCGCCGCCAAGCGCGGGCTCCGGCTCGCAGACGGCTTCGCTCGGCAGCGAGAACGACCAATACAAGGCTGCCTACGGTCATGTCCTGTCCGGCGACTATAGCGTCGCCGAACAGGAGTTCCGTCAGTATCTCGACAGCTACCCGAGCAGCTCCCGGGCTGCGGATGCGAATTTCTGGCTCGGCGAAGCGCTTTATTCGCAAGGCAAGTATAACGAGGCCGCCAAGACTTTTCTGAATGCGCATCAGAAATATAGCACCTCCGAAAAGGCGCCCGAAATGCTGCTGAAGCTCGGCATGTCGCTTGCGGCGCTCGACAACAAGGACACGGCCTGCGCCACGCTTCGCGAAGTGACCAAGCGTTATCCCAAGGCCTCCAAGGCTGTGACCGGCAAGGTTGCCAGCGAAGAGAAGCGGCTTGCCTGCTGATTGCCATGCCCATTGACGCTGTGACCAGCGGTGCCACAGTCCTGATGCCCGAAGCCGCCGCGACGGAATTTCTTCATTCTCTTTCGAAGCCTGCTCATGTTCTGGTCGCCGTTTCCGGCGGCAGTGATTCCACCGGGCTTCTGATTGCCCTTGCCGAGCGGCTGAAATCTCATCCTCACAAAGATATTACTCTGAGCGCTGCGACCATCGATCATGGTCTGCGCGCCGCAGCAGCAGATGAGGCGCGCGAGGTCGCGGCATTCTGTGCTTCGCGCGGCATTCCGCATTTCGTCCGCCGCTGGGAGGGGGAAAAGCCCGAGACCGGCATCATGGCGGCTGCGCGTGAAGCGCGCTACGGATTGCTCGCAGACCTGGCCTCCGATATTTCGGCCAATGTGATCGTAACAGCCCATACGCTTGATGATCAGCGCGAGACGATGGCGATGCGCAGCGCGCGCCGCGGGCAGGGCGGTCATGGCACAGGCATTGCTGATGCGGTCTTGTTCGATCGGCGCATCTGGATCGTCAGGCCGTTTCTCGCCTGTCGGCGGGCGGATATCAGGACCTTTCTCGGGAGGCATGGCCTATCCTGGTTCGACGACCCAAGCAATGAGGATATAAAATACGAGCGTGTGCGTACGCGCAGAGATCTCCAAGCGGAGCCGATGGCAGGTGTGCCTGTGGATGGCGGCGCCGATCGCGCAGCTCTTTCCGAGAGAGCGGCTGCATGGCTCGATGATTGGGTCACAATTCACGCACAGGCGTCTTGTGTCATCGATCGAGCCGGACTTTCGGCGGATCGGGCAGCTGTCGCTTATGCGCTTTCCTATCTTGCCGCCGTCTTTGGCGGTAAGGCGTATGCGCCTGGACATGTGCAAATGGAGCGCGTTCTCGAATTTGTGAACAGTGCCAGCCCCGGTCGACGTACGGCCGGCGGCGTGGTGTTCGACCTCAGGCGCGATGGACTCTATCTTATGCGGGAAAGCCGCAATATCGCGCCGCTGAGGCTGTTGCCGGGCGCGAAAGGCATTTGGGACGGTCGTTTCGAGATCAGTAATTCGGGCAAGGCCCCGGCTCGGATCGTCGCAGCAGGCACGGAAAATATGATGATTTTTCCAGCGACTATCCCGAAGGGCGTGGTGCTGCGCGCCCGGGCGGCGATGCCGCTCGCGGCGACGGAAGGGGAGGCAAAGGCGGCAGCGGTGACGGTTGTGCCCTATCTTGCGCCCTTCGACCGCTTTTTGACACGATTTGACCTCACATTCGCCAATCGCCTTTCTGCGGCTTTTGGCCGCGAAGCCTATATGCGGCTGCCGCTTTCGGTCCTATAGACGGAAAAAACATGCGGCGATGCGGTTTGCCTTGGCAAGGGCTTGGCGCAACCCTATGTTAGGGATCAAGTAATGCCGTCGCTCAAGCGGCGGAAGTTTCAGTGCTGGGGAGTTCGATGAACCCTAATTTTCGTAATTTCGCTCTGTGGGCAATCATAGCTCTGCTGTTGATTGCCCTGTTCAGCATGTTTCAGAACGCGCCGGCACAAACAGGCTCCAGGGAAATACCGTATTCGCAGTTCCTCCGGGAAGTTGATTCCGGTCGTGTTCGTGACGTGACCGTCACGGGCAACCGCGTTGTCGGCAGCTATGTCGAAAACGGCACGCCCTTCCAGACCTATGCTCCGGTCGTGGATGACAGCCTGCTTGAACGCCTGCAAAGCAAGAACGTCAACATCGTCGGCCGTCCGGAATCGGATGGCTCCTCGAGCTTCCTGAGCTATCTCGGCACGCTGCTGCCGATGCTCCTGATCCTCGGCGTCTGGCTGTTCTTCATGCGGCAGATGCAGGGCGGCTCGCGCGGCGCCATGGGCTTTGGCAAGTCGAAGGCAAAGCTTCTGACGGAGGCGCATGGCCGCGTCACCTTCGATGACGTCGCCGGTGTCGACGAAGCCAAGCAGGATCTGGAAGAAATCGTCGAATTCCTGCGCGATCCGCAGAAGTTCCAGCGCCTCGGCGGTCGTATCCCGCGCGGCGTTCTGCTCGTCGGGCCTCCCGGTACCGGTAAGACGCTTCTGGCGCGCGCCATCGCCGGCGAAGCCAATGTGCCGTTCTTCACCATTTCCGGTTCCGACTTCGTCGAAATGTTCGTCGGCGTCGGTGCAAGCCGTGTCCGTGACATGTTTGAGCAGGCCAAGAAGAATGCGCCTTGCATCATCTTCATTGACGAAATCGATGCCGTCGGCCGTCATCGTGGTGCCGGTCTCGGCGGTGGCAACGACGAACGCGAACAAACGCTCAACCAGCTGCTGGTCGAGATGGACGGCTTCGAAGCCAATGAAGGCATCATCCTGATCGCCGCGACCAACCGTCCCGACGTTCTCGACCCCGCGCTGCTGCGTCCAGGCCGTTTCGACCGTCAGGTTGTGGTGCCGAACCCGGATATCGTCGGCCGCGAGCGCATCCTCAAGGTTCATGCCCGCAACGTGCCGCTGGCTCCGAATGTCGATCTCAAGACGCTCGCCCGCGGTACGCCCGGTTTCTCCGGTGCGGATCTGATGAACCTCGTCAACGAAGCCGCTCTTATGGCCGCCCGCCGCAACAAGCGACTGGTGACGATGCAGGAATTCGAAGACGCCAAGGACAAGATTATGATGGGCGCCGAGCGTCGCTCTTCGGCCATGACCGAGGCGGAAAAGAAGCTCACCGCCTATCACGAAGCCGGTCACGCGATTACGGCGCTCAATGTCGCTGTCGCAGATCCGCTGCACAAGGCGACGATCATTCCGCGCGGCCGTGCGCTTGGCATGGTCATGCAGCTCCCCGAGGGCGACCGCTACTCGATGAGCTACAAGTGGATGGTGTCGCGCCTCTGCATCATGATGGGCGGCCGCGTTGCCGAGGAGCTGACCTTCGGCAAGGAGAACATCACCTCCGGCGCATCCTCCGATATCGAGCAGGCGACCAAGCTTGCCCGTGCGATGGTCACGCAGTGGGGTTTCTCCGACGAGCTCGGCCAGGTCGCCTATGGCGAGAACCAGCAGGAAGTCTTCCTCGGCCACTCCGTTTCGCAATCCAAGAACGTTTCGGAAGCAACGGCTCAGAAGATCGATAACGAGGTTCGCCGTCTGATCGACCAAGCCTATCAGCAGGCCAAGGATATCCTCACCTCCAAGCACGATGAGTTCGTCGCACTGGCGGAAGGCCTGCTCGAATATGAGACGTTGACGGGCGAGGAAATCAAGGCGCTGATCCGCGGCGAAAAGCCGGCGCGCGACCTCGGTGACGATACGCCGCCGAGCCGTGGTTCGGCCGTCCCGAAGACCGGCGCCAAGAAGGACGGTTCAGTCGGTGCCAAGGGCGATGAACCCGAAGGCGGTTTCGAACCACAGCCGCGCTAAAGGCGCGAGGCGTTCAATCTCGGTTGAGAGGCCAGCCACCTGTTTCAGGTGACTGGCCTTTTGTTTCGGAGAGGGCAGAAAGGCGTAACGCTTCCGATGTTGATCAGCCCTTGTGGCAACTGGCGGGTGGGGCAAAGTAATGCGGAGGCAGTAGGCTGTGAATTGGACTATTGTCGGTCTCGACCTGGTACGGTTTTTTAGTGCTTATTAATGGTAACGCGTTGTAATAGGCGTTCTCGGTAATTTAAGTGCCGAGTTTTACAATCTGTGGCATGAGCCACAAGCATCGATGTTTGCAGTGTCGCTTGCTTTGGGGCGGCGATATCGATGCCGCTGCAGTCCCGATGAGGACGCGGCAACGACAGGAGTGCATATGAAACGTCGTTATTTCGGAACTGACGGAATTCGCGGTCAATCCAATATCTATCCGATGACGCCGGATCTTGCCATGCGCGTAGGTATCGCTGCCGGCACGATCTTCCATCGAGGCAGCCATCGCCATCGCGTCGTTATCGGCAAGGATACGCGCCTTTCCGGCTATATGCTGGAAAATGCCATGGTGGCGGGATTTACCGCGGCCGGTGTCGATGCCTTCGTTCTCGGCCCTATCCCGACACCCGCTGTCGCCATGCTGACGCGCTCGCTGCGCGCCGATATCGGCGTGATGATCTCTGCCTCGCACAATCCCTACGAGGATAACGGCATCAAGCTTTTCGGGCCGGATGGTTACAAGCTCTCCGATGATCTGGAAATGAGAATCGAGGAGATGCTCGACAAGGACATGTCGGAGCATCTTGCCAAGTCGGAGAATATCGGTCGCGCCAAGCGTATCGATGGCGTGCATGACCGTTATATCGAACATGCCAAGCGCACGCTGCCGCGCGATGTGACGCTGCAGGGTCTGCGGATCGCCATCGACTGTGCCAACGGCGCCGCCTACAAGGTCGCTCCGGCCGCTCTTTGGGAGCTCGGCGCCGACGTCGTCACCATCGGCAATGAGCCGAATGGCACGAATATCAATCTGAACTGCGGCTCCACCAGCCCCGTTGCCCTGCAGAAAAAGGTGGACGAAGTCCGCGCCGATATCGGTATCGCGCTCGATGGGGATGCCGACCGTGTCATCATCGTCGATGAGACCGGCACGATCATCGACGGCGACCAGCTGATGGCCGTCATTGCCGAAAGCTGGGCCGAGAGCCAGACGCTGCGCGGCAATGGTATTGTCGCAACCGTGATGTCCAATCTCGGCCTCGAGCGCTTCCTGGACGATCGTGGCATGTCGCTTGCGCGCACGGCCGTCGGCGACCGCTATGTCGTCGAGCATATGCGCCAGCACAATTACAATGTCGGCGGCGAGCAGTCCGGCCACATCGTATTGTCCGACTATGGCACGACGGGCGACGGCCTCGTGGCTGCGCTGCAGATCCTTGCTGCGGTGAAGCGCACGGGCAAGCCGGTCAGTGAAGTCTGTCGCCGTTTCGAACCGGTACCGCAGCTGCTGCGCAATGTCCGCATTTCCGGCGGCAAGCCACTGGAGGACATTCAGGTGCGCCAGGCAATTGCCGATGCGGAAAGCGAGCTTTCCCGCAACGGCCGTCTGGTGATCCGCCCTTCCGGCACCGAGCCCCTGATCCGCGTCATGGCGGAAGGCGACGATCGCGGCCAGATCGAACGTATCGTCGGCGGACTGATCGACGTGATCTCGAGTGTGCGTTCGGCCGCTTGAGCAAACGAAAGAAGTAATTCCGGAATAATACTATGGCCGCCTCGTCGAGGCGGCCATAGTATTTTCAGTTTCGGCATGATGGTCAGCCTACTGGAACATTTCTCCGGGATAGGCGCCCCAAAGCTTGTCCTGCCTGACATAGCCTCTGGCGGAATGCTCCCGGACCGAAACACGACACCAGGTCCCAGTGCAGGATTGCAGCGAGACCAGTACGCGCGGCTGCAGCTCCGCGATTGCCTTGGCGGCGGGATTCGGATCGGTGCGCAGCATGGCATTCTTCGTCAGCCACGGGGCGACTACGGCCGTCCGTGTTCCGGAGAGCAGGGCGCTGTGCATCCAGCCGGTCACTCCGGTATCATCGCGCACCTGTCGCCAATGGCCATATTCGTCGATGATTTCCAAGGGAAGACCCGGCTTCATATAGATCCATTTCGTGGCATAGATCGTCGAAGGCCCGACGCGCATGCGCGCCTTATGAGCTCGGAGCGAAACGTAGCGCGGGATCGGCAAGCCCGTCTCGCGCCCTTTGTTCCAAGCAGTGGCCGTGGCTGCCGCCGGCTTGACCGGCATCGTGCCTGCCAGTGTGACGGAGCTCAAGAAGATAAGAGCAAGGCCCAGGCCGGCCCATATTGTTCGACGGTAAGTCAGCGACTTCCTCCTGAATTATCTCCCGGCCGAAGCACTGTAATGGTTTGTTTCTTGCCAATTGGTTTAGAGGGTCGGGCCTGGCTTTGTGCCCGGACGCTGTGTTCCTGTGAGGAAATAGAGGAAGCGGGTAATCGTATCCCATTCTCTTTATTTAAAAATCAATGTTCTCTAATATATAAAATAGAGTATAATTTCTGAATAAACAGGGTAAATATTCGTAGTTAATCAGGTTTTAACTCCTTTTCATCATTATCCCTGTCATGTCTTTTCAATTGGCAAGCATTTGCTGCGCCAAGGGCAAGAAATTTGGAGCCAAAGCCATGATGAAAACCCTGATAGGGGCACTTGCCACTTTGCTTGTTGGCACGTCGGCCTTTTCTGCTGATCTCTATACACCGGAACCGGTTCAGCCGGCGCCGGAAGTGACCGTCGCCCAATCCAGCGGCTGGTATCTGCGCGGCGATGTCGGCTATGCCTTCACGAACCTGCGCGGTGCCAACTACTTCCAGGGCTCCAATTCCAGCCTGGTCGATTTCGATCGTGCGAAGCTGGACGGCAATGTCACGCTCGGCGGCGGTGTCGGTTACCAGATCAACAACTACCTGCGCACGGACTTGACGCTCGACTATCTCTTCAAGTCCGACTTCAAGGGCTCCACGAAGGGCGATTGCGGCGCCTGCGGCCCGGGCTTTACTCCGACCGCGGCGACCTCTCGCGATCTCGCTTCGCTGACGGCCTATAGCTTGCTTGCCAACGCTTATGTCGATCTCGGTACTTACGGCATCTTCACCCCCTATGTCGGTGGCGGTCTCGGCGGCACCTATGTCAAGTGGAGCAATCTGAAGAACACGTCGTGCTCGGACGCCAACCCGGATTCCTGCGACGGGTCTGTGACGCATAATGGCCGCGGCAGCTGGCGCTTCACCTATGCGCTGATGGCCGGTACATCCATCGACCTGAGCTGCAATCTCAAGGCCGATGTTGGCTATCGCTACCGTCACGTTCAGGGCGGCGACATGTTCGGCTACAACGAGAATGGCGGTCCCGGCTACGACAAGGGTCTGAACCTGCACGAAGCCCGCATCGGTGCCCGCTACACCTTCGGCGGCTGCCAGACCGCAAGCTACATGCCGCCGGCCGATATCCCGGTTCAGCCGTCGGTCTACAAGTAAGCAATATCCAATCCACGTTATTAAAAAGCCGTCCGGTTTCTTCCGGGCGGCTTTTTCTTTTTCCCATTCCGTTAAGTAATTCCGCGCTGTTTTAAAGCTTCATTAACCATGAATTCCCTATGGTTAATGAAATGAGAATGGCCGCCTTCCTGCATCGGATCCTCTTTTTGAGGATATTGCGAGGAAGCACAGGCCAGCCGATTCGACGCGCGGGCGTCGGCCCGAGGATGGAAGGCGAGGGGTAATGATCCGTTTTGACGCTTTGGCGCTGGCCGCAGCGATGGCAGGCGCATCGGCGGGTATTGCCTTTGCGGCCGATGCAGCACCACCGGAAATCAAGATGCCGGAGGTCAGCGTCAAGGATGCCAGAGGATGGTATGTGCGCGGCGATGTGGGCTATGCGGTCAACGCCAGCCGCACGGATACGAGACTTCGTGCCTATGATCCTGCGGGTGGCGATTACAGTTCGAGCAGCTTTGATTCCACCCGGTTCGGCGGGGATTTCTCCGGCGGCCTTGGTATCGGCTATCAATTCAACGATCTGTTTCGCGCCGACGTGTCAGGCGATTTCTTCAGCGGTGATTTCAATGGCCGCATTTCGAGCGATTCGCCGTGTTCCGGCGGGTCCGGCGGCACGGGATGCTCCACAAAGGCCCGTTCCTCCTTCAGGGCCGGCAGCCTCATGGTCAACGGCTATGTCGATCTCGGGACGCTTGCGGGTTTCACGCCCTATGTCGGCGCCGGTCTTGGTGCCACGCGGGTTTCCTGGAACAGCGTCAATGTCACCGGCTCCTGTCTTGATGGCGCATCGGGTTGTGGCGGTGCTGCGTCGGTCAGTGCTCGATATCCTGGCGAAAGTGACTGGCGCATGACCTATGCCTTGATGGCGGGTGTCGCCTATGAAGTCGCGCCGAATGTGAAGGTCGATCTCGGCTATCGCTTCTCCCATATCGCCGGCGGTGACATGTTTGGCGATTCTGCGGCCAGCGCCACCACAGGCCGCGACGGGGCATTGTCGCGTCACGAAATTCGTGTCGGCCTGCGGATCACCACTTGGTAAGGCTCATCGCCTATGGCGTCGTCAGCACATAGGCGATGCGGCGAAAGAAATCCAAGGTTCGAAAAATGTGCGCCGGAAAACGCCGCAGGGCAGAAGATTTGGCTGCTCGATAATCGCGGCGCCAGCCGATCATGGTCGTTCTCTGCAGCCGGCTGAAACCGGCAATATTCGCGCGCGTGCTGACGATGGATATATGCATGTCCCAGCCGCGCTCGACGGCTACATCCCAGGGGAGCGACATCACAGAGAGCGATTTCACGATCTTCTCGGCGCCGCGGCGCGTGACGAGATAGCAGGCGGTGGAACCCTGTGGACCGAACAGGCAACGCCCGACGATATCTCCCTTGAGGCTGCGCGCCATGGCGCGAAAGCCGTTCCAACGGTGATTGACAAGCTTGATGAGATCGGCGGCTGGCGCGGCTTCCCTGGCTGCCGCGGCACGTGCCAGAAACTCGGCATCCAAGGCGACATCGTCTTCGATGATGATGGCTATTTCGCCGCCATTTGCCAGAAACTGGCGCAGAGCCGTCAAGTGACTGCGGTAGCAGCCGTATTCGCCGGGCAGAATGGTCCGGCCATGTCGGCGCTGGAAACGGACATGGTCGACATCGATCCATTGGTCGCGCGGGACGAGCGCGCCATCGATGCCATCGATGCGTTCGAATCGGAAGCCGAATTCCTCGCTTTGCCGCTGGATCTCGGCCAACCGCTCTGCCGCGCGATCGATATTGATCAAATAGACCGGCATGGCCTGTACGGGCATCAAAGGGTTTTCGGCGAGTGCAGTTAGGGACATCGGGCACACTTGTTATTTCTATCGGCGCAAAATTGGCGCGCTCACCGTCTTATATGATTGCGCGTCTGCACGGAATCCAGCTTTTATGGAGCCAAATTTGGCTTATTTCCATTGCGCGTAACTTGCATGTCATCACACTTTCTGCACGACTTCGTGAGGGAGTGCCATCCATAATTTTTACTATTGCGCTTGCGGGCGGCTTCCAATATATCCGGCGGCGGGACACCCTTCCCCAACGAAGGGCTTTCTATCTGAGAGGATAGCATCATGACTAAGCTCGCCAAGCCGGACATCCGTCCGAATAATACCCATTTCTCTTCTGGTCCATGCTCGAAGCGTCCCGGTTGGACGCTTAGCGCTCTTTCCGACGCGGCTCTTGGCCGTTCGCACCGCGCGAAAGTCGGCAAGGCAAAGCTGAAGCAGGCCATTGATCTCACTCGCGAAATTCTGGAAGTGCCTGCGGATTACCGCATCGGCATCGTTCCCGCTTCCGACACCGGTGCCGTCGAGATGGCGCTCTGGTCGCTGCTCGGCGAACGCGGCGTCGACATGCTCGCCTGGGAAAGCTTCGGTGCCGGCTGGGTCACCGATGTCGTCAAGCAGCTGAAGCTCAAGGACGTCCGCAAGCTCGAAGCCGGCTATGGCGAGCTGCCCGATCTTTCCGCTGTCGATTTCGACCGCGACGTGGTCTTCACCTGGAACGGTACCACCTCGGGTGTTCGTGTTCCGAATGGCGATTTCATCCCCGCCGATCGCAAGGGCCTGACGATCTGCGACGCCACCTCGGCAGCCTTCGCTCAGAACCTCGATTTTGCCAAGCTCGATGTCGTCACCTTCTCCTGGCAGAAGGTACTTGGCGGCGAGGGCGCCCATGGCGTCATCATCCTGTCGCCGCGCGCCGTCGAGCGCCTGACGACCTATCAGCCGGCCTGGCCGCTGCCGAAGATCTTCCGCATGACCAGCGGTGGCAAGCTGATCGAAGGCATCTTCACCGGTGAGACGATCAATACGCCCTCGATGCTCTGCGTCGAAGACTATATCGATGCTCTCCTCTGGGCGAAGGATCTCGGCGGACTCAAGGCGCTGATCGGCCGCGCCGATGCCAACGCCAAGGTCATCCACGATTTCGTTGCCGCCAACGACTGGATCGCCAATCTCGCCGTCAAGGCCGAGACAGCATCCAACACCTCCGTCTGCCTGAAGATCGTCGACAAGGATGTCGTCGCTCTCGATGCCGATGGCCAGGCGAATTTTGCCAAGGGCCTGGTTGCACTCCTCGAAAAGGAAGGCGTCGCCTATGACGTCGGCCATTACCGCGACGCGCCGTCAGGCCTGCGCATCTGGGCCGGTGCGACGATCGAAGTTTCCGACATGCAGAAGCTGATGCCCTGGCTCGCCTGGGCTTTCGAAACGCAGAAGGCGACGCTCTCCCAGGCTGCTGCCTGAGGTTTGAAGCGTTTATGGCTCCGCCGGTGAGGCGGAGCCCAGCATTCCGAATTCTCATTGTTTTCATGCAATTCTGACCGGAAAGCCGTTTCGCATTTCGTGGGATTGCTCGTCTTAGCTGACTTTTCAGGAGGCCTCCATGGCACCTCGCGTTCTCGTATCCGACGAACTGTCGGAAACCGCCGTCCAGATCTTCCGCGATCGCGGCGTCGAAGTCGATTTCCAGCCGCAGCTTGGCAAGGACAAGGACAGGCTGTTCGAAATCATCGGCAATTACGATGGTCTTGCCATCCGTTCCGCCACCAAGGTGACGGAGAAGATCATCGAAGCGGCCAAGAACCTGAAGGTCGTCGGCCGCGCCGGTATCGGCGTCGACAATGTCGATATTCCTGCTGCCTCGCGCCGCGGTATCATCGTCATGAACACGCCGTTCGGCAATTCGATCACGACCGCCGAACACGCCATCGCACTGATGTTTGCCGTTGCCCGCCAGCTTCCGGCTGCCGATGCCTCGACACAGGCCGGCAAGTGGGAAAAGTCGAAGTTCATGGGTGTCGAAATCACCGGCAAGACCCTCGGCATCATCGGCGCCGGCAATATTGGCTCCATCGTGATTGCCCGCGCCCTCGGCCTGAAGATGCATGTCCTGGCCTACGACCCCTTCCTGTCGAAGGAACGCGCCGAGGAAATGGGCGTGACTAAGGTCGAGCTTGATGAGCTCTTCGCCGGCGCCGACTTCATCACGCTGCATGTGCCGCTGACCGACAAGACCCGCAACATCATCGACGCCTCTGCCATCGCCAAGATGAAGCAGGGCGTGCGCATCATCAACTGCGCCCGCGGTGGTCTCGTCGATGAGGCAGCCCTTGCTGCCGCCATCAAGTCCGGCCACGTCGCCGGTGCCGCTTTCGACGTCTTCGAAGTCGAGCCGGCCAAGGAAAGCCCGCTCTTCGGCCTTCCGAATGTCGTCTGCACGCCGCATCTCGGCGCTTCCACGACCGAAGCCCAGGAAAACGTCGCGCTTCAGGTCGCCGAACAGATGTCGGATTACCTGATGAAGGGTGCCGTCTCCAATGCCATCAACATGCCCTCGATCACGGCGGAAGAAGCGCCCATCCTGAAGCCGTTCATCAAGCTTGCCGATGTTCTCGGCGCTTTCGTCGGCCAGGTCACGGACGATCCGATCAAGGAAATCGAGATCCTTTACGACGGCGTCACCGCCAACATGAACACCAAGGCTCTGACGAGCGCGCTGCTCGCCGGCCTGATCCGCAATCAGGTTGCCGATGTGAACATGGTTTCGGCCCCGATCATGATCAAGGAAAAGGGAATCGTGCTTGCCGAAGTCAAGCGTGACAAGACCGGTGTCTATGACGGCTATATCAAGCTCACGGTGACCACCGACAGCATGACGCGTTCCGTCGCCGGTACCGTCTTCTCGGACGGCAAGCCGCGCTTCATCCAGATCAAGGGTATCAACCTCGATGCCGATGTCGGCAATCACATGGTCTATATCGCCAATACCGACGTTCCCGGCATGATCGGCTTCATCGGCACGACGCTCGGCTCCGCGGGCGTCAACATCGCCAACTTCCAGCTCGGCCGCGACAAGCAGGGTGGCGATGCCATCGCGCTTCTCTATGTCGACGGCCCGATCAGCGATGAGGTGCTCGGTAAGCTGACGGCGCATCAGGCGATCCGCCAGGCAAAGCCGCTGGTCTTCAACGTCGACTGAGCCTGCCCGCCCTGAAGAAGGGTGCAGCTACAGAGTTCGCTCCTCCCAAGAGCCAGTCTGAAAGCCCGGTGCGACGCGAGTTGCGCCGGGCTTTCTTTATGGTTGTGAGGGTTGTGGATAAGCCCGGTGCGCAGACTATCGGGGGCAAGGAAACGCGCCTATCTCTATATTATGGAGGCTTTGCGGAAGAACATCCTCGGGGAAGGAATGGGCACGCCGATCGAATGGCTGGCAAAGCCGGTCTCGGTGGCGATCGTGCTGTTTGCGCGCGCCATCACCGCCGTTCGGGCGATCTGGCCCGAGAGCGGCATGCAAACCCGCCGCTGCATCTATTTCGCCAATCATTCCAGCCATGGCGATTTCATTCTGATCTGGACTGTCCTGCCGCCACGATTGCGCCGACGCGTTCGCCCGGTAGCTGGCGCGGATTATTGGCTGAAATCCCCGCTGAACAGCTTCATCGGCCGGGATGTCTTCAACGCCGTGCTGATCGAGCGCGATCGCGAAGCGCGCAAGGAGGATCCGGTCACGCAGATGACGCAGGCGCTCGACGCCGGTTCCTCGCTGATCCTGTTTCCGGAAGGCACCCGCAATCTGACCGATCAGCCGTTGCAGCCTTTCAAGAGCGGGCTTTTCCATCTTGCCCAGGCTCGCCCCGATATCGATCTCGTGCCCGTCTGGATCGACAATCTTAATCGCGTCATGCCTAAGGGCGAGTTCGTGCCTATTCCGCTGATCTGCACCGTCACCTTCGGTGAGGCGCTGCATATCGGCGAGACCGAGGAAAAGGCGGAGTTCCTGGCAAGAGCCGAAGCGGCCTTATTGGCGCTGGCGCCCAAGCGGGCAGGAGACTGAGCATGAGTGCGGCAAGCGCCGATCTGATCCATCTCGTTCTCGGCATTTTCGGCGTCCTGATCGTCGCCTCCGTCATCGGCTACGTGCTGGAACAGCGCCTGTCGCCCGACGGGTCGAATGCGGCGATCGAAAACCTGAATGCGCGCATCAAGGCGTGGTGGGTGATGGTGGTGCTAATCGGCATTGCCTTCATTGCCGGGCGTGCCGGCGTCATCCTGCTGTTCGCCTTCTGCTCCTTTGCGGCACTGCGTGAATTCGTGACGCTGATCAACACGAAACGGGCGGATCATTGGGCGCTTGCCGCGGCCTTCTTCGTCGCCTTGCCGGTGCAATATTACCTGCTCTGGGCCGAGCAATACGGCATCTATTCGATCTTCATTCCCGTCTACGCCTTCCTCTTCATGCCGATCATCGCCGTGCTGCGTGGCGATACCGAGCGGTTTCTCGTGCGCATCGCCGAGGTGCAATGGGCGCTGATGATCTGCGTTTTCTGCGCCTCGCACGTGCCGGCGCTGCTGACCTTGCATATTCCCGGCTATGAGGGCCGCAATGTGCTGCTGATCGCCTTCCTCGTGATCGTCGTGCAGCTTAGCGACGTCCTGCAATATGTCTGGGGCAAGCTCTTCGGGAAAACCAAGATCGCGCCGCGGCTGTCGCCATCGAAGACGGTGGAGGGTTTTGTCGGCGGCGTCATCAGCGCCTCGTTGATCGGGGCGGCGCTCTGGTGGGTGACGCCATTTACGCCGCTGCAAGCCGGGCTTCTCGCCTTCATCATCACCATCATGGGCTTCTTCGGCGGGCTCGTGATGTCGGCGATCAAACGGGATCGCGGCGTCAAGGATTGGGGGCATCTCATCGAAGGGCATGGCGGGCTGATCGACCGGCTGGACTCGGTCGTCTTTTCCGCGCCGATCTTCTTCCATCTCGTGCGCTTCTGGTGGTCGCTGTCATGAGCGGAAAGGTGAAAGCGCTTGCCGGCAGCAGCATCGTGCACGTGCTTTTCGCCTTCCTTGCCATGGGTGGCTGGGCCGTCTTCGCCAATCGTATGCACCCGATGCCGAGGCCGCTGATTGCAGGCTTCGTGCAGGGCGCGCTTTCCGGCTGCCTGACGCTGTTCCTGAAGTCCGTGGTTGAAGCTTTGTCCGGCCGGTTCGGCGGCGTCACACGCCTTTGGGCGCCGCCGCTGATCGCTTGTTTGGGTTCTGCGACTATCCTGATCATCATCCATGCGCTGAGCGGCACGCCGGAGATCCTAAAGACCATCGCCGTGCCGCTGCTGGTCTCCTCCAGCTATGCGGCGATCTATAATTATTCGATATCGGGCGGGAGGCATCGAAGCCATGAAGGGTGAACGGCGATGACAGGCGAGGGGATAGGCGACAGGCGGCCGCTGGCGAGCCGCAACACGCGATGGGCTAAGGCGCTGGCGCGGCGCATGACCGCTCTATCTGTGACGCCGAACCAGATCTCGCAAGCAAGCATGCTCATGGCAGCGCTGGCAGGGGCTTCGTTCTGGCTCTCCGGCGCCGCGGAAAGCGTCGGGATGCGAGTGGTTCTGCTGATCCTTGCCGCCTTCTTCTGTCAGTTGCGTCTGCTCTGCAATCTGCTCGATGGCATGGTGGCGGTCGAGGGTGGGAAAGGCGAGGCCGACGGGCCGTTCTGGAACGAATTTCCGGATCGCATCGCCGATATCCTCATCTTCGTCGGCATCGGTTATGGCATCGGAGCGCCAGGCCTCGGCTGGGCTGCGGCCGCCTTCGCTGTCCTGACGGCCTATGTGCGCGAGCTTGGCCGCGCCACCGGCAACCCCAGCGATTTCGCCGGCCCGATGGCGAAGCAGCACCGCATGGCGGTCGCGACGGCTGCGGCTTTGCTCTCGCTCGTCGAGGCGCCGTGGAGCGGCGGCAGCTGGGTTTTGACCGTTGCGCTCTGGATCGTCGCCATCGGCTCGGCGGTCACGGTGTTGAGGCGCAGCCGCAATCTGATCCGGCATTTGAAGGCAAAGGGATGATCCGCGATTTCGCTCACCCCTTGCATGGGTTGGCAATCCTTTCTATATCCGTCCACAATTGAGGCAGGCTGCAAAGAGCGGCTGAAGGCCCTTGTGATGAAAATTCGCCGCTTTTGCATGGCATCCGGCGGCAAGAAGCATGATCCCGAAAAGTGTGCAGCGGTTTTTGGATCAGATCGTGCGAAATGAAATCGTGAGAGCGTGACGACGTTTCGAAGAAAGGTCATCCTGCTCGGCAGCATCGAAGATCGTTCAAGACTGGCGGCAACGACCGTGAATACACTGGATTTTGACAAGAGGCCGGAAGATACCCGCGTCGTCGTCGCCATGTCGGGCGGTGTCGACAGCTCCGTCGTTGCCGGCATTTTGAAGCGGCAGGGCTATGATGTGCTCGGCATCACGCTACAGCTCTATGACCATGGCGCCGCCGTGCATCGCGCCGGCTCCTGTTGCGCCGGCCAGGATATCGACGATGCGCGCCGCGTCTGCGAAACGCTCGCCATCCCGCATTACGTACTCGACTATGAAAAGCGCTTCCGCGAGACGGTGATCAATCCCTTTGCCGAGAGCTATGTGGCCGGCGAAACGCCGATCCCTTGCGTTGCCTGCAACCAGACCGTCAAGTTCGCCGATCTGCTGGCGACCGCGAAGGAACTCGGCGCCGATGCGCTGGCAACAGGGCATTATATCCGCTCGCGCCCGAACCCATCGCCAGAGCATCCGCATCGCCGCGCGCTCTATCGTCCGGCCGATGCCGATCGCGATCAGAGCTACTTCCTCTTCGCCACGACGCAGGAACAGATCGACTATCTGCGCTTTCCGCTCGGCGGCATGCCGAAGGCCGAGACCCGTGCGCTTGCCGAAGAGATGGGCTTGGTCGTCGCCAAGAAGGCCGATAGTCAGGACATCTGTTTCGTGCCGCAGGGCAAATATTCCGATGTCATCGCCAAGCTGAAGCCGAACGCGGCGCTTGCCGGCGAGATCGTCCATCTCGATGGCCGCGTACTCGGCCGGCACGAAGGCATCCTGCATTACACGATCGGCCAGCGCCGCGGCATCGGTGTTGCCACAGGCGAGCCGCTCTATGTCGTCTATCTCGACGCCCGCTCGCGCCGCGTCATCGTCGGCCCGAAGGAGGCGCTGGAAACGCATCGCGTCTACCTGCGGGATGTCAACTGGCTGGGCGACAAGCCGCTGATCGAGGCCGCTTCCGGTGAAGGCTTTGCCTGCTTCGCCAAGGTCCGCTCCACCCGCGCGCCGTCGCCGGCCGTGCTGCATGCCGATGCCAGCGGCATCTATGTCGACCTCACCGTCGGCGAGGCCGGCGTGGCTCCCGGCCAGGCTTGCGCGCTCTATTCGGCACCCGGCGACGACGCCCGCGTCTATGGCGGCGGCTTCATCGAACGCTCGGAGCGCGAGCCGATGGCGGAAGCTTCCCTGAAGGCGCTGCTCGCAAGCCCGGTCGCAGCTTGAACGATAGATAAGATCGGTTTGGAGAAACCACTGATTTTTCCAAATCATCCGCTTGACACCAAGCCGAGCCGCACCTTATAAGCCGCTCAACCGACGAGCCAGCGCTTTTCGAGCGGGCGGTTCGTTTGACCTTTGCGTTTGGTGTTCGACATCAAGCGCAGCGTGGCGGAGTAGCTCAGTAGGTCAGAGCAGAGGAATCATAATCCTTGTGTCGGGGGTTCAAATCCCTCCTCCGCTACCATACGTCCCCAACAATTCTGCACGGCTGTCTAAGAAAGCGCTCGTTTGTTATGAGCGCGAAAGCTAAACCCTTTCGACATTTGAAAGGGCCGAATTCAGGAGCCGGCCGCGCCAATCCCCTTGGGGCCATCGAGACGAGCGACTTCGTCATCCAAGGTTCGTACTGCCGCTGCCAAGGTTGCTAGTGCCGACATCATGAGGGCATGGTCTTGGCCTTCCTGGGATTGCGACTGGGCCAGAGCAAGAGCTCGATCATGAAGCTGCTGGCTGATGGTATCGAGCCGATCGATAGTGTCTTGGTTCATAGCCGTCTCCTTCACAAACCAATTCGGCAGAGCGCCATATGTTTGGGAATGCAGGCTGCGGCTTATTTGTTCCGGGCGAACCTGATCGGTAGGGCGGCAACTGCGATTTGGGATATCGTCGGCAACTCCATATCGATCAGATTTGGCTGATAGCTCTTCCGGTACCTATGTTTTGCAAGGCGGCCAGAGGCATTAGCCGCCGAGGGACGGCCTCATACAAATTCGACGCCCATGCTGTTGATTTTTCGCCAGCGCACTGCGCAGGCCAATAATCTCTCGTCCGAAAGTTGCAGTTTGAAGGCGTTGGGTGCGGCGAGTGGGTTTTCGATTTGGATCATGGCGCCGGTATCGGACAGATTTCGGACGAGGCAATCGAACACCGAGTAGCCGTCGTTAAATATGATTTTCGCGCCGAGAAGCGTTCGCTTTCGGGTGGCTACCCGGCCTTCGGGTGAGAATGCCGTCATCGCGCTGGCTCCTTCAGTCCTGTTTTTCACTAATATGGCATGTTCTAATATCGAAGATATTAATGGGAAGTCGCAAATTGAGCGCTTTCCGCCGTCAGATGCAGCGAAGGGGAGTGGCGGGCATTGGCAAGATGCCGGCTGGACGGGGCGGGCCCAGCCTGTGGCGCATCGGCACCGCCATATCTACGAGAGCCTGTCTCTCCGGTTTCATCGCAAGCGGAATATCTCAGCGATGTCGGATGAAGGCAGCCGCCGGCGAACAAGTTGCCGTCAATTGCGTTGTATTTTCAAACGGCCAATGGAAATCCATGCAACATCTCTTGCAAGACGAAACATGCTCTGGCACCGTGCCGCCATAGGGGATCGGGATTTTCAATGAGATTGTTTTTGGCAGCGGCCACCATGCTGGTGATCGCCAATTCCGCGATGGCTGCAGACGATGCCGTGAGCAATGCGTTCCGGGTCTGCAAGATGATCGACAATACCGGCTTGTTTACAGCACCTTGCCAAGTTTCCAGCCGGAGGTACGCCGTCATGGCGACCATAGATCTGCCGAACGCCGATGCCAGGAAGGCCTGCGCGCAGATCACCGGCGTGGTTTCGTCAAAGGGGCTCCATTTTCCCGGGGGAGAATGGACCGTGCAGATCAAGTCACCGACCAGCGGCGACAAATCCATCGCATTTTGCAGATTGCCGAAATAGAGCAACTCCAGGAAAACTGCGTAGCGGTTTTCCGTCCGGAACTGCGAAAAAACAAAGAGATAGAGCGTTCTCGCAATTCAAGGAAGCGGAGAGGCTCTAACGCCGTCAGGCCGAGGCATTCAGTTCCTCTTCGGCATAGGCAAGCTGCAGTTCCATCTGGACCGCATGCATGAAGAGGCCGGCTTGCCGCGAGATTTCGCCGTCTTCCACGCCCTGTTCGCGCAAGGCATTGGCAAAGAGCGCCATTTCCGAGCGCCAGAAGCGGTTTGCCGCCTCACCATGTAGCTGCTGAAGGGCTGTGGCACACCGCCTGACATCACTGGTACGCCTGTCGGCCGGGAATGGTAGAAGCGACATATTCTCTCCGTCATCGGCAGGGGCGAATCGCCTGCCTCTGTTGGCAAAGATCGCCGGCACTCGTTCATAAAAAGTGAATAATGTCAGAGAGATCCCGCGTGGTGCGGGAAGGATGGGTGATTCACTGCATTACGGATATGCCTGCTTCCCGAGCAGCCTTGATCAAGGCCTCTCTTACGGCTTCAGCAGGGACGGCGCCAAGCATAGCTTCGAGGCAGACCCGTACCGCTGCGACATAGTCTTCGCCATTTGCCACCGGCCAATGTTCCAGCAGCAGCTCTGCAACCTGATGCACCGAATTGACGCGGCGGGTTCCGCCATTCTCACCCATGACAAGCGTTACAGCTGGAAATGGTCGTAAAGTGTTTCGTTTCAAAACGCATTACCTCCGAAACGTTCATGCTTCGGTAACACAGCAAGAAGCGTTCCGATTCGGACGCTTTCCGGCCGACGTCAGTGAAACAGGTTCCGCTCTTTTGTATGTGGCGAGCAAATTCACTTCGTAAATTCTCGCAATGATTGTAGAAATGCGGCGAATTATCGTACCTTTCCGGCAGAACTGGATAGGTCTTGGGAGGGCTTGTGGTCATGCACGCATGGTGGCCGACGACCCTATGCCGAGATACCGCATGCAGAGCACGGAAGCTTGCGTACTCAAACACGGATCGGCAACAGGTTCAGTATCGCTATCTAGTCGAGCACGCCGGCTTCGATGCAGGCCTCGATGAACACCTTCCTGGCGTACTCGCAAAGAAAGGGGTCGGTCTCGGCTTCAAGGCAGAGGCTTCTGGCCGAATCGTATTTTTCGCCTCTGACGGTCGGCCAGCGGAAAAGAAGGTGATTGTGGGCTTCCTTCGGGCTTCGGATTGCTTCCGGCATGCCGTGGCCGATGCGCAGATATACGGGCTCAGGCCAGCGGCTTGCGCCGGCCCTAAAAGTCATTTTCATTTCCATGATGCTCCGACATTGCGAGTGAAACTCCCGCCACGGCAAAAAGTTTCGCAATTTCCGGAAAATCGGTCCGCACCATTTCTGTAAGAGCGGTGCGGCGCCCAACAGTGTGGCAACCTACCGGACTATGCGCCAATCAAACCTTGTGAAAACGGTGCGCAGCAGGTCTCGAAACAGGGCAGCAATTCCTACTGAATCACCGGCATCTCAAGGGGGACGCCAGCCTCCGATGCTGCAGCGACAAAGCTATTGCGGGCTTCCAGCGGTTGTCCCTGGCCTCTTTCGACATCGGCACAGACCTGCAGAGCCATCATGAAAGCCTTGCCCTCTGCGACAGGCCATGCGTTCAGCAGCATGTCCAGCGCTTCCTTGGTGTTCGCGACCGTATAGACTTTTCCGGTGCGCTTGCAGATGACCATGATGGGATAATTCCAGTCTTTATTGTTCATGGCAGGAGGCTCCGATCCGACGCCGCCGAAATTAACGCTACGGTGTGCGGAATCTCAAGTTAATTTCAAGACGATATCTGGAGCACTTCGGAACTGTTTCAATCGTCGGGAAATCAATTCGAATGCCGGTGTGATCAACTTTCAAGTCATAACTTTCGACGTCGTGTTTTTCACAGGAAATCATTGCGCGGAGATTACTTGCACTGGGCAATGAGATCATAAAAGACTTGACCCACAGCGTGGCCGACAGGAGAGGGTGATGGGAAGCTTTGCCGAGATCAGGGAGCGGGCCGAGAAGCGCAAGGGAGGCGCCGACGCGTTAAAGGCGCTGATGCCCAAGGCGCCGAACCATGAAGTGCTGCGTGCTCTGCCCGATGATCGGATCTTGTCGGAGATGACGCGCTACATCTTCTATGCGGGTTTTGTGCGCAACGTCATCGATTCGAAATGGGCTGGTTTCGAAACGGCATTCTCCGGCTTCGACCCCGCTTTTCTCAATCTGGCGCCGGATGATTACTGGCATGATCTGACCTCGGACGCACGGGTCATCCGCAACGGCGCCAAGATCATGTCGGTGCGGGCCAATGCACAGTTCATCCGCGCGATTGCAGATGAGCACGGCAGCGCCGGCCGTTTCTTCGCCGATTGGCCGCTGGAGGATCAGATCGGCCTGCTTGCTCTTCTGGACAAGCAGGCGAACCGGCTCGGCGGCATGACCGGGCAGTATCTCCTGCGGGCAATCGGCCGCGACAGCTTCGTCATGAGTCATGACGTTCTCGTCTGCCTGCGGCTTTCCGGCCTTCCTATCTCGGAGAATAAGCCCACCAAGAAGGATCTTCGGCTGATCCAAGGCCAGTTCAATGCCTGGCACGCCGAGACGGGTCTACCGATGACTTATCTCTCGCGCATCTGCGCCTTCTCCGTCGGAATGCCGGGAGAAGAGGATGAGGCCTGATTGATCTCATGCATCGAATGATGTTGGATCGCGCCGCGAGATTGGAGGAGCAGAATGACGAACGATAGCAGACCCTTGGCCATCAGCGCGCCAGAGCCGCGCTCGCTCGAGCTTATCTTCACCAAGGATGCACTGTCGCTCCTTCATTCGAAATATCGCATCGTCGAGGCGGATTCGGACGATATCGCCGGACTGGGCGACGAGGTGCTCGCTGAGGCGCGCTACATCATCGGCCAGCCGCCACTATTGAGGGAAACGCTGGACCGCATGCCGCAACTGCGCTGTATCCTGAATGTCGAGAGCAATCTCATCAACAACATGCCCTATGAAGTGCTTTTCGAGCGCGGCATCCACGTCGTGACCACTGGTCTCGTTTTTGCCGAGCCGGTCGCCGAGATCGGCCTGGGGTTTGCTCTGAGCCTGGCGCGCGGGATCGTCGATGCCGATGTCGATTTCCGCGAGGGCAGGGAACTCTGGGGTGGCGATGGCAATGCGAAGGCGCGGCTCGTTGCCGGCAGCGATGTCGGTATTGTCGGCTTCGGTGATCTCGGCAAGGCGCTGAACCGTGTGCTTTCCGGCTTCCGCGCCAATATCAGGGTGTTCGATCCCTGGATGCCGCCTTCGATCCTCAGAGAGTGCGGTGTGCAGCCGGCCGGGCTGGACGAGGTGCTGTCCACCAGCGACTTCGTATTCGTTGTTGCCGCAGTCACCAGCGAGAACAAGGGATTTCTGGGTGCCGAGGCTTTTGCCAGGATGCGCAAGGGCGCGGCCTTCATCCTGCTCAGCCGGGCCGATGTCGTCGATTTCGATGCACTGATGGCGGCTGTCGCCTCGGGCCATATCGTGGCGGCAAGCGATGTCTACCCCGAGGAGCCGCTCGGCTCCGATCACCCGGTACGCAAGCTCAAGGGCTTCCTCCGCTCCGCCCATCGTGCCGGTGCGCTCGACAGCGCCTTCAAGAAGATGGGCGACATGGTGCTGGAGGATATGGATCTGATGGATCGCGGCCTGCCGCCGATGCGCTGCAAGCGCGCCGAGCGGGAAACGGTATCGCGCATGCGCTCGAGGCCGGTGACGCGCAACTGATCTTTCGTCTTCACTCCCGGAGCAATGTCTTTCTGTACCGGGAGTGGATTCGTATCGACGAAGCTAGCGGCGATCGAGCCGATTGGCGAGGCGATCGCCCAGCCATTGCATGCCCCAGACCAGAATGATCAGGATGATGACAACGGCGATCATGACGCTCGTCTCGTAGCGTTGATAGCCATAGCGGATGGCAAGGTCACCGAGGCCGCCGCCGCCGATCGTGCCGGCCATGGCCGAAGCGCCGATCAGTGTGACCATAGTCACGGTGAAGCCGGCGACGATGCCGGGCATCGCTTCCGGTATCAGCACTTCGCGGACGATCGTCCAGCGATTGCCGCCCATGGCGCGCACGGCGTCGATCAGGCCGCGATCGACGTCGCGGAGCGAGACCTCTGCGACGCGCGCGTAATAGGGGATCGCGGCGATGGTCAACGGCACGATCGCGGCCGTCGTGCCGAGCGCTGTACCAACGATCAGGCGCGTCAGCGGGATCAGGGCGATAAGCAAAATGATGAAAGGCACGGCCCGGAAGCCGTCGACCAGGATGCCCAGGACGCGGTTGATCGCGCCCTGTTCAGCGATGCCGCCGCGGCTGGTTGCGACGAGAGCAAGGCCGAGCGGCAGGCCGATAATGAGGGAAAGAAAGCCGGAGGCGCCCGTCATCCAGACGGTTTGCCAGAAGGAGCGCCAAAGCAGGCCGAGGATTACATCAGTTGTCATAGCCTAGAACCTCCACCCGTGCGGAGCGGGCTTTCAAGAAATCACCGACTTGGGTCGGCAAGGTCGCGTCGCGCGTCGGCACCGCGACGAAGAAGCGGGCAACGGGCTGGTTCTGGATATGGTCGATGCCGCCATGGACCAGCCGGAAGGAGCGGGGAAGAGCGGCCGAGAGTTCGGCAAAGAGCGCACCCTGCGCGGCAGGGCCGGCAAGATCGACGCTGAGGATGGCTTCGGCACCCGATGTCGGGGAAAGGCGGGCGGCAATATGGTCTGGAAGCTGCGGGCGCGCGCCGCTGAGCAGGCTCGCGGTGATGTCCTGCTGGGGATTGGCGAAAACCGTCCATACCGAGCCCTCCTCGACGATCCGGCCGGCATCGATGACCGCGACGCGATCGGCGATCGAGCGGATCACTTCCATCTCGTGGGTGATGAGCAGGATCGTCAGGCCGAGCTTGCGGTTGATGTCCTTCAACAATGCCAGAATGGATCGGGTTGTTTCCGGGTCGAGCGCCGATGTGGCTTCGTCCGACAGGAGAATTGCGGGCCGGGCGGCAAGGGCGCGGGCAATGCCGACGCGCTGCTTCTGGCCGCCGGACAGGGCGGACGGGTAGGCCTTGGCCTTGTCGGCAAGGCCGACGAGTTCGAGCAGTTCGCGGGCGCGCTGTAATCGTTCCGCCTTGGCGACGCCCTCGATTTTCAGCGGCAGTGCGATGTTTTCCTCGACCGTCCTGGAGGACAGCAGATTGAAGTGCTGGAAGACCATGCCGATGCGCCGCCGCAGCGGTTGCAGCTCCTTCTCCGAAAGGCGGGCGATATCGCGGCCCTCGATGTGGATCTCGCCGCTATCGACACGCTCCAGCCCGTTCAGGCAGCGGATTAGCGTCGATTTGCCGGCGCCGCTGCGGCCGATGATGCCGACGATTTCGCCGCGGCGTGCGGTCAGCGATATGCCATCCAGCGCCGGCGTCGCGCCGAACCGGCGGCGGACATCGACCAGGCGGACGATCTCGTCGCCTGTCGCTTCAGGCGGTGCCTGTCCGTCGATCGATGTGGCTGGGGTGAAAGAATTCATAGTGCTTCTCTTTGTATAAAAGCGGCCTCCGAGTTCGTTGAGGCCATTGTACCCCCCTCTGTCACTTCGTGACATCTCCCCCACAAGGGGGGAGATCGTTGGGAGTTTGTTGCGCGCTTAGCAGAACAATCCGCAATGTGTCAGCAGATGCGATGCGTGTTTCTGGCAATGGCTTGCCAAATATTACCAATCTCCCCCCTTGTGGGGGAGATGTCCCGAAAGGGACAGAGGGGGTGCACACTCTCCACGAATTTCTCGGCCAATTTCAGTTACACTTCATCGCATCCTGCCGGGGAAAACATCAAAGGCGGCCCGGGCAAGATGCCCTGGCCGCCCGCCGTTCAGCGCTGTCCCCCGCGCCGTTCTGAGATCAATAGGCGCTCTGACCGGTGCCCTTGTAGACCTTGTCGAACTCGGCCTTGACGGTGTCGTTCTGATAGGAGGCGACCAGCGTTTTGACCCAAGCTTCATTCTCGCTGCCCTGCTTGACGGCGATGAAGTTGCGGTACGGATTGTTTTCGGTCTGCTCCTGCGCGATGCGGTCTTTCGCCGAGAGCCCTGCTTTCAGTGCCCAGTCGGTGTTGACGACGGCTGCATCGAGATCATCGATCGAACGGCCGACGATGCCGGCATCCAGCTCCTTGATGTCGACGTTCTTCGGGTTTTCAGCGATATCGGCAACCGTGGCGAGGATGCCGGTGCCTTCCTTGAGCTTGATGATGCCCTCATGCTGCAGAACGAGCAATGCGCGGCCTTCGTTGGACGGATCGTTTGGCACCCCGATGGCAGCACCCTTCGGAAGGTCGGCTACCGTCTTGTACTTCTTCGTGTAGAGGCCGATCGGCCAGATGCCCGTGTAGCCGGCAATCGCGATGTGATAGCCGTGCTGCTTGATCTGGTTGTCGAGGTAAGGCTTGTGCTGGAAGGCGTTGGCGTCGATTTCGCCGCGCTCGAGTGCTTCGTTGGGCTGGGTATAATCGTTGAAGACGACCGGCTCGACCTTCAGGCCCTTCTTGGCGGCCTCGGCGACCACGACGCGCCAGACATCCTCGTCCTCGCCGCTCATGATGCCGACCTTGATCGTCTTGTCTGCAGCGAAAGACGGCATGGCGGTTGCTGTCAGGCCGAAGACGGCGACAGCGGAAGCGAGGATGGCGGCAAGGCCGGCGCGGCGGGAAAGGCGCAGCGCAGCGAAACCTCTAGAAAGCTTTTCAGTCATGGGAAATCCCTGTTCCAGATGATCGAGATCGTTCTCTCGTTGACAGCAGGATCATTTCAGACGCGTGCTCAATCCGCGAAGCAGGATCATGCGTTGTGCACTGCGGTTCTGAAAAACTCTTTTCAGTGCAACGCAAAAGAGCAAACTTATTTTCTATAATTACTATAGATTACTTATGCGGCAAAATAGGCATTTGCTCAAAAATTGATCGCCTCAGCGATGGATTGGGTCCTTCCAGAGGACCTCTTCCGGCTTTTCGACCGGTTCGATATCCAGATTGACGACGACTGGCTCCTGCCCGGAGCGGACAAGCACGCATTCCAGCGTTTCGTCGCGGCTTGCATTGATCTCCTGGTGGGGCACATAAGGCGGCACGAAGATGAAATCGCCAGGCCCGGCTTCGGCGACGAATTCCAGGTTCTCGCCCCAGCGCATCCGCGCCCGGCCTTTGACCACATAAATGATGCTTTCGAGATCGCCGTGATGATGGGCGCCGGTCTTGGCATTGGCGTGGATCGTCACGGTTCCTGCCCAGATCTTTTCAGCGCCTGCGCGGGCATGATTGATTGCTGTTGCGCGGTTCATGCCCGGCGTCTGCGCCGTATTCGGGTCGAGGGCATTGCCCGGAATGATCTTGACGCCATGTTCACGCCAATCGACCTGTTGGTGGCTATGATCGTGCCCGTGTTGATGCTCGTGTTCATGATCGCCGCACATGGTCGCGTCCTTTCGGCCCTGAATGGAGATTCGCATGCCTTCCACAGATGCGCAGTCATTTCACTCTACGTGAAGCCATTCAAAAATAAAGAGAATTGCAGAAAGTTATCATTGAGGCTTTTCAAGTCGAGATTAATCTATAGACTTGATCAAGTTACATGACCGGTGGGAACATTTCGTGTGCGTCCCGCGTTGCGCCGGTCACAAGATGGTTTGCCGCGCCGCTCCCCCATTTAAGGCGCGCCAAACTGAAGAAGCAGCGCTTGGGTCTCGGAGGAGAGACCATCAACTTTCATATATGCGCCGGACTTCCAATTGAAAGGAGACAGACATGTCGAATGCCTTGCCGCCCCTTCATGAGGGTCATGCCCCCATTACCCTGCAGCAGCTCTTCCGCGAAGCGCTCTATGCCTTCGAGGAATGGGACAGCGAAGTAACCGAACCGATCGTGACGTTCGAGGGACGTATCCATCCCATTAGCGTCGTGTTCGAAGCTATGCGCGAATGCACTGATATCGTGCCCAACAATATCGTCTCGGCCGTGACCGAGCGGCTGACCAAGCCTTGGGAGGGCGAGGGTCCGCTCGACACGATGACCTTTTCGACCGCCGCCCGCGTGATGGGCGTTCTGGTTCGCAAAAGATTGCTGGTCGTGAACAACGGCGTCAACGTCGCTGCCATTGCGGCAGATACCCAGGCGGCGGAAACGTCGGATCGCTAACAGCGAAGATTGTTTATGGAAGGCCCGCCGACATGTGCCCGCGGGCCTTTTGCGTGTCATCGGCCGCCGACATCGAATTCCGGATCGACGGGGATCTGCATCGCCGTCACGAGATGATTGGTCTGTCCGGCAAGTCCGATAACCGCCAGCAGTTCCCCATGCTGGGCGTCAGTCATGCCCTTTGCTCTGGCGGCTGCGGTATGCGAATGGACGCAATAGGTGCAGCCGTTGGCCGTGGAGACGGCTATGTAGATCATCTCGCGCACGAGCGGATCAAGTGCGCCGTCCGCCACCATGACCGCTTTCAGGCCCTCCCAGGTGCGCTTAAGCAATGCAGGATCATTGGCGAGGCCGCGCCAGAAATTATTGACGAAATCGGATTTTCTCACCGCGCGAATGTCGTCGAACACAGCTTTGACCGCCGGAATTGGCTCGGCTTCCGCATCGTCGAGTAACTTGACCGTCGCCATTCCTTATCTCCCTTTCATTTCATCAGCTCTCATTATGTGGAACCATAATCTATTTCCTGACGACATGGGCGCGGGGGCTTCCATTATCCTTCCTCTTTTCGTTTGCAAAAATCATCCATATGTGAAAATACTATTCACATAAGAAGATTGAGGCTGGCGCAGGAACCGGTGACGAGGATAGTCCTTAAGGCGGAGAGGCGCTTTGGGCCGGGGTGATGTCGGGGAGCGGGAATATCAATGACACTGAAGAGGGACTTGCCGCTGGCCGGACTTGTCGTCGTCGACATGAGCCAGTTTCTGTCGGGTCCCTATTGCTCGCTGCGGCTGATGGATCTCGGCGCCAGGGTGATCAAGATCGAGCGTCCCGGTGGCGGCGATCTTTCGCGCGGGCTTTATCTCAGCGACGATGAAAGCGGTGATTCGACGATCTTCCACGCAATTAACCGCTCCAAGGAAAGCCTGGCGGTCGATCTGAAAAACGAGCGCGATATGAGCGCGCTGCGCAAGCTGATCTCCAAGGCCGATGTGCTTATTCAGAACTTTCGCCCCGGCGTGATCGAGCGTCTGGGGCTGGATTACGAGGCCGCAAGCAAGCTCAATCCGCGTCTCGTCTATTGCTCGATCAGCGGCTACGGCGAAGAGGGACCATGGGTCGGGCGGCCGGGGCAGGATCTTCTGGCGCAATCGCGTTCCGGCGTCATGTGGCTGAACGGCGACGAGGGACAGGGGCCCGTGCCTTTTGGTCTCGCGATCGGCGATATGCTGGCGGGTGCGGCTGCCGCCCAGGGTATTTTGGCGGCGCTGGTGCGGCGCGGCGTGACGGGCGAGGGTGGACTGGTGGAGACCAGCCTGCTGGAAGCCCTGGTCGATCTGCAGGTTGAGGTGCTGAGCGTTCACATGAATAATGGCTATAAGCTGCCCGAGCGCTCCCATGTTCGTAGCGCTCATGCCTATCTTTCCGCCCCCTATGGCGTCTATCCCGCCGCCGACGGCTATCTCGCCATCGCTATGACGCCGATTTCCAAACTTGCCGATCTGCTCGGGATAGACGAGCTTGCGGCCTATCGCGATCATGAGAAAAGCTGGTTCACGGCGCGCGATGAAATCAAGGCGCTGATCGCTGCGCGCATCGCCAGCCGCAACGTTGACGACTGGCTAGCGATCCTCGAACCTGCCGACATCTGGTGCGCAAAAGTGCTGAACTGGCCGGAGCTTCTGGGCAGTGAAGGTTTTCGCGTTCTTGACATGCTGCAGACGGTCGGGCGCGATGATGGCGTCAGCCTGCGTACCACCCGCTCGCCTATCCGTATCGATGGGCAGCGACCGAAATTCGAGCGTGCGGCCCCGCACGTTGGCGAGCATAATGCGGCACTCTGGGAGGAGTTCGACCTTGGCTAAAGGGGTCGAGAGGCCGCGATGGATTTAGAAGGAGTTTTCCAATGACGCGCATCACCAATCTTCGCGTTTTCGATTTGCGCTTCCCGACATCGCAGAGCCTCGACGGTTCGGACGCGATGAATCCGGATCCGGATTATTCGGCAGCCTATGTCATCCTCGATACCGACAAGCCGGGCCTTGCCGGTCACGGCCTGACCTTCACCATCGGCCGTGGCAACGACATCTGCTGCATGGCGATCGAGGCGATGCGGCATCTTGTCGTCGGCACGGAGCTTGCGACGGTTCTGGAAAACCCCGGCAAATACTGGCGGCATCTGACCAGCGATAGCCAGCTGCGCTGGATCGGCCCGGAAAAGGGCGCGATGCATCTGGCGACGGGCGCGGTCGTCAATGCTGTCTGGGATCTGCTTGCCAAGGAGGCCGGCAAGCCGGTCTGGCGGCTAGTTTCGGAGATGGATGCCGAGCAGATCGCCGATATCGTCGATTATCGTTACCTGACCGATGTGCTGACCCGCGACGAGGCCGTCGCTATCCTGAAGAAGGCGGAAGCCGGCAAGGCGGACCGCATCGCCACGCTCGAGCGCGAGGGCTATGCCTGCTACACGACATCTGCCGGCTGGCTCGGCTATGACGATGCCAAGCTGCGCCGCCTGTGCCAGGAGGCGATCGACGCCGGTTTCAACCATGTGAAGATGAAGGTCGGCCGCGATCTCGAAGACGATATCCGCCGCCTGACCATTGCCCGCGAAGTGATCGGCCCCGACCGTTATCTCATGATTGACGCCAACCAGGTCTGGGAAGTCAATCAGGCGATCGACTGGGTGAAGAAGCTCGCCTTCGCCAAACCCTTCTTCATCGAAGAACCCACAAGCCCGGATGATGTTGCGGGACACCGCAAGATCCGCCAGGCCATCGGGCCGGTGAAGGTCGCGACCGGCGAGATGTGCCAGAACCGCATCATGTTCAAGCAGTTCATCGCCGAGGGCGCGATCGATATCGTGCAGATCGATTCCTGCCGCATGGGCGGTCTCAACGAAGTGCTGGCGGTGCTGCTGATCGCCGCCAAGTATGGATTGCCGGTCTGGCCGCATGCCGGCGGCGTTGGCCTGTGTGAATATGTGCAGCACCTGTCGATGATCGATTATATCGCCGTCTCGGGCACCAAGGACGGCCGCGTGATCGAGTATGTCGATCATCTGCACGAGCATTTCATCGACCCCTGCATCATCCGCGACGCAGCCTATATGCCGCCGAGCCTGCCGGGTTTCTCGATCGAGATGAAGCCGGAATCGATCGCGGAATATACTTTCAAGGGTTGAAACTGCTGGCTTGCTCGAAGCAGAAGCCCGCCATCCGGCGGGCTTTTGTCGTTTACATTCGGAAGATCCGCCTCAGGCGGATTTGTTCAACCAAGCCTGAATGACGGGCACGTCCGCATCGTCAAACTCGTGACCGCCTGGAACTGTTGCAAGCTCAACCACGGCGCCGCCATTCCGCAGACGTTTGGCCAGCGGTTGAGTATAGGGACCATACAGATCCTTCTCTCCGGCAACCAACAGCACCTGGGCATCCGACATGTCCGCTGCAGGCGGATTTTCGAGGGCCGCCATGGAGCGCAGCAGCACCGCGCGGCGGATAAGGTGCGGGTGCAGCGACAGCATGGCGTTCAGCAGGTTGGCGCCGTTCGAATAGCCGATATAGACGATGCGGTCCGGATCAAGCCCGTAGGCATGGACCGCGCCATCAATGAAGGCGGCAAAGGCTTCGGCCTCGCTGGCGATATCGGCCTGATCGAAGGACATCGGCCCATTGCGGCGGAACCAGCGCGGGGCGCCTTCCTCGAGTGCACGGCCACGTACGCTGAGCAAGGTCGCGTCGGCATCGATCTTGTGACCGAGCGGCAGCATGGTTGTTTCGTTGGCACCCGAGCCGTGCAGCAGGACGAAGATGTTGCCGTTGGGCTCATCGGGCGTGAAGAAGCGATGGATGAAGGGCAGATCGCGATAGATGACGCGGGGCTCGCCGGGCATGGAGAACTGCGGCAGAATCACGTTCAGCTCGGCCAAAAGCTTCGGACTGTCGCCGGGAGCGAAGAGGCACGTGCCAAGCGTTGCCTCGTCCTCGTCAATCAACATGCCCGGCGCGTCCGTCGCGAGTTCGAACAGGATACGGCCGGGCTCGCGAACGTAAAGCGAGCGAAAATATTTGCGGTCATGCACCGTCGTCGGCCCGGAATCGATCGCCTGGAGTGCGGTGTGGACCGACTGCAATTCGGCATTGTCCGCGGCGCGAAAGGCGACGTGATCTACCGTGCCCGTGCCCGGGGCGCTTGCCCAGAAACCGCGGGCATCGCGGATATCGAGGATATCGCCGGGCTCCGAGACGAGCCGGCTGATCGCTCCGCTGGTGGCAAGCGGACGGTAGTCGAAGTAATCGACCAGCATGGCTCGCGTCTCCTCTGGCGTTTCGGTGAATAGCGTTGCGCCGCGGATGCGGGCAATCGCGTGCTCCTGCGGAATGGTGTCGCTCGTCCAAGGAGCTGCGGCCTGCAGCGTGTTCGTTCCCACCAGTTTGACGATGACGCCGTCCGGATCCTTCAGCCGAAGCACAGGCTCGCCGAATTCCTCTGAGGGACCCTCCGGCTTCAGACCGGCGCTCAGGGCGCGTGTCAGCCAGAAGCCGATGCTGGCCGGATCGATGGCGAGCGAGATTTCGCCGACCTGACCGACGCCGGCCCGGCCGGGAGAACCATCTTCCCAAACCAGAAAGGTGATCAGCGAGCCCGGGGAGCCCACGGCATCGCCATAGAGGAGATGAAGCTGCGTGGCATCCTCAAAACCGCCGGTGCGCTTGACGAGGCGCAGGCCGAGGAAGCCGACGTAGAAATCGACATTCGCCTGGACCTTACGTGTGATCAGCGTGATGTGGTGGATGCCGGCGACCATGGGATGCTCCAGACCGTTATTTCGTTCTGGTGGTATTTAGGCTGGCGTCATTGTTCAATGCAATGCGCCGTCCGTGGAGGCACTGTTCACAAAACAGGTTATTGCCTGGCTTGGCAGGCGGCGAGCATCAGTGCTCGCCGAGGCTGTCTTCGGGCGATCTGCGGCGGTGGCCGCTGATTTCCGAACCGGCTGTGCGCGAAAAGCTGGCGTTCCAGATGACTGCGAGAAGCGCAATGGCCGTGACGACAATGAAGGCGACGGAGAAGTCGATCATCTCGGGCTTGGCGTGGCCAAGGAACTGCGTCGAGCCATGCAGGGCAAGGGCGGCGACGCAAATGCCGAGGGACAGCATCAATTGCTGGAAGGTGGAGTAGAAACTCGTGGCAATGCTCATGCGGTCGCGCTCGATCTCGTCATAAGCGATCGTGTTGTAGGCCGTGAACTGGAACGACATGAAGAAGCCGCAGAAGAACAGGATCACGAAAATGACCGGTAGCGGCCAATCCGGCTTGAAGATGGCGCACATGCCGTAACCGAGCGTGCCGATCAGGCCGAAGATGATAAGGGCGGTGCGGAAGCCGAGCGTGCGAAGGATGCGGACCTGCAGCGGCTTCATCGCCATCGAGCCGAGCGCGGTCGCAATGGCGATCTGACCGGCTGCGGCTGCCGAAAGGCCGAAGCCGAGCTGCAGCATCAGCGGAATGAGGAAGGGATGAGCCCCCTGGCTGATACGCGTCAGCGAACCGGCGATGACGGAGGTGCGGAATGTCGGCACCTTCATCAAGGAGAAATCCATGATCGGTGAGGGGTGCTTGCGGGCATGGCGCAAATAGGCGATGCCGAAGAGCAGGCCGATGGAGATCAGGAAGACCGCGAGATAGCCTTCGCCCTCGCGGCTCGACATCTCGAAGCCGAAGAGCAGAGAGCCGAGCGAGATGCCCGAGAGGATGAAGCCCGAGAGATCGAAGCGGCCGGTGCGCGGGCCTTTCACCTCCTCGATGAACATCGTCACCAGGATGAAGCCGATAATGCCGATCGGCACGTTGATGTAGAAGATCCAGCGCCAGTCGAGATAGGTGACGAACATGCCGCCGATCGGCGGGCCGAGAATGGGGCCGACCAGCGCCGGGATCAGCAGCCAGGACATGGCGTTGACCATATCCTTGCGGGCGACGCTGCGCATCAGCACGAGGCGACCCACGGGCAGCATCATCGCGCCGCCGAGACCCTGAAGGAGGCGCGCAATCACGAGGAAGAACAGGTTCGGCGCCTGCGCGCAGAGAAGCGAGCCGACGACGAAGACGGCGATGGCGGATCGGAAGACGGTGCGCGACCCGAAGCGGTCTGCAATCGCGCCGCTGGCGGGAATGAAGATCGCGAGGCTGAGAAGGTATGAAGTCAGCGAGATGCTCATGGCCGGCGCGCTGACGCCGAAGTCTCTCGCCATGGTCGGAAGGGCTGTTGCGAGCACGGTCGCGTCAAGCTGTTCCATGAACATTGCGCTTGCTACGATAAGCGCTACTACACGAAAATTCGGTGCGGCCCGCCTGACGGGGGCGGCCTGGAATATCTGATCCGACATTGTCGGGGATCGCTCTCGATGGTGCGGTGGGGTCCTAAGACAGAACCGCAAGTCTGGTCATGGCGCGAAGGCCTATTTGAACGGCGGCTTGTATACTCCTGCTTGCACGCGATTGCTATATCAGAAATCGCAAATCCCATTCATGGGATGAAAAAAATGACGCACATGCAGGGGCAAACGGCATCAAATGAACGTGAGGTGAATGAATAGGCGCGATATCGCGCCGAAATGCTCACGCTTGGTTTGTTCGCGTAAGATAATGTGCTCGTTTGGCCGGATGCCATAGGCAAAAAGACCGGTGCCAGTTGGTGATGGCACCGATCCGAATCATCGTTTTCAGCAGGCACCGAGGCGATCAGTAGCCTTCGGCCAGCCCCGAGCCGGCGCGGCTGTCCATGGCGCCGTTGTAGCGGGCGCCACCGCCCTTGGCGATGTCGCTGAGGCTCTTGCCGCCCACGAGAATGCCCGCGGCCTGGCCCCAGATCGGCCAGCTATTGTCGACCTGAACCGTATAGCCCATGCCGGTCAAAAGCTTGATCGTATCGGGCGAAAGTGCGCGCGGCTCCATGTAGACTTTATCCGGCAGCCATTGGTGATGGATGCGCGGGGCGTCAATGGCTTCCTGAATGTTCATGCCGAAATCGATGACGTTGATGATCGCTTCCAGCGTGATGGTGATGATGCGCGAGCCGCCGGGGCTGCCGATCACCATGAAGGGCTTGCCGTCCTTGGTGACGATCGTCGGGCTCATGGACGATAGCGGCGTCTTCTTCGGCTGGATGGCATTGGCCTCACCCTGCACCAAGCCGTAAAGGTTGGGCACGCCGGGCTTGGAGGTGAAGTCGTCCATCTCGTTGTTCAAGAGGATGCCCGTGCCGGGCGCAACGACACCGGCGCCGAAGGAGCCGTTCAGCGTGTAGGTGACGGCGACGGCATTGCCGTCATTGTCGATGATCGAATAATGCGTCGTCTCGTGGCTTTCACCGAGGCCTTTCGGCATCAGATCCTTGGAGACGCCGGCCTTATAGGGGGAGATGCCATCGCGGATCTTCTGGGCATAGGCCTTGTCCAGCAGCTTGCTGACGGGGTTGTCGACGAAATCGGGATCGCCGAGCGCCGAGTTGCGATCGACATAGGCGTAGCGCATGGCTTCGACCATGTAATGGACCGTGTCGGCTGAGGCATAACCGGTATAGGAGAGCGGGTAGCCTTCCAGCACGTTGAGGATTTCGCAGATGATGACGCCGCCGGAGGAGGGCGGCGGCGAGGAGATGATCTCGTAGCCGCGATAATTGCACTTCACGGGCTCGAGTTCGCGGACCTTGTATTGTTCGAAATCCTGGTTTGCGAGAATGCCGCCCTTGTCCTGGCTTGCCTTGACGATGGCGTTGGCGACCGGCCCTTTATAGAAGCCATCCGGCCCCTGATCGGAAATGCCTGATAGGGCATTGGCGAGATCCGGCTGCACCAGCTTGTCGCCCGTGACAAAGGGTTTGCCGTCCGACTTGGTAAAGATCGCGGCGGTGGCCGGATCGCGCGACAGCCACTTCTTGCCCTCATTCAGTTCGGCGGCGTCGGCCTGGTTCAGCGTGAAGCCTTCCTTGGCATAGCGAATGGCCGGCGCGATCAGATCCTGGCGGGACTTTGTGCCGTATTTCTCGCGGGCGGTCTCGAAGCCCATGACCGAGCCGGGGACACCCACGGCGAGATAGCCATCCGTGCTGGCGCCTTTGACGATATTGCCCTTGTCGTCGAGATACATGCCTTTGGTCGCCGCCAGGGGTGCGCGTTCGCGAAAATCGAGAAAGGTCGTCTTGCCGTCGCGCATGCGGATGGTCATGAAGCCACCGCCGCCGATATTGCCGGCGGTCGGGTAGACCACCGCCAGCGCATAGCCGACTGCAACGGCGGCATCGACGGCATTGCCGCCATTTTTCAGCACCTCGACGCCAACATCGGTGGCGAGATGTTGAGCGGTGACCACCATGCCATGCTCCGCCTCGACCGGTGGCGGCGCGGCAGCTCTGGCGGTGACGGAAAAGAGAGCAAATGTGACCAGGGTTACCGACGAAATCGCCCGCTGGCGGAAGTGGCGCATGATGAGTATGCCTCCCATTATTATCTTGATGGAAAATCGCCAACGAATGACATGGTGCCACGTGTGAAAATGGCGATATCCGCTGTCACAATTTTTTAATGGAGCGGATCCCGCCATGGGCCGGAATCCGATCAGCTATGTCTTCCATGCACTACTACGGATAATTTTGGTCCTCCTGCCACGCAGAAAAACGCTTCGCACTTGCAATATTCTTTTATTAGTTGAATCTATTTTAGATTGTTGCTTGTCGAGGCGAGTGTTGCGTGGAGGGTAATCATGGCCGTGACGAAGCTCGAGCAAGGGAAGAGCGAGCGTAGGATCAAGAGCAGGCCATTCATCGTTGGCGAAAGGACGCATGTCGTGGAAATCGAATGCGACCATTGCAGCCGACATTTCCTTCGATGGGCATCGACGGCAGCCGCCTACTGGCGCTGTGACGATTGCACCGCACTTGTCTAAGCCATCAGTTCCGGTGGTTACGCGATCAGGATAGCACGGAAGTCGTTGACGTTCGTTCCGGTGGGGCCGGGGACGAAGAGATCACCGATCGCATTGAAAGCAGTCCAGGCATCATTGTTTGCCAGCATCTCGGCCGGTACCATTCCGGCTTTGCGCAAACGCGCCACCGTACCAGCATCGACAAAGGCGCCGGCATTGTCTTCGCTGCCGTCTATGCCGTCTGTATCGGCCGCCATGGCGTGAATGCCGGCGTGGCCGTCGATGTCGATCGCCAGCGACAGCAGGAACTCCGAATTTCGTCCGCCCTTGCCGTTGCCCTTCAAGGTCACCGTCGTTTCGCCGCCTGACAATAGTACGACCGGCTTGGTGAAGGGGCGGTTGCGGTGAAGTACTTCGCGGGCGATGGCAGCGTGGACGTGGGCCGCTTCGCGGGCCTCGCCCTCTATGGCGTCCGAGAGAATGGCGGCTTCAATGCCAGCGGCACGCGCTACCTCGGCGGCGGCTTCCAGCGAGACGCCGGCAGATGCGATAAGATGCACTTCATTGCCGGCAAAGCGCGGATCGTCCGGGCGCGGCGCATCCGCTTCAACTTTCTCGATATGGGCGAGAACGGCCGGCGGCAGGTCGATGCGGTAGAGACGGATGAGGTCGAGTGCGTCCGCGCGCGTGCCCGCGCCCGGTACGGTCGGGCCGGAGGCCACCAGGGCAGGGTCGTCGCCGGGAATGTCCGAGACGACAAGCGAGACGACTTTGGCGGGATGGGCCGCGGCAGCCAGCCGGCCGCCCTTGATGGTCGACAGATGCTTGCGAATGACATTCATCGCAGAGATTGGTGCGCCCGAGGCAAGCAGCGCCTTGTTGACTGCGACTTCATCGGCAAGGCTCAAGCCGCCAGCGGGCGAGGGCAGCAACGCCGAGCCGCCGCCTGATATCAGAGCGATTACCAGATCGTCCTCCGTGAGGCCCTCGACAAGTTTAAGAAGCCGACGAGAAGCGATGAGGCCCGCTTCATCCGGCACAGGATGGGCTGCTTCGACGATCTCGATCTGCCGGCACGGGGCAGAAAATCCGTATCGCGCCACGACAAGACCTTCCAGCGGGCCTTCCCAGCATTGCTCCAGCGCAGCCGCCATCTGGGCAGATCCCTTGCCGGCACCGATGACGATCGTCCGGCCCTTCGGCTTGGCCGGCAGATGCGCGCGAATGCCGGTCAGCGGATCGGCGGCGCGCACGGCTGCATCGAACAGCGAGGTCAGGAAGGCGCGGGGATCGGAAACGGTCATGTCGAACTGCCTGTCTGCGATGTACTTGTAACCATTTGGTGGCTTAACTGGAGGAAAGACGCAAGAGGCAGGAACCGCAATTGTGTCTTGCGCGACGAATCCCTATTTAGAAGGAAAGGGTTTCACGCTTTTATTTCAAGGATTTTCGATATGGCCGAATTGAAAGTGAAGACGAGGCAGACGGGCGCAACCGCTACGGTCGGCCGCACCGGCTTTCCGCATGTGACCTCGGTGACGGGCGGCGAAATCGACATCGTCACCTCGCCGTCGCAGCCCGGTTTCAATCCGCTCGATCTGCTTTACTCGTCGCTCTCGGCCTGCCTGGTCTTGAGCGCCCGCATGGCGGCAAGCAGCCTCGGCGTGCTCGACAAGCTCACCGAAGTCACCGCCGTCGTCACGGGTGAGAAGGCGACCGAAGGCCTCTCTCGCGTGGAGAAGTTCAATATCGCCTTCACCATCAAGGGTGATTTCAGCGATGAAATCCGCAACGCGATCGCGCATGCCGCCGAAGATGAGATTTGTACGGTGAGCAACACGATCCGCGGCAATCCGCAGTTTTCGACAACGATTTCGGGGTGAGTTTTAGCTCTATCCCGCCCCTGGCGGGCGGGAAAGCAAAATCAGCATTTAGCCGCAAGGCTAAGTGCTAGATTTTGCAAGGGAGGGGGTAGGCAGGTGCGTACCGGCTTTCCTAGTGCAATAGCAACAAGTAACGGACCCCCGCTCTTGCGATTTCAATGGCTTAGAAATTGCGCTATCATACTGAATATGTGTGACCTTCCGTGTCGCAATTCCTAAACCAATGAAATTGCTTTCTCGCCCGCCAAGGGCGAGAGGGTTCGGTGTCCGCCGTTGCCCCTCATTCCGCCGGAAACTCAAACCCTTCAAGATAAGGCCCAAGCTCCGGATCGATATCTACCTTTACCGCATTATTGTAGATCGCCGTCGCGATCATGATGCCGGCGAAGGCGACGAGGTTGGCGAGCGTCGGCTCGTCATAGCGCGCTTTCAACCGCGCCCAAATCTCTTCGGGAATGGCGTTGGAATCCTTGACGATCGCCTTGCCGAATTCGATCAGCAGCGCCTCGTCTTCGCTCGGTACGACCGTTTCCGGCGTCAGGCCGGCATTGATCAGCGCGCGCCGGAAGAAGCCGACGGGGATGATCGAGCGGCATTCGAGCGCTATGGCATGGCAGAGCAGCCAGACGGCACGATCGTCCAGCGCCGGGCGCAATTCCTCGCGCAAAGGAAACCATTCCGCATAGATGCGATGCGCCACCGGCGAGTGCAGCAATGTCCGCTTCATGTTCGTCATGCGGCCGCGCAGCTGCATTTCGCGATCATGCTCGGCGCGCACGGCCTCGGAAGCGGTCTCGTAATCGATCGGCGTGATATGACTCATGTTATTCTCTTGTGATGGGCTCTCTTACTGCGCGGCTTCGGCAGCAACTTTGAAGAAGCGGTTTTCCGGGCGCGGCAGGCCGAGGTGTTCGCGCAATGTCGTGCCTTCGTAGTCGCGGCGGAAGATGCCGCGGCGCTGCAGCTCTGGAACGACGCGCGTGGTCACGTCAAGCAGGCCTTGCGGCAGGAAGGGGAAGACGACGTTGAAACCGTCCGAGCCTTCCTCGTACAGCCATTGCTCCATCTCATCGGCGATGCTCTCAGGCGTGCCGACGAAGGCAAGGCCGGCATAGCCGCCGAGGCGCTGGGCAAGCTGGCGCACCGTGAGCTTTTCGGCTTCGGCAAGCGCAATAACGCGCTCTCGGCCGCTCTTGCTGGCATTGGTTTCCGGAATCTCCGGCAACGGGCCATCGGGATCAAACTTGGAAGCGTCATGCCCGAGCGCGATCGATAGGGATGCGATGGCGCTGTCGTAATGGACGAGGCTGTCGAGCTTTGCTCGCTTGGCCTTTGCCTCCTCGATCGTGTCGCCGACGACGATGAAGGCGGCGGGCAGGATCTTCAGATGATCCGGATTGCGGCCGATCGCCTTCATCCGGCCCTTGATATCGGCGAAGATCGACTTGCCGTCGACAAGGTTTCGGGGTGCTGCGAAGACGGCCTCAGCCGTTTCGGCGGCAAGCTGGCGGCCGGCATCCGATTGCCCGGCCTGGACGATGACGGGCCAGCCCTGCGGCGGGCGGGCGATGTTGAGCGGACCACGAACGCTCAGTTCCTCGCCCTTGTGCCCGAGGACATGCATCCGCTCGGGATCGAAGAAGATGCCGCTTTCGGGATCGCGGATGAAGGCGTCATCGGCGAAGCTGTCCCAGAGGCCGGTGACGACGTCGTAGAATTCGCGGGCGCGATGGTAGCGCTCGCCATGTTCCATATGCTCTTCGAGGCCGAAATTAAGGGCGGCATCGGGATTGGACGTGGTGACGATATTCCAGCCGGCGCGGCCGCCGCTGATGTGATCGAGCGAGGCGAAGCGGCGGGCGATGTGATAGGGCAGGTCGAAGGTGGTTGACGCAGTCGCAACGAGGCCGATCCTGTCGGTGACGGCGGCCAGCGCCGAAAGCAGGGTGAAGGGCTCGAACGAGGTAACCGTCTGGCTGCGCTTCAAAGCCTCGATCGGCATGTTGAGGACCGCGAGGTGATCAGCCATGAAGAAGGCGTCGAATTTCGCTTTCTCCAGTTCCTGCGCGAAGCTCTTGATGTGCTGGAAGTTGAAGTTGGCGTCCGGATAGGCGCCGGGATAACGCCAGGCACCGGTATGCAGGCTGACGGGGCGCATGAATGCCCCGAGCTTCAATTGCTTCTGTTCGGTCATCGGCTCTCTCTCGAAAATCGCCAGGCCGTCATGAAGTGGCGACGGCATTGCCCGTAGGGTAATGCACTACGACGTAGGCGTGCTGGCCGCGCATTCAAAGAGCCGATTTCATTTATTTGATCGCTTTCGCGGAATATTCATCCGGCCGCGACTTCGGGGTTGTTCTGTCCGGCAAAAACCTTGACCAGCCAATCTATGAAGACGCGAACTCGCGGCGAAAGCTGGCGGCTGCGTGGATAGAGCATCGAGACGGGCGTCCTTGTCGGTGGATAATCCTTCAGCACATGCAGCAGTTGACCTGATCGTAGGGCTTCCTCGGCGTGATAGCGCGGAACCTGGATCAGGCCGAGGCCGAGCTTTGCCGCGGCGAAATAGCTCTCGGCAGCGTTGACGGAGATGGTGGCCGGCAGGGTGATTTCGCGCACGGCGCCGTCGATCTGGAATTCCAGCGGCAGCAATCCGCCGGTTGCGGAGGAGCGGAAGCCGACCATGCGGTGGCCGTCGAGCTTCTCCGGATGGGCGGGCATGCCGAAGCGCTCAACATAGGCAGGTGCCGCAAGCGTCACTTCTTCCAGCATGGCGACGCGGCGGCCGATCATATCGCTATCCTGCAGCGTGCCAACGCGCAGCACGCAGTCTATCCCCTCGCGAATGAGATCGACGAACCGGTCGCCTTCGGTGATCTGCAATTCGATATCGGGGTAGGTTTCGAGAAAAGAGGGCAGGTTCGGCAGTACGAAGTGCCGCGCGAGCGTTCCATGTACGTCGACGCGCAGGACGCCCTTCGGCTTCACCCCGGCAAAAGCGCCTTCGGCATCCTCGATATCGGAGAGGATGCGCAGGCAGCGCTGGTAATAGGCCTCGCCATCGAGTGTCGGGCTGACATGCCGCGTCGTGCGCTGCAGCAGGCGCACGCCGAGACGCGCCTCGACCTGTTTGATCGCATCCGTCACCGTCGAGCGGGGCAGACCTGTGTCTTCGGCGGCCAGCGTGAAGCTGCGCCGTTCCACGACCCGGCAAAACACCCGCATGGCATCGAATCTGTCCATATTATTTGTTCGCTAAATTCGGATAGTGATGCCGATTAATGGCCGATTATCCGTAGTCTGAAAAGGGGCATCTTCTCCTCATCGAAACGCGCTGCGGCGCAAAGCAACGAAGGATGAGGAAAATGAGCAGCAATTCCAATAAGGTAGCGATCGTAACAGGCGCATCGCGCGGTATCGGCGCCGCGATCGCCGAGCGTCTGGCCGAGGATGGCTTCACTGTCGTCATCAACTATTCCGGCAGCGAGGCGGCAGCCGAGGAACTCGCCCGCAAGATCGAGGAAAAGGGTGGCAAGGCGCTGACCGCGAAAGCCGATGTCTCCGATGTCGAAGCCGTGCGCCGCATGTTCGACGCAGCCGAAGCCGCCTTCGGTGGTGTCGATGTCCTCGTCAACAATGCCGGCATCATGCAGCTTGCGAAGATCGCCGACGCGGACGACGCCCATTTCGACCGTCATATCGCTATCAACCTCAAGGGCACGTTCAATACGTTGCGCGAAGCCGGCAAGCGCCTGCGTGACGGCGGCCGCATCGTCAATTTCTCGACCAGCATCGTCGGCCTCAAGCTCGAAACCTACGGCGTCTACGCAGCAACCAAGGCCGGCGTCGAGCTTTTGACCGGCATCATGGCGAAGGAACTGCGTGGGCGCTCGATCACGGTCAATGCGGTCGCGCCCGGTCCGACGGCGACGGATCTCTTTTTGAACGGAAAGAGCGACGAGCTCATCGACCGCATGGCCAAGATGAACCCGCTGGAGCGCCTCGGCACGCCGCAGGATATCGCCGCCGCTGTTTCCTTCCTCGTCGGCCCGGATGGCGGCTGGATCAACGGTCAGACGCTGCGCGCCAATGGCGGCATGATCTGAGCCAATCAGGCGGCAGGCAATGCCTGCCGCCGGCCTCCCTCTCTCAATCAATCGTCAGCTACAGCCAATTCAGCAAAGGAACAGGACCATGAGCAAGCAGGTCATCGTAATCACTGGCGCATCGAGCGGCTTCGGGGCTCTGACAGCACGCGCGCTCGCTAAGGCAGGCCACACTGTCTATGCAGGCATCCGCGAAACCAAGGGGCGCAATGCGCCGCAGGTCGAAGCAGCTGCGGCATTCGCTGCGGAGAACGGCGTCGATCTCAGGACTGTCGAACTGGATGTCGCCTCGGATGCTTCAGTGGAAGTCGGCATCGCCGCTGTTATCGCCGAGCAGGGCCACATCGACACCATCATGCACAATGCCGGCCATATGTCCTTCGGCCCGGCGGAAGCCTTCACGCCTGAACAGTTCGCCGAGCTCTATGACATCAACGTACTCAGCACTCAGCGGGTCAATCGCGCCGTGCTGCCTCATATGCGCAGGCAAGGAAAGGGGCTGGTCGTTTGGGTCTCCTCGTCCAGCACGCGCGGCGGCACGCCGCCCTATCTCTCACCCTACTTCGCAGCCAAGGCGGCGATGGATTCGCTTGCGGTTTCCTACGCGTCGGAGCTGACACGCTGGGGCATCGAGACCGCCATCATCGTGCCAGGCGCTTTTACGAAGGGCACCAACCATTTTGCCCATTCCGGTTCGCCGGCAGACAAGGCTCGCGCTGCGGAATATGACAATGGTCCTTATGCTGGCGTTCCCGATCAGGCGCTGAAGGGTCTAGCCTCGCTGGAACCGGCGGATGCCGATGCGGCTTCGGTGGCGACGGCAATCGTTGATATTGTCGACATGCCGTTTGGAACGCGGCCGTTCCGTACCCATATAGATCCTTCAGAGGATGGTGCTGAGATCGTCAATGGTGTTGCCGATCGGGTTCGCGCGGAGCTTTTCCGGCGCATCGGTCTGGAAGACCTGCTGAAGCCGCATGCAAAGGCCTAAGGCCCGCAATCATCCTTGGAACGTGTCAAATCGCCGCTTCTGTGCCACAGAAGCGGCGATCTGTTGCGTGCATCGGGGCTATTTTGCGTTGTACAGCATTCCAAGCCTTAGAGTTTCGTACTAAAGCGAATCCTTCAGAGGGTCGGGAGATATCCATGGACGCGAAGGACATTGGCGAAATTGCCAGCTGGCTCATGCAAGCCGGTCTCAAGGGAATGACGGAAGTCGATATCCTCTCGGGTTTCTGCGAGCAGTGCCGTCAGCATGGTCTCAACATCGATCGGGCCATGGCGCTGATGGATACGCTGCATCCGGTCTATGAGGGTCGCGCGTTCCGCTGGGACGGCAATCAGATCATCGAGCGCGAGTTCGAATATGGCCCGACGCAACAGGGGATCGCCTCCGAGAATTGGCAGCGTTCCGCCTTCTATCATATGCTGACGACGGGCGGAGACGAGGTGCGCCGACGTATCGGCTTCGGTGATCCGGTCGATTTCTACGGGCTCGACACGCTGCTGGCCGATGGTCACACCGATTACATTGCCATGATCCACCGTTTTGAAGAGGGCGGCACGATCGGCGAGATGGATTGCTTCTATTCCAACTTCGCCACCGCCGCCGAAATGGGATTCCCGGAAGAGGATTTGCGCGTGCTACGCAAGCTGACACCGGCGCTTGCTCTCGCCATCAAATGCACCGGCATGAGCCGCATCGCCCGTACCATTGCCGAAGTCTATCTCGGCGAAGACGCCGCCCGGCATGTGCTTGAAGGCAAGATCACCCGAGGCAAGACGGAGCGGATTTCGGCGGCACTGTGGTTTTCCGATCTCGCCAACTACACGCGCATCTCCGATACGGCCGAGCCGGATGAAATCATCCCGATGCTGAATGCCTATGCCGATGCGGTTATCTCCTCGATCCATGAGGCGGGCGGCAACGTGCTGAAGCTGATCGGCGACGGCACGCTGGCGATCTTCAAGGCTCGCAATTCCGCTGACGCCTGCACCGCCGCGCTGATGGCGGAATCGCTGCTGCGCCAGCGGCTGCGCGATCTCAATTCGCAGCGGCAGATCGAAGGCCGTCCGGTCACGGACGTCTATCTCGGCTTGCATATAGGGGACGTGTTCTATGGCAATATCGGCAGCATGGACCGGCTGGACTTCACGGTCATCGGGCCGGCCGTCAACGAAGTCAGCCGTATCGCTTCGATGTGCCGATCGGCTGACCGTAACATCCTGATGTCGTCGAATTTCGTCGAGGCGCTGGCAGGCCAGCAAAGCAACGATCTCGTTTCCGTCGGCCGTTATGCACTGCGCGGCGTCAAGCGGCCGCAGGAATTGTTCACGCTGCTCTCTTCGGCGGCTTGATCCCTCTGCCGTGACTGCTTTCAGCGGCGGCCGGCCGCAAACATCGGGCCGCCCTTGCTTGCAGGGAAGCCATAGCCGTTGATCATCACGAGATCGATATCGCTGGCGCGGGCGGCGATGCCTTCCGCAAGCAACACCTCGCCTTCGGTGGCCATGGCTTTCAGCAGGCGCCCGACGATCTCTTCAGCGGTGAAGCTCCTAGGTACAATGCCTTTTTCGGCGCGAGCGGCTTCGATCATGACCGCTACCTCAGGATCAACAGTCCGTTTGCCGTCGGGATAGGCATACCAGCCGCGGCCGGTCTTCTGGCCGAAACGGCCGGCTTCGCAGAGCCGGTCGGCGATGACGACGTAGCGTTCCGCCGGATCGCGTGTTGCGGCCTGCCGCTTGCGGCGCGCCCAGGCGATTTCCAGACCCGCCATGTCGAAGACCGCGAACGGCCCCATCGGAAAGCCGTAGGCTTCCAGTGCCGCGTCGATCTCCTGCGGCGACGCGCCATCCTCGACCATGTATTCCGCTTCGCGGCGATAGGCGGAAAAGATACGGTTACCGATGAAGCCTTCGGTGACGCCCGATACGACAGGCAGTTTGCCGAGCCGCTTTGCCAGGGCAAGGGCTGTCGCCAGCACGTCAGGCGCCGTCTGCTTGCAGTGCACGACTTCGAGGAGCCGCATGATATGGGCGGGCGAGAAGAAGTGCAGTCCCACGACGCGCTCGGGCAGCTTAGTGGCCGAAGCGATCACATCGGGATCGAGATAGCTGGTATTGGTCGCAAGGATTGCATCGGCGCGGACGATGCCATCAAGGCGTTGGAAGAGCTCGGTCTTGACGGCGAGATCGTCGAAAATAGCTTCGATGACGATATCGGCCTGCGCCAGCTGCTGCATGTCCGCCGTCACGGTCAGCCGGCTGAGGCGATCTTCGCGGCCAGCTGTATCGAGGCGACCGGATTGCACGGCCTTGTCGAGTAGGCCGGCGATGCGCTCGCGCCCTTTGTCAGCCGCTTCGGTATTTTGCTCGACGCCGATGACGCGGTAGCCGCCGTTGAGAGCGGAGACCGCGATGCCCGAACCCATCAGGCCTGTGCCGACGATGCCGATGGTTTCGATCTTGCGAGCAGCGACGCCCTCCAGTCCCTCGACCTTGCCAGTGGCACGCTCCGCGAAGAAGACATGGCGCAATGCTGCCGCCTCTTCGCTCTCGCGGAGAGTAATAAAGGTGCGGCGTTCCTCGGCAAGCCCTTCCGATAAAGGGGCGGTCGCCGCCAGGCGCACGAGACGGACGGCTTCGGCCGGTGCACGCTGGCCGCGCGCCTTGCGCAATGCGTCCGATGCCGCCTTATCGATCACATCTGCAGCTTCCGGGGGAACGGTCAGCGATCCCGTGCGGCGTAACGATGCGACGTTGGCCGCCTTGGCGTCGGCGACAGCTTCGGCGATCAGTTCACCGTTGGCCACGCCGTCGACGATACCGAGCTTGAGCGCTTCGGCAGCCGATATAATGCGTGCATTGGCGATCATGTCGATGGCGGCAGCGATGCCGGTGAGGCGCGGCAGGCGCTGCGTGCCGCCGGCGCCGGGTATGATGCCGAGCTTGACTTCCGGCAGGCCGAGCTTCGCGGTCGGCGCGGCAAGGCGGTGATGGCAGGCGAGCGCCACTTCCAGCCCGCCGCCGAGGGCCACGCCATTGATCGCGGCGACAACGGGTTTGGCAAAGGCTTCGATGCGGGCGATGACATCAGGTAGATGCGGCTCGACCGGCGGCTTGCCGAATTCCTTGATATCGGCGCCGCCGATGAAGCTGTTGCCTGCACCGGTGAGCACGATGCCGGCAATATTGCCATCCTTCTCCGCATGGTCGAATGCAGCCATCAGGCCGACCCGGACATCGGCAGAGAGCGCGTTGACGGGCGCATTGTTGATGGTGACGACGAGAATCCCGTCGGTCAGCGCCGCTGAGATGGTGTCCGAAAAGCGCAATGCCGACATGATCTTGACCGCCTATATTATTCCGGAATGACTGCCGTTGCCTGGATCTCGATCTTGGCACGATCTTCGACGAGGGCGACAACCTGCACGGCGGCCATGGCCGGGAAGTGCCGGCCGATGATCTCGCGATAGGCCTGTCCGATCCCCTTCAGATTGCCGAGATATTCCTGCTTGTCGGTGAAATACCAGGTCATCGAGGTGATGTGCTTCGGCTCGGCGCCGCCTTCTGCAAGAATTGCAACGACATTCTTCAGCGTTTGGCGCACCTGCTCGACGAAATCGTCGCTTTCGAATTCGCAGGCGGCATTCCAGCCGACTTGACCGCCGACGAACACCATGCGGCCCGTGGCCGCCATGCCATTGGCATAGCCGATCGGCTTGGCCCAGCCCTCAGGTTGCAGGATGGTGTGCATCGGTCGTCTCCAGATGAGAGGTCAGTACGGCGCGGATATCCTCCGGCCATTCAAGGGATTTATGCGTATCGAGCGAAGTGGCGACGACGCGGTGCTTGGCCGTCCACAGCACATGGCCATTCGCCGAAACCTGATGTTCGAGATCGAGCGAGGAACGGCCGACGCCATGGACTGCAAGGACGAATTCGAGATCGTCACCCTGCAGGCCCGGCTTGATGAAGGTCAGATCGAGCCGCACGGTGGGGACACCGATGCGGCGGTCGTCGATCAGTTTTCGCCAGGAGAAGCCGATCGAGGCGAAATAATCCTCCAACACCCCGACGAGGATGTTCAGATAGGATGGGAAATAGGCGATCCCAGAGGGATCGCAATCTCCGAAGCGCAGGGGTCTGGTGGTTCTGAACGCCACGGCTGCCTCAGTTCGAAAAGGCGGCGATGCCGGTGATGGCGCGACCGAGAATGAGGGCGTGGATGTCGTGCGTACCCTCATAGGTGTTGACCACTTCGAGGTTAACGAGGTGGCGCGCGATGCCGAATTCGTCCGAGATGCCGTTACCTCCCAGCATGTCGCGGGCGGCGCGGGCGATATCCAGCGCCTTGCCACAGCTGTTGCGCTTGAGGATGGAGGTGAGTTCCACCGGCGGATGGCCTTCTTCCTTCATGCGGCCGAGACGCAGGCAGCCCTGCAGGCCGAGCGTGATTTCCGTCACCATGTCGGCAAGCTTCTTCTGTATCAGCTGGTTGGCGGCGAGGGGACGGCCGAACTGTTTGCGGTCGAGCACATATTGGCGTGCCCTGGCATAGCAATCCTCGGCGGCGCCGAGCGCACCCCAAGCGATGCCGAAGCGTGCCGAGTTGAGGCAGGTGAAGGGACCCTTGAGGCCGGATACATTCGGCATCAGGTTTTCCTCGGGCACGAACACATTATCCATCACGACTTCACCCGTTATGGAGGCGCGCAGGCCCACCTTGCCGTGGATGGCGGGTGCGGACAGGCCCTTCCAGCCCTTTTCAAGGATGAAGCCGCGGATAAGACCATCCTCGGTCTTCGCCCAGACGACGAAGACATCGGCGATCGGCGCGTTCGAAATCCAGGTCTTGGCGCCGGTCAGGCTATAGCCGCCATCGACCTTCTTTGCGCGTGTGACCATCGAGCCCGGATCGGAGCCATGGTTCGGCTCGGTGAGGCCGAAGCAGCCGATCCATTCGCCGGTCGCCAGCTTCGGCAGGTATTTCTGCTTCTGCGCTTCCGAACCAAAGGTCTCGATCGGCACCATGACGAGCGAGGACTGCACGCTCATCATCGAGCGGTAGCCGCTGTCGACGCGCTCGACCTCGCGAGCAATCAGGCCGTAGGCGACATAGCTGAGGCCGGCGCCGCCATATTCGGGAGAAATCGTCGGGCCAAGCAGGCCGAGCTCGCCCATTTCGCGGAAAATCGCCGGATCGGTCTTTTCATGGCGGAAGGCTTCGAGGACGCGGGGCGCGAGCTTTTCCTGCGCGTAGGAATGCGCGGTATCCAGCACCATGCGTTCGTCGTCGCTCAGCTGCTCCGTCAGCCGGAACGGGTCGGCCCAGTCGAAAATCTCGCGGCTCATGCTGGTATCTCCCATTAATTGGTCTTCAAAAGTTCGCGCGCGACGATGAGTTTCTGAACTTCTGTTGCACCTTCATAGATGCGAAGCGCGCGGATCTCCCGATAGAGTTTTTCCGTTATCTCGCCCGATTTCACGCCGCGCCCGCCAAAAAGCTGGACGGCGCGGTCGATGACATTTTGCGCGGTTTCCGTCGCCGTCATCTTGGCCATGGCGGCTTCGCGCGTCGTCGGCAAGCGCTGCACGTCGCGGCGCCAGGCCGCCCGGTAGGTAAGCAGTGCCGCCGCGTCGATGCCGGTGGCCATATCGCCGAGGGCGGCCTGCGTCAACTGAAGGTCGGCCAACGCCGCGCCGAACATCGGACGTGACCGCGCATGGGCAAGCGATTCATCGAGCGCGCGGCGGGCAAAACCGAGGCCGGCAGCGGCGACCGAGGCGCGGAAGATATCGAGCGTGCGCATGGCGATCTTGAAACCTTCGCCCGGTGCGCCGAGAAGGCGGGACGCGGGAATGCGGCAATTGTAGAAGCGGATCGTCGCCAGTGGATGCGGCGCGATCACTTCGATGCGTTCGGCAATCGAGAAGCCGGGATCGTCGGCAAAGACGACGAAGGCCGAGATGCCGCGGGTTCCCGGCGCTTCGCCGGTGCGCGCGAAGACGGTGTAAACGTCGGCAATGCCTCCATTGGAAATCCAGGTCTTCTCGCCGTCGAGGACATAGTGATCGCCATCGGGGCGGGCAGCGCAGCTCATCGCGGCTACATCGGAGCCGGCGTCCTTTTCCGACAGCGCAAAGGCGGCGAGCCATTCGCCGGAGCGCACCTTGGGCAAGACGGCTGAACGCAATTCAGGCGAACCGGAAAGGCCGATGGCGCCGGTGCCGAGCCCCTGCATGGCAAAGGCGAAATCGGCAAGGCCGTCATGCCAGGCGAGCGTTTCGCGGGCGAGGCAGACCATGCGGGAATCGATCAGCGGTTCGCTATCGGACGCGCCTGTCGCGGCAGCTAGAAGCCCGGCTTCGCCCAGCGCCTTGACCAGCGTGCGGCATGCGTCGTCGACATCGGCGTGATCGATGGAAGCCATGATGCCCGACCTCGCGAAGGCGTCGACCTCGGCGGCAAAACGGTGATGGCGCTCCTCGAAGAACGGCCAATCCAGATGATCGCGGGTCGGGCCGGGGAGGCTGCTTGCCGTGGACATCAGCTCAATCCCCCTGGAATTCCGGCCGGCGTTTTGCCGCGAAGGCTTCGAAAGCGCGGCGGAAATCTTGCGTCGCCATGCAGATCGCCTGCGCCTGCGCTTCGGATTCGATCATTTCGTCGATGCCCATCGCCCATTCCTGGTTCAGCATGGTCTTGGTCATGCCGTGCGCAAACCATGGGCCGTCGGCCAGCGAGCGGGCGAGTTTGAGCGCTTCGTTTTCGAGCTCGGCGCTAGCGTGCAGGCTGTTATAGAAGCCCCAGACTTGTCCTTCCGCAGATGTCATCGAGCGGCCGGTGAAGAGAAGCTCGGCGGCGCGGCCCTGGCCGATGATGCGGGGTAGGATGCCGCAAGCGCCCATATCGGCACCGGCAAGGCCGACGCGGGTGAAGAGGAAGGCAGTCTTGGCTTCCGGCGTCGCGAGCCTCAGATCAGAGGCCATGGCAAGGATGGCGCCGGCGCCGGCGCAGATGCCGTCGACTGCCGAGATGATCGGCTGCGGGCATTTGCGCATCGCTTTGACGAGATCGCCGGTCATACGTGTGAAGGCCAGAAGCTCGGGCATCGCCATGCGCGTCAGCGGCTCGATGATCTCGAAGACATCGCCACCGGAGGAGAAATTGCCACCCGCGCCTGTCAGCACGATGGCGCGGATATCCGAAGCGTAAACGAGGTCGCGGAACAGATCGCGCAGTTCGGCATAGCTATCGAAGGTCAGCGGGTTCTTACGTTCCGGACGATTCAGGCGGATGGTGGCGACGCGGCCATCTTCGCTGACATCCCAGAGGAAGTGCTCAGGCTTATAATCCTTGAAGGGCTTCAGGTGTCCCTTCATCGTCATGTCCCGATCGCTCATTCCTCAAATCTCCCCACCGGCAACCGCGATTGCCTGTCCATTGATCGATGCTGCGGCCGGCGAAGCCAGCCAGAGCACGGTATCGGCAACCTCTTCCGGCTTGACGAGTCGTCCCTGCGGATTGGATTTCGTGAATTCGCCGAGTGCCTGTTCGGCGGTGCGCCCGGTCTTGGCGACGATGGTTTCGATCGAGCGCTGGATGATCGGCGTGTCGGTGAAGCCGGGGCAGACGGCATTGACCGTGATGCCGGTCTTCGCCAGCTCCAGCGCCAGCGAGCGGGTCAGGCCGACCACGCCGTGCTTGGCGGCGACGTAAGCCGAGACGTACCCATATCCTTTCAAGCCGGCCGTCGAGGCGATGTTGATGATACGCGCGCCGGGACCGTAAGCCTTCAGGTCGGTAAGGGCTGCCTGCGTCACCACGAAGACGCCTGTCAGGTCAACCGAGAGGACGTGGTTCCAGGCCTCGAGGCTCGTCTTCTCGAAGGCTGCGCTCGGTGCCTCGCCGGCATTGTTGACAAGGATATCGACTGGGCCAAATTTTTCGCGGGTTTTGGCAAGGCCCTGGGAGACGGCTTCAGGGCTGGTGACATCGAAGCCATCGACCACGAATGCCTGGGCGCCGATTTCGGCGGCAACTGCTTGCAGCGGCTCGCGGCGGCGACCCGCGAGGCTGACGTGCGCGCCCTCGGCGGCAAGCGCCTTGGCGATCGCGGCACCGATGCCGCTGCCGGCCCCGGTGACGAGGGCGTGATGGCCGGCGAGCTTGCCCGAAATCGTCATTTCATCCTCATTTCGCCGGGGCTGCCGTGGCCGCACGGGCAAGGTTGGTTTCATACTGCGTCTTGCCGGAAAGATATTGCTTCGGCCAGGGAATGGAAGTCAGCCCGATCTTGGCAGCTTCATGCAGTGCCCAGGCCGGATCGGCCAGATGCGGGCGGGCGATGGCGCAGAGATCGGCGCGGCCGGCGGCGATGATCGAATTGGCGTGGTCAGCTTCCGAGATCGCGCCGACGGCGATCGTCGGGATGCCGATCTCGTTACGGATCTTGTCGGAGAAGGGCGTCTGGAACAGGCGGCCATAGACGGGCTTTTCCTGCTTCGACACTTGGCCCGAAGAGCAGTCGATCAGGTCGGCACCGGCTTCCTTGAACATGCGGGCGAAGATCGCCGCATCTTCCGGCGTGTTGCCGCCATCGGTCCAGTCATGGCAGGAGAGGCGAACGGAGATGGGCTTGTTCTCCGGCCAGATGGCGCGCATGGCATGGAAGATTTCTAGCGGATAGCGGGCGCGATTTTCATGGCTGCCGCCATACTCGTCGTCGCGTAGATTGGTCAGCGGCGACAGGAAGCTCGAGAGCAGATAGCCATGCGCGCAATGCAGTTCCAGCCAGTCCGCGCCTGTCTCAATGGCGAGCTCGGTCGAGCGGATGAAGTCGGCCTTGACGCGCTCCATATCGGCGCGATCCATGGCCTTCGGCACTTGGCTGTTCTTAAGGTAGGGGATTGCTGATGCCGAGATCAGCGGCCAGTCGCCTTCGGGGAGCGGCTGATCGATGCCTTCCCAGGCGAGCTTCGTCGCGCCCTTGCGGCCGGCGTGGCCGAGCTGGATGCCGACTTTGGCGGCGCTGTTCGTGTGCACGAAATCGACGAGGCGCTTCCACTGCGCCACCTGCTCGTTATTCCAGAGACCGAGGCAGCCGGGGGTGATGCGGGCGTCCGGTGTCACGCAGGTCATTTCCGCGAAGATCAGCCCTGCGCCTCCAAGCGCGCGAGAGCCGAGATGGACGATGTGGAAATCGTTCATCACGCCATTGTCAGCTGAGTACATCGCCATAGGAGACATGACGATGCGGTTGATAAGTTGGACATCGCGCAGTCGGTAGGGCGTGAACATCGGCGGCAGGCACCGATCGTTGCCGACGTCGAGGCCGGATTTTTCGGCGAACCAGCGCTCATAGCCTTCGAGCCAGGTCTTGTCGCGCAGCCGCAGATTTTCGTGGCTGATGCGCTGCGAGCGAGTCAGCATCGAATACATGAACTGCGGCGGCTCGAGCGTATCGGCATAGCGGCGGCCGACGACTTCGAACCATTCCATCGCATTGCGCGCGGCGTTCTGAATGCGGGCGACATCGACGCGGCGGATTTCCTCGTAGGTTTCGAGGACGGCCAGTATCTTGTCTTTGCCGTGCCCATGAATCTGGAACTGCCGGGTTAGCTCGATGGCATCGTCGATGGCGAGCTTCGTGCCGGAGCCGATGGCGAAATGCGCGGTGTGGGCGGCATCGCCCATCAACACGACGTGGGAATTGCCGTTGAAATGGCTCCACTTGCCGCAGATCAGGCGGTTGAAATTCAGCCAGGCCGAGCCGCGGATATGGCGGGCATTGGTCATCAGCGAAGCGCCTTCGAGCACTTCGGCGAACAGGTTTTCGCAGAAGGCGATGGAGCCGTCCTGGTCCATCTTGTCGAGGCCATGGGCAAGATAGGCCTCTTCCGTCGTCTCGACGATGAAGGTCGAGGTCTTGTCGTCGAACTTATAGATATGCGCCTGGAACCAGCCATGATCGGTGCGGCGGAAATCGAAGGTGAAGGCGTCGAAAAGCTTGTTGGTGCCGAGCCAGATATAGCGGTTCGGCCGGGTGATCATGTCAGGCTGGAAGACTTCCGGATAATGATTGCGGATCTTGGAATTGAGGCCGTCCGAGCCGATGATCAGATCGGCATCGGGATAGTCGAGGTCGGAATTGACCTCCGTCTCGAAGATCAGCTCGACTCCGAGCTCTTCGCAGCGGCGCTGCAGAATATTGAGCAGCTTCTTTCGCCCGATGCCGACAAAGCCGTGGCCGGAGGTGCGCTGGCGGGTGCCCTTGAACAGGACCTCGATATCGTCCCAATGGTTGAAGGCATCCTCAATCTCGGCAGCACTTTCCGGATCCCATTCCCGCATCGAAACCATGGTTGCGTCGGAGAAGACGACGCCCCAGCCGAAGGTGTCATAGGGGCGGTTGCGCTCGACGACGCGGATTGAATGTTCAGGATGGAGCTTCTTCATCAGAAGCGCGAAGTAGAGCCCTGCGGGGCCGCCGCCGATACAGACGATGCGCATCGCTTTCCCTCCTTGTTCGGCTGGAGCCGACCTCAAAATAATTTAAGTTTAAAATATCTTGTTGGAACCATTCGTCAAGGCTTTTCCTGCTCCAATATGCAGCCTGTAGGCACTCATAATAGCGGGAAAATCGAAAATAGCTTTTTTGAATCAACCAGAAGGCAAAAATAGTTTAGGCTTAAAATTTCTTACTTGAACATTGCAGCCTTCGGTGCGATCTTTTTTAGCAATGCCACATGCGCCGCGGGGAAACGGCTGTCGTGGCGATCGATCGATAAGAATGTGGGAGCAAGGCAATGCTGGGACCGACCGGTCATACCGATACATTCACGCGAGACAATCTGCCGCCTTTCGATGAATGGCCGGAACTGCGAATGGAGGGTTTCGACTATCCGGAATGGTTGAATGCCGGCTTCGAACTCAGCGACCGGATGGTCGAAAAGGGGTTCGCCGATCACGTGGCCCTGATCGGTAATGGCCGTCGTCGCACCTACAAGGAACTGGCGGATTGGACCAATCGCATCGCCCACGCGCTTGTCGAGGATTTCGGCGTCAAGCCGGGCAATCGCGTTCTCATCCGCTCCGGCAACAACCCAGCCATGATTGCTTGCTGGCTGGCGGTGACGAAGGTCGGTGCCGTCGCCGTCAATACCATGCCGATGCTGCGGGCCGGAGAGCTTTCGAAGATCATCGACAAGGCGGAGATCTCCTTTGCGCTTTGCGATACGAGGCTGCTGGAGGAACTCGTCACAGCCGCCAAGGACGGTCGGTTCCTGAAGCAGGTGGTCGGTTTCGACGGCACCGCCAACCATGATGCCGAACTCGACCGGATCGCGCTCAACAAGCCCGTTCGCTTCGAGCCGGTCAAAACCGGGCGTGACGATGTGGCGCTGCTCGGCTTCACCTCGGGCTCGACGGGTGTGCCGAAGGCCACCATGCACTTTCATCGGGATATCCTGATCATTGCCGACGCCTATGCCAAGGAAGTCCTGCAGGTGACGCCGGATGACGTCTTCATCGGCTCGCCGCCGATCGCCTTTACCTTCGGGCTCGGCGGACTGGTCGTCTTCCCCTTGCGCTTCGGCGCATCGACGGCGCTGCTCGAAAACGCCTCGCCGAAGAACATGGTCGAGATCATTCAGGAGTACGGCGCGACCATCAGCTTCACGGCGCCGACGGCCTATCGCGCCATGCTGGCAGCGATGGAAGAGGGGGCGGATCTATCTTCACTTCGTCTCGCCGTTTCGGCCGGCGAGACGCTGCCGGGGCCGATTTTCGAGGAATGGACGCGCAAGACCGGCAAGCCCATCCTCGACGGCATCGGCTCGACCGAGATGCTGCATATCTTCATTTCCAACCGCCTGTCCGACGCCAAGCCGAACTGCACGGGCAAGCCGCTGACGGGCTATGAGGCCCGCGTTGTCGATGACGATATGAACGAGGTTCCGCGTGGGGTCATCGGCAAGCTCGTCGTTCGCGGGCCGATCGGCTGCCGTTATCTCGCCGACCACAGACAGGCCGACTACGTGCGAGATGGCTGGAATCTGACGGGCGACAGCTTCATTCAGGATGAGGACGGCTATTTCCATTTTGCCGCCCGTTCCGACGACATCATTCTTTCGGCCGGTTACAATATTGCCGGACCGGAAGTAGAAGCAGCCCTTCTTTCGCATGCCGATGTGCTGGAATGTGCCGTCGTCGGTAAGCCCGACGAAGAAAGGGGCCATATCGTGCAGGCGCATGTCGTGCTGGCACCCGGCATCGTTGCCTCGGATCTGCAGGTTCGCAAGCTGCAGGATCATGTGAAGGCGGTCATCGCGCCCTACAAATATCCGCGTTCCATTATCTTCGTCGAAGCTCTGCCGAAGACGGAATCGGGCAAGATACAGCGTTTCCGCCTGCGCAACTGAACGTCCGAGTGCTTATCAGGCAGCGTTTTCCTGGCCCGTCTCGCGACCGAGCCAATGCGGATCGATTTCCGGCAGGGGAATGGCGTCGAGCAGCATTCGCGTATAGGCGGAAGCCGGCGCCGTGAAGACGCGCTCGCAATCGCCTTCCTCCTCGACACGGCCATGGCGCAGGACATAGACGCGGTCGCAGACGGCGCGGATGACGGAGAGATCGTGGCTGATGAACGCCATCGAGAGGCCGAGATCGCGCGAAAGCTCCTTCAGTAGATTCAGAACCTGGGCCTGGGTCGACACGTCGAGGCCGGAGACGATCTCGTCGGCGAGTACGAAATCCGGCTTCAGCAGAGCGGCACGCGCGATGCCGATGCGCTGGCGCTGGCCACCAGAGAGTTCATGCGGATTGCGGTCGAGGCATGCCTGAGGCAGCGTCACGCGTTCGAGAATTGCGGCAACCTGCCGCTCAGCTTCTTTCCGGTCCGAAGCCAGCCGATGTAGCAGTAACGGCTCGACGAGGATGCGGCGGATCGTGTGGCGCGGATTGAGCGAGGCCATCGGATCTTGAAAGATCATCTGCATGCGGCGGCGTAGCGGCCGCATCTCTGAATCGGGCAGATGCGCGATGTCTCGGCCATCGAAATGAATGCTGCCTGCCGTCACATCGACCAGCCGCAGCAGAGCGCGGCCGAGCGTTGTTTTGCCCGAACCGCTTTCGCCGACGATGCCGACGGTTTCGCCACGGCGGATATCGACATCGACGCCGTGCAGCACCTTGATGCCAAGGCCTGGCGGTCCGAAAAGATGTTTCTTGGCACCATAGGTGACCTCGATACCTTTGGCCGACAGCAGATGCTCGGAAACGCTCATCGACTTCCCTCCGGAATGCCGATCTCGCGGCGCAATTGTTCGAAAACGGCTTGCGGCACCGGCGTCAGCCCGGCATCCGGCCGGTCGTAGCGCGGCCCGGCCGATAGCAATGATTTCGTGTAGATATGCTTGGGATGCGTCAGCACGTCGCTCGTGCGTCCGTCTTCGATCACCTTGCCTGCGTAGAGCAGCGTCACGCTGTCGCAGATCTGGGCGACGACGCCGAGATCGTGGGTGACGAAGATGACGGCAGTGCCATGCGCTTCCTGCAGGCCGCGGATCAGCCGCAGGATCTGCTTCTGCACGGTGACGTCGAGCGCGGTGGTCGGCTCGTCGGCGACCACCAGTTTCGGCTCCAGCGCGAAGGCGGCGGCGATCAGGATGCGCTGCCGCATCCCTCCGGACAATTCGTGGGGATAGGCGCGCAGTACACGCTCGGGATCGCGGATATGCACTTCCTCCAACAGCTTTAGTGCCCGCAGTCGGGCGTCGCCCGATGATAGGCCCCGCTTCAACCGCAGGCCGTCGGTCAGTTGCGCCTCGATGCGCCGGCCGGGATTGAGGGCGGTTTGCGGGTCCTGCGGGATCAGCGAGATTTCGCTGCCCATGATGTCTCGCAATTCCCTGGCGGAGAGCGTGAGCAGGTCGCGGTTCTCGAACAATATCGAGCCGTTTGTGATGCGGACGCTGCGCGGCAGTATGCCGAGCAGGGCCTTGGCGATGGTGGATTTTCCGGCGCCGCTTTCGCCCACAAGACCGCGCACTTCGCCGCGCGTGAGCGTCAGGGAAACATCACGCAGGATCAGTGCGCTGCCGTCGCGGTCGGATATGGCGCTGAGGCCCGTCATGGAGAGAAGTGGAGATGTCATCGGCGCATCACCGGATCGAGGGCGCGGCGCAGACCGTCGCCGAGTTGATTGAAGGCAAGCACCGTTGCGAAGAGCGCGATCAGCGGTACGACCAGTACCCACCAGCCCTGATAGATCATCTGCCGCCCCTCGGCGATCATGCCGCCCCAGGTCGGCGTATCGGAGGCGACCGACAGGCCGACGAAGGACAGGATAGCTTCGACGATGACGGCAATGCCCATTTCCAGGCTGACGAGGGCGATCAGCACCGGCGTCACATTGGGCAGGATTTCGCTGAAGAGGATTCTGGCCCGCGAAAAGCCGATCGTGTGGGCGGCGGTCACATAATCCATCCGCGCCTGCGCCTGCGTTTCCGAGCGCACGACACGGCAGAAGCGCGTCCAGTCGATGATGACGATGGCCGCGATGACCGAGTGCACGCCGGAACCGAAGACCGCAACCAGCAGAATCGACAGCAGCACCGGCGGGAAGGCCATCCAGATATCGACGAGGCGGGAGATCGCCTTGTCGATCCAGCCGCCATACCAGCCGGCGAGAAGGCCGAGCAGCGTGCCGATCAGGGCCGCAAGCCCGGCCGCGACGAAGGCGACCGTGAGAGCGATGCGTGTGCCGAAGATGGCGCGCGACAGCACGTCGCGGCCGAGATCGTCGGTGCCGAATAGGAAGCCCGGATCGGAACCCTCGATCCATGCCGGCGGTAAGGTGCCGGACATCAGATCCTGCTCCAACGGGTCCTTCGGTGCGATATAGGGAGCAAAAATCGCGAGGATGAGGAGGATGAGGATGAAGCCGCCGCCAAAGATCACCTTTGGCTCGGCGAGCAGCGCGCGCAAACGTTTCGCCATTCTGAAGGGTGATTGCGGCATCGCGGGCGAGGTAACGTCAGCCATGAGCGAGCCTCGGATTGAAGGCCGCGACCAGCAGATCGACCGCCAGATTGACGAGAATGAAGAGGGCGCCGAAGACCAGCACCAGCCCCTGGATCAGCGGCAGGTCGCGGTTGATGACGGCATCGATCGCCATGTTGCCGATGCCGGGATAGGCGAAGATGCGCTCGACGATGACGGTACCGCCGATCAGGAAGGTGAATTGCACGCCGGTCAGCGCGATCGTCGGGCCGACGGCATTGCGCAGCGCCTCCTGCAGCACCAGCCGCAGCTCGGACATGCCCTTAAGTTTGGCAAGCAGAATATAGTCCTGCACCATGGCCTCGGAGAGAGCGGCCTTCAACACGCGGGCGATGATGGCGGCGAGCGGCAGGCCGAGCGCCAGGACCGGCATGACCATATGGGCGCAGATATCGGCGAAGATCGCAAACCGAAACGTTACGAGGCTTTCGATGAGATAGAAGGGCGTTGCGAATTGCGCGTCGATGCCCGGATCGATGCGTCCGGAGAGCGGGAAAAGCGGAAAAAGAACGCCGAGGACAAGGACCAGCGCCAGCGCCCAGACAAAATCCGGAACAGCCAGCAAAAGGCCGTTCAGGCTGTCGATCACGGGTTCGAAAATCGTGCGGCGGGCGAGCGTGCCGACAATGGCAACCGCGCCGCCGAGAAGAACCGCCAGGACGAGCGCGGCAAAGGCAAGCTCCAGCGTTGCGGGAAGGCGCTCGCCGAGCAGGGAGAGCACATCGCGCTTCAGGGAGATCGATGTCCCGAAATCGCCTATCAGGACCGATTTCAGCCAGAGCCAGAATTGCGTAGTCAGGCTCGCATCGAGCCCGTAATGGGCGCGCAGCGCGGCGATGTCGGCAGGGCTTGCGCCCGGCGAGATCATCATCGCGATCGGATCGCCCGGCACGACGCGCAGCAGGACGAAGACGATCACCGCCACTCCGAGGAGGGTGATCGCAGCCATGATCAGCCGGTTGAGAATGGAGACTGCTATCATGCGTTATGAGTTCCGATCCACGGCTATGGCGCTGAAGAGTCCTAAGCCCCTCATCCGCCCTCCTGTGCCTGTCGAAGGGCAGGCCCCTTCTCCCCGTATTGACGGGGAGAAGGGGAAAGAGGCACCTGCAGCCTACCCCTAACGACTTGTTCCGGCGAGGATACAAAGGTCGTTCCCTCTCCCCGCCCCTTCGACAAGCTCAGGACCGGGAGAGGGCTAGGGTGAGGGGCAAGGCTGCACGATCAAAGCTTGACGCATCAAGCCTTCGACACCAGCGTCGGCTGCAGGGCGCCGGAAACGTTTGGCGTAACCTTCAGGCTCGATTTATAGATGATCGGCTGGGCATATTGCAGCAACGGGATCACGTAGCCCTGCTCGGCGATATATTTGATCGCCGCTTTCCAGCCGGCGATGCGCTTGGACTCGTCCTTTTCCACCCAGAGCGGCCCCAGCATGTCGTCGACATCCTTGGTTTTCCAGGCTGAGTGCGGCGAGGGGCCGAACATGGCGAAGCCGGTCGAGGTGGTGGGATCGCCGATGGCGTTGCCCCAGTTGTAGAAGGCGGCTGGGCCGAGCTGGTGAGCGGCGCGCAGCTCATAATGCTTGGCGATTTCGTAAACTTCGATCTCAGCCTCGATACCGACCTTGCGCCACATGCCGACGATCGCCTGGATCATCTCGTAATCCTTCGGCTTGAAGCCGCGGGTCGTCTTGATGGTGAATTTCACCGGCTTTTCCGGCGAATAGCCGCTGGCGGCGAGAAGCTTCTTGGCCTGTTCCGGATCATAAGGGATTTTGACCGAGGCGTCGTAGGCTTCGTATTCCGGCGCTTCCAGTGTCGATAGCGGCTTGCCGTAGCCGCGCAGCAGCCGCTTGATGATCGCTTCCTTGTCGATCGCCATATTGGCGGCAAGGCGGACATTCTTGTCGAGCATCGGATCGACATTGCTGATGAAGATCATGCCGATATCGGAGATTGGGGTGGCGACGCCCGCAAGACCGGATTTCTTCTTCAGCCGGTCGAAATCCTCATAGGGGATTTCCAGCGTCACGTCGGACGAACCGGATTCGATTTCGGCGACACGGCTCGTCGTGTCCGGCACGAACTTGAAGATGACGGTATCGAAGGCGGGCTTGCCGCCGAAATAGTTGGGGTTCGCCTTCAGGCGCAGATAGGAATTGCCCTCATAGGCATCGACCATATAGGGGCCTGTGCCGATCGGCTTCTTTTCGAAGCCCTGCGCGCCCACCTTGGTGTAATAGTCCTTGGGCAAGACATAGCCGGTGAGAAAGGCCATCCATTTGAAATAGGTCGGCTCGAAACGGACGACATCGCCGGTGATGCGGTTGCCTTCCACTTTGTAATTGTTGGCGGTCGACCAGATGAACTGGATCGGGTTGCCGGTGTCCTGCTTGGCGGCGCGCTCCAGCGACCAGACGACGTCATCCGGTGTAAACTTGGAGCCGTCGTGCCAGGTCACACCTTCGCGAACGTCCATCCAGACTTTTGTCTTGTCATCGTTCCAGCCCCAGGCCGTCAAAAGGCCCGGCTGGAACTTCAGGTCCGGTCCCTGGCCGATATACTGGTCGAAGATCGAGCGATAGATCGCCTGGATCGTCGGATTAACGGCCGACGGGCCTGTCGTCGGATCGAAAGAGGGCAAATTGACGTTGAAAGCGATGGTCAGTGTGCCGGCTTCCGCTGCTTCCACAGGCGTTCTGCCGGCTAAAATCCCAGTCATGAATGCGGCTGCGCCGAGGCTCAGGGCCTCGCGCCGAGTAAGCGTTGTCATGGTCACTCCGTTCCCCTGTTAAGCGACAGAAAAGCATGACGCCCAACTGCCGCTGGCGATTTATTGTCGGAATGCTTTAATCTTAAAATACATATTTTGGAGCGGCAAGCGCTTTCTCTGGTGCTTCCGTAAAATCCCGGTCCGCAATTCTTACTCGGCTTCACATGTTCGCATAAATTTTATGCATACGCATATATTTGAGTGCAACGGAGATATCCGAGTCAACAATAACGGCTGGCGTCAGCATATTGCTGCCCAGCCGATATTGCAAAATGATGCGGCGATATCGCATAATTGTTCGTTGACAGTTCAAGGAAGTTCAAAATATGATTTTGCAAATGATTTAGAACAAGCCCACAAGGGCAAAGGGGTAACGTCATGGCCGAGCGATCGTTTGCGCGCGAGGTCGAGGATCTGAAGCTCGGGGAAGGCGACATCTTCCGCGGCGAGGGTATTCTCGCGATCACCAAGGCACTTTTGCAGTCCGGTGTTTCCTATGTGGGCGGCTATCAGGGCTCGCCGATCTCCCATCTCATGGACGTGCTGGCTGACGCCAAGGATGTGATGCAGGATCTGGGCGTCCATTTTGAGACCTCGGCCTCGGAGGCCGCCGCCGCCGCCATGCTCTCCGCCTCCGTCATGTATCCGGTGCGCGGCGCCGTCACCTGGAAATCAACGGCGGGCACCAATGTCGCCTCCGATGCGCTTTCCAACCTGTCTTCGGGCGGGGTGACTGGCGGCGCGCTCATCATTATCGGCGAGGATTATGGCGAGGGTTCCTCGATCATGCAGGAGCGCAGCCATGCCTATGCAATGAAATCGCAGATGTGGCTGCTCAATCCGCGCCCTAACCTGCCGTCGATCGTGCAGGCGGTGGAAGAGGGCTTCGAGCTTTCGGAAGTGTCGAACACGCCCGTCATGCTGCAGGTCGGGATCCGTAGCTGTCATGTCCATGGCCAGTTCGTCGCCAAGGACAACAAGCGGCCGGCCTATACGCTGAAGCAGGCGCTGGAAAATCCGGTTCGCGACGTCAACCGTATCGTCCTGCCGCCGGCCTCCTTCCTGCATGAGAAGGAAAAACTGGAGAAGCGCTGGCCGGCTGCCGTTGACTTCATCAAGAAACGCCAGCTCAACGAGTATTTCGGCCCCTCGGAGGGCGATGTCGGCATCATCCTGCTTGGCGGCATGTATAATGGCGTGCTGCGCGCGCTGCAGCAGCTCGGCCTTGCCGATGTCTACGGCAACTCCGCCGTGCCGCTTTATGTCTTGAATGTCGCCTATCCGCTTGTGGATGACCAGATCGCTGAGTTCTGCGCCAGCAAGAAGGCGGTGCTGATGGTGGAGGAGGGGGCGCCCGAATATATCGAGCAATCCCTAAATACCATCCTGCGCCGCCGCGATATCCAGACCAAGGTCGCTGGCAAGGACGTGCTGCCGATGGGCGGCGAATATACCGCGCCGGTGCTGATGAAGGGCATCAAGAACTTTCTGGAAGTTCACCAGCGTGTGCTGCTCGGCAACCAGCCGCCACTGCCGGATCCGACGCCTGTTCTTAACGACCCGAAGATCAAGGCGCTAGCCGAAGTCGTGCCGCCGCGGCCGCCCGGTTTCTGCATCGGCTGTCCGGAGCGGCCGATCTTCGCTGCCATGAAGATAGTCGAGGGCGAACTCGGCCAGCATCATATCTCCGGCGACATCGGCTGCCACCTCTTCTCGATCCTGCCGCCCTTCAATATCGGCAGCACGACCATGGGTTACGGGCTGGGACCGGCCGCGGCCTCAGCCTTCAATGTCGAAGCCGACAAGCGCGTGATCTCCGTCATGGGCGATGGTGGCTTCTGGCACAACGGGCTTGCGACCTCGGTCGGCAATGCCGTCTTCAACAAGCAGGATGGCGTCATCCTCGTCGTAGACAACTATTACTCGGCGGCGACCGGCGGGCAGGACATACCCTCTTCGCGCGCTCTCAATCCGCGCCGCAAGACCAACAATTCCATCGTCAATGCCGTCAAGGGCATCGGCGCGACCTGGGTGCGTCAGATCGATCGGACCTATGATGTCGCGAAGATGCGCGATACGCTGCGCGAGGCTCTGACCTCGAAGGAGCCGGGACCGAAGATCATCGTTGCCTCCTCGGAATGCATGCTCAACAAGCAGCGCCGCGTGAAGCCGCAATTCGCGAAGGCTGTCAAGGACGGCAAGCGCATGGTCAAGGAACGCTTCGGCGTGGACGAGGATGTCTGCACCGGCGATCACGCCTGCATCCGCCTTTCCGGCTGTCCTTCGCTGTCGGTCAAGCATACCGATGATCCGCTGAAGGACGATCCGGTGGCGGCGATCGACAATAATTGCGTGGGATGCGGCAATTGCGGCGAGGTCTCGGAGGCGGCGGTGCTCTGTCCCTCCTTCTACCGGGCCGACATCATTCACAACCCGACGGGTTGGGATCGGTTCGTCGCCCGCATGCGTTCCAGCATCATCGGCTGGCTGCAGGCGCGTCGCCGCGCTGGCCGCATCGTCTTTTCAGATTGAGAGGGCGAGATGAACGAACATGTGAGCATGAATGATCTCGGCGCTGCCAGGCTTTCTACGGATAAGCCGCTGTCGCTCGCCATTCTCGCCATGGGCGGGCAGGGCGGCGGCGTCCTGGCCGACTGGATCGTCGGCCTTGCCGAAGCCGAAGGCTGGATGGCGCAGACGACCTCTGTGCCCGGCGTTGCCCAGCGTACGGGCGCGACGATCTATTATATTGAAATGCTGCCGGCGAAGGATGGCCACGCGCCGATCTTCTCTCTGATGCCGACGCCGGGCGATGTCGATGTCGTCATGGCGGCCGAGTTGATGGAAGCCGGCCGCTCCGTGCTGCGCGGCTTAGTCACGCCGGACAAGACGCTACTGATCGCCTCGACGCATCGCTCCTTTGCGGTTGCCGAAAAGGAAAAGCCGGGCGATGGCATCGGCAATGCCGAGGTGGTGGTCGATGCCACGGATTTCGCCGCCAAGCGCACCATCGCCTTCGATATGGAAACGATGGCTGTCAGGAACGGCAGCGTGATTTCCGCTTCCATGTTCGGCGCATTGGCCGGCTCCGGTGCATTGCCGTTCGGCAAGCAGGCTTTCGAGGCGATGATCCGCGCCGGCGGCAAGGGTATCGAGTCCAGCCTCAAGGCGTTCAATGCCGCCTTCGACCGGGTCAAGGAGAAGCCGCGCGATGCGGTTTCCGCAACGCCGCCGAAGCATTTCGATGCACTGCCTGAAACCGCCGGTCATCCGGCCCTAGATCGCCTCGTCAATCGCATCCGCGCCGAATTTCCCGAAGTTGCCTGGCCGCTGCTCTTTGCCGGGGTCAAGAAGCTGACCGATTATCAGGATCCGGCCTATGCCGATGAGTATCTGAGCCGCGTCGCGGCACTCCAAGCGCTGGATCGCAAGGCCGGCGGCGCGACCAAGGACTTCGCCTTCACCGTACAGGCGGCGAAATATGTGGCCGTTGCCATGGCTTATGACGACGTCATACGCGTTGCCGATCTGAAGGTGCGTGGCTCGCGCTTCGAGCGCGTGCGCAAGGAAGTCGGCGCCAAGGACGACCAGATCGTCTACATGACCGAATACATGCATCCGCGCATGGATGAGGTCTGCGGCACGATGCCGAAGGGTATGGGACTCTGGATTGAAAGCCGGCCGCGCCTGTTTGCCCGGTTCGACCGCTTCATCAACAAGGGACGCCGGGTTCAGACCGCTACGCTGTTTTGGTTCCTCGGCCTCTACTTGGTCTCGGCGCTGCGGCGCTTCCGTCGCGGCACGCTGCGGCATGCGCGCGAGGTGGAGCATCGCGAGGCCTGGCTGGCAGCCGCATCCAATCTGCTGGCTGCGAATTACGATCTTGCCGTCGAGGTGCTCGGCAATCGCCGCCTCGTCAAAGGCTATTCCGATACGCATGCACGCGGTCTTTCCAAGTTCGATCGCGTCATGTCGGCGCTGCCGCTCCTGCGCGAGCGCGAGGATGGAGCCGCGTGGATGCGACGGCTGCGGCAGGCTGCACTTCTGGACGAAAAGGGTACGGCGCTCGACGGAGCGCTCAAAACGGTCGGGACGCTCTGACACGACCACGCCGGACGCAAATAATATCGGCCAAGACCGACAATTCCAAAAGGGAACAGTCGCATGGACACTCTTCGAAATGGCGCTGCGAAGGACCTTTCAAGTCCTCGCGGCGGTGAGATCTCGCATGCCAGAAGCCTCGTCGTCGTGCTCATTTGCTGGCTGGCGATCTTTGCGGAGGGCTACGATGTCGGCGTTCTCGGCGCCATTCTGCCGGCGCTGTCCACCGACAATGTTTGGCACCTCACGCCGCTCCAGCTCGGGGCTATGGGCAGCTACACCGTCTTCGGCATGCTTGTCGGTGGCATTGTCGTCGGTACGCTCAGCGATCTCTACGGCCGCAAGCCGATGTTTCTCGCCTGCCTTTCGCTATTCGCCGTCTGCACGGCTGTCACCGCATGGTCACCGACGCCGACATGGTTCGGTGTCAGCCGTTTTGCCGCCGGTCTTGGCCTCGGCGGCATCATTCCGTTGGCGGCGGCGCTGACCATCGAATATTCGCCGACCGCGAAGAAGAATCTCAATTACGGCATCATGTATTCCGGCTATTCGCTGGGCCTGTTTGCCGCCGCGCTCGTCGGTAGATGGTTATTGCCGGATTATGGATGGCGGCCGGTCGTTCTTATCGGCGCGCTCCCGGTATTGTTCGTGCCTATTATGGCATGGTTGCTGCCCGAGTCGCTTGATTTCCTCGTTGCGAAGGGGCGAGGCGAGAATGCGAGGCGGCTTGCTGCCCGGCTTGGCGTTCCCGTCCCTGCGGGAAGCGCGCCCAGGGAAACCGGCCTCGGCTGGCGCGCAGTGTTGGGCGAGATCTTTTCGCCGAGAAACGCCTTCGCCACCGCCTGCTTCTGGATCGCACTGTTCATGGGGTTGCTCCTCGTCTACGGGCTGGCCCAGTGGCTGCCGCAGATCATGCGCAAGAGTGGTTATGATCTCGGCGACAGCCTGCTCTTCCTCGCCGTCTTCAGCTTCACCTCCGCGATCGGCGGCATCGTGCTTGGCCAATGGGCGGATCGTTTTGGCGTGCGGTTGACCGTGACGCTATCCTATCTGCTTGGTGCCGTCGGTATAGCGCTTCTCGCTTTCAAGGGATCCATCTGGCTGAACTACACGGTCGTCGCCATTGCCGGTTTCGGCACGGTTTCGGCATCGCTGATCCTCACCGGCTATCTTGCCGCTTATCTGCAGCCTTTCGTGCGGGCAGCCGGCACCGGCTGGGCGCTGAGCTTTTCGCGCATCGGCGCGCTTTCCGGCCCCTTGATGGGTGGATACATCGCCAGCCTGAATGTCGGCCCGGAATGGAATTTCTATATTTTCGCCATTGTTGCCGCCATCGCGGCATTGGCAACGGCGCTGATACCGAACAGGCGGTGATCCGAACTGGAGCGGAATCTATCCGGCTGCTCAGATCTCGTGCTTCCTGATATTGTGCAGCACCTTATGCAGGGTCGAGATGAAGGTGCGGTATTCTGCTTCATCGACGCCGTCGAACATCTGCAGGAAGAGGTCGTACATGGTCGGCCACACCTTCTCGAAGGCGGCGCGGCCCTCCTCGGTGATGGAGACATCGCGGATGCGCATGTCTTCGGCGCGCGGCTGGCGGCGGATGTAGCCCTGCTGCTCGAGGGAATCCAAAGTGCGGCTCATCGTCGATTGTTCGGTCACCGCAAAGACGGAGAGCTCGTTGATGGTGACGCTGGACGAGACGCTGAGGACGGCAAGCGCGCGCATCTTGGCGGTCGTCATATCGTATTCACGCAGCTCTTCCGAAAGATTGGCGTTCCAGCGCGCCATCAGCCGGTTCATGAGATAAGGCGCGAAGTGATTGAGGCCGATTTCGCCCATGGTCGGGCGCTTCGCGTTCTCATCCCGCTTGCGCCTCAAAATGGTGCCTGAAAACCGTTCCTCCATCGACGAAACTCCTCCTCCGGAAACGTGTTACTTCAGCGATGATGCGAGCAGGAAGCCGGAGCCCCCACCAAGGCCCGCACCGGGATGCGCCGAAGCGCCGATGTGGTAGAGGCCCGATATGTGGGTGCGGTGGTTAACAGATGACTTGAAAGGACGCCAGATGAAAAGCTGGTCGATGCCGCAATAGCCGCCGTAGGGATCGCCGCCGACAAGGTTCATGTTCATCGCCTCCAGATCGCCAGGAGAATAGGCGCGGCGCGCGAGTTTTATGCCGGAGAAGTTCTCGATATGGCTGGATAGAAGCGCCTCAATACGGTCGGCATAGCGCTCGCGCACCTCTTCCGTCCAGCGGCCGTCCCCTGGTGTTTCGATCTCGCCGGCGGCATCTCCCTTGATGTGGCGCGGCGCTTCGGGAAGCTGCAGCCAGAGGATCGACTTTCCTTCCGGTGCGCGGCTGGGATCGAGCGCGACAGGCTGCCCGACGCAGACCGTAGGTTCGGCCGGCAGAAGCCCGCGCTCACATTCGTTGGCGGCGCGCGAGACGCCGTCGAGGCCGGGGGTGAGGTGCAGCAGTGCCACCTTGCCGAGTTCGGCATTGGCCTTCCAGCGCGGCGGCTCGGAAAGCGCATAGTGGATCTGCATATCGCCCTTGCCGTAGCGGTAGCTGGCAACGCCTGATTTGATCTCCGGCGGCAGCGGATCTGGCCAATCCTTCATCAGCCGCTCGTAAAGCTGATTGGGTGTGACCGAGCAGATCACGCCGGCCTTTGATCTCAAGGTTTCGCCATTCGCAAGACGTATGCCATCGGCACTGCGATTGGCGTCCGGAATGATGGCCTCGACATCGGCACTCACGCGAATCTCGCCGCCATTGTCGGTGATCAACCGTTCGAAGGCGGTCAGCAGTTTTTCGGCGCCACCCTTGACGATCGGCGCGCCGCCCAATTCCAATGCGAAGCCGATCACCTTCAGCATTTCGGCGGAATAGGCGCTTTCGGGCCCAAGGCCGCAATGAAGCACCCACGGCGCCCAGAGCGCATGGATATCCTCGGACCTGTAGCTGGTTTCGAGATAGCCGCGTGCCGGCGTCAAAGCATCGCCAAACCAGGCAGCGAGCTTGCGCAGGCCGCGGTTCCAGCCCTGCTTGCCGATGGTCTTGAGCATCGATCCCGACCACAATGCACCGCCGAGCAGCGAAAACAGGAATGGCGCATCTGCGGCCAGCGCATCCATTTCGCGCGCGAAGGTTTGCCCATCGCCGAGCGACAGTTCATCGAAGGTGGCGATATTGCGCCGCCGGTCCTTCGAAAAGATCACATGCGAACCATCAGGCCTGAGCACGCCCGTGGGGAGGTCGGCATGGGCGAATTCCAGGCCTCGTGCCTCGAGATCCTTACCGATGGCGCCATAGGCCGGTGAGGTGAGGAACAGCACCATGGTCGTTGCCATGACGTCGTGGATGAAGCCGGGCTCGGTGACCTCCTCGGTGCGCAGGCAACCGCCGATGCGGTCGTTGCGCTCAAGGACAAGAACCTTGTGGCCCTTTTTGCCGAGCATGGCGGCTGCGACGAGCGCATTTATGCCGCTGCCGACGATGATGTAGTCATGATCGCCCATTGCTGCCGCCCCTCACTGGCAAGATGAACAGAAAGGAGGAGCCTGCCCCAGGCTCCTGCCTCTCCAGCCTATCATGCAATCAATGCCAGTGCGCGAACCGGCGAGCCGGTGCCCTTGACGAACTTCAACGGCGCAGCGATGAGAACAGCGCCCTTAGCCGGAAGCTGGTCGAGGTTCGAGAGGCTGGCGAGGCCATAGCGATTGGCCTTGTGCATGAGGTTGTGCGCCGGGAAAGGCGGGTTCATGCCGCCGGCGGAACCGGCATCGGTGCCGATGGTCTCCTGGCCCCAGCCGATAATGCCCTTGGTGAGCAGATATTCGATCGCTTCGGCCGTCGGGCCGGGGGAATGCGGGCCGTTTTCATCGGCATTCAGGAAGGTCTCGGTTGAGCCGTTACGCTTGTACCAGTCGGTACGCAGCAGTACCCAGCTGCCGGCTTCGATCGCACCGTTCTGGGCTTCCCATTCCTTGATGCTGTCGACCGTCAGCAAATAATCGGGGTTGGCGGCGGCTTCCTTGGAGCGGTCGATGACATTGACCGGCGCCACAAAATTCTGCGGCGGAATGGTGTCCGTCGTGTTGTTCGGATGGTCCTTGCCGGTGATCCAGTGACAGGGCGCGTCGAAATGCGTGCCGGTATGCTCGCCGAGCTCCAGCCAGTTCCAGGCCCAGAAGGGGCCGTCCTGATTGTATTCGGAGATCGTATGGACCTTGACGTTCGGCGTGTTCTTGCCGAACTGTGGCGGCAGGTAGAGCACCGGAGTGTCCGGACCGAGCGGTGCGGTGAGATCGACGACCTTGACGGAGCCCGAAAGAAGGGCCGAGGCGAGGCTGGCGAGTGTGGTGGCTGTCATATTTTGCGTTCCCCTTGTTGTTGCATGATCCATGCAAAGAGCCTTTTTGTGGGTCTTTTGTTCAGGATCAGGCATGAAGTTGGTATCGCCAGGCGTGGGGTGCCTTTCCTCCTGGCACCGGCTCCGCGCGGCGGCGGAATAAGGAGAGCCTATGTCACAATATATGATATTGCAAGCATTCCGCTGGGGTTCGCGGAGCCAATTTTGACCTGAGATCAGCGGCCGTCATGAGTTTGTAAACTGCTGAAGTAAAACGGAATTCTTCTAGGTAATTCGGTAAAACACTATCATTGGTTGCTTTTGCCTCTTGTGGCTCGCGTCAACAGGTACTTGAAGCTTAAAACTCAAAATGTATGCATGTGATAATAATAATCACAAACCAAAAAGGGGCAGATGATGAGCTACGATGCGATCATAGTCGGGGCCGGCCACAATGGCCTGGCGGCGGCGGTGCATTTGGCCGCCAAGGGCTGGAAGGTTGCCGTTATCGAGGGAAATGCGGAGCCCGGCGGTGCCGTCAAGACTCGTGAGGTGACGCTGCCCGGCTTCCGGCATGATCTTTGTGCCATGAATCTTTCCATGTTCGCCGGCTCGGCCTTCTTTGCGCAATATAAGAACGAGCTTTCGGCCGAAGGGCTGGACTTCATACCTGCAGCGGATTGTTTCGCTAGCGTGTTTCGCGACAACACCTATCTCGGCGTCAGCACCGATCTGGAAAAGACCGCTGGCGCCATCGCCGATATCTCACCGCAGGATGCTGCAGCCTGGCGCAATATGCTCTCTACGTTCGGTGCGGATGCCCCGCATATTTTCGGCCTGCTCGGCTCGCCCATGCCATCCCTGGCCGTCGCCAGGGTTGTCTGGAAGGCTTGGCGCGAAAAGGGAATGGGCTGGATTTATGACACTGCGCGTATGCTCTTTGCCTCGCCGCGCGATTTTCTCGATGCCCGTTTCCAGAATACCAAGCTCAAGACGATGATGGCCGCCTGGGGTCTGCATCTCGACTTTGCGCCCGATGTCGCCGGCGGTGCGCTGTTTCCCTATCTCGAATCTATGGCCAATCAGGCCTTCGGCATGGTGATCGGCAAAGGCGGAGCCGATACGATCATCAAGGCGATGGCGGCCGTGCTGACGAGCAAGGGCGGCGAGTTGATGCTGGGCACGTGCGTCGACAAGATCGTCACGTCAGGCGGAAAGGCGACGGGTGTCGTGCTAGCCGATGGGCGCCGCTACGAGGCGAAGCGGGCCGTTATCGCCAATGTCCATCCGCAGATCCTGTTCGGTAAGCTTCTGGACCAGGACCCGTCACGCCGGGAGTTCGACGGCAAGGTGTCCCGCTTCCGGGCCGGACCCGGCACGATGATGATCCATCTGGCGCTGTCTGGCCTTCCGGATTGGACGGCAGGCCAGGCGCTGCAGAATTTCGCCTATGTGCATGTCGCGCCGGATCTCGAAATGATGTCGCGCGTCTATGCCGAGGCGATGGGCGGGCTTCTGCCGGCGGAGCCTGCGCTTGTGGTCGGGCAGCCGACGGCCATCGACCCGTCGCGCGCGCCGGCCGGACAGCATGTGCTCTGGATACAGGTGCGTGTCCTGCCGGCGGAATTCCGCGGCGATGCCGCCGGCGAGATCACCGGCACAAGCTGGAACGAGATCAAGGATGCTTATGCCGAGCGTGTCCTCGATATCATCGAGCGCTATGCCCCAGGCTTGCATGGCAAGATACTTGGCCGTTCAGTCTTTTCGCCCGTCGATCTCGAACGCGAGAACCCGAACCTCGTCGGCGGCGACAATCTCTCGGGCAGTCATCATCTCGACCAGAATTTCCTGTTCCGCCCCGTTGCCGGCTATTCGCGATACAGGACGCCCGTGGCATCGCTTTACATGTGCGGGGCTTCGACATGGCCGGGCGCCGGAACCGGCGCCGGCTCCGGCTTCATGCTGGGGAAAATGCTGGCAAAGTGACAGTTATGCGACTTGACGGCTAAACCTTTGACATTTCAAATATCGTCCCCTAGATCGCTTAGATTGATGATGCGGAATGATAGGCCGAGGCGACGTCATGACAGAGTCCGAGAGTGCAACCGTTGACCTGGAGATCATTGTTCAGGGAGCGCAGGAAGGCAAAAAACTGGAGCTGCGGCTCTGGCTGCGCATGCTTTCGACGACGAAGCTGATCTCGCAGGAAATCCGCCGCCGCCTGCGCAACGAGTTCGGCGCGACCTTGCCGCAATTCGACCTGATGGCGCAGCTTTATCGCGAGCGGGATGGTCTGCGGCTCGGGGAGCTTTCGAAGCGCACCATGGTCACCAACGGCAATGTCACCGGACTGGTCGAACGGCTGGAAGCGGATGGCCTCGTGCAGCGCGTGACGCCCGATGGCGATCGGCGCGTGACGGTCGCCAAGCTCACGGCGAAGGGCGAGACCCAATTCAGCGCCATGGCCGCCGCCCATGAAGGCTGGCTGCGCGACATGATGGCAGATGTGGAGCCCGCAATCGTTAGCGAGCTGTGGCGGGATATCGGTGCGGTGAAATCATCCGTCAGCAACCATCTTTCGGGTGTCGATTTCGATTGATGCTGGCCCTTATCTGGCACGTTCGCTCTTGAACTTCTTTTCAAGCACGCTGACGAGGCGGACCATCGGCCAGAGCAGGATGATGTAGATCAGCGCGGCCATGATCAGCGGCGATGGGTTGGCGTAGAAGCCTTGGGCGTTCTGCCCCTCTTTCAGCAGTTCCGGCAAAGCCACGGTCGAGGCGAGCGACGTATCCTTGAACATCGACACGCAATTGCTCGTCGTCGGTGGGATGACGATGCGGACCGCTTGCGGCAGCACGACCTTGTAGAGCGTGATCAGGAAGGGAATGCCGAGAGCGGCGGCCGCCTCGAACTGGCCGCGCGGCACGCTTTCGATTCCTGAGCGGAAGACTTCGGCCGAGTAGGCGGCCAGCACGATCGAGAAGCCGAGGATTGCCGACCACCATGCGGAAAAGCTGATGCCGACGAAGGGTAGCGCGTAATAGATCAGGATCAGCACGACCAGCATCGGCATGGCGCGCATGATGTCGATATAGGCGATCATCAGGAGCTGCAGCGGCTTGGGGGCATAGAGGCGCACCAGGCTGACGACGAGGCCGCCGGTTACCCCAATCAGGATGCTGACCACGCCCAGCGCGATGGTCATCCAAAGCCCGCGTAGCAGCTGCGGGAAGGCCGAGATCATGACGTCGGAATTGAAGAAGGTATCGACGAAAGACATTGGCACTCCCGCGTGCGAAACGAAGACGAGGTTTCCTGCATCCACGCCGGTCGTCGCGACCGGCGCAGTCTCATTTCAATAATGATCTTTTGATCACGCTTTGGGGATCGGCAGTTCGGTCACGGTGGAGGAGCCCGCAGGCGCCTTGCTGCCGAACCACTTCTCGTGGATCTTATCCAGCGTGCCGTCCTTCTTCATCGCGGTGATCGCATCGTTGATCTTGGCGACGAGCGGCGAATCCTTGGTCATCATCAGGCCGTATTGTTCGCCGGTCTTGATGCGATCCTTGATGGCGAAGCCCTTGGTCTTGACGAAGAGATACTGCATGCCCGGGATATCGCTGACGACGGCGTCGATGCGGCCTGCGCCGAGATCAAGGAACATGTCCTGCTGCGAATTGTAGCCCTTGACGTCGGCAAAGCCCTGAGCGGCCTTGTTGTCGTTGGCCCATTTTTCGCCCGTCGAACCCGACAGCACGCCGACGACGGTGCCCTTGAGATCGGCAAGCGATTTGATTTTGCTGCCTTCCTTCGTGGCGACGCCCATGTCGGAGTCGTAATAGGGCTGGGTGAAAGACTGCGACTTCAGGCGTTCCGGCGTAATCGTGATGGATGAGATCGCCACGTCGATGCGCTTGGAACTGGTTGCCGCAAACAGGGCCTGAAAGCCGTAGTCGGCGATATTCGTGGTCATACCGGCGCGCTTGGCCGCTTCGTTGACGATGTCGACCTCGAAGCCTTCGAAGCCGCCATTTGCGGTCTTGTATTCGAAGGGCGGGTTGTTGGGATAGGAGCCGACGTTCAGCACATCGGCGGCATAGGCGAAGTGGCTTCCGCCGGCCAGGCCGACGGCGGTCGCAAGGACCAGCAAACTGCGACGAGTAATGGGCATTTTCTTGGTCTCCCTCTGGTTATGGCCGCCGGCTTTTCCTCTCACCAGCGGTATTCCCCGTCCGCCCGATTGGCGGCCGTCTTATGTCATCGCGTTGACCATGCGGTCGAGCGCGATACGCATCTGTTCGGTTTCGCGGAATGTGCACATGCGCAGGAATGCGCGTGATGCCTCGCCGAAGTGATATCCAGGCGCCAGGCCGACGCGGGCCGTTTCAAGAATGCGCTCGCAAAGTGCCGTTGCGTCGGGCTCGCCCTGCAGCGCGAAGAAGGCATACATGCCGCCGCGCGGCTTTTCCGGCAGGATAATGCCGGGTATTTTCGGCAGCTTCTCATAGGCGAGGTCGAGCCCTGCCTTGATCCGGCCCCGGATTTCTGAAACCAGCGGCTCGCCTTCGCGCAGGGCGGCGGCGGCGCCTGCCTGGACCATGGCCGAGGTGCCGCTGTTGATATATTGCGTCATGGCGCCAAGCTGGTCGGCAACCGCAGACGGGTGTGTCAGCCAGCCGACGCGCCAGCCGGTCATCGCCCAGGCTTTCGAGAAGCTGTTGATCGCGATGACGCGATCGCCATCCTCGGCCACTTGCAGGATCGAAGGGGCAATGTCGCCATCGAAATAGAGGCGGGCATAGACCTCATCGGAAATGATCCAGATGCCGGTGCGGCGGCTGAAATCCAGCAGTGCCTGCATTTCCTCGCGCGACGCTGTCCAGCCCGTGGGGTTGGAGGGCGTCGACAGGAAGATGGCGCGGGTGCGGGCATCGCAGCGGGCAAAAAGCCTGTCGAGATCGAGGCGCCAATCGGTATCGAAATCGAGTGACACAGCGCGGGGCTCGCCGCCGATCAGATGGATGGCGTTATGGATGTTCGGCCATTGCGGCGCGACATAGACGACATTGGTGCCGACATCGACGAGCAGTTCAAGCGCCATGTAGAGCGCCTGCATGCCGCCGGGGGCGACCGTCGTGCGTTCGATCGGGATGGGGCGGCCGTGCCAATGCGTCTGATAGTCGGATAAGGCTTCGTTCAGCGTCGCCAACCCGCGCATATTCGGAACGTAGAAAGTTGCGCCGTCGTCGAGCGCTTTCTTCGCAGCATCGCGGATGAACTCCGGCGTCACGATATCGCCTTCGCCGAACCAGAGCGGAATGACGCCGCCGAGTTCGCGGGCGCGCTTGGCAAGCACGGCGATATTGTCGGTGCGCATGTCGCGGATCTGGGCGCGAATGCCTTCAAGAGCATCGCGGCCCGTCATCGCGTTCGGCAGGTTATGCTGCGATAGAGACAAGAAATTTCCCCTGGGAATTCTGTATTGAAGGGTTCAAACGGCTGCGGCAGCTTTCACTTGAGCAACCCCTCGATTTCGAATGGTTATCCAAAAGCCGACGTATTTCAAGGACAAATTTTAAGCTTAAAAAGTCTGGCCTCTTGCTCGATTTTCTATTGCCCCTCGAAGTGGTAACACTCTGAAAGAGATCATCTTTCTTTCGTCTCCTTCACATGCTTGACCTGTTTCGCGGCATCGACACCGGCGGCCAGACTGGCGCCGAGAAACATCGTGTCGCTCGCGAGAATGAAGAAGCTGATACCGGCTTCGAACCATGCGCCGATATCATCGGGCGAGGGGCGGAAGATGCCGACTGCGCGGCCGGCGGCCAAAGTGGTTTCGGTGATGGTTCTGATCGCCGCATCGAGCCTGTCCTTGCCGGTTGGTCCCATGGCGTCGATCGAAACGGAGAGATCGCCAGGGCCGATGAAGAGGAGATCGACGCCATCGACGGCGGCGATCTCGGCGATGTTGGTAAGCCCCTCGGCCGTCTCGACTTGGATGGCGAGCAGCAATTCATCATTCGCCTTGGCGAGGTAATCCGGGATACGGTAGCCATAGGCTGCGGCGCGGCCGGGGCCGACGCCACGGGCACCGAGCGGGGGATAGCGGGTGGCCTTGACGGCGGCGCGCGCCTGTTCCGCCGTCGAAACGCGCGGCACGAGAACGCCTGCGGCGCCGGCATCCAGGACGGTTGCAATATCCTCAGCCGTATGGCCGGGCACGCGGACCATGGCGGGAACGCGATGGACATCGGCGGCGCGGATCAGATCCTCGATGCGTTCGCGGCTGATCTGCGAATGCTCCCAGTCGATGCAGAGGAAATCGACGCCGGAGGCTGCCGTGACTTCGATGGCGACCGGATGCGGAATGGCCGCAAACGTACCGATCAGCAGCTTTTGCTCGATACAGTTCCGGCGGAAATCGCTCATCGTCATCCTCATTTTAGCGGTTTCCCGACGAGGGATAGACCGAAAGCTACAACTGCGAAACGGCAATCTGCTCTGCGTTCAGAACAGTTTTCCGTGCCATCAAGCAGCGGCACGGGGCATTGCGGTGGCGGAGTTGTTCGGGCGCCGCCACCGCTCCGAGGCACGGCTTACCTGCGCCGCGCTATGATCTCAGTCAGGACCGCGTCGAACCGCGCGATCTCCTCGACCTTGTTATAATGCACCAGCGACACGCGGATGGCACCCGTTTCCATCGAAAGGCCAAGGCGCTTCATCAGTCGCGGCGCGAACATGTGACCATCGCGCAGGCCGATGCGCTGCTTGCCCATTTCGTCGGCAAATTCCTGTGGCGTGATGCCAGGCATATTGAAGCAGATCGTGGGAACGCGCTGCTCCAGGCGGTTCTCGTCGGATATGCCGTAGATGATGGCGCTGTGGCGCTTCAGCACCGCGATCATCTCACGGGAGAGCATCAGCTCGTATTGGCGGATTGCGCCCATGGCGGCGGCGAGCGCCTCGCGGCGGCGATGGTCACCGGTCGGCAGGAAACGACGGCCAAGGCCTTCGAGATATTTGACCGCCGCGTTCATGCCAGCGACGTTCTCATAGGTGAAGGTGCCGACCTCGATCTTATAGGGCGGGACGTCTGGAATGAAGTCTTCCTTGAATGTGGGAAGCTTGACCAGCGCGTCGTAGCGGCCCCAGAGGAAGCCCATATGCGGCGAGAAATTCTTGTAGCCGGAGCAGACGAGATAGTCGCAACCCCAGGCCTGCACGTCGATCAGGCCATGCGGGCCGTAATGGACGCAATCGAGGAAGGTTTCGGCGCCGGCAGCTTGTGCCAGTTTGCAGACGGCTGCGACATCGACGATCGTGCCGATGGAATGCGCGGTGACGGTACAGGCGACGAGGCGGGTCTTGTCGTTCAGCAGCGGCTTCAGATCTTCCACATGCAGCGTGCCGTCCTCGCGCATGCGCCACCAGACGATCTTGGCGCCATCGGCTTCGAGTGCCATCCAGGTGGCGATGTTGGCATCATGATCCATGTCGGTGACGACGATCTCGTTGCGCTCCCCGAGCAGCTTGGCAATGCCGAGGCTCACAAGCCGGATGAAGGAGGTGGCGTTCTGGCCGAAGGAGATTTCTTCCGGGCGATAGGCATTGACCAGCATGGCGACACTTTCGCGGGCTTCTTCCAGATTGCGGTCGACACCCTGGCTGTGCTGGTATTTCGCCATGCGCTGCACGTTGAAATCGATGAGGTGATTGGCAACAGCATCGACGACAGACTGCGGCACCTGCGCGCCGCCCGCATTATCGAGAAAGACGAAATCGCCCGCCTTCCGGATGGCCGGGAACATGGCACGAACCTCGTCGACCGGGAAGCTGTTGTGACCGGCGAATTGCGATGCGGAAGCGGCGGAGCTCATGGGGATCTCGCTCTGGATGTTGGGATTGGAACCTCAATTTTGATCATTTGATCACAAAATACTTTAAGGTTCAACCAAATTTCTGAATCTCTTCTGGCAAGCTTAGCGGCGGCCGGAGCCGGAGCCTTTGCGCGGCTCGTCCTGCGTGGCCGGGCAATAATCCTGCAGGATTTCGTGCGTGCGTCTGATATCGGCGACGACGCCGTCGCGAGCTGCGGCGAAGTCTCCCGCCTTCAACGCCTTGACGATGGCAACATGCTCGCCGGCAGGGTCAAGCTCGCCGCTGCGCATCAAAGGTTCGACGGAGGCTGAGAGCATGCGCATATAGGGGCCGAAGCGCAGCCATAAGGTCTCGATCAGCTGCAGCAGTACCTCAGAGCCAGAGGCGCGGTAGATGGTGAAGTGGAACTGCTGGTTCTTGGCCATCAGGTCGTAGATGTTGGCGCCGAGGCCGATCACATGCTGCTCGCCGGCGATGCGTTCCAGTGCGGCGATATCTGTCGGGGTCAGGTTCGGGATGCCGAGCTCGGCGGCGAGCCCTTCCACGGCGATGCGGGCGCGGCAGAGATCGTCCAGGCGGGCAAGCGTGACGATGGGGATGCGGGCCGAGCCGTTGGCGGCAATCTCAAGCGCATTTTCGGCCGCCAGCCGGCGCAGGGCTTCGCGCACCGGCATATTGCTGGTGCCGAAGGTTTCGGCGAGCGAGGCGATGGTCAGCGTCTGGCCGGGATCGAAATTACCTGCCATGAGCGCGTTTCGCAGCTGCTGATAGACGCTCTCCTGGATCGTCGTTCTGGAGGACACCGGTTCCAGGGCTATGCGCACGCTTGTTTCCTCTCCGTCTTTCGGGACTCGTTCATGGTAGAACGAAGGGTGGGCGGAAGGAAAGGGTTCTCTGAGCGGCGGTCAGGCTTCCTCGGTCTCCCAGCCTTCGTCATCGGCCGGGCCATTCTTCGTCCGAGGCTTGTGTAAGCCGAGCCCAACGCCGATGAGGGCGAGTGCCCCGCCGATAGCGTGATAGGAATACAGTTGTTCTCCAAGCAGCGCCCAGGCCAGCACTGCAACGACGATTGGCAGGAGATTGATCAGCAGCGACGTCCGGCCTGCTCCGAGCCTCTGAATGCCGATCATCCAGCAGAGGGGCGCGAGGAGAGAGGTCGGGATCGCGGCATAGAGGATCAGCGGCAGGTTGGCCGTGGTGATCGGCGAGATATCGCCCATCAGGAAGATCGGGATCAGCAACAGGGTTGAAAAGCCGATCTGCCAGAAAAGCTGCTGCCACATCGGAAACGGCATCGCCCACCGTCTCAGCATCACGCCATAAAGCGCATTCGAAAGGACGGCAACGATCATCAGGCCATCGCCGATATGGAAGCCGCCATTCGCAAGACGCATCGGATCGCCCTGCGATGTCAAATAGACGAGTCCGATCAATGAAATGCTGCCGCCCAAAAGGCTTGTCGCAGTCAGTTTTTCAGCGGCCAGCAGGCTTGCGAAAAACGTCGACAGCAACGGCATCAGAGCAACGATGACGCCCATGTTGACGGCGGAGGTGGTCTTGGCGGCCTCGTAGGCAAGGCTCTGGTAGATCACCATGCCGAGTGCGCCGAGAATGGCAAGCTTCAGCCAGTACTCGCGTATCAGCGCGCGGTTGCGCCATGCTGCCCGGCCAACGAAGGGCAGGAGGACGATGAATGCGAGCAGCCAGCGGTAGAAAGAGATGGAACCTGGAGATATCACGCCGGCGGATGCCTTGGTGACAACGGTATTGCCGGACCAGATGAGCACCGTCAGCAGGGGCGCGAGCCCGGCGGTGCTTATTATGGATGTGGAAGCATTCTGCTCGGTGCTCATATGAATAGTCTCTGCGTCTTCTGGCTTCTGGCGAAACAAAGGAAGGCGGATAGGGCTCGCCGTCCCGAAGGTCTTGTACCGCTTGTCCGAATTCCGGTATATAACGAGATTAAGACAAACGGTAGTGAAATGAGGACATGTCCAGCAGGCCTCCACGCATTGAGGGCGACCCGCCGAATCCGGTTTCCTTCCGAACCGAGAATTATGAGGCGGGTACGGTTTTCCCCAAAAAGAGCCAGCCCTGGGGCGAGCTCAATTATGCGCTTATCGGCGTCTGCGAGTTCGATATTCAAGGCAGACGCTATCTGTCGCCGCCACATTATGCTATCTGGCTGCCACCGGACACGATGCATGGTGCTTATAACCAGCACGATCTGCGCTATGTGACCGTCTATATCGAACGCGCCCTTTGCGCCGATCTGCCGGACAAACCTTCCACGCTCAGCATCAGCTCGCTGTTGAAGGCGATCCTGGCGGATTTCGCGGCCCGCGAGGTCACCATACCGGAAACGGCCGAAGATCTCAGGCTTGCACAGGTTCTGGTCGATCAGATTCGCCTGGCGCCGCGCTGCGAGAGCTATCTGCCGCTCTCCGACGATCCGCTACTCGGTCCAGTCCTGAGCGCATTGCAGGCCGATCCCGGCGACCGGCATTCCCTAGCGGAATGGGCGCGCCGGATGGGGACGACCGAGCGTACGCTGTCGCGCCGGTGCCAGGTGGATCTAGGCCTCTCCTTCAATGAGTGGCGGCAGCGATTGAAGCTCGTCGCGGCGCTTTCGCTGATCGAAGCCGGTGAGCCTGTGCACTGGATTGCAACGCAGTTGGGCTACAGCAATGCATCGGCCTTCATCGCCATGTTTCGCAGGCTGACGGGTACGAGCCCGACTCAGATGCGCTAATTTCGGGTTTCAATCAAAACGATCTCCAGCTTGCGCAGTTCTTCCGGATCGGCCATCGCGTCGATGACGTTAATCATGCCATCTGCATTGAAGGTGCAACGAAGAGCGATGCGCAGCTGTCCGTCGATGACAACGATGGCACCCACCGCGCCGTTGATGACCGCCAGCCGCGCTCCCCGCGCACGGCCCTGGAAGGTCTTGGCTACGTCCACGCGCCCGCGGATTTCTCCTGCTGCCCCCATGCGGGCGGCAACGGCATCCGGCCGGAAGACGGCTTGGGGATCGAGGACGGCGAGCAGTGCCTGCAGATCGCCGTCGCGTGAGGCTGTGAAGAAGGCATCGACGACATGGCGCTGGCGGGTAAGGTCAGCCTCCGTCGTTGATGGCGTATCCTGCACACGGCGGCGGGCACGGCTCGCAAGCTGGCGCGTCGCGACCGGCGTGCGTCCCAGAACCGGGGCAATATCATCGAAAGGGACGTCGAACATATCGTGCAGGACGAAGGCAAGCCGTTCGGCGGGGTTCAGCTTTTCCAACACGACCAAAAGGGCGAGGCCGACGGAGTCCGCCAGCAAGGCATCCTGTTCCGGGTCGGTGCCGTTCCCAGCCTCATGCACCACCATCGGCTCGGGAACATGGATCGTCAGCTGCTCCTCGTGGCGGGATTTGCGAGCTCGCAGCAGATCGAGGCAGATACGCGCCGTGACTGTCGTCAGCCAGCCGCTCAGATTTTCGACGTCAGACCTATCGCTCCTCATCAGGCGCAGCCATGCTTCCTGCACTGCATCTTCGGCCTCCGTGCGCGAGCCGAGCATGCGGTAAGCGACGGCGCGCAGATGCGGCCGGTTCGCTTCGAATTTTTCGGCCTGCCACTTTTTTTCGTCCATCGGTCACATCTCCTCATTCTGCTCCGTCAAACCCATGACGAACGAAATCCCGCCGGTGTGACATCGGATCGGCGGGAAAATGCATCGTCGGAAGATGAGCCGCAACAGGGCTCTCACAATCAGAGGAAAGAATTATGCAAGCTCGTATGAAGAACCCAGTCCTCGTTCTGCCCGAAACCTTGCAGGCGCTCTTGGCCGTCAGCAATTCGATTAAAGATCGCGGCTTGTCGGAAAACATCATGGATCTCGTGCATCTGCGGGTCAGCCAGATCAATGGCTGCAGCGTCTGCACCGACATGGGCTTTCGCAAGCTGCAGAAAGATGGCGAGACCATGGAGCGCATCGTCGGTGTCTCCGCGTGGCGCGAAATGCCTTATTTTTCCGATGCCGAACGCGCGGCTCTGGCGCTCGGAGAAGCGGTCACCCGACTTGCCGACCGGCCGGATGCCGTCACCGATGAAATCTGGAACGAGGCCGCAAGACACTACGACGAAAAGGCGCTCTCTGCCCTCATCGTCGCGATTGCGATCGACAACGTCTGGAATCGCTTGAACTCAACGGTCCGCCAGCAGGCTGGTGCTTCCTGGAACTGATTGTTCGCAATCGGCGCCACCTTCTTCCGAAAGAGAGAAGAAGGTGGTCTGCCTCTCAAGCTTCGCCGACCCGCGAGGTTGCCAGCAATTTCGCCAGCCAGTCGACGAAAACGCGCACCTTGTTGCTCAGATGCCGGTTGGGCGGATAAACGATGTGCATGGGCAATGTCGGCCGAGTCCAGCCGGAGAGGACCGGCACGAGGTCGCCCTTGGCAAGGGCGTCCCGCGCCATGAAGCTTGGAACCTGCGCAATGCCGAGGCCGGTCATGGCTGCTTGCAAATAGCTGCGGCTGTCATTGACCGAGAGGATGTAGCGCGGAGTGATTTCCAGCGACTCATTGCCGCGCTCGAAGAGGAAAGGAATCGTGCGGCCGGTTTGCGCACGGAAATAGCTGACTGCGTAGTGACTGGTTTCCAGCTCCTCCGGCCGTTCCGGGATGCCGTGCTTCTCGATGTAAAGCGGAGCGGCGCAGGTGACGAGATGGATCTCGCCGACACGACGGGCGATCAGCGACTGGTCGCTCGGCATGCCGGCTCGCAATGCGCAATCGACATTCTCGGCCAGATAGTCGACCAATCGGTCGCCGACTCCGAGGTCTATATGAATATCCGGATATCGCTGGTGGAAATCGCAAAGCGCCGGCATGACGATCTTTTCGGCGAAGGCGCCGGCCATTTCCACGCGCAGGCGGCCGCTTGGCAGGCTCTGCGAATTGCTGATGCTGCCGTCCAGCTCCTCAATCTCGGAGAGGATCTGGATGGCGCGCTCGTAATAGAGTGCGCCATCCGTCGTCACCATGACGCGTCGGGTCGTACGGTTGAGGAGTTTCGCGTGCAAATGCGCCTCCAGCGACTGGATGAGCGTCGTCACCGTCGCTTTCGGCATGGAGAGGGCGGCTGCGGCGCGGGTAAAATTGCCCGTCTCCACCACACGCGCGAATGCCCGCATTGCTGATAACTGGTCCATTCCATGATGTCCCTCGACCCGATGAAAAAAAGAGGTCGATTGTTTGTAATGGTGAATAGTCTGATCGAATATAGGCTACTTATTCTCGAAGCGGAATAACAATATGTTGTTTCGTAAGTTGTTGCAATGCGGCATGGGGGCGCCAAAGACCGCATTTCGAGAATATGGTCGCAAAGCGTGGTAAACCGCTTTTTGGATTGGAACATATTCGCTCGAGCAGACAGGGATTTGGGTCGATGAGTGCGCCGTGGAAAGATGTTGTGCTGGAAAACGTGCCAACGGGGCCGGTGGAAGCGCGGATCTACAACGGTGAAGGTTTGAAGAAGGCGGCACCCCTTGTGCTCTATCTGCACGGCGGCGCTTTTCTTGATACCTGTCACGCGACCAACAGGCCGGTGGCGGCAAGCCTCGCTGAGGCTGGGGCCATCGTGGTTGCGGCGGATTATACCAGCTGCAATCAGAATGCTTTTCCGAAGGTGCTGGAATGCGCCTACGGGCTTCTCGCCTATCTCAGCAACAAGCGGAACATGCTTGCGCTGGGCGGGGCGAAAAAATCGCTGCTGTTTGTCGCCGGAGAGGAATCGGGTGGCAATGTTGCAGCGGGCGTCGCTTTAAAGGCGCGCGATCAAATACCCGGTTCGTTGGACGGACAGGTTTTGATATCGCCTTTGCTTGATCCCTTCATGGGGTCGAAATCTTTCCTCCAGGCGGAGGAAAGCGGCATGCGCGAGCGCTGGACGGAGGGTTGGAACCGTTACCTGGGTTTCCTGGGCGGTGTCTGTCACCCCTATGCAGCGCCTCGATACTGTTCGCGGCTTTCGGGCCTCGCGCCGGCATTGGTGCTCACGGCCGAGGACGACCCGCTCCGCGACGAGAGCATGGAATACGGCAGTCGGCTGAAAGCGGCTGGCGTCCGTGTTCGCCAGCAAGTCCTTCCCGCCGGGACAGGCTGGCCCACTCTCTATGGCGGGCAGTCGAAGGACAAGCCTTCATGGCAGCAGGATATCTGCTGTTGTTTCAAGGGTTTTGTCGAAGACGTGCAGGCTTGATCGACTAGGGTATGCGGTCCGCGAGGGATGAGCGCGGATTGGACTGATGTCGAAGGCATGAGACCGGAGCGATGGTCACGCGGATGCGCGGTGCTTCGGCCCCTGATTTTATTGAGACGATAGGAATTTGTGGTCCCGTGTCCCAAGCCGGGGCCAAAGGAGAGACTAACATGAAGTCCAACGGTAAGAGCTGGGCCCTGTGGGGCGCCGGCATGGGTATCGCTGCGGCTGTTGCAGGCGCAGCCTTCTATCTGGAGCTGCCGCGCGGCGCTCAGGCAACCGAGGCGGCGAGCCAGGCGGCACCGCCGGCTATCCCCGTTACGGTTGCTGCCGTCGAGCCGCGCGACGTCACATCCTGGCAGGAATTCTCCGGCCGGCTCGAAGCCATTGACCGCGTCGAGATCCGGCCGCGCGTGGCTGGGGCGATCCAGTCCGTGCATTTCCGCGAGGGCGCCTTGGTCAAGCAGGGTGACCTGCTTGTCACGATCGATCCCGCACCTTATGAGGCGGCCGTCGCCCAGGCTCAGGCGCAGGTCGGCGCGGCGAAAGCCACTCTCAACCTGACGAAAGTCGAAGTCGACCGCGGCCAGAAGCTCTTCGACAACAAGACGATCTCGCAGAGCGATATGGACACACGCGCCAGCAACTATGCTGCGGCGGAAGCCAATCTGAAGGCCGCGCAAGCAACCTTGCAGACAGCGCAGCTCAATCTCGACTACACGCAGGTCCGCGCCCCGATCGCTGGCCGCGTCGGCAAGATCGCCGTCACCGTCGGCAACCTCGTTGCAGCCGGCGCGTCCTCTTCAGTACTGACGACGCTCGTTTCGGTCGACCCGATCTATGCGAGCTTTAGTGCCAACGAACAGACCGTGACCCAGGCGCTGTCCGAACTGCCGGCTACCGGCGGCATCGTTCCGCCAGTCGAGCAGATCCCGGTTCAGATCGGTACGGCAAGCGACAACGGCACGCCGATCAAGGGCAAGTTGCAGTTGATCGACAACGAGGTCGATGCGGCGAGCGGCACCGTCAGCGTTCGAGCCGTCTTCGACAATCCGGGCGGCCGTCTCATCCCCGGCCAGTTCGTGCGGGTTCGCATGGGCCAACCGAAGGCCGAGAACAAGATCGTCATCGACGACCGTGCAGTCGGCACCGACCAGGATAAGAAGTTCGTCTTCGTCGTGGATGGCGAGAACAAGGTCAATTACCGGCAGGTCCAGCTCGGATCGGTGGTCGACGGTCAGCGAGTGATCGAGAACGGCCTGAAAGCCGGCGAAAAGATCGTCGTCAACGGGCTGCAGCGCATCCGTCCCGGTGCGGTCGTCGCGCCGCAGTTGGCAGAGAAGGTCGCGACCGCTCAGTAAGACTTCGCCTTCTGCCCGTGGGCAGAAGGCCGACATTCCAAAATCACATGATCCGCCGGCGGCTCTCAAATCGTCGGACGGGAATTTTGCATCCGTTCTTACCCCAGAGGGGGCTTTGATATGAACATCTCCAGATTCTTTGTCGACCGTCCGGTCTTTGCCGGTGTTCTTTCGGTCCTCATCGTGGTCGCCGGCCTGATCGGCCTCAGAGCGCTGCCGATCTCCGAATATCCAGAGGTCGTGCCCCCGTCGATTGTCGTGCGTGCCACCTATCCCGGTGCTAACCCGACCGTCATCGCCGAAACGGTGGCGACGCCGCTTGAAGAGCAGATCAACGGCGTCGAGGGCATGCTCTACATGTCCAGCCAAGCGACATCGGACGGCGTTCTTAATGTGACCGTCACCTTCAAGCTCGGCACCGATCCGGACAAGGCGCAGCAGCTCGTGCAGAATCGCGTTTCGCAGGCCGAGCCGCGCCTACCCACGGAAGTCCGTGCCCTCGGCATCACGACCGTCAAGAGCTCGCCCGACTTCATCATGGTCGTCAACCTCGTCTCGGACGGGGCCGATCACGACATCACCTATCTGCGAAACTATGCGACCCTGAACATCAAGGATCGGCTCGCCCGGATCGAGGGCGTCGGGCAGGTGCAGGTCTTCGGCGCCGGCGATTATTCCATGCGCGTGTGGATCGATCCGCAGAAGGCGGCCGAGCATAATCTTGCCGCCGGCGACATCAGCAATGCGATCAGCTCCCAGAACGTCCAGGCTGCGGCCGGCATCATCGGTGCCTCACCCAGCCGGCCGGGCGTGGATCTGCAGCTCAACGTCAATGCCCAGGGCCGCCTGCGCACGCCCGAGGAGTTCGGCAACATCATCGTCAAGACGGGCACCAATGGCGAGATCACCCGCCTTCGCGACGTCGCTCGCGTCGAGCTGGGTGCGGAAGACTATACGCTACGCTCGCTGCTCGACGGCAAGCCGGCGGTCGCCGTAGCGGTTCTCCAGGCGCCCGGTTCGAACGCGATCGAGATCGCGAACAACGTGCGCTCGACCATGGACGTGCTGCAGCAGGCCATGCCGGCGGGCGTCAAGTATGAGATCGTCTACGACACGACGAAATTCGTCCGCGCCTCGATCGAGAAGGTTATCGACACGCTGCTCGAAGCTATCGCGCTCGTTGTCCTGGTCGTCATTCTGTTCCTGCAGACATGGCGCGCCTCGATCATCCCGCTGATCGCCGTTCCGGTGTCGATCATCGGCACCTTTGCCGTGATGTATGTCTTCGGTTTCTCGATCAACGCGCTCAGCCTCTTCGGCCTGGTGCTGGCGATCGGTATCGTCGTGGACGACGCGATCGTGGTGGTGGAGAACGTCGAACGCAATATCGAGGCCGGGCTCAATCCGCGAGACGCCACCTACAAGGCCATGAAGGAAGTCTCCGGTCCGATCATCGCGATCGCGCTGGTCCTCGTCGCGGTTTTCGTGCCGCTCGCCTTCATCTCCGGCCTGTCCGGCCAGTTCTATCGCCAGTTCGCGCTGACGATCGCCATCTCGACCGTCATCTCGGCCTTCAATTCGCTCACCCTGTCTCCTGCGCTGGCATCCCTGCTCCTGAAGGGCCACCATGCGCCGAAGGATCGGTTGACGCGGATCATGGACGCGGTCTTCGGCTGGTTCTTCCGCGGCTTCAACCGGGCGTTCGGAGCCGGTTCGAAATATTACGGCAAGGGCGTCGGCCGCCTGGTGTCGCGCAAGAGCATCGTCATGGTGGTCTATCTCGCGCTGGTGGGCGCGACCTATAGCCTGTTCACAACGGTTCCAGGCGGTTTCGTGCCGTCGCAGGATAAGCAGTATCTGATCGGCTTTGCACAGTTGCCGGATGCTGCAAGCCTTGACCGTACGGAAAGCGTGATTAAGCGCATGACGGATATCGCGTTGAAGCAGCCTGGCGTTGCCAATGCGATCGCCTTCCCGGGTCTGTCGATCAACGGCTTCACCAATTCCTCGAATGCGGGCATCGTTTTCGTAACGCTGAAGGACTTCGACGAGCGCAAGACGCCGGACCTTTCGGGCGGGGCGATCGCCATGGCACTGAATCACAAGTTCGGCGCCATCCAGGATGCCTTCATCGCCATGTTCCCGCCGCCGCCGGTGAACGGCCTCGGTACGACAGGCGGCTTCAAGCTGCAGATCGAAGATCGCGCCGGCCTCGGCAACCAGGTGCTCGATCAGGCGGCCAAGGCAGTGATCGCCAAAGCCTACCAGACACCGGAACTCACCGGCATTTTCTCGAGCTTCCAGATCAACGTGCCGCAGCTCTTTGCTGATCTCGACCGCGCCAAGGCCGAGCAGCTCGGGGTCTCCGTCACCGACGTCTTCCAGGCACTGCAGATTTATCTCGGTTCGCTCTATGTGAACGACTTCAACGCCTTCGGCCGCACCTACAGCGTCCGTGTGCAGGCCGATGCCAAGTTCCGCGCACAGCCGGAAGATATCGGCCAGTTGAAGGTTCGTTCGGCATCGGGGCAGATGATCCCGCTTTCAGCCCTGCTGAAGGTGGATGCCACGACCGGTCCAGAACGCACGAACCGCTATAACGGCTTCCTGGCGGCTGACATCAATGGCGGCCCGGCGCCCGGTTTCTCGTCGGGCCAGGCACAGGCGGCGATCGAGAAGATCCTGCACGAGACGCTGCCGCCCGGCATCGACTTCGAATGGACTGATTTGACCTACCAGCAGATCCTGGCGGGCAATTCCAGCGTCGTCGTCTTCCCGCTGGCGCTGCTCCTGGTCTTCCTCGTATTGGCTGCCCAATATGAGAGCCTGACCTTGCCGCTCGCCATCATTATGATCGTGCCGATGGGCGTCTTGGCGGCGCTGACCGGCGTCTGGCTCACGGGTGGAGACAACAATATCTTCACCCAGATCGGCCTGGTGGTGCTGGTCGGCCTGTCGGCAAAGAACGCCATCCTGATCGTGGAATTCGCCCGCGAGCTGGAATTCGAGGGCCGCACGCCGGTCCAGGCCGCAATCGAAGCCAGCCGCCTGCGCCTTCGCCCGATCCTGATGACCTCCATGGCCTTCATCATGGGTGTCGTGCCGCTGGTCACCTCGACCGGTGCCGGTGCCGAAATGCGCGCTGCCATGGGTGTCGCGGTGTTTGCCGGCATGATCGGCGTGACCTTCTTCGGCATCTTCATGACGCCCGTGTTCTACGTGCTGACCCGCCGACTGACGGGCAACCGTCCGCTGAAGCAGCATCCGCACAATGACAACGAGCATTCGGCGGAGGTACTCCCGATCGCCGCCGAATAGGGGCCGTGCCGAACCGACCTCCAGTCCTCGACAGGCCAGGGGCGGGACCATAAGGTCCCGCCTTTTCTTATCTACCGGCCTATTGCGAATTCAGTGCCGAAGAATTTTCGGTCGGGCCACCGATTTTCTTTGCATGCTGGCACCATAGGTTTATCAAGCTCTTGGATGATTTGATTGACGTACATCGGGCATGAGGAGCGGCCCGTTGGCGCAAGGACCCAAAGGGCGATAGCATATAGTCTCGGGGCTGGTGCGCCGCATTCGGAGGATAGTTTATGGGCGGCAGGAAGATCGCTTTTCTCGGCACGGGATTGATGGGTGCGCCGATGGCGCGGCGTCTGCTGGCGGCCGGGTTTGCCGTGACCGTCTGGAATCGTGATCGCAGCAAGGCGGAACCTCTGGCTGCCGACGGCGCAACCGTCGCAGATACGGCGGTGGAGGCGGCGCGGGGCGCCGCGGTGCTTTTCACAATGCTGACGAATGGCGGAGCTGTCGGCGAAGTCCTGTTCGGCAGCGGCGTGGGCGATGTGCTGGAGGCTGGCGCGATCGTTATCGACAACAGCTCGATATCGCCGGCTGTTGCCCGCGAACATGCCTTCAAACTCGCCGAGCGCGGTATCCGACACATCGATGCGCCGGTCTCCGGTGGCGTGGTCGGGGCGGCCGCCGGAACGCTCGCGATCATGGCTGGTGGCGATGCCGGCGTCATCGACAGCGTGCGCGATATCATGGCGCCTCTCGGGCGCGTAACCCGTGTCGGTCCGAGCGGGACAGGCCAGCTCGCAAAACTCGGCAATCAGCAGATCGTTGCCGTGACCATCGGGGCCGTCGCGGAAGCGATGCTGCTGGTCGAGGCCGGCGGCGGTTCGCGCGAGGCGTTTCGTGACGCTATTCGCGGCGGGTTCGCCGAAAGCCGGATTCTGGAGCTGCATGGCCAGCGCATGATCGAGCGCAACTTCGAGCCTGGCGGCACCGCCCGCAACCAGCTGAAGGACCTCGATACGGTGCTGGCGGCGGCGCAGAACCTGTCGCTTCATCTGCCGCTGACCGAAGCCGTTCGAGCGGAGTTTGCCGAATTCGTCGAAAACGGCGGTGGCGAGCAGGATCACAGCGGCCTGCTGCAGCATCTGGAAGACAAGAATGCCCGAGGAAAGGCTTGAGGAAGAGATGAGCGATAAGGGTGCATCCAAGCGTCGTCTGCGTTCGCAGGACTGGTTCGACAATCCGGATCATATCGATATGACGGCGCTCTATCTCGAGCGCTTCATGAATTACGGCATCACGCCGGAGGAATTGCGGTCCGGCAAGCCGATCATCGGCATTGCCCAGAGCGGCAGCGATCTGACGCCCTGCAACCGCCATCACCTCGATCTTGCCAAGCGCGTGCGCGACGGGATTCGCGATGCCGGCGGTATTCCGATCGAATTTCCGACCCATCCGATCTTCGAGAACTGCAAGCGGCCGACGGCTGCGCTCGACCGCAATCTCGCCTATCTCGGCCTTGTCGAAGTGCTCTATGGCTATCCGCTCGATGGCGTCGTGCTGACGACCGGCTGCGACAAGACCACGCCATCGGCATTGATGGCGGCCTCGACAGTCAATATTCCGGCGATCGTTCTCTCCGGCGGTCCGATGCTCGATGGCTGGCATGAGGGTGAACTTGCCGGCTCCGGCACGGTGATCTGGCGTTCGCGCCGCAAACTGGCGGCAGGCGAGATCAACGAGGAGGAATTCATGGAGGCCTCGCTCGCCTCGGCGCCCTCGATCGGCCATTGCAACACCATGGGGACTGCCTCGACCATGAACGCTATGGCGGAAGCGCTGGGCATGTCGCTGACCGGCTGTGCCGCCATTCCCGGCGCCTATCGCGAGCGCGGCCAGATGGCCTATCGCACAGGCCGGAGGGCAGTCGAGCTGGTTCTCGCCGATATCAAGCCTTCGGACGTACTGACCCGCGAAGCTTTCCTCAATGCCATAAGGGTCAATTCAGCCATCGGCGGCTCGACCAATGCGCAGCCGCATCTCGCCGCTATGGCCAAGCACGCGGGTGTCGAGCTTTACCCCGACGACTGGCAGGTGCACGGCTTCGACATTCCGCTGCTCGCCAATGTCCAGCCGGCGGGCGCCTATCTCGGCGAGCGCTTCCATCGCGCCGGCGGTGTTCCGGCCATCATGTGGGAGCTGCTGCAGGCCGGCAAGCTGGATGGTAGCTGTCCGACAGTGACAGGCCGGACGATGGCGGAGAATTTGAAGGGCCGAGAGGCGACGGATCGCGAGGTCATCCGTCCCTTCGGCGAGCCGCTGAAGGAGCGCGCCGGCTTCCTGGTGCTCAAAGGCAATCTGTTCGATTTCGCCATCATGAAGATGAGCGTCGTCTCAGAGGAGTTCCGCAGCCGCTATTTGCAGGAGCCTGGCCACGAAGGCGTGTTCGAGGGCAGGGCAGTCGTTTTCGACGGCTCCGAGGATTATCACAAGCGCATCAACGATCCCGCTCTCGGCATCGATGAAAAGACCATTCTCGTCATTCGCGGCGCCGGGCCGATCGGCTGGCCGGGATCGGCCGAAGTTGTCAACATGCAGCCGCCAGATCATCTTCTTAAAAAGGGCATCAAGAGCTTGCCGACGATCGGCGACGGGCGTCAATCTGGCACGGCCGACAGTCCCTCCATTTTGAATGCCTCGCCGGAAAGTGCGGCCGGTGGCGGCCTTGCCTGGCTCAGGACCGGCGATATCATCCGCATTGATTTCAATCAGGGGCGCTGCGACATGCTGGTGGACGAGGCGGAGATTGCGCGTCGTAAAGGCGATGGCATTCCAGTGGTGCCGGCGGATGCGACGCCGTGGCAGCGCATCTATCGTCGTTCGGTCACGCAGCTTTCCGACGGAGCCGTGCTGGATGGCGCCGCCGATTTTCGCGACATCGCTGCCAATCCGCCGCGGCATAACCATTGACAGGCGCCGGCCGCTGGCAAGGATTGCAGTGCTGCTGTTAATTTGGGTAGCTTGCGCAGCCATTAAAGTTCGCGAAAGGGAGTAGTGCAACTATAATTGGCTGCGGTTAGTTAGTTTCTTCAGTTTCCGAACGGGGTGGTGCTCTTTGGCAGAGACGACATCAGGACGAAGCGAAGAAGAGTTCCAGGACCTTTTAAGGAGGCTGGAGCTGGCGCTCGAGGCGTCTCAAATCGGTGTCTGGCAGCATAATGTCAACGAGCAGGAACTGCTCTGGGACTCGCAGATGCACAAGCTCTACGGGACCGGACTTCACGAGCATAGGGTTTCCTCCGACGTCTGGATGAACGCGCTGCATCCGGAGGATATCGAAGGGGCCGTCCACGACTTCGATGTCGCGCTGGCCAGGAAGGGTTTCTATAATTCTCAGTTCCGCATCATCCTGCCCGGAGGCGAGGTGCGTCATCTGCGCTCGCGCGCACATTATTATGAGGATGCCGAAGGGGCGCCTTCTTTCATCGGCGCGGAATGGGACGTCACCGCCGACGTCCTGCTCAATCGCGAGCTGAGTGGTCAAAAAGCTATCGCCGAAGCGCGTGCCGTTGCATTGGAGCACAGTCGGGCGCGAATAGAACATGCTGCCGATCACGATTATCTCACGGGCCTTCCGAACCGCCGCTATTTCGACCGGCGTCTGGCCGAGTTGCGCAACGATGCGTCTATTGGGAATCTTGCAATCCTCCATATCGATCTCGATGGGTTCAAGGAGATCAACGACAAATGGGGCCATGCGGCCGGTGATGCCACATTGCAAAGCGCCGCCGCCCGCATTTCCGGAGCGATAACTGCCAATGACATTGTTGCCCGCATCGGCGGTGACGAGTTCGTGGCCGTGCTGGTCAATATCGCCAGTGTCGAAAGGCTTCAGGCGATCGCCGGCGATATTCTATCGCGATTGCGCCGCGAAGTGCGTTTCGGCAACGAGATGCTGAAGATCGGCGCGTCCATCGGCGTGGCGATGGGCCAGACGAGTGGCGCAGGCAATCTTCTGGCAGAATCCGATGTCGCCCTTTTTCAGGCCAAGAAACTCGGCCGCAACCGGGTGGAGTTCTTCACGCAGCAGCTCCAGTCCGATCTGCATGCAGAACGCCGCCTGGCCGATGAGCTGCGATTGGCGCCGGTGCTGCGGCAGATCGAGCCCTTCTATCAGATTCAAGTGGATGCGCAGAGCCGCCGCATCGTCGGATTGGAGGCGCTGGCACGCTGGCGTCATCCGGGAAGGGGATTGCTAAGCCCAGTAGCCTTCCTCAAGGTCGCCGATGAATATGGATTTACCGCGGAGATCGATGCGGCCGTGCTGAAGCGCGCACTGGCGGATCGGGCAGCCTGGGTTTCGCAGGGTCTTTCACCGCCGCGCATCGCTGTCAATATCTCCGGTCGCCGGCTTGCCGATCCCGACCTGATCGACGGATTGAGGGCGCTCAGAATACCGCGCCACGCCATCGCCTTCGAGCTGGTGGAGACCATTTTCCTGGATGAACCCGACGAGGCGGTGCTTGCCAATATCGCCGGCATCAAGGAGATGGGAATCGATATCGAGATCGACGATTTCGGTTCCGGTCATGCCTCGCTGATTGGCCTCGTCAAACTCAAACCGAAGCGGCTGAAGATAGATCGGCAATTGGTGACTGCGGTTACGGTGTCCGAGGAGCAGCGTCGTCTTGTCGGCTCTATCATCGAAATCGCACGCACATTGAATGTCGAGGTGGTCGCCGAAGGGGTCGAGACCGAGGATCACGCGCTCGTTCTGGCCGAGGTCGGCTGCGATGAACTTCAGGGCTATGCTATCGGCTATCCTTCTTCCGAAAGCGAGACTGCAGCATTGCTGAAATCGGCCGAGGCGTCGAGCTCGGGGCGGTCTTCAGCCAGCGTTGCCGCACATGCTACTGAAGCTGTAGGGCGAGGATCAGACCATAGCTGATGGCGCCCAGCGTCAACAGCGATAGTGTCGCTGCCGCGATCACCCGGCCGCCGGCATGGGCGACGGAGCGGATGCTAACCGACAGGCCCAGCGCTGCCATGGCGATGACGGTCAGAATACCGGAAACAGTTTCCATCGGTGTCACCAGCATATCCGGGATCAGCCCGAAGGAGCGTAGCGTCATCAATCCCAGGAAGCCGCAGATGAACCAGGGGACCAGAGAATGGTGATGGCCGCTGCTTTCATCGCTGCCTGAGGCTTCAGCCTTGGTGAGGATGCCGAGCAGGAAGATAACCGGGCCGAGCATCAGGACACGGACGAGCTTGACGAGCGTGCCGGTCTGGACAGCGAGCAGGCCAACGGGCGCAGTCGCCGCCAAGACCTGCGGCACGGCATAAACCGTCAGTCCAGCAAGTGTCCCGTATTGCGGTACGCTCATGCCGAAGTGGAAATAGAAAAGCGGCAGCAGGAACACGGCGACAATGCCGAGGACGGCGGTGAAGGCAAGTGCTGCGGCAATCTCCTGCGAGTCGGCCTCGATCACGGGCGCAACGGCCACGATCGCCGAATTGCCGCAGATCGAGTTGCCGCAGGCGATCAAGGTTGCGAGCTTCGGCGGCAGGCCGAGCGCCCGACCGATGAGATAGGTGGCGGCGATCGACAGCACGACGACGATGGCGATCCCGGCAATCAGCCAGACGCCGGCGCCGCGGATCGCCGAAAGGCTGATGGAGGCGCCGAGAAGGACGATGGCGATTTCCAGAAGGAACTTGGCGCTGAAATCGACGCCCGGCTTCATGGCCGGCTTCAGCGGCTTGATCGTGCAGACGGCGATGCCGAAGGCGATAGCAAGCACCAGGCTTTCGATCCACCGTCCGCCGAGGAGGCCTACTTCAACATGCTCCGCAGCATAGGCCACAATGGCTACAGCCGAGGTGAGGGCCAAGCCGGGAAGGATCTCGTTTGCGCGTTGAGCGATGGACATGGGTGCCGTCATTCGTGTCTTGTGATTTGGTGACGGCTGGAAAGTCTCATCTGTCGATGTCGACATCCATCGAATATTATCCTATGTTTTATTCGATAAATTAGAATGATTTCCCATGACCTTCGAACAGCTCGCCATTTTCGTCGCCGTCGCGGAGCGAGAGCATCTGACCCATGCCGCAGAAGCCATCAACCTGACACCTTCGGCCGTCAGCTCTGCGATCAAGAACCTTGAGGCCTATTACGGAGTGGAGCTGTTTCATCGCGTCGGCCGTCGGATCGAGCTGACGGAGACGGGACGATCCTTCCTCGGAGAAGCCAAGGCGACGCTCGCACGCGTACGTTCGGCGGAACTGATGCTGTCCGAACTTGGCGGGTTGCAGCGCGGTAGGCTCAGTCTCTGCGCAAGCCAGACCATCGCCAGCTATTGGCTACCGCCCTTGCTGATGCGGTTTCGCCGCGATTATCCCGGTATCGAGCTGGATCTGACGATAGGCAATACCCGTACCGTCACCGAGGCGGTTATCGATGGTGCGGCCGAGCTGGGTTTCATCGAGGGCGAAGTGGATGCCCCGGCGCTGTCGATGAAGATCGTCGCACAGGATGCGCTCGTCATCGTCGTGCCACCGCATCATCCGTGGGCCGACGGCCGGCGATTGTCGGCGGCCGATCTTGCTGCGGACACCTCCTGGGTGATGCGGGAGGAGGGCTCGGGTACGCGTTCCGAATTCGAGAATGCGGTTGCCAAGCTCGGGGCTTCGCCGCAAGCCCTCAGGGTGGCGCTGGTCCTTCCCTCGAATGAAGCTGTGCTGTCCGCAGTCTGCGCCGGGCAAAGTGCTGCCGCCGTTTCCAGTGCTGCGGCCAAAGCCTATCTCGGGCAGGGATTGCTGGTTCAGGCAAAATTCGATCTGCCCGCTCGCAGCTTCCGCCTGCTGCGCCACAAGGAGCGCCATGCGAGCAAAGCCGCGCAGACGCTTGAGGCGATGTGCAAGGGCTGAGAACCCGGCGAACTCGCTATCGCCGTTCATCCCGTTGCCGGTTGGCGATGACGAGCTCGATCTCGTTGCGCTCCAGCATGGCGCGAATGTCTGCCGGCGGCTGTTCGTCCGTAACCAGAACGTTGAAGTTTTCCGGTTCACTCAGAACGATCGGCGCGCTGCGCCCGAACTTGGCGCTGTCGGCAACGACGATGCGGTTTTCGGCGCGGCTAGCTGCCTCCCGCGAATATTCCGCTTCTTCCAGATCGTGCAGCATGAAGCCCGAGGCCGCGTTGATGGCGCCGACCGAAAGGATGGCGTGGCGTACATTGAAGCGCCGCAGGAAATTGGCCGCTTCCATGCCGAAGGCGCCGCCATCATGGCCGCGCAGTTCGCCGCCGGCGAAGAAGACGCGATTGCCGTTGCGGGTCGCGAGCGCATGGGCGACAGCGACCGCATTGGTGACGACGAAGAGGTTCTGATGCTTCTGCAGCGCGACGGCGATGAAGGCGGTGGTCGAGCCGACATCGAGGAAGAGCGCATCGCCATCCTCGATCATCGCGGCGACCGAGGCGGCTATCATCCGCTTGGCTTCGGCATTCTCGTTCATGCGCAGATGCAGCGGCGGCTCGATCATCGAGTCCTTGATATGGACCCCGCCATGCACCTTGGTCACAAGGCCGTTGGCCTCCAGGCTGCGGATGTTGCGGCGGATGGTTTCCTCTGAAACGCCGAGCCGTTCGGCCAGAAACTGGATGCGGCTTGCGCCGCCTGCCAGACGCAGCTCTTCCAGTATTTCGCGCTCGCGATGATTGGAGTGAAGCGGTGGCTGGGATATGCCCGACATGGTTCCTGATCCTGTTATGGGTATTGATCCCAAACTTGCGTGGCTTTCGACTGGCCGGTTCCGTTGCCGCCGGAGGCGTTAATGCACGCAACCTCAATCTGGTTGCTTCGCGCCTGAGTTTTTAAGACAAATCTCACCTACGGTGAAGCGCAGTCTTTGGGATATCCATAGCTCATCTGATTGGAGATGGCGCCTCAATTCCACAAAAAGCCAAATATTCGTTTCATTTTGTGGGGAAGTTCTTGACAGCTTTACGTTTGTGAGGAACTTTTCAGATCGGAAAGATGCTCAGCAGCAGGACCGGAGGGGGAATGACTGCGACGGCGGAAGACAGGATACATTCTCTCAGCATCTGGCGCGGGCCGATCGACATCGAACCGCTGGTGGGCGGCATTACCAATCGCAACTATCTGGTTGGCGATAATGGTCGCCGCTTCGTCGTGCGGCTTGGATCGGACATTCCGGTTCATCACATCAGCCGCACCAACGAGGTGGCCGCAAGCAGGGCGGCCCATGCAGCCGGTCTTTCACCTGCTGTGATCCATCATGAGCCCGGCATACTGGTGCTGGACTATATCGACGCAAGGCCGCTATCGGCCGATGATATAAGAGAGCCGACCACGATGAGCCGGGTCGTGCCGCTCGTCCAGTCCTGTCATCGGGAGGTTGCCAGGCATTTTCGCGGACCGGCGGCTATCTTCTGGGTCTTTCATGTGATCAGGGACTATGCGGCTCTCCTGGAGGCTGGCGGCAGTCGCCACAAGCCGAGGCTGCGTTCCTTTCTTGAGATCGCCGAGCGGCTCGAACGCGAAGCCGGTCCTTTCGAAATCGCCTTCGGACACAACGATCTGCTGGCGGCGAATTTTCTCGACGACGGCAAGCGGCTCTGGCTGATCGATTGGGATTATGCCGGCTTCAACACGCCGCTGTTCGATCTGGGTGGCCTTGCTTCCAACAATGAATTCTCCGAGACACAGGAAGAGGCGATGCTGGAGGCCTATTTCGAGGCTTCTGTCAGCGATGATCTGCGCCAGCGCTATCAGGCGATGAAATGCGCCTCACTCCTGCGCGAGACGATGTGGAGCATGGTTTCGGAAATCCATTCCGACATCGAATTCGATTATTCTTCCTATACAGCTGAAAACCTGCGGCGGTTCGAGAGCGCCTGGCAGGATTTTCGCAACTCCTGAGGTGACATGATGAAGGAACTGCCGGCTACAGCAAAGACCATCGTCATCGGCGGCGGCATCATCGGCTGCTCGACCGCCTACCATCTCGGCAAGCTCGGCTTCACCGATACCGTGCTTCTGGAGCGCAAGAAGCTGACCTCGGGCACGACCTTCCACGCCGCCGGCCTTGTCGGCCAGCTGCGCACCAGCGCCAATATCACGCAGATGCTCGGCTATTCCGTCGATCTCTATAAGAAGCTCGAGGCGGAGACGGGGCTTGCCACCGGCTGGAAGATGAATGGCGGGTTGCGGCTTGCCTGCAATGAGGAGCGCTGGACGGAGGTGAAGCGGCAGGCGACGACGGCGCAATCCTTCGGCCTGCAAATGCACCTGCTGACGCCGCAGGAGGCGCGCGATCTCTGGCCGCTGATGGATGTCGACGACCTCGTCGGCGCCGCCTTCCTGCCGACGGACGGACAGGCCAATCCCTCCGATATCACCCAGGCGCTGGCGAAGGGCGCCCGCATGAGCGGTGTGTCGATCTTCGAGGATACCGAAGTTCTCGATCTGGAGATGGACAAGGGCCGGATCCGTGCCGTCATCACCGAGAAAGGCCGCATCGAATGCGAGCGCGTCGTCGTCTGCGCCGGGCAGTGGACGCGGACCTTTGCCGGCCGCTTCGGCGTCAATGTGCCGCTGGTCTCCGTCGAACATCAATATCTCATCACCGAATCCTTCGGCGTGCCCTCCAACCTGCCGACGCTGCGCGATCCGGACCGGCTGACCTATTACAAGGAGGAGGTCGGCGGGCTTGTCATGGGCGGATATGAGCCTAATCCCATCCCCTGGGCGCTCGACGGCATCCCGAAAGATTTCCACTACACGCTGCTCGACAGCAATTTCGACCATTTTGAGCAGATCATGGAGCAGGCGCTGGTGCGCGTGCCGGCGCTGCAGACGGCCGGCGTCAAGCAGCTGCTATGCGGCCCGGAGAGCTTTACCCCGGACGGCAATTTCATTCTCGGCGAGGCACCGGAGCTGAGGAATTTCTTCGTTGGCGCCGGCTTCAACGCCTTCGGCATCGCTTCTGCCGGCGGGGCCGGCATGGCGCTTGCCGAATGGGTCGCCAAGGGCGAGCCACCTTACGATCTCTGGCCGGTTGATATCAGGCGCTTCGGCCGGCCGCATTTCGACACCGATTGGGTGCGTACCCGCACGCTGGAAGCCTATGGCAAGCATTACACCATGGCCTGGCCTTTCGAGGAGCATTCGAGCGGCCGCCCCTGCCGCAAGTCGCCGCTCTACGATCGGCTGAAGGCGCAGGGTGCCTGCTTCGGCGAAAAGCTCGGCTGGGAGCGGCCGAACTGGTTTGCCGATCTCTTTGCCGGCGAGGAGCCGAAGGATGAGTACACGTATGGACGGCAGAACTGGTTCGATGCCGTCGGCCGGGAGCACAGGGCAGTGCGCGAAGCGGCCGTCATCTTCGACCAGACCTCCTTCGCCAAATTCGTCCTGAAGGGCAGGGATGCCGAGGCGGCAATCTCATGGATCGCTTCCAATGATGTCGCCAAGCCTGTCGGCGCCCTGACCTATACTCAGATGTTGAACGACCGCGGCGGCATCGAATGCGACGTTACCGTTGCCCGCACCGCCGAGAACGAATTCTACATCACGACAGGCACCGGCTTCGCCACCCATGATTTCGATTGGATCGCCCGCAATATTCCATCCGAGATGCATGCGGAGCTGGTGGATGTGACCTCCGCCTATTCCGTGCTGTCGCTGATGGGGCCGAAGTCACGCGAGATATTGCAGGCCGTGACCTCGGCCGACGTTTCGAACGCCGCATTCCCCTTCGGCAAGGTGAAGACCGTCGGCATCGCCGGCTGCCCCGTCCGGGCGCTGCGCATCACCTATGTCGGCGAACTCGGCTATGAGCTGCATGTGCCGGTAGAATATGCCACCACCGTTTATGACGTGCTGATGGCGGCCGGGCGCGAGCACGGGCTTATCAATGCCGGCTATCGCGCTATCGAGAGCTGCCGATTGGAGAAGGGCTATCGCGCCTGGGGCTCGGATATCGGGCCGGATCATACGCCGATCGAAGCCGGGCTTACCTGGGCGGTGAAGACGAAAAAGGACATCGCATTCCGTGGGCGCGAGGCGATCGAGCGGCAGTTAGCCTATGGCGTCAAGAAGATGCTTGCCTGCTTCGTACCCAACGATCCCGAAATCGTGCTTCTCGGCCGCGAGACGATCTATCGCGACGGCCAGCGCGTCGGCTGGCTATCGAGTGGCGGCTATGGCTACACGATCGGCAAGGCGATCGGCTACGGCTATGTCCGCGATCCCATAGGGGTGACCGAGGATTTCGTGCTTTCGGGGCGCTATGAGCTCGATGTCGCGCAGAGCCGCGTGCCTTGCCAGGTGTCGCTGAAGCCGCTTTATGATCCGCAGATGGCGCGGGTTAAGGGGTGATTGATATGAGGCCTATCGCCTGCTCGGCAGATCCCACGCCTGATAAAGGTTATTCAGAGCCTCCGTCGTATGGCATTCTACCGTTGGCAACCCGGATTCCTGTAGGATTTTTGCGTATTTGGCGCCGCTGTTGCGGGTCTTCACGAGTATCCAGTGAATCATCTCCCATTTGATGCTGTCCTTGGCGCCTTCGAGATGCCCTGCTCGATCTGAGCGGTTGATCAGGGTCCGCTTGAGATAGCGGGAAAAGCGCAGCCAATGATTGGAGGTGATGAGGATGGCGCCGGTAGCGCGGGCGAAGCGCTGTGGCATGAGGCGCGTATAGTTGCCTTCCATGATCCACCGGTCGCCAAGAATTGCCGCGTCGTGAAGCGCAGCGAATTCCGCTTCAGGGCGCTGTTGCCAATCGGTATGAGGCAGATGATGGAGCTGATCCAGATGTACCGCCGGAAAACCCAACTTCTTGGAAAGGGAGACCGCCAGGGTTGATTTGCCGGCATTGGAAGGGCCGAGCACAACGATGCGCTCGCCAAGGGAATGCAAGGGAAGCATGAGACACCGGTCGGAAAATTGGGATGGCCTCCATTGGCGCAAGTGAGCGACCTTGTCAACGCTTGCGTGTCCTGCTGCTATTATACGTCATTTACGAGATAAGCCCGGAAGCAGGCTGCGCTATCTCCAAAACCTGTGATCTCTCCACCGCGGCGTCCGCCATTTTCTTGACACGCCGGCTCTTTCATCCTCAATCGACATGCTGACAACAGACGGAGGCCGGAAACGATGGCTGAGGCGAACATCAAGCTTGAGGAGAGCTGGAAAGAGGCGCTGTCGCAGGAGTTCGAAAGCCCCTATATGCAGCAGCTCAAATCTTTCCTCGTCGAGGAAAAGCAGCGCGGCAAGGTGATCTTTCCTCGTGGCAGCGAGTATTTCCGGGCTCTGGATCTGACCCCCCTCGACGAGGTGCAGGTGGTTATCCTCGGGCAGGATCCCTATCATGGTTTCGGGCAGGCGCATGGGCTCTGCTTCAGCGTGCGCCCCGGCGTGCGCATTCCGCCGTCGCTGGTCAATATCTACAAGGAACTGGAAACCGATCTCGGTATTCCGCCGGCTCGCCACGGCTTTCTGGAGAGCTGGGCGAAGCAGGGCGTGCTGCTGCTCAACAGTGTGCTGACGGTGGAGGAATCGCAGGCCGCCTCGCATCAGGGCAAGGGCTGGGAGCGTTTTACGGATGCGGTGATCCGCAGGGTCAACGACGAATGCGACGGCGTCGTCTTCATGCTCTGGGGTTCCTATGCGCAGAAGAAGGCCGCTTTCGTCGATACCGAGCGCCATCTGGTGCTGAAGGCGGCCCATCCGTCGCCGCTCTCGGCCCATAACGGCTTCCTCGGCTGCCGGCATTTCTCCAAGGCCAATGCCTATCTGGTCGCGCACGGCCGGGATCCGATCGATTGGGCGCTGCCGAGCAATCCGGATGCTCAGTAAGGCGTTTGATCCCAGGGGTTGACGATTGAAGCGCCGGTGTCGTCGAAATCGCCGATGTTGCGAGTAACGACGATAAGGTCATGAACGATCGCCGTTGCTGCGATGAGCCCATCGGCGTCACCACGCGGTCGTTGTGCTGCGATACGTCCCCATTCGACCGCAATCTGATCGGTAATGGGAAGAATGCGATTGCGGTGGTCGTGCCGGAGCTTGCGCAACCATTCCTCCAGATGAGTTGCGGTACGCGGGTCCGATCTTCGCTTGAGCGCAATCCCGCGCATGATCTCTCCAAGTGTGATGACACTCAGATAAATGGTGGAGGGATCGACTGAGCGCAGCCACGCAATCGCTTGGGAATTACCGCGCCGGATTTCCGAGACGACATTGGTATCCACGAGATACATCAGAAAAGAACATCCCGGCTTGGCGTTTTATCTCGCTTAGATACGGCTTCGGCCATTTCGTCGTCCCAAACCGGCCCTGACAGCAAGTCATCGGCAAGGCTCGGTTTGCCAGCCAGAAGTGCATCGTAGTCTTCGGCAGACAGAACGACCGCCGCGGGCTCGCCGCGCAAGGTGACGATTTGCGGCCCTTCGCTGCGTGCTTTCTGTACGACTTTGGAAAACTGGTTCTTTGCATCCTGCAATGGCCAATTCATCGAAATCCTCGCTAGCTAGACTGTCTAGCTTATGAGTAATGCTGCTCTTGTTTAGAATCAAGAGATGAGGGCGATATGGTCTTGGTGTGAACGATCAGAATTTATTGTTCACTCATTGAAGACAATCCGTTTGGCTATTCGGGGCTATCGAAACGCGGCCGACAAGACCATCTTCTGCCCATGAGAAACGCCTGCCGGTGCGGGCGAGCAAAGGGGTTAGAGATGCTCAACCAGATCAAAGGTCTTCACCACGTTACCTCGATGGCGGAAGACGCCCGGACCAACAACAAGTTCTTCACCGATACGCTCGGCCTTCGCCGGGTCAAGAAGACCGTGAATTTCGACGCTCCCGATGTCTATCACCTCTACTATGGTGACGAGATCGGCACGCCCGGTACGATCATGACCTACTTCCCGTTCCCGAAGATGGCGCGCGGTCGCCCGGGTACCGGCGAAGTCGGGAATACGGTCTATTCCATTCCCGAAGGTTCCATCGGCTACTGGACCGAACGGCTTGGCCAGCGCGGCGTCGAGGGCCTGAAGACCGACGAATCCTTCGGCCAGAAGCGCCTGCATTTTGCCGGTCCGGATGGCGATGGCTTCGCGCTTGTCGAGGTTAAGGATGACAAGCGTCAGCCCTGGACTCATGGCGGCGTCGATGCCGAGCATGCCATTCGAGGCTTCCACTCCGTCGCCATGCGGCTCAGGGACGACGGTGCCACGGCCGAGTTGTTGAAGTATATGGGCTACGAAGTCGTCGATACCCATGACGGCATCAAGCGGCTTGCCATTCCCGGCGGCAACGGCGCTGATTATGTCGACCTCGAAACCATGCCGAATATCAACCGGGCGCTGCCGGGTGCCGGCTCCGTCCACCATGTCGCCTTCGCGGTCGAAAACCGCGCAAAGCAGCTCGAAGTGCGCAAGGCGCTGATGGATACGGGTTATCAGGTGACGCCGGTCATCGACCGTGACTACTTCTGGGCGATCTATTTCCGCACACCGGGCGGCGTGCTGTTCGAAGTCGCCACCAATGAACCTGGCTTCGATCGTGACGAGGATACGGCACATCTCGGCGAAGCGCTGAAGCTGCCGGAACAGCATGCGCATCTGCGTGGGCTGATCGAGCAGCATCTCGAACCGCTGGAAGGCTAATCCAGGAGAGGACATCATGACGGATACGACTTATGTGCACCGGCTGAAGGCCGGTGCGCCCGGAAAGCCCATCTTCTTCACGTTCCACGGCACCGGCGGCGATGAGAACCAGTTCTTCGATTTCGCTGCCCGGCTGCTGCCGGAAGCCACCATCGTCTCGCCGCGCGGCGATGTCTCGGAATATGGCGCAGCGCGCTTCTTTCGCCGGACGGGCGAGGGCGTCTATGACATGGCCGATCTTACCCGCGCCACTGAAAAGATGGCGACCTATGTCTCGGAGCTGGCGGCGGAATACGGAGCATCGCAGGTACTTGGTCTGGGCTTTTCCAACGGTGCGAACATCCTTGCCAATGTGCTGATCGAGCATGGCGATCTCTTCGATGCGGCCGTGCTGATGCATCCGCTGATCCCGTTCCAGCCGCAGGACAATGCAAGGCTGGAGGGCAAGCGCGTGCTGATTACGGCAGGCGAGCGCGATCCGATCGCACCCGCTCCAGTCACCAAGGCACTCGCCGATTACTTTACGCGGCAGAATGCCGAGGTCACTCTGGATTGGCATCCAGGTGGCCACGATATCAGGCCCAACGAAATCGAGGCAATCCGCAGTTTCCTAGCGCCCTACGCTTAGGACCTGTGCAAAACACCGGCTGCGCGGCAGAGACTTTGCTGCGCAGCCTGCTATTTGCCGATCAGACGCATCATCGCCTTCGCTTGAGAGGCCGCCGCGAGTTTTCCCTTCTGGTCGATATAGTCCGTTCCGCAGAAGCGGTTGAGATTGGCAAAATCCATACTGCCCGGTTGGGCATGCCTTGTTTCGGCAATGACCATGCGCCAGGCGCAGCCGAGCATCCTGTCGGGTTGGATTGCCTGATCGCAGCCTGTGCTCAGGCATAAAGCGACATGTTTCTGTGCTCGGTACCCGCCCGCTATGGCTTCTTCGTAATCGGCCTTCCAGCTATCGCGTGTATGTTCGCAGCGGCCAGGATCGCTGCTCTGGCTGCATTGCACCGTCTTGTCGACATAGGTTTGCGCCGGCGGCCATAGCGGACCGTCGACCAGGCTGACGCAGCCGCACGCAAACAAGGTGGCCGACAGCAGGCGCAATTTGATTCTCCTTCGCCAAAGTCGTCAGAATCGTAGAACGATCGTGAGGATGTGCAAGATCGATATGATCCTACCAATACGAATGGGTAGGTAGATGTCTTTCGATTACGCCGGAGCATGTAGCGTGACCTTCCTGCAACCCTTGCCATCTTCCGGCGTCCGCGACACGCGACGGCGCAAGCTTTGCTTGTAGGCATCATTGCCGCCCGCTAATGCTCTGCCGCTATAGGGCGGGGGGATTCCATCGTGACGCTGGCGGAACAGCAGCAATACAGGCTGGGCGTGGCCTATGTGGCGCTTTCGGCGCTCGCCTGGTCGACGTCCGGTCTCTTCGTGCGGGCGATCCACGCCGATCTGATGACCATTCTCTTTTGCCGTGGCATCGTCTCTGGCCTCGGCGTCTTCGCGCTGTTTTTCTATATCGAGCGCCGCAACGCTTTTCGCATCCTGCGTTCCATGGGTGGTCCTTCGCTGGCGGCGACGATCTTTTCCACCGCATCCATGATCAGCGGCATCGGCTCGATCTATTACACGTCGGTCGCCGATGCCATGGTCATCTATGCAACCGTGCCCTTTGTAACCGCGGGCGTCGCCTTCCTCCTCATCCGCGAGCGTCCAAATTTGCGGACGCTGATTGCGAGTGGCGTTGCTTTTATCGGCGTGCTCGTCATGCTTTCCGGCCATGCGAGCGATGGCGGCAGCTGGCTCGGCAAGGGGCTTGCTGCCATCATGACGCTGACCGTCGCCTGCCTTGCCGTCGTCATGCGCCAGCATCGCGATGTGCCGATGCTACCGGCCATGGCGCTTTCCGCCTGGCTATGTTCCTCCATTACCTTCTGGTTCGCCTCGCCGCTTTCGATCTCCGGTCAGGATCTCGGCCTGATCATCGGGTTCGGCATTGTCCAGAACGCCATGGGCCTCAGCCTCTACACCTTCGGCTCGCGGCTGGTGCCGGCCTCGGATGCCGCCCTGCTGACAGCTCTCGAAGTGCCGCTGACGCCACTCTGGGTCTGGATGGTGTTCGCCGAGCGTCCTTCAACGGCGACGCTCATCGGCGGGCCGATCGTGCTTGCGGCACTTTTCGGACATATCCTGTTGGAAATACGGCGAAATCGAGCGGTGACATTGCCTCAGACCCACTGACCGACTTGCCCCTTCCATCACAAAATGCTGATATCGCTCCGGTCATCTGGAGTCGGAATCGATGAAAAAGGTCTTCAACCCCGCATCCGTCCGCCGCCCTTTCGGCAATTACAATCACGGCCTGCTGGTGCCGCCAGGCGCCAGCCTGCTGGTCACATCCGGCCAGCTCGGCATCGGTGCCGACGATCGCATTCCGCCTGACGTTACCGGTCAGGCCGAGCTGTGTTTCAAGGCGATTGGCGCTATCCTCGAGGAGGCGGGCATGGGGTTTGCCGACGTCATCCGCGTCGGTGGTTTCGTGACCACGCGCGAGGATTTTCCCGCCTACATGGCCGTGCGTGATCGCTATGTCCAAAATCCCGCGCCGGTCTCTACGCTGCTGATCGTCGGCGGATTTACGCGGTCCGAGTTCCTGGTCGAGGTCGAGGTCACGGCAGCCAAGGTGATGTGATGACGATCGGTCATCTCGAGCATTCGGCCGATCCATCAATCCCCCGCATTCTGGGACTTTACGAGACGCATCTAACGGTTGCCGATCTCCAGTGCTCCATCGCCTTCTATCGCGACGTTCTGAAGCTGGAGGTCGGGACCGTCATCGAGAGCAGGAATGTCGCCTTCCTTTGGATCGACGATAAACGGATGGGCATGTTGGGCCTTTGGGAAACGGGCTGCTCCCCGCTCAAGATGCGCCTTCATATTGCCTTCAGAACCTCTCTCGCCGATGTACTCGGCTCCGCAGCCGCATTGAAGGCTCGTGGCATTCAGCCGAAGGGGTTCAATGGCGAGCCGCTCGATGAACCCGTTGTTCTAGGTTGGATGCCGGCCGTCTCGCAATATTTTTCGGATCCCGACGGGCATTCGATCGAATTCATCCATGTGCTTGAGGAGGCGGCCGAACCAGATTTCGGTGTAAAGCCCTATTCGGAATGGTTGTCGCGACCGAAACCGTTAGCATGACAGGCGCTGAACGAGGCTTCCTCATCATCGGCTTCTGCCGGCTCCCTTGTTGTCTATGTGAAGAAATGCCACCGATATTGCCGATCCAAAGCATGTTGCGGAGAGGCAAGGAAGACAAATATGACACAAAATATCTACGACGATCCGGGCTTCTTCGAGGGCTATAGCCGCCTTCAGCGTTCCATCAACGGGTTGACGGGTGCGGCCGAATGGCCGGCGATCCGTGCCTTGATGCCGGACATGAAGGGCCTCGACGTCGTGGATCTCGGCTGTGGTTTCGGATGGTTCTGCCGTTGGGCCGCCGAGCAGGGAGCGGCCAGCGTATTGGGGCTCGATGTCTCGGAAAAAATGCTGGAACGCGCGCGAACGGAAACGGCGGATGCGCGGGTTCGCTACGATCGGGCCGATCTTGAAAGGCTAGAGCTTCCCAAGGCGAGCTTCGATCTGGTCTACAGCTCGCTCGCCTTCCACTATATCGAGGATTTCGCCGGCCTTTTGGCGACCATCCGCCAAGCACTCAAACCGGACGGGCGTCTGATCTTTTCGATCGAGCATCCAATCTATATGGCGCCGCGACGGCCGGAATGGCTCGATGATGCCGAGGGTGGCAAGATCTGGCCGCTCAATGCCTATCAGATCGAGGGACCGCGGGTGACGAACTGGCTCGCCGAGGGCGTCATCAAGCAGCATCGCACGATGGGCACGACGCTCAACCTCCTGATCAAGTCCGGCTTCATCATCGCCCATGTCGAAGAGTGGTCGCCGAGTGATGACGACCTCACCGCGCATCCCGATTGGGCAATCGAGCGCGAGCGGCCGATGTTTCTCCTGATCTCCACCCGGACCTGAGGCATGCTTCAGCATGCCGTGACGGCCTAGAAGGTTGAGCCGATCTATTTTTCTTTTTGTTGATAGATTTTATAGAAAATTAATTGCTCGCAGAGGACTGCTTCCGCAAAATGTCGTTTCTTGAGGCGCATCCTCCCCATCGATAATGTGAGGCTGTCGGCGCGATTTAGGGAAGAGTGCGATGAACATGAAAACGTCCGTGGCAATCGAGAAGGCGGTGCCTGTCGCCGATCCCGACATTGCGCGCACCGAGTTTCGCAATGCCATGGCGCGGATGGCGGCGGCGGTGAACATCGTCACGACCAATGGTCCGGCCGGGCTTGCCGGCTTCGCGGCGACCGCCGTCTGCAGCGTCACGGACAGCCCGCCGACCTTGCTCGTCTGCCTCAATCGCGGCGCTTCCGTTCATCCCGCCGTCACGCAAAACGGCGTGCTCTGTGTCAATGTCCTGTCGGAAGCACATCAGGATCTGTCGCGGCTTTTCGGCGGCAAGACCCCGGTTGCCGAACGCTTTGCTGCGGCCGCATGGTCGGAACTCTCGACCGGCGCTCCGGTGCTGGAAGATGCTCTTGTCTCGTTCGATTGTCGCATCGTCCGTCAGGCCGATGGCGGCACGCATGACATCCTGCTCTGCGAAGTCGATGCCATCCGTCAACGTGACGAGGGGCAGGGGCTTATCTATTTCGACCGGGCCTATCATCCTGCGGGTCAGGCTGAATAGGCTAGTTGTCCAAGCCTTTTCCGAAATTATCCACGCTGCCACGGTCTTCGTCGCCTTGCGGCGAACAGGACCGTTCATGCCAGAAAGTCTTCGATCGCCTTTAAGACCAGAGCAGGATGCTCTCGGTGCGGCACATGCCCGGTATCCGGCATGATATAGACCGGACCACGCCCGGCCGCGATGCGGCACGGATGGGCTTCGGAGCCATATTCGTCGCGGTCTCCATGAATGGCGAGCACCGGACAATAAAGCTTTTCAAGTGCCGGATCGAGCGACCAGCCGGCGCGTTCGGGAGCGAGCCAGGTGTCGATCCAGGCGTGCAGCACCCACTCGGCCTTGCTGTCGTGATATTTGGCAAGCCGGGCGAAGGTTTCGGCCGATTTGAATTCCTGCTGCGCGGTCCGGATGCCCTGAAGGGTCTTTTCCTCCACGAAGGCCTGCGCGGCGATGGTGATGACGGCACGACAACGTTGGCCAAACCTTGCCCCCGTCTCCACCGCCATACCGCCGCCGACGCTGTGTCCGCAGGCGACGAAGTCTCGAATGGACAACTGCTCGCAAAGAAGCGGTACGAAACGCTCGGCCTCCGATGCAATAAAATCCTGCGTCAGAAGATCGTCGCGAGCATCGGACCGGCCAAAGCCCAGCCGATCATAGGCGATGACCCGGCGACCAAGGGAATGGGCGAGTTGCTCCGGGAAATCCCGCCAGAGCGTGATGCATCCGAGGGAATCGTGAAACAGGATGATCGGTTGCTGCGATCTCAGGACGGTTGGCGTCCATGATTTGGCATAGAGGCGCCCGCCGGAGCTCTCGATCCAATGGTCCGTTTCAGCGATCTCTGCCATTTGGTCAGTAATTTTCCTGATACCACTCGACGAAGCGCTTTACGCCTTCATCGACTTCGATCTGCGGCTTGAATCCCGTCAGCGCCACCAAGAGATCCGGCACGGCATAGGTGTTGTGGACGTCTCCGGGCTGCATGGGCAGCATCTTGCGGATCGCCTTCTTGCTGAGCATCGTCTCGATCGTCTCGACGAATGTCATCAGCCCGACGGGCTGGCCGCCGCCGATATTGACGATCCGGAAAGGGGCATTCTTCGACAGGGTGTCGATGACCGTTTCCGACACGATCCGGTTTTCCTCTGACGGCACGACACCGATGAGACGCACGATGCCTTCGACGAGATCGTCGATATAGGTGAAATCGCGACTCATCTTGCCTTCGCCGTAGATCTCGATCGGCCTGTCGTTCCTGATGGCATCGACGAACTTGAACAGCGCCATGTCCGGGCGACCCCAGGGGCCGTAGACAGTGAAGAAGCGGAACGCGGTCGTGGGCACGTTGAAGAGATGGGCGTAGCTATGCGCCATCAGCTCCATGCTCTTCTTGGTCGCCGCATAGATCGTCATCTGCTCGTCGGCCTTGTCGCTTTCGGCAAAGGGGATCTTCTCGTTGGCGCCGTAGACGGAAGAGGTCGATGCCAACAGCAGGTGCTTCGGCTGCAGGTTTCTTGCCAGTTCCAGAATGTTGAACGAACCGACAAGATTGGAATCGACGTAGGAACGCGGATTTTCGAGGCTGTAGCGGACACCTGCCTGGGCGGCGAGGTGGACGATCACGTCGGGTTCGGCGAGTTCGGCGGCATGATCCAGCGCTGCCTTGTCCTCCAGCATGCCTGTCACGGCCTTGAAACCATTGGAACGCGCGAGGATGGCGGTGCGCTTCTCCTTGAGCCGAACATCGTAATAGGGCGTCATCCCGTCGAAGCCGACGACAAAATGGCCCTCGTCGAGCAGGCGCTTGGCAAGGTGGAATCCGATGAAGCCGGCAGTGCCGGTGATGAGATAACGCATGATCCCGCCCTCACTTACAATGTTGCGTCGCTGGAAGGTCTGCCGACACTCGTATAGGCGAAGCCGTGCTTTGTGACCTCGTCATGGCGATAGATGTTTCTAAGGTCGACGAGAACAGGTGCCTTCATGACGGATTTGAGCCGGGCAAAATCCAGCGCACGGAACTGGTTCCATTCCGTCACGATGACGAGCGCGTCGGCATCGCGCGCGGCGCTATAGGCATCTTCGGCATAGGCAATGTTGTCGATGACCAGGCGTGCGTTGTCCATGCCTTCGGGATCGTAGCCCGTCACGGTGGCGCCGGCATCCTGCAGCGTCTGGATGATCGAGATCGCCGGGCTGTCGCGCATATCGTCGGTGTTCGGCTTGAAGGTCAGGCCGAGGACCGCGATCGCCTTGCCCCTGATATCGCCGCCCATGGCCGCGATTACCTTGCGGCCCATGGCGCGCTTGCGGTTGTCGTTGATCGACACGGTGGTTTCGATCAGGCGCACGGGGCTATCGTAATCCTGCGCCGTCTTGGCAAGCGCCAGCGTATCCTTCGGGAAACACGAGCCGCCATAGCCGGGGCCGGCGTGCAGGAACTTCGAGCCGATGCGGCCATCGAGGCCGATGCCGCGCGAGACCTCTTGCACATTGGCGCCGACCTTTTCGCAGAGGTCGGCCATCTCGTTGATGAAGGTGATCTTCATGGCGAGAAAGGCGTTGGCCGCGTATTTGATCAGCTCGGACGTGCGGCGGGAGGTGAAGAGCAGCGGCGCCTGGTTGAGGTAGAGCGGCCGGTAGACTTCGGTCATGACGCCGCGGGCGCGCTCGTCATTGAGGCCGATGACAATGCGGTCGGGACGCTTGAAGTCCTCGATGGCGGCACCTTCGCGCAGAAATTCCGGATTGGAGACGATGGCGATATCTGCTTGCGGATTGGTTTCGCGCACGATGCGCTCCACTTCGTCGCCGGTGCCGACCGGTACGGTCGATTTGGTGACGATGACCGTGAAGCCCTTCACGTGCTCGGCGATCTCGCGGGCGGCGGCATAGACGTAGGAGAGGTCGGCATGGCCGTCGCCGCGCCGCGAAGGGGTGCCGACCGCGATGAAGACGACGTCGCTTGCAGCAACGCTCGCCTCCACTTCCGTCGTGAAGGAGAGACGTCCGGCGCGGACATTGTCTGCCACGAGCTGCTCCAGGCCCGGCTCGAAGATCGGTATTTCGCCGCGCCGCAGTGCCTCGATCTTGCTCGTGTCCTTGTCGACGCAAATGACATCATGGCCGAAATCGGCAAAGCAAACACCTGACACAAGCCCCACATACCCCGAGCCGATCATCGTGATGCGCATGAAATTTCAATCCTTTTGCTGGCGCCGGGCTTCGCATGAAAACGCAAAGGCGGCATGGGCGATTGTCTGCGCTTATACACAGGATCGCAGGTGACGCCTATATGCGATGCTGGGTTTAGGAGGATTGCGACAGAAGTGTCACAAAAGCTTGGTTGATTTCCCGCCGTCCTATTCGCGTAATCGCCTTGTTTTCCAAATGAAACGAAGCCTTTGCACTTTAAGCTTATCCTCCCATTGCTTGTGATTGGCAGCATGTTGTCACATGATGAATTGGGCGCGGTCGTTCCATAGGGGCGGCGGTGTAGTGGGCGGTTCGGGACTATTGCATGAAATCGACTTTTGCCGTGCGGACAATGCGGGCTGGCGAGCTGGAGCTTGCTCTGGAATGGGCACGGCAAGAAGGCTGGAATCCCGGTATTGACGATGCGCTCGCCTTCTGGGAGGCAGACCCTGCCGGTTTTCTGATCGGCGCCATTGGCGAGGTGCCCGTCGGTTGCATATCCGTCGTTCGTTATGGTGAGGCCTTCGCTTTTCTTGGTCTTTACATACTGCATCCGGATTTGCGTGGGCGGGGATACGGCAAGCAGCTCTGGAACAAGGGCATGATGCTCGCCGGCAATCGCATTGTCGGGCTGGATGGGGTCGTCGCGCAGCAGGAAAACTACCGGCGGCACGGTTTCGAGACGGCCTATCGGACGCTCCGCTATGGCGGCATCCCCAAAGTGCCTGAGGTGGACGAACAGCAGGCAAGGCAGGTGATGCCGGTCGTGCACGGCAAGCTTGAAGCGCTGGTGCATTATGATGCGGAAATTTTCCCCGGGCTGCGTCATTCCTTCATCCGGGCCTGGTGCGGTGCTCCCGAAAGGCGTGCATCCTTCATCGTCGGTGGGGGCAGCAGGGTTCGGGGCTACGGCACGATCCGCCGCTGTTTCGAGGGCTACAAGATCGGTCCGCTTTTCGCCAACAAGCCGGAGGTTGCGCTTGCGTTGATGAGCAAGCTGCTTGCCAAGACCAATGGGCAGCCCGTGTATCTTGATGTGCCGGTCGATAATGCCCAGGCGATCATGCTTGCGGAAGATTGCGGTCTGTCTCCGGTGTTCGAGACGGCGCGCATGTATCGCGGCAAGGCACCGGAAATCCCGCTCGATCGCGTGTTCGGTGTCACCACGCTCGAGCTCGGCTAGATCTGGCTCGTCCGACTGCTGGGAGCAGGCGGCAACATTAACGTTAACAAACGAATAACGGTCCCGCCGGAGGTTTAATCAACCTTAACGGCTGCTTCTTCGACCCAGCCGCTATATAAGTCCTGCGGGGGCGCCAAGGGGAAGTTGAACAATGATTGTTCATTTTCTGTTGGAGTCGGCTATGCATGTCATGGAAAGTATTAACCGGCAGACCTGGCGTAATCCCTGGGCCTTGCGCGACTATCGCCGCAGCAGCGGCTATCTCAACGAAGGCGAGCGTGCCGCCTTTGCTATCGCCGCACCGCAGGCGGGCAGAGGGCGCATTCTCGATATCGGTGTCGGCGGGGGCCGCACCGCGCAGCTATTGCGAGATGTTGCAAGCGACTACATAGGCATCGATTATACGCCGGAGATGGTCGCGCTTTGCCGAAAGAACCATCCAGACCTTCGGTTCGAGCATAGGGATGCACGCGATCTCTCGGCATTCCGAGATGCCAGTTTCGATATGGTCGTCTTCAGCTATAACGGCATCGATTCCGTCGATGCGGCAGGGAGGCTAGCCATCCTGAACGAGGTGGCGCGCGTTCTTGTTTCCGGCGGTGCTTTCGTCTTTTCGACGTTCCATCGCGACTGGGGTGGCTTCGATCATCGCATCGACTATCGCCGGCTGGAATGGACATCCAATCCGGTGCGGCTCGGTTTGCGAACCCTGCGCTATGTCGAGGGCCGCATTTCCGGCACGCTGCGCCAGCGTCGGCTCAGACCGCTCGAAGAGCGAGATGGCGAACATGCGATCCTGCTGCATGGCGCCCATGATTTCGGTGTCATGGTCTATGCGACGACGCCGGCGCAGGTCCAGTCGCAATTGGCAGAGGCCGGTTTTGCCATACCGGTGCTGCTCCTCGATCTCGATGGCAAACCGATCGGTGCGGTGGCGTCGTCAGAGCATGAATATTTCCATGTCATCGCTCACAAGCCGGGCCTTTGACAGGCAAGGCAATCGGCCAGATAAGGGTAATCTGGAGGCCCTGTCTGGCCGATGGCCGGGAAAATTCCTGTTGGAGGCGCTGATTCGTCATGCAAAAAGCCGAATCTCCTGAGACAACAGGGTCGCTTTCCCAAAAACAAAGCTTTATAGATGCGCGGGTTTGAGCAAGGCGCGCCGCCGCGCGCAGGAAGCGGGAATGGATAAATGACGAATGTTGTAGTGATCGGCTCGCAATGGGGTGACGAAGGCAAGGGCAAGATTGTCGACTGGCTTTCGGAACGCGCCGATGTGATTGTACGCTTTCAGGGCGGCCATAATGCCGGTCATACGCTTGTCGTCGATGGCGTCAGCTACAAGCTCGCGCTTTTGCCTTCCGGCCTCGTGCGCGGCAAGCTCAGCGTCATCGGCAACGGCGTCGTGGTCGATCCCCATCACTTCGTCGCCGAAGTGGAAAAACTGCGCGCCCAGGGCGTTGCCGTTACGCCTGACGTGCTGCGTATCGCTGAGAACGCGCCTTTGATCCTGTCGCTGCACCGCGATCTGGACGCCATGCGCGAAGATGCCGCTTCCAACAGCGGTACCAAGATCGGCACGACGCGCCGCGGCATCGGCCCGGCCTATGAGGACAAGGTCGGTCGCCGCGCCATTCGCGTCATCGACCTTGCCGAGCCGGAAACGCTGCCGGCCAAGATCGACCGGCTGCTGACGCATCACAATGCGCTGCGCCGCGGCATGGGCGTCGATGAAATCTCCTTCGATGCCTTGCACAACGAGCTGAGCTCTGTTGCCGAGCATATACTTCCCTATATCGACCAGGTTTGGCGCCTGCTCGACGAGCAGCGCAAGGCCGGCGCCCGCATCCTCTTCGAAGGTGCGCAGGGTGCATTGCTGGACAATGACCACGGCACTTATCCGTTCGTGACCTCGTCCAACACGGTTGCCGGCCAGGCGGCCGCCGGTTCGGGCCTCGGTCCGACGGCGCTCGGCTATGTGCTTGGCATCACCAAGGCCTATACGACCCGCGTCGGCGAGGGGCCGTTCCCCTGCGAATTGCATGACGAGATCGGCAAGCACCTGTCGACCGTCGGCCGCGAAGTGGGCGTCAATACCGGCCGTCCGCGCCGTTGCGGTTGGTTCGACGCCGTGCTGGTGCGCCAGACGGTGAAGACCTCGGGGATCACGGGGATTGCGCTCACCAAGCTCGACGTTCTCGATGGCTTGGACGAGCTGAAGATCTGCGTCGGCTACAAGCTCGACGGCAAGGAAATCGATTACCTGCCGGCAAGTCAGGCAGCGCAGGCCCGCGTTGAGCCGGTCTACATCATGCTCGAGGGCTGGAAGGAATCGACCGTCGGCGCTCGTAAGTGGGCCGATCTGCCGGCGCAGGCGATCAAATATGTGCGTCAGGTGGAAGAGCTGATCGGTGCGCCCGTGGCGCTGCTTTCGACCAGCCCGGAGCGCGAGGACACCATACTTGTGACTGACCCCTTTGAGGGCTAAAGTTGCGTATCTATGACGAATCCCGGCCCGGCTGCACACCGGGCATCATGAGAAAGTACTGATGGCGGATTTTGTAGCAGTTATTCGACGGGCCGTTGACGGCCTGACGGACAATACTCCCGAGATGCGGGTCAAGGTTTACGATCGAGCTCGTGGTGCCGTGCAACGGCAGCTCGAGAGCATGAAGCCGCGCCCGCCCGAGGAAATGCTGCGCCGCCAGCTCGACAAGCTTGAGGCAGCGATTGTCGAGGTCGAGGCCGAACATGCAGAGGCCCTGCCGGGCGGCGAGGAGCCGCCGGTTGCCGAAGCGCCCGTGCCGCACGAAGAGGCCGCTGCCGAGTCCGTTCAGGACCATCATGTGACCGAGGAAGTACATGCGGAGCCGCATGCAGAAGAGCCTGCACAGGCTCCTGCCGAGGTGCATGCCCCTGAAGAACCCAGCGTCGCGCAAGCCGAGCAGGAGCAGCATGCCTATGAGGAGCCGACCGCGCCTGCCGAGCCGGATCATGCGCATGAGCACCAGCCGGCAGAGGAATGGCGGGAACCGCATCACGAAGAGGAGCCCTATGCTCCGGCCGCTGAACATGCCGGCGTCGAACACCATGCCGAAGTTCACGAGGAGCCGGCTCCTGAGCCGGTTTATCATGAAGAGCCGAAGGGGCATGGCAACGAGCCCCAGCCAGAAGAGGCACCGGCAGTCACTGCCGAGCCTGCCCCCGCGCCGCGCGTGCCGCTGCCGGCTGACGATGTCATAAGCCAGGTTGAGCAGATCTGGGCGGAGGTGGATGCTCCGGCTTCCCATGCTGCGTCCCAGCCGTCCGCCTCCCGCTACAACGAGCCGGTCATGCCGGCCGCAGCCTTTGCGGAAGCACCCTTCGGTCAGCCCGTCGAGGGACCTGTCAATGCGAAGGCGGCAGCCACCAATACCGGCTTTGCCTGGGACGCGGATGTTTTCGAGGAAATGCAGCCCGCACCGGCTGCTCCCAAGCCGGCGCAGCAGTCGGCTCGGCAGATGCCGGAAAATGCCTTCGACGATGTCGATCTCTTTGCGGATGTGCATCCGTCCAGGAAGCCGGCGTCCGAGGCCGATGCCGCCAATGACGGCTGGCGCGAGCTCAAGGAGCTTGCGGGTTTCGACAAGCGTGCTGAAGACGAACGAGGCGGCGGCGCTGCTGTTTCGCCCGATCTCGATCAGGCGATGGCAGCGAAGCTACAGGGCCGCAGCTTCCGCATGGAGCCGAAGCGCCGTCGTATCAATGTCACCGGCATCATCGTCACGCTCGTCGGCCTCGCAGTCGTCGGAGGTGGCGGTTATGCAGCCTGGCTGAATCGCGATGCGCTCAACAACATGGTGACGAAGCTCGTCAGTTCCGCTCCGAAGAATGCGACACCTGCGACTTCGGATACGGCAAGCAGCAATGCACCGAGCAACGGCAAAGCTGCAGCTCCCGCCCAGCAGGCGGCTGCGCCGCAGCAGACCAACACGGCCGCTCAGCAGCCGGCAGGCGCCGGCAATACGGATGTTGCGGCTTTGGGCAGCGACCCGAATACGGTCAATACGAAGTTCACGCAGCGTCTTCTGGCCAATGGCACGGAAGAGGACGAAGGGCCGGCTCCGAACGGGCAGCCCGGCGTCGTGGAAGGCAAGTCCGTAGCCGAGCAGAATGTTGCCTCTGCAGCACCTGCCACCGCGGCAACGCAGCCGGCCGCCAACAATGCCGGCACCGCTGCTCCGCAGACCCAGGCGCCCGCAACTGCGGCGCCGAATACGCCATCCGCCTCGACGGATCAGCAGGCACCCGCTGCCAACCAGCAGCAACAGGCGACTGCCAACCAGCCGCCTCCCGTGACGCAGCAGACCGCTCCGGCAACCGATGGGCAGAAGGTTTTCCTTTATGAGGAGCGCCTCGGCCAGACGTCGCCCACGGCTTTCCAGGGCACGGTCATCTGGTCGCTGCAGGAAGGCAAGGGGTCTGACGGCCGGCCTGAGCCTTCGGTGCAGGGCCTCATCACAGTCCCGGATCGCGGCCTGACCGCGACGATCACGGTATCGCGGAATTCGGACTCCTCGCTTCCGGCGAGCCATCTGATCGAGCTTGCCTTCCAGGTGCCGCCGAATTTCGAAGGCGGGGCGATCGATAACGTCCAGCGCGTCGCATTGAAGGCGACCGAGCAGGATCGCGGCGATGCGTTGATCGCGGTACCGGCCAAAGTGACCGACGATGTCTACATGGTCGCGCTCAATGATTTCCCGGATGCACGCAAGACCAATCTCGATCTTTTGAAGAGCCGCAACTGGATCGATATTCCGGTGGTCTATCGCAATGGCCGTCGCGCGCTTCTGACCATGGAAAAGGGGCCGACCGGTACGGATGCCTTCAACAAGGCGATTGCGGAGTGGCAGGCTCTCGGCGGCGTTGCCTCAAGCGGCCAGTAAACCAACCGGACATCGATGATATGCAAAAGGCGGGCTCCAGGCCCGCCTTTTTTATCCGTCAAATCTTCTGAGCGGCAGCTGTTAAGCGGTCGCCTCGACGACACGCAACGCCTTGGCGCGTTCCAGCGCATCCTTCTGAACGGCTTCCTGCACCTTTTCGAAGGCGCGAACCTCGATCTGTCGCACGCGTTCGCGGCTGATGTCGAATTCGGACGACAGGTCCTCCAGCGTCACCGGCTCGTCGGCGAGGCGGCGTGCCTCGAAGATGCGGCGTTCGCGGTCGTTCAGGACGCCCATGGCGCGCGCCAGCATGCGGCGGCGCGTGTCGAGCTCATCCTGTTCGATCAGCACGTCTTCCTGGCTATCGTGGTCATCGACGAGCCAATCCTGCCACTGGCCGGAATCGCCTTCGGAAGCCTTGATCGGCGCGTTCAGCGAAGCGTCGCCGGAAAGGCGGCGGTTCATCGAAACGACTTCTTCTTCCGAAACGTTCAGCTTGGTGGCGATCTCGGTGACATGCTCGGGCTTCAGGTCGCCGTCGTCGATGGCCTGGATGCGGCCCTTCAGGCGGCGCAGGTTGAAGAACAAGCGCTTCTGGTTGGCGGTCGTGCCCATCTTTACGAGCGACCACGAGCGCAGGATATATTCCTGGATCGAGGCCTTGATCCACCACATGGCGTATGTTGCTAAACGGAAACCGCGTTCCGGGTCGAACTTCTTTACAGCCTGCATGAGGCCGACATTGCCTTCCGAGACGACTTCGCCGATCGGCAGGCCATAGCCGCGGTAACCCATGGCGATCTTCGCCACGAGGCGCAGATGGCTGGTAACGAGCTTGTGGGCCGCCTGACGGTCGGCATGTTCCGCATAGCGCTTGGCGAGCATGTACTCTTCCTGCGGTTCCAGCATGGGGAACTTGCGGATCTCGTCGAGATAACGATTGAGGCCGGCTTCTCCGGCAGCGATGGACGGTAAGGTATTACGGGCCATGATTGTGCACCCTCCTATTCGAGATTTGGTTCCTTCTGGGGGCGTATTTTGCGCGCCTTCTGCGAAGCGGACCAAGGCGTACGGGTCCTGCGACCCCGCACTTAACCAATGTAAAGATAAGTACGGCGAAACGGTGATTCAAGGATGCGGTCACGCAAGTGTTATATCGGCGTGACCGCAGGTCTCGCCGGAATATTGCCCTTGGGATTACCCTCCCGAATTGTCCGGTGCCATGTGGCGCGGCCATATCGACCTCCCAAACGCGGTCGCGTTTTCGGCCAGCACAGGCGCTCGGACTTCGGTCCTTCATACACGATATTATAGGGCGGGAGGCGGCAAGCGTCCAGTCATTGTGATGTTCGGCGCCTATTCCCTGAGCGCCGCCGCCAATTCTTCCATATCCTCAGGCAAAGGCGCCTCGAAACGCATGATTTCGCCGGTGCGGGGATGCTCGAATTGCAGCATATAGGCATGCAGTGCCTGGCGCGTGAAACGATGGACGGCCTGTTTTGCGGCTTCCGGCAGGAGATTGGCCTTGGTCTTGAAGCCGCCGCCGTAAACGGCGTCGCCCAGCAGCGGGTGGCCGATATGCGCCATGTGCACGCGGATCTGATGCGTTCGGCCGGTTTCCAGATGGCATTCGATCAGAGAGGCGAGGGCGGTTGCGTCCGGTGTCTCGTGAAAACGCTCCAGCACCTCGTAATGCGTGATTGCCTCGTCGGCATCCTGCGAATCCGGACGCTTGACGGCGCGGCGCGTGCGGTCGCTGCTCGATCGGCCGAGAGGGGCATCGATCGTGCCGACAAGCTGGCGGGGACGCCCCCAGACGATCGCCTGATAGGCGCGCTCCAGAGAGGTCGTGCGGCCATGATCGGCAAATTGCAGGGAGAGATGCCGGTGAGCCACATCGTTCTTGGCGACGACCATGACACCGGTCGTATCCTTGTCCAGCCGGTGCACGATGCCTGGGCGGCGAACGCCGCCGATGCCGGAAAGGCTGTTGCCGCAATGGTGGATCAGGGCATTGACCAGGGTTCCGGTCCAATTGCCGGCGGCGGGATGAACGACCAGTCCGGCCGGCTTGGAGATGACGATGACATCGTCGTCCTCGTAAAGCACGTCGAGCGGAATATCCTCGCCCTGAGGCGTCGGATCTTCCGGTTCGGGCAACATGATCTCATAGACGTCGCCGGGGCGCACCTTGCGCTTGGCGTCTGTTACCGCTGCGCCCTTGAGCGTAACGGCGCCGTCCTTGATGAGGCCTTGCACGCGGCTGCGGGAAAATTCCTCGCCGATCTCCGCTGTCAGCCATGAATCCAGCCGTCCTTCGGCATTTTCATCGGCGGTTAGGACTTTTCTATTGTCCGCGGCTTCTTTAAAGGGGTCGCTCAAACATATTCTCCGGCGCACAAAGCGCTCTACTGGAAGCAAGGACGCATCGATGACGAATCTCGAGCCAGATGATCAAGAGGAAAAGCCCCTCGATCCGGCCCTGGAGAAAGTCCGACGCAAGATGATCCGCCTGCAGATCGTCTCCGCGGCCGTCATGGTGGTGAGCCTTATGGCCGTCTTCGGCGCCGTTGTCTACAAGACGATGAAGCCAGCGGCGAAGCCCGCAGGTCAGACGGCTTCCAGCATTCCGTCCGATGCCCCGGTCGCCGTGACGGCATTGCTGCCCGCGGGATTTACCGTCCAATCCACGGCGCTCTCGGGCAATCAGGTGCTGTTCTATGGCACGCTTGCCGGCGGCCAGCGTCAGGCTATCGTCTTCGATTACGGTATCGGCCGCATCGTGGCGACCATAGCGCTGTCCAACTGACGGCATGACGATGACGAGCGCGCGGCTCATCGAGATAACGCATCCCGACGATCCGCGCATCGCCGAATTCCGCAATATCCGTGAACGCGATCTGACCGGTCGAGAGAACCGGTTTATCGCGGAGGGGACTGTCGTGCTGCGGCTTCTCGCCAGTGCGCATGCGGCAGCCGGGGATTTCCTCGCTGAGAAAGTGCTGTTGCTCAAAAACCGCGTGGCCGGGTTGAGCGATATCATCGACACCTTCCCAGCGGATGTCCCGATCTATGTCGCCGAAGCCGAGGTGCTCGATGCTATTGTCGGCTTCCATCTCCATCGCGGTGTTCTGGCGCTGGGGCGAAGAACAGCTGAAGACGGGACGAGCGGCCTATTCGACCGCCTCCCAAAGCAGTCGCTGGTGCTCGTCGGCTGCGGCATTTCCAATCATGACAATATGGGTTCGATGTTCCGCAATGCCGCAGCCTTCGGCGCGGCTGCGGTGCTGCTCGACGAAAGCTGTTGCGATCCGCTTTACCGCAAGGCGCTGCGGGTTTCGGTCGGATCGATCCTGACGGTGCCCTATCGCCGGCAATCAAGCGGCGTTCAGCTGCTTGCGAGGCTTGCCGAGCATGGCTTTGCGATCTGGAGTCTGTCGCCGCGAGGTGCGGTCGATATTCGCGATGTCCCGGTTTCGGAGCGCATGGCGCTCGTGGTCGGCACGGAAGGGGACGGCCTGCCCCAAAGCATTCTTTCCGCCTTCGGCAGCGTGCGGATTCCGCAGGCGCCGGGATTGGATAGCCTCAATGTCGCGACGGCGAGCGGCATCGCCCTTTTCGAGATGGCCGCGAAGAACGGGCGCATCTGAGCGGGTTGCTCCCTGGAGCTTACGGATGCTTCGGCAGTATGGCGGCGACGCGGTCGGCGAGGCTGATGCGCGCGCCGGGTTCGGCGGGCTCCTGATCTTTCGGCAGGAGATCGAAGATCGGCGAGCCGTCGCCTTCCTTGAGTGCCGTCAGCGCCACCATGCTGGCGGCGATCTTGGCAATCTCCTCGCGCATGGCATCGTCATGCGCTGGCGTGCGGGCCTTCAGCAGGCGGTCCGATAGGGCCGCCGCGCGATTGCGAACCTCTTCCGTCATCTGGGCGATTTCGTCTTCCACTTTTCGTTCCGGTTCCGCCATCTGCGGCGGCTCGCTTATGGTTCCTTGCTCACCGGCGCTGCCCGCAATTATCGATGCGGCAGCGAGTTTCGGCGTTCTTGTGGCCCTCTTCGGCGGTGTGAGGCCAGCGGCGCGCAGCGCCTTGCCGGCTTCCTTCGATTCCTTGATGGCAGCCTCCAGCCGCTCCCTCAGGCGAACGACATCCTGGGCGTGGCGTTCGATCGCGGTTTCCTTGTCGGCGCTGCCGGCAATTTCGCGGTTGAGGCGTTCCTCAAGCCGCTTGTTCTTGTCGCTTTCCTGGCGCAGCGATTGTTCGGCATCTGCGGCGCGCAGGCTTGCCGCATTCAGCTCCTGGCGCAGCGTATCGCGCTCGTCGCGTAATGTGTTGATGCGCAGCTTCAGACTCTCGATCTCGGTTTCGCGGGCTGCCAGATCGATCTTGAGATTGTCGGCATCGGCACCCATTTTCGTCATCCGTTTGCGCAGGCTGTCAATATCAGCCTCTTTCTCGGCGCTGGCCTGCTCGGCGGCGTGGATGCTCGATTTCAGCTGGCTGATATAGCTCTCTTCCTGGCGCAGACGCGAGCGCAGTTCGCCTGCCTCCACCTCCAGATCGTCGATGCGCGTCTGCAGCTCCCCGCTTGCGGCGGAGAGCCGGCTCGCTTCCTGCTGAAGTTTGCCATTCTGAATCTGCAGCGCAACGGTCTTGTCACGCTCCTGCGTCAGGGCATGTTCGGTCCGCGCGTTTTCGGCTGCGAAGAGCGCGCGCGCCATGTCTTTCTGCGCGCGCACTTCCTGCGGGCTCAAGGGCATGGTCGCCTTCAAGCGTTTCTCGGTGAACCAGACGATGCGACGATGGATTGCCGGCGCGATGAGAAAGACCAGTAGAGCGGCCGTCAGAAAGCCCAATCCGAACAAGAGAGCAAATTGAATCACGACGCAGCCAGTATTCTGGAGTTATGTTCGATATCGATAAAATGATTAATCATGGGTTAGCCATGCGGGCAAGCGTTTAACGCGGATATGGTTTATCGGCGCGGAGCCGGTTTGGCGGAAAGAAAAGGCCCGCAACTGAAGCGGGCCAAGGCGTGCGCTGCTTGGGAGATCGTATCAGAGGATTGGTTCAGAAAGGATTCCAGGTTGGGTTCGGCGTGACTTTGAGATAGCCCATGTTGATGCCAAGGCGTGCGCCAAGGCCGGTGCGGATCGGAACGAGCACGATGTTGTTGTTCTTCAGGACAGTCATGCCGAAGCCGGCAACCACGAATGCCTGGCCGCTGACGCCGCCGAAGCGGGTGTAGACGCTGTTGATGCTCGGCAGATCATAGACCAGCATCATGACGCGGGTGCCCTGGCCGCCGTAGTCGAAGCCGAGCGATGGTCCCTGCCAGTAGAGCGGATGCTCGCCGGCATTCTTGGTGTTGAGCTGGCCTTCGCCGTAGGTCAGGCCTGCGAGGAACGCGCCGGAACCTTCCTGACCGAGGATGTAGCCATTCGGCAGGCCATACTGCTGGAAGGCGCGCTCGACCACCTTGGCAAGGCCGCCGCTGGTGGAGCCGAAGAAGGAGTGGCCGGCATCGACGATTTCCTGAGCCGAATATTGATTGGTGGGCGCGGCAGCGGCCTGACGGGCCGGCAACGCGAAACTCACAAATGCGACAATGGCCAGAATCAGGCCGAGGCCGAGCGTTCTGGTGCCGGGGCTTGGCATTCTCTTCAGGAATTCATAGCGCATGGAAGTCTTCCGTTCATCATGGTCGGTGCAACAGGGACGAATAGGCGGCGCATTCGCCTGAATGCGCCATGCATGGCACGCCCCCATTTTTTCAGACCATTTCGCCCATCTCTCGCAGGACGAATCGCGTGCGAAAAAGTCTGATGGTGATGAATGCATTTTGCGTCGATGGTCTTAACAATCGGTTTACCAAATATGGTGTCATTATGGCGCGCGGTACACTGGCTGCGAAACCCTCGAGCAACCTTACCGTGGCAAGGTGGAACTACTCGCTTTGCCCTGTCAGCATTCAGGAGACAATGAATGTCGAAAAATCCCAATCTCACTCTGACCGGACCGGATCTGGCCGCGCTGCTGTGCAGCCGCGTCTGCCATGACGTGATCTCGCCGGTCGGGGCGATCAACAATGGCCTGGAGCTGCTCGACGAGGGTGGTGCCGACGCCGATGCGATGGATCTGATCCGCACCAGTGCGCTCAACGCTTCCGTCCGCCTCAAATTCGCGCGTCTTGCCTTTGGCGCGTCCGGTTCGGTCGGCGCGTCGATCGACACCGGCGAGGCGGAGCGGGCCGCCAAGGATTTCGCCGCCGCCGAGAAGAAGACCGAGGTTAGCTGGGTCGGTCCGCGCGCGATCATCGCCAAGAACCGCGTGAAGCTGCTGCTCAATCTCTTCCTCGTTGCCTATGGCGCCATTCCGCGCGGCGGCAATATCGAGGTGACACTCGAAAATCCCGAATTCGAGGCAAAGTTCACGATCACCGCCAAGGGTCGGCTGATGCGAATACCACCGAAGTTCGCCGAGATTTGCTCCGGCACGCTGGAGGAAGCCATCGATGCTCACTCGATCCAGCCCTATTACACGGTGCTGCTGGCCGAGGAGAGCGGCATGGAGCTCTCCTACAATGCGACTCCGGAGGAATTAACCTTCGTAGCGACCATGGCTGCCCAAGCCGCGGAGTAAGCGGGTCGATCCATTGATGTTTTAGCCCGCAGTCGGTCATCGGCTGCGGGCTTATCTTTTCGTGTATCGAAAATTCTGTGCAATCTTGGAGTTGTCCGCTCAATTGATAATGTAGCGGTAACGAATCCTTAGCTTGCTGCTCCTATCGTTTCAATTTGAAGCCGGCATCGATGATGGCGGCTGATGCCAGGGAGCTCACACATGCAGCGGTTCATGATAACGGATACATCGGATGTCGTACGCAAGGTCGGCAAACGAATCCTGTCCGAGCTGGATTTTCTCGTGAGCGAAGCCGGAGATGCGCGCGAAGCGCTGATGCGCTGCCAGGCCGAAATGCCAGATTATCTGATCGTCGATGCCGGCATGGAAGGGGCACTCGAGCTCATCGCCAGCATCCGCGCCATGCCCGATGGCAAGGACGTGAAGATCTATTACTGCGTCATCGAGGCCGACCTTCGCAAGCTGATGGCCGGAAAGCGCGCGGGCGCGACGGATTTTCTGCTGAAGCCATTCGATCGCAAGATCCTGACGGCCATCTTCGGCAATCGTGCCGCCGCCGCCTGATTTCAACGAGACACATAGAAACAGAGATAGCCGCCCTTCGAGGCGGCTATTATTTTGCGCTGCATTGAGGCTAACAAAAAATCCCGCCTCGAAAGACGGGATTTCTGTGTGTCGGCGGTAAAGGCGGGGAGGCGGCTCAGGCGCTTTCGGCGAAATCGCTGCTGTCGGGCTCGCGCAGCACATAGCCGCGGCCCCAGACCGTTTCGATGTAGTTGGCGCCGCCGGCGGCATTTGCCAGCTTCTTGCGGAGCTTGCAGATGAAGACGTCGATGATCTTCAGTTCCGGTTCGTCCATACCGCCATAGAGGTGGTTGAGGAACATTTCCTTGGTGAGCGTCGTGCCCTTGCGCAGCGAGAGCAGCTCCAGCATCTGATATTCCTTGCCGGTCAGATGCACGCGCTGACCGCCGACTTCGACGGTCTTCGCGTCGAGGTTGACGATGAGCTCGCCGGTCATGATCACCGACTGGGCATGGCCCTTGGAACGGCGGACAATGGCGTGGATGCGGGCGACCAGCTCATCCTTGTGGAAAGGCTTGGTCATATAGTCGTCGGCGCCGAAGCCGAGGCCGCGAACCTTGTCCTCGATGCCGGCCATGCCGGAGAGGATGAGGATCGGCGTCTTGACCTTCGAGAGGCGCAGCGTGCGCAGCACTTCGTAGCCGGACATGTCGGGAAGGTTGAGATCGAGAAGGATGATGTCGTAGTCGTAGAGCTTTCCGAGATCGACGCCTTCTTCACCGAGATCGGTGGTATAGACGTTGAAACTTTCGGATTTGAGCATCAGCTCGATGCTCTGCGCTGTCGCGCTATCGTCTTCAATGAGTAGAACCCGCATAATTGTCCCCTTTACCGCCGCCGAAAGGTCGTCAGCCCCTTAACGCGATACCGATCAAATCACTGCTTGATTTGGAAGCTGCCATGCAATGGTTAACAAATTCTGATTCACTCTGGCAAGTCGTATCGAATTTATTAAATAATTTTTCCATTGCACTGTTTTCCAACGACAATCAGTAAAATCGACTCCTAAAGTATTGCATTAACAACCAACGCCAAGTGATTCATCTGACTCACCAATGCCGACATGTCGAATTCCGACCACAACATTTACCGAGCCTTAAATCATTGCGCCTATCATTAACGATGCCCGTAAACGAAAGGTTACCAGCGGTAGGCTTTTATTAAGATCGCTGGAAATTTTTTTAACCAAGCCGTCTCAAAGCGGTTCGGCGAACGGGAATATCGAGAGCCGGGGTCTCGCATCACGGGAGTAATGCGTATGAAGTCACGTGAGAGCCTTGTTCGCCTGAAAGAGTTTCAGGTGAACGAAAAACGCCGTCAGCTGCAGCAGCTGCAGATGATGATGGCGGAATTTGACCGCATGACGAAGGAACTGGAAAGCCAGATCGTCGTCGAGGAGAAGAAGTCCGGCATTTCCGATCCGAGCCATTTTGCCTACCCGACCTTTGCCAAGGCTGCCCGCCAGCGTGCGGACAATCTGCAGGTGTCGATCCGGGAGCTGCAGGTTCAGGAAGAGGCGCTGGAAAATTCGCTTGAGGAAATGCAGGCCGAATATGCCAAGGCCGCAGCGCTTGAAGAGCGTGATGGTTCGGGTCCGGCGCGGGCACGCGCCTGAGATCGCAATTCCGTCTTCTCCTTCGGATCAAGCATGATTGCGTTCCGGTACGGAGCTTATCTTCGGAATGCGAAGAGTATGATGGAAGCGCATGAAGGCTGCGCATGACTGGCCGTGACGGGGCCGGCCATGCGCAGCTTTTGCGTTTTCGAAGATAATCCGACCGATTGGACGGATCTTGTCCCGCTTGGTCATGCAATGCGCGCGTGCGACGCGTGCTGCCGTGCTTAAAGCACCGCGTTTTAGAGATTAACGACGTCGCGCCAGTCATCATGACGTTGCGCCTGAGCCTTGAAGAAGGGACAGAGCGGGATGATTTTCCAGCCGCCACGGCGCGCCTCTTCGACGGCGTGAAGCGCCAGCGCCTGGCCGACTCCCTTGCCACGCAGGGCATCCGGCACGCCGGTATGATCGACGATGATCAGCTTGGGAGACGTGCGGGAAAAGGTCATCTCCGCCTCGTAGCCTTCGACCGTTGCAACATAACGGCCGCCGGATGCATTGTTTTCGTTGCGGATATCCATGATTTTCTCCCTTGTCGCATCTGATGCAACGAGGATTGCATGTGCTCCGGCGTCTGCCAACCATCGAGATTGTTAACGGACCGTCTCCGTTTAGGTTGATGTCGAAAATACGGACCGGCCAAGCCCTTTAGCGTAGGCGAGGCGAGCAATGCGCGGGCGCCTTTCAATAAAATAATTCGGGCCTCTTTCGCAAGAAAAGAGGCCCGAACACAAAATGGAATAAAGGTGGTGTTGTCGCTGCTGTCAGTGGCGATACTGCTGTATGCGGGTCGTCCGGAGGCCGGCAAGGCCATGGGTATTGATGGACGACTGCCAGGAGAGGAACTCTTCGACGGTCAACGTATAACGTTCGCAGGCTTCTTCCAAGCTGAGCAGACCACCACGCACGGCGGCGACAACCTCAGCTTTACGACGAATGACCCAGCGGCGCGTATTCGGCGGCGGAAGGTCTGCTATCGTCAGCGGGCTGCCATCGGGGCCGATGACATACTTCACTCGGGGACGTATCATTTCGGTCATTGGACTCTCTACACACACTCAAGACCACGTGTGGCACTCTAGCTTGCCACATTTAAAAATTGCCTAAGCACATGGTAAGACTTTGCTAATAATTTTAATCAATGTGGCGAAGTGCTGATTTGCATATGTTTCGCCTGAGAAAAATGCGCAAAAGCCCCTGTTATTTCAGGGAAAATCGCATTCATTCTATGATTTTTTGTCAGTAAAAACTTACGCTTTTGGGCCGAAATTAGCCGGTCCGCTCCGCTACTGGCGCGCTCAAGAAAAGCTGCAGGAATTGTTTTTACTTGCAAAAATAAACTTACGCCGAGACGCCGTGCTTCTGTCCGCCCCAGCAGATGAAGTGTGGATTGGCGAAGTCGGCGTCCGCGTACTGGTCGGTCTTGCCGTAGGTCAGAAGGCCACCCTCGACTGTGACGGTCTTGCCGCCCGCCGCCCGCAACACGGCATCGCCGGCTGCCGTATCCCATTCCATGGTCCGGCCGAAACGCGGATAGACATCTGCCTTGCCCTCGGCGAGCAGGCAGAATTTCAGCGACGAACCGATCGATGTACAGCCGGAGACCGCATTGTCGGTGAGAAAGCCTTCGGTTTTCGCATTGCTATTGCAGCGGCTGGCAAGCGCCGTCAGCTTGGCCGGCGGTTCACGCACCGCAATATTGACGCGGCTAGTAATGGCAAAATACTTGTCCACCATCAGCTTGCGCGCCCTGCCGGGCTCGCCAGTAAAGGCGACGCCGAGCGCCGGTGCGTAGACGATGCCGATGAGGGGAATACCGTCTTCGATATAGGCGATGTTGACGGTGAATTCATCGCGATGCTCGATGAACTCTCGGGTGCCATCGAGCGGGTCGACGAGAAAGAAGGCGCGGCCACGCACATCCGGAATCTTGCCGGCTGAAACCTGCTCTTCGGCAATGGCCGGGATATGCGGAAAATCGCGCTCGAGGTGTCTGAGAATGATGTGTTCGGCCCGCTCGTCGGCCAGTGTGACGGGGCTCATGTCCTGCTTTAACGCAACGGAATAGCCGGCACGATAGACCTCCAGGATGGCCTTTCCTGCCTCGAGTGCCGCCTTTTCAAATGTTGCAAGCATGTGCTTCTTCGTCTTCCGCGCGCTGTCCGCGCCTGAACTCTCCGGACATTATATACAAGAATATATAAGAAGTTGCGATTGCGAAGTTTAGACTTCCGATGCCCGGCTTTCCTGGCCATAGCGCTTGCGCGAGGGTTTAGCAACAGCGGCCCGGAAGGCAGGTCTTTTGGCAGGCCGGCCATGTATCCCTTCCGCAGCAGATACCGTCCATCACTGCGCATTCGGAAAAGATCATGTTCTGTTTGCGAAGCTTTTTCGCTCTTTCGGGACTTGTCGTTTTTATTGCATATGCGAATGTGCGGCCGGGTAGTGATCAGGATGAATGCATGCGTTATTCGGCTTATCAGCTTCTAAAACAGGCGGTTTCAGGCAATCGCCATTGGCAGCCGGTGTGGCGGACGCCGGAGCCGAAACCACATTATGACGTGATCATCGTCGGCGGCGGCGGACATGGCCTGGCAACTGCCTATTACCTCGCCAAGGAGTTCGGCATTACCAATGTCGCAGTGCTGGAAAAGAGCTATATTGGCTCCGGCAATGTCGGCCGCAACACGACGATCATCCGTTCCAATTATTTGCTGCCCGGCAACGAACCCTTCTACGAATTCTCGATGAAGCTGTGGGAAGGGCTTGAGCAGGATTTCAATTATAATGCCATGGTGTCCCAGCGCGGCATCGTCAATCTGTTCCATTCCGATGGCCAGCGCGATGCCTATGCCCGGCGCGGCAATGCCATGCGCATGCACGGCGTCGATGCGGAACTGCTCAATCGCGAGCAGGTCCGCCGGATGATGCCCTATCTGAATTTCGATCATGCCCGCTTTCCGATCCTCGGCGGCCTTTTGCAGCGCCGCGGCGGCACGGCGCGGCACGATGCGGTTGCCTGGGGCTATGCGCGCGGCGCCGACAGCCGCGGGGTCGATCTCATCCAGCAATGCGAGGTGATCGGCATTCGCCGCGACGAGGGCGGTGCTGTGACGGGGGTCGAAACCAACCGCGGCTTCATCGGCTGCAACAAGCTGGCGCTTGCGGCCGCAGGTCATACGTCGATTCTCGGCAATATGGCTGACCTGGAGCTGCCGATCGAAACGCATGTGCTGCAGGCTTTCGTTTCCGAAGGGCTGAAGCCTGTTATCGACAATGTCATCACCTATGGCGCGGGACACTTCTATATATCCCAGTCCGACAAGGGCGGGTTGGTCTTCGGCGCCGATATCGATTACTACAGCTCCTATGCGCAGCGCGGCAATCTTGCGACCGTCGAGCATACGATGGAGGAGGGGGTGGCGCTTATCCCCGGTCTGTCGCGCGTCCGTGTGCTGCGCACCTGGGGCGGCGTCATGGATATGAGCATGGACGGCTCGCCGATCATCGATCGCACGCCCATCGAAAATCTCTATCTGAACTGCGGCTGGAACTATGGTGGCTTCAAAGCGACGCCCGCCTCCGGCTTCTGCTTCGCGCATCTGATCGCGAGGGGCGAGAGCCACGATGTCAGCCGCCTTCTGCGGCTTGACCGTTTCGAGCGCGGCTTTGCGATCGACGAAGGCGGCAAGGGTCCGCAGCCGAACCTGCATTGAGGGCACAATACCAATGGCAAGCTTGATCAATTGCCCGCATTGCGGCGTGCGACCCAAGGAAGAATTCTCCATTCGCGGCTCGGCCTCCGTCGTCCGGCCGGTGCCGACCGCGCCGGATGAAGACTGGAACCGCTACGTCTTCATCCGAGACAACGAGCGCGGCCGGATTGAGGAATATTGGCATCATAGCGCCGGATGCCGCCGCTGGCTGGTCGTCGAGCGCAGCAATGTCACGCACGAGGTCTTTTCCGTTACCGATGCCGAGGACAAGGCAAAGGAGGCGGCGCGATGACCTCTTATCGTCTGTCGAGCGGCGGTCTCGTCAATCGCAGCCGCCCACTGTCCTTCCAGTTCGATGGCAAGGAAATGAAGGGTCTGGAAGGCGACACACTCGCCGCTGCCCTGCTTGCCAATGACCAGATACTGGTTGGCCGCAGCTTCAAATATCATCGACCGCGCGGCATCCTGACGGCCGGTTCGGCGGAGCCCAACGCGCTCGTCACCATCGGCAAGGATGGCCGGACCGAGCCGAATACGCGTGCTACCGTCGCCGAGCTCTATCAGGGCATGAGTGCGGTGAGCCAGAACCGCTGGCCGTCGCTGAAGTATGATTTTGGCGCGATCAATGGGTTGTTCTCGCCCTTCCTCGGCGCTGGCTTCTACTACAAGACCTTCATGTGGCCGGCTGCCTTCTGGGAAAAGGTCTACGAGCCGCTGATCCGACGTGCTGCCGGCCTCGGCAAGGCGGTCATGCAGGCCGATCCGGACCGTTACGAGAAGGCCTGGGCGCATTGCGACCTGCTCGTGATCGGCTCCGGTCCGGCGGGCCTGATGGCGGCTCTGACCGCCGCCCGCGCCGGCTTGCGTGTCGTATTGGCCGACGAAGGCTTTAGACTTGGCGGCTCGCTATTGTCGGAAAAGCTGACGATCGGCGGCGCTTCCGCTGACGTTTTCGTGCAGGCAACACTTGAGGAGCTGCAGAGCTTCGAGAACGTCACCTTGATGCCGCGCACCACGGTATTCGGCTGGTATGATGGCAATGTTTTCGGTGCCGTCGAAAAGGTGCAGAAGCATGTGGCGATGCCATCGCCCGACCTGCCGGTGGAGCGGCTCTGGCGCATCGCCGCCAAGCGCGCCATCCTTGCCTCGGGCGCCGAAGAGCGACCGCTGGTGTTCGGCGGCAATGATCGCCCGGGCGTGATGATGGCCAGTGCCATGCGCAGTTATCTCAATCGCTATGGCGTCGTTGCCGGGCAGAAGGTTGCCGTCTTCGCCAATGGCGGCTCCGGATACCGAACTGCCGCCGATCTCGCCGCTGCAGGCGTGGAGATTTCGGCAATCCTCGACACGCGAGCCGCGTCGGCCGATGTTGCTCCTCAAGGCGTGCGCGTGGTTCATGCGGCAAGCGTCCACGCGACCAAAGGCAAATATCGCATCAGTGGCGTCATTGCAGACCGCGGCGGGCTGGATGAGCTGATCGCCTGCGATGCGCTGGCCATGTCGGGTGGCTGGTCACCGATCATCCATCTTGCCTGCCAGCGGGGTGCCAAGCCGGTCTGGTCCGACGAGAAGCAGGCCTTCATCGCACCGATCATCTCTGGCGAGCTGGAGATTGCCGGTTCGGCTGCGGGTATCGAGAGCGTTTCCGGCTGCCTCGCCGATGGCGCGCAGAAGGCGCGAGGGGTCATCGAAAGCCTGGGCCGCACGGCTCATGCGGAAGATTTGCTTGAAGTTGATGGCGAGTACGATCCATCCTTCGCGGCGATCTGGCATGTGCCGGGCGCGAAAGACAAGGCATTCGTCGACTTCCAGAACGACGTCCATACCAAGGATCTTGGCCTCGCGCTGCGCGAAGGCTTCGGCCATGTGGAGCATGCCAAGCGCTATACGACAAGCGGCATGGCGACGGATCAGGGCAAGCTTGGCAATGTCAACGCCGCCGGCATCATCGCCGGCATGCGCGGCGTCAGCCCGGCCGCCGTCGGCACTACGACATTCAGGCCCTTCTACACGCCAGTGTCCTTCGGTGCGCTGGCGGGAACCGCACGCGACAAGCATGCGCAGCCGGTTCGGGAATCGCCGCTGCATGGATGGGCGAAGAAGAATGGCGCGAGCTTCGTCGAGGCCGGCCTCTGGTATCGTTCGTCCTGGTTTGCCCGACCGGGCGAGAAGGGCTGGCGCGACAGTGTGGACCGCGAAGTCCTAAACGTCCGCAACAATGTTGGGATCTGCGACGTGTCGACTCTCGGCAAGATCGAGATTTTCGGCAAGGATGCGGCTGAGTTCCTCAATCGCCTCTATTCCAACGCCTTCCTGAAACTACCGATCGGCAAGGCGCGCTATGGCTTGATGCTGCGCGAAGACGGCATGGTTTTCGATGACGGCACGACGAGCCGGCTGACGCCTGACCATTTCTTCATGACGACCACGACGGCGATGGCCGGCGAGGTGATGACGCATATGGAATTCTGCGCCCAGACGCTTTGGCCGCAGCTCGACGTTCGCTTCGTGTCCTCGTCCGATCAATGGGCGCAGATGGCGATTGCCGGCCCGAAGGCGCGGCTGGTACTGGAGCAGATCGTGGAAGACGATATCTCCGACGCGTTCTTCCCCTTCCTTGCTGCAGCCGAAATCATGCTGAAGGGTGGGCTCAGGGCACGCCTGTTCCGCATTTCTTTCTCGGGCGAGCTCGCCTATGAACTCGCGGTGCCGGCCGGCTATGGCGAGGCGGTGGCTGATGCCATCATGGAGGCCGGCAAGGCGCATGGCATCTGCCCCTATGGCGTCGAAGCGCTCAACGTGCTGCGTATCGAGAAGGGACATGTCACCCATAACGAACTCGATGGCCGCACCACGCCTGACGATGTCGGGCTTGGCCGCATGATGTCGACGCAGAAGCCGGATTTCATTGGCAAGCGGCTATCCACCCGCTTCGGCCTGACTGCCGCCGACCGCGGCCAGCTTGTGGGCTTGAAGCCGATTGACACGGCGAAGGAAATTCACGCCGGCGCGCATATTTTGAAGGAAGGCGCGAGACCTTCGACGGTGAACGATCAGGGGCATGTTTCCTCAGCGTGCTTCTCGCCGACGCTCGGCCATTCCATCGCGCTCGCTTTCCTGAAGTCGGGCCGGGAACGCATCGGCGAGCGCGTGGTCGTCTGGGACGGATTGCGGGGTGAGGAAGTGGCGGCGGAGGTTTGCAGCCCAATTTTCGTTGATCCCGACAACAAGAAGCTTTTGGGGTGATGGATTGATGAGCGTCGCGTTTCAGAACAGGCATGTGCTGGAAGATCATATTTCCGGCTTCGAAGCTGCCGCCAATCCGAATCATCTCGCCGTCGTGCGTCATCCGGCCATCTTCTCTGTGCTCGCCAGGGCCGGCGATCAAGACGGTATTCTGGCAAGCCTGAAGGCATTGAAGGATGTATCGGTTCGCGATGTCGGACCGAGGGAATGGTTCGTGGTATCGGAGACGCTCAGCGCCGATAGCGTCGCGCGGGATCTCTTCACGCTCGATCCCGCCCGGGCCTCTTTCTTCGAGCAGAGTGACGGTCGCGTCATGCTTCGCATTTCTGGTCCCAGCGTTCGCCGTATCCTTGCCAAATGCGTGGCGGTCGACTTGCATCCGCAGGTCTTTGCCGAGGGGCAGTCGGCCAACATGCTGTGCTGTCACGTCAGCGCCAATGTTGCCCGCACCGGTCCGGATCATTTCGAAATCATCGTGCCGCGCTCCTATGCCGGCAGTGTCTTCGAAGAGATTATGGAGATGGGGCGGGAGTTCGCGCTCACGGCCGGTTTCGCCGACTGAAAAGCCTCGTGGCGGCGGAGGTCGAGCGCCTTGCCGACCGGCCTTTGCCGTCGATAGCCGATGGCGCGATCCGAACAATTGCGATGGCGCAAACAGACATATTGGTTTCGCAGTTCGGGCTATTTGGCCTGTCGGATAGTCTCTAGGTTTCCTCTCAAATACGGTCGGTCGCGCGGGAAGACACCCGGCGGCTTCGTGCCGAAAACAGGGGATTCCCAATGAAAAGCCATGCCAAGGTCGTCGTCATCGGTGGCGGTGTCGTCGGATGTTCGGTGCTCTATCACCTGACGAAATTCGGCTGGACCGATGTCGTGCTGCTCGAGCGCTCCGAGCTGACATCCGGCTCGACCTGGCATGCTGCCGGCGGCATGCATACGATCAACGGCGATCCGAACGTTGCCAAGCTGCAGAAATATACGGTCGAGCTCTATAAGGAGATCGAGGAATATTCCGGCCAGGACATCGGCCTGCACCTCACCTCCGGCCTGATGCTGGCGGCCACCCCGCAGCGCTTCGACTGGCTGAAATCCATTCTCGCCAAGGGCCGCTACAATGGTCTGGAAGCGACGCTGCTGACGCCGAAGGAAGCGCATGAAATGATGCCGCTTCTCGATCCCAATCAGTTTGTCGGCGCGCTTTACGACCCCGTCGAAGGCCATCTCGACCCCTATGGCACCACGCATGCCTATGCTCGCTCGGCCAAGAAGAACGGTGCGGAAATCTACCTGCATACCAAGGTGGAAGAGCTGGTACAGCGCGAGGATGGTTCCTGGCGTGTCATCACCAACCAGGGCGAGATTATCGCCGAGCATGTCGTCAACGCCGCCGGTCTCTGGGCGCGCGAAGTCGGCCGTATGGTCGGGCTGGAGCTGCCGGTGCTCGCGATGGAGCATATGTATCTGATCACCGAGGACATGCCCGAGGTCATCGACTTCAACAAGACGACGGGCAAGGAGCTGATGCACTGCGTCGACTTCGACGGCGAGATCTATCTGCGCCAGGAGCGGCAGGGCATGCTGATGGGCACCTATGAAAAGGCCTGTCGCCCATGGTCGCCGGTAACGACGCCCTGGGATTTCGGTCACGAGCTGCTGGCCGAGGATATCGAGCGGATCACGCCGGAACTGGAAGTCGGCTTCCGCCATTTCCCGGCCTTCAACAATGCCGGCATCAAGAAGATCATCAACGGCCCCTTCACCTTTTCGCCTGATGGCAATCCGCTTGTCGGCCCCGTGCGTGGCTTGAGGAACTATTGGTCGGCCTGCGCCGTCATGGCCGGCTTCAGCCAGGGCGGCGGTGTGGGGCTCGCACTCGCCAACTGGATGATTTACGGCGATCCGGGCTTCGACGTCTTCGCCATGGACGTTTCGCGCTATGGCGACTACGCGACGCTCGCCTATACGAATGCCAAGGTACGCGAGAACTATGCTCGCCGCTTCTCGATCCGCTATCCCAACGAGGAGCTGCCGGCAGCACGTCCGCTGCTGACAACGCCGATCTACGACAAGCTGAAGCAGGCCGGCGGCGTATTCGGCGCTTATTATGGTCTCGAGCAGGCCCTGTGGTTCGCGCCGCAGGGCGAGGTCGACCAATTCTCCTGGCGCCGCTCCAACGACTTCGATGTCGTCGGGGCCGAAGCAAAGGCGGTGCGCGAGAGCGTCGGCCTGATGGAGACCTCCGGCTTTGCCAAATATTCGATTAAGGGACCGGGGGCGGAAGCTTTCCTCGATCGGCTGTTGAGCTGCCGCATTCCGGCCATTGGCCGGATGACGCTGGCACCGATGCTGAAGCACGACGGCAAGCTGATCGGCGATTTCACGCTGGCGAAGCTGGGCGAGGGGGATTTCCTTCTCATCGGCTCCGGCATTGCCGAAGCCTATCACATGCGCTGGTTTGAAGGACTGCTGCCGAAGGACGGCTCGGTTCGGCTCGAAGCACTCGGTCTTTCGCTCCTCGGCCTGTCGATCGCCGGTCCGAACGCCCGCAAGCTGCTGCAGAAGCTGACCCATCAGGATCTCTCGACCGCCGCCTTCCCGTTCATGTCCATTTGCCGCATGGATATCGGCATGGCGCCTGCGATCGTCGGCCGCGTTTCCTATACGGGCGACCTCGGCTATGAAATCTGGATGAAGCCGGAGCATCAGCGCTATATCTTTGACCTTCTGATGCAGGAAGGTGCCGAGTTCGGCATCCGGCTCTTTGGGCTGAGAGCGCTGAATGCGCTGCGCCTCGACAAATCCTATGGCAGCTGGGCGCGTGAATACCGACCACTCTATGGGCCGTTCGAGGCCGGCCTCAACCGATTCGTGGCGCTGTCCAAGGAGGCCGATTTCATCGGCAAGGCGGCCGCCGCCAAGGAAAAGGCGCAGGGCGGCACGTTGCGCCTGCGGACCTTCATCCTCTCGGCCAGGGATGCCGATGTCATCGGCGATGAGCCGATCTATCACAACGGGGCGGTCTGTGGCTGGGTGACGTCAGGCGGCTATGCTCATGCTTCCGGTCTTTCCGTCGCTGTGGGTTACGTGCCGAAGGAAATCGCCGACGAGGTGCAAGGCTGGTCGATCGAACTGCTCGGCGAACTCTTGCCGGCAAGGCTGCAGGCCGAGCCGCTGTTCGATGCGGATGGCGCCAGGATGCGGGCGTAAAGTCGCGGTTCAGGCGATCACTATGGCGGGCCTGACGAGGCCTGCCTCTGACAAGAGCTCTTCAGAGTGCAGGCGCCGCTTCACGGTTTTGGCTAATTTTGAGCCATGGCCTGCCGCTTTCGTGTCATTTTTGGTCGGATTCGCATCAGCGCACGGCGATTTGAAAAGAATTTGTCAATTTCTCGCCTTTTTGGCTTCACATTTCCTTCGAAACCAGTATGGAATCGCGCCCATAGGCCTCTAGAAGGAACCTAAAAAAGCAATAAGAGATGCGGTCGTATGACGCCGTATCCAGGGGAAATGATATATGGATTATTTTATCCAGCAGCTCTTAAACGGGCTGACTCTCGGGTCGATCTACGGCCTGATCGCCATTGGTTACACCATGGTTTACGGCATCATCGGCATGATCAACTTTGCCCACGGTGATGTGTTTATGCTCGGCGGTTTCGCCGCTCTTATCACATATCTCGTTCTCATTTCGCTCTTTGCTGGCCTGCCGGTCGCGATCATGCTGCTTGTCATGCTGATCGTCGCCATGCTGATGACGAGCCTGTGGAACTGGGTGATCGAGCGGGTAGCTTATCGGCCGCTGCGCGGATCGTTCCGCCTCGCGCCGCTCATCACGGCAATCGGCATGTCGATCGTTCTGTCGAACTTCATCCAGGTTGCACAGGGCCCGCGCAACAAGCCGATCCCGACGCTGGTGGGCGATGTCTACAATTTCGGCGGCGTCTCGCTGTCCCTGAAGCAGATCATCATCTTCATCATCACCGTCGTGCTGCTCGCCGCCTTCTGGTACATCGTCAACAAGACGGCGCTTGGGCGTGCCCAGCGGGCGACCGAGCAGGATCGCAAGATGGCGGCGCTGCTCGGCATCAATGTCGACCGCACCATCTCCATCACTTTCATCATGGGTGCGGCACTCGCCGCTGTCGCCGGCACGATGTATCTGATGTATTATGGTGTCGCCAACTTCACGGACGGTTTCGTGCCGGGCGTCAAGGCTTTCACGGCGGCGGTTCTGGGCGGCATCGGCTCGCTTCCGGGCGCTGTTCTCGGCGGCCTGATGATCGGCTTCATCGAGTCCTTCTGGTCTGGCAATTTTCCCATCGCGTATAAGGATGTCGCCACGTACGGCATCCTTGCCTACGTGCTGATCTTCAAGCCGACGGGTATTCTCGGTCGGCCGGAAGTCGAAAAGGTATAACGCCATGGCAAATTCAAACTTCGTTGCAGGCAAGACCGCGCCCGGTCTTGTCCAGAAGGGGATTACGGACGCCCTCTGGACCGCTGTCATATCCTTCGGCATGTTCGTCCTCTATATCGGTCTCAAGACCGATCAGAATATGGACAACAAGCTGATTATCGTGCAGCGCTGGGGTCTTCTGGCGATCATCGTCGCGATCGCTACCGTCGGCCGCTTCATCATGACGGTCTTCGTCCAGCCTTATCTGGCAGCGCGAAAGGCAGCCAAGGCCAAGGTCGTGCAGGTAGAGGGCGAACAAAGCTTCGTCTCCAAGCATTTCAACAAGATCGCCCTTGTGTTTCTGCTGATCTATCCGATAGCGGCGGTGGCAATCCTCGGGCCGCAAGGCGCGCTGACCTATGTCGACAATTTTGGCATCCAGATCCTCATCTATGTGATGCTTGCCTGGGGTCTGAACATCGTCGTCGGCCTCGCCGGTCTGCTCGACCTGGGATATGTCGCCTTCTATGCGGTCGGCGCTTATTCCTATGCTCTGCTGTCGATGCATTTCGGCCTATCCTTCTGGCTGCTTCTGCCGATTTCGGGCATTCTGGCAGCGCTTTGGGGGATGGTCCTGGGCTTTCCGGTGCTGCGCCTCAGGGGTGATTACCTGGCGATCGTGACGCTTGCCTTCGGTGAAATCATCCGCATCGTGCTGACCAACTGGACCGATGTGACGCAGGGAAGCTTCGGCATCTCCAACATCACCAAGGCATCGCTTTTTGGCCTGTATACTTTCGATATGAAGGATCCGCACAACTTCGTCCGCAGTTTCGGTCTGCCGATCTCGTCGGCCTGGTACAAGGTTTTCCTGTTCTACGTGATCCTGCTGCTCTGCATGCTGACCGCCTATGTCACCATCAGGCTGCGCCGCATGCCGATCGGACGTGCGTGGGAAGCGTTGCGTGAGGATGAAATCGCCTGCCGTTCGCTCGGCATCAATACGGTGACGACGAAGCTGACGGCTTTTGCCACCGGCGCCATGTTCGGCGGTTTTGCCGGCTCCTTCTTCGCGGCGCGTCAGGGCTTCGTCTCGCCGGAATCCTTCGTGTTCCTCGAATCCGCCGTGATCCTCGCCATCGTCGTTCTCGGCGGCATGGGGTCGCTGAAGGGCATCGCGATTGCCGCGATCGCCATGGTTGGCGGCACCGAATTGCTGCGCAACATGAGCTTCCTCAAGACCGGGCTGGTCTTCGGCGATACCACGATCATTCCCGGTTTCGGCCCGGACTTCACACCGGAACTCTACCGCATGCTGATCTTCGGCCTCGCTATGGTGGTCGTTATGATCTTCAAGCCGCGCGGCTTTGTCGGCACGCGCGAGCCGACCGCTTTCCTCAAGGAGCGAAAAGCGGTTTCAGGCAGCTTTACCAAGGAGGGCCACGGCTGATGAACGCTGTGACCGCAAACCCCAGCGACGTCCTCTTGAAGGTCGACCACCTGTCAATGAAGTTCGGCGGCCTGATGGCGATCAACGACTTCTCGTTCGAGGCCAAGCGTGGCGATATCACCGCGCTGATCGGTCCGAACGGCGCCGGCAAGACGACCGTGTTCAACTGCATCACCGGCTTTTACAAACCGACGATGGGCATGCTGACGCTACAGCAGAAGAGCGGCAAGGAATATCTCCTGGAACGGCTGCCGGATTTCCGGATCACGCGCGAAGCCAAGGTGGCGCGTACCTTCCAGAATATCCGTCTGTTTTCGGGCCTGACCGTGCTCGAAAACCTGCTGGTGGCGCAGCACAACAAGCTGATGCGTGCCTCCGGCTACACGATCCTCGGCCTGCTCGGCATCGGTCCCTATCGAGCCGAAGCGAAGAATGCGATCGAATTGGCGCGCTTCTGGCTCGAAAAGGCCGATCTCATCGATCGCGCCGACGATCCTGCAGGCGATCTTCCTTACGGCGCGCAACGCCGTCTGGAAATCGCTCGTGCCATGTGCACGGGGCCGGAATTGCTTTGTCTGGACGAGCCGGCTGCCGGTCTCAATCCTCGCGAATCTCTGGTTCTCAACGAATTCCTTCGCAGCATCCGCAAGGACACCGGCACATCGATCCTGCTGATCGAACACGACATGTCCGTGGTCATGGAAATTTCCGACCATGTCATCGTGCTCGAATATGGGCAGAAGATCGCCGATGGCACGCCGGATGAGGTCAAGAATGATCCTCGCGTGATTGCCGCCTATCTGGGCGTCGAGGATGAGGAAGTGGAAGAGGTGATTGCCGAAGTCGAGCACCTCCAAGAGGGTGAACATTGATGGCGGGGCAACCACTTCTCAAAGTTGCGGGTGTCGAAACCTATTACGGCAATATCCGCGCCCTTGCCGGCGTCGATATCGAAGTCAATAGCGGCGAGATCGTCAGCCTGATCGGCGCCAACGGCGCCGGCAAATCGACGCTGATGATGACGATCTGCGGCAGCCCGCAGGCGCGCACCGGCTCGGTCACCTTCGACGGCCGCGATATCACGCGCATGCCGACGCATGAGATCGCGCGGCTTCGCATCGCGCAGTCGCCCGAGGGTCGGCGCATCTTTCCGCGCATGACCGTCTATGAAAACCTGCAGATGGGCGCGAGTCTCGACAAGCTCAAATATTTCAACGAGGACGTCGAGAAGATCTTCACGCTCTTCCCGCGTCTGAAGGAGCGCCAGTCGCAGCGCGGCGGAACGCTTTCGGGCGGCGAGCAGCAGATGCTGTCGATCGGCCGCGCACTGATGGCGCGTCCCAAGCTGCTGCTGCTGGACGAACCCTCGCTTGGCCTGGCGCCGCTGATCGTCAAGGGCATCTTCGAGGCGATCAAGGTTCTGAACCAGACCCAGGGGCTGACTGTGTTCCTCGTCGAGCAGAACGCCTTTGCGGCGCTCAAGCTTTCCGACCGCGCCTATGTGATGGTCAACGGCCGGGTGACGATGAGCGGTTCCGGCAAGGAACTGCTCGCCAATCCGGAGGTGCGTGCCGCCTATCTCGAAGGCGGTCACCATTGAGTTTCGTTTCGCGGAGAATTTAAGATGCAGGGACTTCTCTTCGACACCGATACCGGCGGGCGCATGGTCATCCGCGCTGTTATCGTCATTCTCGGTTTCTGGACCGCATGGCGCGCTGGCCGCGCCGTTGCATCCAGCTGGGAAACCTATCCGCTTGTCGTCATCTACAGCTTTCTGATCGGCCTTGGCCTGCAGTTTCTGCACCATGCGCTGTTCAATGGCCCGGTTTTCGACGTCACCATCTACATCATCGATGTCGTGCTTCTGCTTGTTTTTGCGACGGCGGGATACCGGTATCGACGTACCGATCAGATGGTGAATAATTATTACTGGCTCTATGAAAAGACCTCGGCCTTTTCGTGGAAGAAGAAGAATTGACAGTGCGCCTAAACTAGGCACAGTCTGCGTACAACCAAGAGCGTCACCCAGCCCCATAAAAACAGACGGGAACGGGCAGGGGTCATGCTTCCAGAGTTCGGAATGCAAGCGTTACCGGCGTGATGATTGGTGGGTATCGCGCAGGGCAGATCAAACGGAACCCGCTTAAAAATTGGGAGTAATAATATGAAGAAGTATCTTCTGTCGGCGGTGGCCTTGTCGGCGATGATCGCTTTCGGCGGCGTTGCGAAGGCCGACATTATTGTTGGCGTCGGTGGTCCGTTGACGGGCCCGAATGCTGCGTTTGGCGCGCAGCTTCAGAAGGGTGCAGAGCAGGCGGCTGCAGACATCAATGCGGCCGGCGGTATCAATGGCGAAAAGATCAAGATCGAACTCGGCGACGACGTCTCCGATGCCAAGCAGGGCGTTTCGGTCGCAAACAAGTTCGTCGCTGACGGCGTGAAGTTCGTTGTCGGTCACTTCAACTCGGGCGTTTCCATCCCGGCTTCGGAAGTCTACGCCGAAAACGGCATCCTGCAGATCACGCCCGCTTCGACGAACCCGAAGTTCACCGAGCGCGGCCTGTGGAACACGTTCCGTACTTGCGGTCGTGACGACCAGCAGGGCGAAGTTGCCGGCAAGTATATCGCCGACAATTTCAAGGGCGCCAAGGTTGCCGTCGTTCACGACAAGACCCCGTATGGTCAGGGCCTGGCCGATGAAACCAAGAAGAACCTCAACGCCGCCGGCGTGACGGAAGTTCTTTATGAAGGCATCACCCCCGGCGACAAGGACTACTCGGCCCTGATCGCGAAGATGAAGCAGGCTGGCGTCGATTTCGTCTACTACGGCGGTCTGCACACGGAAGCTGGCCTCATCATGCGTCAGATGGCCGACCAGGGCGTGAAGGCTCACTTCATGTCGGGTGACGGTATCGTCTCGAACGAGCTGGCATCGATCGCCGGCGACGCCGTCGACGGCACGCTGATGACCTTCGCGCCGGATCCGCGCAAGAACCCGGCTTCCGCCGATCTCGTCGCCAAGTTCCGCGCTGCCGGCTACGAGCCGGAAGGCTACACGCTGTACTCCTACTCGGCTCTGCAGGTTATCGCTGCCGCCGCCAAGGCTGCCGGTTCCAACGATCCGATGGCTGTTGCCGACGCGCTGAAGGCAAAGGGTCCGTTCAAGACCGCAATCGGCGACCTCGGCTTCAACGCCAAGGGCGACATCACCCGTCCGGACTACGTCATGTACAAGTGGTCCAAGGGCTCCGACGGCAAGTACAACTACGCCGAAATTTCGAAGTAAACTTTGCGACGCCGGTTTCCGGCATCAGCAAGATTTGGGAAGCCCGGCCACTGGTCGGGCTTTTTCATATCTGCGATATCGGTTCGCCATTTCCTTCATGCCGAAGCTGCTTTAAGTCTCCTTGTATCGGCAGGAGGATCACAGCATGAGCAAACCCCGTATTCTCGTGACCCGGCGCTGGCCATCGGCGGTCGAGGCGGTGCTTTCGGAGCGTTTCGACACCACTTTGAACAGGGATGACGCAGCACTCGATGCGGGGCAGCTGCGCGAGGCGCTGCTCACTTATGATGCGGTCCTGCCGACGGTTTCCGACAAGCTTCCGGCCGCGCTTTTCGAGGGGGCGATCCGCTCAAAGGTCCTTGGCAATTTCGGTGTCGGCTTCAACCACATCGATATCGCTGCTGCCAAGGAAAAAGGCATAGCCGTCACCAACACGCCGGGCGTGCTGACGGATTGCACGGCTGATATCGCCATGTTGCTGCTCCTCTCCGTTGCCCGACGCGGCGGCGAAGGCGAGCGCGAGGTTAGGGCTGGCACCTGGGCCGGCTGGCGGCCGACGCATCTCGTCGGCACGAAGGTGACGGGCAAGACTGTCGGCATCATCGGCTTCGGCCGTATCGGTCGTGCCTTCGCGCAGCGCTGTCATTTCGGCTTCGGCATGGATGTCGTTTTCTATAATCGCTCGGCAATAGATCCGATGGAAGCTTCGCGCTATGGCGCCATGCAATTGCAAACCGTCGAAGATGTTCTGGAAGTCTCCGACTTCGTCTCGCTGCACTGTCCGGGCGGCGCCGAGAACCGCCATCTGATGAATGCGGCTCGTCTCGCAGCCATGAAGCCCGGCTCTTTCCTGATCAACACGGCAAGGGGCGATGTGGTCGACGAGGCGGCGCTGATATCGGCATTGGAGCAGGGAACGATCCGCGGTGCCGGTCTTGATGTCTATGAAGCGGAGCCGCATGTTCCCGAACGGTTGCGGGAGTTGGAGAATGTCGTGCTTCTGCCACATCTCGGCAGTGCCACGGAAGAGACGCGCACGGCCATGGGCATGAAAGTCGTCGACAATATCACCGCTTTCTTTGCAGGGCGGGAGCCGCCGGACCGCGTGGTCTAGGCAGAAACCCAGAAACCCAGACTGTGATACGACGTTGCCGGACAGGCGGCGCATCCACGAGGTGGTGGCGTCGATCACTTGAAGTGCTGTCATATGTGCCGTTTTCCGGCAAGGAGGAACAGTGTCTGAGAATGACTATGATGCGTTCGCAGCCGCCTATCAGGCCGACAATGAGAACAATGCCTGGAATGCTTATTACGAGCGACCTGCAATTCTCTCTCTCGCCGGTGACGTTGCCGGACTTCGCGTTCTCGATGCGGGTTGCGGAGGCGGGGCTCACGCCGCCGCCCTCGTCGATCGGGGAGCAGTTCTGACCGGCGTCGATGCGAGCGCGGGCTTGCTCGAAATTGCACGGCGCCGCCTGGAAGGGCGGGCGCGATTATTGCTGGCCGATTTGAACGAGCGATTGCCTTTCGAAGACGGTGCCTTCGATTTGGTCATGGCTTCCTTGGTCATGCATTATCTGCACGATTGGTCGCGGCCTCTTTCGGAATTCAGGCGTGTCTTGTCCGATGGCGGCCGCCTGATTTTTTCGACGCATCATCCGTTCATGGATCATGATCCGGCCAGCGGAGAAAGCTATTTCGAGACCTATAATTTCAGCGAGACGTGGCATCGCGGCGGCAAGGACATCACCATGCGATTTTGGCATCGGCCGCTGCATGCCATGTTCGATGCGTTGAGATCGGCCGGATTTCGGATCGATATCGTGAGCGAGCCGCAGCCAGATCCCAGGGTCAGCACTCTTTTTCCCGGCGCATACAAGAGCCTGACGACCAAGCCGCGCTTCCTCTTCTTCTCGGCAGTGAAGGGCTAGATGCGTTTCGCAGGGAGAGCTTTGTGTCGACCTGCTGCCGATACCTGTTCAGCCCACTGAAGCTCATTGCCTTTCTTTTCGGCGTTTGACGAAAAATGCAGCTGATTTGGCCGGTTTCAGATCGACATTGCGGGAGATCGCATAAGGCACAGGAATTGCTTGCATTTATTCCTTGCCGGGCTTCAATGGCCGGGCTTTGGCATGACGTGATGTGTGGAGAGGCTGATGGCAATGATAGCGGCAGGCACGAGACCGCAGCGGGCGCGGGGTCGCGGCCATCTTGCGGCGAAGTCGCTTGGCGGCCGTACGCGCCTTGCCGAGCTTTTCCAGGAAGGGGCGGCCAAGATCAGGCTGCCGGAAACTTTCGATCATTCGATGGAGGCGGTCATCATCAACACCGCCGGCGGTCTCACCGGCGGCGACCGGATGGATTGGAGTGTCGTTGCCGGGCCGGGCACGCGCATCGACGTGACGACACAGGCTTGCGAGAAGATCTACAAGGCTTCGATGGGCACGGCCCAGGTTGAAACCTCGATCAAGATCGGTAGTGGCGCTCGGGTCGATTGGCTGCCACAGGAAACCATCCTGTTCGATCGCGCCTCGCTTTCCCGTGCATTGAATGTCGAGCTTGACGAAACGGCCGAATTCCTTGCTGTCGAGGCGATCCTGCTCGGGCGGAAAGCCATGGGCGAGGCGATGGAGCAGGGGCTGTTTCGCGATCGCTGGCGCATCCGCCGCGGTGGTCGTCTGGTTCACGCCGAGGAGTTGCGGCTGGACGGCGATGTGGCTGCATTGACGGCGAAAATGGCGGTGCTTGACGATCAGGTGGCCTTTGCGACCTTGCTCTATGTCGGCCCACTGGCCGAGACCTATCTCGGCCGGATCAGGCCGCTCCTCGAAAACCATATGGCAGGCGCCAGCCACTGGGGCGAGAAGCTCGTCGTGCGGCTCGCCGCCGCCGATGGGTTCGCGCTCAGAAAAATTCTCATTCCGATCATTTCCGCCTTGCGCGACGGAGCGCCCGTGCCGAAAGTCTGGAATCTGTAAATTGAGCAAACAGCAATCACATAGGTAGGCGATGAACCTCACTCCGAGAGAAAAAGACAAGCTGCTGATTTCCATGGCGGCGATGGTAGCGCGGCGGCGGCTGGAGCGTGGCGTCAAGCTCAATCATCCCGAAGCCATCGCGCTGATCACGGATTTTGTGGTCGAAGGTGCGCGCGACGGCCGTCCGGTCGCCGAGTTGATGGAGGCTGGTGCCCATGTCATCACACGCGATCAGGTGATGGAGGGAGTGGCCGAGATGATCCATGATGTTCAGGTCGAAGCGACGTTCCCGGACGGCACCAAGCTCGTGACCGTCCACGAGCCCATCCGGTGAGGTTGCCATGCTGGAGCTGAGGCCCAATTGCGAATGCTGCGACAAGAGTTTGCCTCCGGAAAGCAAGGAGGCGATGATCTGCACGTTCGAGTGCACCTTCTGCGCCGATTGTGCCAATACGGTGCTGGATGGCGTCTGCCCGAACTGTGGCGGTGACTTCGCGCGGCGTCCCATCCGCCCGGCGGCGTTGCTCGCCAAATATCCCGCTTCGACCAAGCATGTTCTGAAAGCTGAGGGATGCGCGCCCGTCCGGGCCGCATGAGGAGAGAACCATGATCCCAGGTGAAATCATTGCCGCAGGCGGCGACATTGAACTCAATGCCGGAGCGCCGACCGTGACGCTTGAGGTTTCCAATACAGGCGATCGGCCGGTGCAGGTCGGGAGCCATTATCATTTTGCCGAGACCAATGCCGGGCTTTCTTTCGATCGCGACAAGGCAAGGGGCATGCGGCTCGACATTCCCGCCGGAACAGCCGTGCGCTTCGAGCCGGGGCAGACACGCTCGGTAACGCTGATCCCGCTGTCGGGCAAGCGCGAAGTCTACGGCTTCCGTCAGCAGGTCATGGGCAAGCTGTAGAGTTTCTGGGGAAGCGCAATGTCGATGAAATTGCTTGCATCCGCTGCCGCTCTTGTCGCCGTTCTGGTTTGCGGCCCGGTCTTTGCGCAGAAAACCGCGAAGAAATCTGGGGCCGATTGCGCCAATGCACAGACGCAGACGGACATGAATATCTGTGCTGTGCTTGAATTCGGTGAGGCCGACAAGGCGTTGAATGCGCAATACAAGAAGACGCGCGCGGCGATGGTCGCCATCGACGCGGATCTCGACAACAACATGAAGGGCGCCGAAAAGGCGCTTATCAAGGCGCAGCGAGCCTGGGTGGATTATCGCGACGGCGAATGCGAGGCCCAAGGGTTCCAGGCGCGTGGCGGCTCCATGGAGCCCATGCTCGTCTCCGGCTGCAAGGCGGACCTGACGAAGAAGCGGACCAAGGAATTGAAGGACCTCGCCGATGGACCGGAGGGCAACCAGTGAGTTCCAGGCGTAGCGTAATGATTGTCGGTAATGGTGAGGTTGCGGCAGGTGCCTCAGCCGTCATCGATGCCGCCGATCTTGTGATCCGTTTCAACGATTGCCGCTCGATGGGGGTCGGCGGCAGCCGAACCGACGTCGTTGCGGTGTGCAATACCGGCCGGCCGGCGCGCGCCATGCTCGGCTCGGCCGAATGGCGCAAGAGCCCTGCCGTTGCTTCCGCATCCGAGATCTGGAGCGTGCGCGATCCGGTCAAATTCGCGGCGCTGCGCGCGCCGCTGGCGATCTCGCATCCGGAACTCGACGATTTCTGCGACGACTATACCGACCAGTTCACCGCCTTCTGTCAGGCAACCGGCAAGCGGCATGTCGTGATTGGTCAATCCATTCACGAAGGCGTCGATGCGGCACTCGCAGAGCATGATCCCGGCTCCTACGTTGTGCCGAGCAGCGGCATGATCGTGATTGCCGATGTGATGGCGCGTTATTCCGATGACGATATCGCCATTACCGGTTTCAGCCACACGGGCTGGGAAGAACATCCCTTCGCCGCCGAGAAACGGCTGGTGGACGCCTACATATCCCTCGGCCGCCTGAGGCGACTTGCCGACACGAACCTCCTCTCTGCCTCCCAAGGAGATTGATTGATGCCCTACAGGATTTCCCGCGCGGCCTATGCCAGCATGTTCGGACCGACCGTCGGCGACAAGGTGCGTCTGGCCGACACCGAATTGTTCATCGAAGTGGAGAAGGATTTCACCACCTATGGCGAGGAGGTGAAGTTCGGCGGCGGCAAGGTCATTCGCGACGGCATGGGGCAAAGCCAGGTGACGCGAGCAAATGGCGCGGTCGATACCGTCATCACCAATGCGCTGATCCTCGACCATTGGGGGATCGTCAAGGCAGATATCGGTTTGAAGGACGGCCGCATTGTCGCGATTGGCAAGGCCGGCAATCCGGACATGCAGCCTGGTGTCAACATCATCGTCGGACCCGGCACGGAAGCAATCGCAGGCGAGGGCAAGATCGTCACTGCCGGCGGCATGGACAGCCATATCCATTTCATCTGCCCGCAGCAGATCGAGGAAGCGCTGATGTCGGGTATCACCACCATGCTTGGCGGAGGCACCGGGCCGGCGCATGGAACGCTGGCAACAACTTGCACGCCCGGCCCCTGGCATCTGGCGCGCATGATCGAATCCTTCGACGCTTTTCCGATGAATATCGGCCTCTCGGGCAAAGGCAATGCGTCTTTGCCCGCTGCCTTGGAAGAGATGGTGCTCGGCGGTGCCTGCTCACTCAAGCTGCATGAGGACTGGGGCACGACGCCGGCGGCGATCGACTGCTGCCTCAGCGTTGCCGACGAATACGATGTGCAGGTGATGATCCACACGGATACGTTGAATGAAAGCGGCTTCGTGGAAGATACGATCGGTGCCATCAAGGGTCGCACCATTCACGCCTTCCACACGGAAGGCGCGGGCGGTGGCCATGCGCCCGATATCATCAAGATCTGCGGCCAGTCGAACGTCATTCCGTCTTCGACCAATCCGACGCGGCCCTATACGGTTAATACGATCGCCGAGCATCTGGACATGCTGATGGTCTGCCATCACCTATCGCCGTCGATTCCTGAGGACATTGCCTTTGCCGAAAGCCGTATCCGTAAGGAGACGATCGCCGCGGAGGATATTCTCCACGATATCGGCGCCTTCTCGATCATTTCATCCGACAGCCAGGCCATGGGCCGCGTCGGCGAAGTGGCGATCCGCACCTGGCAGACCGCCGACAAGATGAAGCGCCAGCGCGGCCGCCTGGCGCAGGAGACCGGAGACAACGACAATTTCCGTGCGAAGCGCTACATCGCCAAATATACGATCAATCCGGCGATCGCGCATGGCGTCAGCCACGAGGTCGGTTCTATCGAGGTCGGAAAGCGTGCCGATCTGGTACTCTGGAATCCAGCCTTCTTCGGCGTGAAGCCGGAGATGGTATTGATCGGCGGCTCCATCGCGGCTGCTCCCATGGGCGATCCGAATGCCTCGATCCCGACGCCGCAGCCAATGCATTATCGGCCGATGTTCGGCGCCTATGGCAAGAATCGCACGAATTCGTCGGTGACCTTCGTTTCGCAGGCGGCGTTCGATGCCGGGCTTGCCGGCAAGCTCGGCGTCGCCAAGGCGCTGCTGCCCGTCAAGAACACGCGCGGCGGCATTTCCAAGGCATCGATGATCCACAACAGCCTGACGCCGCATATTGAAGTGGACCCGGAAACCTATGAAGTGCGGGCCGATGGCGAGCTTCTGACCTGCGAGCCGGCAACCGTGCTGCCGATGGCGCAGCGCTATTTCCTTTTCTGAGGATATTTTGGACGCAGATTATCGGCAGATATGAAAACCCCGGTTTTCCGGGGTTTTCTTATGCTGCGCACTGGACGCAGCAATATCAATGACATGGCATGGTGGCTTGCCATTGCGCATTTCTGCCGGCAAACCGGATTTGGTGGATGTACCTTCCCGTCTGTTCACAACTTGGGAAATGCGCCGCATTTTAATCATTCCATTAAAGACCTGGAAGCGTCTTCACCCCTATCTCACATGATTGAAATAGTGGGCTGAGGAAGGTGAATCGCATGAAGCAATGGATTTCGCTGCAGGCCGAGCTCGGTAATTTTCAGCAGCGACGTGCGATTTTTATTTTCGCGCTTAAGATGAGTTTCGTCGCCGTCATCATGTCGCTTGCCATCATCCTGGTGCTGCTTTTTGTGATGCAATGGCTTGATCTTCTGCCATTGCCGATCTTCGAGGCGATGCGTTTTGGCGTTTTGCTGGCATGGATCATCGGGGGCACCGTGTCCGGCGCGCTTGCGGTGCTGGCAGGCTTTTCCATCCACAGGCTCGCGGTCTCCCGTGCTGAGTTCGAGCGGTTGAGCCGCACCGACATGCTGTCCGGCCTGCTCAACCGCCGTGCTTTCACCGAGGCGTTGAGTATGGCCGGAGACGGCGCTTCTCTGGCGATTTTCGATCTGGATCGGTTCAAGGCGATCAACGATCGTTTCGGGCATGCATCCGGTGATGCCGTGATCGTTGCGGTCTCGCGGCTATTTTCCGATGCTTTCACCGGAGAAGACGTGATTGCCCGGCTTGGCGGTGAGGAATTCGGCGTCATCATTCATGGCGGCGATACGGCCGAGCGTATCGCGCGCGTTGAGGAGATCAAGGAGCAGATCGCCGAACACTCGATCGCCATTGAAGGCGGGTCGGTGAAGATCACCATTTCCGTCGGGATTGCCGATATCGGCGCGGATCGCAAGACGGAGACCGTCTACGCCGCCGCCGACAAGGCGCTTTATCTTGCCAAGACGCTCGGCCGCAACCGTGTCATGCACGAGCGCGAGCGCCTGTCGCAGGTCTGGCATCGCTGCGCCACGGAGCAGGAACAGGAGGCAACGACGGATGTCAGGGAACTGCAACGCTATGTGCAGCGGATGTGAGGCTTCCATGCGCCATTGATGCTTGCGCGGGAGGCGACTATTTTGCATGGTCTGACAAAGTATTAAACTGGAACAGTCATGCTACGCGTCACTTCCTATCTGCCGGCCGGCACTCCTTCCTCCAATCCGATCGATCGTGTCGTCCTGCCGCATGATCTCAGGCATCTGCGCCGCAAACTGCTGCATCTCGAAAATGGCGAGATGGTCATGCTCGACCTCAAGGAACCGGTTCTGTTTGCCAGCGGCGATCTGCTGGTGCGCGAGGATGGCGAGCTGATTGAGATCGTTGCAGCTGATGAAAAGCTTTTCGAGATCCGCCCGCGCGATCGCAGGCATCTGATCGAGCTTGCCTGGCATCTCGGCAACCGCCATCTCCCCGCGCAGATCGAGGAGGAGCGTATCCTGATCCTGCGTGACCATGTGATCCGGTCCATGCTTGAGGGGCTGGGGGCTGTCGTGACCGAAGTCAGCGAGCCTTTCCAGCCCGCGCGAGGCGCCTACCACGCCCATGGAGGCCATTCGCACGGCCACGACCATCATCATGGTCAGGGGCATGACCACGGACACGATTATCACAACCATTCGCATGATTGAACCGTGATGACTAACGCGGTGGTTCCAGATGATGGCGACCTGCAGGCGCTGTTGCGGCTGATGGCATGGCTGTCGCCAGCGTTTCCTGTGGGATCGTTTGCCTATTCCGGCGGTTTGGAGCGTGCGGTGCATGACGGCCTGATGCGCGACAGCACCGGCCTCAGCAATTGGATTTCTGCAATCATTGAGCATGGTTCCGCGTGGAATGATGCAGTGCTGCTTGTGGAGGCGCACGGGGCGGGCACAGATGTGCAGCGGCTTGCGACCGTTGCGGAACTTGCCGAGGCGCTGGCTGGCTCGAAGGAGCGGCATAACGAGACCATGCTGCTTGGAGATGCCTTTCTCTCGGCCGCTGCCGCCTGGCCACATGCGATCTTTTCCGGGCTTCCGGCAAGGACGGCCTATCCGGTTGCGGTCGGCGCCGTCGCAGGTGCGCATGGCATTGCCGCCGAGAAGGCGGCTGCCGCCTTCCTGCATGCGCTGGCCTCGCAGATGGTATCTTCCGGCATTCGGCTTGGTGTCAGCGGCCAGAAAGATGGTGTCGCCGTTCTGGCGCGGCTGGAAGGTCTGTTTGCAGATGTCGCGCGCCGCGCCGCTCAATCCAGCCTCGACGATCTTGGTGCTGCGACCATACAGGCCGATATTGCGAGCCTGCGGCATGAGACCCAGGGCACGAGGCTCTTCAGGTCATGATGGGCGTTACAAAGAAGATATTGAAATTGAGGCATCGCCTACGTCATTCGCCTCTGTGCGGCCGCCCGACGCTTAGCTATGCTATCACTTTATCGGAGTTGCGAGCATGAAATCGAGACATGGACCCTTGCGCGTTGGGATCGGTGGCCCGGTCGGTTCCGGCAAGACGGCGCTGACGGAGAAGCTGTGCAAGGCGATGCGCGAGGACTATTCCGTCGCCGTCGTCACCAATGACATCTACACGACCGAAGATGCGGAAGCGCTGGTGCGCATGCAGGCGCTGCCTTCGGATCGCATTGTCGGCGTCGAAACGGGCGGCTGCCCGCACACGGCCATCCGTGAAGATGCGACGATCAATCTGCAGGCCATTGCCGGCCTGAACGAGCGGCTTCCTGACCTCGATGTCGTTTTCATCGAATCCGGCGGCGACAATCTGGCGGCAACCTTTTCGCCCGATCTCGCCGATATCACCATCTACGTGATCTCGGTATGCCAGGGCGAGGAAATCCCGCGCAAGGGCGGCCCCGGCATTACCAAATCCGACCTTCTCGTCATTAACAAGAAGGATCTGGCGCCTTTCGTCGAGGTCGATCTCGAGGTGATGGATCGCGATGCCACCCGCATGCGCCAGGCACGCCCCTTCGTCTTTTCCGACATGAAGCGCGGCGACGGTGTCAGCAAGATCGTCGATTTCCTGAAGGAACAGGGCGGCCTTTGAGCCGCCCTGTCATTATCCAGACATCTGCTGAGGTGTTCTATTCTGCTGCGAAGGGCGGCAGCTTTAGTACATTGGTGCCCACCGACCTGTTTCGTCCATCCTTGTTTTCGATGGCCTCCAGCCGCTCTTCCAGATTGGTGAGCGACTGGCGGTTTTCGTTGACGGCGACGGCCAGGCCTTCCTTGGTCACGACCTCGTCGTCCGCATCTTTCTTGCCGACAAGCCTGCCGAAGAGGTAGCCGAGCAGGCGCGACAGGTCGTCCATGATCAGGAAGAAGGACGGCACGACCACAAGGCTGAGTACCGTCGAGACAATGATGCCGCCGATCACGGCTATCGCCATCGGTGCGCGGAAGGAGCCGCCTTCGCCGACGCCGAGAGCGGACGGTAGCATGCCGGCCGACATGGCAATCGAGGTCATGATGATCGGGCGGGCACGCTTGCGGCCGGCTTCGACGACCGCTTCCAGCCGCGGCATGCCCTGATGCATCATCTCGATCGCGAAATCGACCAGCAGGATGGCGTTCTTCGTCACGATACCCATCAGCATCAGAATGCCGATCATGACGGGCATGGACAGCGCATTGCCTGTCATAATCAAGGCCAGCGCCACGCCGCCGATCGCCAATGGCAGCGACAGCAGAATGGTGAAGGGCTGGATCACATCCTTGAACAGCAGGATCAGCACAGTCAAAACGAGCATGAGGCCGAGAAGCATGGCATTGCCGAAGCTCTGCTGCATTTCCTTCTGGACCTTGGTATCGCCGCTTTCTGCCAGATGCACGGTTGCCGGGATCTTGGCGTTGTTGACGATATTGAGGAAGTGTTCCGATGCCGTATCCAGCGCCACGCCTTGCGGCAGGTCGGCCCCGATCGCGACGACGCGGAAACGGTTGTTGCGCTTGATGGAGGAAAGGCCCTCCGAATAGTCGATGTCGGCCACGCTCGATAGCGGCACGGTGGTGCCGGTGGATGCCTGTCCGGTGGTGCCCATCGATGTCTTGATGCGCAACGCACGGATCGCGGCCAGATCTCGGCGCATGCCGAGTGAGGCCTGAACGCGGATTGGGATCTGGCGATCATCGAGCGAGATCTTCGCAAGTGAAGCGTCGATATCGCCGATGGTCGCCACGCGAATCGTATCCGAAATCATCTGCGGCGTGATGCCAAGGCGTGCCGCCTCGTCCTTGCGCGGGAAGATCTGCAACTCGGGCCGCGGCAGGGCGCCGTCGGCGCTGACATTGGCAAGCGCCGGATCGGCGCGCAGCTTGGCTTCCAGAATACCGACGGCCTGATTGAGGTCCTTTTCGTTGCGCGAGAGGAAGTTATAGGTCAGGTCGCGGTCGCCGCGATCGTTCAGCTTGGTGATGCGGACGTCGGGTATCGAGCGCAGCTTGGCAAAGACTTCCTTTTCGATCTCCCATTGCGGGCGCACGCGGCCATGGACGGTAACCTTCGGCAGGTGGGGGCCGATGACAGGCAGCGAGCCGAGAACGTCGTTCACGACCTTCTTTGTCAGCGACTGATCGAGCTTGCCGAGTGTCAGCGTCACCGTGGCGCGGCGCAGTTCCAGATCGCCCTTCGGCGAGGCGCCGCCGAGTACGAAGACGCTTTCAACGCCATCGATACCCTTCACGCGCCGATAGATCTCGTTGGTTGCCTGTTCCGTATCATCGAGCCGGGCGTTCGGCGGCAGTTCCGCCGACAGAACGATGCGCGAGGAGTCTTCCGGCGGGATGAAGCTGCCGGGGACGAACATGATGAGAGCGAAGACCGAAGCGATCGAGAAAGCGAAAGCGGCAAGCAGCGTCGGATAACGCGTGTACCACTTCTTCGTCGTCAGCCGCACCAGCCAGCTATAGCCCCGCATGAAGCGGCCGTCATTGTCGTGATGGTCATCGACGCCGTCTTCGGCGCGCATCAGATAGGCGGCCATCATCGGCGTGATCAGACGCGCCACCAGCAGCGAGAAGAACACCGAGAAGGCGACGGTCAGGCCGAACTGGATGAAGTATTGCCCCGGAATGCCCGGCATGAAGGAGACGGGCACGAAGACCGCGATGATGGTGAAGGTCGTCGCAATGACGGCCAGGCCGATTTCGTCTGCAGCGTCGATGGCGGCGCGATAGGGCGTCTTGCCCATCTTGATGTGGCGCGCGATGTTCTCGATTTCGACGATGGCATCATCGACGAGAATACCGGTTGCCAGCGTCAGCGCCAGGAAGCTGACGAGGTTCAGCGAGAAGCCGATCTGGTTCATGATCCAGAATGTCGGGATCGCGGAGAGCGGCAAGGCAACCGCCGATATCAGCGTCGCGCGCCAGTTCCGCAGGAACAGGAAGACGACGATGACGGCCAGTATGGCGCCTTCGATCAGCGTATGCATCGCCGATTCGTAGTTGCCATAGGTGTAGTAGACGGAGTCGTCGATCATCTCGATCGAGACGTTCGGGTTCTCCGCGCGCACCTTGTCGAGCGTATCGGCAACGGTCTTGGCGACGGTCACCTCGCTGGCGCCCTTGGCGCGGAATACGCCGAAGGTGACGACAGGGGCACTGTTGAACCGCGAAAAGGACTTCGGCTCCTGATAGGTGTCCTTGATGGCGCCGAGATCGGAGAGTTTTACGAAGCGCCCGTTGGTGAGCGCGATCGTCGTATCGGCGAGCTGGGCGACATTACGGGCGTCGCCGAGCACGCGGATTGCCTGCTCGCTGCCGGCAACCTGGCCGCGGCCGGAACCAAGATCGATATTGGTGCTGCGGAGCTGCTGGCTCACCGAAAGCGCTGTTATGCCATAGGCGTTCAGCTTGTTGGGATCGAGCTCGATGCGCACTTCGCGATCGGCGCCGCCATAGCGGTCCACTCGGCCGATGCCCGCCTTGCCCTGCAGCGCGCGCTTGACCGTATCGTCCACGTACCAGGACAGCTCTTCGAGCGTCATGTTCGGCGAGGACACGGCGAAGCTCTGGATCGCCTGGCCGACGACATCGACCTTGGAGACGATCGGCTCATCGATGGTCGATGGCAGGTTGCCGCGGATGCGGTCGATGGCGTCCTTGGTGTCCTGAACGGCCTGCTCGGTCGGCACCTCCAATCGGAAGACGACGACGGTCTGCGATTGGCCGTCGGTGATCGTCGATTGTATCTCGTCGATGCCGTTGATGCTGGCAACGGCGTCTTCGATCTCCTTCGTCACCTGCATTTCGAGCTCGGCCGGCGAGGCGCCGCTTTGCGTCACGGTGACATTGACAATAGGGACGTCAATGTTCGGGAAGCGGGTGATGGGCAGATTGAAGAAGGCATGCGCGCCCACGACCATCAGCAGGAAGAAGCCGAGGAGCGGGGCGACCGGATTTCGGATGGACCAGGCGGAGAAGTTCATCTTGTCGTTCTCGCTCAGTTGGAGGCTTGCGACGTATCGCGAACCGGCGTGATGTGGTCGCCGTCGCGAACATAGGCACCGGCCTTGGCGACGACATCATCACCGGCTTTCAGGCCCTTGACGATCTCGACATAGCCTGAATCCTGAATGCCGGTTTCGACGCTCACGAACTTGACCACGCCGTTTTCGACCTTGCGGGCGGAAGAACCGTTTTCCTCGCTGTTGACTGCCGTCAGCGGCAGCGCAACGCCATCTTCCTGGCGAATGATGATCTCGGCGCTACCATACATGCCGGCGCGGGCCTTCTCGCCTTCGTCGATCGTGATATGCACCGCGCCGAGGCGGGTGACGGGATCGACGATTGGAGCAACGAGACGGACCGTTCCGGCAAGCTTTTCGCGACGGCCTGAAAGCGCGATCAAGGCCTTCTGTCCGCTCGTGATCTTGGTGATATCGCTCTCGGACACATCGACCACCAATTCGAGCTGGCTGTCGCGGATGATGGTGAAAAGCGGATCGCCATTGCCGTTGGCGATGGCGCCGACGCGGGCATTGCGCGACGCGACGGTGCCGGCGACGGGGGTCTTAATGCCTGTTCTGGCAAGCTTGAGATCGGTATCGGCGATCTGGCTGTCGGTAACCTTCAGATCGGCCTCTGCAACGGCGATCGCCTGCTCGGCGGAAACGACGCGCGCCTTGTTGGCGGCGGCGGCGGCATTCGCCTGTTCCACCGAGGAGGTCGACATCGTGCCCTTGGCGCCCATTGTGACGGCGCGAACACGCTGCAATTCTGCCTCTTCGGCATTGGCGCGGGCTTCGGTGAGCTGGGCGTGCAATTGCGCAAGGCTTGCTTCGCCCTTGGCCCGCGTCGCCTGCATCTGGCTCTTCTGCAGAATAAGAGCATCATCGTTCAGCGTGGCAAGCGTGCTGTTCGCGCTGACCTTGTCGCCGACATCTGCGTTGAGAGAGCGGATGGAGAGGCCATCCACCTGTGGCTGGATGTAAACTTCCTCGACGGCCTTCACCGTGCCGGTCGCGACGACCTTATCGGTCAGGTGGCGCATCGTGGCTGTGGTGATGACGATTGCGGGCAGGTTCTGTTTCGGCGTGGTAACCGGGGGCTCTTCCGCCAGGGCGGCAGACACGCCCAGCAGGGAAAGCAGGATTGCGGTCGTGCTCAGAAGTCTAAACGGCGTAAGGGCCATGCGTCCGGTTCCAGTTCGGCGTTTGATAAAATGGGATTTCGCTGTTTTCCGTCGCGAACACGGGGATGCGATGCATGCGGGCCGGCTTCTCCGGCGGATCAATATCCGTCTGTCATGCCTTGCAGTTCCCTCATCCTAAAATCGCTCATGTAGATGGGATCGATTTTCAATTCTCGCAAGATCACGAGAAAATGATTTCGCGGGCATTTCTATCGTCTACAACCTTGCGAAGCAATCACGGCATTGTGATGTCAGCATTCGAATAGTTGATGGCTGAGGGCTTTTCAGCCAGACGGCGCGACAAAGCCAGCGTTTTGTTGCTGCTGTTACAAAATGAAAAAAACGCGCAAGGCGGAAACCTCGCGCGTTTTAGTCTCTGTGAGTGCTCCGAGCTTATTTCAGAGCAGCGTCCGTGATCTCATGCGTATAGGCGCCATCCGGCTTCTTGTTGATGATCTTCTGATCGAGCAGGGCTTCGACCGTGCGGTTATAGGTCTTCATGTCGAGCTTGCCGCTGCCGATCAGCTTGGCGACTTCGCCCGCCATGCGCTTCTGGTGGTTTTCATCCTGGCCGCCATTGTCCATGACGATTTCGGCGGTTTCATCCGGATGCTCGACGGCATATTTCCAGCCCTTCATCGACGCGCGGACGAATTTCACCATATCGGCCTTGAACTTCGCATCCTTCAGCTTGTCTTCCTTGACGTAGAGACCGTCTTCCAGAAGGTCGTTGCCGAGCTTCGTATAGTTGAAGACGGTCAGGTCTTCGGCCTTGAAGCCGGCATCGATCGCCTGCCAATATTCGTTATAGGTCATGACGGAGATGCAGTCGGCCTGCTTCTGGACGAGGGGCTGCACGTCGAAGCTCTGCTTCAGAACGTTGACTCCATCCTTGCCGCCGTCGGTCTTGAGGCCGAGCTTATGCATCCAGGCAAAGAAGGGATATTCGTTGCCGTAGAACCAAACGCCGAGGGTGTGTCCCTTGAAATCCTTCTCCGTCTTGACCGGTCCATCCTTAGGGCAGATCAGCTCCAGACCGGATTTTTCGAAGGGCTGGGCGATATTGATGAGCGGCACGCCCTTTTCGCGGGCAACCAGTGCGCCGCCCATCCAGTCGACGATCACATCGGCACCGCCGCCGGCGATGACCTGCTCCGGAGCGATATCAGGCCCGCCCGCCTTGATATCGACATCGAGGCCTTCTTCCTTGTAGAAGCCCTTGTCCTTGGCAACGAAGTAGCCGCCGAACTGAGCCTGGGCCACCCATTTCAGCTGCAAGGTCAACTTATCCGCCGCCATCGCGCCCTGGGTGGCGGCAAGCGTCATGGCACTTGCCATCAATGCAAACATTATTTTTTTCATGTCTTCACCCTTTCCCTCTGAAGTTATGCCTTGATCCCTTGGAGGGGATCCTGGATTACGTCTGCCCACCACGGATAGACGGATGCCAGAACGTCACCATTCGTTCGATGATGGCGACGATACCGTAGAAGACCGAGCCGGCAATCGCGGCAACCGCGATCTCAGCCCAGACCATATCGAGGTTCAACCGGCCATTTTCGGTTGAGATGCGGAAGCCCATGCCCGACATGGGCGTACCGAAGAACTCCGCCACGATGGCACCAATCATCGCCAGGGTCGAGTTGATCTTCAGCGCATTGAAAATAAAGGGGGCGGCAGCCGGCAGGCGCAGCTTGAAGAGCGTCTGCCAGTAGCTCGATGCGTAGGTGCGCATCAGGTCGCGTTCCATATTGCCGGCGGCGGCAAGGCCTGTCACCGTATTCACCAGCATCGGGAAGAAGGTCATGATGACGACGACGGCGGCTTTCGACTGCCAATCGAAGCCGAACCACATGACCATGATCGGTGCGACGCCGATGATCGGCAGGGCCGAGACGAAATTGCCGATCGGCAGCAGGCCGCGCCGCAGGAAGGCGAAGCGGTCAGCAAGAATGGCGACGATGAAGCCGCTGGCGCAGCCGATGATATAGCCGATCAGGACGGCGGTGAGGATCGTCTGGCGGACATCGATCCACAATGTCGGAATCGAATTGGCGATCCTGGCGCCGATGGCGCTTGGCGGCGGCAGAAGGACCAGGGAAACGCCGGCGCCGCGAGTGACGGCTTCCCAGATGATCAGTATCCATATGCCAAAGATCGCCGGGATCAGCAGGCGCAGCGTATAGTTGCCGGCGGTCGAGTGCGAACGCATCGACGACAGGACGGAAACGCAGCGCCAGGCCAGCAGCCATGAAGCGGCAATCAGAATGAAGAAGGATAGCTGTGCCTTGCCTTCATTGCCGGAAATTCCGGCAAGCAGCAGCCATGCTGCGGCATGTGCGCCGAAGAAGAGGATCGCTGCGCTTAGCTCATCGGAGAGACGCATGAAGGAGAGGGCGGCCGCCGCAGCAATCAGAATGAAGATGACGAAGGTCGTTCCGCTGCTGACGGGTGCCGCGGCATCCGCTGCGAGCAGCGGCAATGCGGGGATGGCTGCAAGACAGAGAAGAAGTGCAAGAATGCCCTGCCAGGAGAAAAGAAAGGATCTCATGCCGTTCTGCCTCCCATCGAACGGTCGACGATGCGCGCCGCAATGCTGACGATGCCCACGAGAACGGCCGCGAGCACAGAGCCTGCCACGAGAGCGGCCCATATGTCGATTGTCTGGCTGTAGTAGGAGCCTGCGAGCAGTTTTGCGCCGATGCCGGCGACTGCGCCCGTCGGCAGCTCGCCGACAATCGTTCCGACCAGGCTTGCGGCGATCGCGACCTTCATGGAGGTGAAGAGGAAGGGGACCGAAGCCGGCACGCGCAGCTTCCAGAAGGTCTGCCAGCTGCTGGCATTATAGGTGCGCATCAGATCGAGATGCATGATTTCCGGCGAGCGCAGGCCCTTCGTCATGCCGACCGTGACCGGGAAGAACGACAGATAGGTGGAAATCAGCGCCTTCGGGATCAGCCCGTCTATGCCAAGGGCGCTGAAGACGACGATGATCGTCGGTGCGATGGCAAGGATCGGGATCGTCTGGGACGCGATGATCCACGGCATGAGGCTGCGGTCGAGCGCGACGAGATGGACGATACCGACTGCAAAGAGGACGCCGAGAATCGTGCCAAAGGCAAAGCCGACTGCTGTTGGCGCCAGCGTTATCCAAGCGTTGTAGACGAGGCTGCGATTGCTTGTCGGCACTCGCAGGAAAGTGTTTTCAAAGACATTCTGCGCTACCTGGTGCGGCGCGGGCAGGGTCGGTTTCGGCTGCGACAGCGTCTTGCCGATGAATTCTACCATCGTCGGTGTTACGTTGCCGCGCCGGTCGAGATCGCGCTGGAATGGCGCATTGAGAATGACGGCGAAGACATACCAGAGCAGGACAATCGCCAGGATGATCGTCGTGACCGGCAGGAACTTGTGCTTGAAGAACTGTTCCTTTTCCATGCTCATGCCCTTCCTTGCGCGGGAAGCAGCATGAGGATCATGGCGATGATGCCAAGACCCACGCCGGCAAGTTGCTGCAGGCTCAGCCGTTCGCCGAAGACGATGAAGGCGATGACATTGACGACGACGAGCTGCGCGATGGAGGAAGCGGAGATCGCCAGGCCAAGTCCGCCCTCGCGCATCAACCGCACCATCATCAGATTGCCGATACAATAGAGCGCGAGCGACAGGATCAAGACCAACATGTTGTTGTTGGCGATATAGGCACGCGAAGCTGTGGCACCGCCGATAAAGATCGCCATCGCGCCGACAAGCCAGAGGAGGAATTGCGGGTTCATGATATTCCTCCGATTGCGGAGCGGCGTTGTTTTCCCGGCTCCGACAGTACGGCAATTGCATGAGAATGAGGCTGCTTCGGCGCACCTCCTTCTCCCCTCGGGGAGAAGGTGCCGCCAGGCGGATGAGGGGGCTTGCCAAGAAAGCGGAAGCCGATGGCTTTGAAGCGGTTAACCCCCTCATCCGACCCTTCGGGCCACCTTCTCCCCGAGGGGAGAAGGTAAAGACCGCACCGACCTGCTCCTTTATGCGATTGCCTTGGGCTCGGTACGGTGAGGGGCCGTCGCGCGACGGAGCCGTCCATCATCCTATTCCTCATAGCTATGCCCTGCTCTCAGCCCTTCCCGGACGCGGTGGGCGATTTCCAGGAATTCCGGCGTCTCGCGAATGTCGAGCGGCCGCTCCGTCGGTAGCGTCGATTCGATGATATCGGTGACGCGGCCCGGACGCGGTGACATGACGACGATCTTCGTCGAGAGATAGACTGCTTCCGGGATGGAGTGGGTTACGAAGCAGATGGTCTTGTTCGTCTGTTTCCAGAGTTTCAGAAGCTGTTCGTTGAGGTGGTCGCGAACGATTTCGTCCAGTGCGCCGAAGGGCTCGTCCATCAGCAGCAGATCGGCATCGAAAGCCAAGGCGCGGGCAATGGAGGCGCGTTGCTGCATGCCGCCGGACAGCTGCCAGGGAAACTTGTGTTCGAAGCCGTTGAGATTGACGAGTTCCAGCGTCCGGGCGATGCGCTTGGCCTGCTCTTGCTTGTCATAGCCCATGATTTCGAGCGGCAGGGCGATATTCTTCTCGATCGTCCGCCAGGGATAAAGGGCTGCGGCCTGGAAGACATAGCCATAGGCGCGATTTTTTCGGGCATCTTCCGGCGACATGCCGTTGACGCTGATATCGCCCGATGTCTTACGCTCGAGGTCGGCGATGACACGCAGGAAGGTGGTCTTGCCGCAGCCCGAAGGGCCGATGAAGGAGACGAAATCGCCCTTACGAACATCGAGATCGACATTGCTCAGCGCATGCACCGGCCCGTCATTTGTATTGTAGGTGAGACAGAGATTCCGCGCAGAGACGACGGAGGAAGCGGATGACGTCATTAACACCTACCAGTCCTGTTTTCGCCGCATGTTTGAGGCGGATTGCGTGTTATCCTGTTTGGCATTGCCGCAGTCCGGAGAGGCGAGAAGGCCTTGGGGCTGCTGAACAGAGGGGAGCAATGCCGTGAGTGTCTCATCGAAGCCCACCTGCCGTGTCGTGCGGCCCGGCAGTACCTATGCCGGAAAACAGGGTCTCAATTATTTTGAAGGGATTGCCGCCGAGACAGTGGGCTCGACGGGGATTTGCATGCATCTTCTGACCATCCCGCCGGGTGCCCGCGCCAAGGCGCATCTTCACGCCTCGCATGAGACGGCGATCTACGCGATTTCCGGAGAGACGCATTGCTGGTTCGGCGACCAGCTGGAAGAGCATGTCATCGTGCGGGAGGGCGAGATGTTCTATATTCCGGCCGGCGTCCCGCATCTTCCCGCGAACTTGAGCGACCGGCCGGCGACAGCGGTCATCGCCCGCACCGATCCGAACGAGCAGGAAAGCGTCGTCCTGCTGCCGGATCTGGAACGGTATGTGCCGTGCTAGAGCCGTCTCGCTTTTCTTCGAATCGCGAAAATGCTCTATCTTTTTGTTTTTACACAATTCCGGACGGAAAACTGCTACGCACTTTTCCTGGAATTGCTCTAGATGGCCGATGAGCCGAAGCGCCGTGCCCAAGCGTCATACCCCGCTTGCGGGGATGCCGCTGCGCTGCACTTTGCGCGGCGCGGTGACTTCTTTCCAGGTGGAAAGTGCCCGGTTGACGGCGGTGAAGGGCTCGCGCTTGACGAACTCGCCGTGGCCTTCTCGGGTCTTGACCGTGCCTTCCTCGATGGCGACGATGCCGCGCGTCAGCGTATAGCGCGGCAGGCCGGTCACTTCCTTGCCCTCGAAGACGTTGTAATCGATCGCCGACTGCTGCGTCTTGGCGGTGATGGTTTTCGAGCGCTTCGGGTCCCAGACGACGATATCGGCATCGGCGCCCACAAGGATCGCGCCCTTCTTCGGATAGACGTTGAGGATCTTGGCGATGTTGGACGACGTGACCGCAACGAACTCGTTCATCGTCAGCCGGCCGGTGTTGACGCCGTAGGTCCAGAGCATGGGCATACGATCCTCAAGGCCGCCGGTTCCGTTCGGGATCTTTGTGAAGTCGTTGAGGCCGAAGCGCTTCTGCTCGGTCGTAAAGGCGCAGTGGTCGGTCGCGACCACCTGCAGAGAGCCGGAGGCGAGACCGGCCCAGAGGCTATCCTGATGCTGCTTGTTGCGGAAGGGGGGTGACATGACACGGCGGGCGGCATGGTCCCAATCTGCATTGGCATATTCGCTTTCGTCGAGTGTCAGGTGCTGGATCAGCGGTTCGCCATAGACGCGCATGCCCTTCTGGCGGGCGCGGCGGATGGCTTCATGCGCCTGTTCGCAGGAGGTATGGACGATATAGACGGGCGAGCCCGCCATATCGGCGATCATGATGGCGCGGTTCGTTGCCTCGCCTTCGACTTCCGCCGGGCGGGAATAGGCATGCGCTTCCGGGCCGTTATTGCCTTCGGCCAGCAGCTTTGCCTGCATCTGCGCGACCACATCGCCGTTTTCGGCGTGGACGAGCGGCAAAGCGCCAAGCTCGGCGCAGCGCTGGAAGGAAGAGAACATCTCGTCGTCATCCACCATAAGCGCGCCCTTATAGGCCATGAAATGCTTGAATGTGTTGATGCCCTTCTCGCGGACGACGGTTTCCATCTCGTTGAAGACCTGTTCGCCCCACCAGGTGATCGCCATGTGGAAGGAATAGTCGCAGGTCGCGCGGGTGGACTTGTTGTCCCACATGGTCAGCGCTTCGAGCAGCGACTGGCCGGGCGAGGGGAGCGCAAAATCCACCACCATCGTCGTGCCGCCGGCAAGGGCAGCGCGGGTACCGCTCTCGAAATCGTCAGAGGAATAAGTGCCCATGAACGGCATTTCGAGATGCGTGTGCGGGTCGATGCCGCCAGGCATGACATAACAGCCGGATGCATCCAGCACTTCATTACCCGAGAGATTCGGCCCGATTTCGACGATCTTACCGCCTTCGATCTTCACATCCGCCTTATAGGTCAGATCGGCCGTGACGATGGTTCCACCCTTGATGACTGTGCTCATGGTGTCTGTTCCCTGTTTTTAAGAGTCTGGCATCCGTGGCGCCCCCTCATCCGACCCTTCGGGTCACCTTCTCCCCGAGGGGAGAAGGAGAGGTGTGGCGAGCCTTTGGTGCAACACAATTTATGATTGTGTCCGCGGTTTGTTGAGAAAGATGACGCAACGGAGGGAAGCCCCTTCTCCCTTCGGGGAGAAGGGGCCTGAAGGACGGATGAGGGGGTATGATTCGAATACATCATTTACCGCCACGCTCCGTCAGCTGGATCGCAGGATAGAAGCGCAGAACGTCGTCTCTTTCGAAGATCCGTCCCTCGAGAGCAGCGAGAACTGTTTCCAAAACCGCCAGGCGCTCGCTGGTGATCTCATGATTCCAGAATCTCAACACCGAGTAGCCATGTGTATTGAGCCAACGCGTGCGGATCACATCAGACGGAGAAGCGGCATGTTGGAAGCCATCGATTTCGACGATCAGCGATTTATCGCGACAGAGGAAATCAACTACATAGGGACCGAGTGGAATCTGCCTTGCAAATTTATGTCCATTCAGTCGGCGGTCACGCAGATCGCTCCAGAGGCGATATTCTTCCTCGGTGTTGGTTTTTCGAAGACGGCGGGCCTGCTGGGTTTTGCCGGGGCGGCGTTTGGTGATGTCATTGTTGTCCGGCATCGGTAGTGCCCCCTCATCCACCCCTCGGTCACCTTCTCCCCGAAGGGAGAAGAGAATTTCTGTTGCACCTTGCCGATTAGACAACAGCTTTTCAGCCAAAGTCGCGAATCTGAAACCGAAAGCTGCAGCGAATTCCCCCTTCTCCCCTCGGGGAGAAGGTGCCCGAAGGGCGGATGAGGGGGATGGCCGGGCGTGAGCCATGATCAAGCCACGATCTCCGCCGTCTCAACGACTGCGTGGAACAGCACATCCGCGCCGGCGGTCGCCCATTCCTTGGAGATTTCTTCGGCCTCATTGTGGGAGAGGCCGCCGACGCAGGGGCACATGACCATGGTGGCGGGGGCAACCTTGGCGGCCCAGCAGGCATCGTGACCGGCGCCGGAGATGATGTTCATGTGGCTGTAGCCGAGTTTCTCAGCCGCGTTACGCACGGAAGTCACGAGCTTGGGATCGAAGGTGACCGGCTCGAAATGGCCGATGGCTTCGACAGAGCAGCCGACGCCGAGGGCATCGGCTATCTTCTTGCCTTCGGTTTCGATCTTGGTGCGCATGCGATCGAGCTTTTCCTTGTCCGGCGTGCGGATGTCGACGGTGAAGACCACCTTGCCAGGCAGGACATTGCGCGAATTCGGCGAGAAGAAAACCTGGCCGACACCGCCGACGGCCCCCGGCTGGTTTTCCATGGCGACGCTCTGCACCATCTCGATGATCCGCGACATGGCAAGGCCGGCATTGACGCGCATGGCCATCGGCGTCGAGCCTGTATGCGCTTCCTTGCCGGTCAGCGTGAATTCCAGCCACCAAAGGCCCTGACAGTGCGTGACGACGCCGATCGTCTTGTTTTCGGCCTCCAGGATCGGGCCCTGTTCGATATGATATTCGAAATAGGCATGCATCCTGCGAGCACCGACTTCTTCATCGCCGAGCCAGCCGATGCGCTTCAGCTCCTCGCCATAGGTCTTGCCGTCGGGATCCTTGCGGCCATAGGCATAATCAAGTGTGTGCACGCCGGCAAAGACGCCGGAGGCGAGCATGGCGGGCGCGAAACGCGCGCCTTCCTCGTTGGCCCAGTTGGTGACCACGATGGGATGTTTGGTCTTGATGCCGAGGTCATTCATCGTGCGCACAACCTCCAGCGCGGCAAGCACGCCGAGCACGCCGTCATACTTGCCGCCGGTCGGCTGGGTATCGAGATGCGAGCCGACATAGACGGGCAGCGCATCTGGATCGGTGCCGGCGCGGGTCGCGAACATCGTACCCATCTTGTCGACGCCGACGGTCAGGCCGGCCTTGTCGCACCAGGTCTTGAAAAGGCTGCGTCCTTCGGCGTCGGCATCGGTCAGCGTTTGGCGATTGTTGCCGCCGGCAATGCCGGGGCCGATTTTCGCCATGTCCATCAGCGTATCCCAAAGGCGATCGCCATTGATACGCATGTTTTCTCCTGGCGCTGCCACCATGATGCAATCCTCACCTGTTTGTCCTGGGGCACGCAAGGCGCATGCCCGAAATTGTTCCCGTTGGTCTTATTTCAAATTCCGGAGCGCCGTCTTGTTTTTCTTGCCCGGAAATCGCCAGTTGCCTTTAGGAGACATCTGACAGATAATTTGACCGATTGGTAAACATTACAACTTCCGTGGCGCGGCTCAAGACGAAAAGCACGAAAAATTCCGATAAAATTTCAGGCGATTGCCAGATTCGATGCATCGACAGGGTGAATGAGGGAACGGCCGAAAGGCTTGGATTTCAAGGAGAAACAGAGCAGATATGGCCATCCCCAGAGCCGCCAGGACGCAGCGCCGCACCCGTATCCAGGAAGAGAAAGAGGAGATCATATTGGAGGCCGCGCTGGACGTATTTTCCGTCAGCGGTTTCCGGGGCTCGACCATCGACCAGATCGCCGAAGTAGCGGGCATGTCGAAGCCCAATCTGCTCTACTATTTCCGCACCAAGGAGGCGATGCATCGGGCCTTGATCGACCGGGTGCTGTTTACCTGGCTGGAGCCGCTGCGCGCCTTCGATGCCAATGGCAACCCCGAAAGCGAGATCCGCTCCTATATCCGTCGCAAGCTCGAAATGGCGCGCGATTTCCCGCGCGAAAGCCGGCTTTTTGCCAATGAAATGCTGCAGGGCGCGCCGCATGTTGAGGACGAGCTGCGTGGGCCGCTGAAGGCGCTCGTGGACGAGAAGGCCGAGGTCATTCGCGCATGGGCAAAAGCCGGCAAGATCGCCAAATGCGATCCCTATCACCTGATCTTTTCGATCTGGTCGACCACACAGCATTATGCGGATTTCGACGTACAAGTGCGCGCGGTGCTTGGCGACGAGCATTCTGGCGAGGGACGTTTCGAGGATGCTGCCCGCTATCTGGAACAGCTTTTCGTCGACGGGCTTCGGATTCGTCAGGGCTGAGCCGCGGCTGGATCCTTCGGAGGATTGCGCCTAAAATAATAGGCGACCGCAGCAAACTGCTGCGTCCGCCTTTTGAATGCTTGCGGACTTTACCGTTATTCCGCCGCCTGACGCGCCATCGGATTGTTCGGATGGGTCGTCCAGTTGGCGTAGTTCGGGTCGACGACCTTGCCGGTGCGCTTGTCGAGGCTGCCGGCCGGCAGTTCTTCCATGGTGATGCAGTTCTCGACCGGGCAGACATTGACGCAGAGATTGCAGCCGACGCATTCCTCTTCCATCACCTCGAAGCGCCTGACGCCATCGACCATGTTGGTGATCGCCTGATGCGAGGTGTCCTCGCAGGCGATGTGACAGCGGCCGCACTTGATGCAGGCATCCTGGTCGATTTTCGCCTTGGCGATATAGTTGAGGTTGAGATATTGCCAGTCGGAGACGTTCGGCACGGCGCGGGCGATGATATCATCCAGCGTGCGGTGTCCTTTCTCGTCCATCCAGTCGGACAAGCCGGTGATCATCTCTTCGACGATCTTGAACCCATAGGTCATCGCGGCGGTGCAGACCTGCACGTTACCGGCGCCGAGCGCGAGGAATTCCGCTGCATCGCGCCAGGTGGTGATGCCGCCTATGCCCGATATCGGCAGGCCATAGGTTTCCGGATCGCGGGCGATCTCGGCCACCATGTTGAGCGCGATCGGCTTCACCGCGGGGCCGCAATAGCCGCCATGGCTGCCCTTGCCGCCGACAGTCGGGTTCGGAGCGAAATTGTCGAGATCCACCGAGACGATCGAGTTGATCGTATTGATCAGCGACACGGCATCGGTGCCGCCGGCCTTGGCGGAGCGGGCAGGTTTGCGGATATCGGTGATATTGGGCGTCAGCTTGGTGATGACGGGCATGCGCGTGTACTGCTTGCACCAGCGCACGACCATTTCGATATATTCCGGCACTTGTCCGACCGCGGAACCCATGCCGCGCTCGGACATGCCGTGGGGACAGCCGAAGTTGAGTTCGATGCCGTCGGCTTCCGTTTCCTCGACCAGCGGCAGGATCGCCTTCCAGGCATCCTCGACGCAGGGGACCATGATCGAGGCGATCAACGCGCGATCCGGCCAGTTCTTCTTCACCTGCTTCATTTCGCGCAGGTTGGTATAGAGGTCGCGGTCGGTGATCAGTTCGATGTTGTTGAGACCGAGCAGACGTCGGTCGGCGCCCCAGATCGCGCCGTAGCGCGGGCCGTTGACGTTGACGACTGGCGGTCCTTCCTCGCCGAGCGTCTTCCAGACGACGCCGCCCCAGCCCGCCTTGAAGGCGCGCTCGACGTTATAGGCCTTGTCGGTCGGCGGCGCGGAGGCCAGCCAGAACGGGTTCGGAGACTTGATGCCAACGAAATTATTGCGGAGATCAGCCATGTCGGTTCTCCTTTCAGGCGACTGCAGCGGCCGGCGTGGCGGCAGCGAGCGCACGGTTGATGGATTCGGCCGCATCGCGACCCTGTGCCACGGCCGAAACCGTCAGGTCATCGCCGCCAAGCACGCAGTCGCCGCCGGCCCATACGCCTTCGATCGAGGTCCGGCCTTCGCCATCGATGGCGATACGGCCGGATTCCATGCGCAGCGCGCCGAGGCCTGAGGCTTCGAACGTCTGGCCGATCGCCTTGAAGATCTGGTCGGCGGCAATGACGCCGACATCGCCGGTGCCAACGAGCTTGCCGTCACGCAGTTCCGTATATTCGACCTCGATGCCAGCGACCTTGCCGTCCTTGTCAAGGATGCGCTTCGGCGCGAGCCAATGGCGGATGATGACGCCCTTGGAGGCGGCCAGATCCTGCTCGAATTCCGAGGCGTTCATGTGTTCCTTGCCGCGGCGATAGCAGATCGTCACCTCTTCGGCGCCGAGCAGTTTTGCCTGCACGGCTGCGTCGATCGCGGTCATGCCACCGCCGAGAACGACGACGCGACGGCCGATGGCGATATCGGCCTTGTTACCAGCCTGGCGCAGTTCGGCGATGTAGGCGACGGCATCAGCGACGCCCTCGAGATCCTCGCCTTCGGCGCGCAGCGCGTTGACGCCGGCAAGGCCGAGGCCGAGGAAGACGGCGTCATATTGCTGAGAGAGGTCGGAAAGGCTGAAATCGCGGCCGAGCGCCTGGCCGTTCTTCACCTCGATACCGCCGATGGCGAGCACATAGTCGACTTCCTTTTGCGCGAAGTCGTCGACGGCCTTATAGGTTGCGATGCCATATTCATTCAGGCCGCCGGCCTTCTCGCGGGCATCGAAGATGGTAACGTCATGACCCTTGACCGCAAGACGGTGTGCGCAGGCAAGACCGGCCGGACCGGCGCCGATGACGGCGATCTTCTTGCCGGTGGATTCGGCGCGCGTATAGAACTGCTTGTTCTCAGCCATCGCCGTATCGGTTGCATAGCGCTGCAGACGGCCAATCTCGACCGGGCGCTCCTCGGCAGTATTGCGCACGCAAGCCTGCTCACAGAGCTGTTCGGTGGGACAGACGCGGGCGCACATGCCGCCGAGGATGTTCTGATCGAAGATCGTTTTCGCCGAGCCGATGGGATTGCCCGTGGAGATCTGGCGGATGAACATCGGAATGTCGATGGAGGTGGGACAGGCCGTCATGCACGGCGCGTCGTAGCAGAAATAGCAGCGGTCGGATGCGACCAGCGCCTCATGCTTGGTGAGGCGCGGGTGAAGATCGGAAAAGTTTGCATCATATTCGGCGGGCGTGAGCCTGCCTTTATGAATCCCAGTTTCCAGTCGTCCCATTGAAGTTCCCTCTTATAGTAAACGGCTAGTACTGGAACGGTAACTCAGCTTAAAAAATTTATCAAACGGTAAAATTTTGATCGCAAAGCGTGCCTCGATACGCCTTCCTGTGGGAGAACGAGAACGTTTTCGATCACTGGAGCTTTTATCTTAAAGATATGATTTAAATAGTTTTTCTTCTTTTCCGCACGCGGTTCGAAAAGATTTGAGGCACGACAATGACTGCGAGCGCCTGTCTGCGATTGGAGGGACGCCATGTCAGAGGCTGTGCTGAAATGTAAAAAGTTGATGAATTTTTTTGGATCTGGGTGGAACCAAGGCTTTGCAGCATCGTTATGTCGATGTCCTGATGATGATCGCATCTCCTGATGCACGCCCAATACGTCTCAGGACTCTACTCACGGTCCCCTCCCGATGAGTGCAAAGCAGCCAGTGCGCCGCCCTCGCACTGGCTGTTTTATTGTGCTCCCGCCGGCCGCTAGCGGCGTCTTAGGATTTCATATTCAGTTTCGGGAATGGTGAGCCGATAGCCGATGCTGCCGTCGTCAATGGCGAAGTCTGCGCGGCCATTCATGGACGTCGGCACGACGCGTTCAAGCACCGTGCGGCTGAAGCTATTGTCCTCGAATTCATGGTCAGCGGGCGCGTAGAAACGCTCAGACCAGGCGACCTCAATCGCCTTCTTGCCGTCGAGCTCGGCTTCCTTGCAATTCAACGTGATGCTGGTGGCGCCGGTCGAGATGGCGCCATGCGAGGCGGAATTGACGATGAGCTCGTGCAGAGCAAGCCCCAGGTGCACGGCGGCATTGGGCGTCAGATGTGCGTTGATGCCGTAGATCGGCATGGGCACGCCTGCATCGGGCCAATAGGGGGCGAACTGCTTTTCCGCCAGTTCGAACAAATATGCACCGCGCCAGCTGGAATCCGTGATGAGATCCTGCGAATTCGACAGGGATTGCAGACGGCCGCGGAATTTGATGAGGAAATTGTCGACGGAAAGCGTGTGGCGGGCGGTCTGCGTGGCGATACCCTGAATGATGGCGAGCAGGTTCTTGGAGCGATGCGACAGTTCGCGCAGCAGTGACTTCAGCACTTTTTCGCGGTGGCGGCTCTCGGTGATTTCGGAGATGACAGACAGCACGCCTTGCGGCTTGCGCCCGCCGATGCGTTCCATTTTCAGCTCGTAGATCCGTGCGCCGTCGCCGCTGGCGATCTCAACCTCGGCGGTTGCTGGCTTGCCGCTTTCGAGCACGCCCCGTTTCAAACGCAAGAGGTGCTCGCCATCCTTTTCTCCAAAGAGATGCGAGTCATTGCCGCCCATGACGACAGACGACTGCAGATGGTCCGGCAGATTGTCGGCATAACGGATCGAAAGATTTACATCCTGGAACAGGATGGACACACTGGCGCTCGCAAGCGCCCGCTCCATCAGAGCGGCTTTGCCTTCCAAGCTCAAAGGCGCGCCGGGTAATGGTTCAGACGTATTCACCGGCTTGCCTTTCACACGCATTTCGAGAACCCCGCCGATAGGGCATTCTCACTCGTAACAACTTGAACCGACCTATAGAATCGCCCCGGATAACAGTCGGTAAACCGGCCGTTTCGAACCCAAACGCCCGGTTATGGTCTTTGTTCCGCCATGGGGTTTTCACTTGGATCAGGCGGCCACCTTTGTGGTTTCGTTAAAGAAGAGTGCCTGGCTGATGAGGGCCTTCACCATGTCTGGATTGAAAGGCTTGGTCACGAGGAAGGTCGGCTCCGGCCGCTCGCCGGTCAGCAGCCGCTCGGGGAAGGCGGTGATGAAGATGACCGGGATGCTGGCGGTCTTGAGGATATCGTTGACTGCATCGATGCCCGAACTACCGTCGGCGAGCTGGATGTCGGCAAGCACCATGCTCGGCTTCGTCGCATTATAAAGAGCGACGGCTTCGGCGTGGGTGCGGGCAATGCCGGTGACGCGGTGTCCGAGGCTCTCCACCATCTGCTCGATGTCCATTGCGATCAGCGGCTCATCCTCGATGATCATGATATCCGTTGCCACCTGGCGCGAGATTTCCTGGGAGGCGGTATCGAGCAGGTGCATGGCATCGCTTTCAGAGACATCGAGAATATCGGCGATCTCGCCGAGGCGGAAACTTTCGACAGATGCGAGCAGGAAAGCCTGACGCGCAAGTGGCGAGACCTTGGAAAGGTTTACGGATGCGCGCTGTTCCCAGGCGAAAGGTGAGGCCGGTTCAGGAATCTGAAGTGTCACGGAACCGAACAGCTTCGTGAACAGTTTATAGAGTGCGACGCGGTCGCTGTCGGTGTCCGGAAAGATGGATATGTCGGCGATGATGGCTTCCAAAACCGCAGCAACATAGGCGTCCCCCGACGTCTGTGTTCCGGTCAAAGCACGTGAATAACGCCGCAAATACGGAAGATGCGGCGCAATGCGTGTGGAAAGTGTCATCAATGGCTCCCGCCTTTATCAAATTCTAATTAAATACAGCCCAGAGGCCGCAATGACTAACAAACGTCAGTTGAGTAAAAAAGTTCCTCTTTGTCGGAACTTTTTTTAGGCAGTCGCATTACAATGCTTACAATCGGACGACCTCAACCTTTACGATTCGTTAGGCAACTGTTTTGAATGAGGTCAACCGCTCTCCCAAACGGGGAGGCAAGGGCGCGCCTTATCCATGAACGCGAGACAATTGAGAAGCGAGCAGGCCAAATGACCATCCAGAATCATGAGGACGCAGACAAGAAGGCATCGGACCTGCGTGCGATGGATATCCTCGACCCCAACAATCAGATCGGCAACCGGCTCCGTTCGTTCTATGCCGCCATGCAGGACGAAGCCATTCCTGATCGCTTCCTGGATCTCTTGGAGAAGCTCGATCAAGCCGAACGCTTGGCTTCCGCAAAGGTCTCCGAATAGGAGGTGGCGCCATGGAAACGCAAACGAGCTTCAAGCGCGAACTTCTCGCCGCCCTCCCGAGTCTCCGAGCCTTTGCCATTTCTCTGACCGGCCGCCACGATCGAGCCGACGATCTCGTTCAAGATACGATCATGAAGGCCTGGGCGAAGCAGGACCATTTCGAGATGGGCACCAATATGAAGGCCTGGCTCTTCACCATCCTGCGCAACGAACTCTACAGCCAGATGCGCAAGAGCGGCCGTGAAGTGCAGGACAGCGACGGCGTATTCACCGAATCGATGGCGACACATCCCTCGCAATATGGCGCCGTCGACCTGCAGGACTTCCGCAAGGCATTGGACCAGCTGCCGCCCGATCAGCGCGAAGCCATCATCCTGGTGGGCGCATCCGGATTTTCCTATGAGGAGGCGGCCGAGATTTGCGGCTGCGCAGTCGGCACCATCAAGAGCCGTGTCAACCGCGCGCGCCAGCGGCTGCAGGAATTGTTGGATATTTCCGGTGAGGCCGATTTCGGCCCGGACGCCACATCGGCGCCGCTGACTTCCAAGGCATTCGCCTTCTGACAAAAGCCCGGTCCTCTGAACTGACCCCTGAAGGTTGTGTCCAACTTTCGGGGGTCAGTTCACTCCGACCGGGCTTTTCATTTAACAATCCGTGCAGCTTCTCTCTTTTCAGTCGCGGCGCTTCCGTGCGTCACGCGCCCGGCGGCTCAATCGTCTTCGTCGCTCGATGAAAACAGGTTGCCGAGGAGGAGGGCAGCAGCAACGGCGGCGGTCATCAGCGGCTGCTTGCGTACGAGGCCGACGACAGCGGCTGCCATCGATTCCATTGCCAGTCGGCGTTCGCGGACTCTGCGCTGTTCCTGCTTGTCGATGATTGCCATGATGACGAGCACGATCAGGCCAAGCAAGAGCGCGCCTGCCGCTATCAGCAGCGCCGAAACCGCAGCACCGTAGATCGTCGCAAGCCAGATGGCAGCCGCGATCAGGGCGAAGGCATAGGCCGTCAGCAGCAGGAGGACGGCAATGGCAATGAAAATACCGTTGCGCTTGGTCCGCGCAACGGTACGGTTGAACGTGCCTGACAGAAGTAGGCCGAGGATCGGAGCGATCATCCCGCCACCCTAGCGGCGAGACAAAAGCAGGGCGACGGCAAGGCCGAAGGCGGCAGCCGCGCCGATGGTGGCGACGGGATGCTGGCGTACGGTTCTGCGAACTTCACGCGAGCCCCTTGCATAGCCGCGCTGCAAATCGTGCAGCAATTCTTCACCGCGGACCGCGAGATCATCAAGTCCCGACTCGGCATTTGCGCGCCATTTCTTGCTTTGCTTTGCGCCATTCTCGCCGATCAGCTTGGCAAAGGCCGCAACTTCTTCGCGCAGCGAGTCGATCTGTTCTTCGATGGTTGCTTCGACATCATGCAGGCTGCTGCCATTGCGCTTGCCGCGCGTCGAATGGAGGAAGGATGTGGCCATGTTCAGCTCCCTTTCAATTAGGGCGCCCCTGGAGGCACCTGTTTTCGTGATGATCGGAATTTTCCGACACACCAGAACATTCCACGCTCGGAACATCGATTCCGACCGCGTCATCTCAACGCGCGGATGCAACAAAAAGTTCCGGATGTGCGGGCGTCAGTCGGCCAGTGCGCTGTGGGCGAGAACGAAGGGAGCACCGTCGGAGGGAACGCGGTTGACGCGCAGGTTGCAGCCGAAGACTTGCTGCAGGTGCTGGTCCGTCAACACGTTCTTGATCGATCCCGTGGCCTGCAGCCGACCGTTCTTGAGCAGGACCATCCGGTCGGCAAAAAGCGCGGTCAGGTTGAGATCGTGCATGACGGCGATGACGCCGCCGCCACGCCGGCAGAATTGCCGTGCAAGCGTCATGATGGTGAGCTGATGGCTGATGTCGAGGCTGGAAACAGGTTCGTCGAGCAGCAGCCAGCAAGGCTTGCCATCAATGACGGGCTCGGAAATCTGGCAGAGCACGCGCGCGAGCTGGACACGCTGCTGTTCGCCGCCGGAAAGCTCCTGATAGAAGCGGCCTTCGAAGCCGTCGAGATCGACGGCGGCAAGCGCCTCCGTCGCGATACGATCGGCTTGCTCAGGATGGCTATTGCGGCCGCTGGTCAGGCCCATGCGCACGATCTCGCGGACGGTGAAGGGGAAGGATATCGAGCTTGCTTGGGGCAGGACGCCGCGCATTTCAGCAAGCTGCCATGGCTCCAGGGCCTTGATTTCAACACCGTTCATATGGATGTCGCCGCTATAGGCGAGCTCGCCTGAGATGGCTTTCATCGTCGTGGTTTTGCCGGAGCCGTTCGGCCCGCAAATGGCGGTCAGCGTGCCGGCCTCGGCCGTGAAGGATATATCCTGCACGATCGGTTTGCCGGCAAGCCGGACGCTCAGATTGGAGACATCGATCATCGCGAACTCACAGATTGAGGCGCGAGCGCTGCCTGAGCAGCATCCACAGGAAGAAGGGACCGCCAACACCAGCCGTCAGAATGCCGATCGGCAGCTCGGCCGGAGAAACGATGGTGCGGGCGACCACATCGGCAGCGACCAGCAACGAGCCGCCCAGCAGTGCCGAGGCCGGCAGCAGGAAACGATGGTCAGGGCCGATGACCATGCGCAGGATATGCGGGACGACGATGCCGACAAAGCCGATGCCGCCACTGACAGCGACGGAGGCGCCGACCGCCGCAGCGACGCTGACGATGGCGATACTCTTCAGCCGCTGCACCGATATCCCCATGTGGAAAGCGGCCGCCTCGCCGAGCGTCAGCGCATTCAGCCCGCGCGCCATGAAGGGAAGGGGCAGAAGCGAAAGGACGATGATCGGGCCGGCACCTGCGACCTTGCTCCAGGTCGAGCCCGCCAGCGATCCCATGCTCCAGAAGGTCAGGTCGCGCAACTGCCGGTCGTCGGCCATGTAGATGAGGATTCCCGTTGCCGCCAGCGCCAGCGAACCGAGCGCGATGCCGGCCAGCAGCATGGTCGCGATGGAGGTCTGCCCGTACCGGGTTGCGACTTTATAAAGCAATATCGTCGTTGCCAGACCGCTGATGAAGGCGGCGATGGGAAGAGCGAAGACGCCGAGGATATGCGCAACCGGGGCAAGCACGCCGCCGCCGAGGACGATCATGGCAACCGCACCGAGGCTGGAACCGGCAGATACGCCGATCAGGCCGGGATCGGCCAGCGGATTGCGGAAAAGGCCCTGCATGACAGCACCCGAAACCGCCAGCCCGCCGCCGATCAGGAAGCCGAGGACCGCGCGGGGCAGGCGGATCTCGAAAATGACGATGCGGTCGCGGATGCTAAGCGTGCTTTCCGTGCTGCCGGTCAGTATGCCCGTTACGACATCGATGACCGAAGCATTCGATGCGCCTGTCGTGATCGAAAACAGAAAGGCGGCTGCCGAAATCACCAAGAGGCTGGCGACAACGAAGATTGCAAGCGTGCTGCGATCTCCCTCGCGTCGGCGTGCCGGGTTTTGCGACATCTGCTTCAGTCCGGCCATGGCATCGTTGAATGCCACGTCAGCCTCCGTAGATCGCCGCGTTCAGCTCGCGAATGGCGCTGGCCGTGCGTGGTCCGAAGCCGAGGAGGTGCAGGCCGTCCATGCGCACGATCGCCTTGTGGCTCGCGGCCGGCGTCAGCGAAATGGCCGGCTGCTTCAGGAGGTCTTCGTTCGACATCGACAGCGGCCCTTCGCGATCCATGATCAGGATCACGTCCGGCTTGGCTTCGATGATGGCTTCATCCGTCACCGATTTGTAGCCGGAGAAGCCGCTGATCGCGTTGGTGGCGCCGGTAAGCTTGATGATGCCGTCGGCGGCCGTATTGGTGCCTGAGGCCATGATCTTACCGTTCTGGTTGCTGAGCACGAAAAGGACGCGCTTACGCTCGGCCTCCGGGCGCCTGGCTGAATCATTGATGGCCGCATCGAGATCGGCGGCGACCTTGGCTTCCAGGGCCTTGGCCTTGTCCGGCACGCCAAGCAGCGCGCCGACGACTTCGATCTTCTTCAGAATGCCGTCGCGATCGTAGTGTTGCGGCACGGTCTCGAAGGGCAGGCTGGCATTGCGCAACACGGCCAGTGCTTCCGGCGGGCCGGAGCCTTCGACGGCAATGATGGCGGTCGGATTGACGGCCAGAATGCCTTCCGGCGACAGCGCGCGCATATAGCCGACATCGGGAAGCTTGGTCGCTTCCTTCGGATAAAGGCTGGTGGAATCGCGGGCGATGAGCCGCTTTTCCTCGCCGAGCGCATAGACGATCTCCGTCACATCGCCGCCGATGGAGACGAGACGCGAGGTATCCGGCGTCTTGGCCGTTTCGGTGGCGTGCGCATGGCGCACGAAACTGCCAAGGCCCGCGATCGGGTTGGCCGGCACGAGCGGTAGGGCCATTACCATCACGGTCAGAGCGACTTCCCACGGCTTGATGCGCTTGAAGTTCTTGAACATCGTCATGACCATCCTCATGCGGCAACGTTGGTACCGGCCCTTGTCAGGCTTTCGATGATGGCGCGCCAATCGGGGCGCTCATCGAAGCCTTCTTTCCGCTTGCCGAAGAACTGGATAATCATCTCGCCCCTGGCGTTATAGGCTTCGAGCGAGGTGACATGGCCGTCCTTGGTCGGCTTGCGCACGACCCATGCCTCGGCGATGTGATCCAGCCGCAGGTGCAGATGGAAGGTCGGGTCCATGACATTGATCCAGGGACCCATGGTCTGCACGTTGTAGATCGGGCCGGAGTGGATCTGCACCGTTCCTTCATTGGCGACGAAGCACATGATCGGCAGGCCCTCGCGCACGCAGGCGTGCATCATTTCGGCGACCGCGCCAGCGTCAAGCTTCCATGCATAATCGTCGCCGACGGTGCGGATCGCGTCCTGGCGGCCGATTTTCAGCTTCTTCAGCATGCCGAAGAATTCGTGCGTATCGGTCATGCGGCTCCAATGGTCGCGCAGCTCGTCGCGGCTGACGTCACCATCGGTTGCGCCATTGTCATAGCCGGAGAGGTCTTCGATAAATTCCTGTGACTGGTCTTCGATACGCAGCTCGGCGACCATGGCGTGATAGGCCTCGACATTCGATTCTGGCCGCAGATGCACTTTGTGGACGGCGTCGCCGGCCTTGTCGAAGAATTGCAGGCTCAGCCTCTTCTGATCGCCATCGGTCTTGGTCACGGCAAAGCCATGCACCCAGCGCTTCGGGAAGATACGAAGGTCGATGTTCTCGCCAAGCACGATCGCCGCCTGAGCCCCGAACTTCATGTTCTCATAGACGCCGATCTTCTCATGCACGGCACTTTCGTTGCGCGACAGCGCCATGATTTCGCCGAGCGAGGCGATCCGCTCCAGGAAGCGATCGACGCTGGCATCGATGCGGATGGCCGAAATGCCGACCTCGGCGGCCACGAGCGCCGCTTCGGAAATCTCGAGGCGGGCAGCGATGTCGCGCTCGCGCATCTTCGGGTTCTCGGCGCGGAAAGCGCGAATTTCGGCAGGGGTCGGGCGAGTCGTCTTATTCATCTGTCATGCCTATTTGTTGAGTATCAGCTTGCCTTGGCGCGTAATCTTCATGCGGTAGATGACGCCCTCGTGCTTGATCATGATTTCGGTCTGGCCCCGGAAAATATCCGTGCTCTCGACAATTCTTACCTGCGGTGCGGCCGTGCACTGCACCGGCGGCGTAGGGGTCTTCTCAGCAATCATCCTGTTTAGTTTTGCCTGAAAATTCATCGGGGGCCGAACCGTCGTGCGGCCAAATTTATCTTGACTCTCATACTCATGGTTTCATAAAGACGCAATAGGAGACTGCTAAAGTCAAGTTTAAAAATTTCGACGCTACACGCTAGGGCCGTTGGCCGAGCGGACACGCGTCAAACATATTCAGGAGAGATGTCGATGCTGACGAAAACCATCTTGGCGCTCGCTGCTGCGGGTGTGTTCGCCGCGGCATCTTCCGCTCCTGCTTTCGCCCAGGATGCGACAGCGGCGGCGCCTGCTCCAACGGCGTCTCATAAGCTTAATGTCGAGTTGAATGCGCTGGCTCCCTCGCAGAAGGGATGCATGATGACCTTTGTTGCCGAAAACGACATGGCAACCCCGATCAACAAGATCTCCTTCGAACTCGCTTTCTTCAACGACAAGAATGCCGTCGACCGGGTTACCGTGCTTGATTTCCGCGACCTGCCGCTCGGCAAGAAGCGAGTGCGGCAATTCGACATGCCGGGCGTCAAGTGCGAAACGGTCTCCCGCATCATCATCAATGACACGCCGGTCTGTGATGGTCCGGCGGCCGGCGAATGCAAGGCCGCTCTAATCACGCGCTCGCAGACATCTGTTCCTTTCGAAGGCTGAAGCCATGGCGATGCGCTCGGCGAAAGTTTCCATAGCACGCCGCGCGGATGGCGGCATGAATGACAACTATCCGAGCGTGCTGCCCGGCCATGAATTGGCGGGCCTCGAAGGCGTGCCGCGACCGCCGGCTGCCGAAGCCGTGGCGCATTACAGCCGTTTTACGCAGATCAGTTCCTATCCGGAGCATCCGAGCGAGGCTGCCCCGGTTGAGATGGCGGAGCATCTGCCGATCGACGCGCTGCCTGAGAGGACGCGAGAAACAGTTGCCGGGCGCAAGACGTCGCTGGTCTTCTCCGGCGTAGGATCCTGCCTGTTTCATGCCGTTATCATTGTCGTGCTGCTTTTTACCTTCGTCGCCACGCCCGAGGACGCGCAGGAGGAGGCGGGCGATACCGTCAGCGTCATCATGATCGGCAATTCCGATGCCGATCAGATGGCTACTGGCGAGGAAAACCCGCAGACGGAGCCGGAGCAAGTGACCGCCGAGGCCGTACAGCCGCAGATGGTGCAGCCGACGGAGGTGAGGTCCGAGGAGGCGCAGCCGCCGCAGCCTGACGTTGTTCAGCCGCAGACAGAGGAAACGCAACAGGCGCAAGCAGCCGAGCCCGTTGAGCCCGTGGAGCAGGCCCAGCCTATGGCAGTCGCACCCGAGCAGCCGCAGATTTTGGCGACGCAGGTACCGGCCGAGACGACGGTCATCCAGCCCGTCGAACCGGTGCAGCCTGTTGATAGCCAGGTTGCCGAAGTTCAGCCGACAGAGCCTCCGCCGGAGGTTGTGACGCCGGTGGAGAAGCCGAAGCCAGTTGAACGACCAAAGGAAGTGAAGAAGCCTGCCGCAAAGGTCGCGAAGGTGAAGTCGGGATCGCGCGGCGAGAGCGAGCAGGATTCCAAGCGCGGGTCTGTCGATGGTACCGAGGCAGCGCAGTCCGATACCAATTCACAGGTAAATGCTCGTCGGACCGGTGCGGGTAGTGCAGCTGTTGCCAATTATCCTGGTAAGGTGCAATCGCGCATCCGGCGAGCTGTGCGCCTCTCATCCAAGTACGAGCCCGGCATTACTGTGCGTATCCGCCTCACGATTGGTTCGAGCGGTGATCTGACCTCCCTGTCAATCGCGCGGAGCTCGGGCTTCCCGGAGTTGGACGAAGCAGTTACCAGCGGTATCCGCCGGGCGGCACCGTTCCCGCCGTTGCCTTCGGAATGGGGCAAGCCGAGTTGGTCTTTCACGCAAGAAGTGCAAGTGACGGGACGATAGGTCCTGGGCCTGTCGGTTAGGTGTAACCAGATGCCGTTTACCGGTTCTGGAAGGGGCAAATCCCGAACATCCGCCAAGTGCCTTAAAATATGATAAAAATCATCAACTTTATACTTTACTCCAAAACTCATGTTTACTAAGGTCGCCTCACGCTTGGTGGAATCGAGCGTGGAAGAGCAACCAGCAAACGGGTGATGTATGGCGCGTAAGGGGAAGAGGGATTCTGGCCGTGAGAGCCGTGAGACGCAGACAACGGCGCAGGTTTCCGGGAAATCCACTCTCGATGGGCGCAGCTTCCTCTATGTGGGCGGCCGTGATTGCCAGGTGGCGCATCTTCGCCAGATCGCCAGCAATTTCGGTGCCGAACTGATCCACCATGATGGCGGCCTGCGCGAGGCGGTCTCGCGTATCGATACCGTGCTGCCGTCGGTCGACTGTGTGTTCTGCCCGATCGATTGCATCAGCCATGATGCCTGCCTGCGGGTGAAGACGGGCTGTAAGAAGTTTGGCAAGGCCTTCATTCCCTTGCGCAACGGTAGCAAATCCAGCCTCGAGCGGGCGTTGCAGACCATGAAAGAACGAGACGCATCAAGATGATCGATAACGGCCCTGACGGGTTTATGCTGATCGGCCTGCATAAGCTGGCCGCACAGAACGGCGACGGGTTGGTGCCCGAACTTTATGAATTGCTGATGCGTCGCAGCGAGGAACAACGGCGCGCCGCCAATGTCGCGACATTTCCGGCCTGGAGGACGCGGCAGCCGGGAGACGTGCCGGAGCAGCCGCTCGATGAAGCAAGCCGCAATGGCGCAAATGTCGTTGCCTTTGCGCCTGCCGTAGATAAGACTGTTGCCCATCGCAAGAAGGTCTGATCGTCGAACGAGGTTGCCATGTACATCGCCATGAACCGCTTCAAGGTCGTCATCGGTTTGGAGGGCGAATTCGAAGAGGTCTGGAGAGGCCGCGATTCTCGCCTATCGGAAGTGCCTGGTTTTCTCGAGTTCCGTCTCCTGCGCGGGAAATCGAGCTTGGAGGAGGGCTATACGCTATTTTCCTCGCACACGACCTGGCACAGCGAAGAAGCTTTCATCAACTGGACGAAATCCGAGCATTTTCGCATGGCGCACCGCAATGCGGCCGATAACAAGCGCCTCTATTGGGGGCCGCCGCAATTCGAAGGCTTCGCTGTCGTTCCGGGGATTTGAGACAGCGTCACCTACCTCGGTAAAATAGCTTCTTTCAGGCCTTGGTCGCACCGGTTCTGAAGAAAGCGCCGAGCGCTATCGCCGCCCAGCCGGCGATCATGCCCATTCCGCCCGTCGGAGCGGCCATCGGAAACAGCGAGCTGCCGCCGAAATGCCTGTTGATGAGATCACCGGCGAAGATCAGTGTCCCCAATCCTAGCAAGACAGCCGCAATCGGTGCGGTGCGGATACGGTCATAGCCGGCATAAAGCGCCAGGAGGGCAGGGGCGTGGGCAAGGCTCATGGTGGAGGCCGCGCCGAGGAAATGCGTGTCGCCGCCATGAGTCGCTGCTGCGGCCAGCGCCACACCGCCGCCCCCGAGGATGCCGGCGATAAACAGGGTAGCCGGACGGATTATGGCGCCGATGCTCATGTTTTCCTCATTGCCTGTTCTGCATGTGAAAAGCCAGGCGCTCGATCGGCTCCCAGATGATCGCCCGCAGCTTTTCATTCTCGATGGCTTCATCCATGGCTCGGCGGAAGCATAGCAGCCATTCATCGCGCTCTTTCGGGCCGATGGCGGCAACGAAGTGGCGACTGCGCAGGCGAGGATGCCCGCGCTTCTCGATATAGAGCTGCGGCCCGCCGAGATAGCCGGTCAGATATTCGTAGAATTTCTCTTGCGAGCCTTCGAGGCTCGGCGGATGCACGGCACGGCAATTGGCGGCCTCCGGCAGCGTATCCATCAGTTCGTAAAAGCGCGCCGCCAGCGCCCGCACGGTTCGGTCGCCGCCGATCGCTTCGTAAAGTGTGATGGTTTCTTCGCTCAAGCCCAGGCCCCTCTTTGCGATGTCCTAGATGGCAACTCAGAGACGCTGCCGCAACCGTGGAGACGGTCGGTGCGGCGTTTCGGCGCTGGTTATTTTACTGTTGTCAGCTGGAACGCGTCGCTTTCGCCGGGAATGAGTTCGAGCGGCCACACCGTCTGGCGTGCCTTCCCGGGGTATTCCTGACTATAGGCGGGCATGCTGGAAAGCAGGATTTCCGCGAGCTCGACGCCAAGATCATGCACCGAGGTGCGGAAGCAGGTCAGCGCCGGCTGCAGGAATTTGGCGCGCGGCGCCTCGCGGAAGCTGACGACGGCAATGTCGCGGCCCGGAACGATGCCGGCTTCCATGAGGCGGCGATAGAGGCCGATCGCCATCAATTCGTAGATCAGGATCACTGCGGTCGGCCTGTCATGCAGCTTCAGCAGTTCGTCGCCAACCTGGTAACCACCCTGTTCGCTCGATTTGGCGCGAAGGACCAGCGCAGGATCATAAGCGATGCCGTGCCGCTCCAGCGCCCGGCGATAGCCTTCCGCGAAGATGAAGCCAAGATTGATCTCGCTTGCCGGCGCGCTGATAGCGATGCGACGATGCCCGTGCGCCACCAGCCGGTCGACGGCGGCATTGGCGACGCCGGCAAAATCGAGGTCGGCCCAGGCATGCTGCGCGCCGGAAAGACTGCGGCCAAGCGCTGCAAACGGGATCTTTGCCTTGGCGAGCAGATCGAAGCGCTTGTCGACACGCTGCGTCTCCGAAATGATCATCGCATCGGCAATACGCCGCGCAACCATACGTTTCAGATATTCATAAGGGTCTTCGTCATGCGGACAGGGGAGCATGATCAAATCGAGATTGTGTCGCGAGAAGACGCTCTGCAGCCCGCCCGTCACGGTCAGAAAGAAATTGTCGCTGTTCTCGACCGTTTCCCTGCTGGACTGGATCATCAGGCCGATGACATTTGTTGTGCCCTGTCGCAGGCTGCGCCCCGATTGATTGGCGACATAACCCAGTTGCTCGGCGGCGGCGAGAACGCGCTTGCGGGTTTCCTCGTTGACATCGGGCTTGCCGTTCAATGCGCGTGATACTGTGCCGATCGAAATATCGAGATGCTCGGCAAGCTGACGAATTCCCTTCATCGGCCGCAGTTTTCCTCCATGCGCCATTTTCCAGAGTCCTCCTCTATTGACACAGGAAAATCTTTTCGCATAGTATCGTAAACGTTTACGGAGCGCGTGTCATGAGGGGTAATGCACGGCCCGCAGGAGGACATCGTGAAATTTAATGCCATTTTGTGCGGGTGCGGAGCTATGTCCAAGGGCTGGCTCAGGGCTATCACCTCGACGCCGGCGCTTGCCGAATCCATTCAGATTGTCGGTCTGGTCGATCTCAATCGGGTAACCGCCGAAAGCCTTGCGAAAGAATTCTCTCTCGACGGTGCCGTCATCGGCTCCGATCTCGCCGAGGTCATTGCTGCGACCAAGGCGGATCTGGTCTTTGATATCGTTATTCCGGCTGCGCGTTTCGGCGTGGTTTCGACAGCGTTGAAGGCCGGCTGCCATGTGTTGAGCGAAAAGCCGATGGCGACGTCGCTCGCCGAGGGTGCAGCGCTGATCGATCTCGCCGCCAAAGCTGGCAAGGTCCATGCCATCATCCAGAACCGCCGCTTCATCTCCGGCATCCGTCGCATGCGACGCTTTGTGGAGGAGGGGGCGATCGGCGCGCTGACTGGCGTTCATTGCGATTTCTTCCTGGGTCCGCATTTCGGCGGTTTCCGCGAGGAAATGGACAACGTACTGCTGCTCGATATGGCGATCCATACCTTCGATGCCGCCCGCTTCGTCTCAGGTAAGGTGCCGCTCTCAGTCTATTGCATCGAAAAGAATCCGGTGGGCTCCTGGTACAAACATGGCGCCTCGGCGCATGCGCTCTTCGATTTTTCCGATGATGTCGTCTTCAGCTATCGCGGTTCCTGGTGCGCCGAGGGCCGGCGTACGAGCTGGGAGAGCCAATGGCGGCTCACCGGCAGCGAGGGCATGCTGACCTGGGACGGCGAAGAGAATTTCGAAGCCGCTGTCGCCGGCGACGAGCCGGGGCTGTTGCATGGCTTCACGCCGATCGAGGTTCCCGGGCCGAAGCACGAGGAGGAGACGCACGGCCATGCTAGCGTCATTGCCTCCTTCATCGAAGCGATCAAAACGGGCAAGCCGCCGGAAACGGCGAGCTCTGACAACATTCGCAGCCTCGCCATGGTCTTAGGCGCGATCGAGAGCGCCAAGACTGGCCGCCGCGTCGACATTTCAGCACAAGGACAATGACATCATGACAAATCCGGCAAAGGCCATCCGCATCGGCACGATGATCAGGGCGACGAACGAGGATGCCGCAGAGAACATCGCCAAGATCGCCGATCTCGGCTTCGAGAGCTTCGAGCCCTTCTTCTGGCAGACGACCAACGGCCAGAACCTTGCGGATCTCGGCAAGCGCTGCCGCGAGGCCATCGGCGACCGCGACATCACGATCTCGACTCTCGGCATGTTCGGCAATCCGCTCGAAGAGCGCGAGATGGACCTGCAGACTCTCCAGGGCTGGAAGGATTGCATCGACAACGCCCATCATTTTGGCGCGACCTGCGTTGCCGGCTTCACTGGCCGTATTCGCAATCAGCCGCTCACCGACAGCCTGCCGCGCTATAAGCAGATCTGGAGCGAGCTTGCCAAGCGTGCCGCCGACAAGGGCATCAAGATTGCCTTCGAAAACTGCGCCATGGACGGCAACTGGGCGACCGGCGATTGGAACATCGCGCATAATCCGGATGCTTGGGAACTGATGTTCAACGAGACTCCGGACGATAATCTCGGCCTGGAATGGGAGCCTTGCCATCAGATGGTCTATCTGATCGAGCCGCTGCCGCAGATCCGCAAATGGGCGAAAAAGATTTTCCACGTCCATGGCAAGGACGCGACGATCCGTTGGGATGTCATCAAGGAACACGGCATCTTCGGCAAGGAGAAGTTCGTGTTCATGCGCACGCCGGGCTTTGGTGACAGCAACTGGACCGACATCATCTCCGAGCTGCGCTTGGCCGGCTGGTCCGGTTCCATCGATATCGAGGGCTGGCATGACCCGGTTTATCGCGATGCGCTCGAAATGACTGGCCAGGTTCACGGCCTGAACTATCTCAAGAGAAGCCGGGGTGGTGATTTCGTCGAGTAAAGCGCGCATTTGCGAATCTGCATCGATTTAGGAGGCGAGTTGTGCGTTAATGAAGTGCCCGGAGCGTCTGATGTTTCGGGCAGGACGGGTACCCAAACGGAGGAACTGCCGAGCGTCCGCTCCTTGTCCCATGTGACAGGCGGGCGCTTGGTGCAGATAAGAGGAAAACGCCGATGGCAGCGCGGGCCATGTCATCGGACAGATACCGTCACGGTTCGCATGGTGGAGGAGAATATATGAATATTTTTTCGAAGCTGGCGATCACAGCCGGCATGTCGCTTCTGTTGGCTGCCGGTGTAGCGCAAGCCCAGAGCAAGACATTTAACGTCTGGTGGTTCGAACTGCCGGATACTTCGCAGGCCAAGGCATGGACCAAGGCGCTCGAAGAGCTGAAAGCCAAGCATCCCGACGTCACGATCAATTTCGAACAGAAGACATTCGAGCAATTGCAGAAGGCTGGCAGCCTCATCCTCAATTCGGATCAGGCGCCGGATGTGCTTGAATACAACAAGGGTAATGCCACCGCAGGTCTCGTTGCCTCACAGGGGCTGCTGACGCCGCTCGACGATCAATTCAAATCGCGCGGCTGGGACAAGATCCTCAATGAAACCAATAGCCAGCTCAGCAAATACGATGGCAACGGCATCTACGGTTCCGGTCCGATTATTGGCATCCCCGTCTATGGCGAATTCGTTTCGGTTTTCTACAATATCGACATGTTCCAGGCCAACGGCGTGAAAGTGCCGACCACGCTGGACGAGTTCGAAGCAGCGCTGGACACTTTCAAGAAGAAGGGCATCACGCCACTTGCCTATGGTACAGTGGATTCCAACGCACAGCATCTCGTCTATACGCTTGCTCTGACGCAGGCTGACGACACCTGGGTCAAGAACTATCAGGGACTCAAGGCACCGCTCGATACCAAACCCTTCCTGTTTGCTGCTCAGAAGATCGCCGACTGGGTGAGCAAGGGTTACATTTCGAAGGATTCGACCGGCCTCAAGGGTACCGGCGGCGCCGACAATCTCTTCTCGTCCGGCACAGCTCCAATGTTTGTCAGCGGCACCTGGAACAACGGCAATTTCGCGAGCTCGATCAAGACCTTCAAGTGGAGCCAGTTCATCTTCCCGACTCCGAAGTACAGCGTGGGGTCGACTGGTAACCTGTTCATGGTGCCGAAGAGCGCCAAGAACAAGGATCTTTCCTACGAGTTCATCGATCTCGTCCTGAGCAAGGAAAACCAGAACATCCAGGCCAATCTCGGTGGCGTTGCCATTGCCGCCGATCCGGCCTCGGTTACCGATGAGGTCGGCAAGCGCAATGTCGAGCTCTTCAACCAGATCTCCAGCAAGGGCGGTCTTGGCTTCTACCCGGACTGGCCGGTGCCCGGCTATTACGAACTGCTCATCCAGGCTACGACCGGTCTGGTCAACGGTTCGACCACGCCTGATCAGTTCGTGGCGCGCCTGAAGAAGGCCTACGACGACGTGCAGGCAGCGCAGTAACACCATCGGCGACAATCACAACGGCAAGACGGCTTTCATGCCGCCTTGCCGTATCGGACTGGAGGATTTCGATGGATAAGTCGAAGAGCGCCGGCAGGGCGGGGTACTATCTCTATATGATCCCCGGCGTGCTGGGGTTTGTTCTTATCGTGCTTGTACCGCTGATTGCCAATTTCGCGATCAGCTTCACCACGTGGAAGGGCGGCGTCATCCCGCCGCGCTATGTCGGTCTGGAAAACTATGCCAGGCTGCTTCAGGATATCGCTTTCTGGGGCTCCATCCAGCATACGCTTCTGTTCATCATCTCGATGACGATCGTGCCCATCCTTTTGGGGCTGCTGCTGGCGGCAGTGCTGTTCGATTATATCAGTGCGCAATTCGGCGAGACATGGTCGAGCTTCTTTCGCGCAGGCTTCTACCTGCCGCAGATCCTGCCGCTGACCGCTGCCGGCGTGTTGTGGGCCTGGATTCTCAACCCCATCGGCATCATCAATGCCGTGCTGAAGGCGATGGGCCTCGATTTCATGGCGAAGAATTGGCTGGGGGATGCAAGCTATGCGCTCTGGGCGGTTTCGGCCGTCATCGTCTGGGTCCAGGTGGGCTATTGCCTGGTCGTTTTCATGTCCGGATTGGCACGCGTCGATCCTTCGCTCTATGAAGCGGCCGAGCTCGACAATGCGAGCTGGTTCGCGCGTTTCCGCGCCATCACCATTCCGATGCTGATGCCTGAAATTTTCGTCGTCGCGCTGACGACGCTGATTGCAGCCCTCAAGGTCTTCGCGCCGATCTATGTTCTGACGTCAGGCGGACCGGACAATGCGACGACGGTTCCATCCTATCTGTCATATTACCATTTCTTTACGACGAACCGCGTCGGATACGCGGCAGCCATCGCGACGTTGCAGACGGTCATGACCATCATACTCGGCATCGTTTTCCTGCGTATGCAGTCGAAGCAGGCCGAAGGAGGGCATTGAGATGGCAACGGCATCCTCGATTTCCACGCATGTCGCTTCGGCGGAACATCGCTTAAGAAGGGGCTTCGGCCGCTGGGTCGTTCTGGGCATCCTGCTGGTTTTCCTGGCGGGTACCCTCTTTCCGTTCTTTCTCGCAGCAGTCAACGCCATCAAAACGCCCTCCGACTATGCCGCCAATGGTCCGCTTGCACTTCCGCACAGCTTCGATCTGACGGCGCTCAAGAACTTCTGGGCGACCGTCGATTTCCCCCGGAAGCTCTTCAACAGCGTTCTCATCAGCGGATGCACCGCCATTCTGGCCGTCGTTCTCAGTCTCCTGAATGCCTATGCCATCGGCATAGGGCGCGTACGAGGCGGGCAAGGGGTTCTCGTCCTGCTGCTGATTTCAATCATGGCGCCGCAGGAGGCATTGGTCTATCCGCTCTACTATATGTCAAAGCAGGTCGGACTGTTCGACTCGATGCTCTCGGTTATCCTGATCATCGGCGTGCTGCATACCGCATTCGGAACCTATCTTCTGTCTTCGGTGCTGGCGACCTTCCCGCGGGAGATCATCGAGGCGGCGCAGATCGACAATGCCAGCCGCTGGCAGATCCTCTGGATGGTGATCGTGCCGGTGCTCAGGCCGACGCTTGCAGTGCTTGCGACCTTCTTCTTCATCTGGACCTGGAACGAGTTTCTGATCCCGCTGGTATTCCTCGTTTCCAATAACAACCAGACGGTCTCCGTCGCCATGGGCGTGCTGTCGGGCGCCAATACGCAGGATCCGACGGCAATTGCCGCGGCTTCACTGCTCGGCATAACACCTACGATCATCTTCTTCCTGATTTTCCAGCGGACCCTGACGCGCGGTGTCGCGGTAGGTGCCGTCAAATAACCAATGCGGAAGCCCCGATCGGCGACAGCCGCCGGGCGGGGCGCAATGAATGGCAAGTTCGATGAATTCGATTTTTCCGCAGGAGGCGTAAAGTGGCAGGTATCAATATCAAATCCCTCACCAAGCATTTCGGTGCCGTGCAGGTTCTGAACGACATCGATCTCACGATCGAGCGCGGCGAGTTCGTTGTCTTCCTCGGCGGTTCGGGCTGCGGCAAGTCGACCTTGCTGCGCATGATCGCTGGCCTGGAGACGATCACCAGCGGCGAAATCTGGATCGGCGGGAAGCGGGTCGACCAGCTGCCGCCCGGCGAGCGCGGCGTATCGATGGTCTTTCAGTCCTACGCGCTCTATCCGCACATGACGGTTCGCGAGAACATGTCCTTCGGCTTAAAAAATATCAAAACGCCCAAGCACGAGATTGCAAGGCGCATTGAAGAGGCTGCGAAGATCCTGGAAATGCCGCATCTATTGGATCGCAAACCCTCGGCACTCTCCGGCGGTCAGCGCCAGCGCGTCGCGATCGGCCGCGCCATCGTGCGCGAGCCTGACGTCTTCCTTTTCGACGAGCCGCTTTCCAACCTCGATGCCGGCCTACGCACACGTACGCGCGTGGAACTGGCGCAGCTGCATGAGCGGTTGGGCGCGACGATGGTGTTCGTGACGCACGACCAGGTGGAAGCGATGACACTCGCCGACCGTATCGTGTTGCTCAACAACAAGAAGATCGAGCAGGTGGCAACCCCCGTCGAGATCTACACGCGCCCGGCGACGCGCTATGTCGCCCAGTTCGTCGGCTCGCCCGGCATGAACTTTATCAACATAGCCGGCCTGGATGAAGCGGGCGGGCTGGCAACGGCGACCTTGCCGGATGGCTCTGTCATCAAAACGGCTGTCGCGCTTAACGGCCTTGCTAATTCCGGACTGACGCTTGGCATCCGCCCGGAGCATCTGGTCGTGACGACGGCGGAGAAGGGTGATATCGGCGGCCAGGTCGAGACTGTGGAGCGCCTGGGCGACCGTTCGCTCGTTCATGTCCGGCTCAAGGATGGATCGAAGATCATCGGTACCGATCCCGGCATGACGACGATTACGACCGGCTCGCCGATCGCCTTCGCCGTGGAGGCAACCAAGGTCAGCATCTTCGACGAGAAGGATGCGGCACATCATTCCGTAAACTGAGGAGGAAACAACACAAGATCATCCACAAGCAATTAGGCCTAGACACTACCGATTAGAGCGTTGACGAAACCGTCCAACTGGTATGTTATGTCGCCATGTCCACCGCCCACCATAGAAAGAAGCAGCCCTTGTTCGTCCGCCAGCAGTTGCTGGAGGTGGCGGCGCGGCTTGCTTCCGAAAAGGGGATGACGGCGGTGACGCTGGATGCCGTTTCCGGCGCCTCCGGTGTCAGCAAGGGCGGCTTGCTGCATCACTTCCCCAGCAAGAACATGCTTCTGGAAGCACTGTTCGACAGCCTGCTTGAGCGGCTGGATGCGGCGATCGAGGAAGCGATGCGTGCCGATCCGTTGCCGCATGGCCGCTTTACCCGCGCTTATCTGCATGCCTGTCTGGCGCTGCGCGATCAGCCGCAGGGTACGAAGGACTGGGCACAGGTGACGATGGTGTTGCTCACCGAACCGCAATTGCGGCAGCGATGGCATCAGTGGGTGCGCGAGCGCAGCGAGGAATATGTCGGCACGGACTCCTCGGTGGATGCGGCAATCGTCAGATTGGCGGCCGATGGGATCTGGCTTGCCGACCTGCTCGGCAGTCACGACATGGACGAGAGTGCCCGTCAAAGGCTGATCGACCGGCTGATCGAGCTCACGCAGCTCTAGCCCTATCGGAGATAATGGAATGGCGAACGCATCGGTCTATGCAATGCTGCTGGTCGCGATCGTGCTTGAAGTGATCGGCACGACGGCATTGCAGATGTCGCAGCAGTTTACGCGTCTCGGCCCGACGGTCGTTCTCGTGGTCTGCTACGCGGCAGCGTTCTATTGCCTTTCGGTAACGTTGCGGGTCATCCCGGTGGGCATCGCCTACGCCATCTGGAGCGCGCTTGGCATCGTGCTGATTTCGATGGTGGGCGTGGTGCTTTTCCGGCAGAAACTCGATCTCGCCGCGATCATCGGTCTCGCATTGATCATCGTCGGCGTGCTCGTCGTGAACCTCTTTTCAAAATCCGTGTCGCACTGAAAACAGAGGTGTTGTTCATGGTTGTTTTTGGCTTTGTCAAATCGCTTTGAACGCATTATGTCTTGCGCTGGATAGGCTGATGGAGGCTTGAAATACGGCGCTTTTCCAAAGCGCTTTGGATCGCATAACCTATTCAATCCTAATGGTATTAGAGGAGTGCCGTAATGACTATTCGTGCCGTCGTTTGGGGCGAGAACATTCATGAGCAAACAAACAAGGTCGTCGCCGAGATCTATCCGGAAGGCATGCATAACACCATCGCCAAGGCGCTGAATGCCGATGCAGGCATCGAGGCTACCACTGCAACGTTGCAGGAGCCGGAGCATGGTCTCAGCGAAGCCCGCCTGAAAGACACCGACGTCCTTCTGTGGTGGGGGCACAAGGACCACGGCGCCGTCAAGGACGAAATCGTCGAGCGCGTGGCAAAGCGTGTGTGGGAAGGCATGGGCCTCATCGTACTGCATTCGGGCCATTTCTCCAAGGTCTTCAAGCGCCTGATGGGTACGCCCTGCGCGCTGAAGTGGCGCGAAGCCGGTGAGCGTGAGCGCCTCTGGGTCATCAATCCCCGCCACCCGATCGCAGCTGGCCTCGGTGAGCATTTCGAGCTGGAGAATGAGGAAATGTACGGCGAACAGTTCTCCGTTCCGGAGCCCCTGGAAACCGTGTTCATCTCCTGGTTCCAGGGCGGCGAAGTCTTCCGCTCGGGCATGACCTGGCGCCGCGGCGCCGGCAACATCTTCTATTTCCGTCCCGGTCACGAGACCTATCCGACCTATCACAACGGTACGGTTCAGAAGGTTCTGATCAATTCCGTGAAATGGGCTCATAACCCGCTCGGCACCCAGGCCAGCATCCATGATGCGCCAAATGTGCCGGTCGAAAAGGCACTGGAGCCGATCGTCGAACGCGGCCCGAAACTGCACCAGGCCGGCGAAGCCGGTTATCGCTGAGGTATCAGATGCGTCTCATAGTAGTTGGCACGGGCGGCATGGCGAAGAACCATGTGGAGCATTTCGCCCGCATTCCTGGCGTCGAAATCGTCGGCGCCGTCGATACGGATGCGACGAGGCTCACCGCCTTCTGCGATACGTTCGATATCAAGAAGCGCTTTTTGTCTTTGGACGAGGCGCTGGCCTGGGGTGAGTTTGATTCGGTGACCAACGTCACGCCGGACAAGGCTCATAATCCGACGACGCTTCCGCTGCTCGCCGCCGGCAAGCATGTTCTCTGCGAGAAGCCTCTCGCGGAGAATTATGAAAAGGCTCTGGAGATGACGGAAGCTGCCGAAAGGGCAGGGGTCGTCAACATGGTCAATCTGACCTACCGCAATGTCGCGCAGCTGCAGAAGGCGCGCGAGATGGTGATTTCGGGCGAGATCGGCACGGTCAAGCATGTGGAGGCGTCCTACCTCCAGAGTTGGCTCGTGTCCAAGGCCTGGGGCGACTGGCGCAGCGAGTCCAAGTGGCTTTGGCGCCTGTCGACCGGTCATGGCTCGAACGGCGTTCTCGGCGATATCGGCATTCACATCCTCGACTTCGCCGCCTATGGCGCCGCGACCGATATCGATCATGTCTTTGCCCGTCTCAAGACTTTCGCAAAAGCGCCGGGCGAGCGCATCGGCGAATATACGCTCGATGCCAATGACAGCTTCTCGATGTCGGTCGACTTCGCCAACGGCGCGCTCGGCGTCGTGCATGCGAGCCGGTGGGCGACAGGACATCTGAACGAGCTGAAGCTCCGCATCTATGGCGAGCGCGGTGGCCTGGAGGTGTCCCATAGTCCGAACGGTTCGGAACTGCGGGGTTGCCTTGGCGATGACACGGAAACCGCGACGTGGAGGGTGCTTGAAGTACCGCCGGTTCCGACCAACTATCAGCGTTTCGCCGAAGCTGTCATGAACGGCAGCAGCCAGGACCCAAGCTTCCGCCATGCAGCCAACTTGCAGCGCGTGCTGGATCTTGCCATGGTGACTGAAGTTGAACGGCGCGAACTGAAGGTCTGATATCATAGTCAGCCTTCGGGCAACGCCTTGGGAGTGCACGCATGTCTACCGAGGAAAAAGTTGCCAGCCACTATACGCATGGATCGCTGGAAACGGCGATCCTGCAAACGCTTGCTGCGGGCGGCAAGGATATCGATAACTTGCGCATCCGCGACTTGGCTGACGTCGATGAATTCCATTTGGGGCGACATGCCGCAACGGTGGATTTCGCGAGGGATCTCGATCTTTCTGCCGGCCTGCGTCTTGCCGATATCGGTTCCGGCCTCGGCGGGCCGGCCCGCCATTTTGCCGACTCCTACGGATGCATCGTATCGGGCATCGATCTCACCCAGGAATTCGTTCAGGTCGCCAACTCGCTGACGCTTCGCTGCGGCCTGGCGGAGCAGGTCTCCTTCCGGCAGGGAAGTGCTTTGGCATTGCCCTTCGAGAGCGGCAGCTTCGATCGCGTCACGCTCATTCACGTCGGCATGAACATAGAGGACAAGGCGAGACTGTTTGCGGAGGTCCGGCGCATTCTCAAATCGGACGGCCGTTTCGGCCTCTATGAAATCATGCAGATGCGCGACGGCACGCTCCCTTTTCCCATGCCCTGGGCGATGGAGCTGGAAACCAGCTTCGTCCGTAGCCCGGATGTCTATCGTCAGCTGCTGGAGGAAGCCGGTTTCGCGGTGGAGCTGGAACAGGATCGCAGCGCTCTCGCGATCCGGCTCGCGCATGAGGCGCGCGCCAAGGCGGCCGCGGGCGAGCCGCGAGACCAGGGTTTCCGGACGTTGATGGGGCCACGGGCTGGTGAGCGCATGAGCAACGTCAACGTGTCGGTCGAGGGCGGCCTGCTTGCACCGATCGAGATGATTGCCCGGGCGGTGTGACGGCTGCTGCCCGTTGACAGCGATGGGCCTGTTTCTATATTGAAAATCCAACGGCAATGGATTTCTGCCGGGCCTTGGTGGCCGAACCGCTGCTCTGATTTTCCCAGGGAAGCTGATGACTCCTACTCAACACGCCCGAAAGGCGAAGGAGTAGAGTTATGTCTTTTTTCTTGCCGTTATTCCATTCAGCTTTCGTAGTCACCGTCTCGATTGGCCTATGGCCGTGTTGGCGGGCGGATCTTGGCGCCGGCATTTTCGATAGCCGATATCGCAATGCCGCTAATTTGGGTCCTTCGATCGGGAATGTTGCGGATGATGACCAATAAACACAGCGGGAGATTGCCGTGATCTATCTTATTGTTTTTATGGGGGCCGGACTCGGCGGTGCATTCCGTCTTGGCGTGAATGAACTCGCCGCACGCGCGGTCGGTGTCGAGTTCCCGTTTGGTACCCTCATCATCAATATTCTCGGGGCCTTCATCATGGGGCTGCTGACGGGGTATTTCGCCTTTCGCGGCGGTATGTCGCAGGAGATGCGGTTGTTTCTGACAACAGGCCTTCTGGGTGGGTTTACGACGTTTTCGACCTTTGCGCTGGAAAGCGTCGTGCTCTGGGAGCGCGGCCAATGGATGCCGGCTATTGCCTATGTCGCCTTGTCCGTTTTTCTCTCGATTGCAGCCCTGATAGCAGGTCTTGCAATTGTCCGGCTAATAATTCAGGCTCAAACGGCATAGTGATGAAGGGTCGGCAAATTTCGCCGCATTTTTGCCGATTCTGAGGTGAATGCCTCTCGAGAATCGCTGGAGTTTCTGTCCACGACATCCACCGCTCGTTGCGAACGGACTCTCTTGCGAAATTCGACTAATCAACTCATATAATCGCCTATTACGATCACCGTATAACAGAGGAGTCGGGCGTCAATCAGGAAGTGCCGGGCGAATATCCCAAGTTTTTAGCCCGTTGCCACTTCGGGAATTGCATGCAGCTTCCCCCCAGCAAAGACTTCCTCCCTGGACGGCCCTTAATAGATAGACATGACGGAGAGTCCCTTGAGCGCACCTGCTCCCACTTCCAACCAATCTCCTGCTCCGGAACAGACTTTCGGCACGGCTGGCATCGCACCGATGGATCGCCCCAGCGCCATGACGCGCTTTTTCATGGGCATCGTCGCCTGGGCGGAAGGCCTCAATCTGAAATACGCCAAGCTCGGCAATCCGCCGGTCTATGACACCAAGACTTTCCCCTGGGCCGCAGAGATAGAAAAGGATTTTCCGGCCATCCGAGCCGAGCTGGAAAAGGTGCTGCTGCGCCAGAGCGAGCTGCCGACCTTCCAGGACATCTCGACCGACGTGAAGACCATTTCGACCGATACGCGCTGGAAGACCTTCTTCCTCCTCGGTTTCGGTGTGAAGTCGGAGCAGAACATCAAGGCGTGCCCGAACACCTGGGCGGCCGTACAGAAGATCCCCGGCCTGACGACGGCCATGTTCTCGATCTTCGAACCGGGCAAGCATCTTCCGGCTCATCGCGGCCCCTATAACGGCGTGCTGCGCCTGCATCTCGGCCTTATTGTGCCGGAGCCGAACGAGAAGCTCGCCATCCGCGTCGACAAGCAGGTTTGCCATTGGCAGGAAGGCAAGGCGCTGATCTTCGACGACGCCTATGAGCACGAAGCGTGGAACCATTCCGACAAGACGCGCGTCGTGCTCTTCGTCGACTTCGTCAAGCCGCTGAAATTCCCGGCTCGTTTCGTCAACTGGGCCTTGATGAACCTGGCGATCTTCACGCCCTTCATCAAGGAAGGTCTCGACAACCACAAGGAATGGGAAAAGAAGTTCTACGCCGAAGCCGAGGCGTTCAGAAATCGCCCGAAGCCCTGACCCAATCAGCCAGTAAATTCAACAAAACCCCGGAATCCTTGCAGATTCCGGGGTTTTGTTTTGAACGATCAGCCTAACGCTCAGGCAGGCTTATCCGTCTCTTCCGTGTCCTCATAATATTCCTCTTCCACAGGCTGCGTGGCATTGGTCTTGCCATCCAGATTGCCAAGCAGTGCGGAGATGGCATTGTCGCCGTCGAAGCCGGCTTCCTTCAGCAGGCGGTCGAGGATCGGCTTGTTGGCCTGGTAGGAGAGAAGCTGGCCGGCAAGCCCTTCGCCGAGGCCGACGCCGCTGCCGCTATTGGTCCCGTTGCCGTTGCGGCCGAGCATGCCGCCGGTGTCGAAGATACGGATATCCGAGATTTTCTCGATCGGCTTGACCGCTTCGGCAAGGGCGGCCGGCACGATGCGGATGCGCTCGCGGGTAATCTCGAATTCGATGATGGCGGGGCTGAGCTTGTTGCGCGCTTCGTTCAGCAGCGCTTCGCTTTCAGCCGTTGCTTTACCGGTTTCGAGAATACCCTTGGCCTTGATGATCGCAGCGTCGGCTTCTGCCGTTGCCAGTGTCTTGATGGCTTCGGCCTGGTCGGTCGCGGCCTGCTTTTCGGCTTCTGCCGCAATGGTGACGGCGGTTGCCTGGGTCTGTGCGCGCTTCTGTGCGTCGATCACGGCGATCTGCTTCTCACGTTCGGCGATCTCGACCGCCTTGGCGGTGCCGACCTTTTCCTCGGCTGCTATGGCAAGTGCGCGAGCGGCTTCTGCCTTTGCCTTGGCCTCCGACTCCTCGCGGCTCTTGTTGGCGACCGCGATGGCGCTTTCCTGTGCGACGATCTGGATATCGCGGCGGGCTTCGGTATCGCGCTGCTGCACGGCGCGGGTCGAGTCGATGTTGGCGGATTCGCGAGCTTGTTTTGCAGCTGCCTCGCGTTCGGCGATCGCCTGTTCGGCGGCGATGCGGGCTTCCTCTTCCGCACGCTTGGCCGCCTGTTCCTGCTGTGCGGTCTCGGCGCGGGTGGCGGCGGACTTGTTGGCAATGTCGCGCTGTTGGTTCAGTTCGGCCTCGCGCTTCGTCCGCTCAATGGCGAGCGACTGCTGGCGGGCTTCCAGGTCCTTCTGGGCGATCGCGACTTCGGTATCGCGAACGACTTCGTTGCGCTCCTTCTTGCGCGCCTCGGTGACGCGGGTCAGAGCAGCCAGACCATGGGCGTCGAAGAAGTTGTTGGCGTTGAAGTGTTTGATATCGGTCTGGTCGAGGCGCGTCAGTGACACGGATTCCAATTCGAGACCGTTCGACTGCAGGTCGGAACCGACTGCATCCTGCACCGCCTTGACGAAATCCATGCGTTGTTCCTGCAGGGCATCGAGGCTCATCGTGGCCGCCACTGAGCGCAGGCTGTCTACGAACTTAGCTTCGATCAGCTGACGTAGCTGTTCGCTGTCGTTGGTGCGGTTGCCGAGCGTCTGGGCGGCGAGAGCGATCGAGGAGCTGTCCGGCTTGACGCGAACATAGAACTCGGCGCCGATATCGACGCGCATGCGGTCCTTGGTGATCAGCGCGTCGTTCTCGCCGCGCTGGACTTCCAGGCGCAGCGTCTTGAGGTTGACGCGGGCGATCGAGTGGAAAATCGGCAGCACGACGGAACCGCCGTCGAGCACGACTTTCTGGCCGCCGAGGCCGGTGCGAACGTAGGCCTCATCGCGGCTCGAGCGCACATAGAGCGAGGCAAGGACGAAGCCGATCCCGAGGATCAGGACGAGACCTATGCCTGCGGGAAGAATAAGGTCGTAAAGGCCGTTCATGAAGGTTGCTCCGTAGAGGATTTGTCATCGGACCTCACAAGGTCCGAGGGGGCGGAAACTGCGATGAAGATGTCGGCCTTGCGGTCGACAAGCAGAACTTGGGCGCCGATCGGCAAGGGGCTTTCATCCTTGGCGGCGCTGGCGCGCAACTGATGCCAATTGCCATGCGCATCTTTGACGCTGACGCGGCCGGGCAGACCCTGATCCAGAGGACCGATGGAAACCGTGCCGGTACGGCCGACGAAGTCGTCGGCCTCGACGGCATAGGTCTCGTCGCGCGGCACGATCCTGGCGATCATTCGCGTCGAGCCGCGAACGAGAGGGATCGTGATGGCAAGGGCCGGCACTGCGGCAGCGATCGCCGGCAGCGGCACCCGGATCACGTCGGCCACGGTCTGGATGGCAAAGCCCGTCACGGCGAAGATGCCGAGGGCCAGCATGATGAGGATCAACAGCGGCACACCGCCGATATTGATCCAGGACAGCAGGCCGGCGAGCACTCCGTCATGACCTTCGAAATGCGGCTTGCCAATGAGTTCGCTTAGCGAAAAGCCGAGCAGCATCGAAAGGATCTCGATTGCCGTCAGTCCGATCAGGATCATTGCCGCGATGGCAAAGGGCGCACATTCGGGTGCGAGAAACAGGTGCATCGGTTACTGGCCGTTGGCCTTGAAGCGGGCAAGGCGTGCTTCGATAGCCTGCTCCCGGTGCAGGCGATCGAGCTCATCGAGCTCGGCGCTGGTTGCGGGCTCACCCGAGGGTACGCCGGTCAAGCGGGAAACGGCGGCTGCCGCGCGCGCGGCACCGGCGGCCGGTGTCGGCCGTGGATTTCCGCCCGTTGCTTCTTCGGGAGCATGGCGGGCGATGCTACGCTTGAAATCGACAAGCCGCGCTTCCGCCTCGCGACGCGCGGCAAGAACAGCCTGAAGCGCCTTCTGACCCTCGTCGATCCGTGCGTTCGCATCCGCAAGCGCCTTGTCGAGGGCCGCAGTCTGGGCCTCGAGGTCGATCTGGCGCGAGACGCCGGCCTTAGCGAGATCTTCGCGGTCGGCAGAGATCGCAAGCCGGATCTTGGCGTCGAGCGCGTCGAGATCGGCGACGATCTCGCTGCGGCGGCTCTGGATGCGGTATTCCTCGGCGCGCGCCTTGCCGAGATCGGCGCGTGCTTCATCGGCGGCGGCGTCGATCTCGCGCAGCGCCTGCTCGATGACGGCAACCTTGCTGGCGCCTTCTACGGCGTCGACTGCGGCATTGGCGAGGCCTGCAATCAGTCGCCCCATGCGGGAAAGAATGCCTTCATGCATCGTCATGTTATCCTCCGTTCGGGGAGAGTTTGGTGTTACCCCGATGTGAATCGCGTAGTGGCCGCCATCGGCGATCAGATAGGCGGGGATATTGCTGTCCCAGCCTTTGAAATAGCCGGCCACGTCGAAGGGCACGGCAACACGGCCGCGCACCGTCGAGATTGTCAGGTCTGACGGACCCTTGATGGCAAAGAGCTTTTCGTCGAGCGGCAGCCGGTTCCAATCGGCAAGCCCGCCTCGATTGGCCGCAAAATCACGCAAGCCCAGCGTCACGAGGCGCGCGGGTAAAGCAGTGCGTTCGCGGATGGTCTCATAGGCAAGATCATGAAGCGTGACGAGATTTGCTCCGGCTCTGTCCGGAACGATTTCGCCCAGGAGTTTCATCATCTGCCCGTATGCGGCAAAGGTCTCGTCCAGAGCCTGCCGCGCTTCGTCATCGGGAGCGAGATCATATCGCAGACGAGAGCGGTGCGTTGGTGCATGTGTCTTTGCCATGACCTTCAAGTAAAGCACCGCTGCGGTGCTTTTCAAGGGAGTATGACGTCAAATATGAATGAATTGTAATGAATGATGGGCAGCATAGGTTGCAAAAATTTGATACTTCTCTCCGCCTATGGGCGATCGCATACCCTGCAAGCTCGCGTATATGTAGTGATTGGCTGTAAAAAAACCATATGCAAAGCGCGGCCAATCGGCCGCGCTGCGTTGGAATTGTGAGTGGAGCGTTGGGGGCGAAGCCGTGGTTACTTCACGGTCCGCACGATTGCGGCACCTGCCGTCATGCCGCCGCCGAAGGCCACGAGACCGAGGTTGAGCGGTTCGGAACGCTCATTGGCGACATGCAGCATGGCGAGCGGAATGCTTGATGAGCTGGTGTTGCCATAGGTCTCGATGACGCTGAGAGCCGGGCGGCCGCTGCGCTTGGCAATCGTGTCGATGATGCGCTGGTTGGCCTGGTGCGGCACGAGCAGATCGAGATTGGCAAGCTCGATGCCGGCGTCGACGCAGGCGTTTTCGATCGAGCGGGTCATCGAATGCACGGCCTCGGTGAAGACCGAGCGGCCGTTCATGGCAATGACGCCATCATCCGGCAGCGGAACATAGAGTAGATCGCCCGGTTCCGGCCGGCCGCTGACGATCGGGCGGCTTGCGGTGAAGAGCGGGTTGCGCGCCATGTCGCGGCTGGTCACGAGGCTGGCGGTTGCGGCATCGCCGAACAGGATCGCGGTGGAGAAATCGTTCATGTCGAGCAGCGGCGACAGAACTTCCGAGGTAATGATGAGCACCTTGGCATCGTTCTGCTGGGCGATGAAATCATAGGCCTGCTGCAGGGCGTAGAGATAGCCGGAGCAGGCGGCACCCATGTCATAGGCGGCCAGCGATGGCCGCACGCCATCTTCGGCGACGGCAACCGCGACGCGGCTTGCGAGCGACGGCGTGGCGATGTCAGGCGTTCCGGTGGCCGCGATCACCAGATCGACATCGTGGATCGACATCTGGTTCTGCTTGAGAAGATCGCGCGTCGCCTTGGCGGCAAGGCTCAGCGTGCCCTCTTCAGGGCCGACCCAGAAGCGGCTCTTGATGCCCGTCAGCGCCAGGATCTCGTCGGCGCGGCGGTTCGGCCAATTATGGATGATCTCTTCGTTGGTGACGCGGCGGGCGCCGGTGGCGATGCCAATGCCGTTGATGACGACTTCCGAGAAGCTGCCGGTATGGCGACGCAGCGTCGGGATGACATGCGACTTCAGTCGGCGCAGCACGAACTTGTTCTGAATCTCGGACGCCAGCGCAAAATTCTGTTCGCTGAGATCACGGTTGGCGTCGACGGTCAGAAGGGGGCTGTCGGTAGCTATCTGGTCGCCGATCTTGGCGAAAACCTCCTGCACGACGCCGCCGATATTGGCGCAGATTTCGACGGAGGCTTTCGTTGCCTCGACGACAGCGACGAGTTGGCCGACCTCGATCTTGTCGCCGGGCTTGACGAGCATATCGGTCACGAGGACGTTCTCGTCGGCGGGGCCGGAGCCGATTGCCTTGATCGCTGCCGTCGGGCCGCTGTCATCCTCTTCGTGCCAGGTCACCTCGCATTCGAGGACTTCGGCCATCAGATCGACCAGCTTGCGATAGGAGGGCAGTGTCTCGAGCTGATTGCGGAAGTTAAAGGGAATGTGAGCGTCCGAGCGGGCAAGCCGACGCACAACGACTGGTACATCAGTCTTTTCTGTGACGGTCGCGATGATTTCCGCGCCCATGCCGACGGTGCGGTTATCTTCATGGACGACGATCAGGCGGCGGGTGCGCCGTGCGCTCGCCAGCACTTCCTTCTCGTCCCAGGGTGAGATCGAGCGCAGATCGATCACCTCGACGGAGAAGCCCTGTGCCTCGAAGGCGCTTGCAGCATTGGCGCAGAGCGAAACCGTGTTGCCGTAGCTGACGAGCGTGATGTCGCGGCCACGGGCGACATGGCGCGACAGGCCGGGATGGACGAAATGCTTGTCGATATCCTCGGAGGTGCGGCCGTCGGAATTATTGAGCACGGCCTTCGGATAAAGGAAAACCGTGGGGCGCCGCGACTCGAAGGCAGCATTCAGCAGACCGGCCGCATCGCCGGCGCTGGAGGGCATGACGACGTCGATGCCCGGTGTGTGCGCCAGCATCCCCTCGAAGCTCTGGGCGTGGAACGGGCCAAGACCGGGCTTATAGCCGCCGCAGCTCACCATCAGGATGACGGGTGCTTCCCAGGCGCCATTGCTGCGCCAGAACATGCTGCCCATTTCCGAGACGATCTGATTATAGGCCAGCGGCAGGAAATCGGCGAACTGCAGGAAGGCGACGGGGCGCTGGCCGGCCAGCGCGCGGCCAACGGCGGTGCCGACGATTGTCGATTCGGTGAGGGCGGCGTTGTGAACGCGGTCGGGATATTTCGTGCTGAGGCCGCGGGTGACGCCGAAGACATCGCCTTTCGGATCTTCAATATCCTGCCCGAATAGGACGACTTCGGGGTTGGCGGCCAGCTGCTTGTCGAGAACGACATTAAGCGCCTCGCGCATCGTCAGCGTCGAAGCATTCTCGTTGCCGCGATATTCTGCCTTCTTATCGAAGGAAGCGGGGTAGGGAGCCTTTGCTTCCGGCTCAACCTTCGGGGCGTCTTCCTTGCGGGCAAGGGCGGCTTCCGCCTGCACTTCCGCAATCAATTCCCGTTCGATCTCTCGCAGAGCATCGGCATCGATGCCGGCCTTCTGCAGCATCGCCCGCAGATTTGGCAGCGGGTCGCGCGAGGAGCCCGCCTCGATTTCGAGCAGGGTGCGATAGGTCTTCTGATCGTCGGCATTGGTGTGGTCGGAAAGGCGCTCGACATTCAAAAGCACGATGCTAGGCGTGCGGTTGTTGCGGCTATGACGGACGGCCTTGCGGAAAGCGTCGCGCGATGCGGTGAGATCGTCGCCATCCGTGCGGATGATATCGATGCCGTAGAAAGAGGAGGCCGGACCGGCGGGCAGATCGAAGAAGGTCTGTTTGCTTGTGCGTGTCGAGATGGAGAAGCTGTTGTCCTCGATGACGAAGACGACGGGATATTGGCTGCGCACGGCCTCGGCGACCGCTTCGAGGAATTCGCCCTGCTGCGTGGTGCCATCGCCGACACAACAGATGGCGATCGGCATGCCGGGCCTATGCTTCAGGGATGCCGCGACGCCGACGGCGTGCAGGGCATTGTTGCCGACGGGGCCGACGATCGACGTGATGTTGAGCGCGCGGGAAGACAGATGCGCGCTCATCTGCCGGCCGGCGGAATGAGAATTGGCTGTCGCAAGCAGGCTGGAAAAGAACTCACGAATGGGCATGCCGCGCGCCAGCATCAGGGCCTTGTCGCGATAATGCAGATGCAGCCAGTCGTCGTCCTGAAGGAATTCGTTGAGAAGCGCTGTGGACTCGTGGCCGGCGCCGGAAACGTGAAAATGTGCTATGCCCTGCTTGATGAATTCTCGCTCGAGCCGATCTATTTCTCTGGAAATGAAAAATATTCTGTGAAGTTGCTTAAGGTATTCTGTTGCAAACCTCCCTTCCATCTCAATGATTTTCCTGATCTTTCGTCTCAAATAAATGCTGGGAGTTAGGTAAACCCCCAGCCTGCCTTTTTCAATACACGTTAAATGACAAGATCTTCTCGGTTTGAAACCGAAATACGTATATTGCGGGGCTGCAATTTTTCACGATGTTTCTGTTCACAAGGCATGCGCGACAATGCACCCGCCCAAACGCGAAACGGGTGCGCCTTTCGTGCATCTCGTCAGCCTGATTTGCGCATCGAGGCGGCGGCACGTTGTCTTTCGGCGGCGGCCTTTGCGGCCTGTTCTTCCTTGAGAATCAGCTCCTTGGGCTTCTTGCCGATAATCTCCTTACGGCCTTTTCGGGAGAAGGGTTGGATGAGCTGAGCGAGGAAACCCTTGGCCACCTTGCCGGTGATACCGATATCGGTCGAGGACGGACGTGGCGGGTTGTAGAAAGTGCCGAGAAGCTGATCCCAGATCACGAGGTTTTCCCCATAATTCGTATTTCCCTCGGCAAGAATCTTGGAATGATGCCAGCGATGGAGGCGTGGAGTCGAAAATATGAGGTCGAGCGGGCCGGTGCGCATGTCCACGTTACAATGCGTGAGCAGACCAATGAAAGCCGTAACTGCGCCGATCCAGAGGAAGACAGGCAACGGCGCGCCGAGCAGATAGAGCGGAATCTGACCGAGCGCGATCTTGAACAGCGTATCGATGACGTGAAAACGGCCTGTGTTGATGACCCATAGCCGTTCGACGCTGTGATGTAGCGCATGAAAGCGCCAGAGCGACAGATGCTCATGCGCCAGGCGATGCGCCATATAGAGGCCGAACTCCGCAATGACGAGGCCTAGCACGACTTGGAACGCCATGGGCCATTGATCCGGCCAGAAATGCGAATGGTAGCTCAACGCCGGCTGCGCGACCGTCGCGACCGCCATTGGGAAGGAGGTGCCGATCGCGGCGGCGATCTGTACGCCCCCCTTGTTCAGCAGCGTGTGGGCAATATCGTTGAACGTCTCACCATCGCGCTTCTGCCAGGTCTTCTCGTAAGGCATCAGCCGCTCGAAGAGGGCAATCACCGCCACCGTCGACAGATAGACGACGTTGAACCAGAGCAGATGCATATTCGATTCGAAGGCGAAATATGCACCGGTCAATCCGGCACAGAAGATGGCGGGCCACAGCAGGGAGGAAACAGCAGCGTAAAGACGCGAACTGCTTTGAAATGTCATTCCATCATCCTCAGATTCTGATCAGCGAAAAATTTACGCGTGAGTATGCGGGATATGTAGCGCGATGATTGTGGAGTCGAAAGCGAAATTTTTCCGTTCGCCGGCAACAGGCAGTTGGACAGGAGACCGAAACATGCGGATAGAGCAGGCAGCAGACGAATATCTGGAGGAGTGGACGCGATTGCGCGCCGAGCTTTGGCCAGATAGTTCGTACGAACATCATCGCGCGGAGCTGGCACAATTTCGCGCCAATGAAAATGCTGTTGCGTATCTTGCGATCGATTCTGCCGGTCATGTCGCCGGTTTTGCTGAAGCGACATTGCGGCACGATTACGTCAATGGCTGCAAGACTTCGCCGGTCCTGTTTCTGGAAGGCATCTATGTGCGGCCGGAAAATCGACGGGAAGGGGTGGCACAGGCGCTTTGCGAGACTGTCGCCGCCTGGGGGCGGGAGGTCGGCTGCACGGAGTTCGCTTCGGATGCATTGATCGACAATCTCGCAAGCCACGCCTTCCATGCCGCGCTCGGTTTCGTCGAAACCAGGCGCGTTGTCTATTTTCGAAAGCTGCTTTAGGCCGGAGCTACAGGACTGTGCCTAGGCGAACGTCAGCTTGGTCTTCTGCTGGCCAGCCTCATCGAAGTTCTCCAAGGCCAGCCAGCGTTCGTAGCCGGCCTTCAGCCGCGGCCAGTCGGCGTCGATCATGGCAAACCAGGCGGTGTCACGGTTCTTGCCCTTCGCGACCATGTGCTGGCGGAAGATGCCTTCGAAAACGAAACCAAAGCGTTCCGCTGCTCGCTTCGACGGCTCATTGAGATTATTGCACTTCCATTCGAAGCGACGATAGCCAAGGGTATCGAAAACGTATGATGCAAACAGATAGAGCGTTTCGGTCGTCACGCGGCTGCGCGCGATGGCGGGTCCCCAGAGGATACTGCCGATCTCGATAACGCCATGCGTGTTGTCGATGCGCATCAGAGCCTGCCGGCCCTCGGCGCGTCCCGTGCGCTTGTCGATCGTCGCGAAGAAGAGCGGATCGGTGCCGGAAGCGGCTTTCTCGAGCCAGGGAGAGAAGGCGGCGTGATTGGCCGGCGCGTCTTCGAAAAGGTAGCGGAAACGATCTTCGGCGCCGGGGGCTCGAGCTGAAGCGTAAAGGTCCTCGCCGTGTCTGGCCGGCTCGAGCGGCTCGATCCGGGTGTAGCGGCCTTCAAGGGTAATGCGCTCGGGGCGGGCGACGCCCTTCCAGTTCGTGAGATCCATATCAAAGTCCTTTGGTCATCAAATGCGGTTCAGCGAAGCCGGCCCGATTGTATCAGGTCTGCGAGGGATTGTGGCAGCGCTATCCCGTCTGGCATGCCCGGCGCCGGTTGCGGCGGCACAAGGTGGCTTTCGATGGGCAGGATGCCGGCCCAGACGGGATGATCTGCCTCGTCCATGTCGCCGGGCGGGCCGTTGCGGACCTTCGCCGAGGCTTCTTCGATTTTCATCCGCATGACCGAAGTCGCCTTGACCTCCTGCTTTGTCATCGGCCTGAGGCTGTCCCAGCGGCCGGGGAACAGGTCTTCGACGAAGCGACGCAGTGCATCCGTCTTTTCCTCGATGTCGTCGACCAGCCGAGCCGTGCCGAAGACCATGGCTGAGCGATAGTTGACGGAATGGTTAAAAGCCGAGCGGGCGAGCACATAGCCATCGATCATGCTGCAGGTCAGGCAGACCGGCATGTCCTCAGCAGCGCGCAGGAAGCGGCTGGCAGAGGAGCCGTGCCAATAGACGTAGTCGCCCTCGCGCCAATGCAGGGTCGGCGTCACATAGGGGGCGCCGTTGATGACGTAGCCGACGTGACAGAGCGGCGCGGCATCCAGAATGGCGTGAACATCGGCATGAGCGTGGCTGCCACGCTTCGGGCTGCGCCGCACGCGGGTACGCTCGGTGGTCGGGTAGGTGCCGGTATTAGGTGGATAGTGATCGGCCATGTCTTCCTCACAGATCGGGCGTTGATCTGTGTCAGCAAAGAGGTAGGCTATAAACGGCCAGTTTTTTGATTTTTAGCAGACCAGTTGAGGTTTCATGACAGAGGTGGCGCAGTGGCCGGCACTGGACCGGATTTCGGGCGATCTGGAAGGGCAAGTCTATCGCCTGATGCGCGACCGCATTCTTCGTGGTCAGATGCCCGCAGGGCAGCGCGTGCCGTCGACGCGGGCGATGGCCGTCTCGCTCGGCGTTGCGCGGTCGACCGTGGTCAATGCCTATGATCGGCTCAAGGCTGAAGGCTACCTGCGCTCGGCATCGGGTGCGGCGACACGCGTTGCAGCGTTCCCGACGACGCCATTGCCGGGTCAGGTCGCACCGCCGCCGCTAAATCTGCCACGGGTTACGGAATTCAAAAGGGGAGGCTTGTTCGAGCCGGGAGTGCCCGATGTCTCCAGCTTTCCCCATGCCGCCTGGGCGCGTTGTCTCGGTGCCCGTGGTCGTTCGTTGCGGGTGCATGATCTCGGCTATAGCGATCATGGCGGCGTTCGCGAATTGCGGGAGGCGATCCTTGAGCATATCTCGGCAACGCGTGGCGTGGTTGCCCGTCCCGAGCAGATCGTGATCGTGCCATCGACGGGGGCGGCGATCGGGCTGCTTGCGAGTGTGTTGCTTCAGCCGGATCATCCGAGTGATATCGTCTGGATGGAGGACCCCGGCTATGCCAGCGCGCAGGCAATCCTGCGCATGGCCGGAGCCAGCCTCGTGCCGGTGCCCTGCGATACCGAGGGCATCGATATCGCGCAAGGGGCCGGGCCATCGCCGCGGCTGATCTATGTCACGCCCTCGCATCAATATCCGACCGGCGTCACTATGAGCCTGCCACGCCGTCTCGCCTTGCTGGAATTTGCCCGCGCCAATGGCGCGATCGTGCTGGAAGACGATTATGACAGCGAATTTCAATATGCGTCGCGCCCGATTGCCGCCCTGCAAGGCATCGATCACGGCGAGGTGGTCGCTTATATCGGCACCTTCTCGAAGACGCTCGCGCCTGGTCTGCGCGTCGCTTATGCCGTCATTCCCTCACGGCTTCTGGCGGCGATCGAAGCGGCTCAACGGCTGAGAGGCGCCATCGTGCCCGTCCACATCCAGGCCGCCCTTGCCGATTTCATTCGCGAAGGGCGGTTTCGTGCGCATCTGAGGCAGATGAACGGTATTTATGCGGAGCGCATGGCAGCAACCGTCGAGGCGCTTCGTCGCCATTGTGGCGCTGAACTCCAAGTCGGAGCTGGTGGCGGCGGGTTGCAGCTGGTCAGCTGGTTCCGCGATGCAGAGACCGATGATATCGCCGTCACCCGGATCATCAATGCCAATGGCTTTGCTGTGCGGCCGATATCGGCGCTGTATCTCGGCTCCGCGCGACCCGGGCTGCTGCTCGGCATTGCCCGCATGAAGGCGTCCGCGGCGGATGCGGCGGCGGCGAAAATTGCGAGGCTGCTCGAAGTGGCGCTTCTCAGCGCCTGAGGAACATCGCCCGATATTCGCGCGGTGTCATGCCTTTCAGCGCCCTGAACTGCCTGTTGAAATTGGCAAGCGAGGCATAGCCGACGGCATCGCTGATGTGGTGCACGGCCTGATCCGTGGAAGAGAGGCGGGCACAGGCATCGCCGATGCGCATGCGCATGAGATAATCCGATATCGTTCCGCCGGTATGACGGCGAAACATGCGGTGTAGGCCGGAGACGCTGAGCGCCGCGATATCGGCTAGCTCATCGAGGCTGATCGCGCGGGCATAATGAAGATGCATATGCGTCAGTACGCGGTCGATGCGCTCGCGGCTTTCCTTCAGGTCCGGTGCCTGCGCCGGCGCGCTTGCAAGCGGCGTCGCCTGCCGGTCCTCAGCGACCCTCACCAGAATGCCGAGCAGAGCCAAAAGGCGCTCGACGGGCGGCTTTTCGAAAATAGTTTCGAAGGAGGAGCGGACAGCGGCGGAGGTTGTCTGCGAAAAGCGGAGGCCATTATCTCCACGCTGCAGCATCGTTTCGATCGACCGGAATTCGACAGCGCCGCCCGTCATCTGCAAGAGCCAGTCGCGATTGAACCAAAGAACCAACGCAATATGCGGCTTTTCTTCCTCGATCTTGGCGCGCGAAACCCAGCTATGCGGCAGATTGGGGCCGACGAGAACGAGATCGCCGTCACCATAGTCGCCGCTATGGTCGCCGATGAAGCGCTGGCCGATGGAATTCAGCGTCAGCGTCAGTTCGAATTCCGGATGATGATGCCATTGGAACGGAATGCAGTCGTCAAGCCTGCGGTTCAGCATGCTCCAGGATGCTTCCGGCGAATGGGGTAAAACTTCGAGATAAGGCCTCATTGGGCGTCCATAGTGAGATATAAGCCAGAATAGTATCAGATTTGGCCAGAGCCGGGCAACATTGCCTCGCTGATGGAAGCTACATCTTCCCTGTCACCCGAAACCTAAAGGGGCCAGCGATATGGAGGAAACCGATGCAGCCTGCCTTGAAACGAGACGCGCACCCGACCGCATCAGCGGTCACCACGCAATTGAAGAATATTCAGAAGACATTGCCGCTCAGAGTGCTGTCGAAGGACGATTGGCAGCACTGGATCACGAAGGGTTATGTGATCGTGCGGCAGGCTGTGCCGGCTGTCAATGTCGAGCGGCTTGTCGATCTCTTGTGGCGTTTTGACGAGAAGGATGCGAACGACCCTTCCACCTGGTATGCGCCGCAGCGGCGTGAGCACAAGATGAAGGAGCTTAACAATACCGGGATGCTGGAGATCTATAATCACCAGTATCTCTGGGATAACCGCATGGAAAGGCGCATCTACGATGTCTTCGTCGACATATGGGATCGCGAGGACCTCTGGGTCACGATCGATCGCGCCAACCTCAATCCGCCGAAGAAGGTGAAGGGCAATCCGAACGGCTTCATCCACTGGGATGTCGATACCTCGATCCGGCCGCTGCCGATCGGCGTTCAGGGTGTCCTGAGTCTGAAGAAACAGGATGGCGATGTCGGCGGATTCCAGTGCGTGCCGGAACTCTTCGAGCATTTCGAGGAATGGGAAAAGACGCAGCCGGAAGATCGTGATCCTATGCATCCTGACATGACGGGTCTCTCGGTCGTCAATATCGACATGGAGCCCGGCGACCTGATGATCTTCAACTCGCTGCTCGCGCACGGCGTTCGTCCGAACCATTCGGAGAACCGCGTTCGCATGGCGCAATATATCTCCATGCATCCGGCGGAATACGACAATATCGCCGAGGGCGAGGAACGGATCCGCCTGTGGAGGGAACTGGATTCCCCGAAGCGCGACGCCTTTCCGGGCGATCCTCGCGAATGGGAAAAGCACAATGCGACGACGGCCAAATTGACGCCGCTCGGTGAAAAGCTGTTGGGCCTCAAGCCTTGGTAAGCAGCGGAAGGCTGATTTTCTGAAAGACATCGAGCGGCCTTGGGCCGCTCGAAGCGTTTGTGGAGATTGGCGGGCAGGCGCAGGCCGTCAGATTTCGTTCCAGCGGCGGATGACCGGCTCGGTCAGATCATGCTCGTAGCCAAGCACGCTGATGCTCGTGGTGTCGAGGATGAAATGCTCACCGCCTTCCGGCGGCAGGCCAACCCAGCGGGCGGCGAAGACCCGCAGGAAATGGGCGCTGGAAAAGATCAGGATAGAGCCTGCAATCCCCCGAAGTTCGCCGATGATCCGATCGGCACGCGCGCCGACATCGGCGGCTGTTTCTCCATTCGGGCAGCCGTCGCGGAAGACTTGCCAGCCGGGCCGTTCAGCAAGGATCGCCTTGGTGGTGATACCCTCATAGGCGCCGTAATCCCACTCCGCCAGATCCTCCTTGACGACGCGGCGGTCACCGAAGCCGGCCAGCGCGCAGGTGTTTTGTGCGCGCTGCGACGGGCTGGACCAGACGGCGGCGAAATCGATCTGGGATAGGCGAGCGGCGAGCTTGCGGGCAGCTTCCTCGCCGGCAGCGGTCAGGGGAATATCGGTGCGGCCGGTATGCCGGCCGGAGAGGCTCCACTCCGTCTGTCCGTGGCGTACCAAATAGACTTCGGGATAGGCGCTGCTCATGCCGTTTCTCCTTTGCATTTGCCGTGCGAAATTCTTCGCATCTGCGAAAGCGTCTGTCGAGAGCTAAAGCGGATTGGCAGCTGACTCGACAACCCTCTGCAAATCCAAGCTCTTGCAGAGGGTTGTGAATCTCATCGTTTCACGGCGCGGCGAACGCTGTAGAGCAGAATGGCGAGGCAGCCGACCAATAGGAGAAACCCACCCGCGAGCGGTGGCAAGGCGAGAAACTCCACCGCTCCGGCAATCACGAGAATGAGGATGAGGCAGAGCGTGGCGAGGCTGCCGTCATCGATGAACATGCCGATAAGCTCGGATAGGGCGATACGCAGGACATTCATTGGGCTGCCTTTGCTGTTGGATTGCCGCGCAGGCCGCGGATGATGGCGTAGGAGGCAAGCGAGACGATCGCGAAGATGGCGATCAGGGCGAGATCCTCGCCCGGCCAATGCGCGCCAATGCCTTCACCGGTCCAGAAGATGCCGAAGCTTGTCAGCATGAGGCCGACGACGAATTTGAGGGTGTTTTCCGGCACGGTGGCGAGTGGGCGATGCACCATCAGCCCGATCAGCATGACGAGCACGAAGGCGGCGAGCGCACCGAGGCCGGCATAGAGTGTCAGGCCATGCGCGCCGCCGACGGCGATGACGATGAAGACCACTTCGACACCTTCGAGCAGCACCGCCTTGAAGGCGGCAAGTCCGGCGAGATAATCGGCGCGGCGATCGGTCGACTGCGCCTGCAGCGCGGCCGTCTCCTTCGAGAAGGCTGCTTCCTCGTCGTGCAGGGCGATGACGCCGAGCGAGCGGAGAATGGCTTTGCGCAGCCAGCGCATGCCGAACAGAATGAGGAGAACGCCGACGACGAATTGCAAGATTTCGATCGGGATCAGCGCCAGCAGCGGTCCGAAGATGAGAACGAGAGCTGCCAGCACGGCAAGGGCAAGCATGGCACCCGTGAGGGCCGGGCGCCAGCTTCGTGTGACGCCGACGGCAAGGACGATGGTGAAGGCTTCGACGACTTCGACGAATGAGCCGAGGAACGACGCCGTCACCGTAGATAGAATGGGTGTGAGGCTGTTCATGAGATGATTCCCAAAATTCGGTTAGGGCTTTGAATGCGAATGGTATTTTCCGGACGATGATTCTTCATGTCTTGGATGAGCCGAGGCTTGGCCAAATGCCGATATTGCGTGCGCTGAACTTTGGCGTCGTTCACTTGCGTTTCCTCGTGCCGCGTTTGCTCCATGATTTATCAAGCGCGCCACGCAGCTGGCTGAGCTGATCGAGGCTATCGATGGCGGCGTCCTTCCTCTTGGCGGCTAGCGCGACGATCAAGGATTCGATCAGCACCATCGTACTACCATGCATGGCGAGGTGGCCGGCATTGCCGCGCGGCACGGGTAGGATTTCAGTCACCTTGTCGGCAATCTGTAAGCCGAGATCATCGCTGATGAGGATGACGGGCACCTCATACTTGCCGGCGTATTCCAGCAGCACTTCGACCTCACGATAGAGCGGGGCATAAGCCATCATCAGCACGACGTCGCCTTTGCTTATCCCAAGCAGACGGTCCGCCAGGGCAATGCCCGCTGCCGAGAGCGCATTGGTCGGCAGACCGATGCGGTTGAACTGCAGGCTGGCATAATCTGCCATGGCGCCCGACGGGCCGATGCCGAAGACATGACGTCGGGCTGCCTTGGCAAGACTATCGACGCAACGTTCGAAGCTTGCGGCAAATTCCTCGCGTCGCAGAACATCCAAAGCCTGCTCGTGCATACCGATGACATGGTGAAGCGCATCGCCGGCCTGGCTGCCGGTTTCAGCCAGCGTGCGTTGCATCCGCATTCCGGGGGATGGCGCTCCGGTCAACTCCTCAAGCAGAGCGGCCCGCAGCGTCGACAGACTTTCGAAACCGAGGGCGCGGGCGGTGCGGACGACCGTCGCGTCGCTGCTGCCGGCGAGCTGCGCGATCTGGGCGGCCGAATTCAACAGTGCGGCCTGCTTCTGATCGACGAAGAAACGGGCGATGCGTTGCTCGGCCGGTGCCAGCGTTTCCATCACATCGAGAACGCGGTTTTCGAAAGTGCGAGGTTTCCGTGTCGCTTCTGCCATCGGATCCTTTGTAGTAAAGGCTACCAATTGTATTATCTGTAGCATTTACTGCAAAAGAATGACAGCGCAAAACAAAGGGCGCTTCGCACCGTTGCAAAGCGCCCTTTTTGATCGCGTTGAAAGGCAAGCGCGGAGAGCAGGCTGCGACTATTCCTCCAAGGCCGCGCGCACCGCCGGGATCACCTTTTGGCCGTAGAGTTCGATACAACGCAACATCTTGTCATGGCCGAGCGCGCCGGCGCTGTATTTCAGCTGGAAGCGGGTGATGCCGAGCGTCTTGACGACCGGGGCGAGCTTGGCGGCGACCGTTTCCGGCGAGCCGACATAGAGCGAACCCTTTTCGATCTCGTTGTCGAATTCCGCGCGCGTCATGGGCGGCCAGCCGCGCTCGCGGCCGATGCGGTCGCGCATCGCCTTGAAGCAGGGCCACAGCTCCTCGCGTGCCTGTTCGTCCGTCTCGGCGACATAGCCGGGCGAATGGATGCCGATCGGCTTGACGGGTTTGCCGAGCTGCTCGTAGGCGCGGTGATAGAGGTCGACATAGGGCTGGAAGCGATAGGGGCTGCCGCCAATGATCGCCAGCATCAGCGGCAGATCATAGTGAGCCGCACGCACCACCGATTCCGGGCTGCCGCCGACGCCGATCCAGGTCTTCAGCTGGCCGCTCTCGATGGTCGGGAAGACCTTCTGGTTGCGCAGCGGCGGGCGGATGCTGCCCTGCCAGTTTACCGGCTCGTTTTTAAGAAGAGCCGCGAACAGATCGAGCTTTTCCTCGAAGAGCTGCTCGTATTGCGACAGCTCGAAACCGAACAGCGGGAAGGACTCCGTAAACGAGCCACGGCCCAGGATGACCTCGGCACGGCCGTCCGAAACCGCGTTCAGGCTGGAGAAGCGCTGGAACACGCGGATCGGATCGTCCGAGCTTAGCACCGTCACGGCGGAACCCAGATGGATTTTCGATGTACGGCTGGCGATGGCGGCCAGGATCGTTTCGGGCGAGGAGACCGCAAAATCCTCGCGGTGATGCTCGCCGATGCCGAAGAAGTCGATGCCGAGCTGATCGGCAAGGACGCCTTCCTCGACGACATTGCGCAGCACCTGCGCATGCGGCAGCGGTGCGCCCTTATCGTCGAAGGTCACATCGCCGAAAGTATCCAGGCCGAATTCGACATTATTTGTCGTCATGATTTTTCCTGTCATGTGTCGAAATGATAATGTTGAGACAGCATGTAGTGCCGCTCCCGACCATCCACTACCCGGAAAGTTTCGGCTGAAATCTTCGAAGAATTCGATATGCCGATGGCAATAGGCGATATTCGGCAATGCCGGCGTTGCGATCGGTGGCAGTCACGCCAATATTAGCTTCGACTTGAGCGCAGTTGGATTAAGGAGGAAACATATGGTCGCACTGAAAAAGGTGAACCTTACCAAAGCCTTTGCAGCCTTCGATGAGACTTGGAGTCCGCGCATCGGCGGTGATATCAACGATTTCCAGGTCAAGCTCACCAAGCTGGAAGGTGCATTCCATTGGCACCATCATGAGGAAGAGGATGAGCTCTTTCTGGTCGTCAAAGGCACGCTGCGCATGAAGCTGCGCGAGGAAAACGGCGGCGATATCGTCCTTGGCCCTGGCGAATACATCATCGTTCCGCATGGGGTGGAGCATTGTCCGGTCGCCGAGCCGACCTGCGAAGTCGTGCTGTTCGAGCGCAATACGACGCTCAATACCGGCAATGTCGAAAACGAGCGGACGATCCGCGCGCCCAAGCATCTTTAAACGATCCCGATCGTCCGGCCGCCCGTCAAAAAGGGCTGCCGGACATTGCCCAGTCCATCAGTTCAGCGCCAGCTTGTTCGACGGCGTGCGACAGGCCGCGAAAACATCCAGCTTCGGATCATAGACCTTCGTCGAGACGTCCGTCATGCCGAGAACGCTGTGGAAGATGTTGTCGTGAGAGTAGGTACCTTCGGTGGCGTGCTTTGCAAGGCAGGCCATATCGAAACCGGCGGCCTTGGCTAGATCATCGGCCATCCACACCAGCATCGGCACATGCGTCTGCTGTGAAGGGGCGATGAAATAAGGCGTGCCGTGCAGATAGATGCCGTTTTCACCGAGCGACTCGCCGTGATCGGAGAAATAGAGCACGGAGCCGGATATCGAGTTCGAGCGCTGCTTCAGCTTGTCGATCACCATGGCGACGATGTGATCCGTGTAGAGGATCGTATTGTCATAGGCGTTGGTGATTTCCTCCTGTGAGCAGGAGCTGAAGTCGTTGGAGCGGCAATCCGGCCGGAAACGGCGGAATTCTTCCGTGTAGCGCTGATAGTAAGCGGGGCCGTGACTGCCGAGCTGGTGCAGCACCAGTACGCTGTCGCCCTTCACCTTGTCCAGCCAGCCGTCGATCTTGTCGACGAGGATCTCGTCCTTGCATTCGCCGTCCTGGCAGAAGCGCGGATCGGCAGAATGCGGCAGAAAGGTGTAGGAAACGCGATCGGTGACGTTGTAGCTGCCCGTGTCATTGTCGAGCCAGGTTACGTCGACCTTGGCATGGGTCAGGACATCGAGCAGGTTTTCCGTCTCTAGCCCCTTGCGATGGCTGTATTGTTGGCGCGTGTAGACCGAGAAGAGGCAGGGTATGGAGGTTGCTGTCGCCGTACCGCAGCTGGTGGTATTGGGGAAGTAGACGACATTGCGCTTTGCCAGTTCCGGATTGGTCATCTTGGCATAGCCGCCGAGCGAGAAGTTCTGCGCACGCGCCGTTTCCCCGGCCACGATGATCGTGACGCGCGGCTTGCCCTTGTCGACGACGCCGACCCTATGGGCGTCCGTGCCCAATGGCTGTGCGACGACGTTTGCGTTTCTTTGCGTATCTATGACGTAACGCACCGCGCTTGTGATCGGCATCACCGGATTGAGGGTATCCATCAGGTCGCGATGAGCGCGGCCGACGCCAGCATAAGTCTTATAGAAGGTCGTCCCGGCGATGACGAAGATCGCCGAGCAGGCGAGGATGACGGCGGTATTGTAGGCGAGTTTCCTGAAGATCGGGCGATGGACGATCCGGACCCATGCGACGACAAGCGACGGCAAGATGCCTGTCAGCAAAACATAGGTGATGAAGCGCGTCGTAATCAGATGGCCGCTTTCCGCGCCTGTCGAAACAGCCGCATTGCGGATCATCTCCTTGTCGATGATGACGCCGAACTGGTCGTTGAACCAGGACGATACCGATGCCACCAGAATGAAGAAGATCAGGATCGGCTTCGTGACGTATTTGGCGGAGAAGAGCGTGAACAGCGCCATGATGGCTGCGGAAATACCGATGACGAAGGCGGCAAAAGCGGCCGGGTCAGCGATAAAATAGCCATAGGACTTCGTCCAGAACATCTTGTTTGTCACAAGAAGTACATAAAGCGTGGCTATAAGGCACAGTGTGACACTGCCGATTGCTGGCCGGAATATCTGTCGGCCAGATGATGCGTTTTCGCTGGTCAATGGTTGTCTCCGAGGCGTGGGCTATCGGCGGGGTGCCTGTAAACCCATCACTGCAGGATGGCGCTTTGGCTGTTGAAGCCGGCCACCATGGTTACCAATCCTGACATTTACCTGAATGACAAGCTTTTGTGCAGGGCTATTTCGGGCCTGATTCCGATTGTCGTCTTTTTTGCCGGCTTCATATCCGGAGTTCAGGTCGCCGTCAGAAATAGGCATCATAGCTGCTTGATTGCAACTGGGGATGCAATCGTGCGGCTTCTATTGGTCGAAGACAATATACTCATAGGCAATGCCGTACAGGATCATCTGCGTGCGGAGGGGTGGTCGGTCGACTGGTCCATGGATTTGGAATCCGCCAGGGGCGCCGTCGCGGCCGAAGCCCACGACGTGATGCTGCTTGATCTTCGCTTGCCCGATGGCAGCGGCCTCGATCTGCTCAAGCTCATGGAAGCGCGCGGGGAAACGACCCCAGTCATTGTCATGTCGGCCTATGATCAGCTGTCGGACCAGATGACGGCCATGAATATCGGTGCCGTCGACTATCTCGTGAAGCCTTTTGCGCTAAGCGAGATGGCGGTTCGCGTACGCAAGGCGGCAAGACGCCGCCGCTTGATCCGCATGCGCAACGCAGGTTGACCCGGCGGCTTTCAGGCCCGGGCCGTCGTTCCCGACCGCGGGAGATCGATCACAGCGATGGTTGCGGCAAAGACCACCAGGGACAAGAGCCAGCCCAGGACCGCGTCGGACAGATAGTGGGCTCCGGTCATCACGCGCATGACCGGCATCATGATCGAGATGGCAGCCAGGGGAATGCCGAGCGGAAAACGCAGGCGCGGCGGCAGCAGCAAGACGAGGCAAAGCAGCCAGCCGCCGGACGACGCCTCGCCGGAGACGAAAGAACAGTTTCCGAGACAGCGGCCGGTAAACGAGCCTGCCTGGACGAAATCCAGTGAGCCGCCGAAGAGATCCGTGCTGCGCGGTCTCGGCCTGCCGCTGTAGCTCTTGAGCAGCGTGTTGACGATGAGGCCGCAGCCGATGACAAGCGATATCAGTGCAGCGATGTACCGATCCGTTTTCAGCGTCCGCCAGCCTGCACCGGATTTGCGCCAGGACGAAATCAGGTTGGCAATCAGGACGACGACGGCGATATAGGGCAGGGCGAGCGTCACATCTCGCACGATCTCGAAGATACGGTTCTTGGCCAGGGCAAAGGCGCCGCAGACTTCACCCGGAATGACGGCGGATGCGCAGGGCGTAGCAGTGAAGACACTCTTCGCGACGACGAGATCGATATTGGGAAATCGATAGAAGACGAACAGCAGCACCCACCAGAGCACGAAGAGTGCGAGAAACACAAAAAAGGATCTGCTGACAGGAGCGGTCCGTTTTGTGTAAGCAATGGAGTTGTCGTACATCGTAGACGCTGGCCACTGTCTGAACAGGTTCAAAACAAGTGCCCGTTCGCGTTGTGCAAACGCCCAAAGGCCACTATCGGGCGTCTTTTATGACAGAAGCCTGACAGTAACCTGAAAGATCAAACGGTTAAGAAAGTCCCTTGAGGCTCGGTAGCCCGCTAAAGCGACTGCGGCGGTTGACGGTGCCTTTCTCTATTGTGTGCGGTGAGTTATTCGCCGGTCTTGAAATAGGCTTCCAGCCGGTAACCATCGGGATCGATAACGAAGGCGGCATAGTAGAACTGGCTGTAGTCGGGCCGGATGCCCGGCTTGCCATTGTCTTCGCCGCCATTGGCGATGCCGGCGGCATGAAAGGCGTCGACGGCTGCCTGGCTTGGCGCCACGAAACAGAAATGCAGGCCGGAACCGCGATCGGCGGGAACGGGACGTTCCACCTCACTGACCCAGAACTGGGCGCGCTCCGCTCCATATCCAACTGTGCCATCGAAGTTGGTGACGCGCTCGTAGCCAAGCGGAGAAAGGGCTGCGTCATAAAATTTCTGCGCCCGCGCCAGGTCTTTGACGCCGATCGAAATATGGTCGAACATGAAAACGAGCTCCTGCCGTGTTGTCTGCAGAGCTTTGCGGAAAGTACGCCTGGAGAAGCGCCGGCTTTCGAAAGTCCGCAGGTCGAATTCGTCTCACCATCTTGCAACGGTCATGGGAAGTCAACAAAACGAAGCGATGGGCCGTCCGGTCGCTTGCCCCGGGTGTTTCGTCTATAAATGGTCGAAGGATGCCGCTCCCGGTGAGATCAGCAGATTGGGAGCGGGATTTTTCGATTCTCGGCCGCGATGCGAATTTTTCAAAACGACTGTCGATTTCCGGAGAGCAGCTTCGTCGTCAATATGAGCGAGTTTATTGAGCGGCAATGGTGCCGGCGCCTCGCTTCCGGAGGACATTTCCATGCGTTTCATGTCTATCGTCACATCCACCGATTTCATGCATCCAACGCCGGAGCTTGCCGAGGCCATGCACAACCTCGCCGACCGGGAAATCAAGGCCGGCCGCATGATCGATACGGCGGGGCTGATGCCCCTTGCGACGGGCGCCCGCGTCACGATCAAGGATCGCAAGCTGAGTGTCGTCGACGGTCCCTTCGTGGAGGCCAAGGAGGTCGTCGGCGGTTACGCTATCTTCGAATTGCAGAGCAAGGAGGAGGCCGTGGCACTGGCAGTCGAGTTCATGCAATTGCACAAGGATTTTATGCCCGGTTGGGAAGGCACATGTGAGGTGCGCGCTTACTTCGAGCCAAATGCCGAAGGTGTATGCGACCCGCTCGCCGAAGCAAGGGCATGATGCTTTCGGTTCGTGGCCGGGGCGGGCGGCCTTGACAGCCGCCGGCACCCACCGAGCGATCCTTGCCGTCTGGCGGATCGAACAACCGCGACTCATCACCAGCTTGGCGCGATTGTTGCGCGACGTGCCGCTGGCTGAGGATCTGACACAGGAAGCGCTTGTTGTCGCCTTGGAGCGATGGCCGGAAACGGGCATCCCCGAGCGCCCCGGCGCTTGGCTTATGACCACTGCCAGGCGTCGGGCGCTGGACCATTTGCGTCGCCGGCGAATGCTCGACCAGAAGCACGAGATGATCGTTCGAGAGATGGAGGAGGAAGAGCAGATCATGCCCGACCTGGACACCCCTCTCGATGACGACATCGGCGATGAAATGCTGCGCTTGATCTTCACGGCATGCCATCCGCTGATCTCGCGCGAGGCGCGGGTGGCGCTTGCCTTGCGGATGATCTGCGGTCTGACGACCGAGGAAATCGCCAGGGCGTTTCTCGCGTCGGAGGCAACGATCGCGCAGCGCATCGTCCGCGCCAAGAAGACATTGTCGGAATCGGGACTTTCCTATGAAACGCCACACGGTGGGGAGCTGTCGCAGCGTCTCGCCTCGGTGCTGGAGGTGGTTTATCTGATCTTCAACGAGGGATATACGGCCGCGCGCGGCGAGAATTGGATGCGGCTGCAATTGTGCAGCGAAGCGCTACGGCTCGGGCGAATATTGACGTCCGTCGCGCCGCAGGAACCGGAGGCACATGCATTGTTGGCCCTGATGGAGCTGAACGCATCCCGCGCGTCGGCCAGGACGGATGCCGACGGCAATCCGATTTTGCTGCTCGATCAAAATCGCGACCGCTGGGATCGACTGCAGATCCAGCGAGGTCTGCAGGCCTTGCGACGGGTACAGGAACTTGGCGGCGCCGGCGGGGTTTATGCCTTGCAAGCCGCGATCGTCGCCTGTCACGCGAGAGCGAGGACAGCTGATGAAACCGACTGGAGGCGGATTGCCGATCTCTATGCGGAACTTGCCGAGCTTGTTCCTTCCCCGATCGTCGAACTCAATCGCGCTGTCGCCGTGGGCATGGCCGAGGGTCCCGAGGTGGCGTTAGACATCATCGACGGTCTCCGCGATGAACCTGCACTGAAGGACTATCATCTTCTGTCGAGCGTTCGCGGCGATCTTCTCCGCAAGCTTGGCCGATGCGATGAAGCGCGGCAAGCCTTTGAGGCGGCGGCCGCACTTGCTGAAAATCGGAGAGAGCGTGATTTCCTGATGCGCCGTGCTGCCGAAGCCGCCGACGCCGCCGACACAAGGAAGGATTGACCCGCCGGAGAGGCGGGTCATCTTGCTTGGAACTATTCTGCAGCCTGATAATTCGTGGCCCTTGCCGCGGATGAGCGCGGGCCGACGGCGGCGAGCAGCGTGATGGCGGCAGCGAGGATCGTCACGAAACCGATGCCGGCAATATAGGGGTTCCAGCCGAAGCTCGGAGCCGCACTGAAGACGGCCGATGCCGCCGCCAGGATGATGCCGCCGCCGATCTGGAAGGAGGCAAACAGCATGCCCGAAGCCAGGCCGGATTCATCGTCGCCGACGTCTGAGAGGGCTGCAACCTGGATCGACGGATAGGTCATGGCGTAGCCGACGCCGAGCAGGAGCTGCGAAATGGCGACGAGTACCATCGTATCGATATGCCCGGCCGACAGCACCCAGAACAGATAGCTGATGGCCTGCAATCCCACGCCGAAGGTCATCAGCAAGGTCGTACCGCGGTTCTGGCCGATCGTCGCAAAGCGCGGTGCCAGGAACATCACGCAAGTGCCGCCTATGGCGAAGGCGAAACCCGTGGCGAAGGCCGACCAGCCGACGACGGTCTGGTAATAGAGCGTCGCGATGAACTGGAAGCCGACATAGGCTCCCTGGTACAGCGCGGCGAGGGCATTGGCATGGCTGAGCTTGGTGCGGCGGAACATGGCAAGCGGCACCATCGGATCATGATGGCGCGACTCTACGACCAGGAACAGCAGGATCAGGATCAATGCGGCAAGGAGCGAGCCCCAGGTCGCGAAGGCCTGCCAGCCATCGGCGGCGGCATTGGTGACGCCGAAGACGAAGAGCAGCAGGCCGGGGGTGATCGTCAGGGCGCCGGCCCAGTCGAAGCGGGCCCGCGGGCCGCCGCGTTTGTGATCGGCTGGCAGGACGAGCGGAGCAATGATTAGCGCCAGGATGGCGATGGGAGCTCCCATGACGAGGGTCGCGCGCCAGCTGATGAGGGTTGCCGCTCCACCCAGTACCATGCCAAGCACGAAGCCGGCAGCACCGGTGGATGAGAAGACGCCGAGCGCCTTCGCGCGGGCATTGCCGTCTCCGAAGACGGAGAGAAGAAGGGCCAGTGCCGCCGGCGCTGTGAAGGCGGCCGCGATGCCCTTGATCAGGCGAGCAGCGATCAGGGTCGGGGCGCTGTCGACGAAGCCGCCGGCAATGCTGGCGGCGGCGAAGATGCCGAGCGACCAGAGGAAGACGCGACGGTGGCCGAAGAGATCGGCAACGCGGCCGCCGAGCAGCAGAAAGCCGCCGTATCCGAGCACATAGGCACTAACGGCCCATTGCAGCGAGGTCGCCTGCATGCCGAGCTCTTTCTGGATTGCGGGCAGGGCCACCCCAATGGTGGAGACGTCCATGGCGTCGAGGAAATTGGCGGCGCATAGCAGCAGCAACGCCAATCCCGCCCCGCTTCGGGTTTGGGAAGAAGTCATCGGGATCGTTCCTTTCTGTGCTGCCGCCTTTTTGGGAGGTTGAAAACGGCAGGGAACGAGAAAATGTACATCTTCAAACCCTATTGCAAATTGATAGTAACCATGTCAAGTATTACTCATAATGATGAATGATGCCACGCTTCGAAAGATCGATCTCAATCTGCTGCTCGCCTTCTCCGTGCTGATGCAGGAGCGGAACGTGAGCCGCGCGGCCGAGCGGCTGCTGCTCGGCCAGCCTGGTCTTTCCGCAGCCCTTCGCCGGCTGCGCGAGACGCTGGATGATGAATTGTTCGTGCGCGTCGGGCGCGGTTTGCAGCCGACGCCGCGGGCGCTGGCGATTGCGCCGGCGATCGAGGATGCGCTCTCCGGCATCGAACGCGCCATTCGTCCGCCGGCAGCCTTCGATCCGGCAAACTGGCATGGCGAGTTCCGCATCGGGCTTTGCGACAATCTCGAATCCTCCTTCTTCGGGCCGCTGGTGGCGCGGTTGCGCCGGCTTGCGCCGAATGCGCGACTGACCAGCGTGGCGTTCGACCGGCGCGACGCTGTGCGCCTGCTGGACGAAGGCGCCTTTGACTTCAGCATCTCGGTGCATGACGAGCCTGCCTCCTGGCATGTACGCGCGCCGCTGTTCGAGCAGGCTTCGCTCTGCATCTACGATGGCCGGCATCTCAAATGCGCGACACCGCTGAGTCTGAAGCATTTCGCCAGCGCGCCGCACGTGACCGTTTCGCTGGAAGGTGCCACATCTACCGGCGTCGACGTCGCTCTCGCGCGCCTGGGCCATCGCCGGCAGGTTGTCGCGACGGTTCCCCGCTTTTCCGCACTGCCGTCGACGCTGAAAGCCATCCCCGCCATTGCTACGGTTCCCGAGGCGATTGCCCGCTGCATGGCGCAATTGCACGACCTGACGATTTCAGAGCCGCCGTTCGAGCTGCCGGCCGATCCGGTGACGATGCTCTATCGCCGCGTCGATCAGGCTGACGGCCGTTCGGTATGGTTCCGCCGCCTTTTCGTTGATGTCGTCAAGGAAGCTCTCGAGGCCAGCGGGTGCCGCATGGGCGTCTCCACGGATGCCTGCTGCTACGATCCGCCTGAACTTGCCGAGGCGGTATGATGCTTCGAGGAGAGGGACGATGATCCGGCATACGCTGCGCCTGTCCCTGCGCGTGCCGGAGGAGCGGGATCTCGACTTCGTCACGGCTTTGTTTGCGCGGCCGGAGCTGGTCGCCCATCGGCCCGATCCAACGCCGGATTCGCCTGCGGAAAGTGCCCGGCGGCTCGCTCGGGATCAGGCGCACTGGCGCGTGAACGGCTTCGGGCGCTGGGCGATCGAAACGGAAGGGCGGCTGATCGGCTTTGGCGGCGTTACCGTCTCTACGGAATTCGAGGGGCTCAATCTCTCCTATCACCTGCACCCCGATTATTGGGGAAGCGGCTACGCAACGGAACTGGTGACGGAGGCATTGGCCTTCGCCGGACATGATCTGCGGGCGACACGCGTTATCGGGCTGGTTCGGCCCGTCAATGTTGCCTCTCGGCGCGTTCTGGAAAAATGCGGCTTCGGTTTCGAGCGGGAGGTCATGCTGCATGGAGCGCCGACTCATCTCCTGTCCTTCAAGTTGCCGGTGGCGAGCGCCGGCGAACAGGACTAGCCGTCCGGATAGGGCATGCCATCCTTATGCACGAAACGGCCGTCCGTGCTGGAGCTCATCATGTCGACGTCCGAGCAGGTGATGAGATCGGTCGGTGAGCGCGTACCGACCTCGAGATAGATGGCCGTGCTATTCGATTTGTTGATCATATGATGGCCGTTGCCGGAGCCCTTCGGGAAGGCCGCGCAATCGCCGGCGCGCAGCACCGTCTCGCCATCATCCTCGATCAGCGTCAGCTCGCCTTCCAGCACATAGACGAATTCATCCTCCTCTGAATGCCAATGCCGCTGGCTCGACCAGTTGCCTGGCGGCAGCCGCATCAGGTTGACGCCGAAATCCCTGAGGCCGCCGGCATCGCCCAGTCGCTGCCTGACGCGCTCGGTGGAGTGATCATTGAAAGGAGCGGGATAGCGCGTGCCCTTGATCTCCGGCACGGCTGCAACATCGATCTTCGGCATGATGATCCTGCCTGCGATTTGCCAAGGGTGGATATGCTGTTTGTGCGGTTTCAAGTCTAGCAAGACTCAGCGCTGTCAGTCCAGCATCCCATCCCGCATTACATCCTTGCGATATCCCCAGTAAGCGCCTGGCAAACAACCTCTTTTGCCGTTTCTTGTCATGTATCTGTCATCGTCCGTACACATGTGCGTCGTTTGGGCAACAGAGTATATGTACATGCTGTCACATATATCGGGTCCCTCATTTCGATCCTTGTAAAAGCAAAATACTAAATGCAGCTTACTATTCGGAAGCGAGGCCTTGTGCTTCGAGTTAGCCACTGGAACTTGATGTCGGACGGCCCCCCAGGTTCGTATCTCGCGCAAGTTCGTTTGAAGAATGGAGTTACAATGAACATCAAGAGCTTGCTTATCGGCTCGGCTGCGGCCCTCTGCGTCGTATCTGGCGCTCATGCGGCTGATGCTATCGTCGCCGCCGAACCGGAGCCGCTGGAATATGTGCGCATCTGCGACGCGTTCGGCGCCGGCTATTTCTTCATACCCGGCACGGAGACCTGCTTGCGCGTTGGCGGCAAGGTCCGCACCGAAGGCCAGTGGAAAGATCCTTACAATCGCGACAGCAACTTCGGCACCAAGTGGCATACCCGCGCCGAACTCAACCTCAATACCGCGACGGACACCGAATATGGTCCGCTGAAGACCGAAACCATCGTTCGCTGGGACTGGAACGACGGCGGCTCGACCTCCACCAACCTGCTGTGGGCCTACATCACTCTCGGCGGCTTCACCGTCGGTAAGACGGATTCGCAGTACAATCAATTCGTCGGCTATGCCGGCGACGTGATCCAGGACGACGTCATCTATGACGGTCCGTATGAATTGAACCAGCTGACCTATAATTACGACAGCGGCACGGGCTTCACGGGCGTCATCTCGCTCGAAGACAGCAATTCCGGCACGACCACAAGCGCCTATGGCGGCAGCTGGCAGCTTTCGAAGGCTGATCACTACGCTCCGAACGTTGTCGCCGGTCTCGGCTACAAGGCCGGCATGTTCGGCTTCAAGGTCGTCGGCGGCTACGACTCGATCGTCGAGGAAGGCGCCATCAAGGCTCGTGTCGACGCGGACTTCGGTTTCCTCACGGCCTTCCTAATGGGCGGCTGGAACACTGATGGCGACAAGCTCAACCAGTATGCCGGCTCGAACCAGAACGTCTCGGCCTGCACGACCTCCGACGGCGTCGTTCACGGTGCAAAGTGCGGCTGGGGTGACTGGGCAGTCTGGGGCGGTGTCGGCGTTCCGATCAATGACAAGCTGAAGTGGAACGTTCAGCTCGCCTATACCGACTCCAAGATTTTCGAGGCAACGACCAACGTCAAGTTCAACCCGGTCAAGAACCTGCTGGTCGAGCCGGAGTTCACCTACGTTCACTATGATCTGCCGAGCGATGATACCTTCTCGGGTATCCTGCGCTTCGAGCGGACATTCTGAGGCTTTTGGTCTCGGCTGATCTTCACAGAAATGAGGCCCGGTCTTCGTATCGGGCCCCATCTGTCGTGACGGACGATTTCTAAATCTCCGTTCGCATCGCATCCTGCCGACAGACACCATGCGGTGCGTAGTGACCTCCAGCGCAATCGTATCCGAACGGGCGCCGGTCACCCTTGGCAGTGGTCAAACAGCCGATAAAGGGAAGTCGGCTCACTGTCATAAATCCAATGCTAATCAACGACTATCTCATTTTCGATAGCGCCCTTCGGCGCGACCAAAGGAAGCCCCATGAAGACGATCATGATACTTGCCGCAATTGGAATGTTCTCCACGAACGCGATGGCCATGTCGGCCTATAATTCCAAGTCGATGACCTGCGCCAGCGTGCATGAAAAGATGGCCCAGGAAGGGTCGATCGTGCTGAGATATCCCTCACACCATCCGAGCCTGATGATGTACCAACGGACGGTGTCGAATTCGATGGCTTGCCTGGGGCAGGGCGCGATGGCCAGCGCAAGCGTGCCCACCAGCGACGACCCCAGCTGCAAGATCAAGACCTGCAGCTTCGCGACCGGCAAGGGGCCGAATAAGAATCATTGAGGCGGTGGTGTGGAGGAGCTGATCGACGGCTATAGACCGGAACGTCGGAACCAAGCCAGCAAGGCGAGCCACGATTGGATCGTCTTGCTACGGCCAATGCTTCCATCGGCTTGAATCCAATGTCAAGCTTTCATTAACGGCTTCTCAGTCGCAGACGCCGGTGCGATACATGTCGCCGCATGCGTTCTGGTGCCATACCACATGGCGGCGGGACAATAGCTCTTCCAGATTTCCACTAGACATTCATTGAGTTAAACCTTGGTAAGGTGGGACGAGTGGCGCTTGCTCGAAATTTGTCCAATATTTGTGAAGTAGAGTTGCATCCCGGGCATTGGGATGCAGTAAGATCTTGCGACTCAGCTTGAGAGCGTGTTTCTTTCCTCGAATTCTTCGAGGAGTAGCGATGGTAGATTTTCCTTATACGCAGGTAACTGGCAAGGTTAGGAACTTTCTCGAGAAGATTCGCGGTGCCGGAGTGCTGCCAAAAGTCTCGCACGCTTGGCTGAAGACGATCGGTTTTACGTCGAGCAACGATGCAACCTTGATCGGAGTCTTGAAGTTCATCGGATTCATCGATGGATCCAGCATACCTACCCAAGTATGGAGAGATTTCCGCGGCGGGCGCCATAAAGCCGTTCTCGGTGATGCAATTAAGAAAGGCTACTCCGAACTCTACGCGATTTATCCCGATGCGCATTCCCGTTCCAATGGTGACCTGACGCATGTGTTCAGCACCAGTTCTACGGCGGGCCAACAGGTTATTTCGAAGACGGTCGCAACTTTCAAAGCCCTCGTCGCGGAAGCGGAGTTCAGCGCCAGCTCAACGAGCGAAGACAGGGGTGTATTGCACTCAGGTCCACTGCACGCCGCCCCTAGCTCGTTCGCACCTGGCGCGCCGCAGCTCCCGCCCTCTCAGAGCGGACCCGCCGTTCACATTGACATCCAGATTCATATTTCGCCGGAATCTACAGCTGAGCAGATCGACAAGATTTTCGAAAGCATGGCGAAGCATCTATATGGTCGCAAGGAAGACTGATGGATGAGTTCAAAAACATCGTTCTGACTGCCAAGGCGATCCACGCGGAATTGTCTGAAGAAACGAAGCCACCCGAGGAAGGGCTTCTCGCAAAAACGCAGTCAGTGATTAACATATCGCTGGTGCGAGGTACCCGCGGATACATTGAGCGCATTGCGAACCAGGTGAACGGCGCATACGAAAACGGCTGGTACGATGCGGCGGCCGTAATGCTTCGCCGTCTGATGGAGACATTGATCATCGAGGTTTTCGAGAAATATTCTATCGCCGACCGGATCAAGAATCCTGCGGGCGACTTTTTCTTTCTCCGCGATCTCATCACCAGTACTTTGAATGAAACGGCCTGGAACCTGAGCCGAAATACGAAGCAGGCTTTGCCCAAGCTAAAGGACGTCGGCGACAAATCCGCTCACAGCAGACGATACCTCGCACATCGTACCGACCTCGACCAACTCCTTCCGGACATCCGTATGGTTGTCCAAGAGTTACTCTTCCTAGCCGGATTGAAGTGACACGTACCTCTCCATTCCGGTAAGCTGATCGAAGCGATAGCCCTGCATCGGCTTTCTTGAGCTTGGAACGGACAGGGGAGAAATGGCGCACCCGACAGGATTCGAACCTGTGACCTTTGGAATCGGAATCCAACACTCTATCCAGCTGAGCTACGGGTGCATGCCGTGGCGGTTTGAATCGCCTGTCCGATGGCTGGTTCTTAGCCCAGGAAAGGCTTGGCTTCAATGCGGAAAATTCAGGAAAGCGTGAGATCGGACGTTTTGTTGGGATAAGGCCGCGGGCTTTGGGCGCGCGGCCTTGGTGTCATCGGCGGTTCCGGCTCATTCCTTCATCGCGCCGGGGCCGGGGGTGGCCTTTGGCGGCACCTTGCCGAGGATGATCATGCCCAGCACTTCGTCCTTGGTGACGTCTTCGGTGCGGGCATGGCCGACGACCTGGCCGTTCTTCATGACCGACACGCGGTCGGCGAGGTCGAAGACGTCGTGGATGTCGTGGCTGATGAGGAAGATGCCGATGCCTTCCTTCTTCAGCTGCTTGATCAGCTCGCCGACCTGCGCCGTCTCCTGCGGGCCAAGCGCCGCCGTCGGCTCGTCCATGATCAGGATGCGGGCATCGAAGAGGATGGCACGGGCGATCGCGACCGACTGGCGCTGGCCGCCCGAAAGCGCCTTCACAGGCTCCTTGAAGCGCTTGAAGTTGGGGTTGAGGCGCCCCATGACCTCGCGGGCCTTGGCCTCCATCGCGACGTCGTCGAGCGTGCCCCAGCGGGTCTGCAGCTCACGGCCGAGATAGAGATTGGCGGCCGCATCGACATTATCGGCGACGGCGAGCGTCTGATAGATCGTCTCGATGCCGTATTTCTTGGCGTCGCGCGGGCTGCGGATATCGGCAGGCTCGCCGTTGATCAGGATATCGCCGCTGTCGCGCTTGTAGGCGCCCGAGAGAATCTTGATCAGCGTCGACTTGCCGGCGCCGTTATGGCCGAGGAGCGCTACGACTTCGCCGGGGTAGAGATCGACCGAGGCGTTGTCGACCGCGTGGATGCCGCCGAAGGAGATGGAAATGTTCTTCATTTCCACAAGCGGAGTGGTTTGATCCGTCATGGTTCAGAATTCCTTTTACTTGGCGCGCGAGCGATAGACGATGTCGAGCCAGACGGCGATGACGAGCACGACGCCGACGACGACGTTCTGGATCGGCGTATCGACATTGGCGAGCCCCATGCCCGATTGCAGCGACTGCATGACGAGGGCGCCGAGCATGGCGCCGGCGATGGTGCCGCTGCCGCCGGCAAGCGACGTGCCGCCGATGACGGCTGCGGCGATGGTGAAGAGTTCGTAGGTCGTCCCTTGCGAATTGGCGGCGGCGTTCAGACGGGCGGTGGAGATAGCCGCGGCGACCGCCGCAAGCAAGCCCATCAGCGCAAAGATGCGCACCGTCACCCAACGGGTCTTGATGCCGGCGAGTTCCGCTGCTTCCGGGTTGCCGCCGATCGCGAAGACGTAGCGGCCGAAGCGCAGGCGGGTGGCGATGAAGGTCATGATGATACCGATGCCGACGGCGATCAGTACGGGCACGGCGATGCCGTAGGGGATATCGAGCCCCGTTTCCGGCCAGGGGATGTTATGCTCGGTCGCGTATTTCTTCGCGATGCCGGTTGGCCAGTAATAGATGTTGAAGACGTAGATCGTGACGAGGACGAGAGCGGAGCCGAGGATGGCGAGGAAATATTCCGCCCAGAGCGGCCGGCGCGGGAAGTTGAAGCGCTTGCGCTGATGGCGCCCGCCGATAATGCCGAGAACGATGAACACGCAGGCGAGTACGCCAAGGATCCAGCTCCATGTCGCACCGATCGAACCTTCGGCGCCGCCGCCCATGATGCGGAAGGTGGCGTCGAGCGGGGCAACCGTCTGGCCGCTGGTGACGTACCAGGCAAGGCCGCGCCAGGCGAGAAGGCCGCCAAGGGTGACGATGAAGGAGGGGACATTCAGAAAAGCGATGATGACGCCTTGGAAGGTGCCGAGCAGCGTACCGATGACAAGGCCGCAGATCAGCGTGATGACCCAGGTCCAGGAACTGTCGAAGCCGAGATAGGCGGGCAGGTATTTTGCCTGGATGACGCCCATGATCATGGCGATGAAGCCGAGCATGGAACCGACGGAAAGGTCGATATTGCGGGTGACGATGACAAGTACCATGCCCGTCGCCAGCACGGCGATCTCGCAGGTCTGAACGGAAAGGTTCCAGAGGTTTCTGGGGGTCAGGAAAAGGCCGCCGGTATAGACGTCGAAGCCGATCCAGATGATCAACAGAGCGCCGATCATGCCGAGCAGGCGGGTATCGATTTCCGTTGCACGCAGGAAGCGCGTGATGGCGCCTTCTTCCGCATTGCGCGGACCACTCGATGTTGTGGAATGTGTCATGTCGGCCATCGCTTTGCCGTTCTCCCACTTGTTGGGCGCAGGCCCGCGAATGCTCTTTCTTGATCGCTGGGCAGTATCCGCGCTGGTCACAATAGACGTCATCGCTCGCCCATCCGGTTGTCCCGGGTCCACGACCGCCATCCGGCAGGCCGATCGGATATGCGATGACGCAACACATGCGGGAGGCCTTCATTCCCATTCTGGGTTTGGTTGCGGGCCTCTTATCCGCATTCGACGCCGCAATGGAGAGCCCCTTGCGGCGTCGGCATTATCTTCGGGTCAGCTCGTCAAGCCGGTGCTTATTTGCAGGCAGCGACGCTGCCGGCCTTCACGCCCTGGCAGGCTTCAGCCTTGGAGATCCAGCCTGCGTCGATGACGACGTTCAGGTTGTCCTTGGTGATCGGGATCGGGGTCAGGAAGACCGACTTCATGGCGACATGCTTCGGGCCGCCGTTGAAGGTCTGGACGCCTTCGATCTGGTCCTGGGTCTTGCCGCCGGCAAGAGCGAGGGCGATTTCAGCGGCGCGCTTGCCGAGTTCGCGAGAGTCCTTCCAGACCGAAACGGTCTGCGTGCCGAGCGCGATACGGTTCAGAGCGGCCTTGTCGGCATCCTGGCCGGAAACCGGAACGGAACCGGCGAGGCCCTGGGCGTCGAGTGCTGCGACAGCGCCGCCGGCGGTGCCGTCGTTGGAGGCGACGACCGCATCAACCTTGTTGTTGTTAGCGGTCAGGAACTGCTCCATGTTGCGCTGCGCGTTCTGCGGCAGCCAGCCGTCCGTGTAGGCTTCACCGACATTCTTGATCTTGCCGGCGTCGATGGCGGACTTCAGCACTTCGATCTGGCCGGAGAACAGGAAGTCGGCGTTCGGGTCGGACGACGAACCCTTGATGAAGACGTAGTTGCCTTCCGGCTTTGCCTTCAGGACTTCGCGAGCCTGCATGCGGCCCACTTCCTTGTTGTCGAAGGTGATGTAGAAGGCTGCCGGATTTTCGATCAGGCGGTCATAGCCAACAACCGGAATGCCTTCGTCAGCGGCCTTTTCGACGGCCGGGCCGATGGCATCGGAATCCTGAGCGAGAATGATGAGGGCATTAGCACCCTGCGAAATCAGCGACTCGACATCGGTCAGCTGCTTGGAAGCGGACGACTGGGCGTCGGCGGAAATGTACTTGGCGCCGGCGGCTGCCAGAGCCTTCTTGATGGCTGCTTCATCGGTCTTCCAACGCTCTTCCTGGAAATTCGACCAGGAAACGCCGACGACGAGATCCTTGGCGAAGGCGGCCGTCTGCATGGTCAAAACGATGGCCGCGCCCGCAGCCAGCTTGATGAAAGCTTTCATGTGATCCTCCCGAGTGAATGCGACCGCACGTATCCTGAACTCCCGTCGGCCGCGGCGAAAATGCTGACAAGAAAAGCTTTGGACTTTTTTCTCGACAGTCGAGAAATTTAGTGTCAGAGATTTTTTCAGCTGTCAACACCCGCGCCGCCAGGTTTCATCGGTCGTCCGAAAAAGCTATCAGGGGCTGCGGAGGAGGAGGGTTGAATGAGCAGGGAGTTTGCCGATGCTGGCCAAATCGAGCACCGAATTGGTCCGTCAAAAGAACAGCGCCTTGGTCTTGTCGGCGCTGCGCCGGCACGGCCCGCTCGCCCATACCGAGCTCTCTGATTTCACCAGGCTCTCTTCCGCGACCGTATCGGTCATCACGGCCGATCTCGAGCGGGCGCAGATCATTGAAAAGGCCGAGCAGCAGGCGGCCAGCGGCCGCGGGCGTCCGCGCGTTTTGTTTTCGCAGCGGCGTGACTGCGGCTATCTGATCGTCGTCGTCATTTCATCGGATGCCGTGCAATATTCGCTCGTCGATTATACCGGTCGCCTGATCGACCGCTTTACCGAGGACAGGCAGCAGAACGCTACGGGTATCGAGCGCTTCGTGGCCGGATTGCGTGATGCCCTGAACCGGATTGTCACCCGCTCGCAATTACCGCGCGATAAGGTGCTGATGATCTCGATCAGCAGTAAGGGGCTTGTCGATACTTCGGCGCCGGTGCTGCGCTGGTCGCCGATCTTCGGGCGCGAGGAAATCGATTTCGCCGCCGTGCTACGCGACGAATGGTCGGCGCAGATCATTCTCGGCAATGAGACTTTGCTGGTGGCTGCCGCGCTCGGGCGGCAGGAGGAAATCAGCACGCGCGGCGATTTCCGCTCGCTGGCGGCGCTATCGCTCGGCCATAGTATCGGGCTCGGCATCGTGCGCCGAGAACATGAAGGCGAGCATCATATATCGGCGCCCAATTTCGGGCATATGATGCATGTGCCCGGCGGCGCTCTTTGTCGCTGCGGCGCGCGTGGATGCATCGAGGCCTATGCCGGTTTCTACGCCATGCTGCGGACGGCCTTCGACGTGCCGCTCGACACGATTCCGGCGAAGTTCGTGCCGATTGCCGAGCTCGACAAGATCGCTGCGAGCGCGCGCCACGGCGGACGCCGCAATGTACTGGCCTTTCGCCAAGCCGGCCTGGCGCTCGGCAACGGCCTTTCGCGTGTCCTGAGCCTGCACGAGCGGATGCCGATCGTCATCACCGGGCCTGGCGTACGCTACTATGATTTGCTGATCGAGGGCATAACCGAGGGCTTGGCGGAATCGCACGTCGTGCGCATGGAGGGCATGCCGGAGCTGCGTGTTATCGCCGACGAGCCGACGCTCGTCTTCGAAGGGCATCTGAACCGCGCATTTTCGATCATCGACAATGATATCGTGAAGAGGGGAGCCTCGGTCGTGGAGCTGCGCGATCAGGCGGGTTGAGAGGTGAGGGCGGCGCAAGGCTTGGCAATGCGCTTGGCCGCAGGGTCGTCATCCCGATCAATCTGTCAGGCCCAAAGGCTGTTCATCTTCGCGGACCTGAAGAATACGGTCGATCAGCCCCCATTCCAGAGCCTCTTCCGCCGTCATGAAGTGGTCGCGGTCCATGGCGCGTTCGAATTCTTCGTAGGAGCGGCCGCAATGCTCGGCGTAAAGCCGCGTCATGCGATGCTTCGTTCGCCTCATTTCTTCCGCGTGGATAAAGATGTCCGATGCCTGTCCCTGGAAACCGCCCAATGGCTGGTGAATATGGATGCTGGCATTTGGAAGCGCGGAGCGCTCACCCGGCTGGCCCGACATCAAGAGGAAGGAGCCCATCGAACGAGCGGTTCCCATGCATAGCGTATGCACCGGCGCGCGGATGTAACGCATGGTATCGTACATTGCCAGACCGCTGGTCACGACACCGCCGGGCGAATTGATGTAGAGATGGATCGGTCTCCTGGGATTTTCGGCCTCGAGAAACAGCAGTTGCGCGCAGACGAGGGCCGAGACATCGTCGTTTACCTCACCATTCAGGAAGATAATTCTCTCGCGCAGCAGGCGGGAATAGATGTCGAAAGACCGCTCCCCTCTGCTGGACTGCTCGACGACCATAGGAACGAGTTGCATCGCTTCGCGCATCGGCGAACTCCAATGTTATTGAAATTGTTGATCTATTCAGAACGTCAGGCGGCGCGCATGACGGTCAGGCTGTTATTGTTTGCCGCAGCCTTTTCAGTCCCACGAAGCCGAACGTCATCGAGCTCGTGGATGATCCGCAGGCAGGTGCCGCCGTTTGCGTTCGAAGATATCTTGAAAGTCACGATGCTTTCGAGGAAGGGCGGTGTGTCGTCCCGCAGCCTGTAGCTGACTTCTTTGCCCGGCGTGACTGATATCGACTCGGGACTGGCCAAGGCCTCCTGCGGCAGCCAGTTTTGGCGAAGCTCAGGGGTGCTGATTGCACGCCAGACTTTTTGCGGCGGTTCGCTGAGCTGGTATTCCAGCGCGATACCGTTCTTTCGCTCAGGGATCTTGAGATTGTTCATTGATCCATATCCTTCAGCAACAGCTTGAGAGCTTCGATGCGGGCGGGCCAGTATGCGCGGTATTTCGCCAGCCATTGGGCGATGAGAGCAAGTCCCTCCGGATCGACTTCGTAATTCACGAAACGCCCCTGTCGTTCTTCCCTGACCAGCCCGGCACTCCGCAGAACCGCCAAGTGCTGCGATATCGCCGGCTGGCTGATATCCATACCCTGGCGCAGGGCACTGGCATTCATGCCGCCCGTCGCCAGCTTCTCGAAGATGGCGCGGCGGGTCGGATCGGCCAAAGCCCGGAATATCTCATTCTCTATCATGGCAACAGATAAGCATAGGCTTATGTGATTCGCAAGAGGTTTCCATCGAACCTCTTCGAGAGTTCCAGATCGCGCCAAAGAAAAAGTCCGCCGCGAATGGAGATCGCGGAGGACTTTTGGGAGGATCACATTCCTTGAGGAATGGAGGCGGCTTAGTCGATCTTTACCAGGCGGCCTTCCTTGACGGACTGCAGTGCGGCATCCGCCAGCTTCAGTGCGGCAAGGCCATCGGCGCCCGATGGTGTGATGGCCGCGCCCTTTTCGACAGCGGCGATGAAGCTCGCGATCTCGTTGGCATAGGCTTCGGTGTAGCGTGTCATGAAGAAATCATGCAGCGGCGGGCGGGTGTAGCCATCGCCGTTGGCGACTTCGATGGAGAAGGGGCGCTGGTTTTCAGCGGAAACCAAGCCCTTCGAGCCATGGATCTCGATCCGCTGGTCGTAGCCGTAGGTGGCCCGGCGCGAGTTGGAGATAACAGCCTGCTTGCCCGACGCCGTCTGAAGAATGACGGAAACGCTGTCGTAATCGCCGGCTTCGCCGATTGCCTTGTCAACCAGAACGGCGGCAGTTGCAGTGACGGCGACCGGCTCTTCGCCGAGCAGGAAGCGGGCCATGTCGAAATCGTGGATGGTCATGTCGCGGAAAATGCCGCCGGAGCGCTTGATATAATCGACAGGCGGGGCGCCCGGATCGCGCGAGGTGATCGTCACCATCTCCACGATGCCGATGCGGCCTTCGTCGATCGCCTTCTTCACGGCCATGAAATGCGGGTCGAAGCGGCGGTTGAAGCCGACCATCAGCTTGCCCTTGGTTTCCTCGACAACCTTGATGCAAGCCTTGACGCGTGCGACGTCGAGATCGATCGGCTTTTCGCAGAAGACGGCCTTGCCGGCACGTGAAAAGCGCTCGATCAGGTCGGCGTGGGTATCGGTCGGCGTGCAGATGACGACGGCATCGATATCCTTGGCGGCCTCGATCGCTTCGATAGTGCGGACTTCGCAGCCATAGGCGGCGGATATGGCTTCCGCAGCCGCGGGAAACGCATCCGCAACGGCGACGAGCTTGGCGTTGGCATCGCCGCTGACGGCTTTCGCATGCACCTTGCCAATGCGTCCTGCACCGAGCAGGCCAAATCTGACAGTCATTTCTACCTCCCTGAATTCGGAATAAATGGACCGAATATAAATCTCTATGGAATTTTCATTCCATTTTCCGGTGGCGGCGTCAAGCCGCCTGAACTTCACAATTCTCAAAATCACCGTTCGATGCCGGCTTAGCCGAAATCCGCTCAAGGAGTCTTATTTTATCCGGACGGCTTCACAATTTTCCCGATGATGCGCTAAAGACATGTCTTCTTGAACAGGCAAAAGAGACCCATGCAACTGATCGATCCCAGCCATCCGCTCTACAAGCCGCTTTGGGTGCGCATCCTCATCGTGGCCGTCTGCTTTGGCTGGGCAGCCGTCGAAACGCTCGGCTCGCAGCCGTTTTGGGCGATGCTGTCGGGTGCGCTCGGCGCCTATTCGGCCTGGATGTTGCTTCTGAATTTCAAACCACAATCACCCGAAGCGACCAGTGCTGCGCCCGCGCAAGACGAGCCCGCCGAAGATGACGAACCGGCAGACGACAAGAAATAATCACCGCCTGAGGCGGCGTATGGCTTCGTCGATCAGCTGATTGGCGAGTGTCATGCGGGTCGTCGCCTGTTCGCGGAAGAGGGTGGCGACGCTGTCTGGATGATTGGCCTTGGCGAAGTTACGGCGCTTTTCCTGCAGAGTTTCGCGTGTGAGGTCGGAGGTGATTGCGAGTTCGGCTGCAACCTCTTCCCGTGACGTTCGGCTGAGATGCTCGGGCATGACCGGCGGCTCCGGTTCTTGCGGCGCGGGTTCGGGCTTTGGTTCCAATTCAGGCAGGATGACGGGATCGCCAAGATTGTCGCGATAGGCTTCATCGGGCCGTTGGGCCCCGGGGGTCTCGCCGCCCAGAACCGTTGCTGCAAAGCTGACGTTCAGGCCGCGGACGCGATGCGCGGCCTCTTCCTTTTCTGAGCCGTCCTCTTCGCTGTCGAGACGGTCGAGCACGGATTGAAACAATGATTGCTTGAACAGCATGTGTGATCTCCACGCCAAGCTTCATAGGAGTGGAAGTTGGCGCGGAGCTTATGGCTTGCACTTATGTCAGCGAGAGATGCCGGCTCTCTTCCAGGATCATGTCATGCAGCAGACGTGCGCTCGGCGGCATGGCGCGTTCGCGCGCGGTGATAAGGCTATAGGGCCTGACGTCGATATCGAAATCGATCGGCAGGATAGAGGATTCGCCGGCCTGAGATGTCTGCCCGCAGATGAATTGCGCCATGTCGAGCGCGATCGGCGCAATCGCATCCGTCTTGCAGACGACCGCAAGCGTCAGAAGCAGAGACGAAGTGTTGACGACGTTTTCCGGCAAGGGCACGCCTGCGGCAAGGAAGATGTCCTCCACCTTGCGGCGAAGCAACGTGCCCGGAGGCTGGAATACCCAATCGTAACCGGCCAGATCATGCAGGCCGGCAACGCCCTTCTCAAGCAGCGGATGCCCATTGCGGACCACCAGGCAGGCTTTCTCGACGCCGATCTCATGGGCGGTGAACAGACGCGGATCGAGATCATCCGGGATGCGGCTGATAATGAAGTCGTGGCGGGCGGCGAGCAGCTCGCGCGCGAGCACATTACTGTTCTCGACCTCGATATTGATCTCTATGCCAGGATAGGTGCGTGTCACGCGCTGGATCGCCGGGACGACAAGGCTGATCGCCGGCGCGGTTACAGCCCCCAGAAAGACCGAGCCGCCCTTGCCGGTCCGTAAGGCACCAAGCTCCCGGCCTGCCTCGCGCAGCTCCAACAGGATCTTGCGCGCCCGCTTGGCGAGAGCGAGGCCGAAAGGGGTCAACACGACGCCTCTGGCGACACGCTCGTAAAGCGGGCTTTTGACAATCGACTCCATTTCTGAGAGCATGCGTGAAGCTGCAGGTTGTGACATATTCATGGACTCAGCGGCCGCAGAAATTTGCCCGTGATCCTCGATCGTGACGATCATGCGCAGGTGATTGAGCTTCAAACCGGCTTTCAACAACGCATCGTCGCGAAAATTGTCGGAATGAATCTCAATGCCATCGCTCACATAATCGTTATATATTTTCTCCATAACGGCCAATTCTCCCCTTCATCGGCAAAAAAGTACTATTTTTTAACATTATACCAAACTTGGTATATGTTTAGCCAGTTATTCTATTTGACAGTTATACGAAATCGTACGAGTTTGCCGATTGTGCGCTGGGTACAGCTCATAAACCGTGAGAGCGTGGAGGAGACCTACTTCGTTTCTCACAATTAGAAGTAAATCATTCCTTCTACGGAACCTGCCGCAGTTTCGGGCGGGCATTTTTTGTCCGCCGCATTTATCAACAAGGGAGAGAGTAATGAAATCCATTATCTCATTGATGGCCGGCGCTGCGTTCGGCGTCGCTACGCTGGTGGTACCTGCCTTCGCGGCGGACAAGGGCACGGTAGGCATCGCCATGCCGACCAAGGCTTCGGCTCGCTGGATCGATGACGGCAACAACATCGTCAAGCAGCTCCAGGCTGCCGGTTACGGCACCGACCTGCAGTATGGCGACGACGACATTCCGAACCAGCTCTCGCAGATCGAGAACATGGTCACCAAGGGCGACAAGGTCCTCGTCATCGCTTCGATCGACGGCACCACGCTGTCCGACGTTCTGCAGAAGGCTCACGATGCCGGCATCAAGGTCATCGCCTATGACCGTCTGATCCGCAACAGCCCGAATGTCGACTATTATGCGACCTTCGACAACTTCAAGGTTGGCGTCCTGCAGGCAAACTCGATCGTCGACGCTCTCGGCCTCAAGGATGGCAAGGGTCCGTTCAACATCGAGCTGTTCGGCGGTTCTCCGGACGACAACAACGCCTTCTTCTTCTATGACGGCGCTATGTCGGTCCTGAAGCCGTACATCGACAGCGGCAAGCTGGTCGTAAAGTCCGGCCAGATGGGTATGGACAAGGTCGGTACGCTGCGTTGGGACCCGGCAACGGCCCAGGCCCGTATGGACAACCTGCTGTCGGCTTACTACACCGACGCTCATGTCGATGCCGTCCTGTCTCCGTATGACGGTCTGTCGATCGGTATCCTCTCCGCGCTCAAGGGCGTCGGCTACGGTTCCGGCGGCGTGAAGCTTCCGATCGTCACCGGTCAGGACTCCGAAATTCCGTCGGTCAAGTCGATCATTGCCGGCGAACAGCATTCGACGATCTTCAAGGACACCCGTGACCTCGCCAAGGTTACCGTCAACATGGTCAACGCCCTGATGGAAGGCAAGACGCCTGAAGTCAACGACACGAAGACCTACGACAATGGTGTCAAGGTTGTTCCGTCCTACCTGCTGACCCCGGTCGCAGTCGACAAGACCAACTACGAGAAGGTCCTCGTTGAGGGCGGCTACTACAAGGCTGACCAGCTGAAGTAATTTTTCAATAGACCGGTCAGGGCTCGCTGAAAGGCGGGCCCTGGCTTTCATATTTAAGACGATCGCGCGGTCTGCTATGTTCAGTCGCGGCGTTGGATTTGGACAATGGACAATACCATTCTCGAAATGCGGAACATCACCAAGTCGTTCCCCGGTGTGAACGCCTTGGAAAATGTCAATCTGAAAGTCCGTCAGGGCGAGATCCATGCCTTAGTTGGCGAAAACGGAGCCGGCAAATCCACCCTGATGAAGGTGCTGTCAGGCGTTTATCCGGCCGGCACCTATGAAGGCGACATCTACTACGATGGCGGGGTCCGCCAATTCAAGACGATCAGGGATTCCGAAGACATCGGCATCATCATCATCCATCAGGAGCTGGCGCTCGTTCCGCTTCTGTCGATCGCCGAGAACATTTTCCTGGGCAATGAGGTCGTCGCCAATGGCATGATCAATTGGCAGGAGACTTTCAGCCGGACCAAACAGCTTCTTTCCAAAGTGGGCCTCAAGGAATCTCCGAATACGCTCGTGACCGACATCGGCGTCGGCAAGCAGCAGCTCGTCGAGATCGCCAAGGCCCTGTCGAAGAGCGTCAAGCTGCTCATTCTCGACGAGCCGACGGCATCGCTGAATGAAAACGACTCCGATGCACTCCTCAATCTCCTCATGGAGTTCCGCAAGCAAGGCATCACCTCGATCATCATCACACACAAGCTCAACGAAGTGCGCAAGGTGGCCGACCAGATCACTGTGTTGCGCGACGGCATGACGGTGAAGGCGCTGGACTGTCACGAAGAAGAGATCAGCGAAGACATCATCATTCGCAACATGGTCGGGCGCGAGCTTGCCGACCGCTATCCGCCGCGTTCGGTGCCGATCGGCGAAACGATCTTCGAAGTGAAGAACTGGAATGCCTTCCACCAGCAGCATCGCGATCGCCAGGTCCTGCACGATATCAACATCAATGTGCGCAAGGGCGAAGTGGTCGGCATTGCCGGTCTGATGGGCGCGGGCCGTACCGAATTCGCCATGAGCGTCTTCGGCAAGTCCTATGGCCACAAGATCAGCGGCGAGGTCTTCCTGGACGGCAAGCTGGTCGACACCAGCACGGTGCGCAAGGCGATCGATGCCGGTCTTGCCTATGTGACCGAAGACCGCAAGCAGCTCGGCTTGGTTCTGACCAACAGCATCCTGCACAACACGACGCTTGCCAATCTGCTTGGCGTTTCCAAGGCGACCGTCATTGACGACGTGCGCGAGCTGCAGGTGGCGACGAACTATCGCTCCAAGCTGCGTATCCGTTCGGCCGGCGTCTTCCAGGAAGCGGGCAACCTCTCCGGCGGCAACCAGCAGAAAGTGGTGCTGTCGAAATGGCTGTTCTCGGACCCGGACGTCCTGATCCTCGATGAGCCCACACGCGGCATCGACGTCGGCGCCAAATACGAAATCTATTCCATCATCAACCAGCTTGCCGCCGACGGAAAGGGTGTTCTGATGATTTCATCGGAAATGCCCGAGCTTCTCGGTACCTGCGACCGCATCTACGTCATGAACGAGGGTCGAATTGTTGCCGAACTGCCGAAGGCAGAGGCAAGCCAGGAGAGTATCATGCGCGCTATTATGCGCTCAGGGGAGAAGCATCAATGAGTTCGGCCAACCCAGCCACGGAAAGCAGCCACGTCGTTTCAATCGGCGACCATATCCGCAACAACATCCGCGAATACGGCATGTTGATCGCGCTCGTCGTCATCATGCTGCTGTTTCAGTACTTGACCAACGGCGTTCTCTTCAGGCCGCAGAACCTGACCAACATCGTCCTGCAGAATTCGTTCATCGTCATCATGGCGCTCGGCATGCTGTTGGTTATCGTGGCCGGCCATATCGACCTTTCGGTCGGCTCCGTCGTCGGCTTCGTCGGGGCGGTTGCGGGCGTTCTGGTCGTGCAGATGCATATGAATCTTGCGCTCGCGACGGTCATTTGTCTGCTGATGGGGGCCGCGGTCGGCGCCTGGCATGGGTATTTCGTTGCCTACCACCGCATTCCATCATTCATCGTGACGCTGTCAGGCATGCTGGTTTTCCGTGGCCTGACCTACACGATCATCAACACAACCGGTAACGGCAGCAGCATCGGTCCGTTCCCGCCGGCATTCCAGATCGTTGCGACGGGCTTCATTCCGGATTTCGCCGATATGGGCGGTATCCACTCGACGTCGATCTTACTGACCGTCGCCATCCCGATCGTCATGTTCCTGCTGTCATGGCGGCGCCGTACCGTTAACGAGAAGCACGGTATCGATGTCGAGCCGTTCAGCTTCTTCCTTGCCCAGAATCTGGTGGTTGCCGCTGCGACCATCTTCATCGGCTATCAGATCTCTTCCTACAGAGGCCTGCCGAACGTTCTGGTTCTCATGCTGCTTTTGATCGCGCTCTACAGCTTTGCCACGCAGCGCACGACGATCGGCCGCCGCATCTATGCGATGGGCGGCAATGAAAAGGCGACGAAGCTCTCGGGTATCGATACCCGCCGCCTGACCTTCTACACCTTCATCAACATGGGCATCCTGGCGAGCATCGCCGGCATCATCATCGCGACACGCCTGAATTCGGCAACCGCAAAGGGCGGTGACGGTCTCGAGCTTGACGTCATCGCGGCCTGCTTCATCGGCGGCGCTTCGGCCTCCGGCGGCGTCGGCAAGGTGACGGGTGCCGTTATCGGTGCTTTGATCATGGGCGTACTGAACCAGGGCATGTCGATCCTCGGATACCAGACGGACTCCCAGAAGATGATCAAGGGTGCGGTCCTGCTCGCTGCCGTGTTCATCGACGTCTACAACAAGAACAAGGGCTGATCGCTTAAGCGGCCAGCCGAGACTTTAAAAACCAAATCCATGACAGAGTCCGGCTCTCGCTGAGAGCCGGAACGGGAAACTGCATCCAATCTCTGTCTGTTAGGAAAGGATGAAAGACATGCTCATCTCGCAGATCAAGGGTTCGAACGGCGAGATCGTCGTTGCGGTCCGCAACGGACCCGGCGAAGCTGCCAAGGTCGTCGTCAATGGCGGTAGCGTCTACAAACTTGCGATGGAGGCCGCCGATAGCGGCAAGTCGCTGGCATCGGTGATCGAGGCACATGGTCTCGGTGAGGCGATCGATCTCGAAAAAGCCTATGCAGAGGGCCGTTTCCTGCCGCCGATCACGCATCCGGACGCTGCGCACCTGCACCTGACCGGCACCGGTCTGACGCATCTCGGCTCTGCCGCGACGCGTGATTCCATGCACAAGAAGACGACGGAAGCCGCTGAGGAGACGCTGACCGACTCCATGAAGATGTTCAAGATGGGCATCGAGGGTGGCAAGCCGAAGGCGGGCGAGAAGGGCGTTCAGCCCGAGTGGTTCTACAAGGGCAATGGCTATGGCGCTGCGGCCCCGGGTGCGGCACTCGTATCTCCATCCTTCGCGCTCGATGGCGGCGAAGAGCCGGAAATGGCCGGCATCTATGTCATCGCCAAGGACGGCACGCCGTTCCGTATCGGATTTGCGCTGTCGAACGAATTTTCCGATCACGTCACCGAGCGGATCAACTATCTCTATCTCGCCCATTCCAAGCTGCGTCCGGCAAGTTTCGGCCCGGAAATCCGCATCGGAGTGGCGCCGGAAGATATTCGCGGCACGTCCCGCATTAAGCGCGGCGACAAGGTGATTTTCGAGAAGCCTTTCCTCTCCGGCGAAGCGAACATGTCGCATACCTTCGCGAATCTTGAATACCACCACTTCAAATACGGCATCTTCCGCGTTCCAGGCGATGTGCATGTGCATATGTTCGGCACTGCGACGCTTTCGTTTGCGGAAGGCATCAAACCGGAAGTCGGCGATGTCTTCGAAATCGAAGTTGGCGAGTTCGGCCTGCCGCTGCGCAATCCGCTGGCGATCGATGCCGAGGAGAATGTGGCTGTTCGCCAGTTGTAATGCATCGAGCCCGGCCGCAAGGGATCGGCCGGGCGTCTTCAATACGATCCAGGAAGGCATGACGCCATGACCATTCATCAGAACTTGATCGCCGGGGAGTGGACGGGGACTAACGGCACCGAGAACATCAACCCGTCGGATACGAACGAGGTCGTCGGCCTCTATGCGAGCGCAAGCGCGCAGGACGTCACGGATGCGATCGCTGCTGCGAAGGCTGCTTTTCCGGCCTGGTCGCGCTCCGGCATTCTAGAGCGCCACACGATCCTGAAGAAGGCCGGCGAGGAGATCCTGGCGCGCAAGGACGAACTCGGCGCGCTGCTTGCTCGCGAAGAAGGCAAGACGTTGCCCGAGGCGATCGGCGAAACGATCCGCGCCGCCCAGATCTTCGAATTCTTCGCCGGCGAGGCGCTGCGCCTGGCAGGCGAGGTGCTTCCTTCGGTGCGTCCGAACATCGGCGTCGAGATCACCCGCGAGCCGCTCGGCGTCATCGGCATCATCACGCCCTGGAACTTCCCGATCGCTATTCCCGCCTGGAAGATCGCGCCGGCGCTCTGCTACGGCAACACCGTAGTCTTCAAGCCGGCCGATCTAGTGCCCGGCTGCTCATGGGCGATCGTTGATATCCTGAACCGCGCCGGTCTGCCGAAGGGTGTGCTGAACCTCGTTATGGGCAAGGGTTCGGTCGTCGGCCAGGCGATGCTCGACAGCCCGCTTCTTTCGGGCATCACCTTCACCGGCTCGGTCGGCACCGGCAAGCGCGTGGCGCTGTCTTCGGTCGAGCATGGCCGCAAGTATCAGCTTGAGATGGGCGGCAAGAACCCGATGGTGGTGCTTGACGATGCCGATCTGACGGTTGCCGTCGAGGCGGCCACCAATTCTGCCTTCTTCTCGACCGGCCAGCGCTGCACGGCTTCGTCGCGTCTCATCGTCACCGAAGGCATTCACGACAGGTTCGTGGCGGCGCTGACGGAGAAGCTGAAGACGCTCAACGTCGACAATGCCATGAAGTCGGGCACGCATATCGGCCCGGTCGTCGATGCCAAGCAGCTGAAGACGGATACGGACTATATTGAGATTGGTAAACAGGAAGGCGCCAAGCTTGCCTTCGGCGGCGAGCTCGTCAGCCGCGACACGCCCGGCTTCTATCTGCAGCCGACGCTCTTCACGGAAGCGACGAACCAGATGCGCATCAGCCGCGAAGAGATTTTCGGGCCGGTCGCTTCCGTCATCCGGGTGAAGGATTACGAAGAGGCGCTGGCCACGGCCAACGATACGCCGTTTGGCCTTTCTTCCGGCATTGCCACGACCAGCCTCAAGCATGCGACGCATTTCAAGCGCAATGCCGAAGCAGGCATGGTGATGGTCAACCTGCCGACGGCGGGCGTCGATTTCCACGTACCGTTCGGCGGCCGCAAGGGCTCGTCCTTCGGTCCGCGCGAGCAGGGAAAATATGCCGCCGAATTCTTCACCACCGTCAAGACGGCTTACACGCTCGCCTGATCATCGATTTTAAAGCCCAGGCGCGAACGAGGCTGTCTGGGCGACGCAAAGGGTACTGAGACATGAAAAAGAAAGCTGAATGGCCGCGCAAGCTGCGCTCTTACGACTGGTTTGGCGGCACCGGCAAAAATGCGATCATGCATCGCTCCTGGATGAAGAACCAGGGCCTGCCGGCCGATACATTCGACGGTCGTCCGATCATCGGCATCTGTAACACCTGGTCGGAGCTGACGCCCTGCAATGCGCATCTGCGCGATCTCGCAGAGCGCGTGAAGCGTGGCGTCTACGAAGCGGGCGGCTTCCCCGTCGAATTCCCGGTTTTCTCCGTTGGCGAAAGCACGCTGCGCCCGACGGCGATGATGTTCCGCAACCTGGCGGCCATGGACGTGGAAGAAGCGATCCGTGGTAATCCAGTCGATGGTGTGGTGCTGCTCGGCGGCTGCGACAAGACCACGCCGAGCCTGTTGATGGGGGCTGCCTCCGTCGACATCCCGGTGATCCTCGTTTCCGGTGGCCCGATGCTGAACGGCAAGTGGCGTGGCAAGGATGTCGGTTCCGGCACGGCGATCTGGCAATTCTCCGAAATGGTGAAATCTGGCGAGATGTCGCTGGATGAATTCATGGATGCGGAGCAGGGCATGGCCCGTTCGGCCGGTAGCTGCATGACCATGGGTACGGCCTCGACCATGGCGTCGATGGCCGAAGCGCTCGGCATGACGCTGCCCGGCAATGCCGCCATCCCTGCGGTCGATGCTCGCCGTCGTGTTATCTCGCAGCTGTCAGGCCGCCGCATCGTCGACATGGTCAAGGAAGACCTGAAGCCTTCTGACATTCTGACCAAGGAAGCTTTCGAAAACGCCATCCGTGTCAATGGCGCCGTCGGCGGTTCGACCAATGCCGTTCTGCATCTTTTGGCGCTTGCCGGCCGCGTTGGCGTCGATCTGTCGCTGGATGATTGGGATCGTCTCGGCCGCGAAGTGCCGACGATCGTCAACCTGCAGCCGTCGGGCAAGCACCTGATGGAAGAGTTCTACTATGCCGGCGGCCTGCCAGTCGTCATCAAGGCGGTTGGCGAGATGGGCCTGCTGCACAAGGACGCCATCACCGTTACCGGCGACACGATCTGGGCAGGCGTCAAAGATGTCGTCAACTACAATGACGACGTCATTGTTCCCCGTGAGAAGGCGCTGACGCAGTCGGGCGGTATCGCCGTTCTGCGCGGCAATCTCGCGCCGAAGGGTGCTGTCCTGAAGCCGTCGGCTGCATCGCCCCATCTGATGCAGCACAAGGGCCGCGCCGTCGTCTTCGAAAGCATCGAGGACTATCACGCCCGTATCAACCGTGACGATCTCGACATCGACGAGAACTGCATCATGGTGCTGAAGTATTGCGGCCCGAAGGGTTATCCGGGCATGGCCGAAGTCGGTAACATGGGCCTGCCGCCGAAAGTGCTAAAGAAGGGCATCACCGACATGATCCGCATTTCCGATGCGCGCATGTCCGGTACGGCCTACGGCACCGTCATCCTGCACACCGCGCCGGAAGCAGCCGACGGCGGCCCGCTGGCGCTGGTGCAGAACGGCGACATCATCGCCGTCGATGTTCCCGCCCGCACCATCCAGCTCGAAGTGTCGGATGAGGAACTGGCCAAGCGCCGCGCTGCATGGGTTTCTCCGGTCAAGCCGCTCACCGGCGGTTACGGCGGTCTCTATGTCAAGTCGGTCATGCAGGCAGACACCGGCGCCGACCTCGACTTCCTCGTTGGCCCGCGCGGCTCGGAAATCCCGAACAATCGCGATAGCCATTAAAGGCTTATCTTCTGGAATTGGAAAAAGGGGCGGGACGAGGGTTCGGCCCCTTTTTCGTTACTGGAACTTCGAGGCGGCATTGACTATTTTGCACGAAATGACCATGTTTTATGTACATCTGTACAGGAATAGTGTCCATGTCTGTCAAATCTGTCGGTGCAGCCGAATTCAAGGCAAAATGTCTTCATCTGATCGATCAAATGGGCGATGATGGGGAGCCTATTATCATTACGAAGCGTGGAAAGCCGGTCGCTCTGCTGACTCCTGCGTCGGAGAAAACAGATCGCCCCAGCATTATCGGTGCGATGAAGGGTACTGTTCTCCACTATAACGATCCGTTCCTGCCCGCTATCGATGCTGAAGAATGGGACGCGACGCGTTGATCGTCATCGATACGCATATTCTGATCTGGGCTATGCACGACGATTCTAGGCTGAGTGCTCGGGCTCGTAAGCTTATCGATGAAACGACGGCGCGCAGTCGCATTTTGGTCTCCGCGATCACTCCTTGGGAAGTCGCTATGCTTGCAGAGAAAGGGCGCATCGCACTTGGTGATGACGTTGGCCGTTGGCTCGCCACGGCACTGGCTTTGCCTGGTTTGGAGCTAGCTCCCATAGAGCCACAGATCGCGGTGGACAGCGTTCGGCTGCCGGGTGAATTCCATGCCGATCCGGCAGACCGAATTATCGTGGCGACAGCACGCTTTCACCGTATTCCGCTGCTGACAGCCGATGATGCAATCCTTCGCTATGGCGGCAAAGGCCATGTCGAGGTTTTTTCGGCAGAATGAATTTGCCTATCAGCTCTGGCTTTGGCTCTGACTTTGCCCCTGGCTCGCGACCGTCACCTTGACCATAAGGGTTTCGCCCGGCGTGCCGATGCGCATGCCCGAGACAGGTGCCGCATCCCGATAGCATAGGCCGGTCGCGATGCGGACATAACGGGCATCGGGGCAGACGTTGTTGGCCGGGTCGAAGCCGACCCAGCCGAGGCCGGGCACGTGTGCTTCGGCCCAGGCATGCGTCGCAGCCTGCTCGTTTTTGCCTTCCATCATCAGGTAGCCGGAGACGTAACGGGCCGGAATCTGCAACGCACGGGCGCCAGCTAGGAAGATATGGGCGTGGTCTTGGCAGACGCCGCTCTTTGCCTCTAGTGCCTGCTCCGCCGTTGTCTCCGTATTGCTGGTGCCCGGCTTGTATTCCACGGTCTCATGGATCGCTTTCATCAGCGCATGCATCTTACCGAGCTCGTTGTCGCCTGAAACGCTACGCAACAGCTCCTTGGTCAGCTTGCCTGCCTTGGTGCGTGGTGATTCCCGCAGGAAGAGCCAGAGGGGGCTGAAGCCCTGATGCAGCCCGACGACGCCATTGAGATCCTGCGTCTCGACTTCGCCTGAGGCAATGATCTTCGTTGCGTCCTGCTGCCCATCGAGAGACACCAGCGTGGCGCGATTGCCGAACTGGTCGTCGTATTCCACCTCGGGCTTGGCGCCTTCAACCGAGAGCTTCCAGTCGATGACCGTCTGTCCCACGCCGGTCAGTGGCGTCAAATGCAGCCGCTGCAGCGAGAATTGCGCCGGCTCGTCGTAGCGATATTCCGTGATATGGCTGATCGTCAGTCTCATGATACCGCCCGCCTATTCGTAGAACCGGTAGCCGTCGGAGATTTCGGCGCCCAACTGATTGTTGCGTGCGACGAAATCCTCGAGGAACTCATGCAGGCCCTGATCCATGATGCGCTTGATCGTCAGCTTTTGCAGCGACTTGCGGATGGCTTCCGCCGTATCGTGCGCCGGCAGCTTTTTTTCATATTCGGCGCTGAGATAGCCGATATTGCTCACGATCTTCTCATAGCAATAGGCGAGCGAACGCGGCATCTGACCATTGAGGATCAGGAAGTCGGCAATGTTCGCCGGCTTGTATTCCGGATCATAGGCCCATTTATAGGCTCGGTGCGCGGAGACCGATCTGAGGATCGATTCCCATTGCGCATTGTCGAGCGAGGAGCCGACATGCGAGACGGATGGTAGCAGCACGTAATATTTGACATCGAGGATGCGTGCCGTGTTGTCGGCGCGCTCGATGAAGGTACCGATGCGGGCGAAGTTGTAGAGCTCGTTGCGCAGCATCGAGCCGTGGAAGGCGCCGCGGATGAGGCCCGCACGCTGCTTGATGACGTCGATCGTCTCAGGCAGCTCGGCCGTCTTCAGCTTCTTGCCGAGCAGCGACTTCAGCTCGATCCAGCATTCGTTGGTCGCCTCCCACGTGTCGCGGGTCAGCGCCGTGCGCACCATGCGGGCATTGTTGCGGCCATATTCGATGCAGGACATGACGCTCGACGGATTGGAGCGGTCGCGCATCAGATAATCGATCGCGTCGGCGCCGGTCAGTTTGTTATGCACCTCATCGTAGGCTTCGCGCACGCCGGCGCTTTGCAGGACTCCGTCCCAGTCGTCATCGACGGCGTCGCTGCGGGTCAGCGACATGCGCTGGCCGGCGTCGACAAGGCGGGCTATGTTTTCGGCGCGCTCGATGTAACGGAACATCCAGTAGAGGCCATTCGCGGTTCTTCCCAGCATGTCCGATCAGTCCTCCAGAACCCAGGTGTCTTTGGTGCCGCCGCCCTGGCTGGAATTGACCACCAGCGAGCCTTCCTTCAGCGCCACGCGGGTCAGCCCGCCGGGGATGATCCGCACCTTGTCGGAGACGAGGACGTAGGGCCGCAGATCGACGTGCCGCGGCGCAATACCCTTGTTGACGAGGATAGGCACGGTCGAGAGCGAAAGGGTCGGCTGCGCGATGTAGTTGTTCGGCTTGCTCTTGAGCTTCTCGGCAAAGGCCGCCCGCTCCTTTTTCGTGGCCGTCGGTCCCACAAGCATGCCGTAGCCGCCAGAACCGTGGACTTCCTTGACGACGAGATCGGCAAGATTGTCGAGCACATATTGCAGGCTGTCCGGCTCCGAACAGCGCCAGGTCGGCACGTTTTCAAGGATCGGCTTGCGGCCGGTATAGAATTCGACGATCTCAGGCATGTAGGAATAGATCGCCTTGTCGTCGGAAATGCCCGTGCCGGGTGCATTGGCGATGGTGATATTGCCGGCGCGATAGACATCCATGATGCCGGGAATGCCGAGTGCGGAATCCGGGCGGAAGGTGAGGGGATCGAGAAAATCGTCGTCGACGCGGCGGTAGAGCACGTCGATCGCCTCATAGCCGCGCGTCGTGCGCATTTTCACCTTGCCGTCGATGACGCGCAGATCCGAGCCTTCCACCAGTTCCACGCCCATCATGTCGGCCAGGAAAGAATGTTCGTAATAGGCGGAGTTGTAGATGCCGGGCGTGAGCACTGCGACGCGCGGCTTGCCGGTGCAGCCGGGAGGCGCGAGCGATGCCAGGCTCTGGCGCAGCAGCAGTGGATAGTCCTCGACGCGCTGTACCTTGTTCTGGTGAAACAGCTCGGGGAACATCTGCATCATCGTTTCGCGGTTTTCCAGCATGTAGCTGACGCCGGAAGGTGTGCGGGCATTATCCTCGAGCACATAGAACTGGTCTTCGCCGGTACGCACGATATCGGTGCCGACGATATGGGTGTAGACACCGCCCGGCGGGCGGAAACCGATCATTTCAGGCAGGAAGGCGTCGTTCTTCTCGATCAACTCGCGCGGAATGCGGCCGGCGCGGATGATTTCCTGCTTGTGGTAGATGTCGTCGAGGAAGGCGTTGAGGGCGACGACCCGTTGTTCGATGCCCTGGGCGAGCTTGCGCCATTCGCGGCCTGATATGATGCGGGGGATGATATCGAAGGGGATGAGCTTTTCGGAGGAGTCTGCGTGTCCGTAGACCGCGAAGGTAATACCCGTCTTTCGGAAGATGGTTTCCGCATCGCGGGATTTGGCAATGAGGTGGCCCCTGTCCTGGCCTGAGTACCACTCGAAGTATTTCTCGTAAGGCGCGCGCGGACTTTCATCCGCAGTAATCATTTCATCAAATGCCAAAGGTGCGGTCCCCGTGTTTTTACCCATTTGAATACAACGGTTTTTACAATGCAAGAACTATGCGCAGTTGCCATCGCGAATTTCTGAATATCGAAAAATGCCAGATTTACAGGCATTTAAGAGTAATCAGGTTGTTGCCTGCCAGCTCTTGTCGCAATGCTTGGATCAAAATTTGAGCATCTGCTTCTTTTGCGGACTGAGTGCCTGGGTGGTGGCTAAGGTTTCTGAAAGCACGCCGGTGGTTGGCCGGACGTGAAGAAAAATTGATCGCTGTTTTCAGCAGATCGATTTTGACCGCACAGCCGCTATCGGCTATCAGCCTTCAACCCCTCCGCGCGACACCCCGAGTCGACCAGGATTCCGGATCCCAAGCGCCACATATACCGGTCCGATTCCCATGTCCCTCGATAGGCTTGCGCCCGCGATTTTTGTCCTTCTCTGGTCCACCGGCTGGATCGTCGCCAAATATGCTTCGCTGCATGCGGGTCCCTTTACCTTCCTGATGATCCGCTACAGCCTTTCGGCGCTTGCTTTCGTGCTGCTCTGTTCGATCGTCCGCGCCCGATGGCCACGCGACTGGACGAGCGTGTTTCGGGCTGTCTATTCAGGGATTTTCCTGCACGGCATCTATCTCGCGGGCCTTTGGTGGGCGATTGCCGAGGGCGTGCCGGCCGGCATTTCCGGCATCATTGCGGCACTGCAGCCGCTGATGACCGCCATGGCTGCGCCGCTTCTCGTCGGCGAGCGGCTGCGGCCGATCCAGAAGGTCGGTCTGCTTCTCGGTTTCCTCGGCATTGCGATCGCGATCTCGCCCAAACTCCTGGCGACGGATACGGCCAACCTCTGGCAATCGGCGGTGCCGCTCGTTGTCAATCTGTTGGCTATGGTCTCGGTGACTTATGGCACGCTCTATCAGAAGCGGCACCTTCAGACAGGCGACCTCAGAACCATTGCGACCCTGCAATATGTCGGCGCGCTGATCGTGACCGTTCCCTTGGCCTTCATCTTCGAAGATTTGCACTTTGACGGCACGCAGACAGCGATTTTGTCGCTGCTCTGGTCGGTCTTCGGCCTGTCCATGGGCGCCGTCGGTCTGCTGCTCTATCTCATCCGCCGCGGGCAGGTATCGCGCGCCGCATCGCTGATCTACCTGATGCCGCCGGCCGTCGCCATCGAGGCCGCTATCGCATTCGGCGAGCCGCTGACGCTGCCGATTATCGTCGGCACGGTGATTGTGGTGATCGGTGTCTACCTCACCAATCGGCGTCAGGCGGAAGTCGTGCCGGAATAGGCTCTACGATTTCTTCAGGGCATCGCTCCGTTGCCGCCATCGTAAGAGCCTGCCATCGACAACTACCAGGCTGGAGACGATCAGAGCCAATCCGAGGAATTCGTAAGGTTCCAGACGTTCTCCAAGGAATGCGGCGCTCAAGATGATCGCGCTCGCCGGCACGAGCAGCGTCACCAGCGACGCATTTGTCGCCCCGGCGGAGGCGATGAGATTGAAATAGAGAATGAAGGCGAAGGCAGTCGTTACGATTGCAAGAGTCCCAATGGCCAGCCAGATCGAGATATTCGTACTTATGATTTCGCCCGGATCGTAGAGAAGAAGGACGATCGGTATCATAACGATGGTGGAGGCGGTCAACTGGCCGGCGGCAACAACGACCGGCTTGATATCCCGAAATCGCTTCGCGAAAACGGCCGCGAATGCATAGGAAATTGCCGCTCCGATGACCGCAAGCTTTGCCCATGTCGGTCCGCCCAAATTGGCGAAGAGCCCTGGACCGATCATAATGGCAGCGCCGCCAATCCCCAGAGCCACGCCGGCGAGCTTGCTGGCGGAGAGCTTTTCGTCAGCCGTCAGCAGATTTGCGACCAGGACTGTCCAGAGGGGCGTTGTCGCGTAGAGCACCGAGGCAAGGCCTGCTCCGATCTCCGTTTGGCCGCTGAATATCAGAGAAAACGGGATGACGTTGTTGAGCAGTGCGAGACCCAGGAACGAAGCTGATCTGGCAATAGCGGGAGCAAAGGAAATGTTACGCAGGCGCAACCAGACATGCAGAACAAGCGCGGCAATCGAAACCCGATAGAGCACCAGCGCCAGCGGCGGGATTTCTGCCACCGCTATACGGGCAAAGAAAAATGATCCGCCCCACAACGCGCGGAGAAGCAGGAGCTGCCCCCAGTCGTTTGCCGACATCGGCCGCGTTGCCGTCTTTTGCAATGCACCGCCTCCCAATCCTCCCAACACGCTCTAGACTATGCCGGGAAGCGTCTGCAGGCAGGAAACAGTCATCCAAACATTGTTCGCCAAGAGAAATGAGAAAGCCGGGTTGCTTCGAAGTTTCGAATTTACTCTCATGACTGCGTCCGCAGTCTTCATGCAGGCCGTCAACGGAGGAACTATTGATGGCGATTGAGATTCGGCCTGCTGTCGACGGCGATTTGTCGGGCATTGCCCGTGTCGTGGTCGATGTCTGGAGGGCGACTTTTGCCGGGCTGTTGCCGGAGGATTTCCTAAAGGGCATGTCCTATAGACATCAGGAGCAGCGCCATCGCCGCTATCTTGGTCATGCCGGCATTGCTTATTACGTGGCGGAAGACGAGAAAGGCAAGGTTGTCGGATTTGCGAGCGGAGGGTCAAGCCGGCATTCGGGCTTCCCGCAGGAAGCTGAAGTTTACGCGCTTTATCTTCTGCCTCGCTATCAGCGCCGCAAGATCGGTTCGGCTCTCTTTACTAAAGTGGCGCGAGCTCTCAAAGATATGGAACATAAAGGATTGCTGGCGTTGGCATTGGAGAACAATCCAAACAAGGGTTTCTACGAGCGCCTGCGCGGTCGATCAGTGGCGACGGGGTCGCTTACATTCGGCGAAACTGCAATCGGTCAGATCGCATATGTTTGGGATGATCTCCCGGCTTTAATCGAAAGCCTGCAAAGCCAGGCGGAATAACCAAAGAAAAAGGGGCCAATCGGCCCCCTTAACTCCATCAGGCACGCTCGCGGCGCTGGCCGCTATTGCCGCGGCGGCGCATGCGGCCGTTGCCGCCATTGCGTTGTTCGCCCTGGGCGCCACGCTCTTCGTTGTGGCGACCTGCGGGGCGGCCGTGGGAATGGCGCTGGCCGCGATGGGCGCCGCCCTCATGCGCGGCACCGTTGCCATTGGACTGGCCATTGTGCTGCTGCTTGCGAGCGGGACGGAAATCCGAGGTGGAGGCGAGGTCGTTGTCGGGTTCCGGGCGTGGCGTCGGTTCGTTGCGGCGCTGGCCACGGAAATCGGCGTTGCGATTGTTTTCGCGATGCGGGCGATCGTCGCGCGGGCGGCGTTCCTGGCGCTCGCCAGCCTCACCACGAGCCTCGCCGTTTTCCTTGTCGAAGAACGGACGGCGGGCCGGACGTTGCGGGCGGCCTTCGCCGCGCTCGCGTCCCTGGCCATTCTGGCCTCTGCCCTGGCCGCCATTGCCGTGATTACCATTACCCTGGCCGCCACGGCCCTTGCCGCGAACGGGACGGCCGCGATCGGCCGGAGCTTCGCCGCTCGCAACGGCGATCTCGATAGCCATCAGGCGCTCGATGTCACGCAACAGGCGGATTTCGTCGGGCGAGCAGAAGGCGATAGCGATGCCATCGCGGCCGGCGCGCGCGGTGCGGCCGATGCGGTGGACGTAAGCATCCGGCACTTCCGGCAGGTCGTAATTATAGACATGCGAAACGCCGGGAATGTCGATACCGCGTGCGGCGACGTCAGTTGCGACGAGAACGCGGACGTCGCCATCACGGAAGCCCTTCAGAGCGCGCTCGCGCTGGCCCTGGCTCTTGTTGCCATGAATGGAGGCGGCGGCATAGCCGACATGGTCGAGATGCTTCGTCAGTTTCTCGGCACCGTGCTTGGTACGCAGGAAGACGATCGAACGGCCATCCGGGTTGGCGTTCAGCGTTTCCTTGAGGATTTCGGTCTTGTGGTTCTGGCCGGCGACGAAATGCACATACTGTTCCACCTTGTCGGCAGCCTTACCGGGCGGGGTGACTTCCACCTTGACCGGATTGGTCAGGTAATCGGAAGCGAGGTCGGCAATCGCCTTCGGCATGGTCGCCGAGAAGAGCAGGGTCTGGCGCTTGGCCGGGACGAGCTTGGCGATCTTGCGGAGATCGTGGATGAAGCCGAGATCGAGCATCTGGTCGGCTTCGTCGAGGACGAGGTGCGTGACGTGGCCGAGGGAGATGGCGCGACGGTTGATGAGGTCTAGCAGGCGGCCCGGCGTCGCGACGAGAATGTCGGTGCCGCGCTCCAGCTGAAGCTGCTGCTTGTTGATCGAAACACCACCGACGACGATGTTAATGCGCAGCGGCGTCTTGCGAACGAAGAGCTTCAGATTGTCGGCGATCTGGTTGACGAGTTCGCGGGTGGGGGCAAGGATTAGGGTGCGCGTCGTGCGGTTATCCGGGCGCTTGCCTTCCTTGGTCAGCATTTCGATGATCGGCAGGCCGAATGCGGCCGTCTTGCCGGTGCCGGTCTGGGCGAGGCCGATAAGATCGCGGCCCTGGAGAACGAGCGGGATGGCCTGAGCCTGGATCGGCGTCGGCGTAGCGAAGTTGTTCTGCGACAGCGTATCTACGATCTGCTTGGAGAGACCAAGCGAGTGAAAATCGGTCAATTCAATACCTTTCGGGGCGCCACAGAAAATAGGCCGGGTCGCACCATGCGGTCCGGTCTGTCTCTGGCGTCAAGAACCCCGCGTGAAGTGGGAACTTGTAAGTTGGAAATAGCTTTCCCAGCGCATTGGCCGCAGCGCTTGGCGCGGCCTCATTCATAAAAGCGCTTTTATCCTTCTCTTGCGTACAGATTGTCCCGCAGGGCACGCTCACGCGGCGGCCGGAAGGTGAAAGCTGAGGCGCATTTGGTCTTAAATCCGGGGAATGTCAAGAGCTGTAAGCGAAAGCTTTTCATCACGCATACAAAAATGCCGCCGAAATCCGGCGGCATCCCAAATCTGACAAGGGCGCATGCGCTCAATCAGCGATTGCTGATCCTAGCGGCAGACCTCGACACGATAGGGCCGACCCCACCCGTCGTGGCGCCACGCCCAATAGCAGCTGGGATAGGGGCGCACATAGACGCGCTCGTAGACCGGGCCGTCATAGTAGGCCGGATAGGCCGGATAATAAGTCGGATAGGCGGGTCGCGCAGCCCCGGCTACCAAGGCGCCGCCGACGACACCCGCGGCAAGACCGCCGAAGAAGACGCCGCGGTCGGAGGCGCTGGCAGTGGTGGTGGTTACGGCCGTGGCGCTGCCAAGCGTCAGCGCGATCAAACCGGCCGTCGTTAAAGTGCGAAGCACAGACATTGACATCCCTTTCCCAAAACACAGGCTGGCTCCCAGCCAAAGCCGAGTTAGACGTTGCTTGGGAAACGGGGCGAAGTCGCGGCCGAAAAGTGGGTCGCGAGATTAAATTTCGTTCATGATTCCAGGCGTAAAGCCTTTGATTTTTAATTAGAAATCTGTAGGAACACCGCCCTCCGCCTTGCGTCTTGCGACGAAGGCGTCGAGCTCTTCCTCGATTGCTGGATCGAGGGGCGGCCGTTCGTAGCGCGCCAACGTTTCCTTATAGACGCGATTGGCGTGATCGTAGGTTGTAGGTCTTCCGGCTTCCGTCCAGGTTTCATTGTTTCGCCAGTCGGACAGGATTGGCGAATAGAAGGCGGTTTCGTAGCGGGCGAGCGTGTGCGCCGTGCCGAAATAATGGCCGCCGGGGCCAACGTCGCGTACGGCATCCAGCGCCAGGGCATCGGCGCTGACATCGAGCGGCGTCAGGAATTCGGCGACCATCTGCAGCATGTCGACATCCAGGATGAATTTCTCGAAGGAGGCGGTTAGCCCGCCTTCGCTCCAGCCGGCTGCATGCAGGACGAAATTGCCGCCGCCCTGGGTCAGCGCCCAGAGCGACAGCGCTGATTCGTAGGCTGCCTGCGCATCGAGCGTATTGGAAGCGTTCGTGTTGGAAGTGCGGTAGGGGATGCCGTATCGGCGGGCGAGCTGGCCGCCCGCAATGACCGCCTTCATATATTCCGGTGTGCCGAAGGCGGGCGCGCCCGTCTTCATGTCCACGTTCGAGGTGAAGCCGCCATACATGACCGGCGCGCCCTTGCGCACCATCTGGGTGAAGGCGAGGCCGCAGAGCGCCTCGGCATTCTGCTGCACCAGCGCGCCGGCGATCGTCACCGGCGCCATGGCACCCGCTAGCGTGAACGGCGTCACCACGACTACCTGGCCGCGCGAAGACATTTCGATGATCCCCTGCAGCATCGGTCCGTCGAGGCGCAGCGGCGAGGAGGAGTTGATGATGGTGAAGAGTGAGGGCTCGCGCTCCATCTGCTCCATGCTGATGCCGCGGCCGATACGGGCGATTTCGATCGCGTCGAGATTGCGCTGCTTACCGAGCGAATAGCAATGGAAGGCTTTGTCGGTGAGCTTCACGATGTCGGAAAGGCAATCGAGATGGCGCACCGAGGCATGGATGTCGATGGGTTCGACCGGATAGCCGCCGGTCATATGGATGACGTCGAAGGACTGCGCGAGCTTGATGAGCTTGCGGAAGTCCTCCTGGTTGCCGGCTCTCCTGCCGCCGTCTCGGTCGGCGACGAAGGGGGCGGAGGCAACCTGGGCGAAGACAAGATTGCGGCCGCCGATCTCGACGTTTCTAAGGGGATTGCGGGCATGCAGCGTGAAGTTCGAGGGGATCGAAGCGATCAGCTCCATGATCATGTTGCGATCGAAGCGGACGCGTTCCTTGCCCGGCGTGACGTCCGCGCCGGCAGCCTTCATGCGCTCGCGCGCTTCCGGCAGGATGATATCCATGCCGATCTCTTCGAGGATGGTCAGCGATGCCTCATGAATATCGTCAAGCGCTTCAGGCGACAGGAGTTCCGTGTGCGCGAGATTGTTGACGAGGTTGAGATATTTCGTGCCGCTCGGCTTGCGGCTGCGCTCGGCGCCACGCCCTCCGGCCCGCCGCCGCCGTTCGCCCGTCGCCGTTGCGATCTGCGCTTCGTTCAAGGTCAGGCTTTCTTCATCGCTCATGGCGCTCGCTCCCAATGATCCGTTGACGGATTCTTGGCAGAGTTTCCCTCGATGTGCCGCCGTCGTTTGCGACCAAGGCATGACCGTTATAGAACAGTGCATGGTCTGAACGCGACGTCGGCGCGATGGTTAAACATGGTTAACGCCTTGTTAAAGGCATTCATGTTAGAGCGTCGTTTCATGAACTATCATGCGCGGTGAAAAGAGAGGCTCCGTTTGACCTTGGACGGTGAACTGCTCGACATAGCGTGCCGTCGGATCGCCAGTCTGGACCGGCCCGCCTACATCAAGAACAGCGAGCTTCGTTACGTCGCCGTCAATGATGCCTATGCGCGGTTTTTCGGGCGCGATATTTCCGATTTCATAGGCAATCGCAGTCACGATCTTCTCGATGCGAGCGAGAGCGCCGACAGAGAAGACAGGGAGCGCCGTGCGCTGGTCTTCGGCTCCGAAGAAGTGGCGCTGTGCTTCGATGGATCGGGTCGTGAGCGCTCGCGCATCCAGATCGAAAGTTTTTCCCCTGCGGAAGACCGCCTCTATATTTTCGGTGTATTTCTGGAAGCGCCTGCCAGGGGACTGCATCAGGATCTCGACAATATTCTTCGCTCGATGCCGATCGGTGTCTTGATCCACGACAGCGACTACGTCGTCGAATACGTGAATGATGCCTTCTACGACATTTTCGAATTCTCGAAGGATGAGCGCTTCGAAGGCCGCCCCTATCGGGATCTCATCGCCAAACATTACGAACTCGCGCGCTTCGACACCGACGGCCGCAGCATCGACGACATTTATCAGGCGCGTCTGGCAGCACTGCGCAAGGCAGGCGAGCATCTGCAAACAGAAGTGAATTTTGCCGACGGCAAATCCGTCATCATCGATGCGCGCCGCATTGCCAACGGGCGGACGCTGATGTCCTACACGGATATTTCCGCCGTCAAGCAGCAATTCCGCGAGATCACCGAGGCTCGGCTGGCGCTGGAACGCCTCGGCGAGCTGATGGCCGATGCCATGCAAGCCATGTCCCAAGGCCTGCTGATCGTTCAAGACGGTACGATCATACTAGCCAACGACCGGCTGAAGGATATGCTGAAGCTGCCGCCCGAGCTCCTCGAGGTCGGTAAAAACTGGTCTGCGGCGTTCGATTATTGTGCGCAACGCGGAGACTTCGGCGAGGACGCCGAGGCTATGCGGGCATCTTGGGGAGAAAGCGTCGCTGCCGGCAAGCCGATCTCTTGTGTGTTCCAGATTGAAGGCGATCGCTGGATGCAGCTCGAAGCCGCGCTCGGCGAGCATCGCCGCTGGACGGTGGTGCTGACCGACGTTACCGAGATGAAGGAGCGCGAGGCGGATTTGCAGCTGCTCCTGGCGCGCAGCAATGCCGCGGATCGGGCGAAATCCGAATTCCTCACTCATATGAGTCATGAAATCCGCACACCGATGAATGGCGTTCTCGGTATGGCGGAACTGCTTGGCAAGACCGATCTCGATGCGCGCCAGAAGACCTTCGTCGACATCATCGTCAAATCGGGCAACGCGCTGCTGACCATCATCAACGACATTCTCGATTTTTCCCGCATCGATACCGGCGAAATGCATCTGCGCAAGATGGCATTCGATCCCGCCGAGGCCGTCGAGGATATCGCGACCTTGTTGGCTGCGGCCGCATCGGAAAAGAATATCGAGCTGATGGTGCGCATCGCTCCCGGCGTACCGGCGGCGATCCTCGGCGATGCCGGTCGTTTTCGGCAGATCGTGACCAATCTCGTCGGCAATGCGATCAAGTTCACCGAGCGCGGTCATGTGCTGGTGGAGTTGGACAGCCAGCCGGCACCGGGCGACACCATATTGCTTGTCCTCCGTATCGAAGATACAGGCATCGGCATTCCCGAAGAAAAGCTCGATACGATCTTCGACAAATTCTCACTGGCGGATTCATCCTTTGCGCGGCGGCTCGAGGGATCGGGCCTTGGTCTTACCATTACTGCCGGTCTCGTCGATCTTTTCGGCGGTTCGCTGTCGGTGGAGAGCGAATGGGGGAAGGGATCGGTCTTCACGGTCCATCTGCCGATGCCGCTGGTTGCTGCTCGGGGCAAAATCGCGGAGCTGCCGGCCAATGTCAGGGATGCCCGCGTCCTGATCGTGGAAGATGACGCGATCTATCGGCGAATCTTGACCGAACAGCTGGTGCAATGGGGTTTTGACGGGCATGTCGCCGAGGATGGCAGGACCGCACTCGCTATTCTGGATGCCGCCTTCGATATGGGCGTATCGGTCGATGCTGTTATCGTCGATTACAGCATGCCCGGCATGAATGGCTATCAGGTCGCGGCCGCCTTGCGCGCCGATCCGCGTTTCGACACGCTGCCGATCGTGTTCCTGACGTCGATGGGTGTCGCTGGTTGCGACAGGGAATTCGCCGCCGTCAACGGCCAGGCGCATCTGATGAAGCCTGTGCGCGCCAATGTGCTGCGCGGCACGATCATCGATGTCGTGCGTGCATCGCGGCGGAAAAAGCTGGGTGAGCGGTTGGCCTCCGTTGAACGTCGGCTGCCGATAGAGACGGAAGCCGCAGCCGCGATCGAGGCCACGGACCGGATGACGTCGGCCAAATCAGGCAATGCCATCGACGTCCTCGTGGCGGAGGACAACGAGGTGAACCAGATCGTCTTCACGCAGATCCTGCAGGCGACCGGCCTGCGGTTTCTCGTCGTGGAGAACGGCCAGGCTGCCGTGGACGCATGGCGCCAGCTGCGGCCGTCGCTAATCCTCATGGATGTGTCCATGCCGGTTATGAATGGTCATCAGGCGGCCCGCATGATCCGGCAGCTCGAGACACAGGCCGGGCAGGGATATCATGTGCCCATCGTCGGAGTGACGGCGCAGGCGCTGGATGTCGATCGCATCATGTGCATGCAGTCTGGCATGGATGATTGCATGTCCAAGCCGATCAGCCCCGAACTTCTCGAGACGAAGATCCGGCGCTATCTTGGCGATACCGCTCTCATGGCCGATCGCTCGAACAACTAGGGTTCGGATCCAGACTTGCTCGCAGGGCTGGATGGCGGCTTCCCGCCATCGCAACCGTCGCGGCCATCAGCCATCGGTGGAAACGGTAACGGCTTTCCAGGCTTCGATCTCCTGTTTGAGGCGCTCAATCCTATCCGACACAAGTGCAAGGGCATCGCTGCCGAGCAGGAGCTGCGGCGGAGGGGCGTCGGATTCGATCAGGTCCAGGACGGCTGTGGCGAGCTTGTCGGGATCGCCGAGCTGCTTGCCGCTTTTGGATTGCCGCGCCTGCCGGATCGGATCGAACAGCGTGTCATAATCCGCGATTGATCGTTCGGTCCGGACCATCGAGCGTCCGGCCCAGTCTGTCCGGAAGGAGCCGGGGCAGAGGGCAGTGACCCGAACGCCGAAAGGCGCCATCTCTGCTCGCATAACTTCCGAGATGCCCTGAAGCGCAAATTTGCTTCCACAGTAATAGGCGATGCCGGGCATGGTGATCATGCCGCCCATGGAGGTGACGTTGACGATGAAGCCGCGGCGCCTTTCGCGGAAGCGCGGCAGGAAGGCCTTGGCGACCGCAACTGCGCCGAAGACATTCACGTCGAACTGGCGGCGCATTTCTTCAAGAGGCGACTCTTCAAGAACTCCCTCGTGACCGTAGCCGGCATTGTTGATCAGCACGTCGATTGGTCCATGGTCTTCTTCCGCCTGTCGGATAACGTCGCCTATGCGGTCAAATTCCGTCACGTCGCATAGGATGGGCTGCACTGCCGGCAAGCGTTCTGTCAGGGCCGTCCGCGATTGTTCCGAGCGGATGGTGCCGATAACCTTGTGGCCGTTCCGGATCGCGGCGGCTGCGATTGCGAAACCGAAGCCGGAATTCGCTCCGGTGATAAAGAAGGTCTTCTGTGACATGATAGATGTTCTCTTCTTGATTGGTCGATGCTCATGACTGATAATCTTCCAAACTGTTGTCTGCGATCGCGAAAACTATGAACATCTTGCCAAATCCTATGAATACGAAGAGCCAATGGTCGAAGCGTCGGGAATTGGTGGAGCTGGCAGGTCTTCTTGCTCCCAGCCCGGGATACAATCCAACCGCACTTGCCGGTGTTCGGATTCTCAGGACTGAGGCGGTCCTTCACGATGTCCCGGTGCTCTACAAGCCCGGTGCGGTATTCGTCCTGCAAGGCCGAAAGCAGGGTATGCTGGAAGGCGAGGTCTACCTCTACGATGAGGAGCATTATCTGGCCGTGTCGGTGCCCGTTCCGTTTCGGATGGAATCGTCAGCCAGCGCAGAACGCCCCTTGCTTGCTGTCTATGTCGAGTTTGACATGCTTCTGGCTGCCGAAATCGCCTCGGAGGTGGGGGCGAGACGGTCCGTAACAACGATAGGCAAAGTGAGAAGCCTGATATCGAGCAGGATGGAGCCGATGATCGAGGATGTCGTGCTGCGCCTGCTGCGGGCATTGCGTGATCCCATCGAGCTTGCGGTTCTGGGAGCAGGCATACTGCGCGAGCTGCACTACCGAGTTCTCGTCGGCCCGCAGGGCGGAGCGATGATCTCAGCGCTTCAGCAGCAGGGCATTTCCGGTAAGATCGTGCGAAGCCTGGCCCGATTGCGTGAAACCTACAATTCCGAGATTTCGGTTGCCGCGCTGGCGCGTGAGGTGGGGATGAGCGTTCCCTCCTATCACGTCCATTTCAAAGCCCTGACGGGAAGCAGTCCGATACAATATGTGAAGGCAATGCGGCTCCACGAGGCGCGGTTGATGATCGCGCGTCAAAATGGGACGATTGCGGAGGTAGCGGCATCGGTCGGCTATGCCAGCGCTGCGCAGTTCAGCCGGGATTTCAAACGGCACTTCCGGCGGACGGCCTCGGAAGAGGCCAAGTGGGTTCGCCAGCATCTTGGCGAACTCATCTGAGCCCTCGATATGGTTGCCGCCTGACCCGGCATCGGCCCCGGCCTCAGGCGGGCTTGATGCCGCAGAGCATTTCGCGCTTGCCGGCGAAGCCCTTGCGCCGTTCCACGATAAATCCGGCCGCCTGTAGGTTTCGCCTCACGAAGCCGGCAGCCGCATAGGTGGCGAAGGTGCCGTTCGGAACCGTCTTGTCATAAAGCGCCTGCATCAATTCCGGCGACCACATGTCGGCATTGCGCGAGGGTGCGAAACCGTCGAGATACCAGGCATCAAAACCCGGTTCGGCACGGCTGACGCCTTCGAGAGCTGGGGCGCAGACGACGCTGAGGCGCGTATTTGCATCTAGCCTCAGCGACACGAAACCCTGCGGGTTGTCCGGCCACGCTGCGGCAAGAGCCTGGCGCTCCCCATCGATTTCCGGCCAGTGCGAAAGCGCGCGGTCGATCTCCTCCGCTCTCATGGGATAGAGTTCGAAGGATATGAAGTGCAGGTTCGAACCGGGGATGGCCTGCTGCCGCCATTGGCGCCAGGTCTCGCAGAAGTTCAAGCCGGTGCCGAAGCCGAGTTCGCCGACGCGGAAGTCCTGTCGTCCCTGCCAGCGGTCGGGAAGGCCATTGCCGGCCAGGAAGACATGGCCACATTCCAACCTGCCGTCGGTCTGGCAATAAAAATGGTCGCCAAATGCGGTCGAATAGGGCATATCGCCGTCGCGCCATTCGAGCTCCGGGCTTGCCGCATTGGTTTCGGACGCCTTGGTCCGATCGGAAACTGGATCTGTCATGGAAAGAGCCGATAATCCTCCAAGACCTGCGGGTCAATCGTCCGTCGATCTGCTGATCGTGGGTGGTGGGATCATGGGGCTATGGGCCGCCGTTCACGCCGAGCGTCTTGGTATCCGGACATTGCTTGTCGAAGCTGGCCGTTTCGGGCAGGGGGCAAGCGGCGGTCTGCTTGGCGCGCTGATGCCGCATATGCCGGATAAATGGTCCGAGAAGAAGCAGTTTCAGTTCGATGCGCTTGTCGCGCTGGAAGAGGAAATTGCAACCCTGGAAGCGGAGACCGGGCTTTCGGCTGGCTATCGCCGCGCCGGTCGCTTGATCCCGCTGCCGAAGCCGCATCTGAAGCAGATCGCGTTAGGCCATTCCCGAGATGCGGAGGTGCATTGGCGGCATGGGGAGCGCCAGTTTCATTGGCATGTGCTCGATGCGGCGCCAGTCGAGGGCTGGATCGAATCTTCAGCCGGCGAGAGCGGCTTTGTCCACGATACACTAGCGGCCCGCGTCGCACCGCGCGCGTTTCTGGAGGTCCTGCAGAGGTTCCTGGCGACGGCACGACATGTCCGGCTTTGCGAGGGCGTTACCGTCGAGAGTATCGATCCAGAGCGGGGCCTTGCGCGTTCAAGCGATGGCGACATTCGCTTCGGTCGCTGTATCCTTTCTGCCGGTTACTGCTCGTTTCCGATCCTTGATGAATTGACGGAAGGACGCAAAGCCTCACTCGGTCAACCGGTCAAGGGACAGGCGGCCATGTTGAAAGCCGATGTCGACGGCGGCTTGCCCGTCATCTTCCGCGACGGGCTCTATATCGTTCCGCATGAGAATGGATTGGTCGCGGTCGGCAGCACGAGCGAGAACCGATTTGACGATCCTTTATCGACGGATGGGCAGCTCGACGATCTGCTTGCAGCGGCGCGTGCCATGGCGCCGGTGCTCGCCGCCGCGGAAGTCGTCGAGCGTTGGGCGGGCTTGCGCCCGAAGGCCGTGGATCGTGATCCGATGGTGGGTGCCCATCCAGATCACCCCGCGTTGATTGCGCTCACAGGCGGCTTTAAGGTGAGCTTCGGGCTGGCGCATAGGCTGGCGGAGGCGGCGGTACGTGAGGCGGTGGGCGCGCCCGGTCGCTTCAACTTGCCGCAGAGTTTCACTTTAGCGAGTCATATTTCAGTCATATCACATAAAACGTGAATTCACGCCTCTTTCGGGTCGTCAATCTGTCACGCAAATCACCTATCTCCTTGGCCATCGGTGCCGGTTCGGTCTGCCTGACGTTACGCCCTGGAGGAATTTTATGCGGTATGCCATTTGCTTCACACCGTCTGCGAGCGATCCGCTGACGCTTGTGGCGGCGAATTGGCTCGGCCGCAATGTCTATTCCGGCGAGATGGTTGATCCGCCCGCAGTCCGTGGGCTCGGCATTCACGAGATCGCTTTCTACACCGCCGTTCCGCGCCGCTATGGTTTCATGGGAATTCTGAAGGCGCCGTTCCGGTTGGCCGAAGACATGTCCGAAGCCGGGTTACTGCGCGATCTGATGCGGTTCTCCGGCACAGTGGCGCCCTTCGAAATCCCGAGGCTCGAGGTCGCGCGGCTCGGCGGTGCGTTGGGCCTCGTTCCCTCCGCACCAAGCCAGCAGATGCATTTCCTCGCAGCATCGCTGGTACAGACCTTCGATCAATATCGGGCTCCTTTGAGCGAAGCCGAGATCGAACGGATCGATCCGGATGGGCTTTCTGCGACGCAGTTCGCCAATCTGCATCGCTGGGGGCATCCGCACGTCATGGACGAGTTTCGCTTCCAGATGATGCTGACGGGCACCGTGAGCCCTGCCGATATGGCGCGCATCGAGCGTGCGCTGCGCGATTTCTTCGAGCCTGCCTTGGCTGCGCCCATCCCCGTTTCCAACATTGCGCTTATGATGGAAGAAGGCGCTGGCGGTCCCTTCCGTGTGCACTCGCTGCATCCGATGGGAAAGGTCAGCGCCCGCAAGATCGCCTAGATTAGCGGCTGGCGTTCACGCCAATACCCCGCTTTGAAGCGAAAGTGATTTTCCACTTTCCGTCTCGACTTTCGCGGCGTGGATGCTACCGTTCCGCGATCAGAGAAGGTGCTTCAATGTCGGAAATCTATCCCCGTAATCTCATCGGCTACGGCCGCAACACACCGGATCCAAAATGGCCCGGCGATGCCCGCATCGCGGTGCAGTTCGTGATCAACTATGAAGAGGGCGGAGAAAGCTGCATTCTCGACGGTGATCCGGGGTCGGAAAACCTGCTTTCGGAGATCGTCGGCGCGGCCTCCTGGCCGAATCAGCGCAACCTCAATATGGAATCGATCTATGAATATGGTTCGCGCGCCGGCTTCTGGCGGCTGTGGCGCATGTTCACCGAACTCAAGGTTCAGGCGACGGTCTATGGTGTAACGCTGGCCATGGCGCGCAACCCGGAAGCGGTTGCCGCCATGAAGGAAGCGGGCTGGGAAATCGCCAGCCACGGCTACCGCTGGCTGGAATATAAGGATTTCTCCGAGGATCTGGAGCGCAAGCACATTCTCGAAGCCGTTCGGTTGCATACCGAGCTCACCGGTGAGCGGCCCTACGGCATGTATCAGGGCAAGCCGTCGGACAATACGCTGCGGCTCGTCATGGAGGAGGGCGGTTTCCTCTATTCCTCCGATTCCTATGCCGACGATCTGCCCTTCTGGGTCGATGGTCTGAACGGCAAGCCGTTCCTGATCATTCCCTACACGCTCGAAACCAACGACATGCGCTTTGCGACACCACAGGGCTTCAATTCCGGCGACCAGTTCTTCACCTATCTCAAGGATGCTTTCGACACGCTCTATGAAGAGGGCAAGCATGGCAGTCCGAAGATGATGTCTGTCGGTCTGCATTGCCGTCTCGTCGGCCGCCCGGGCCGCGCCGCCGCGCTGCGGCGGTTCATCGAATATGTGCAGAAGCACGACAAGGTCTGGATCCCGAAACGAATCGAAATCGCCAAACACTGGTATGAAAATCACCTTCCCGGGGGCGCGCGCTGATATGATCTCGCGGGATGATTTTGTCGGCCGCTTCGGCGGCGTCTTCGAACATTCGCCCTTCGTTGCCGAGCGTGCTTACGATCAGGGCGCCATTGCCGAGCCGTTGACCTCCGGCGGCGTGCATGCCGCGCTGGTGCGGGTCTTCCGCGCTGCCAGCGAGGCGGAGCGACTTGGCGTGCTGCGGGCACATCCGGATCTCGCCGGCCGGCTGGCGATTGCCGGCCAGCTGACCGAGGATAGCCGCAAGGAGCAGGCCGGTGCAGGGCTCGATCGGCTAAGCTCAGAGGAGCACGCCCGGTTTACCGAGCTCAATGCCGCCTATGTGACGAAATTTGGCTTTCCTTTTATTATCGCGGTGAAGGGGCTCGGCAAGGACGATATCCTTGCCGCCTTCGAAACCCGAATTGGCAACGGCCGGGACACAGAATTTGCGACGGCTGCCGTTCAGGTCGAGAAGATCGCGCTGCTGCGTCTGCAATCCATGCTCCCTGAAGCCTGAGGTTTGGCGTCAGAGCCGCGATCCTCCAGCCCATGTCCCTGGGCTGATTTCTCGTTGAGGTACGCGCTATTTTTCGGTCTACTCATGGCTTAGTATCCGCTTGGCAGGATACTGAGCCATGGGGCCACGGAAAGCATTGGACAGAGATAGAAGCGGACGGATGATTGGCGACGCCAAGAGGCGCGTCATTGCACCGGAATCAGGCATTGCCGGCGGAGGAAAGCCGGCATGAGCTTGGATCGACTGATTACCTACCTCGAACGCATGCAGCAGGCTGCATCCGAAATCGGTCAATTCCTCCGGGACGTCGATCAAGCCGTCTTTTTCAAGAGTGTCGAGAAACAGCGCGCCGTCGGCATGAACCTTCTGCTGATCGGCGAGGCTGCCATACGCATTGCCGAGGAATATCCGGAGTTTGTCGTTGACCATCCAGAGCTGCCTTGGCATGTGATGCAGGACTTTCGGAATCGGATTGCGCAAGGATATGTCAACATCGAGTTGGCGGCCCTGTGGGGCATCGCGCGCAAATCTCTTCCGGAGTTGCTCCTGCAACTGGACTCCATTCGCCATTGGCGAGCGGAAGGCGAATAATCAGTCAATGACACAGCATCTAGACATCAATCCTTTGACAAAGGCCGCGTTTGAGCCATTCGGCGATGTGATCGAGGCCGATCCTGCGACTATGCGGTACATCAACGGTGGCACAACCGAACGTTTCCATGCGTTGTCGAATGCCGAAGCTCTCGGTGACGGGGCGCGGGTTATCCTGAACCTCTTTCGCGGCCAGCCGCGTGCCTTTCCCTTCTCGATCGACATGATGGAGCGCCACCCCTTCGGCAGCCAGTGTTTCGTGCCGCTGAATGGTCGGCCGTTCCTCGTCGTCGTTGCAGAAGATGAGGGCGGCAAGCCGGGCCGGCCGCAAGTCTTCCTTGCGCGCGGCGACCAGGGCGTGAACTATCGGATCAATGTCTGGCATTATCCCCTGATGGCCCTCGACGAGCAGAGCGATTTCCTTATCGTGGATCGTGACGGGTCGGAGAACAACCTCGAGGAATATTTCTTCGACACGCCCTTCATCATCGGAGCATCGACGCTATGACCGGATTGACGACCCATGTGCTCGATACCGCCCTCGGCAAGCCAGCCGAAGGGCTGGTGATCGATCTCTTCAGAATCGAGGGCGATGCCCGCAGGCATGTGAAGACGGTAACGACCAATGCCGACGGACGCGTGGATGGCGGTCCCATCCTGATCGGCGACAGCTTCGTTGCCGGCACCTATGAATTGCTGTTTCGCGCCGGAGACTATCTGCGTGCCAGCGGTATCAAGCTGCCGGAGCCGGCTTTCCTCGATCTGGTGCCGATCCGTTTCGGCATTGCCGATAGCACGGCGCATTATCATGTGCCGCTGTTGATCTCACCCTACGGCTATTCCACCTATCGCGGGAGCTGAGATTGCGTTTTGCAGCCATAGCGGACATCCACGGCAATCATCTGGCGCTTGAAGCCGTGCTTGCGGATATCCGCAGGCAGGGCATTAGCGACATCATCAATCTCGGCGATTGCTTCAGCGGGCCACTGACGGCGGGAAAGACAGCCGACCTGCTGCTGGAACTGAATGCGCCGACGGTGCGCGGTAATCACGACCGCTATCTGATCGAACAGGCGCCCGAGACGATGCATGTTTCAGATCGGGCCGCGCATTCTGAACTGACGGAACGCCATCTCGAATGGCTGCGCACCCTGCCCGTCAGTGAGGTCCATCTGGATGAGGCCTATCTCTGCCACGCGACGCCAGCCGATGATAATGTCTATTGGCTCGAATCCGTCTCGCCAGAGGGTCATGTCTATCTAAAGCCGCTGGAAGAGATCGAGGCGCTGGCTGCCGGCATCGATTTTCCGCTGATCCTGTGCGGGCATAGCCATATTCCGCGCGCCGTTCGTCTTTCCGACGGGCGCCTGATCGTCAATCCCGGGAGCGTCGGCTGCCCCGCCTACGACGATGACCTGCCCTATTATCACAAGGTGGAGGCGGGCCATCCCTTTGCTTCTTACGCCATTCTGGAAAAGATCGGCGATACCTGGCTGCCAGTCTTCCGGCAGGTGGCCTATGACCACATTGCGATGGCCGCACTCGCGGCGCAGAACGGCCGCGAGGAGTGGGCGAGCGGTCTGGCGACAGGCTGGCTGCGCTAGAGCATGCCGCGCAAATGTGTGCAGCGGTTTTGCGGCAACGACATGCGCTATTAAAGGTCAGCGAGTATCGACCGATCTACCGCCTTGATATCGCGCTTGCCGCAGAGTGCCATGGAAATATCCAGCTCCTTGCGGATGATTTCGAGCGCCAGCGTGACACCTTCCTTGCCCATGGCGCCGAGGCCATAGAGGAAGGGGCGGCCGATGAAGGTGCCCTTGGCACCGAGGGCTATGGCTTTCAGTACGTCCTGGCCGGAGCGGATGCCTCCGTCCATATGCACCTCGATCCTGTCGCCGACGGCATCGACGATTCTCGGTAGCATGCTGATGGAAGAATGGGCGCCGTCGAGCTGCCGGCCGCCGTGATTGGAGACGATGATGGCGTCGGCGCCGACATCGACGGCCGCCTTCGCATCCTCGACATCGAGAATGCCCTTGATGATCAGCGGGCCGCCCCATTGTTCCTTGATCCAGGCGACGTCGCTCCAGGACAGCTTGGGATCGAACTGCGAATGGGTCCAATGCGACAGAGTCGTCATGTCGGAAATATCCTTGGCATGACCGATGATGTTGCCGAAGGAGCGGCGCTTGGTCTTCAGCATACCCATGCACCAGCCTGGCCGAGTCGCCATCTGCCAGAGATTTTTGACCGTCATTTTCGGCGGTGCCGACAATCCGTTGCGGATATCGTTGTGGCGCTGCCCGAGGATCTGTAGGTCAGCTGTCAGCACCAGCGCCGAGCATTTTGCCGCCTTGGCGCGCTGGATCAGGTTCAGGACGAAATCGCGGTCCTTCATGACGTAGAGCTGAAACCAGAAGGGCTGCTTCGTCACCGAGGCGATGTCCTCGATTGAGCAGATGCTCATGGTCGAGAGTGTGAAGGGGATACCGAATTCTTCCGCCGCCCGCGCCGCCAGCATCTCGCCATCGGCGTGCTGCATGCCGGTGAGGCCCGTGGGTGCCAGCGCCACCGGCATCGAGGCTTTCTGACCGACCATGGTGGTTGCCAGCGACCGGTCGGACATGTCGACGAGCACGCGCTGACGCAGCTTGATCTTGGCGAAATCAGCCTCGTTTGCCCGGTAGGTCGACTCCGTCCACGATCCGGAATCGGCATATTGGAAGAACATTTTCGGCACGCGCCGCTGCGCAAGCGTTTTCAGTTCGGCGATGGTCAGCGGCGCGGTCATGGCTCTTTGCCTTCTGGATGGTTACATGGAGGTGGGTTGGGATTGCCTCATTGCAGGATCGATTTCATCGGCTTTCCAGCAACATAGGTTTCGACGATCGCCCGGTCGTCGCCCATGGTCTGAAGCAGGAACAGCTCTTCGGTGAGGCTCTTCGTCACCTCCATCTTCAGTGCCATGGCTGGCGTTGCCGCTGCATTCAGGACGATGAGGTCGGCTTCCGTGCCAGCATCGAGCGTGCCGATCTTGTCGACGAGGGAGAGGGACTCGGCATTGCCGCGCGTCATGTAAAAGAAGCTTTCCAGCGGGTTCAGGCGTTCGCCGAGCAGCTGCTGGATCTTGTAGGCCTCGTCCATCGTGCGCAGCATGGAGTAGCTGGAGCCGCCGCCGATATCGGTGGCGACACCGATACGGACGGGTTTCTCGCGACGGGCCAGCGCCTTCAGCGGGAAGAGGCCGGAGCCAAGGAAGAGGTTCGAGGTCGGGCAATGCACGGCGACCGCGCCGGCTTCGCTCATCGCGCCGGCTTCGCGCTCGGAAAGGTGGATCGCATGGCCGAACAGGCTCTTTGGCCCAAGCAGCCCGTAACGCGCATAGATATCGGTATAATCGATCGCTTCCGGATAGAGCTCGCAGGTAAACGCGATCTCTTCGTGGTTTTCGGAAAGATGCGTCTGAATGTGCAGATCCGGAAACTCGCGAGCAAGCGCCGCGGTCGCTTCCATCTGCGCCGGTGTCGAGGTGATGGCGAAGCGCGGGGTGATCGCGACATGGTTGCGGCCCTTGCCGTGCCAGTCAGCAATCACCTGCCGGGTCTCGTCATAGCCCATTTCGGGCGTATCGAGCAGGCCCTGCGGGGCATGGCGATCCATCATCACCTTGCCGCCGACCATGCGCATGTTGCGACGCATGGCTTCGGCAAAATAGGCGTCGGCGGATGTCTTGTGCACGGAGCAGTAGGCGACGGCCGTCGTGGTGCCGTGGCGGATCATCTCGTCGTAGAAATGCGTGGCGATGCGCTCGGCATGCGCGCTTTCGACGAAGCGGCATTCCTCGGGGAATGTATAGGTGTTCAGCCATTCCAAGAGGTTGGCGGCATAGGAGGCGATCACCTGCATCTGCGGGAAATGCAGGTGCATGTCGATGAAACCCGGCAGGATCAGATGCGGGCGGTGGTCGACTTCGGCGACATCTTCCGGTGCCTGCGCCTTGATATCGGCATAAGGCCCGGTCGCGACGATCATGCCGTTCTCGATCAGCAGGCCGCCGTCGCTTTCGTAAGCGTAGCTGCCCGTATCATCGAGGCTTTGCGGCAGGTGCTTGAAGGAAAGCAGTCGGCCGCGCAGAAGGGTGGTCATTGGCTTTTTTCTCCGATGGAGCTTTCGAACCAGGCGACCAGCAATTTGCGTTCCTCGGGCGTCACTTCGGTAACATTGCCCGGAGGCATGGCATGGCTGCGGCCGGCCTGAATATAGATCTCCCGGGCATGCATAGCGATTTGCTCGTCATTTTCCAGCATTACGCCCTTTGGCGGTCGAACAATCCCCTCATAGACGGGTTCGGCCGAATGACACATGGTGCAGCGCGTCGAAACTATCTCTTTGACGGACGAGAAATGTATATCCGAGGCATATTGCTGGAATGCGGGAGGAATCGCATTGGCCTCCTTCTCCTCGGTCAGCACCTTCGGAACGGTCGAAAGCCACATGATGATAATGAAGAGGACGACGGTAACGATCCAGGTCCAGGTTGGATGACCTTTGCGGGCATGTGTCGTGTTGAACCAGTGACGGATGGTGACCCCCATGAGGAAAACCAGCGCCGCGATCACCCAATTATAGGCCGTGCCGAAAGCCAGCGGATAGTGGTTGGACAGCATGAAGAAGATGACAGGCAGCGTCAGGTAGTTGTTGTGCAGCGAGCGCTGCTTGGCGATACGGCCATATTTAGGGTCGGGCGTGCGGCCGGCAATGAGGTCGGCGACAACGATCTTCTGATTGGGAATGATGATCATGAAGACGTTCGCCGACATGATCGTCGCGGTGAAGGCGCCGAGATGCAGGAAGGCGGCGCGGCCGGTGAAGAGATGCGTGTAGCCCCAGGCCATGAAGACCAGGACGGCATAAAGCACGATCATCAGGCCCCAGGTGTTGTTGCCGAGCGGGGACTTGCAAAGCAGGTCGTAGACGATCCAGCCGCCGGCAAGCGAAGCGAGTGAAATCAGGATCGCGACGGGGACGCTGACATCGAGCACATGCCGGTCGATGAGGAAGAGGTTGGCGCCGCCATAATAGACGATGCACAGCATCAGGAAGCCGGAAATCCAGGTGAAATAGCTTTCGTATTTGAACCAGGTCAGATGCTCCGGCATCTGCGCGGGAGCCACGAGATATTTCTGGATATGATAAAAGCCGCCACCATGGACTTGCCATTCTTCGCCATAGGCACCGGGCGGAAGATGCGGGCGCTTCACCAGCCCGAGATCGAGCGCGATGAAGTAGAAAGACGAACCGATCCAGGCAATGGCGGTTATGACGTGGAACCAGCGGGCGGCAAAGGCCAGCCATTCCCACGCTATGGCGTATTCATACATTCAGTTCCCCTTTTTCTTCCTCCGACTCCGCACCTTGCAAAATGTTGGCGACGGAGGGAAGGGGAGAGTTTGCCGCGTCAGCAAAAAGCCACGCTCTTGTCTGGCGCCTAGGGCGCATTAGATCAGATTATGGCAGTTTTTTAATAAAATGCCCTTGGCTGCTTGGAGCGGGCCGTGTCCGCGGTAGCCGTCTATTTTTTCGACGGAGAATTGCCCATGCGAGGTATTCTGGCGTTCGTATTTTTTCTTCTCTCCACAGCCTTCGCCTCGGGGCATGAGGCGCCCTCCGGCTGGTCCTACGACCCCTATTGCTGCAATGGTGACAGCAAGACGGGCGATTGCGAGATGATCCCCTCGCGTACCGTCACCATTGTCCCCGGTGGCTATCGGGTGACGCTCAATCCGGGCGATCATCGCTACATAACCCACGCGCATATCTTCAATCTGCCGCAGCAGAAAACGATGCGTTCTCCCGACGGAGCCTATCATCTCTGCTTGTTTCCGGACGAGAATACGCCGCGCTGTTTTTATGCGCCCGACATGGATTATTGAGCGCTATTCCAGCGGCATGCCGAATTCGCGGAGGAGCCAATCCCTGAAGGCACGGATACGCGGCGTATGACGCCTGTTTTCGGGATAAGCGATCCAGTAGTCCGTATTGTCGGACGAAAGAATATCAAAGGGCTGGATCAGCCGGCCGGAAGCCAGATCGTCCGCATAGAACTCCGGGGTCAGGATGGCGACGCCCTGGCCGGCCAATGCTGCGCTCGCCTCGAAGGACTGGGCACCGAGCCTGCTTCGCGGCCGGCCCTGAAGGCCGGGATCGGGAACGCCGGCCTCTTTGAACCATTGCGCCCACCACGGGTCGCCTGCGTCGATGATGCGGAGCTTCAGCAGATCGGCCGGTTCATGTATGCCGCCGATAGATTCGGCAAGTGCCGGGCTCAGCATCGGCGTGAAATAGACCTTCATCAAAAGATGGGCGCGCAGTCCCGGCCATTGGCCACGCCCGGCGCGGATGGCGATATCGGAGGGCTCCCGGGCGAAGTCGATGATCGAGCCGGAGGTATCCAGCCGGACCGCGATATTGGGATGCTTGAGCTGAAACGACCCGACATGACGAGCCAGCCATTGCGAGGCGAAGGTGGGCGTCGAATGAATGCGCAGCGTCGTTTCGGCATCGCCACTGATCGAGGCCATGGCCTCCTGCAACAGGGCAAAGGCTTCAGCCACTTTCGGCGCGAGCTGTTCTCCGGCTTCCGTCAATAGGATCTGCCGCGGACGACGCAGGAATAGCGGCTCCCCCACCGTCTCCTCCAGTAGCTTGATCTGATAGCTGACCGCCGTCTGCGTCATGCCAAGCTCTTCGCCGGCGCGGGTGAAACTGCCGAGCCGGGCGGCGGCTTCGAAAACGCGCAAGGCATTCAGCGGGAAGCGCTTGGACTGCTTCATGGATAAGTTCTCTTTATGTATGCAGACGATAGTTCGATTGGAATTTCAGCATTTTTCGCGCCAGACTGCAATTCACATCGTTGATTGAATTGAGGTGTTGTCATGGACTATTATGTGATCGAGCCGGTGGAGGCAGCCAAGCCCGCGCTTGTGGCGCGTCTTCTGGAGCCGTTGATGCAGGTCTTCCTGAAGCACGGCGAACCGTCACCGCATCTAGACCTCGATGAGATGCCGGACCGGCTGAAGCGCGACCTTGGATTTCTGGATGGGCGTGAGCCGCGTTATGACGATAGGTCGCTGCTGTAGGTGGTGAGAACCGTCGAGGGGTTGGGTCATGAATTGAGACCCTTCATATATGTGGAGAATGAGTGCTCCCCTCTGTCCTTGTCGGGACATCTCCCTCACAAGGGAGAGATGGGTAACCCGCAGCTTTCTTCGGATATCAAACGAAGATAGTATCTGTGGAAACGACAGTGGCATGTTCTGTTAGGTGGAGCGACACCCCCAACAATCTCCCCCCTTGTGGGAGAGATGTCAGCGAAGCTGACAGGGGGCTGCGTCAAATGCAGTCCTCTCGTTTGGCAGGACGACAATCACATCCCCTTCAGCCGCTCCACCGCCATCAGAACGCGCTCCGGTGTCGCCGGGGCGTCGAGGCGGGGGCAGACGCGGTAATCCGCGACGCTGGCGACCGCCATCGATAGGGCCTCGAGCACGGATATGCTCAGCATGAAGGGCGGCTCGCCCACGGCCTTCGAGCGGCCGATGGTCGCCTCCGTGTTTTCCGACCATTCCGCAAGGCGGACGTTGAAGATTTTCGGGCGGTCGGAGGCGAGGGGGATCTTGTAGGTGGAGGGCGCATGGGTGCGCAGTCGGCCCTTGGCATCCCACCAGAGCTCCTCGGTCGTCAGCCAGCCCATGCCTTGCACGAAGGCACCTTCGACCTGGCCGATATCGATCGCCGGATTAAGCGAGCGACCCACATCGTGAAGGATGTCGGTGCGGTCGATCAGATATTCGCCCGTCAGCGTATCGATCGACACTTCCGAGCAGGCGGCGCCATAGGAGAAGTAGTAGAATGGCGTGCCGCGGCCGGCCTTACGGTCCCAATGGATCTTCGGCGTCTTGTAGAAGCCGGCGGCCGAGAGCTGCACGCGGGCGAAATAGGCCTGCTTGACGAAATCGGGGAAGGGGATTTCCGTTTCTCCGACGCGTACGCGATTGGGGAGGAATTGCACCTCTTCCGCGCCCACTCCCCATTTCTCGGCTGCGAAGGCGATGAGCCTTTCCTTGATCTGCCGCGCGGCGTCGAAGGCAGCCATGCCGTTCAGGTCGGAGCCGGATGAGGCAGCCGTCGCCGATGTATTCGGCACCTTGCCTGTTGTTGTCGCTGTGATCTTCACCCGGTCGATATCGACCTGGAAACTGTCGGCCAGAACCTGCGCCACCTTCGTATAGAGGCCCTGGCCCATCTCGGTGCCGCCATGGTTCAGGTGAATGGAGCCATCCTGATAGATGTGCACCAGCGCGCCGGCCTGATTGAAGGCGGTCATGGTGAAGGAGATGCCGAATTTCACCGGCGTCAGCGCGATGCCCTTGCGGATGAACCGGCTGGAGCGGTTGAATTCGATGATCGCCTTGCGCCGCGCCTGGTAGTCGGAACTCTGTTCGAGCTCGTCGACGACGCGGTTAATGATGTTATCCGTGACCTCCTGATGATAGGGGGTCAGTGTCCGGCCGGAGCCCGGCTGGCCGTAGAAATTGGCACGGCGGATTTCGAGTGGATCCTTGCCGAGCGCGTAGGCGATCTCCTCGATTATGCGCTCGCCACCAACCATGCCCTGTGGGCCACCAAAGCCACGGAAGGCGGTGTTGGAGACGGTATGCGTCTTCAGCGGCTTCGAGACCAGATGCACATGCGGGTAGAAATAGCTGGAATCCGCATGGAACAGCGCGCGGTCGGTCACCGGGCCGGAAAGATCGGAGGAGAAGCCGCAGCGCGCGGCATAGGTGGCGTCGACGGCGTGGATGCGGCCTTCGTCGTCGAAGCCGACCTCGTAATCCACGAGGAAGTCGTGCCGCTTGCCGGTCGCGCTCATGTCTTCGTCGCGGTCGGGCCGGAATTTAACGGCGCGGCCGAGCTTCTTGGCGGCGACGGCGGCAAGAGCCGCAAATTGGTTGCCCTGCGTTTCCTTGCCCCCGAAGCCGCCGCCCATGCGGCGTACGTTGACGGTGACGGCGTTGGACGGGATGCCGAGAACATGGCCGACGATATGCTGGATTTCGCTCGGATGCTGCGTCGAGGACCAGACAGCGACTTCGTCGTCCTCGCCGGGGATCGCCATAGCGATGTGGCTTTCGAGATAGAAGTGCTCCTGTCCGCCGATGCGCATCTGCGCCTTGATGCGGTGCTTGGCGTTGGCCATTTCGGTTTCCGGCTCGCCGCGCTTCAGCGTCATCGGTTCGTAGACGAGCGGTGCGCCATTGGCGAGCGCGCCGTCGATATCGCTCCAATGCGGCAGGTCGCGATAGTCGATCTTGGCAAGGCGGGCAGCACGGCGGGCGGCATCGCGGGTTTCGGCGATGACGGCGAAGATCGGCTGCCCGTGGAATTCGACTTTCGTCTCGGCAAGCAGCGGTTCGTCATGCATGCCGTTGGAGCTGGTGTCGTTGACGCCGGGGATATCCGAGCCAGTGAAGACCCAGACGACACCTGGATAGGCTTTAACGGCCGAGAGATCGATGCCGGTGATCTCGGCATGCGCGCGATCGGAAAGGCCCAGCGCGCCATGCAGCAGCCCGGCCGGTTCGGGAATATCATCAATATAATCGGCGGCTCCGGTGACGTGCTTATGTGCGGAATCATGGCGTAACGAGCCGTGCATCGAGCCGTTGATGAGGACCTTGGCTTCTTCGAACGTAGACTTGTCCATAGCTCAGACCTCCGCGTTTTCCCTTCTCCCCAGCGGGGAGAAGGTGGCCGACAGGCCGGATGAGGGGGATGCATCGCAAAGCGATGCGCGTTCTGAGACCAGATGGAAGGAAGCTTGCCCTTTGCTGCGTGACCCCCTCATCCGCCCTACGGGCACCTTCTCCCCGAGGGGAGAAGGGGAAAGGAAGCGGCTGCAGTCATCCCCCGAAAGATACCGTGCCATGCTCAAGGAATACGGTTGAATAAATCTGAAATCCGTCATCATGCGAGCACCTCGAAGCGCTTCAATTCCTGCGGTGCGCCTGATGTCTCAAGATAGAAGCGGATGAGAAGATTCTTGGCGGTCAGCTGGCGGTATTCGGCGGAGGCACGCCAATCGGTGAGCGGCGTGTAGTCGCTGTCGAAGGCATCGCGTGCGGCCATGACGGTTGCCTCACTCCAGGGTTTGCCGATCAATTCCGCCTCGACCGTGCGAGCGCGCTTCGGCGTACCGGCCATGCCGCCGAAGGCGATACGGATATCTTCGACATTGCCGGCGGCGTCCAGTGACAGATGGAAGGCGCCGCAGGCAGCCGAAATATCCTCGTCGCGGCGCTTGGAGATCTTGTAGACGGCGAAATGCGTACCCTTGGCCGGATAGGGTACGAAGATGCTCTCGACGAACTCACCGGGATGCCGGTCCTGCTTGCCGTAATCGATGAAGAAATCTTCGAGCGGCAGGCTGCGTGTGCCCGCTGTCGAGCGGAGTTTCACCGTTGCGCCGAGCGCGATCAGCGGCGGCGGCGTGTCGCCGATCGGCGAGCCGTTGGCGATATTGCCGCCGATGGTGCCCATGTTGCGCACTTGCTCGCCGCCGATGCGGTTGATGAGGTTGGCAAAGGCCGGGATCTTTTCGCCGATCACAGCAAAAGCGCGGCTGTAGGTGACGCCGGCGCCGATACCAAGCCCATCGTCTTCGACGACGATTTTCTGCAGATCGGTCAGATGATTGATAAAGACGACCGGGTTCAGCCGGCGCATCTGCTTGGTGACCCATAGGCCGACATCGGTTGAGCCGGCGACGACGGTCGCCGTCGGCTCGTCGGCAAGCACCTGTGCCAGCGCCGAGACGGAGCCGGGCACGATGAGGCGATCCTCACCATCGGCAATCTCGATGGTATCGCCACCCTGCATCGCCCAGAGGCGGGCGATGATATCGGCCCTGGTCTTTTCGAGTGGATCGAAGAGAGCGCTCGGCCGCTTCTGGCTGACCTGTTCGGCCGCCTTGACGATCGGCTCGTAGCCCGTGCACCGACAGAGGTTGCCCTGCAGCGATTTTTCGATCTGCTCCCGGCTCGGTTTTTCCGTCGTCAGCCAGAGACCATAGAGCGACATGACGAAACCCGGCGTGCAGAAGCCGCATTGCGAGCCGTGGCAATCGACCATGGCCTGCTGGACCGGGTGAAGCGTGCCGTTCTGGGCGGCGAGATGTTCGACGGTGACGACGTGGGTCGCATGCAGCGAGCCGACGAAGCGGATGCAGGCGTTGACGGATTCATAGTGCAGCCCACCATCGATCAAACGTCCCACAAGCACCGTGCAGGCGCCGCAGTCGCCTTCCGCACATCCTTCCTTCGTGCCCGTCAGTCTCCGGTTGAGACGCAGGAAGTCGAGCAGCGTCTCGGTAGGGCGCAGGCTGGATAGAATGATATCCTCGCCGTTGAGGATAAAGCGGATGCTGTCGCTCATGTCGTTCCCGTTTATGATGTCTTGGCCGGGGCCGGATGCGCGAACGAATCCGGCCCTAACCGCAAATGGTTATTCCGCGGTCCAGCCACCGTCAATCGAGACGTGTGTGCCGGTGACCTGACGTGCCTCGTCGCTGGCAAGGTAGAGCGACAGGGCGCCGATCTCCTCGGCCTTGACGAATTCGTGCGTCGGCTGGGCCTTGAGGATGACTTCGTTCTTGACCTGCTCCTCGGTCATGCCGCGGGCCTTGGCGGTGTCCGGGATCTGCTTCTCGACAAGCGGGGTCAGGACGTAGCCGGGGCAAATGGCGTTCACCGTCACGCCGAACTCGGCAAGCTCGAGCGCTGCCGTCTTGGTCAAGCCCAATATACCATGTTTTGCCGCGACATAGGCGGATTTGAAGGGCGAGGCGACAAGGCCGTGCGCCGAGGCGATGTTGATGATGCGCCCGTATTTCCTAGCCTTCATCAGCGGAATGGCGGCGCGGATGGTGTGGAAAGAGCTGGAGAGATTGATCGCGATGATCTGATCCCATTTCTCGATCGGGAAATCCTCGATCTTCTCGACATGCTGGATGCCGGCATTATTGACGAGAACATCGACGCTGCCGAAGGTGGAGTTGGCAGTCGCGATCAAATCGGCGATCTCGGCAGGCTTCGTCATATCGGCCGGATGATAGATCACCTTGCCGCCGCCGGAGGCTTCGAGCTTCGTCTTGATCGCATCGATTTCCTCGGGCTTTCCGAAGCCGTTGATGACGACGTTATCGCCCTTGGCGGCGAAGGCCGCCGCGATGGCGAGGCCGATACCGCTTGTGGAACCGGTGACGACAACTGTTCTTGCCATGATCATCTCCTTGGACAGCGCAGCTTCCTGCTGCAGTGCAAAACGATCTCAGCCTAGTCCCAAACCTCCGGATATGGCAATCGCAATGCTGGTGGCCCTTCGGCCATGATGCTGTGAATCGAAAAGTATATCCTTTAGCGAAAAAATTTCGTTTTGCTTTCTTTTCACATTCGTTTTGCTCGCGTATCTGTTGTTTCGGGACGCAACAGGCGGGAGGAGTGCATGAGCGGTTATGTCTTGGCGATCGATCAGGGAACGACGTCGACACGGGCTATCGTTTTCGACGGCAAGATGAAGGTTGCCGGTGTCGGGCAGAAGGAATTCACTCAGCATTATCCGAAGCCGGGCTGGGTAGAGCACGATCCGGAGGAAATCTGGTCCTCTGTCCTCGTCACCGTCCGCAAGGCGATCGAGGCTGCCGGCATCACCGCCAAGGATATTGCAGCCCTCGGCATCACAAATCAGCGCGAGACGGTCGTCGTGTGGGATCGCGAGACCGGCAAGCCGATCCACAATGCCATTGTCTGGCAGGATCGTCGCACGGCGAGCTATTGCGAGAAACTGAAGCGGCAGGACCTGGAAAAGCTCTTCACGCGTCGCACCGGCCTGCTGCTCGATCCCTATTTTTCCGGCACCAAACTCTCCTGGCTGCTATCCAACGTGAAAGATGCGCGTGCCCTTGCCGCCAAAGGCAAGCTGTGCTTCGGCACCATCGATACTTTCCTGATCTGGCGGCTGACCGGGGGTAAGAGCTTCGTCACCGATGCGACCAATGCCTCGCGGACGCTGATGTACAATATCGGCGCGAACCAATGGGACGAGGAGCTGCTGGATATCCTGCGCGTTCCCGCTGCCATGCTGCCTGAAGTGAAGGACTGTGCCGCCGATTTCGGCGTCACGGATGCCACGCATTTCGGCACGGAAATCCCGATTCTCGGCGTTGCCGGCGACCAGCAGGCGGCGACGATCGGTCAGGCTTGCTTTGAACGCGGCATGATGAAATCCACCTACGGCACTGGCTGCTTCGCACTGCTCAACACCGGCGCTGATATGGTGCGCTCGAAGAATCGCCTGCTGACCACCATCGCCTATCGGCTGAATGGCGAGACGACCTATGCGCTTGAGGGATCGATCTTCATCGCAGGGGCTGCGGTACAATGGCTGCGCGATGGCCTGAAGGCGATCCAGCGTGCATCGGATTCCGGTGAGCTGGCGGCCAAGGCCGATCCGCTGCAGGAGGTTTATCTGGTGCCGGCCTTCACCGGCCTCGGGGCACCGCATTGGGATCCGGATGCACGCGGCGCGATTTTCGGGCTGACGCGCAATACCGGACCCGAGGAGATCGTCCGGGCGGCACTGGAGGCGGTCTGCTACCAGTCTCGCGATCTCCTGGATGCCATGCATAAGGATTGGCGCAACGGCAACGGACAGGAGACGGTACTACGTGTCGATGGTGGCATGGTTGCTTCCGACTGGACGATGCAGCGGCTTGCAGATCTGCTGAATGCTCCGGTCGACCGTCCGACGATCCTCGAAACGACCGCACTGGGCGCTGCCTGGCTTGCTGGCAGCCGGGCCGAGGTCTGGCCGGATCGCGCCGGCTTCGCCAAGGCCTGGGCACGCGACAGGCGTTTCGAGCCCAGCATGGATGACAAGACCCGAAACGCGAAGCTCAAAGGCTGGAAGAACGCGGTCTCGCGCACCTTGAGTACACGGCAGGGGTGATCGGCCCTCATCGGCTGCTCACCCCAGGTTATGTCGTGTAAGATTTCTTTATTTTGCTTATATAAGTGCGCGCAGCGATACTCGCCTTGTTCGTGGCGCGGGGAGGATTCCGGGCCGCATTTCGCCGGACCGCGCCTTTTGAGGGCGGACGCCTTCTCAAGAGACGATAAAGCGAATAATGGCTGCTCAATTTTCTGAACTGAAAAAACATTACTACCGGCAGATCAAATATCATCTGACCCGGCCGAAGCCACCGATGCTGGCCGAGCGGTTCGATGGGCCTGTTCTCGTCGTCGGCTCGGCGCCGATTTCGAACAGGCCGGTGGATTTCGATGAGAGCTTCAAGGTCATCACCATCAACGGTTCGCAGACTGTGACGAAGGGCTGGGGGATCGAGGCGCCCGATGTGACGCTCGTCCAGTTCAACCAGATCGAAGGCACCAACACCAATGCCGTCGAGGTGCGACGGGTTCTGAACGGCGAACGGACCAAGATGCTCTACGTTCTGCTCTGGCGGAAAGAGCGCGAGCGGCTGGAAGAGGGTCTGCGGAGATTCAACTATAGCTACGACAAGCTGGAGATCGTCGATCGCTACAAGCGCATGGCACTGCTCGACCGGGTCGGCGGGGTGAAGTGCAGCGAACTCGGCGCCGACGACAAATGCTCGAACGGCATCAATGCCGTGCTCTTCGCGATCTATAACGGCGCCACCGAAGTGATCATCACCGGCATCAATCCCGATTCAGGCGGGCATGTCTATAATCAGGAAAATCTCGCCCGGCTGCACGTCCGCAAGGACCGCGAGGTTCTCGAACGGCTTTTAGAACGCGGCTATCCGGTGTTCACAAGTGATCCGGTCGTGTCGCAATCCATCGGCCTGCCGTTATGGGCAGGCAAGGCGAAGGCCGGCCGGACAGTTGAAGCCGATGCCAAGGGCAAGCGACCGGCACCGATAACGGCTGAGGCCGTCATCAATTCTTGAGCTAAGGATCCGCCAACGGTCAATCTGCGGCTGACGCTGGTCGTGATTCCGTGCCAAGATCGCAGCTTAGAATCACTCGATTGCGCAGAGGTCAGTCCAATGCTGATGCCGCCGCCACTACGGCCGGGCGACAGGGTGCGTTTTGTGTCGCCCGCAAGCTCACCCGACAGGGATATGGTTCTGAGAAACGCCGAAATCCTGAAGGGTTGGGGGCTCACCGTCGATTTCGGTGAGTATGCCTTCCGCAAGTGGAATTATCTTGCTGGCACGGACGAAGAGCGGCTGTCGGATCTCAACGCCGCGTTTCGCGATCCCGATGTGCGGGCGATCTTCACCACTCGCGGCGGCAAGGGATCTTATCGCATCGCCGATCAACTGGATTTTGCCGCAGCGCGGCGTGACCCGAAATTTCTTATCGGCTTCAGTGACATCACCGCATTGCATTTGAGCCTGCTGAGACATTGCCACCAGGTCGGTATTCACGGCGCATTTTCCATCGGGCCGAGCGAAGATGGTGTCAGCTCTTATACGCGCGAATCGATGCGTCGAGCGCTGATGACAACCGAGGACATCGTTATCGGCTCGCGCCCGGAAGAGCCGACCTCGAGGCTGACAACAGACGGTATGGCTAAGGGCCGGCTGATCGGCGGCAACCTCGATATGGTGGCGGCATCGGCCGGCTGGGCGCTGCCGGATATGCACGGTGCCATCCTGCTGCTTGAGGCCATCGGTCTGTATCCTGGTCAGGTGGATCGGCAGATGACCATGCTGCGCAAGGCGGGGCATCTGGAAGGTTTGGCAGGGGTCGCTATTGGCCAGTTTACTGACTTCGAGTTCGACCGCCCTTATTCGGTGATCGACATCCTGCGTGAACATCTGACCGAACTGAAAGTGCCGATCCTCGGCGGCCTGCCGCTCGGGCATGGCGATAGCCCGGCAAGCGTTTTTATCGGCGCCGTGGCGGAGCTTGATGCGAAGGCCGGTATGCTGGCGATCCGGCGTGGTAACATCTGAGGTCATCTTCGATATTTTTTGACGCAGTCTGTCGGAGCAGGTGATATTCCTTCGTCTTTAAAGGGAGAAGGGAATCTCAATGCTTTATGCGATCCTATGCTACAACGACGAAGACACCGTGTTTGCCTGGTCCAAGGAGCAGGAAGACGCGACGATGGCACGGTTGATTGCCGTGCAGGAACCGCTGCGGGAGGCTGGAAAGCTCGGCCCCGTCGCACGGTTGATGCCGACGACGGCGGCAACGACCCTGCGCAAGGGCAAGAACGAACCGATCGTGATCGACGGTCCCTTCGCGGAAACGAAGGAGCAGTTGCTCGGTTTCTACGTCGTCGATTTCGAAACTTTAGACGAAGCCATCGGTTTTTCGAAGGAGCTTGCCGCGGCCAATCCCGGCGTCGGCTCCTATGAAATCCGCCCGCTTTATGTCTTCCGGCCGGGAGCCGTTGCAACATGACCGACATTGCCTGGATCGATATTGCGCTTACCAACGCCCGACCCCAGGTGATGGGCGCTCTCTTGCGTTATTTCCGCAACCTCGATACCGCCGAGGAGGCCTTTCAGGAGGCCTGCCTCAGGGCTCTGAAGACCTGGCTCGACAAGGGGCCGCCGCGCGATCCCATTGCCTGGCTGATCTTCGTCGGCCGCAACAGCGGCATCGATACGGCGCGCAAGCAGGCCAAATTGCAGAGCCTGCCGGATGAAGAGGCGATCTCCGATACGAGTGATGTGGAGAGTGATCTGGCCGAACGGCTCGACGGGTCGGGCTATCGTGATGACATCCTTCGGCTGCTGTTTATATGCTGTCATCCGGATCTGCCGGCAACGCAACAGATCGCGCTTGCGCTGCGCATCGTTTCCGGCCTTTCGGTGCAGCAGATCGCTCGCGCCTTCCTCGTCAGCGAAAGCGCGATGGAGCAGCGCATTACAAGAGCCAAGGCGCGTGTCGCTGCAGCTGGCGTTCCCTTCGAAACACCGGGTGCGGTAGAGCGGAGCGAAAGGCTGGCGCTTGTCAGCGCCATGATCTACCTGATCTACAACGAAGGCTATTCGGCCGGCGGAATCCATCGTGAGGCGGCCGCTTTCGCCGACGAGGCGATCCGGCTTGGCCGGTTGCTGTTGCGAATCTTTCCCTCCGAGCCGGAAACCATGGCGCTGCTGGCACTGATGCTCCTGCAGCAATCGCGCAAGGATGCGAGGTTCGATGTCAATGGACAGATCATCCTTCTGGAAGATCAGGATCGTTCGCTCTGGGATCGGACATTGATCGACGAGGCACTGGCGCTGCTCGACAAGGCGATCCGTCACCGCAAGCCTGGTCCCTATCAGGTGCAGGCGGCGATTGCGGCGCTGCATTCAAGGGCGAAGCGCGCCGCCGATACGGATTGGGAAGAGATCGATCTTCTCTACCAGATGCTGGAGCGGCTGACGCCGTCACCGGTCGTCACACTCAACCGCTCGGTCGCGCTCTCGAAGCTCAAGGGGCCGGAGGCGGCTCTGGCGTTGATTGCGCCGCTGGAAGCGCAGCTCGACAGCTATTTCTATTTTCATGGGGTGAGGGGCGGCCTGCTTGCACAGCTCGGCCGCGTTCAGGAAGCGCGCGTCGCCTTCGACAGAGCGATCGCGCTCGCCCGTTCGCCTGCCGAGGCAGCCCATATCCGTTATCAGCTCGATCGTCTGAGCGCGGATGCTGTTGCCGCGGCAAAATAATCGAAAAATCTGCGTCTTCGCTGTCGGGAAATGACCGTCTCGAACGTCATTCGTGTATGGACCGAGCAGGCCGCGTCAAACAATAAAGAGGAGCAAGATATGACTGAACCGAGCCAACGCCACGAGCTTTCCCTGACCCGCGTCATCGACGCACCACGAGACAAGATCTTCCGTTGCTGGACCGAAGTGGAGCTCTTGAAACAATGGTTCGCACCGCTGCCATGGACGATATCGGCAGCCAGCGTCGACGCTCGTGCCGGAGGCTCAAGCTCGATCACCATGCGCAGCCCAGAAGGCGAGGATTATCCGGGCAACGGCGTCTATCTGGAAGTGGTGCCGAATGAGCGGATCGTCTTCACAGATGCCTTCACCAGCGCCTGGGTGCCGTCGGCCAAGCCTTTCATGGTGGTGACGATCCAGCTCGACGAGCTCGACAGTGGCAAGACCCGTTATACCGCCACGGTGCTGCATTGGTCCGCGGAGGATCGCGAGGCGCATGAGAAGATGGGCTTCCATCAGGGATGGGGTCAGTGCGCCGAGCAGCTCGCAGCACTGGCAGCCAAGATCTGAATTTCCGATTCAATTCCGGGGGATGTGACAATGTCTTGTGCTGCTGATTCATCTTTGCCATCGGTCACGCGCGCGCAGCGCGTGACCGGTATGGTCCTGAGCGGACTGGTCATCGCCTTCCTGCTGTTCGATGGCGCGATCAAGCTTGTTCCGCTTTCGGTCGTCACCGAGACGATGGCGGGGCTTGGTTATTCTGCCGATCCGGCACTTGCGCGGCTGCTCGGCATCATCACGCTCGGCTGCGCCATTCTCTATGCGATCCCGAGGACGTCCGTCCTCGGCGCCATCCTGCTGACGGGTCTGCTCGGTGGGGCGATCGCGACGCATCTGAGAGTCGGCAGCCCGATCTTCTCGCATCTGCTGTTCGGCGTTTATCTTGGAGTGATCGCCTGGGGCGGACTTTATCTTCGTTATGAAGCGGTTCGGAAAATGATTCCGTTCTTTCAGCGAAGCTTTTGATTTTGGATTCGATTTGGTAAGGCTCGCTCCTCAATAAGGACGGAGCGAGCCATGCCGCAAGTGATCATCGCGCCGGTCAGGCAATCGGATGCGGACGAGCTGATCGCCGCCAATATCGCGAGCCGCGCGCACCATGTGCCCTGGGCCTATCCCTTCCTTGATCGTGACGGTTTCGACGCGTGGTTCGGTCAGACGGTGACGGGGCCGAATATCGGACTGGTGGCGCGCGACCCCGGTTCGGGCGGCATCGTCGGTGTCGTCAATATCAGCCAGATGGTCTGGGGAGGTTTTCGCAGCGCCTTTCTCGGCTATCACGGCATGGTGGGTTTCGCCGGTCAGGGGTTCATGACTGAAGCGGTTCGTCTGGCCGTCGCGCACGCCTTCGATGCGGTGGGCCTGCATCGCGTGGAGGCCAATATCCAGCCGGGCAACCATGCGTCCATTGCGCTGGTCAAACGGCTCGGCTTCCGCAAGGAAGGGTTCTCGCCCAAATATTTGAAAATCGGCGGCGTCTGGTGTGATCATGAACGCTGGGCATTGCTCGCGGACGATCCTCGTTCCTGACCTCTTTCGGATTTGGAAAGCCGCGCTATCTGGCGGAAAACCTCACAAAGACATTGACTGTGCGGAGGGAAGGGGCGAAAGCGACCTTGAGCCTCTCGCCGCACTTGCCGAGAGTGCGAGGGTGCCGGAAGCCGTAGATGATCGTTTCGACCGAAGAAGAACTGACCAAACTAAAAGATATCGGCCGTATCTGCGCCAATGCGTTGCAGGCTATGGCCGTGGCATTGGAGCCGGGTATCACGACGCTGGAACTCGACGCGATCGGCCGCAAGGCGCTGGAAGATGCCGGCGCGCAATCGGCGCCGGAACTGGTCTACAAGTTCCCCGGCGCGACCTGCATCAGCGTCAACGAGGAAGTGGCTCATGGCATTCCAGGCCCACGTGTTATCAAGGCGGGAGATCTGGTCAATCTCGATGTATCGGCCGAGAAGGATGGTTTCTTCTCCGATACCGGCGCTTCCTTTACCGTGCCGCCGGTCAAGCCGAAGATCGAGCGCCTTTGCCGCGACGGTAAGAGGGCGCTCTGGGTCGGCCTCAATCAGGTGAAGAGCGGTGCGCCGCTTGCGAAGATCGGGCAGGCGGTCGGCGCCTTCGCGCAGAAGAACCGCTATACTTTGATTGCCAATCTCGCCAGTCATGGCATCGGTCGCTCGCTGCACGAAGAGCCCGCCGAGGTTTCCACCTGGGCGGACCCTTCCGAGACCCGGATCATGGAGGATGGCCTGGTTTTTACGGTCGAGCCATTTCTGTCGCTCGGTGCAACCTGGGCAGAGGGCGGCGACGACGCGTGGACGCTCTATGCCGATCCCCAGGCACCCACGGTCCAGTACGAACACACGATCATCGCTACCCGCAACGGGCCGGTCATCCTGACATTGCCGGACGCATGAAGCATGTCGTTATCGCAAAACCGCTACGCAGTTTTGCGCGACATGCCGTAGCTCAATCGCCAGCCTTTGGGCTGTCCTCGTCCTTCGTTTCGCCGCGGATGATATCGGCGGCGGCGCGCTCGAGGATTGCCGCGATGCGTGCGCCTTCGGCCTTGCTCCATGGGAACTTCGAGCGAAGCGCGGAACGCAGTAGGTGGCGGGCGCGATGCACATCGCCGCTGCCATGGCGGTCGAACGGATTGTCACGGCCATCCTCGTCTTCACCGCCGAAAACCTCGCGGACGCGGGCCATTTTCTCGCCGATGGACGTGAGCTTGGCGAGCGTCACTTCGACCAGATCACGGTTGTCGTCGACGCGCTTCTGGCCGCTTTCGGTGATGCGGTAGAGCTTTTTCGTGCCGCTCACCTCGACTTCGGCCTGGCCGGTCTCTTCGAGATAGGTCAGCGCCGGGTAGATGACGCCCGGGCTCGGTACATAAAAGCCTCCGGAGCGCTCCTCGAAGGTCTTGATCAGCTCATAGCCGTGACGCGGCTGCTCGGAGAGCAAAGCGAGGATGATGAGCTGCAGGTCGGCCGCATCGAACTTGCGGCCGGTGCGAAACCCGCCGCCGAACATGCCGCCCTTGAAGCCTCTCATGAAGTCTCTCCTGTGCTCGCCGCGCGAATCACGGCCTCGACCGTGTCGTAGGATATATGCCTCGACGATGTCAAAGCCATCTCCGAACATGTGACGATCTCTAAAACCTCTCATATCGTTTCTCCTTGAAGGGTGAGAGTTTATATCGTTAGTCATGTCGTAAGACATATATCGTAAGATAGTTTTCTGCAAGGGGCGAGCTGCGAGATGGGACGATCGCTTGCAGGTTATCATTCAAAAGCGGGAGAGAGTTCATCCAATGGGTGAAAATCCGTTGCTGAACAACTGCATCACGATCGTGGGATAAGCGATTACATCTATGTAAGAATATGTCTTGGCCGGTTGCCGCTCTTGGCGAACTGTCCTAGGCTCGCCACAAATTAACGTCATTTGCGGTTCCAGTCTGAACCCGATCAAGGAAGCCTATCCACCGTGTTCCACTCCTTCTTTCCGCAGCCGAAACCTTTCTTCACGTCAATGGTGGTCTGGACGCTTGCCTGCATTGCGGCCTGGTATCTGTTCTTTTCGGAGCTGGGGACACGGCTAGGTTTCGTGTTGCCTGGTGAAGGAAAGGAGCCATACGATCTCAGCTATTTTCTGCTGTGGGGAAATCTCTGGTTTTACGGATTCTTTCTTGCCTGCATCGTTATCTTCTGTGGTGCTTGGCACATTCGCGCCTGGAGCCATCCCTGGAAGATTTGGTCGCTTTGGGGTTCTGCGCTCATCATCCTGGTTACCTATTTCGGTGTTCAGGTCACCGTAGTTATCAACAATTTTCGCCGCCCCTTCGGCGATCTGCTACAGGCTGCACTCACGAAGCAGCCGGGTGTGACGACTGACAGTTTCTATTCGTTGATGATCATCTTTGCGCAGATCGCGTTCCTCAGCATGTTCGTCTCGATTCTGACGGATTTCTTTACGAGCCACTACATCTTCCGCTGGCGGACGGCGATGAACGACTTCTACATGTCGAAGTGGGAGAAGCTTCGCCATATCGAGGGTGCCTCGCAGCGTGTGCAGGAAGACACAATGCGCTTTTCCAGTGTGCTGGAAGGCCTCGGCATCAGTCTCATCAATTCCGTTATGACGCTGATTGTTTTCCTGCCAATCCTGCTTGCGCTTTCGACCTACGTAACGGAGCTGCCGATTATTGGCAAAATTCCGCATTCACTTTTCTGGCTGGCGCTTTTCTGGTCGATCTTTGGCACCGTTCTACTGGCGGTCGCTGGCATCAAGCTTCCTGGGCTGAATTTCAAGAACCAGCGCGTAGAGGCGGCTTATCGCAAGGAGCTTGTCTATGGTGAGGATCACGAAGAGCGGGCACAGCCCACGACGGTGAAGGAGCTTTTCGCCAACGTTCGGCGCAATTATTTCCGCATCTACTTCCACTACGTTTATTTCAACGTCGCGCGCTATTTCTATCTGCAGGCCGATACGATGTTCGTATTGTTCATGCTGGTGCCGACCTTCGTTGCCGGTGCGATCACATACGGTATATATCAGCAGATCGCGACTGCCTTCGGTCAGGTCAGCAATTCCTTCCAATACCTCGTCAATTCTTGGACGACGATCATCGAGCTTCTGTCGATTCACAAGCGTCTGAAGGCTTTCGAGGCAGCGATCGACGATGAGCCGTTACCGAAGATCGATCAAACCTATCTGGAACGCGAAGCGGGCGTCATCCACGCCGACGGCTGATGAGAAGGCTCCGTAGACTTTTCGTTGGTTAGAATATTCGGGCCATCCTCGCCTCCGACAAGCTCAGGGTGAGGATGGAGCGCATTGTTGCGTGAAGCCAATTCAATATTCAGCCTTCTGCAGGAGGCGTCCTCATGGTGAGGCCGCCTGAAAGGCCGTCTCGAACCACGAGGGCTTCGTTCGACCGCTCCTCACCCCTGCTGCGGCTTGCCACGCGCCGCAATCAATGGAATCGCTTCGGAATAGCTGACGCAGGCAACATCCTGCTTGTGGCAGACATCGCTGACGAAGCGGTCGAGGGCGCGCCAATAGGCGCCGTCATTCATTTCGACGAAATGGAAACCGAGCTGCAGCGGAATGCGCTCACCGTCATATTGCTTGTTGAAGGCGGCTTCGAAGGCATCGAAGGTGCGGTCTTCATAGATCTTGGCATTGGCCTTGTCCTCGACGCCCTTGGAATGGCGGACATAGAGATTGTAGTCCATGCCGATGACCAGGCGATGTTCGGGACCTTCGGGGATCAATGGCAGACCGAAGCGATAGATGCCGTCGACGACCTGCGGCAGTGCAGGGCCTTTGGTGACCAGACTTGCATCATACTGAAAACCCATCTCCTTTTCCGCTGGCACGAGGCCATCGCTGGTGGAGAGATAGGGCGCGCGAAATCCCTTGACGTCGTTCGTCGCGAAATCTTCCCAACCCTGGGGCTCCTTGTCGGCAAGGCCAACATTCTTCCAGGCGTCCCGAAGCGCGATCCGCGCATTCATGAATTCCTGTTTCCAGTCAGCAGTACTCCAGCCCTTGCCGTCGAAATGGCCGCAGGCGTGGCTTGAGATGTCGTGGCCTTCCTGGTGGGCGCCCCAGATGTTGGCGATGCGGGTGCGGACATCGTCCTCGCTCTTGGCGAAGCCGACATTCGATTTGCCCGGCCGCTGCTTCGGTCCCTGATAGGCCTTGGCCTGCGTCTTGTTCATGAGGAAGGTGCAGGACAGAAAGTAGGTGAAATGCGCGCCATTGCGCGAAGCGATCTCGCGGCTCTTGGTCCAGAGCGCATTGTCATGAGCACCATCGAAGGAGATCATGACGAGTTGCTTGGGCTTGTCATCGGCCCGGCCGGCGACGGGGAGCCCTAAGGAAATGGCGACGGAGAGACAGGTAGCAAAGCGAAACATGGGCACCGAATATTGATTGCGTCGAGCACGGATTGCCAGGAATCGTCCAGCGATATCGGATAGCGCGCTCAGGATCGCTTCCTTCCTTTCGCGCAATTGCGGCGAAGCTGCGGTGATGCTGGCATTTTTTTGCGGCAGCCGATAAGGATGTGACTACAAGACCATAAAGGATTTCATCCATGGCATTGCTCGTTCTCGGCATTGTTCTCTTTCTCGGCCTCCATCTGGTCCGTGTTGTTACCCCCGGCCTCAGAAGCTCGATGATCGCGCGTTTGGGTCAGGGCGGCTGGAAGGGTGCCTATTCGATTGCCAGCATCGTGGCGCTGGTCATTCTGATCTACGGTTTCGGTCAGGCGCGCGACATGACCCCGATCTGGACGCCGCCGTTCTGGATGAGCCACATCACCATTCTGCTGATGCTCTTCGCCCTGATCTGTCTTGTCGCCTCGCTGCTGCCGGCGGGGCATATCGCGGTCAGGACCAAGCATCCGATGGTGCTGTCGGTGAAGATCTGGGCGTTGGCGCATCTCCTGTCGAATGGCGATGGAGCGGCGATATTGCTCTTTGCCGCCTTCCTCGCCTGGGGCGTAATTCTGCGCATTTCGCTGAAACGGCGCGAGCGGGCCGGCGAAATCACCCTGCGTCCGTTCGTTTCGGCGAAATATGATCTTTATGCGATCGTCATCGGCGTCATTGTCTGGGCCTTGATCATTTGGAAGCTTCATGCGTGGATTATCGGGGTTTCGCCGCTCGTTATGTGACGATTTCTGCCATTCCCCCTTACATCAGCCGCAAAATGGAGTAGAAGGCCCCACTAAACCTAAGCTTTGAACTATTTGGCCTGGGCCGGAGACAAGAATGGCATTCAATGACGATAGCTTCATCCGCGAGGTGAACGAGGAACTGCGCTCGGACCAGCTGCGGTTCATATGGCGTCGTTTCGGCAAGCTCATCATCGGTGCTGCCGTGCTCGTCGTCCTTGGCACTGCAGCCTATAGCGGCTATCGCTATTGGGCCGGCAATCAGGCCGGCAGCGGTGGCGATCAGTTCATTGCCGCGCTGACGCTTGCCGATCAGAACAAGACGGATGAAGCGCTGGCCGCATTCGCCGCCATCGAAAAGAACGGCCCTGGCTCCTATCCGGTGCTGGCCCGCCTGCGCGCCGCGACGCTGCAGGCGCAGAAGGGGGACAAGGCCGCTGCCATCGCCACGTTCTCGGCGGTCGGCAAGCAGACGGACCTTCCGGTCGTTATCCGTAATGCGGCCCGCCTGCGTGCTGCCTACCTTCTCGTCGATACCGGCACCTACGATCAGGTCGCCGCCGAAGCCCAGGAACTGGCCGTCCCCGCTGACGCCTTCCGCCATTCGGCGCGCGACGTTCTCGGCCTTGCCGCTTACAAGGCCGGCGATTTCGCCAAGGCCCGGCAGTGGTTCCAGGCGATCGTCGACGATCCGCAGAGCCCGCGCAATGTTGCCAACCGTGCCCAGATGCTGCTCGATCTCATCACTGCATCCGGCAAGGCTCCGGTCGCAAAAGGCTGAAGGATCCCTCAATGAGTTTTACGGTCGCGATCGTCGGTCGCCCGAATGTCGGCAAGTCCACGCTGTTCAACCGGCTGGTTGGCAAGAAGCTGGCGCTCGTCGACGATACGCCGGGCGTCACGCGTGACCGTCGTCCCGGCGATGCCAAGCTGATCGATCTCCGTTTTCGCATCGTCGACACCGCCGGTCTTGAAGAGGCTCAGGATGAATCGCTTCAGGGCCGTATGCGCGCCCAGACGGAAGCCGCGATCGACGAAGCCGACCTGACGCTGTTCGTCGTCGATGCCAAGATGGGCCTGACGCATGTCGACAAGACGCTTGCCGAAATGCTGCGCAAGCGCGGCCGGCCCGTGGTGCTGGTTGCCAACAAATCCGAAGCGCGTGGTTCCGACAGCGGATTCTACGACGCCTATACGCTCGGTCTCGGCGAACCTTGCCCGATCTCGGCCGAACACGGCCAGGGCATGATGGATCTGCGCGACGCGATCGTTGAGGCAATCGGCCCCGAACGCGCCTTCGGGGAAGAGGAAGATGAGGCGGAGACGAATGTCAGCATTCCACGTCCTTCCGTCGGCGAAGATGGCGAAGAGATCGACGAAGAGCCCGCCTATGACGAGACGCGCCCGTTGCGCGTGGCGATCGTCGGCCGTCCGAATGCCGGTAAGTCGACGCTCATCAACCGCTTCCTTGGCGAAGACAGGCTGCTGACCGGCCCGGAAGCCGGCATCACCCGCGATTCCATCTCCGTCGACTGGAGCTGGCGCGGCCGTACCGTCAAAATGTTCGATACCGCCGGAATGCGCCGCAAGGCGAAGGTCACGGAGAAGCTGGAGAAGCTTTCGGTTGCCGACACGCTGCGCGCCATCCGTTTCGCCGAAACCGTCGTTATCGTCTTTGATGCAACCATTTCCTTCGAGAAGCAGGATCTGCAGATCGTCGATCTCGTGATCCGCGAGGGGCGTGCCGCCGTGCTCGCCTTCAACAAGTGGGACATGATCGAGGATCGCCAAGCCGTGCTCGCCGATCTGCGCGAAAAGACCGACCGGTTATTGCCCCAGGCGCGGGGCATTCGCGCCATACCGATTGCCGGCCAGACGGGCGAGGGGCTTGATCGCCTGATGCAAGCGATCGTCGATACCGACAAAGTCTGGAACAAGCGTGTTTCGACCGCGCGCCTCAACCGCTGGCTCGAGACGCAGCAGGTTCAGCATCCGCCACCGGCCGTTTCCGGCCGCCGCATCAAGCTGAAATACATGACGCAGGTAAAGGCGCGGCCGCCGGCCTTCATGATTTCCTGCACCCGTTCGGATGCGCTGCCGGAGTCCTATGTGCGCTATCTGATCAATGGCCTTCGTCAGGACTTCTCCATGCCGGGCGTGCCCATCCGCATTCATTTCCGCTCGTCGGAAAATCCCTACGAAAACAAAAAGAAGCGGTAACTCGCCGAAGCGCCCCATCGAGAGATGGGCGCGCTTCAATCAGGCGGCATTCCTGCTGAGCGCCTCGCGCAACGTCGTGATTTCCGCCTTCAGCCGTGCCAATTCGTCCACTGTCTGCTCGGTGGCGTCGAGAATGCAAGGGGGAACGGTTGCGGCCATCTTCTTCAGGGCCTTGCCTTCACTGGTCAGTTGAATCAGCACCTGGCGCTCGTCTTCCTTGCTGCGGATACGCTTGATGAAGCCGGCTGCTTCCAGGCGCTTCAAGAGCGGTGTCAGCGTGCTTGATTCCAGAAACAGCTTTTCACCGATGCCGCCAACGGTCTGGCCGTCTTCCTCCCATAGTGTCACCATGACGAGATATTGCGGATAGGTAAGATTGAGCGCGTCCAGCATCGGCTTATAGAGACGATTCATCGCATGGTTCGCCGAATAGAGCGCGAAGCAGATGAAGTTATCCAGCTTTAACGGGTCGTCGGTCATCTCAAGTACTCCCTGAGAGGTCTAATGTAGATCGTGCGATAAATAATTGTACACCCAAATTTATGCCTGAGCTACGGGTTTCTTCCGTTTTGGAAAGGCAGCTGCTGAGGCTCTGGCGAGGCACGGTCTTTTCGGGTCGATCAATGCCATAGTGATCGAGTGGCATAAATGGTGGTCCAAAGATAAGAATCAAATGACGTTCTTCGCGCCATTGCTCGATGCGGGCTTCATCGTGCTGGATAAGACGCAGCTATCCAATCCTCATGCAGGGCTATGCTATGCCGTCAGGGCGGCGCGGTGATCGTTGACGGCATGTAAGGCCGGAGCTGCAACTTCACTGATGGTGCCGATCGTTTGGGGACTCAATGCTTGTTGTGGACGTGCAGCCGGCCTCGGTGATTGGCAATTCTGACATTGCCGATAAATTGCGCCGTCGCCGCCTCCCAGGAATAGTTGAGTGCCAGCGTGCGTGCGGCATCGCGGGAGCAAGAGAGTGCGGCGAGGCAGGCCGTTGCTAGATCGGCATCTACAACGCCGGCAGCCCTGTTTCCTCCCAGAATATCCGCGGGGCCGGTGACGGGGTAGGCGGCGACCGGAACGCCGCTTGCGAGCGCTTCCAGAATGGCGTTGCCAAAGGTGTCGGTCTTGGACGGGAAGACGAAGACGTCGGCCTGCGAATAGGCATGCGCCAGTTCCTCGCCGAATTTCGCGCCAAGAAAATGGACATCAGGGTAGAGCTTCTGCAGTTCGGCTCGGGCGGGGCCATCGCCCACTACCACTTTCGATCCAGGCAGGTCGAGATCGAGGAAGGCGGGCAGGTTCTTCTCCAGCGCAACGCGGCCGACAGTCATGAAGATGGGGCGGGGCAAGCCGAAGGGGTTGTCGTCAAGTGGTTGGGGACGGAAGAGGCGGGAATCTATGCCACGGCTCCAGGGCAGCAGATTGCGAATGCCGCGCAGTTTAAGCTCGCTAGCAAGGCTTGGTGTCGCCACCATGCAGCCGTAGCCGGCATTGTGAAACCATTTGATGAAGGCGTAGAGCCAACTCTCCGGTATCGGCAAACGCGCGGCCACATATTCAGGAAAGCGGGTGTGGTAGCTGGTCGAAAACGGCATACCGTTTCTCAGGCACCAGCGCCTGGCCGTAAGCCCGAGGGGACCCTCCGTAGCGATGTGGACATAAGTCGGCCGGAGTGCTTCTATTCTTGCGGCGATCTTGCGGTAGCTGGCGATCGAAAGCCGGATTTCCGGGTAGGTCGGGCAGGGGATATTACGAAAGCCGTCCGGCGTGATCATCGAGACCTCGACGCCCATGCGCGTCAGTTCCCGATTGGTGTTCTCAATGGAGCGGACGACGCCGTTGACCTGTGGATGCCAGGCATCGCTGACGATGAGCAGCCGTTCGGGTACTGCGACAGGTGTCGCCGCCTGCGTCCAGGTGGTTTGATCGATGTCTGACAAGCGTTGCAACATGCCCAAAACAGTCCATCCGCACCGCATCCTCATGATGATGGTGCCAGCGATTGCGGTGTTTCAAACATGATTCCCGCGCCCACTCTATTGTGGGGGGTGTCCATGATGGAAATATTACAGCGTTTAGCGGATGGACTTCAGCTTCTCGGGCGAGACGAGCGCACCGTATTCCTGAATGACCTTTGCCGCGATCTTGGCTGCGAAGCCGACGGCAGCGACCGCATCCTGATGCTGCAGATAGTGAGCCAGAAATGCGCCATTGAAGCTGTCGCCGGCGCTGGTGGTGTCGACGACCTTGGCGACCTTGACCGCCGGGACGAGGGTCTCATCGGTACCATCGCCGATGGTCGCGCCCTCGGCGCCGTTCTTGACGACGATCATCTGGGCTCCGTACTGCCGGTAACGGCGGATGGTGGCGGGAATCGAATCGTCGCCGAAATGCACGGCTTCATCATCGAAGCTCGGCATGACGAGCGTTGCGGCGCGCGCACCTTCCGAAATCATGGTGTGCATGGCGTCGAGGCTGGACCACAGACGAGGGCGCAGGTTCGGATCGAAGGCAACCAGCTTGCCGGCAGCCTTGGCGCGACGCAGTTCTGCGAGCAGCGTGAAGGCGTCTTCGCGCGGCAGGATCGCCAGCGTGATGCCTGAGAAATAAAGGACATCGGAGGCTTCGATTGCAGCGCGCAGGGCATCGCCATCGGCTGCAAGCTGGCGGGCGGCGGAGCTATCGCGCCAGTAACTGAAGGAGCGTTCGCCATCCTTCAAATTGATCATGTAGAGGCCGGGAGTCTTGCCGCGCAGGCGGCGGATGCTCGCCGTGCCGATGCCGGCGCCGCCCATGAAGGCGACCATTTCGTCGGACATGGCATCGTCGCCGAGTGCGGTGAAATAATCGATCGACCAGTCGGCCGGCAAGCAGGCGCGGGCATACCAGGCGGTGTTGAAGGTGTCGCCGGCAAAGCCCTTGCGCAGGTGCCCGTCATCGGCCTGCGACAATTCCACCATGCATTCGCCGATCGATAGAAAACGCCCGCCCAAGACTGCCTCCTGCATTTTGTCTTGGTGCTGCATACGCGCAAGCGGCGGCTGGGGCAAGGTGGACGGCGGCTGTCGCCGTCCACTTTCGCTGGATCTACTTTATGGCCGATCCATGTGATAGCAGGCCGCCGTCTGACCCGGACGGACGTGCTCGGTCGGCGGCATTTTCGTGCGGCAGATATCTGTCGCCTTCCAGCAGCGGGGCGAGAAGACGCAGCCCGGCGGCGGATTAAGCGGCGAGGGCGGATCGCCCTGCAGGCGGATACGCTCGCGGCCACGAGCGAGCTTCGGATCGGGGATTGGCGCAGCGGAGAACAGCGCCTGCGTGTATGGATGAGCCGGATGATCGAAGACCGTCGCGGCTTCGCCTGCTTCCACCACCTTGCCGAGGTAGAGCACCAGCACGTCGTCCGAGATCAGGCGCACGACAGAGAGGTCGTGGCTGATGAAGATCAAGGTGAGGCCGAACTCCTTGCGCAGGCGGCGCAGAAGCGTGATGACCTGTCCTTGGATCGAAACGTCGAGCGCCGAGACCGGCTCGTCGCAGATGATGAGCTTCGGCCGGGTGATAACGGCGCGGGCGATGCCGATGCGCTGCGCTTGGCCGCCCGAGAATTCGTGCGGGTAACGGTTGATCATCTCCGGAACGAGGCCGACGGCAGCCATGATCTCGCGAACGCGATCCTGCCGCTGCGCCCGGGTCAGTTTCGGTTCGAAGACCGTGAGCGGCTCGGCGATGATGTCGCCGACGGTCATGCGCGGATCGAGCGAGGCGATCGGATCCTGGAAGATGATCTGCATGTCGCGGCGGGCGGCACGCATTTCCTCTTCGGTGAGATCGAGCAGATTGCCGCCTTGCCAGAGAATGCGGCCTTTCTGCGCCTTGATCAGCCGCAGGATGGAGCGGCCAAGCGTGGACTTGCCGCAGCCGGATTCGCCGACGATGCCGAGAGTGCGGCCGGTTTTCAGTTCGAAGCTGACATCGTTAACAGCCGTGAGGATCATCGGCGGCTTGAAAAAGGATTTCGACGGCAGTTCGAATTCGGTCGTCAGATGCTCGACCTTCAGAAGCGTTTGCTCAGCCATGGACGAGGCTCCGTTCCTGATTAGCCGAAAGGGGATGGAAGCAGGCCGCACAGCGTCGCGATGAAAGCTGGTCGAGCGGAGGAGCGGCGTCGAGGCAATCGTCCTGCACATGGGCGCAGCGCGGCGAGAAGGCGCAGCCGCGCGGCAGGTGCATCAGGTTCGGCGGCCGTCCAGGGATGACGGTGAGGTCGTCGACATCCTGGTCCGGCCTCGGGATCGCCGAGTGAAGCGCCGCCGTATAGGGATGGGCCGGGCTTTCGAACAGCTCCTCGACCGGCGCCTCCTCGACGATGCGGCCGGCATACATGACGGCAACGCGGTCGGCGAGGCCGGCAACGACGCCGAGATCATGGGTGATCATGACGAGAGCCGTATGCATTTCCGCCGTCAACTCGTTGAAGAGATCGAGGATCTGCGCCTGGATCGTTACGTCGAGCGCCGTCGTCGGCTCGTCGGCGATCAAGAGCTTCGGCTTGGTCAGCAGCGCCATGGCGATGACGATGCGCTGGCGCATGCCGCCCGAAAGCTCGTGCGGGTAGAGGTTGAAGCGGCGGGTCGGGTCGGGGATGCCGACACGCTTCAGCATATCGAGCGCCGCTGCCGAGGCGGCACGCGCTGAAAGCCCGCCATGAACTTCGAGCTGTTCCGTCAACTGCCGCGAGATGCGCAGCGACGGGTTGAGTGCGGTCATCGGGTCCTGGAAGACCATGGCCATGTCCTTGCCGCGCACATGGTCGAGTTCACGCGGCTTCAGCGTCAGTAGATCCTTGCCGTCGAGCAGCGCCTGGCCGCTGGTGCGGCCGTTCTTGGCGAGCAGGCCCATCAGGCCGAGAAAAGTCTGGCTCTTGCCGGAGCCGGATTCACCGACGATAGCGATGCGCTCGCCGCGGCCGATTTTGAGGTTCATCTTGGAGACTGCCGCGACTTCGCCCTCGGGCGTGCGGAAGGTGATCGAGTAGTCTTTGAGTTCGAGAAGTGTGTCTGTCATGTCAGCGATCCTTCGGATCGAATGCGTCGCGCAGACCGTCGCCGATGAAGAGCAGGCTCATCAGCAGCGCGACCAGGAAACCGGCCGGGAAGAACAGCAGCCAGGGCGTCGTCTCCATGCCCGCCGAGCCTTCGGCAATCAGCGTGCCGAGAGACGTCAGCGGCTCCTGGACACCGAAGCCCAGATAGGAGAGGAAGCTCTCCGTCGCGATGATTTCCGGGATGGTGAGCGTCGCATAGATGACCACCGGACCGACGAGGTTCGGCACGATGTGCTTGAGGATGATCTTGAACGATCGTTGCCCGGAGGCGCGCGCAGCTTCGATGAACTCCCGCTGCTTGATCGACAAGGTCTGACCACGCACGATGCGCGCCATAGTGAGCCATTCCAGCGCACCGATCGCCGCAAACAGCAGGTAGACGTTACGGCCGAAGATCACCATCAGCAGGATGACGAAGAGGACGTAGGGCAGGGCGTACATGATATCGACGAAGCGCATCATGATCGCATCGACGCGACCGCCGAAATAACCGGCAACGGCGCCATAGAGCACGCCGATGACGACCGAGACGAGGGTCGCAACAAGTGCGACCGTCAACGAGACGCGGGTGCCGTAGAGCGTGCGCGCCAGCAGGTCGCGGCCATTGCCGTCGGTACCGAAATAGTGGCCGGCGGCGAAGTCTGGAGCGCCGCGGAACGAGGTCCAGTCCGGATCCTCATAGTTGAAGGGCAGGAAATACGGGCCGAATATGGCGACCAGAACCAGCAGGGCCAGTATGACCAGCGAAAGTGCCGCCGCCTTGTTGCGCAGGAGACGACGCATCGCGTCGCCTGTGAGGGAACGCCCCTTGGGCGCGAGCCCTTCTGCCGAAAGCAATTCCGCTTCCAGCAATTCTCTCTTGGCGGAATTGAGGATCATCGCATTCTCACTTTCGGGTCGAGCCAGGCATAGGCGATGTCGACCAGCAGGTTGAGGACCACGATCAGGACCATGTAGAAAATGACCGTGCCGAGGACCATGCCGTAATCGCGGTTCAGCGCCGCGCCGACGAAGTAGCGGCCGACGCCGGGGAGGCCGAAGATGCTTTCGACGACCAGCGAGCCGGTGAGCAGATAGCTTGCCGCCGGTCCAAGATAGGAAACGACAGGCATCATGGCCGGCTTCAGCGCGTGGCGCATGATCGTCAGCCGCGGACCGATGCCCTTGGCCTTGGCGGTTCGGATGAAGTTCTGGCCCATCACCTCGATCATCGAGCCGCGCATCAGGCGTGAGATGCGTGCCGCGTGCGGCAGCGTCAGGACGATGATGGGCAGGATGAGGAATTTGACGGAGCCGTCACCCCAGCCACCGACCGGCAGCCAGCCGAGCGTGTTGCCGAAGATGAGCTGCAGGATCGGCGCGATGAGGAAGCTCGGCATGACCAGGCCGATGAGGAGACCGCCGCCCAGCCAGTAATCGGCCGCGCGGTTTTGATAAAGCGCCCCGAGACAGCCTATGAAGATGCCGACGACAGTTGCAAGCACGAAAGCGGCGCCACCAATGGTCAACGTATAGGGGAAGCCGGACATGATCTGCTGGGTGACGGTGAAGTCCTGATTGGCGAAGGAGGGGCCAAGGTCGCCCTTCATGACGTCGCCGACATAGATCAGGTATTGCTCAACCAGGGGCTTGTCGAGGTTGTAGTGAGCCGCGAGGTTGGCTTTGACTTCCGGCGGCAATGGCCTTTCGCCATCGAAGGGGCCGCCGGGAGCGAGGCGCAGAATGAAAAAACACACTGTCACGGCAATCCACAGAACCGGGATTGTCGACAGCAAACGACGGAGAGCGTAGCCAAACATGGTCTTAGACGGCTCCCTCCCGATCGTGTCCGGGAGGGAGCCTGTTCCCAATTATTCTTTGATCGACAGCCAGCGCGTGCGGTGGATGTCCTGGATGTTGTCGACGAAGCCCTGGACCTTCGGGGCGACGATGTTCTGGGAAACGTAGTAGTAGATCGGGATAGCCGCGCTGTCGTCGAGGGCGAGCTGCTCAGCCTTCTTGTAGATTTCGGCGCGCTTCTTGAGATCGGTTTCTTCATTGCCCTGCTTGATCAGAGCATCATAGTCCTTGTTGCTCCAGCGGCCGTAGTTCATTTCGACGCCGGTGGACAGCAGGTTCAGGAAGTTGATCGGGTCGTTATAGTCGGCGAGCCAGCCGGCACGGCCGATCTGCACCTCGCCACGCTGCATTTCATCGTAATGCACCTTGGTTTCGGTGTTGTAGAGCTCGATATCGACGCCGAGCGGCTTCCACATGGCGGCAATCGCAACGGCAATGCGCTTGTGGTTGTCGTTGGTATTATAGCGCAGCTGAGCCTTCAACGGATGGTCAGGGCCGAAGCCTGCTTCCTTCAGAAGCTTCTTTGCTTCTTCGACCTTCTGCTTGTAGGGCTCATCCTTCCAGCTGACATAGGCCGGCTCGCCGTAATTGGCGGTACCAGGCGGTACCCAGGAATAGGACGGCAGTTCGCCGGTGCCGAGAATCTTCGGCCCGATGACTTCGCGATTGACGGCCATGGAGAGAGCCTGGCGAACGCGCTTGTCGTTGAATGGCGGCTTGGTGGAATTCAGGACGTAGTAGTAGGTGCCAAGGAACGGCACCACATGCGCCTGGCCGGGCAGGTTCTTCTGGATCCAGTCATACTGATCGGCCGGGAACGACGTAAGAATGTCGAATTCGCCGGCGCGATAACGTTTCAGGGCAGCGGCCTGGTCTTCCAGCGTATAGTAGTTGACCTTGTCGATCTTGATGTCCTTGGCGTCGTAATATTGGTCACTCTTGACCATGCTGACATGCGAGCCAGGCACCCACTCCACTGGCTTGTAGGGACCGTTGGTGACGATATTGCCGATCTTGACCCACTCATCGCCCTTGGCTTCCACGACATGCTTCGGCAGCGGATAGGCCGTATAGTGCATCAGAGCATTGAGGAAGTAGGGGGTGGGGTTCTCAAGCGTGATTTCGAGGGTCTTGTCGTCGATCGCCTTGACGCCGAGCTGGGTCGGATCCTTGATCTCGCCCTTGTTGATCTTTTCCGCGTTCAGGATCGTGTACTGCAGATAGGCGTATTGAGCCGCGGTCTTCGGGTCCATCAGACGTTGGAAGGCGAAGACGAAGTCCTGAGCCGTCACCGGTTGTCCATCGGACCACTTGATGCCGTCACGCAGCTTGAAGGTATAGACCTTCTGGTCGGGCGAAATCGTCCAGCTTGCAGCCTGGCCTGGAATTGGGTTGTCCTTGGGGTCCTCGGTCACCAGCCCTTCGAAGATATCGCCGTCGATGCGGTTCTCCCAATCGCCGGAAATTTTTTGCGGATCGAGCGAAGTCGGGTCGCCGCCGTTGTGGATATTGAGGGTCGCGGCATGCGCCGAAACGCTCAATATCGTGCTGACGAAAGCCGCAGCGATAAATTTTCGGGTGATATGCGCCATATGTTTTCCCACCTTTCTGGAGTTATTGTCCTTGTTTTACAAGGGTATTCTTGATCCCGCAGGTAACCTTCACGTACAGGTCAATGCGCGAAATTATCGAAAGCGACGTCGCTTTCAAGTTAAAAAAAGTCGGGCATGCTTAGCATGTGAACTTTCATATTCACAAATCTCTAAAATTGATACAGCGAATTTATCCGCCCGATGGTTGAGTTTCTCAGGCAGCCGATTTGCAGCTTGCCGCCTGCGCCCGACTGTGCAAACTGGTAGGCCTTGTGCGATATCGAGGCGGTTTGATGAAATCGACGAATAAAGCGGCGGGAGCCGATTGGTGGCGCGGGGCAGTGATCTATCAGGTCTATCCGCGGTCGTTTCAGGACACGGATGCCAACGGGCTCGGAGATATCAAGGGGATCACCCGGCGCCTGCCTCACATTGCCGCACTCGGGGTCGACGCAATCTGGCTGGCGCCGTTCTTTACCTCGCCGATGGCCGATATGGGCTATGACGTCGCCGATTACTGCGATGTTGATCCGATCTTCGGCACGCTTGCCGATTTCGACGAGATGATGGCGGCAGCACATGAGCTCGGCCTCAAAGTCATCATCGACCAGGTCATCTCGCACACCTCCGACCGGCATCCCTGGTTTGTTGAAAGCCGCGCAAGCCGCGACAATCCTAAGGCGGATTGGTATGTCTGGGCCGATCCGAAACCGGATGGAACGGCGCCGAACAACTGGCTGTCGATCTTCGGCGGCCCCGGCTGGGAATGGGATGGCGTGCGCCGGCAATATTACCAGCACAACTTCCTGACATCGCAGCCGGATTTGAACTTCCACAATCCGGACGTTCAGGATGCGGTATTGGCGGCCGTCAAATTCTGGCTTGATCGCGGCGTCGATGGTTTCCGCCTGGATACGGTCAACTACTATTTCTGCGACAAGAAGCTTCGCGACAATCCGCCGGCGCTCGTCGCGACCGGCGGGCTCGACGCGCCCGAAACCAACCCCTATGGGATGCAGAACCATCTTTACGACAAGACGCAGCCTGAAAATATCGGCTTCCTGAAGCGGTTGCGTGCATTGCTCGATCAATACGAAAACCGCACGACAGTCGGCGAAGTCGGTGACGGCGTGCGCTCGCTGGAGACGGTTGCGGCCTATACCAGCGGCGGCGACAAGCTGCACATGTGCTACACGTTCGATCTTTTAGGCCCCGATTTTACGCCGGCGCATTTCCGGCGCTGCGTCAGCGATTTCCAGGATAATGTCGTTGATGGCTGGGTCTGCTGGGCCTTTTCCAACCATGACGTTCAGCGACATGTCAGCCGCTTCGCCAAAACGGAAGAAGAGCAGCCGCGCGTTGCGAAGCTCGCAATCTCTCTGCTCTCGGCGTTACGCGGCTCCATTTGCCTGTATCAAGGGGAAGAGCTCGGCCTGCCTGAGGCAGAGCTTGCCTTCGAGGATCTGCGCGATCCCTACGGCATTCGCTTCTGGCCGGCCTTCAAGGGGCGTGACGGATGCCGTACGCCCATGCCCTGGGAAGCGAGCCGCGCCCATGCCGGCTTTACGACCGCCGACAAATCCTGGCTGCCGGTTCCCTATCAGCATGCGGCGCTTGCCGTCGACAAGCAGGAGACGGACGCGGATTCGGTGCTGCATCATTATCAGCGCACGCTGGCCTTCCGTGCCGAACATGCCGCCCTGCGTGACGGCGACATGATCTTTCTTGATACAAAAGAGGACGTTCTCGCCTTCACGCGCTCCAAGGGTGAGGAGACGCTGCTGTTTGTCTTCAATCTCTCCCGCAAGCCTGTGAAGGTTGCCTTGCCGGAGGATATCAAGCTTGGCAAGACGATCGCCATGCCGGGGTTTGACACGGCGGATGCCGGGACAACGCTAACGCTTGCTGCTCTGGATGTTTATTGCGGGTATGTGACGTGATTTAGCGTAAGAGCTTGTCATATTCGGTGTGAGAGCCGATCCAGAACCAGACAAGGGCGTCGCCGTCAGCGACAGCAAGAGCCCGCCAGGACATCCCGACCCGCGCGGACCAGAAGCGGCCTACTTGTTTAAAATGAAGCGAAGGATGCCTTGGGTTCGATTTGAGAAGCTCGAAATTTCGGTCGGCGAGTTCTCGCACATGTTTTGGCAGCTTTTCATATGCCTCCCAAAACGGCTGAGTGGCGTGATGCTTCAAAATGCCCGCGTCTTTCCCACACGAAAATCGGCGAGGGCTTTGTCTGCCAATCTATCCAGTTTACCGGCGCCTATATCAGCTTCGATTTGCCGATCCCACCGGCTTGCCTGCAGAGCTTCGAACCATTCGGCGAATGCCTTGAAGTCTTCCGGCTCCAGTTCGCTGACATTTTTCTCAATCTGCTCAAGCTTTGTCACGATTGTTCTTTCCATGACCAAACGGTTTGATGTCGTGGAACAAAGATAACAATAGGCTTTTATCAATTGAAGTCCCAAGCTTGAATTATTTGTCCGCTGACACCTTCGCAATGCAAGCTATGTTCCTTACGAGGGACGAGCCTGATCAGCCGATCAGCATGAATTTGTCGACATCGACCAGGCCTTTATCCGATATCTTAAGATGCGGGATCACGGGCAGGGGCAGGAACGCAAGCTGCAGGAAGGGCTCTTCCAGGGTCGCGCCAAGGGCGTAGGCCGCCTGGCGCAGGTGGTGCAGCGTGTCGCGCACGCTTTCATAAGGCTCGAGGCTCATCAGGCCAGCGACAGGCAGGGCGATTTCACCGGTCACGACGCCGTCCTCGACGACGACGAAACCGCCATTGATGTCGCTCAAGCGATTGGCGGCGAGCGCCATGTCATCCTCGCTGACGCCGACGACGCAGATATTGTGGCTGTCATGGCCGACGGTCGAGGCGATCGCGCCTTTCTTCAAGCCAAAGCCTTGGACGAAGCCGTTGGCATGGTTGCCGTTCTTGCCGTGCCGCTCGATGACGGCGACCTTGATGATATCGTTGCCGAGGTCGATATCGGTCTGGTTGCCCTTGGCCGGCAGGCGATAGCGGCGATGTTGGGTGATGATCTTGCCAGGCGTCACGCCAATGACGGAGCTTTCGCCCTCCGTCACCGGCACGCCAAAATCGGCTGCGTTGATCGGGCGGGCCTTGACACTGTCGAGGCCGACCGGCTCGACCGAACCGCGGGTCGCGAAGAGTTCGGCGGTGACACGGCGGCCTGCGGAGAAGACGATCTCGGCCTTGCAGCTTTCCAGGCTGTCGACGACGACGAGATCGGCGCGCCATCCGGGTGCCACGAGACCGCGATCACGCAGACCGAAGGCACGGGCTGCCGAGATCGAGGCGGCGCGGTAGATCGCCAGTGGCTCGACGCCATGGGCGATCGCCGTGCGGATCATGTAATCGAGATGGCCCTGTTCGGCGATATCGAGCGGGTTACGGTCATCGGTGCAGAGCGCCAGATGAGGCGACAGGCGTTCGGTGATAACAGGCATCAACGCGTGCAGATCCTTGGAAACGGAGCCTTCGCGCACCAGCACATGCATGCCCTTGCGGATCTTCTCCAGCGCCTCTTCGGCGGTTGTCGATTCATGCTCTGTGCGAATACCAGCCGCGAGATAGCCGTTGAGGTCATTACCGCGCAAAAGCGGCGCGTGGCCATCAATATGACCGCCCTGGAAGGCTTCGAGTTTCGCCATGCAGACGGGGTCCTTGTGGACCACGCCGGGAAAATTCATGAATTCGGCAAGGCCAATCACCTGCGGGTGATTGCGGAAGGGCAAGAGCTTCTCGATCGGCAGATCGGCGCCCGAGGTTTCCAGATGCGTTGCCGGCACGCAGGACGAGAGCTGGACGCGGATATCCATGATGGTTTCCAGCGAACAGTCGAGGAAGTAACGTATGCCTTCGGTGCCGAGCACGTTGGCGATTTCATGCGGATCGCAGATGGCGGTGGTCACGCCATAGGGCAGCACGCAGCGATCGAATTCGAGCGGGGTTACCAGCGAGGATTCGATGTGAAGATGCGTGTCGATGAAGCCCGGTACAACGACGCGGCCGGCAATATCGATCTCTTCGCGCCCCTGATACTCGCCGCAGGTGCCGACGATGCGATCGCCGCAGATGGCGATATCCGAAGCGACCAGCTCGCCCGTCACCAGATCGAAGAACCGGCCGTTCTTCAACACGATATCGGCGGGTTCCCGGCCGACGCCCTGGTCGATATAGCGTTCGAGTTTGGTGGTCATTTCGTCCCTCGCATATGGATCGCCCCTCATGCCGGCTCTCTTGCTCATACAAGAGGAGGCGTGAGGGGCGGAGATTATTTGAGATTATGCCTTAGATATTATTCTGCAAGATCTCGCGGAGCTTGCCGAACAGCTCGTCGATGTGATGCTTTTCGATGATCAGCGGCGGCGATAGTGCGATGATGTCGCCGGTGGTGCGGATGAGGAGGCCCTTTTCATAGGCCTTGAGGAAAGCGGTGAAGGCGCGCTTGGTGGGCTCGCCGGCGATCGGATCGAGCTCGATGGCGCCGATCAGGCCGGTGTTTCTGATATCGATGACGTTCGGGCAGTCCTTCAGGGAATGCAGGGCATCGGCCCAGTAGTCTGAAAGTTCTGCTGCGCGCGTGAGAAGGCCTTCTTCCTTATAGGTGTCGAGCGTTGCCAACGCCGCGGCAGAGGCGATCGGATTGCCGGAATAGGTATAGCCGTGGAAGAACTCGATCATATGCTCGGGTCCCTGCATGAAGGCGTCATGGATCTCCGAGGTGACGAAGACTGCACCCATTGGAATGACGCCGTTGGTCAGGCCTTTGGCGGTCGTGATGATATCCGGCTTCACATCATAATATTGAGCGGCAAAGGGCGCACCGAGGCGGCCGAAGCCGGTGATGACCTCGTCGAAGATCAGCAGGATACCGTGCTTGGTGCAGATGTCGCGCAGCTTCTGCAGATAGCCCTTCGGCGGGATGAGCACGCCGGTGGAGCCGGCAATCGGCTCGACAATGACAGCAGCGATTGTCGAGGCGTCGTGCAGCGTGACGATGCGCTCAAGCTCGGTGGCGATATCGCCGCCATGCTCTGGCTCGCCGCGCGTGAAGGCGTTCTTGCCAGGAATATGCGTGTGCGGCATATGATCGACGCCGGTCAGCAGCGTGCCGAACATTTTGCGGTTGGTGACGATGCCGCCCACGGAAATGCCGCCGAAATTGACGCCGTGATAGCCACGCTCGCGGCCGATGAGGCGGAAGCGCGAGCCATTACCCTTCACGCGATGATAGGCAAGCGCGACCTTGAGCGCGGTTTCGACCGATTCCGAACCGGAATTGGTATAAAGAACGTGGTCCATACCCTCGGGTGCAATATCGACCAGCCTGTTCGCCAGCTCGAAGGCCTTGGGGTGGCCGAGCTGGAAGGCCGGGGCATAGTCGAGCTCGCCTGCCTGCTGGCGGATCGCCTCGGTGATCTTGGGGCGGCAGTGTCCCGCGTTCACGCACCACAGACCCGCAGTTCCGTCCAGTACCTGCCGACCGTCATGGGTGGTGTAGTACATATCCTTGGCGCTGACGAAGAGGCGCGGTTCCTTCTTGAATTGGCGGTTGGCCGTAAACGGCATCCAGAAGGCGCGCAAATCGTTGGGGGTGGCATTCAAACGGTCCGACATGCTGTTCTCCAATGGCCATTCGGGGGCCTGTTACCCGACCGCGGCGCCGCGCCGCGCGATTATATTTACTGCTTGGTCAAATTATCAGCCGGCCTATTTGCGTCAAGGCAAAGATGGGGTCGGGAAAGGAGGCTGGTGTACGGCACGAATTGGATCGCGGCAGGTCGGCGGTGCCGGGCGCGGAATTGTCTGCAGACGTGATGCGAGCTCGTCCAGACATGAAAAAACTGGCAAATCTGAAGATTTGCCAGTTAAAGCAGTAAAACACCTGGTGATGAAAGCAAGTCGATCTTTCAGGGTCTAAAGTGTTCCCCGGAGATCGTCTGTCGACAGGCCTTGAGCTATTGCAAGCTCTTAAGCAGCCGATCTACTTTTTTCCGGCTCGCAATAAATGTCTTCCAGCGTTTCAAGAACACGGATCACGGATTCTGATGTGCTGGAGTAGTAAATCGTTTGAGCATCGCGTCGCGTCTTGACCAGCTTCTGAGCGCGAAGCTTCGAAAGATGCTGAGAAAGTGCTGATTGGCTCAGTCCGACCTGATTGGCAAGAACGCCAACAGGAACTTCACCCTTAACGAGACTGCAAAGGATCAAAAGACGCTTTGGGTTCGCCATTGCTGATAATAATGCTGCCGCAACATTAGAATGTTCGGCCAAATCTCTTGTCTTCATCTGTTAATCTTCCCAATGCGGAGCGTACATCAGAAACTGTGCTATTTCCAAGCCGGTCCAAACCGATATCTAACAATACCAAGAGGGGTCGAAGATTGTATATACCTAAATTTAAGGTATCGAGTATGCTGTTTTAGGTATGTACGTATGATGCCTCAGCGATAATGCTGAGGTCTCCAGCGTCCCATCCAGGGGCTAAATTAAACCAAAATAGGTCGATTTTTATCGTTTCGGAGCCGCAAACATGCCAATTTTGGTCACTGCGGATTTGCAACCTGAGAATATTGGCTGGTTCTACGTCAGGCTGTCCACCTACTAATTCTCGCACTATTGTATGATTTTATTGCCGTCGGATTTTGTTTTCGGTTTAAAGCATCATCAGGTCTTTTGAGGACAAGATGTAAGCCCTTCCAAAGCCGCCGTTCAGGCTGGCATCGAGCGGAACGAGGCGGAAGAAGCAGAAATCCGGAAAGTCGATATAGAGCTTGGATTTCGGGTGGCGATCGAGAAAAAGTGCTCGGATGCGATCGTGTGCCTGGCTTTGCCGATCGATGCGCTCCGCGCTGCAGCGCAAGGTCAGGCGGGGATGGGCGAGAGGGTCGCCCTTGCCGGGCTCGCCAAAGAGCGCCGAAGCGCGGCTGTCCCTCATCAGAGCCTTGGTATGTGAGGAGAGGCCGGAGACCAGGATGACCGGAGCGCCATCGGCATCCATGGCGATCAGGACGCGGCTGACGAAGGGAAAGCCGGTTTCGGGGTCGATGACGGCCAAGGCTGCATGTGCGGCTTTGTGCATGAGGTCGCGCGCCTGACTGCGCGCATCCTCATCCGTTTCCCTGATCACCGATGGTTTGTCATTCATTAACGGCTCCATGAATTGAGGAGCAGTCGCGAACGACTACTCCTTTCGCCGGTGGCTGGTGAGACCCGACACAACGTCTTGCGCCGAGATCGTTCCAATAATCGTGCCATTGTCAACAACGCCGATATTGCCTGGCTGGCGTGTCAGGGCGTCAAGGATATCGATGAGCGGTGTCGCGGCGGTTGCCGTGGCGGTGACGGAACCGGCATTGGCCGAATGTCCGACGCCCTGTTGCATGACGTCCCGTGCCGTCAGCATGCTGATCGGATTCATGTGCTGCACGAAGTCGGCCACATATTGGTCGGCTGGGTTCTTGACGATCTCCTGTGGCGTTCCGCACTGGATGATGTGGCCGCTTTCCATGATGGCGATGCGGTTGCCGATGCGGAATGCCTCGTCCAGATCGTGGCTGACGAAGAGGATCGTCCGCTTCAGGCGGCGCTGGAACTCCAGAAGCTCGTCCTGCAGGCGGGTGCGGATCAGCGGATCCAGCGCCGAGAATGGCTCGTCCATCAGCAGGATCGGCGCGCCGGTTGCAAAGGCACGGGCGAGACCAACGCGCTGCTGCATGCCGCCGGACAGTTCATTGACCTTGCGATTGGCCCATTGCGTCAGGTTGACGAGCTGGAGCTGTTCGTCGACGCGCTTCTTGCGTTCGGCGTCCGGAACGCCGGCAAGCTCGAGCCCGAAGCCGACATTGTCGGCCACCGTTCGCCAGGGCAGAAGCGCGAACTGCTGGAAGACCATGGAGACGGTGTGCATGCGCAGGTTGCGCAGGGCTTTTGGGCTGCAGGAGTAGGGGCTGACGGCGCCGTTCTTGGTGTTGACGGAGACCTCGCCGCGCACTACCGGCGCCAGGCCGTTGACGGCGCGCAGCAGCGTCGATTTGCCGGAGCCGGACAGGCCCATCAGCACGAGGATTTCACCCTCTTCGATTTGCAGCGAGGCATTGGCGACTCCGAGCACCATGCCCGTCGACTTGCCGATGTCGTCGCGCGACTTGCCTTCATCGACAAGTTTCAGCGCGGCATCGGGACGATCGCCGAAGATGATGCTGACATTTTTGAAATCAACGGCGACGGTCATGAGCGGTCTCCTTCGCCGGGCGCGCGGAACATACGGTCGAGAATGATCGCCAGGATGACGATGCAGGCGCCGGAATCGAAGCTCTTGGCGACGTTGACGCTATTCAGCGCGCGCAGAACCGGCACGCCGAGACCGGGGGCGCCGACGAGGGCAGCGATCGAAACCATCGAGAGCGACAGCATGATAGTCTGTGTCAGGCCGGCCATGATCTGCGGCGTGGCAAAGGGAAGCTCGACCTTGCGCAGAACCTGGCGTGGCGTCGCGCCGAAGGATTCGGCCGCTTCCACCAGCGAAGGGGGGGTGGAAATGATGCCAAGGCGCGTCATGCGGATCGGTGCGGGAAGAGCAAAGACGACGGTGGCGACCAGACCGGGGACCATGCCGAGACCGAGCAGGATCATGGCCGGCACCAGATACACGAAGGTCGGGATGGTCTGCATCAGATCGAGGATCGGCCGCATGATGGCGTAGAGCCAGGGACGTCGGGCAGCCGCGATACCGAGGGGGACGCCGACCAGCATACAGACGAAGGTGGAAGCCAGCACCAGCGCCAGCGTCTCGGTCGTCTCTTTCCAGTAACCCTGGTTGATGGTGATCAGCAGGCCGATCAGGGTGAGGACCGTGATCGTGACGCTCCGGCGCATCCAGTAGGCGATTGCCGTGAAGACAACGACGACGATCAGCGGATGCGGTGCCTGCAAGACGAACAACAGTCCGTTGATTCCATGCGCGACAACGAAGGAAAGGCCGTCGAAGAACCATGTGACATTGCTCGTCAGCCAGTCGACGACGGCTTTGGCCCATGGCCCGATGGGGATGCGGTAATCGGTTAACCAGTTCACGTCTTTGCCCATGATTGGGGGCGGCGTTTCCGATTGTAACGTATGAAGCCGGAGGTGCCGCCGAAGAATAACGGTCTGTCACGCCACATGCCCTTCTCGGGTCGTGGCGGGACGCGAAAGCAAGCAGTCCGTTCAAGGAAGAGAAAGGGGCGGTTTGGCCGCCCCTCCATCCATCCTCGTATTACAGGCCGAGCTTGGCCTTGACCGCCGCTAGGCCGTCACCGCCGTCCTTGGTGGTGACGCCGGCAAGCCACGGCGTGATTGCTGCGGGGTTGGCCTTCAGCCATTCCGTCGCTGCGACTTCCGGATCCTTGCCGTCATTCAGGATCTTGCCCATGATTTCGTTTTCCATCGGCAGCGAGAAGACGAGATTTTTAACGAAAGTGCCGACATTCGGGCATTCCTGCAAGTAGCCGGCCCGGACGTTGGTATAGACGGTCGCACCACCGAAATTCGGTCCGAACACGTCGTCACCGCCGGTGAGATAGGTCATTTTGTAGGTGGTGTTCATCGGATGCGGGGCCCAGCCGAGGAAGATGATCGGCTTGCCTTCCTTGTCGGCGCGGGAGACCTGAGCGAGCATGCCCTGCTCGGAGGATTCGACCACTTCGAAGCCCTTGAGGCCGAAGGTGTTCTTGTCGACCATGTCGATCACCAGCCGGTTGCCGTCATTGCCCGGCTCGATGCCGTAGATCTTGCCGTCAAGCTCATCCTTGTGGGCGGCGATGTCTTTGAAGTCCTTGATGCCTAGATCCGCGCCCTTTTGATTGGTCGCCAGCGTGTACTTGGCGCCTTCCAGATTGGCGCGCACGGTTTCGACCGATTTGTCCGCAGCGAAGGGTTTGATGTTCTCGGCCATGGAGGGCATCCAGTTGCCGAGGAAGACATCGATGTCCTTGTTCTTCAGCGACTGGTAGGTCACCGGCACGGCGAGCACCTTGACGTCGGTGTCGTAGCCAAGAGCCTTCAGGAGGATGGAGGCGGTGGCCGTCGTGGAAGTAATGTCGGTCCAGCCTACATCGGCGAAATGTACGGTGCTACAGCTTGCCGGCTCGGCTGCGGAAGCCGCGGTGGCGCCCAATGTCAGTGCGGAGAGAGTTGAGGCGAAAGCGAATGCAGTAAGGGTCATTTTTATCATTGCGTGACTCCCAGTCTAACGTTCCCAAGCAACCATCAATAACTGACATTTTCAAGCGACCACAGTGTATTTGCGGCGGTTTGAGGGGGCTGAATGCGACGCCCGTCTTTTTCTGTCCGCCTGTGACCAAGGCTTTTGCGCCCTAAGCGAAGCACGCCTGAATCCTGTGGTTTTCGCCGCGACCATCTTTCCTTATCGTCCTGCAGCACCCATGAAGCATTCAAGGAGAATGTCATGGCCAAGCTCTACTTCCATTATTCGACGATGAATGCCGGCAAATCGACGATGCTGCTGCAGGCTGCCTATAATTATCAGGAGCGCGGCATGCGCACCGCAGCCTTCATCGCAGCCCTCGACGATCGCGCCGGCCGCGGCACGATCGCCTCGCGCATCGGACTGACGATGGATGCTTTGCCGTTCGAAACGAGCGACGATCTCTATGCGATGGTCGATGAAATGCATGCAAGCGAGCCGCTTGCCTGCGTCTTCGTCGATGAGGCGCAATTTCTGACGCGCGAGCAGGTCTGGCAGCTTGCCCATATCGTCGACCGCCTCGGCCTTCCGGTCATGACTTACGGGCTGCGCACGGATTTCCACGGACGCTTGTTTCCGGGGTCACAGGAACTGCTTACCATCGCCGACGAATTGCGTGAGGTGCGCACCATTTGCCATTGTGGGCGCAAGGCGACGATGGTCGTGCGCCTGGATGCCGCCGGCAAGGTCGTTCACGAAGGGGCACAGATCGAGATCGGCGGCAGCGACAAATATGTCTCGCTCTGTCGTCGTCATTGGGAAGAGGCGATCACCTGCGAGTGAAGCGCCGCCCGCGGGCTTTCAGTAGCGTTGCGGACTTTGCTCGGCATATGACCGTTGGTCGGGATTGAGCTGATCGGGAGGGATGATGAAACTGCTTTGCCTGCTGCCGGCCGCCATCGTGCTTGCCTCGACCTCTTGCGCGCTTGCAGACGGCGATGCGGTCGCTGGCGCCGTCGTTTTCAAGAAATGCGGTGCCTGTCACACTGCGACCGGGCCTGACAATCGGGTTGGCCCCTCGTTGATGGGGGTCGTCGGACGAGCCGTCGCAAGCAAGCCCGATTATGTCTATTCACCGGCGATGCGGGCATTCGGCGCCGACGGCAAGGTCTGGGATGAAGCGTTGCTGCGGAAATATCTGCCGGCGCCGCAATTCCTCGTCAAAGGCACCCGGATGACGTTCCCGGGTCTGAAAAGCGACAAGGACCTCGACAACCTGATTGCCTATCTGAAGAATCCTGCCGCTGCCCAATAGTTTTCGAGCATTTCCTTCGCCTCAGGAAGCGGCTAGTCTCGCGCCAGAGGTAGGGGAGGGAATGCTTTCATGGTCAGGCCTCATTCCTTCGATGGCATGCTCGATAAGGCGCAAGCGACGCTCGATGACGCCATGAACGACGCGAATTCGGCCGTGGCGACGCTCGCCGGCCACGCCAGGGAGGGCGAGCGCGTCGGGGTCGTCAATTTTCCTGTCGAAGAAGCGTCTGTCCGCGAAGCGATCGAACTGCTCGATCGGTGGAAATCAACCGCCCTGTCGCTGGTCAAAGAGCTGGATCATGCGACCGAGGAGGCGGACTTGCAGCATCGCAGATTGTTCAACGAGAAGGTTGGTCTTGAAAATGCAAGCCTGCTCAGCCGGACGCTCGCGCGTGGACCGATGAAGCCGGAGGCTATCATCGCCGATCTCGATACGATCCTTAACGTATCGGCCGAACTCGACCTTCTTTTCAGGCAGGCAAGACCCGTATTCTCCCGATGCTTTCATGACTGCGAACTACAGCTGGAAGGCGTGATCGAACGCCGGCGGAAGCTCGATTTCGATATAGAGGAGATGCAACGCAGGGCCAATGCCTTGGCGGAAAAGCTCATGTATCAGCGGCGCAACCGCCCATCCTCGCGCCATGCCGATCTGCAGTCCGAACTCGAAGGGGACTATCGTGCTCTGTTGCTGGAGCAGGATGATATTCGGCGGCAAGAACAGGAGCTTCAATCCCGCCGGACCGTGCGACAGCGTCTTATAGACATTTATGAAGGGCTGGCGGCTGCTCTGAATAGGCAGATAGCCGCCATCGGTGCTATGGCCGCTAAGCTCACCATCGATATCGAGCAACGGATTGCCTTGCTCAAGGCATTGGCGGCAGAAGCGGCGCCGGCATCGACCACGGTTTCGCGAACGGCAGCGGTTGAGAGCCTGATCCAGGCATTCGAGGCGAATGTGCTGGCGGGGCATGACCTCGCCGTGCGCAAGGCTCATGTCGATGCCGTCTTCAAAAGACGGCTGGAGCCGCATCTGCTCCCCGCATCCACTGACCCGAGCGGAGTGGCGGAAGAGGTGCAACCGGAGGGTTGATTGTCGTCCGTCATGGAAAATTCCAAGCGGACGGTTGTTGTTTTTCCCAAGAACACATATTTGCTGGAACGTGAATGGCGATAAGGACTTAATGATCCGAGGGCCGCGGGGATTTTCGCGACGTCCATTGCGCAGGTTTGGTGTGGTGCGTCCTTTGCGGGTCGGCGGGATGCGCGGTACGGTTTAGGAGGCGTGTCCATGCTTGACTCGATCACGGCGTTCTTCAAGCGGATCTGGGCCGCTATCGCACGCTGGCTAGGATTGGTTTTTGTCGGGCTTAGCTGGCCATTTCTTGCAGCGCATGGCTGGTATCGGCAGCGCAACTGGCTGATCAAGCTGCCGGTCGCCGCCTTCGTGACGCTGATGGCGCTGCTCTATATCTATTTCGTTTGGCAGACGCAGGTCTGGACAGGGTTCAATCCGGCCTATCCGGATGTCTATAAATTTTCCGAGCGCAAATATTCGGCCGGGCAAGAACTGCCTGCAACAGACGGCCAGCAGGCCGCGGCAACGGCGGCCAAGGCCTGCCAAACCTCGGCTGTCGTCGACGTTGCCACCGATCTGATCGATTTCAACGTCAACCAGAATGCCTGGATTTCCTCGATGCTGCTCTACAAGCTCGGCTTCTTCGGCATTTCGTGGGATGACACGCCCTTCCTCGACAACAAGGCTTCCTTCCAGCGGGGCATCAATTCTGTCGTTCGCCGTACCTCGGCGGAGCTGGTCGACACACTCGGCCGCGTGCGCGGAACATCCGGCATCAACAGCGATCTGCAGAAGGCGCGCGGCAACCTGCAATTCGATGAGTCCAGCTGGTATTTCGGCCTGCATCCCTTCGGACCGAAAACCCCGAGCCCAAGCTATTATCGCGCCGCGATGAGCAATCTGCGCAGCTTCAATAGCGACCTCGGCAACTGCAAGGCAATTTTCGACGGGCGCGCAGACAATCTTCTGCAGTTCGTCGACCACATTGCCAACGATCTCGGCAGCACGGCGGATATATTGGCCAAGAGAGCAGGGGATCACAGCTACGGCTGGCTGGATACGCGGGCTGACGATCGTTTCTGGTTTGCTTACGGGCAGCTCTACGCAAGCTACGGTATCCTGATGGCGGCTCGTTCGGATTTCCAGCAGGTGATCGCCGAGCGTAATGTCAGCGCGCTTTGGGCCGACGTCACGACGCAATTGCAGACTGCTTTGCGCATTCAGCCCTTCATCATTTCCAATGGACCCGAAGATAGCTCCTTCATGCCGAGCCATCTCGCGACCATGGGCTTCCATATTCTGCGGGTGCGTTCGAGCCTCGTTGAAATCCGTACGGTTCTGGGCGGTCGCTAAAGAAGAAGTGGACTGCCGTCCGTTCCGGCGCGGCAGGCGCACATAGACGCTTGGCCCGGTCGTCGGGCTCCGTACGGAGGTGCTTGAGTGAGGGCTCGCCTAGCTGATCAGCTTCAGGCGGATGGCTTTTGCGACAAGCTGTGTGCGGTTGACGCAATCGAGCTTCTTGATCGCATTCATCATATAGGCGTTGACCGTATGGTCGGAGAGGGTGAGGATCTGGCCGATCTCCACCGAGGTCTTCCCCTGAGCCGTCCAGCGAACCACTTCCAGCTCACGTGCCGAAAGCGAGTGTGGCGCGGCACTGTCGTTGCGCTTGAGGCAATTATAAGCATCGAGCGCCTGCAGCATGATCAGGGTGAGTTCGTTGATCTCGCTCTGGCCGAGACTGTTGCGATTGCCCATGAACCAGAAGACAAGGCGTTGACCATCCGGGGCGTTGACCGGAATGATGACGTTCATCGGGCAATTGTAGTTGATCAGGAGCGCGCGAAGTTCGCGCGGCAAATCCGCGTCGGGTTCGGCGTCCTTTTCCAGCAGATGCCAGGAGCGTGGCATGACCGAATCGCGCGTGCGCAACAGCATTGGACAACGGCGAACGAGCTGATGGCGATCGAATTCACGTACGAATTGAGCCGGCATCGTGCCTTCGATGAGCAACGGCGTCATCATCGTGTCGTCGGGAACCGGGGCGTTCATGAGAGCCATATGGCTGAAGCCAAAAGCTGACCCGGTCCGTTCCAAGGCCAGTGCAAAGGCCGCTTGTGTCCGAGCAGCAGCCAACTCGGCAGAAAGCAGCAATTGTCTCTCGGCAGTAATGATATAGGACATATGAGTTGAAGCGCCCACAGCGTGTTATCGTTATCAAATACCGGATTTAGGAGTGAATGCTAGACGCAAAAATATCACAGGACCAGAAATAATTTCATTTTCATATATTTTAATATTCAGGCATGCAAAACTACGCAAATCTTCGCCCAAAATGGTCATTAAGCGTAAAAATAGCGTTTCTGTTAGCCTAATTTCGACGGGGCCATACATTTTGCGTCGACCTCGGCAGTTGGGGAGCAACCCGGCGAAGCGCATTTGCCAGGTCAAAATGAGGTCTGAATGTGCGTTTTGAACAGGGCGATCCCGAGCTGGCAAGCAGCCGCGGCTTGATCCAAAACTGTCCCATGCTTCATGTTAGGATTAACCGTTTGTCACAGCATCAGTTCGGTTCCATCTCTCGTTCCTGAGGTCCGCCGGTGCTCAATTTTCTCGTCGCCAACTCTTGCATGGGTGCAAGCGGCCGGGAGTTTCGTCAAATGATGCGTTGCCGCATCGGCGCGCCTTGCGAAGGCCCAAAGCGGTTGCTATCGGTCTTGCCAAGGTAATCGCTTGCAGGCGTATGACTCATGAATTTTCGCTTCTTCCCGCAGCTTGCGGCGCGCTGCTGTCAAACGCTGTTGTGGTTCGTCACCGGCGTTTCGCTTCTGCTTGTTTCGCCTGCGCTTGCCGAAGCGGCTGGCGTTGCCAGCGGCACGCCGATGCGGTTCTTGCTCGTTCACGGCGAGATGGGCCAGTGCCGTGCCGATGATACATGTCCGGACTGGATCTCCGCCGAAGGGCAGATCATGGCAGATACGCCGCGGAAGCTGCAGAAAATCCTGAAACAGGTCGGCGATCGCAAGTTGCCCATAATCGTCAGTTCGCCAGGTGGCGATGTCAAAGCAGCCATGGAGATGGCTCGTATCATTCGGAAGCAGAAGCTTTCGATCGCAGTCGGGCGTACTCGCTCGCGGGCATGCCCCTATGCCGAGCCGATCTGCTCGGCAGCTTTTGCCAAGGACGGCTCGATAACAGGACAGCCATTCTCGGATGGCGCAATCTGCTTTTCGGCCTGCCCGCTGTTTTTTGCAGGCGGTGTCCAGCGCGTTTCCAGCCCCTTCGCGCTGCTGGGCGTTCATCAGATCACAACGACCTACAGCGAGGTGCGTGTCCAGTACCGCACCGAATATGAGATGGTGGATGGCAAGCGCAAGGTCATCTCCAAGAGAGAGATCGGCCGTAAATTCGTCGGCAAGTACGATACGACCAAGCTCGACAAGGCGCAGAGGGCGAGGCTGGTCAGCTTCCTCGATAAGATGGGCGTGGACCGGGGACTTGTCGATCTGATGCTTGGAACCGACCCGAACGGCATTCATCTGATTTCGCAGATGGACGCGTTGAGGCTGAGGCTGACGACGGAGCTCGCCGATGCCGATGCGCTGGTCTCGGCGCGCAACTGCAGGGACAATCAATCGATTTCCGATTGTGCCGCGCCGGCACCGTCGGCAGCTCCTGCGCCGATGACCAGCGCATCGGCAATGGCCGGCAAGTAGCCGCTGGCCCGGCGTCAGCTATCCTTGGCTTTGGCTTTCGCCATGATCTTTTCCAGGAAGCCCAGCAATAGTGCCGAGACGACAAAGGCAAGGTGGATGATCGTGAACCACATCAGCTTGGCGTTGTCGTATTGAGTGGCGTTCAGGAAGATCTGCAGCAGGTGGATCGAGGAAATGGCAACGATCGAGGATGCGACCTTGATCTTGAGGCTGCCTGAATCGAGCTTGCCGAGGAAGGAAACCTCGCCCTCCGCCTCGTCGAAGCGGCTGACGAAATTCTCGTAGCCGGAAATCATCACCATGACGATCAGGCTTGCCACCAGGGCGGCATCGATTAGGCCGAGGATCGCAAGGATCATGTCGGCCTCTTCATAGACCAGCACGTTGATTGCGACCTTGTAGAACTTGTAAGCGAACGAAACGGCGTAGACGGCGAGTGAGGCGGCAAGACCGAGATAGAAGATCACCAGAAGCCAGCGACTGGAGAGAATGATGCGCTCGACCAGCAATTCCAGGGACTTCATATCTTTTCCTTCTTCCGCGGTTTGATTGGACGCCGAAAATAGGCATGCCGGCATCGTGAGACAAGGCGGCGCGTTTCGATAGGGAGGGGCTTCGCCAACTATTCACACCCGAAACATATTGGTTTATCCCGACAGGGAAATGACCGTATGTTTGGGGGCGAGACTTATGGCGACGACAGTGGCATCCGATATCGAGATCGCGCGCGCGGCAAAGAAGCTGCCGATTATGGAGATCGGCGCGAAGCTCGGTATTCCGGCGGAAGATCTCGCACCTTACGGTTACGACAAGGCAAAGATCGGTGCAGCGTTCATTGCGGCACAGGCCGGCAAGAAGGACGGCAAACTGATCCTCGTCACGGCGATCAACCCGACGCCTGCGGGTGAGGGCAAGACCACCACGACGGTCGGCCTCGGCGACGGTCTGAACCGCATCGGCAAGAAGGCGGTGGTCTGCGTACGCGAGGCATCGCTCGGCCCATGCTTCGGCGTGAAGGGCGGGGCGGCCGGCGGCGGCTATGCGCAGGTTATCCCGATGGAAGATATCAACCTCCATTTCACCGGCGATTTCCATGCGATCACCTCTGCCCATAATCTGCTTGCCGCGCTGATCGACAACCATATCTATTGGGGCAACGAGCAGAATATCGATATCAGGCGCATCACCTGGCGCCGCGCAATGGACATGAACGACCGCGCATTGCGCGATATCGTCTCCTCGCTCGGCGGCGTTGCGAACGGCTTTCCGCGCGAAGGTGGCTTCGATATCACCGTCGCCTCCGAGGTGATGGCCATCCTTTGTCTGGCATCCGATCTCAAGGATCTGGAAAAGCGGCTCGGCAACATCATCATCGGCTATCGCCGCGACCGTACACCCGTTTATGCCCGCGACCTGAAGGCCGACGGCGCCATGGCCGTGCTCCTGAAGGACGCTATGCAGCCGAACCTTGTGCAGACGTTGGAGAACAATCCGGCACTGGTGCATGGCGGTCCCTTCGCCAATATCGCCCATGGTTGCAATTCGGTGATCGCGACGCGCACGGCACTGAAGCTTGCCGATTACGTGGTGACGGAAGCCGGATTCGGCGCCGATCTCGGTGCAGAGAAATTCTTCGATATCAAATGCCGCAAGTCCGGGCTCTCGCCGGATGCCGCCGTCATCGTCGCGACCGTGCGGGCCTTGAAGATGAATGGCGGCGTCAAGAAGGACGATCTCGGCAGGGAGAATGTCGAGGCTTTGGTGAAGGGCTGCGCCAATCTCGGCCGGCATGTCGCCAATGTCCGCAAGTTCGGAGTGCCTGTCGTCGTCGCAATCAATCATTTCGTTTCGGACACGGAAGCCGAAATCGAGGCGTTGAAGGATTATGTCGCCCGTCTCGGCGCCGAGGCGATCCTTTGCCGGCACTGGGCCGAGGGCTCGGCGGGCATAACCGATCTCGCGCACAAGGTGGTCGAGCTTGCCGAATCCGGCCAGGCGAAATTCCAGCCGCTCTATCCCGATAATCTTCCTTTGCTGGAGAAGATCGAGATCGTGGCCTCCAAGATCTACCATGCCGGCGAGGTGACGGCTGACAAGGCCGTGCGAGATCAGCTCAGGTCCTGGGAGGATCAGGGTTACGGGCATCTGCCGGTCTGCATGGCGAAGACGCAATATTCCTTCTCGACCGATCCGAATGTTCGGGGAGCACCCGAAGGCCATATCGTACCCGTTCGCGAGGTACGCCTTTCAGCCGGGGCCGGCTTCGTCGTCGTCATCACCGGCGAGATCATGACCATGCCCGGACTGCCGAAATCGCCGGCAGCCGAGAGGATTTTCCTCAATGATCAGGGCTATATCGAAGGACTGTTTTAAGTTCAGAATCCGATTCAACCGAGGCCATTTGAACTCAGAACCTCTGCCGGTTCGGCTCAACCTGCAGCAGAGTGTGATGCGGTTCAAGGGAGAAAAACCGCCCGTTCGCTTGACGCCACCGGCAACAGGATCGACAACGGACACCGACATCATCGGATGGAAGAGTGGAGGCAGATCGTGACTGCAGACAGCCGTGCCAGCTTGGACGATATACGCGCCTTCCATGCGAAAATGATGGCTGCCGCCAGCAACTCGGTGGATGAAAGGCTAGAGCGGGCCTTCCGCCAGGTGCCGCGCGAAGCCTTCATGGGACCGGGGCCTTGGCAGATCGTGGTCAAGGGACGCTATCTCGAAACGCCGAGCAGCGATCCTGCCTTTCTCTATCAGAATGTTCTGGTCTCCCTGGACAGATCGAAGGGCATCAACAATGGCGAGCCGTTTCTCCATGCCGCTTTCCTGGGTGCCGTCGCGCCCAAGCCCGGCGAAACCGTCGTTCAGATCGGCACGGGGACGGGATACTACACCGCCATTCTCTCAACGCTGGTGACACTGGGTGGGCATGTCCATGCCATCGAGATCGATGAGGTATTGGCCGGCCGCACGCGAGACAATCTCACCTCCTATAAAGACGTTTCCGTCATCTGTGCCGATGCGACTTCGTTCGAGCTTCCGGATGCCGATCTGATCTATGTGAGTGCCGGCGTGGTGGCGCCGCCGAAGTCATGGCTGCAGGCGTTGCGACCCGGAGGCCGGCTCATCGTGCCCTGGCAGGCGAATGAGAGGGTCGGGCTTGCCGTCATAATTACCCGCGAGGATACCGGATTCAGCGCTCGTGCTTTGATGCCCGCCTATTTCATCCCCTGCATCGGGGCATCCGATCCCATGCAATCCGCGAAAATTCCGAATGGCGGCGAGGCTCGCTCCATTCAGTCGGTTTGGCTCACTCAGGAGCGAGCGCCGGATGAAACGGCGGTGGCGATCTATAGAGACCTATGGTTCTCGAATGCAGGCCTCGGGGTATGACGAGGTTTAAAGGTCATCGTGGGACCAGGCCCACGACGCGTTTCTAGTGGCAGTAACGAAAGTCGCCATTCCTTTCGATGACGTCGAGATGAAAATGGGTCTCGTGGGCAGCGTCGCTTTCCGGGTCTAGAACCGTCGTGAAATAGAGGCAGGCAGACGCACTGGCTGCACGCTGGAATGCGCCTGTCAGCGTCGGATCTTCGCGGCGTGGCTCGATTGCTATGGTTTTGCCGTTTTCGAAGGTAAAACTCGCGATATCTATGGCGTTGCCGCGGGCATGCTCGGAGATCTTGCCGGTGGAAGCATTGTTGCGCAGCCGGCAGACATAGGTCGACGCCTGATTGATCGTGACGATCTTGCCATTGTCCAATGCCGCCGCTGATGGAATGACGCTTTCCTTCATCCATTGAGCCAAAGCGAGAGCGGCTTCGCAGCGCATTTTCCCTTCGGGCTTGAATTCTATGCCCGGCAGCGGAGAGCTAAGCGCGATCGGCTTGTCGATACCGCAGCCATTGCCATCGTCGATGCGGGCGATCTCTTTGAAAGTCGCTCCGATGGCGGTCAGCGCCTTCAGGCAGGCCTGATGCTGATCATCCGGTTCGGAAGCGATGGTCGGGGGCGGACGGGGAGGGCCTTGCATCTGTTGGCCGTTTGTCTGTTCCTCCGGCGGTGGCGCCGGCTTTTCTTCCGGTTGAGCCGTCGGCTTTTCCGCCGGAACGATAGGGCCGTCCGGTGATGCCGAGGGTTTTTCTGCCGGGATCGGCGCTTTGCCATCCGGCTGAACTTGTTCCTGATCCGGTTTTTGCTCGGGTATCGGGCCGGTCTGCGGGAGAGAGGCGGCCATGAAAAGGACGGCGGCGGAGACTAATGAAACAATTCTAAACAGCATCAAGTAATTCAGCCAATTCTAATGATGATGCCGATAGAACGCATGAGGCTGTCATTTCGTTGCAATTCAGCAACGTTCGCCTCTTGTCTTAAAAGGTGACAATTTTATTCATGATTAAGTGCGCCGAATATATTGACAATAATACTCATGTTTTTTATGCGGCAGAAAGAAGGCGGAATATTTCCGCCCGTTAACAAGATAACCTAGCCAGCCCCTTGCCTGCTTTCGACGCAGCAACCAGCCAGCCCGGTGAAGCAATTCGAAAGGAATGGTTATGGTTGTCCGGCGCTCACGCTCGGCCCTCTTGGCATGCACCGCGTTTCTCGCTCTCGGGCTGGCGACGACGTGTTTTGCGCAAACAGCCGCTCAAAATGAAGAGGCGACGGGCGAGGCCGCCAAGGGCGATCGAGTCACCAATCTGAAACCGATCGTTGTGAAGGGCAAAGGCAAGGCGAACAAGGATGTGCTTGCCGACTCTCCGACCACGAGCGAGACGACGGCCAAGGACATCGACGACCAGCAAATCACACGTATCGAGGATCTCGGCCGCAGCACCGAAGTCGGCGTCGGCTTCAACCGTACGACCGGCGGCGTCAATATTCGCGGCCTTGGCGACGACCGCGTTTTGACCACCGTCGATGGTATCCAAATTCCTTTCCTTCTTGATGCTTCACGCGGCAACGCTAGCGGAGCCAATAATGGTGGCAATGGTGGCGTCAACAGCTTCGATTTCAATGCGCTTTCGAGCGTCGATATCGTGCGCGGTGCAGATTCAAGCCGTGCCGGCTCAGGCGCTCTCGGTGGTGCCTTCGTGCTTCGCACTCTGGAGCCGGAAGATCTGATTGCGCCCGGTTCTACCTGGGGCGGCGTCTTCAAGTTCGGCTATAATGGCGACGACCGGAGCATTGGCGGTTCGGCCGCTGTTGCCAAGCGCATCGACAATACCGCCGTTCTCTTCCAGGGCGGCTACACGCATGGTCATGAGCTTGAGAACAATGGCGATGTCGGCGGCTACTCAACCAAGCGTACCCAGGCAAATCCGGCCGACTACAATCAGAGAAGCGGCCTGTTCAAGATCCGTCAATATACCGACGTCGGTACCTTCGGCATCACGGCCGAGCACTACAACAAGGATAAAACCACCGATCTGATGACGCTGCAGAGCCCGACCGGAAACTTCCGGCCTGGCAATTACAACGGGACAGACAATGTCGAGCGCAATCGCGTATCGCTCGATTACAAATATGAGGCCGAGAGTGCCGATTCGCTGCTTGATACCGCCAATGCCGTTTTCTATTGGCAGAATCTTCTGCGTGAAGGCGGTGTGGAAGGTTATCGCTACACATCCGTCATCGGCGACTATTGGCGCCGCAATGAAATGGAAGATCGCAGCATCGGCTTCGCCGGCAACGCATCGAAGTCTTTCGATACCGGCAGCCTGCATCACCAAATTACTTTTGGACTCGATGTCGCCTTCGACAAGGTTCACCAGTATTCTGCCGGCAAGGATAGTTGCGACAATCCGCGCTGGCGCGCCTCCTGCGCTTTCCTGCACACCAACCAGTCCGATATGCCCGATGTCGACGGCAAGCGCGTCGGCGTCTTCATCGACGACAAGATCGAGTTGGGCTCCAGCAACTTCTATCTGACGCCGGGTCTGCGCTTCGATTGGTATGATTACTCGCCGAAGAACACCGCTGCCTATCGCGACAGCGCCAACTATAATGGCTTGCCCTCCGGGCAATCCGACAGCCGCTTCTCGCCGAAGCTGCGCGCCTCCTATCAGCCGCAGGACAATCTCGAGCTCTATGCACAATGGGCGATGGCCTTCCGTGCGCCCAGCGTCAGCGAACTCTACGTCAACTACGGCGTGCCCGGCGGTTATGTCACCTACGGCAATCCCGACCTGAAGCCCGAGACCAGCAACGGCATCGAAATCGGCACCAACCTCGGCGATGACGATTTCGGCGGCCATATCGGCGCCTTCTACAACAAGTACGAGAACTTCATCGACACGCTAAATTATCGCGACCCCACAGGCACCTATCCGCTCGGGATCACTGAATACTTCAACCGCGCCAATGTCCGCATGTTTGGTGTCGAGGTCAACTCGCACAAGACGTTCGACAATGGCATCCACGTCAAGGGCTCGTTTGCCTATGTCAACGGCAAGGATTCCGATACCGGCCAGTGGATCAACTCCGTCGCTCCGGCCAAGGCGGCCTTCACTGTCGGCTATGCGACCGAAGTCTGGGGAACGGACCTGACTTTCATCACCGCGGCGCGCGAGGCGAAGAAGACAGGCGATACGCTGCAAACCCCTGCCTACGGTATCTTCGATCTCACAGCCTGGTGGGAACCGGAGCAGGTGAAGGGCCTTAGCATTCGCGGCGGCGTCTACAACATCTTCAACAAGACCTATTACGACGCTCTCAACGCACCGTCCTATAGCGGCACGCTGACCCAGCCTGCTTCCTATTATTCCGAACCCGGCCGGACCTTCAAGCTGACGCTGACGCAACGGTTCTAAGCCGTTACATCGATGCAGCAAACTTGGGCGATGCTTCGGCATCGCCTCTTTTTTGCTCTCCCGCGTGGCATCGGGCGATCTGCGCAATTGTAAATGGCAGCGTTCGATGCTATTTGAACAACGCAGTCTTTAACCGTCGAGAAAAGAGAGGAGGACCGTATGACCAAGATAGTCTGGCATATTCGCCAGTTCGGTCCGACTCGTGCCCTGCAGATGCGTTTGCAGGGCTGATCAGAGGCTGTTTCTCACTCAATCCTTCTGGTCTGCCCTTTGGGCGACGCGAGCTCGCGCATCTGTGTGGCCGCGTCATGACATGTTTTCGAGCATTGGCCTGCTTGGGCCATCGGCATCGGCATAACGTGGCAAAAGGAGCCGCCGGCGATGTCTTGAGATGCTCGATCGAGACCGGAAAAGACCATGACTCTGATCAATCTCCGCAATCTGGGCGTCACCATGAGTGCGCCGCTGTTTTCCAATCTTAACTTCACCGTCGATGCCGGTGACCGCGTCGGCATCGTCGCCGCGAATGGACGCGGGAAGACCACGCTGCTCAACTGCATCACGGGCAGGCAAGAGCCGACCACAGGTGAGATCACCCGCGCTCGGGGCTTGCGCGTCGGCTATGTCGAACAGAACGTGCCGGCGAACCTGCTGGACGTCTCCTTCTATGATGCCGTTATGCGCGCTTTGCCCAAGGAGCAAGTCGCGAGCGAGAGCTGGCGTGTCGACGTCACTCTCGATTCGCTTGATGTACCTGATGCGATGCGGGAGAGGACGTTGGCGCAGCTCAGCGGCGGCTGGCAGCGGCTTGCCATGCTTGCCCGGGTCTGGGTGACGGAACCCGACGTGCTGCTGCTCGACGAGCCGACCAACCATCTCGATCTCGCCAAGATCGCACTGCTGGAGGATTGGCTGAATGCCTTGCCGCGCGATGTGCCCGTCATCATCGCCAGCCACGACCGCGCCTTCCTCGATGCCGTCTGCAATCGAACCCTGTTCCTGCGCCAGGATCAGTCGCAAACCTATGCGCTGCCGTATAGCAGGGCGCGTGCGGCGCTGGACGAGGTCGATGCCTCGGATGAGCGCCGTTACCAAAAAGAGATGAAGACGGCGCAGCAGCTGCGCAAGCAGGCGGCCAAGCTCTACAATCTGGGCGTCAATTCCGGCAGCGATCTCCTGACGGTGAAGACGAAGCAATTGAAGGCGCGGGCCGAGAAGCTGGAGGACAGCGCGAGACCGGGCTACCGTGAGCGTTCCTCCGGCTCGATCAAGCTCGCCAATCGTGGCATCCACGCCAAGGTCCTGCTGACGCTGGAGGATGCCTCGGTGACGACGCCTGATGGTACGTTGTTATTCAAGACCGGCCAGCAGTGGATTTGTCAGGGCGACCGCATCGTGTTGCTCGGGCAGAATGGTGCCGGCAAGACGCGGTTTGTCGAGATGATCCGTAGGGCGATCGCCGATCCGTCTGCCGGCGGCCCAATCAAGCCGACGCCGTCTCTAGTGCTGGGTTACAGTGATCAGGCGCTCTCCCATCTCGGTGAAAAGGATACGCCGCTCGGCATGATCACGCGCTTGTTCGAGCTCGGCGAACAACGCGCCCGCACGCTGCTGGTCGGTGTTGGCATCGGTATCGACATGCAGGGGAAGGAGATCGGCCGTCTGTCTGGCGGGCAGAAGGCGCGGCTCGCCATGCTGGCGCTGCGGCTGACCAATCCAAACTTCTACCTGCTGGACGAGCCGACAAACCATCTGGATATCGACGGCCAGGAGGCGCTGGAGGGCGAACTGACGGCAAATGAGGCGAGCTGCCTTCTCGTCTCGCATGACCGTAGTTTCGTGCGATCGGTCGGCAACCGGTTCTGGCTGATCGACCGGAAGCGGCTGGTCGAAGTGGATGGTCCGGAGGAGTTCTTCGAGGCGGCGAGAGGGCAAGCGTGAGGAGGACGGAATCTTCAGGCGGCCGATGGGTGCGAAAACAGATTGGCCGCCATGAAATCCACAAAGGCACGTATCTTCGGGGACAGGTAGCGGCTCGTGGGCCACAATACGCGAAAGATGCCTGTCTTCGCGATATGGTCGTCGAGCAGCGGCACAAGCCGGCCGTCGGCGATTTGCGTGCTGACGGCAAAGGGCGGCAGGCATGTGATGCCGAAGCCGTTTTCGGCTAGGTGGATGAGCGGTTCGATGGCGCTGGCGATCGTCATCGTCGGCAAAGCGAGCCGCAACTCCTCCCCATTGCGCACCAGAGGCCACGGCTCCAGCTTGCCCGTGCTGGGATAGCGATGATGCAGGCATTTGTGCTGAAGCAGGTCTTCAGGTGCAAGCGGGATTCCTTCCGCTTTCAGATAGTTGGGTGCGGCGACGATTTGAAAGCGGAATGTACCGAGCTTGCGGCTCATCAGCCTCGTATCCCTGACATCGCCGGTTCGGATGACCGCATCGAATCCCTCCTCGATCACATCGACCAGCCGATCGGTAAAATCCAGATCCAGCGTGATATCGGGATAGGTGCGCATGAAGGCCGATATCGCCGGCATCAACAGCATTCCGGCTAGGGGGAGGCTGACGCGAAGGTGGCCGCGAGGAGCCGCATGCGATTTCGAAAGCTCCGCCTGAGCCGTATCCAGCTCTGAGATGATGCGCCGACAGGTGTCGAGAAAGACGCTGCCTTCTTCGGTCAAGGTCATGCTGCGGGTCGAGCGGTGAAAGAGGCGAACGCCCATCTCCCGCTCCAGGCGGGCGATTGCCTTGCCGACGGCGGAGCTCGAAAGGCCGAGCCGTCGCGCGCCCTCAACGAAGCTGCCGCCTTCCGCCGTCTGTACGAAGATCCCAAGCGTTCCAAGCCTATCCATCGTCGCTCCGATTACGGAATATAATTCCGATCTTATGAGAATACCGGATCATTTATCCGCTATCTCACTCTCGATATCCAGTGCCGGTGCGGCACATGAAGCCGCTTTTTCGAAAGGAACCGCAATGGATACGATTTCCGCCCATTTCACCGCCCAGCCGCAGCCGACCACCTTCATCGTCAATGTCATCCACGTTCATCCCGGCAAGCAGGAAGAAGCCTTCCGCGTGATCCAGGATGTTGTTCACTATGTCGCCGAACGGAAAGAAGAATTCCTCTGGAGCAATCTTGCCAAGAGCACGGACGGCCTGACGGTTGTGAATATCGAAGCCATCAAGGGCGCCGGCAATGTCGACGAATTCTTCTCCGATCCAGTTTTTGTCGAGAAATTCCGCAGGCTCGATGACGTTTCGACAAGTGAATTCCACACCTACACCGTTGGCGATCTGGTTTTGCCGAAGCTCGGCGGCGGTGAAGGCGCCAGTGTCTAAGGCGTTGTAATCGATAGCAAGCAGATGCCGCCTCTTCGTTGCCGGAAACTTTCCTTCCATCTTCCGCTTGCGCATCGCGGCATCTCACGCTAACAATTCCCGCCATGAACACGTCCTTGAACAACATTGCAGTTTGGTGGTGGGCACGCTGAGGCGGCCTCGACCAATCGTGTTCAAAGACGACGAGTGAGCCGCCCGAGATTTCGAGGCGGCTTTTTTGTTATATTGGCCGCCTGTCATCCGGGCCCGACAACGGAGTGAGGAACAATGGTAACGATCCTTCGGGATGATGGTGCGGAAATCTACGAGACGAAGGGCGGTATCACTGTCACTCGGCAGCGCCGGCCGACGCCCTATGCGGATGCGGTTTCATCCTATATCGACAAGCTCGATGAGCGCCGCGGCGCCGTCTTCTCCTCCAACTACGAATATCCGGGCCGCTATACGCGTTGGGATACCGCCATCGTCGATCCGCCGCTCGGCCTGTCCTGCAACGGGCGCGATGTCTGGATCGAAGCCTATAACGAGCGCGGCGAAGTCATTCTCGGCTTCATCGCGGAGAAGCTGAAGACCGTTTCCGAGGTGGTGCTTGGCGCCTCGGCGCCGCGCCGGCTCGATCTCACGGTCAAGACGCCGGATCGTGTTTTCACCGAGGAAGAGCGCTCGAAGATGCCGACGGTCTTCACCGTACTGCGTGCCGTGACCGATCTCTTCTACTCGCAGGCGGATGCCAGCATCGGCTTCTACGGCGCCTTCGGCTACGATCTGGCCTTCCAGTTCGATGCGATCGATCTGAAGCTCAAGCGCCCGGATGACCAGCGCGACATGGTGCTCTACCTGCCGGACGAAATCCTGGTGGTGGACAACTATTCCGCCAAGGCATGGATCGATCGCTACGACTTCGCCAAGGGCGGCGTGTCGACGGAAGGCAAGTCCGGCGAGATCGCGCCCGAGCCGTTCCGCCATACCGATGCGATCCCGCCGAAGAGCGATCATCGCCCTGGGGAATATGCCGAACTGGTGGTCAAGGCGAAGGAGAGCTTCCGCAAGGGCGATCTTTTCGAGGTCGTGCCCGGCCAGAAGTTTATGGAGCGCTGCGAGAGCAAGCCGTCCGATATTTCCAAGCGCTTGAAGGCGATCAATCCGTCGCCCTATTCCTTCTTCATCAATCTCGGCAATCAGGAATATCTCGTCGGCGCTTCGCCTGAAATGTTCGTGCGTGTATCGGGCCGCCGCATCGAAACCTGCCCGATTTCGGGGACGATCAAGCGCGGCGACGATCCGATCGCCGATAGCGAGCAGATCCTGAAGCTTCTGAATTCCAAGAAAGACGAGTCGGAACTCACCATGTGCTCCGACGTCGACCGCAACGACAAGAGCCGCGTCTGCGAGCCGGGTTCGGTCAAGGTCATCGGCCGCCGGCAGATCGAGATGTATTCGCGCCTGATCCACACGGTCGACCATATCGAGGGACGCCTGCGCGACGACATGGACGCTTTCGACGGCTTCCTCAGCCACGCCTGGGCCGTCACCGTCACCGGCGCGCCGAAGCTCTGGGCCATGCGCTTCATCGAGAACCACGAGAAGAGCCCGCGCGCATGGTATGGCGGCGCGATCGGCATGGTCGGTTTTAATGGCGACATGAACACCGGCCTGACGCTGCGCACCGTCCGCATCAAGGACGGTATTGCCGAGGTGCGGGCCGGCGCGACGCTGCTCAACGACTCGATCCCCGAGGAAGAAGAAGCCGAAACCGAACTGAAGGCCTCCGCCATGCTTTCCGCCATCCGTGACGCCAAGACCGGCAATTCCGGCAAACAGCAACGCGACGTCGCCTCCGTCGGCAAGGGCGTGAAGATCCTGCTCGTCGACCACGAGGACAGCTTCGTTCACACGCTTGCCAACTATTTCCGCCAGACGGGCGCGACGGTCTCGACCGTGCGTACGCCAGTGCCGGAAGAGGTCTTCGACCGGCTCGATCCGGATCTCGTCGTATTGTCGCCGGGTCCCGGCAATCCGAAGGATTTCGATTGCAAGGCGACGATCAAGAAGGCGAGGGCGCGTAATCTGCCGATCTTCGGCGTCTGCCTGGGCCTGCAGGCGCTGGCCGAAGCCTATGGCGGCGAGCTGCGCCACCTGGCGATCCCGATGCATGGCAAGCCCTCGCGCATCCGCGTGCTGGAGCCCGGCCTGGTCTTCTCCGGCCTTGGTCGCGAAGTGACTGTTGGCCGCTACCACTCGATCTTTGCCGATCCGTCGAGCCTGCCGCGCGACTTCATGATTACCGCCGAGAGCGAAGACGGCACGATCATGGGCATCGAGCATGTGAAGGAGCCGATCGCGGCCGTGCAGTTCCACCCGGAATCGATCATGACGCTCGGCGGCGATGCCGGCATGCGGATGATCGAGAATGTCGTGGCGCATCTGGCGCGGCGGGTGAAGACGAAGGCCGCCTGAGGCGAGCATTTAGAATTCTGAAGGTTGATAACCCCATGCACTCGGAAAAAGTGCATGGGGTTATTTTTATGCCTTGAAAGAGCCAACAAACCGCTGAAGAGATTGATTTGTGGTGGGGGCTTTCAGTCGGTGATCCCAAGAATATTCAAGGGCGTTTTCTTCGCCTTCCTTGCCGTCATGCTCCTCGTCGGTCTCGGCATCGTCGTGCCACGTCCGCTCTGGCATGACGAACGGGCTGTGCGCAGCGAGCGTTCACAACAAATCCTCATGCTCAGCAACCCCATCCATACGGATATCGCCATTCCCGCCGATGGCGATCTGCTCACGCGGTTCGCCTTCCTGCGGACGGCCGGGCTGGATATCGGCAATCCCAACCTGCGCTATCTCATTTTTGGCTGGGGCGGCCGGAGTTTCTATACGGAGACGCGGACATGGGCCGATTTGAAAGCGGGTCCCGTCTTGAAGAGCTTTGCGCTCGATCGTTCCGTCATTCATGCGGAGCTCGCGGGCGATATTCCGCTGGACGCGCCTGCGGTGACGGTCATCGACATCGATGCCGAAGGTCTTGAGCGGCTCAAGCAATTCGTTCTCGCCAGCTTTGATCGCTCCGACAGTGGTCCGATACCCTTGCCTGGCAGCAACTATGGGCCGAACGACGCGTTCTTCGAAGCGCGGGGTTATTTCAACGCGCTGATGGGATGCAATACCTGGACGGCAGCTGCGTTGAGGCAGGCGGGATTGACCTCCGGCCTCTGGACGTCATTGCCCTGGATGCTGCGAATGTCCTTGCGGCTGCATAATGACGATGAACGCTTTGCGGCGGGCCATACCTTGCCTTGAGGCGGTTTGACTTGCTTCAGGTTGTATCCTAATCTTTACGTTGTTCCTGTGGGGCACATCGGCATCGGGCCGAAAGGGCTAGGCCTGCCCGCTGATATCACTCAGCAGGAGTCTGCCCATGCCAACCCTCGATACCTATCGTAAACAAGCCAAGCTGTTGATGCGCTGGCACCGAGAGCGCGACTATTCCATTGGCGGAAGAGTGCGAATGCTTGATCGTTTCAAGGCGCTGACGGATCGCGAGATCCTGGCGATGAAGTTTCCCCTAACGCTGGCGCAGGAGATCGTTGCGGTGGAAGCGGGCCACAGGAACTGGGCGGAATTGAAGTCCGTCGCAGCGGACGCGCCGAAGATGCCCGCCGTTACAGCGGAGCCGCCGGTTTTCAAGAGCATCGTTCCCATCCTTTTCGTGCGGGATGTGGTTGTGAGTGCGGCCTTCTTCAGGGAGAAGCTCGGTTTCTCCGAGGATTTCCTGCATGGGTCGCCGCCGTTCTATGGGGCGGTGTCGCGCGACGGTATCTGGATTCACCTGCGGCTCGTCTATGAGCCCTATTTTGCCGCCGCTGCGGCGAAGGAGAAATCGCTTATCCTCGCCTCTATCGAGGTCTCGAATGTCCAGGGATTGTTCGAGGAGTTCAAGCAGAGGGGTGCTGAGTTCGCACAGCCGCTGATGAAGCAAGCCTGGGGCGGCACCGATTTCCATGTGCGCGACCCGGATGGCAATGTGATCTCGTTTGTCACGTTCAGATCATAACTCTTTGATCCATCGAGGTTGCTGCCGAGGGATGACCCTCACAGATCCTCGCAGTTTTGCCAGGCTTCTTCGAAAATGAGCTTGTCTAGCGGCAGTCGCTCGCGCCATCCCTTCACGGCGAGCTCCGGCATGTCGTAGAGCTCGTCGACATAGCCGACGCAGAGCCAGGCGACGATTTTTACATACTCCGGAATGCCGAGGATCGCCTTGATGGCATCCTCATGGAAGATGCTGACCCAGCCGATGCCCACGCCCTCGGCCCTTGCGGCAAGCCAGAGATTCTGGACGGCGCAGACAGTCGAATAGACATCGGTATCCGGATTGTGCGTTCGGCCGAGCACGACCGGTCCGCCACGCTTTGTGTCGCAGGTGATGCAGATGCTGAGCGGCGCCTTGCGGATGCCTTCCAGTTTTAGCCGCTGATACTGCGCGCGACGATCACCCTCGAACATCGCGCAGGCTTCCTCATTGGCCTGATGGAAGGCCTGCCATACGCGCTCACGCGTTTCTGGCTGACGGATCAGGATGAAGTTCCATGGCTGCATGAATCCGACCGACGGTGCCGAATGGGCAGCCTCGAGCAAGCGCCTGACGAGATCGTCTGGCAGGGGATCGGGCCGGAACTGGTCTCGCACGTCGCGCCGTGTCTCGATGGCGCGATAGACGGCGCTGCGTTCCAGCTCCGAAAATGCGCCGGCTGCGACCAGATGATCCGACACACTCGCGCGGGCGTCGATGATGGAAGGTGTAGCATCGGCAGTCTTTTCAGGAGCGGGCATGTTCAACCGTGATTTTCATTAGGAGGCGGCGGCGCGTCGGCCGGTGTCGCCGACCCTTGCACATCAGGCTGAAGCACAGCTTAGTGCTGGATGGCAAGCCAAACTACCAGCAAGATTTTCCACAGGCGTGCGACAATCGCGCCACCGGATGGCGAATACAGGGCGATAATTTGGTGCTAAGAGCGATGATCGACCTATACGCAGTCGACCTGCCCAGCTGCAGTGTAAGCGGCAAGATTGCATGTCACCAGTCCAAGCGTCAAAATCACCCCATGAGACGCTGCCCAAAAGAGTGAATGGGCGCGCATGGTCGGCTGCGAAGCCGCTGCTGCCAGGACGGCAATGCTTGAGATGAAGATTGCGAATAACAAGATGCTTAGCGGCGGAAAATAAAGCGGAATGATCTGCCAGCAACTTGCAAAACGGTAGGGGCCAGCCGTGTTGTATGCCAGCGCGGTAAGCGCTACCCAAACGAGAGCGTGGAATAATATCTTGCGGGTTTCATCTCTCATTCTCAGTTTTTATCCGTGTACATTCTTTTATTACTAACCTACTGCATTAGATGGATATCAACTTCAAGTTTTAAAAAATGGTATTTCTATCATGGTATGCTTCAGTGGCCGACGGGGCTGACTGAAACTGAATGGGCGATCTAGTCACGTTTTGCTTGTTCTGTTCAGCAACGGCCATTTTTGATGTGAGAGCGAAACATCGCCTTTGACAAACTTGGCGTCGTGATCCATATGAGCCGTTAATGAGCCGCCTGCGCGAAAATTCGCGCGGGCGGTTTTGCATTTCAGCGGCGCCTTTTTTGCAATTCATTCGCATAAGCAGGCGTGGGGACATTTGGAGATGGGCATGAGCAGTCAAGGAAACGATACGATCAGGCGGCTTGCCCTCTGGGGCATTCCGCTGTCGCTCGGCGTCATGGGGCTGAAGATGCTGGCCTGGTGGCTGACTGGCTCGGTGGCGCTTCTGTCCGATGGACTTGAATCGCTCGTCAATGTTGTTGCCGCCTTCATCGCCTTCTTCGTCATCCGTTACGCGCAGAAGCCGGCCGATCATGATCATCCCTTCGGGCATCACAAGGCGGAATATCTTTCCGCCGTTACCGAGGGCGTGATGATCGTCGTTGCCGCGCTGATGATCGTGCAGGAGGCGATCGGCCATCTCGCCGATCCGCAGCCCATGCAGGCGCCGGTGCTCGGTCTCGCGATCAACTTTGTCGCCGGCGTCATCAACGGTATCTGGGCTCTGACGCTGATCCGGGCCGGCCGGACATATCGCTCGCCGGCATTGACGGCGGACGGCCAGCACATCATGTCGGATGTCTATACCTCGATCGGTGTCCTTATCGGGCTGTTGCTGGCGCTTGGCACCGGGCATCCGATCTTCGACCCCGTGCTTGCCATTCTCGTTGCCATCAACATTCTCTACCAGGGCTGGAAGGTCATCTCCACTTCGATCGACGGGCTTATGGATAAGGCCGTTCTGCCGGAAGAGGAGAATGTCATCAAGGATGCGATTGCCAGGAATGCCGAGGGTTCGCTCGGCGTGCATGATCTGAAGACGCGCAGGGCAGGGGCCGTGACCTTCGTCGATTTCCATATGGTCGTGCCCGCCGCCATGCCGGTGCGAGAGGCACATCGAATCTGCGACCGCCTTGAAGATGCCATACGGGCGATCCATGCGGGCGCCGAAATAACCATTCACGTGGAGCCGGAGGGCGAAAAAGCCCATGGTATCCGCGTCAAAGTGATCAAGGAGACCTGAGATGCCAAAGACCGATGTGTCCGGCCTGTCGATGCTCGGCAACCAGACAGAAACCGCCAGCAATCCGGAAGAGGCCGTTCTGGAGAAGGTGCCATCCGGCCATGCCGGCACCGATTATGTCGTGCGCTTCACCGCGCCCGAATTCACCTCGCTGTGCCCGATGACCGGACAACCGGATTTCGCCCATATCGTTATCGACTACATTCCCAATGAATGGCTGGTGGAATCGAAGTCGCTGAAGCTCTTCCTGCATTCCTTCCGCAATCACGGCGCATTCCACGAGGATTGCTCGATCTATATCGCCAAGCGCCTGGTGGATCTGCTGCAGCCGAAGTGGCTGCGCATCGGCGCGTATTGGTATCCGCGCGGCGGCATTCCGATCGACGTCTTCTGGCAGACCGGCAAGCCGCCGGAGGGTGTGTGGCTGCCGGATCAGGGTGTGCAGCCCTATCGTGGCCGAGGCTGAATGAAAAAAGCCGCCATCCGGGGATGGCGGCTTTTCAGCTAGATTCGATGCGGCTGCTGCTCAGGCGAATGAGTTGTCGTCGCCATCGTCATAGGACGAGTCGCCATAATCATCGTCCTGAGCGTCTTGGGCAGCGTCCTGGGCGTAATCGGCCGCGCTCTGATCATTCTGATCGCTATTGTCGTCGTTGCCGAAATAGTTGTTATTGATGATCGTTTCCTGCACCGGCTGTTCGGCTGCATTGCCTCCGAAAAGGCCACTACCGGCATTGCCGCCGAAGAGACCGCCGCCAGTTCCGCCCAGATGTGGGCTGAAGAGGCTGGAGAGCGATTCCGCCAGCATCACGCCACCGGCAACGCCGGCTGCCGTGCCAAGGGCGCCGCGCAGAAAACTGCCGCCGGCCGAAGGCGCGGCTGCCTGCTGGCTCCATGGGCCGGATGGCTGGGGTTGCGGCTGGCCAGCCCAGGGGCCGGGCTGAGACGCATTGCGAGCATAGTCGTCATAGAGACGACCCTGCTGCTGCGGGCTGGTTGCCTGCGGCGCTGGCGCACGCTGCTGTTGGCCGCCGCCGAAGAGCGAGCCGATTCCGCCGAGGAAACCGCCGCTCTGGCCCTGCGGGTGATTGTCGGCGCCCTGCTGCTCGAGCTCGTGCACACGGGCTTCGAGCTGCTGGATGCGATCGGCAGCCGCCTTCATGCCCTGTTCCTGCATGATGACGGCCTGCGCTAGGAAATAGGGCGCATAGGGTTGGTCGCGGACCGCCTGGTTGATGAAGGCCTCCGCATCGGCGTCGCGCTGCGTGCTGGCCGCACCGCGCACGCGATCGAAGAGAGAGGCGAGCAATTGACGTTCTTCTGGCGACATGATGGCCTCCTTGGCTATCTGTGCTGCAAATTCGGGGCGCGATCTCTGAGCGCGCTGACCTGACGTAGGATCAAATCTCGGCTTTTCAAAGCCATTCAAGTTACATTTCGGTAATCCGCAACCATAACACCATGTTGTCAGTCGCTATTCCCGCCTTGTCTTTTTCCGGCATTGTTTTACGCATTGAGTCGCACTATGTGCGGTGAACGACGCATCATGCTGGAGAGTTGAATGAACGACGAAGACGAACAGGAAGACAAGAAGACCGAGCAACCCTTGGGCAAGGACGCGGAGGCGAATCTTTTCAAGTCGCGTTCGATCTTCATCTATGGCGGCATCACGCAGGAATTGGCGCAGAAGGTCTGCTCCCAGCTCGTGGCGCTTTCCGCCGCCAGCGACGATGACATCCGCATCTATGTGAATTCGCCCGGCGGTCACGTCGAGTCAGGCGATTCCATTCATGACATGATCAAGTTCATCAAGCCAAAGGTCTGGATGATCGGTACGGGCTGGGTCGCCTCCGCCGGAGCGCTGATTTACGTCTCCGCTCCCAAGGAGCGCCGTATTTGCCTGCCCAACACGCGCTTCCTGCTGCACCAACCGTCCGGCGGTACGCGCGGCATGGCCTCCGACATCGAGATCCAGGCACGCGAGATCATCAAGATGAACGAGCGCCTGAACAAAATCTTCTCGGAAGCCACCGGTCAGCCGGTCGAGCGCATCGCCAAGGATACCGACCGAGACTACTGGCTCTCTGCCGAGGAAGCCAAGGCTTACGGCTTGGTCTCGCGCATCGTGACCTCGCAGGCGGAAATCTGATCTAGCGGGTTTTTCCGATTGAATTGAGCGCCCTCGCTTGCCGGAAGGCTGGCGGGGGCGTTTTGCGATGAATAGGCTTTGATCAAAAGCCAAAAGCTGGCGGCAGAAATCTCCGCCGCCAGCCTTCACCGCTCGGGAGGTTGCAACGTTTCCGGGAGCGGCGAACTCGAAGGTGCAAGTTACAGGCCGAGCGTGTCCCTATATGGTAATCTCCACCGGCGTTCCGTCCGGCATGGTGATGACAGCCTCATAGAAGCCGTCGCCGGTGGTGCGTGGTGCGGATTTCAGGCGATCATCCGCCTTGCATCGTTCCGCCAGCGCATCGACGGCAGCTTTGCTGCCGAGCGATATGGCAATATGGTCCCAGCCGATGCGTTCGCCGTGCGGGTCGGGAGAAAGCCAGGGGCCGGTCATCAGTTCGATCTGATCGTCGCTTTCCGGCAAGGAAATGAAGCGGGAGACGAAGCCAGGCCGTCGCTGGCTTCGATAGAGTTCACCGACGGTTGCGCCGAAATAAGTCTCCCAGAAATTCGCGGCGGCATCGAGATCATGCGTCCATAGAGCGGTATGAGCGATCCGCATCTGTCTCTCCCTGTGCCTGTTCGTGATTGCGGGTAACGATGCTGGCGCAGAGAGGTGCGACGCAGAGGAGTGCGGCGAGCATCCAGAAGGCGCCGGGCAGGCCGAGATGATCCGCCGCGAAACCGACGCCGGCGGGGCCGACGAGCACGCCCGCATATCCGGTCATGGTGATGGCCGCGACGGCCAGGCCGGCCGGCATGACCTTCTGCGAACCGCCTTTGCGGAAGAGCACCGGGACGATGTTGGAGGCGCCAAGACCGATCAGGAGGAAACCGCTCATGGCGAGGATCGCGATCGGGCTGAGAAGGAGGACGCCAAAGCCCACGACCGCGATCACGCCACCCCATAGCATGATTGCCCTGTCACCGACCCTTGCGGTAATGGCATCGCCGCTCAGGCGGCCCACCGTCATCGCAATAGCAAACAGCATGTAGCCGAGGCCGCCATGACTGGTATCGACCTGGCCCTGCGTGGTAAGCAGCAGAGCACTCCAATCGAGGATCGCGCCTTCGACGAGGAAGGTGATTGCTGCCAGCGCGGCCAGCAGCAGCACGATGCCGCGTGGCATGACGAAAAGCGGCGCGTCCTCCGCGGGGACGGTTCGCAGCAGACGGGGCCATGCGATGATCATGGCGATCACCATGACTGCCGAGCTGAGAAGCGTTGCGGCAAGGGGACCGGCCTTGGCGGAGAGGAGCAGGGTGACGAGCAGGGAGCCGATGAAGCCGCCTATGCTGAACAGCGCATGGAAGCCGGACATCAGCGGCCGGTCCGCACCTTTCTCCACTTCGACGGCATGAATGTTCATGGCCACATCGAGCGATCCAAGGCAGGCGCCGAACGCCGCCAGCGCAAGGCCGAGGGTGAATGGCGTGCTCGCTATGGCCAAGGCCGGCAGGAGAAGTGCGAGACCGAGACCGCCTGCGATGATGATCGGCTTGCTGCCATATCGCGCGCTCAACATGCCGGCTGCAAGCATCGCCGCGACCGAACCGAGGCCAAGGCAAAGCAATAGCATGCCCAGCACGCCATCATCGACGCCGAGGCGATCCTTGGCGAAGGGGACGAGGGGAGCCCAGCAGGCGAGGGCGAAGCCTCCAACCAGAAAGGCAAGTCGTGTTGCCAGCCGGGTTTCCGGCCGATCCGTGGATTGCATGGTCATTTCTTATCTTTCGAAATCAGGAGGATGACGTGACGTCGCTTGCCTTCACGAGCGAGAAGCCGGCGTCGGCGGCCGCCTTTTCGTCAGCGGCAGGCAAGTCATCCTCGACAACAAGCCAATCGATATCGTCGGCGCCGCCGATGCGGTGCGGCGCGCGTTCGTGAAACTTCTCCGAGGTAATCAACGCGATCCGTGCTGCGCTTTTCTTGAGCAGCGTCCGCTTGAAGATCGCGTCTGCATGTTCGTACACGCTGATGCCGTTTCTTGCCGAAACGGCGCAGACGCCCAGGAAGCAGCGATCGATGTTCATGGCTTCGATGGCCGCAACGGCCGACGCGTCGACGCTGCCGCCGACGACGGGATCGACCGCACCACCAATCAGGACGAGCGGAATATCGCCGCGCTTCATGACTGCACTGGCGATATCGATGGAGTTCGTCGCGATCGTCACGTCCAGGTTCTTCGGCAGAAGATCGACCATTGCGAGATTGGTGCTGCCGCTGTCGAAAAACAGGAATTCGCCCGGTTCGATCATTGCGACGGCCGCCTTGGCCAGGGCTCTCTTGCGACCGGATTCCTGGCCGACGCGTACGGCCATCGGCTGCGACGGCGTCAGGAGAGGGAGAGCGCCGCCGTAGACGCGGCGGCATTTGCCCTCTGCGGCAAGTGCCCGCAGATCGCGGCGCACAGCATCTTCGGACACATTGAATTCAGCGGCCAGAGATGCGGCAACGATCTGCCGGCCCTCTGCAAGCCGCGCTTCGATGACGTCCCGACGGGATAATGGAAGTGAATTGCTCATCAATTTGCATTAACGTGCACAAACAAGAGAGTCAATATGCACGTTTATACACGGTATGAGTCGACGACGATATATTCCGCGAGTGATTTGCTGAGCGACACTGCCATTTCGCGCGAAAACAGCACTTGCACGCCCGATGCTTGTAATGCTCCATGCGCGTTCCATCGATCCTCATGCGCTCTTCGAGTCTCTATCGCCATGCTCAAAGATTTCTCCGTTCAAAGCCTGTTCATGGGCTGCCTCACGGCCTTCGTCGGCTTTGCCAGTTCCTTCGCTGTCGTCTTTCATGGCCTGCAGGTGGTCGGCGCCTCGGATGCGCAGGCGGCCTCCGGTCTGACGGCGCTTTCGGTTGCGATGGGTCTCTGCGCGATCGTGCTCAGCATGGTGACGAGACTGCCGATAAGCATTGCCTGGTCGACACCGGGAGCCGCGCTGCTGGCGAGCGCCGGAGCGATCGAAGGCGGCTTCCCGGTGGCTGTCGGTGCATTTTTCATTTGCGGCATATTGATCGTCATTGCCGGGCTTTTTCGGCCTTTTGGCCGGGCGGTCGCATCCATTCCGGCGCCGCTTGCAAATGCCATGCTGGCCGGCGTGCTGCTCGGCCTCTGCTTTGCGCCCGTCAAGGCGATCGCCTTCAATCCTGCCTTCGGTTTGCCGATCATCCTTGCCTGGATCGTCGTTGGGTCGTTCAAGCGGCTATGGGCGGTACCGGCGGCGCTTGCGGCCTTTGCCCTGGTGCTGGCCTTCGGCGTAAAGATACCGGATGGTGCCTTCGCCTCGCTCGAGCATTCGCTGTTGCCTACCGTCGAATTCGTGAAGCCGGTCTTTACGCTTGCCGGTATCGTGTCCATCGCGCTGCCGCTGTTCATCGTGACGATGGCGTCACAGAACATTCCCGGCATCGCCGTGCTCAAGGTGCATGATTACGAGCCGAAACCGGGTCCGCTGTTTGCCGTGACCGGCGTGTTCTCGCTGCTTGCTGTCCCGTTTGGCGGCCATGCCGTCAATCTTGCGGCAATCACCGCGGCGATGTGTGCCGGGCAGGACGCTCATGCTGATCCCGCGCGGCGCTACTGGGCCGCGATTGTCGCCGGGATCGGCTATGTGATCCTCGGATTGCTGGCGAGCGCCGTGACGGCTTTCGTGGCGCTGGCGCCGCCGATTCTGATCGAGGCGGTGGCCGGCCTGGCGCTGGTCGGCGCGCTCTCCAATTCCGCCTTGAACGCTTTCCAGCAGCCGGAATCGCGCGAGGCGGCCGCCATCACTTTTCTCGTGACGGCATCGGGTGTTTCCTTCGGCGGCATTTCCGGCGCCTTCTGGGGGCTCATCGCCGGCGGGTTGATGCTGGCGCTGTCGCACGGCGTGCAAATGCTGAAGAAATGAGCAGGGGGTTGCTTCTTGCATATCCTGCGGCTATAAGCGCGGCCATGAAGTTGACTGGCGCAAAGATTTCCGAACAGATTGCACGTGGGCGCGTTGCCCTGCGTGACAACACGCGCGCCCTTACCTCGCTTCTCCTCCTCGGCCTTACGCGCGGTTGCCGGGTCCTTTGAGGAGCGCCCGGCGGCCGAAAAGCCCGCTGGCCATCGCTCCTCGCGACTTACCCTAAAATCGACAGCTTACCCGCAAAGGGTCCGCATTTATCATCGCCAAGCCGCATCCGATCGGCTAAGACGCGGGATAAAATGACGGGAAAGGAAGAGACGAGACCATGGACGCGAACAGCCATTCCCCTAAAGGCATGCCCGAAGCAGCGGTGAAATACCGCGCCTATCCGCAAATCAATATTCCCGACCGGACCTGGCCGTCCAAGGTGATCACCAAGGCGCCGATCTGGTGCTCGGTCGATCTGCGTGACGGCAACCAGGCGCTTGTCGATCCGATGGGTCACGACCGCAAGGCGCGCATGTTCCAGTTGTTGCTGGATATGGGTTTCAAGGAAATCGAGATCGGCTTCCCCTCGGCTTCGCAGACCGACTTCGACTTTGCCCGCTGGTGCATCGAACAGGGCAGTGTGCCTGCCGATGTATCGCTGCAGGTTCTCGTCCAGTGCCGCCCGGAATTGATTACCCGCACCTTCGAAGCGCTGGAAGGCGCCAACAAGCCGATCGTGCATTTCTACAATTCCACCAGCGAATTGCAGCGCCGCGTCGTATTTGCCAAGGACGTGCAGGGCATCAAGCAGATCGCCGTCGACGCGGCCAAGATGATCACCGACATGGCGGCGAAGGCCGGCGGCGGCTATCGCTTCGAATATTCGCCGGAGAGCTTCACCGGCACCGAGCTGGATGTGGCGTTGGAAATCTGCAACGCCGTTATCGGTGTCGTGAAGCCGACGCCTGATAACAAGCTGATCATCAATCTGCCGTCGACCGTCGAAATGGCGACGCCGAACATCTATGCCGACCAGATCGAATGGATGTGCCGCAATCTCGATAACAGAGAAAACCTGATCATTTCGCTTCATCCGCACAATGACCGCGGGACGGGTATTGCCGCCGCCGAGCTGGCATTGATGGCCGGCGCCGATCGTGTGGAAGGCACGCTGTTCGGAAATGGCGAGCGCACCGGCAATGTCGATGTCGTGACCATGGCGTTGAACATGTTCACGCAGGGCGTCGATCCGGAGCTGGATTGCTCCAACATCGAGCGCATGAAGGAAGTTTACGAATATTCCAATCAGATGGCGATCGGCGAGCGTCATCCTTATGTCGGCGAGCTGGTCTACACCGCCTTCTCCGGTTCGCATCAGGATGCGATCAACAAGGGCATGAAGGCCGCCAAGGTCGCCAACGATCCGGTCTGGGAAGTGCCTTACCTGCCGATCGATCCGCAGGATGTCGGTCGTACCTATGAGGCGATCATCCGCATCAACTCGCAGTCCGGCAAGGGCGGCATCGCCTATATCATGCAGCAGGATTACGGGCTGAATCTGCCGCGCAACCTGCAGGTGGAATATCGCGAGGAAATCCAGCGCATCACCGACGAGGAAGGCAAGGAATTGCCCTCCAAGCGCATCTACGAGCATTTTATCGAGCGCTATGTCACGCAGCCGGAGGCGCGGCTCCGCTTCGTCGACCACCACACCTTCGCCGACCCCGAGCATAAGGGGCAGCGCATCGTCGCGGCCGAGATTACCGACAAGGGCGAGGTGAAGCGCATCGAGGGCAGGGGTAACGGCCCCATCGACGGTTTCATCAATGCGCTCTCGATCTATCTCGGCATTCCGATGTCGGTCGAGGATTACTCCGAGCATTCGCTCCAGCACGGTTCGAACGCCTCGGCGATCTCCTATGTCGAGATCTCCTATCCGGGCGGCAAGCTTTTCGGTGCCGGTATCAACACCAATATCGTCGCTGCGTCCCTCGAGGCGATTGTCTCGGCGGCGAACCGCGTGCTCGCCATCAAGTCGGCATAAGGCTCAAGCCTGGTTGCAGCTCTGATTTGAAAGGCCCCCTCGTTTTCGAGGGGGCCACTTTTATTGCACATCAGTCGGCTGGCGGTTCGTCGCCTTCGATGAAGCCGCCGGATTGGTGCGACCACAGCGTTGCGTAGATGCCGTTCCGGGCGATCAGCTCCGCATGCGTGCCGTCCTCGACGATGCGGCCGTGGTCGAGCACGACGATGCGGTCCATGCGCGCGATGGTCGACAGGCGATGCGCGATGGCGATGACGGTCTTGTTTTCCATGATCCCGTAAAGCGTATCCTGGATTTCGGCTTCGACTTCCGAATCGAGGGCAGATGTTGCCTCGTCGAGCACCAGGATCGGGGCATCCTTCAGGATAGCGCGCGCAATCGCGACGCGCTGCCGTTGACCGCCGGAAAGCTGGACGCCACGTTCGCCGGCATGCGCATCGAAACCGATTCTTCCTTCCTGATCCCTGAGGCCCGCGATGAAATCGCTGGCCGCAGCCTTCTCTGCCGCGGCGAGAACCGCATCCTCCGAAAAGCTGAGATTGCCATGGGCGATGTTATCACGGATGGAGCGGTGAAGGAGCGACGCTTCCTGGCCGACCACCGCAATCTGCCGGCGCAAGCTATCTTGCGTCACCTGCCGAATATCCTGGCCATCGATTTCGATGATGCCGGCTTCCGGATCGAAGAAGCGCAGTAGCAGGTTGACCAAGGTCGATTTGCCGGTGCCGGAGCGGCCGACAAGGCCGACTTTTTGGCCTGCCCCAATTCGAAGCGAAATGGCGTCGAGCCCGCCATCTTCCTTGCCGTAGCGATGGGTGACCTCCCGGAAGGCGATCTCGCCATTGATGACGGCAAGCGGCTTGGCGTTCGGCGCATCGGTAATGGCGAGCGGCTGCGAGACGGTCAGCAGTGACTGCCGCATGGCGCCGAGATGGGCAAAGAGCGAGGAAACGGCATCCAGCATCCATTCGGCCATGCCGGTGATGCGGAAGCTCAGCGCCAGGGATGCGGCGATCAGCCCGAGTGGTGCGCCGCCGGACTGCCAGAGGACGACCGCATAGCCGACGAGCGCGACGATGAGGAAGCTGCCAAGGAACAGCATGCTCGAATTGACCAGCACTTCCAATCTCTGCACCCGGACAAATGTTTCGCGGGCTTGAGAGAAACGACGACGGGCCTCCTTATCCTCCGCCCTTGCATCGGCAAAAAGCTTGATGAGGTCGATATTGGCATAGCTGTCCACCAGCATGCCCGTCAGCTCGGCATAGGCTCCCTGATATTGCGCGGAGGCCTTCTGCAGGCGAGGGATGACATAGGCCATCAGTGCGAGATAGCAGAACAGCCACACCGCCAGGGGCCAGATGAGGCGCGGGTCGATCGAGGCCATCAGCCAGAGCGAGCCGGCCACATAGATCGTGACAAAGGAGAGCGTATGCAGGACCTGATAGGCCGCGCCCGTTGCTGCCGTGCCAATGTCGCGCACCTGGCTGGCGATTCGACCGGAAAAGTCCTGACGGAACCAGCCGACCGATTGCCGAAGGACATGACGGTGAGCCCGCCAGCGGAACAGCGTCTCGGCATTCGGCCGGAACGCGATGTCATCCAGGCTTTCGCGGAGATAGCCGGCAAAAGGCCGTCCGATCAGGACGAGGACGGCCGCGGCGAGCAGGCCGAATCCTTCGGATGCCCAGAAATCCTCGCGCCGGGCGGCGGCGAGATCGTCCACCAGCCGGCTCGAATAGCCGATAAGCCAGATCTCGATGATGGCGCCGATCACGGTCAGTCCAAGGCTGATTGCCATGACCGTGCGAAACGGGCGGAGATTGGTTAGGAGATAGCGCCAGGCCTTGGGTGATGGGTGGGGCTCGTCATGATCCTGAAACGGATCGACAAGCTCTTCGAAGCGACGAAACATGAATGCCCTCCACGGGCGAAAGATAGCAATCTGATGGTCGGGCCGATAAAGCAGCCCTTCACGGCACTGCCTTTCAGCGGTGGTTTCCTGTGCCGTGATTTTTCATCAGAGTGCTCTCCTCATTGGTCGCTGCAACCTCTATAGCGTGTATCCGCGCCGATGTCAGCAGCAATTGTATCGCGATCGTTCGACATGGAAGGCCGAGTGCCGTTCTTTCCACGCCTCGCGTCGAACTCGTCCGAGCATATGTGCTTCAATGGTGAGTTTTGCTCAGGCCTTGCCTTTGGCAAGCTCATCGCGCTGCTTCGTCAGACGCTCGAGCTCTTCTTCCTGCTCGGCTATCCGCTCAGATGTCCGTTCTTCGTCGGCGGCGCCGGAAAAGGCTGCTGCCTGCTCGATCAGTTCGCGAAGGTTTTCCTTTATCGCCGCGATACGCCTGTCGATTTCAGGAATGGTCAGCAGAACGTCGGACATGTCGAAACTCCAGCAAGACTATCGGGCTCATGCGGTTATCGCCGCCCATTATCCATCGGCCGGCCGGTAGCCGCAAGGCGCAAAACGGATGGGATATCCGTCAGATTTCCGAGGATACCCGATTGGCGATCTGATCGAGCATTGCATCCGAGGAGGGGCCGACGACCGCATAGGTGGTGCCGTTGCGGTGCCAGGACACGATGCTGATATCGTCCTTGATAGTTTCGCTGAAATCGTCGTCGGCAACGCCGTCCGTCTTGGTAAAGCAGATGGCGACGACATCACCGTCGAGGTTCTTGTAGATCAGCTGGCCGACTGGCTTGCCGGCTGCGATGGACATGCGCGCGCCTTGGAAAACGAGACCATCGGCAGCAAGGTCCGGAAAATTGAATTTGACGCCGACCGTGCTCGCCAGCCACTTGGCGATCTCGTCCAGCTGGCTTGCCTGCAGCTCGACCATACGCTGCGGCTGGCGCGAATAGATGCGGTGATAGGCGGCGATATCATCCAGCCAGTTGCGTGTCATAGCCTGTGTCGGGGTCGGCGGAGGACTCGCTGGGACGTCAGCGGGCTGCATGCCGAAAAGATAACCGATGCCGCCGCCGACGGCGAACAGGATGAGAGCCGCGGCTAGCGATTGCTTGCCCGTGGGCGCCAATTTCAATGATTGCCGGGTGAGACGGGGAGAGGGATCTCGGGTTTTCGGAGGCTGGGCGCTCTTGATGGAGCGAACGAGCGCCAGCGGCACCGGCTCCTTCAAAACCTCGTCAAAAGCCTTGCGGCCAACATCGGAGCCATGCTTCAGCTCATCGAAAATACGCCGCGCGTTCGGATCCGAGGCGATGAGCTTTTCCAACTCTTCTTTTTCTTCGCGGCTCGTCTCGCCATCCATGAAGGCGGACAAGCGGATTTCGAGCGGCGTTTTCTTCATGTCCTGCAATGCTTAAAACCTTCGAGGCGAGCGACTATGACCCTGGGAGGCAAGGTAAAGGCGTGCGCTGGAGAGCCTTGACATCACTGCCGACAAAGGGATGCCGAGGACGTCGGCGGCCTGCTTGTAGCTGTGCCCTTCGACGTCGACCAGCAGGAAGACACTGGCAAGTCCTTCTGGCAAAGATGTGACGAGACGATGCGCTTCGCCGGCTTCTACAAGATTTAAATGGGTGCCGGATATCGGCTCGCCCTGTTCTAGTGCACTGCCCTTTGCGGCGGGGCGTAGTTTGTGGCGTCGCGCTTCATCGACCCATTGATGCCGGGCCATCGTATAGAGCCAGCTTTCCAGCTTGCCGCCGCTGTTCCAGAGATGGAACTTGGCTATGCCGCGCTGACAGACGTTTTGAACAAGCTCGTCCGCCTCGGCGAGATCGCCGGTCAGCGTCACCGCAAAGCGGCGAAGCTTCGGAAGAAGGCCGACCAGATCGCGTCTGATATCAGTGGCTGCTACCGGCGTTGGCATGATCGTTCCAGGAAGGCGTTGGAGGTTGTTACATCGACAATCTGCTTCCGCGATGGACAGCCTTCCCCGTAAGAAAGGTGATGCGAGCGGAATAATTGTCCTGTGCTGGTATGAACCATTTCCGTGCCGTTTCGCAAGTCTTCAAAAGCACCCGCGCGTTTGACTGTCACTCTTACCGCAGTAATCCCACAATGTGTCAGCCGGTCTTGTCCCGGCGCTGGCCTGAGCCCTCCAAGAAGCCGCAACCCACGGGATACAGGCTCCGAAAACCGGCATGCGGTGCTCCTTGTCACGACCTCAAAATCCATCCCGCATTTCAGGATTCCAATGCTTCGATTGTAGCTCCGTATCTTAGAAAACGCTACCGAAACGATGCGCACGATGACGCTAAAAGGCTCACCATGTCGCGAGAATATCGAAGCCTTCGGGATCGACGCCGCTGCCGTTGTCACTGAGGCTGTAACGCTCCGCCTTCAGTTCCCAGGCGCCCGGCCGGCCGGCGATGGTGAAGAGATTATAGGCCGCGCGCGGCTTCAATCCGCCGACCCCTTGCGATGCTGAGGCGATCCCGACGACCGGGACCGGACCCATGTGGCCGCGCAGCCAATGCAAGGTGTTGAGATGTGTGTGGCCATGCAGGACAAGTTCGGCGCCGCCGGTCGAGATGACGGCGGCAAAACGGCGAATGCCGATCATCCGCTTGTAGAAACTGGTTGCACCGCGAATGGGCGGGTGATGGATCATGACGACGCGAAAGAGCCCGGCATCTCCGGCTGCGCGCAGGATATTGACCGTCTCGCGCGCCTGGCGCGAGGAGTAGAAGCCGCTTGCAGCAAAGGGCGGGGTGGCAACGGCTGTGGAGCAGCCCACAAGCGCGACCTGACCGCGGATACGCAGATAGGGGAAAATGCGCTGCTCTTCCTGCCATTCGGCAGGAGCATCGTCGCCGCGGACATAGGGATACCAGGAGCGCATGGCCTTTTCGTAGGCGCCGGGCACATAGGCATCGTGATTGCCGGGAACAACTGAGGTGTGGAGAGGATCGCCGACAGTCTTCAGCCAGGCGGCTGCTGTCTGGATCTCCATGCCGCTCGCAAGGTTGACGAGATCGCCGGTTACGGCCAGATGATCGGCCTGTTTCGCCTTGATGTCGTCAAGAAGGAGATCGAGCGTATCGCCAAAAAGATGCTTGCGCCGGTTCCGGTGCCAGTTCACAAATCCGGTAATGCGTTTGGAGGCGAGTTCTCTGATCGAAAGACGTGGCAGTGGACCAAGGTGAACATCGGAAATATGCGCGAGCTTGAACATGGGATGAGACATAGCCCACTCTATTGTCAAAACAAATACATCCCCAATCCAATTGTAGATCGCGACGCCGGGGTTCAGGCATGAGCGAAGACAATCGACGCGACGAAAGGCAGAGTTTGGCTGTGCGTCTGTTCGGCCGCGCGCTGCATGTCTATTTCGTGCTGACCCGCAGCATGACCATCGGCGTGCGCGCCGCCTGTTTCGATCGCGAAGGGCGGATTTTTCTGGTTCGGCATTCCTATATCGCCGGATGGCATATGCCCGGCGGCGGCGTCGAACGCCATGAGACTGTGGAGCAGGCGCTTGAGAAGGAGCTGCGCGAGGAAGGCAATCTGGCGATCTCAGGCAAGCCACAGCTCTTCCACGTCTATTTCAACAATCACACCAGCAAACGCGACCACGTCGTCTTCTATCGCGTCGAGGTTACCCAGACCTCGCCGCGCAAGCCGGATCGCGAGATCGTCGAATGCGGCTTCTTTCCGGTCGATGCGCTGCCGCCAGGCACGACGAAGGCAACCTATCGCCGCCTGAAGGAATTGGAAGGAGCGGAAGCTCCCTCCAGCTATTGGTAAGTTCCCGAGGCCTGGGTCAGGCGGCTTTTACCAGCTGCTCGCGCCCATGCGGGCGATCGAAATCCAGTTCCGGCCCGATCGGCACGATGCCTGTCGGGTTGATGGTCTTGTGGCTGCGATAATAGTGGTTCTTGATGTGCCCGATGTTAACCGTCTCGGCAACGCCGCCGATCTGATAGAGATCCCGGAGATAGGCCGAGAGGTTGGCATAGTCGGCAATGCGCCGGATATTGCATTTGAAATGTCCGACATAGACGGCGTCGAAACGAACCAATGTCGTGAACAGCCGCCAATCGGCCTCCGTCAAGCGATCGCCGAATAGATAGCGCTGTGTTGCCAGCCGCTCATCGAGCATGTCGAGGGTTTCGAAAAGGCGGAGTGCGTTTTCCTGATAGGCTTCCTGCGTCGTCGCAAAGCCGGCCTTGTAGACGCCGTTGTTGACCGCATCGTAGATGCGCTCGTTCAATGCATCGATATCGGCCTGTAGATCGGTGGGATAGAAATCCGCCGTGGAGCCGGTCAGGTCATCGAAGGCCGTATTGAACATGCGGATGATTTCCGCGGACTCATTGTTGACGATCGTGCCGGTCTGCTTGTCCCAGAGAACGGGAACAGTCACGCGGCCGGAATAATGCGGATCGGCCTTGACATAGACCTCCCAGAGCTTCGTCGCGCCGAAGAGATGGTCGACAGTGCCGCCATCCTGTCCTTTGAATTCCCAGCCATTTTCCAGCATCAGCGGATCGACGATCGAGACGGAGATCAGATCCTCCAGCTTCTTCAGCTTGCGGAAGATCAGGGTTCGATGCGCCCAGGGGCAGGCGAGCGAGACGTAGAGATGATAGCGTCCGGCCTCTGCCTTGAAGCCGCCGGTGCCAGTGGGGCCGGCGCTGCCATCCGCGGTCACCCAGTTTCGAAACTGCGACGCGGCGCGCCTAAAATGGCCTTTCGTCTCCTTGGTATCGTACCAGACGTCATGCCAGACGCCGTCCACCAACATGCCCATTGCTTGATCCTTTCGGGAAACTGCCAAAATATATATATCTAGAGATACGGCATGCGCGCCGGATTTCGAGACGGCAAATGATGAACACTGCGTCATAGGTGCTGTCGGCGAGCTCATGTGGCGGCGTGAAGCTTCAGAAAAGACACGATGGCGGCACGATCCTGCATGAATGAACGGCGGGATGCATTTTGCATTGGACGCGCCGAATATTTCCTGCTATCCGGCTTCTCACACTTTAAGGACCCCTTGTCATGAAAGTAACCAGAAGCCTGCGACGACGCCGATGATCTTGAACGCTCCATGAGCGCTTTCGGGAACAATATCGTCCGTCTATCTGGTTTTCTGGGCTAATGTACAAGCACGATCTGGTCTACCTCACTGAGGATGCGTCGCACGACGCTGCTATCGAACTCATCAACGAAGAAGCTTTCGGTCCGGGACGGTTTACACGCGCCGCTGCTCGCATTCGCGAGCAGGGACCGCATGACCGTTCGCTATCCTTCATCTGCGCCGACGATGGCGAGACGATCGCTTCCGTGCGGATGACGCCGGTGCTGGCCGGATCGGTCAAAGGACATCTGCTCGGCCCGCTTGCGGTGCGTCCGTCCCACAAGAACAAGGGGATCGGCCGCGAGCTCGTGCGGATTGCGGTGGCGGCCGCTCAGCGCAAGGGGTCGGAAGCCGTCATCCTGATCGGCGATCCGCCCTATTATTGCCCGCTCGGTTTCGAGAAGGTCGCCTACAACGCACTGACCTTCCCGGGGCCTGTCGATCCAAACCGGGTGCTGGTCGTGCCGATCGCCGCCGACACGCATGCGCGGCTGCACGGCATGATTGTCTGGCGCGATGATTCCGTTCCGGCTATCGAAGCCGAAGACGAAGACGATCTGGATGATGTCGTACAGTTCACGGCGATCGCTGTCTAAGGCGCCATCAACGAAAAATCGCCCTGCTTGATGTCAGCGGGGCGATAACGTCTTCTTCAGAAAGAATCGGCTGCGACCGGCCGGGAAATCTGGCAGTTCGCCGAAGATGGCATAGCCCTGCCGTTGATAGGCTTTCAGCGCCTGTGGATTGAAGGTATCGATCCATGCGCCGAAGCAACCGCGGGCGCTTGCCTCTGCTTCCGCCGCCTCCAGCAGCTTTCCGGCCATGCCCTGGCCGCGCAGGCTTTCCGGCACGAATAGCCATTGCGTGAACAGCCATCCCCAGGCGGTATAGCCCGAGATGCCACCGATGGTCTTACCGGCATCGTCGCGGATCAGAACGGCGAGGGATTGCCGGCCGGATGGGCCGACGTCGATGGTGTTGAAAGCTGTCAATCCCTCGCTGATGGCCGCAAGCTCGCCTTCGGATGGCGTATCGGTCACTTCGATCTTCATAGTCATCGTCCTTCGCGCCACCATGTAGCAGAGAAAGCGAAGAGGAGAGCGGCGAGACCGGCAAAGCCTGCAAAGAGCGGCAGGGTATTGATCCCCTTCAGCACGGTTTCGTCAGTCATGCGGATGGTCAGGCGCTGACCGTCGGCGACGCGAACGGCGCCGCGCACCGGCAGAACTTGCGGCACCGTCACGCCGCCATTTGCGGCGGCAACGCGGGTGACGAGACCCTTCGTTTTTTGTGCCAGCGGTTTCAGTGTCTCGGTGGTCGAGATCATCGCCTTGAATTCCGGAGCATCGATTGCGCCGATATGAACGAGTGTCGACAGATTGCCGTTGGCGATCTGGTAGAGCCCGATTTCGTTCATATGCTTCTCGGCTTGATAGAGACCCGGCTGGGTCTGCCTCAGCGGCAAGGTTTCCGTCTGGCCGGAAGGCAATTTGATCGTAGCGGGGCCGGGATCGTTGCCGATCGTCTGGCGCGTTACCTGCAGCGTGCGCCCGGCGGCATTGGCCGTCAGCGCTTCTTCTTCCAGCGCCGGCTCTTTCAGCAGCCAATGGGCAATGCGGCGGTAGAGCGACACATGTGGGCCGCCGCCTTCGAAGCCGCGTGCCCAGAGCCAGCCCTCGTCGGAGAGCAGCATGGCGACACGTCCCTGGCCGACGCGGTTCAGCACCAGCAAGGGACTATTGTCAGCGCCGACCATCACGGTCTGCCCTTGCGGCCTCTCCACATCGACGCTGCGGAACCAGCGGCCCCAATGCGGCGGCTCGGTTTCGGAGCCATCCAGCCCGCGCGTGACGGGGTGCTTTTTGCCCTGGTCCGACAGGCGCGGATAGAAGGCTTTCTCGATCATCTGGCCCGTCGGCTCGGCCGGCAGCACCGAGGCGAGCGGCGTCAGCGCAATCGAACTGCCGCCGGCATGTTCTGGGCCGGCTGCAACCAGCAATGCGCCGCCGTTTTCGACATATTGGGCCATGTAATCATAATAGATCGTCGGCAGGACGTTCTGGCGGTCCTGATAGCGGTCAAAGATGATCAGGTCGAAAGAGTTGATCTTGTCGACGAAAAGCTCGCGGGTCGGGAAGGCGATCAGCGACAACTCGTTGATCGGTGTGCCGTCCTGCTTGTCCGGCGGACGCAGAATGGTGAAGTGCACGAGATCGACCGAGGCGTCCGATTTCAACAGGTTGCGCCAGGCGCGCTCGCCGGCATGCGGCTCGCCCGAGACGAGCAGGACGCGCATGTTCTGGCGGATGCCTTCGATCAGCTGGACCGTCTGATTGTTGATGCCGGTGACTTCGCCAGGCACTTCGGCGACTGCGAATTCGAGGACATTGTTGCCGGCGCGGGGCACCTTGAAGCTAAAGGGCGTGTCCTGGCCGGGCGTCGCCTGCAGGGTGGCGATCTCGTCGCCATTCATCTTGACCGTCACTGCTGCCGTGCCGCCGGGGCTCTTGCCATCGTCGACGACACGGAAGACGAGCTGCTGCTCTTCGTTGACAAGACCGAAGCGAGGTGCACGCACGATCTCGATGCGGCGATCGAATTCGTCCGGTTTGCCCGTGATCAGCCCGTGGACGGGTGCGTCAAAGCCGAGCTGCTGATTGACGCCGGGGATATCGTGGATCTGGCCATCCGTCAGGAAGATGGCACCGCCGATACGGGCGGGCGGGACGTCGGCGATTGCCGAGGAGAGGGCAGAGAAAAGCCGTGTCGACGGAGATTCCGATTCCGCCGGATCGCGGAATTCCACGATCCTGGGCTCGATGCGGGGGAATTGCGCCAGCCGATCCTTGAGCATCGCCAGGGCTTCGTCCGTCATCTTCGTACGTTCCGGCGTCTGCTGGCTCAAGCTGCGGTCGACCACGACGGGAACGATCGTCGTCAGTTGATCGCGATCCTCCTGCATCAGCACGGGGTTGGCGAGTGCCGCCAGCAGGGCGATGCCCGCCAGAGCGCGTATCCAGCCGCCGCGCAAACGCCTGTAGATCGCCAGCGCCGCGATGGCGAGCGTCAGCACCGCCAGAGCGGCAAGGATAGGCCAGGGGAGGAAGGGGGCAAAACCGATATTCATACTATTGCCCCAAGCGCTGCAAGATATCGGGAACGTGGACCTGATCGGACTTATAGTTTCCGGTCAGCATGTACATCATGATGTTGACGCCAGTGCGGTAGGCATATTCCCGCTGCGTTTCGTCCGGGGGGACGGTCGGCAGCAGCGGCGAGCCATTGTCACCGATAGCCCAGGCGCCTGCAAAATCATTGCCCGTAATCATGATCGGCGTCACCCCGTCGGAGGTCGCGACGGCGTTCGCATCGCGGCGCGCATCCTGACGCGCTTCCACCCAGAGCGGGCTGTCTGCATAGCGGCCGGGGAAGCTCGACAGCAGGTAGAAGGACTTGGTCAGCACATGGCCGGCGGGCACGGGCTCCAGGGGAGGAATATCGAGGTTGGCGAGGATCTGCTGCAGTCGCTGGCCGTTGGGGCTCGGTGACGAAGTATCGCCCATCGTGTCGATGGCGTCACGCGTGTCGAAGAGCACGGTGCCGCCGTTGCGCATATAGGCGTCGATGCGGTTGATGGCGTCGTTGGACGGCATCGGCGCGGTTGCTGAAATCGGCCAGTAGATCAGCGGGTAAAAGGCGAGTTCATCCTTGGCAGGATCCACCCCTACCGGCGGGCCTGGTTCGAGCGTCGTACGATAGGTGAGATAGTCGGAGAGGCCGGCAAGACCGCGCTCTGAAATGTGATCGACGTCCGTTTCGCCTGTCACCACATAGGCAAGATGTGTCTTGTCCAGCCGCGAGAAGATGGCGTCGTCGCCCGGTTTGGAATCGTCGGCTAGTGCGTTTGCCGGATGCAGGAATATGGCGAGCGAGACGGCCAGCAGCAGCATCGCCGCACCGCCCGCAATCGTCTTGGCCGATCTGCCCAGGCGTGGAAAGGCACCGTTCATGAACAGCACGATGATGCTGTCGGCGAGCAGCAGGAGGAAGGCGAGGGTAAAGAGGATCGGCTTTGCGGACCAGGCCTCGCCCCCGATAAGGCCTTCGCGCGCGACAGCGCCGGCCGCCGAGGTATCCAGCGGCTTGAGCACTGCGCCGCTCGGCAGGGTGTTGAGCGCGCTGAAGCCCTCTTCGGAGCCATAGAGGCCGGGCGGGTTGTCGAAACTTGCGACTGCGGCTCCCTTGGTGCTTGGTTCCAGCGGCCGGGCGCTGCCGATCTCGCTCGTCAGCACGCCCTTGGCGGTCAGGAGCCGGTAGGGTGGCATTGCTTCACTTGCCTTAGAGGCAGCCGCTTGCCCCGGCGCAACGCCGCCGGCACGCGACAGCTGGACGATGCGGCGCAGCATCTCGACGAAATCGCCTGATATCGGCAGATCGGACCATTGTGGCTCGGCGCTGACGTGGAAGAGCACGATACGGCCGGCCTGCATCTGCTTTTCGGTCACCAGCGGCGTGCCATCGGCCAAGCTTGCCCAGGTGCGCTCGGCGAGATCCGGCGTCGGTTCGGCCAGAACCTGCCGCTTGATCAGGACATCATCCGGCTTCGGCATGCCGGCGAAGGGGCCGAAAGAGGGGAAATCGGCAAGCGGCTGCGGCTCGGCCCAGGACAGTGCGCCGCCGAAGGTGCGCTCGCCCTGCCGCAACGTGACCGGGACCAAAGGATCGTCGGCGGGTGCCGCGGCAAGGCGCGGTCCGGCGAAGCGGACGAGCGTGCCGCCATTTTCGATCCACTTCTGCAGCGGTGCATAGGTTTCCTGCGGCAGACGGCCGACATCGGCCATAATGATGACGGAAGGATTGCCCGCGAGCAGTTGCGGGATCGACTTCGCCAGATCAGCGCTGTTCGGCTGCGTCAGATCGGCATAGGGCTGAAGGGCGCGCTGGATATAGTAGAGGGGCGACAGGATCGGCTGGAATTCGTCGGCGGCCTGTCCGGAGAGAAGCGCCACGCGGCGTCGGCGAAAACTGTCATCCAGCAGATAGACGCTGCCGGCGCTAGCCTGGCGGTCGATGCTGATGCGGGCGAAATCATTGCGCATTTCGAAGGGCGCGGCGATGGAGCCGGTCGCAACCGTCCGCCCGGCCGAGAAATCAAGCGAACCGGCGGCGATTGGCCGTCCCTGATTGTCTTGCGCCGTCAGTCCGAGGCGCATCGGGCCACTGCCGTTCAGCCGTGTGGCCGTGACGGTCATGTTGCTGGCGGTATTGGCTGCGCCGGTGAGCGCGACGATATCGCGGCCGTCGCCCTCGATCAGCCGCAGCTCACTCGGCTGCAGCGCGGCAAGGCGGCTGACGATATCGTCCTTGTCCTTGCTCTCGATACCGTCGGAAAGGAAAGCAATAGTACCGGGCTTGCTGCTGTTGAGCGCCGCCTTGACGGCGTCGGCGGCGCGTTGCCGATCCGGCACCAGCGGTCTCGGGTTCATCGCATGCAGTTTGTCTCGGGCCGATGTCGCGGCACCCGGTGTCGCATCATTGCTCTGTTCGGCGGTGAAGGCGATCGAGACCGGAATGCCCTTGGCATCGGCATCGTCGATCAGCGCGTCGGCCGTACGTACGCGGCGTTCCCAGTCGGAGACGCTTGCCCAGCTATTGTCGATTATCAGCACCAATGGACCGCTGCTCGAGAGCGTGTTGGTGCGCGGATTGAACATGGGATTGGCGATGGCAAGAATGACCAGGGCGGCAAGCAGCATGCGCAGCAGCGTCAGCCACCACGGGCTGCGCGCCGGCGTTTCCTCACGTTTGAGGATGCTCGCCAGAATGCGCAGCGGCGGGAACACTTCGGTGCGCGGCTGCGGCGGGGTCAGGCGCAGCAGCCACCAGATCGCAGGAAGCAGAATGAGCGCTGCCAAGATGGCCGGCGAAGCGAATGCAAAGGAGAGACCGCTCATGGCTGGCCTCCAGACGCGACCCTCGCGGGCATGCCTGAGAGATACATGTGCACGGCGACCAGCGCTTCGGAAGCCAGGCGGTCGGTGCGGTGGCTGACGAAGGTCCAGCCGAGATGGCGCAGCGATTGGCCGAGATTTTCGCGCCGCGCCAGATAGGCGCGCTGATAATCTTCACGCAAGTTTTCCGCGCGGCCGGCGATCAGCTTCGAGCCCGTTTCGGGATCGCTGAATTCGGTGCGCCCGCTATAGGGAAATAGTTCTTCGGCGGGGTCGGCAACCTCGATCACATGACCGCGTAAGCCACGGCGGGCCAGCGGTCCGATCCTGCCCATCACGCTATCGGCATCGTCGAGAAAATCGCCGATCAGCACGATATCGCTCCAGCCGCGGATCATTGATGTCTGCGGAAGGCCGCCTTCGAGCGGCGTATGCATCAGCGCTGCGGCCAGGCGTTCGGCAGCGTTGCGGGTCGAAACCGGCTCCATGATGCCGGGGCAGCCGATGCGCTCACCGGAGCGGGACAGGATTTCCGCTAGCGCCAGCATCAGGACGAGCGCGCGGCCTTCCTTGGACACATGGCCATAGGTCGATTTATACATCATGGATGGGGAGAGATCGGCCCAGAGCCAGATCGTGTGAGCGGCTTCCCATTCATGATCGCGGATATAGGTATGATCGTCGCGGGCCGAGCGTCGCCAGTCGATGCGCGACAGGCTTTCGCCTTCGGTATAGGGGCGGAACTGCCAGAAATTCTCGCCGATGCCGCGCTTGCGCCGGCCGTGCCATCCGGCGATGACGGTATTGGCGATGCGCTTGGCTTCGACAAGGCAGTCCGGCACGAGTGCGGCGCGACTACGGGCTCGGGAGAGGGCATCGTTGCCTGAGGTCGGTCTGACGGTCTGTCCGATGGATGCCACGCGCTATACTCTCCTCGACATCCGGGTCACGACTTCGACTGCTTGACCAGCCCTGAAATGACATCGCGTACGGACATGCCTTCGGCGCGGGCTGCGAAAGTCAGCGCCATGCGGTGCTCCAATACTGGCTCGGCGAGTGCATGAATGTCGTCGATCGACGGTGCAAGCCGGCCTTCGTAAAGGGCGCGGGCGCGGGCGCAGAGCATCATCGCTTGGCCGGCACGCGGACCTGGACCCCAGGCGACATGCTTGTCCGTCGAGGCATTGCCCTGGCCCGGGCGGGCCGAACGCACGAGCGACAGGATCGCATCGACGACGCCGTCACTGACGGGCATCTGGCGGATGAGCTGCTGAATTTCCAGCAAGCGTTCGGCGTCGATGACCGCCTGTGGCGTCGCTTCGCTTAAGCCAGTGGTTTCGAGCAGGATGCGGCGTTCATCCGCAAGCTCGGGATAATCGACATCGACCTGCAGCAGGAAACGGTCGAGCTGGGCTTCCGGCAGCGGGTAAGTGCCTTCCTGCTCCAACGGATTCTGTGTTGCGAGAACGTGGAAGGGAGCAGGAAGGTCATAACGTTGGCCGGCGATGGTGACGTGATATTCCTGCATGGACTGCAGCAGGGCGGACTGCGTGCGCGGCGAGGCGCGGTTGATTTCGTCGGCCATCAGCAATTGCGCGAAGACCGGACCCTTGACGAAACGGAAGGAACGGCGGCCGGTTTCGTCCTGGTCCATGACCTCGGAACCGAGAATATCCGAGGGCATGAGGTCCGGCGTGAACTGCACGCGGTTGGAGGCAAGGCCGAGAACGGCGCCGAGTGTCGTCACCAGCTTCGTCTTGGCGAGACCCGGTACGCCCACCAGCAAGGCATGACCGCCGGCGAGCACGGCCAGAAGCGTGTTTTCCACGACGCTTTCCTGACCGAAAATGACCTTCGACACCTCCTGGCGAACGGCGGCGATATCGCCCAGTGCCTTTTCGGCTGAGGCAATGATGGCCTGCTCGTCGAGGCTCGTTTCGGTCGATTTGATCATGCCCATTTGCGTCTCCAATGGCAGAAAAACGGTGCGCGTGATTCGCAGACGTTACACATTTGCCTCATAATCAATACAACTTATCGCCAGCAAGACCGCTGACAAGCACGTTTCAAATGACTATCTCGTGAGAACTGTCATATTCCTGACTAACGACCAACCGGGACAGAAGAATGGCAACCGAGGAAATCAGGACAACGGGCGATGCCGCAAGCCTCGCGGCGCTGATTTCGCGTGCGGCTGGCGATAGCGGTGGCTCCAAGAAGGGTTTGCCGCCCGTCGATCGCTGGAATCCGCCCTTCTGCGGCGATATCGACATGGAGATCCGCGCCGACGGCACCTGGTTCTATCTCGGCACGCCGATCGGTCGCGCGCCGCTGGTGCGGCTGTTTTCCACAGTTCTGCGCAAAGACGAGGATGGGAAGACCTATCTCGTGACGCCTGTGGAAAAGGTGGGTATTCGCGTGGTCGACGCGCCGTTCGTGGCCGTCGAGATGAGCGTGACGGAGCGTGAGGGCAGACGGGTGCTGACCTTCCGCACCAATGTCGGCGATGTCGTCGAGGCGGGCAGGGATCATCCGATCCGTTTCGTCATCAGCGGTGAGAACGATGAATTGAAGCCTTATCTGCATGTCCGCGGCCGGCTTGAGGCTCTGGTGACGCGTGCGGTCATGTACGATCTCATCGAGCTTGGTGAGCCCGTCGTGATTGCCGGGCGAGAGATCTTCTGCGTGCGTTCCGGCAGCTCCATATTTCCCGTCATGCCGGTTGCCGAACTGGATGCACTGACTCGATGAATGAATTTCCCCTTTATTCCGCGGATGAATTCCGCCGTCGCGCCCTCCATCAGAGTGGCGGACCGGTGGAGCTTGCCTGGCGCGATCACGGCGATCATCTTCTCAATCCCGAGACCATTTCACAGGTCGCGGACCTGAAGCTCAAGGATGCCGCCGTGCTTGTGCCCGTCGTTGACAGCGGCGACGATGCCAAGGTGATCTTCACGCTTAGAACTTCGACGCTGCGCAAGCATTCTGGCCAGATCGCCTTTCCGGGTGGTGCCATCGATCCAGAGGACGCGTCGCCGGAAATGGCGGCGGTGCGCGAAGCGGGCGAGGAAATCGGGCTTGCCGATATCTTCATCGAGCCCGTCGCGCGGCTGCCGCACTATCTGGCGGCGACGGGCTTTCGCATCACGCCTGTTCTTGCCGTGGTGAAGCCGGGCTTTCACCTGGCTCTCAACCCGACCGAAGTGGAGGATGCCTTCGAGGTGCCGCTCTCCTTCCTGATGAATCCCGACCATCATGTGACCGACACGATGCACTGGCAGGGGACCGAACGCCATTTCTACCGCATGCCCTATGGGCAGCGCATGATCTGGGGCATTACTGCGGGCATCGTCCGCACGCTTTATGAAAGGCTCTACAGATGACCTCCGTTGCCGATGAAGCCTGGTTTCGCGATGAGGCATTGCAGCGGGTGCTGGCGTTGCTCGATGCCAATGGCGGCGAGGGGCGTGTGGTCGGCGGTGCCGTCCGCAACAGCCTGATGGGACTGCCCGTTGCCGATATCGATATAGCGACGACGCTCCTGCCGGAAACGGTCTTGGAGAGAGCAGAGGCAGCCGGGATCAAGGCGGTACCAACAGGGATCGCGCATGGCACGGTCACCTTGGTCATCGATGGAAAGCCGTACGAAATCACCACCTTGCGGCATGATGTTGAAACGGACGGGCGCCGTGCCGTAGTGGCCTTCAGTCAGGACTGGCAGGCCGATGCCGAGCGGCGAGACCTGACGATCAATGCGCTCTATGCATCCGCCGATGGCGAGGTCGTGGATCTCGTCGGCGGGCTTGCCGATCTGGAGCGCCGCAATATCAGGTTCATCGGCGATGCGGCGACGCGCATTGCCGAGGATTATTTGCGCATTCTCCGCTTCTTCCGCTTCTTCGCCTATTACGGCAGCGGCCGTCCCGATGCCGATGGCTTGCGCGCCTGTGCCGCCGCAAAGTCGAAGATATCAACACTCTCGGCCGAGCGTGTCTGGTCCGAGATGAAGAAGCTGCTGGCAGCCCCGGACCCGGGCAGGGCGCTGCTCTGGATGCGCCAGATCGGCATTTTGACGGAAGTGCTGCCGGAAACCGAAAAATGGGGCATCGACGCCATTCCGGGGCTGATCGCCGCCGAAGAGGCTCTCGGCTGGCCGTCGGAGGCTCTACTTCGTCTTGCAGCCATTGTGCCGCCCGATGCGGCAAGGCTTGCCAAGCTTGCCGAGCGGCTGCGCCTCTCGAAAGCGGAAGGCTCCTATCTGCAGGCCTGGGCGAATGCGCCCATCGTCAAGGACGATATTTCGGAGGCGGCCTTCGATCGCCTGCTTTATCGCCATGATCCGACCGGCGTCGCGGTTCGCCTTAAGTTGGCGCTGGCCGTTGCGCGGAGCAAGGCGGAAGGCGATTTCGAGGAAATGGCCCGCGTGGCGCGGCTCGGGAAATTGTTGGAACGGACGGCAAAATGGAAGAAGCCGGCTTTTCCGCTCAATGGCGCTGATGCGCTTGCCGTGGGCGTCAATGCGGGTCCGCGCGTGGGCGAGCTTCTTGGCAAGATCGAGCAGGAATGGCTCGATGGGAATTTTGCGATGAACCGGGCGAGCCTTCTCGCCCGACTCAAGGACTTAGCCAACGCCTGATAATGAGACCTGCATAGCGGGACTGACTGGCCAGCCTGCCGATCAGGCTGCGTTTGCCTCGTCGCGAATTCGGGCCTTGATATTGTCGACCATGTTTTCGCGGATGATGGTTTCGCCATGCGCTTCGCGCATGTGCTCGACCGCGCGACGAACCACCTCGGCGTCATCCTTGGCGCGAGTATGCCAGGCGCAACCGGGCACGAGCGTACCACATTCGAACAGTCGCATATGTTCCTCCTCATCTTTCAGCGGATTCTCGCCCTACAAAGGACCTGAAGACCTAAACGCAACGAATGAGAAAAGGTTTCTGCCGTCCGGCAAGTCTCCAGCTTGCCGGCGGCTTTCCGGACATTAATCCGGCATCGCCCAGGATTTGAAGCAATCCGACGATTGATAGCGAGTGATAGGCACTTGCTTGGCCGAACGATCGGCCGCGAAGCGGGCGATATCGCTCGGTGATTTGCCCGCCAGCTGCATCCTCACCTGCTCTATGAAGCAGGAAAGGGGCAGATCGGATCCACTGCGGATCCGCATATCCTCCGCCAGTCGGATGATGAACTCCGGACTATCGACTGTGCGCGAAAGTTTCCGTTCTTTCGAAGCTTCCGTGACTTGTTTCTCTGCTGCCATTACAACCTCCTCCGATTGAAACGAGCATTAGATCACTTAGGCACTCCTCCCGCCGATTTCAGGACACCGTCCGATCATTTCATGTTGAACGTCTCAAGCGCATCGCGATCTTTCGGATTCGTTCGCTGCGCTTGAAGTTCGAAGCTTTCCCTGCGTCGTTATCGCAAATCGCCGCCTGCTTTTGCGCGACGTGTCTTAGGGCCAGCGCACCACCGGCGGCAGAGACGATAGGATCGACTCCACGTTGCCGCCTGTCTTCAGTCCGAATATTGTACCCCTATCGTACAGCAAATTGAACTCCACATAACGTCCGCGACGAATTAATTGCTCGTCGCGATCCTCTTCCGTCCATGTTTCGTTGAAATTCGAGCGGACAATGCGCGGGTAAACCATCGCGAAGGCGCGGCCGACGTCGCGCGTGAAGGCGAAATCGGCATTCCAGCCGCCGGATTCTTCCGGCGAATGTAGCCAATCGAAGAAGATGCCGCCGATGCCACGCGGCTCGTTTCGGTGCTTCAGGAAGAAATATTCGTCGCACCAGCTTTTGTAGCGTTGGTAGTCGGCGACGGCATGGCGATCGCAGACGATCTGCATGGCGCGGTGGAAGAGGGCGCTGTCCGGATCCTCCTGCGTGCGTCGGCGATCGAGCACCGGCGTCAGGTCGGCGCCGCCGCCGAACCACTGGCTCGTCGTCACCACCATGCGAGTGTTCATATGCACGGTCGGCACGTTCGGATTGATGGGATGGGCAATCAGCGACAGTCCCGAAGCCCAGAAGCGGGGATCTTCCTCGGCGCCCGGAATCTGGCTGCGGAAATCGGGAGAGAATTCGCCATAGACGGTCGAGGTGTGGACGCCGACCTTCTCGAAGACGCGCCCCTCCATCATCGACATGCGGCCGCCGCCGCCCTGGCCCTTGTCCCTCTGCCAGTCCTTGGCGACGAAGCGGCCTGGTTCCTGGTCGGAAAGGGGGCCGGTCAGCTCGTTCTCCAGCTGCTCGAACTCAGCGCAGATCGTGTCGCGCAGACCCTCGAACCAGTGTCGCGCTGCCTCTTTCTTTTCTTCAATATCCTCGGGTAATCCCTTGGGAAGATTGGGTCGTTCCATTCATGCTCTCCGACGGTGCGAGCAGCCGGCGGCCCGCGATTCGCACCGTATGTATCGTGAGTTGGAATATCAGCAAGATTGCGGCGCAGCCAGTGCAGCAACGTCGCAGGAGAATCGACTCGCAAATTTCACAATGCGGTATTATGTTCCCTCTCTCAAAGGCGAGGTTTTATCATGAAGATACCCGGACCGCCGCCCCTAGACGGGTTGAGAAACAGAATATTCCGTTATCGGCAGGACCATCCCGCCGGTGGAAAGAGCGAATTCGTTCGCGAGACCTTTTGTCTCAGTCGCCCCGAAGCGCGCGAAAAGGCGCGTGAATGGTTCAACGAGTTCCCGAAAGCCGCCTATTGGACCGAGGTCGAAAGCTGGCGTCAGGTCGACGGCGATCGCATCGAATTCACCATGCGGCGCTTGCCATCGGCGGACTGAACTGAACGATACGGCGCTCGCATCGACGGGTGATGGCTCTCGAAGTGTGTTCGCGTTTCTCCGAGGCTGGCTGGCGATTGGTCGTCAGCTCAATGCGGCATGGTCGGTGGCGGATCATCCGACGGGCCGAACGCGGGCGGCTGAGCGCTTGGCATGGGCCTCGCGGAGAAAGCTTTCTTGACCTTCTCGATCGCAGTCGTATTACCGCCGGTCGAAGGCGGCGGAGACTTTGTCTCCTGTATTGCCGCCGGTTCGGCCGCGGCACCGAGCTTTGCAGCTTGGTGTTCTTCAGCTTTCTGATCTTCGGCAATGGGTGATGCCGCGAGAATCTCCATCAGCGTGATGGTCACCGGCAGGTGGCCGCCCAAATCGGTGTTCGTGTGATGCCATGCATGCGCGACGCGCTGATCGGCGTGGATGAACCGTCGGGAATTGATCTCTCCAAACCAGTCCCACTCGCCCATGACATCGATGACATCGTTGAATACCGGAGGCATTGCGATGCGCGCGCCGATCGTCACGATCTTCGTATGCCGCGCCAGCTCAGCAACTCGTCCTTCATCCTGCTTCGAGAGGTTATGCAGGGCGGCAGAAAGGACGAGATTGCCTTTGGAGTGTCCCGCCAGCAGAGGGAAGGAGAGTCGGGGATCGGCGAGAAGCGCCCGTACCGTTCTGGTGTCCAGGCTGGTGCGGGCAGCCGTTTCATTGCGCTGCGCTCCAACCTTGGGCCGGCCGGCAAGATCATCCAGGCTTTCAAGCAACGGCCGCAGCCCCCTCAAATGACCGAAGAAAAACGATCCGCCAAAGGCTTCAGTGATGGCGTCGGCGATGCCGTAGCCTGAGACGACAACGGCGACTGGTGCGTCGATCGCATCGGCCACGTTGCGGGCAAATGCGGCGGCACCGAGCGCGGACCCGCCGATGCCGGCGACTGCGAGCGCCCGGGCATTGCCGCCGCCGCGCAAGACAAATTCATCGATGGTTTCGCAGAGGGTGAGCGCCCCAAGGCCGCTCGGCGGCACGATCAGGATCGCGCCTTCGGCGGCGAGCGAGTCACTGATGTAGAAAGCTTCCTCGGGTGTAATGACCTTGACGTCGTAGAACAGCGCATCGAGAGCGAGGTTCCGCTGGCGAAGGCCCTCAAGCGCAAGGTTGCGCAAAGGGGAGTGCTGGAGCCGTTCGGGGAGGCTCAATGTACGTGCGAACTGCGTCAGGGAAAGCGTGAATGCCGTCTGGAACATGGGTCACCTCGCCAAGGCTGCCTGAGTTAGAGCATTCCAGAGCGAAGCTTCTCACACTTTATCCGGCGTGCCAACGCCTATTCGGGTGCGACATTCAGGCCCGGTGCAGCCCCAGTGCGGTAAGCGGCGGCCATTGCGTTTGCCGCAAGGCTTCCCCCGATATCATGGCGGCCGACATCGCAACATTGATGGAGCGTTGGCCCTCCACCATGGGGATCAGGACGCGGCCATCGGCCTTTTCATGCACATGCTCCGGCACGCCGGCGCTTTCGCGGCCGAAGAGGAGGATATCGTCGTCGCGATAAGCAAAATCCGTGTAGCGCTGGGCCGCCTTCGTTGAAGCCAGCACCAGCCGCCGCCCGCTTTCCTGCCTCCATGCCTCGAAGCGCTCCCAATTGACGTGCCTGGTCAGGGTGACGGCGGCAAGATAATCCATGCCGGCGCGCTTCAGATTGCGGTCCGATATGTCGAAGCCGGCCGGCTCGATAATGTCGACGCCGAGGCCGAGGCAGGCGGCGAGCCGCAGGATCGTGCCGGTGTTGCCGGGAATGTCGGGTTGGTAAAGGGCGATGCGCAGTTTTGTCATACGCTGCAACTAGCGAAATCGCCTGGATTTGTCTCAGATTTTTCGCGCGCCCTCATTTCCGTGATGTCTCCCATAAAGAGAATTGAAGGATTCAGCCCATTTTTCAGGCATATTTCGCTTTTCAAACAGAAAAAGTCGCGCTAAAAGACGAGCGCTCTACAACTTGCGAAAGAAGGAGGCACAGATGGATATCTTGTTTGTGATAATGCGCCTCCAGGCCGTGTACTCACGGATTTGACTGGCGCTACAAGGCGCGTATTCGCAAGTACCCCCCTTCTTTAAGTCATTGCGCGGCCGGCATGGCCTCGTTGTTTTATCACCCGGCCACCATATGAGTCTGCGATCTTTCAGCGCAATGGGTGGTCGAAGGGTCGAGTCTTTGGAGCATTTCAATGTTTAGCTGGTTCGAACGCCGACTAAATCCATTTCCGAGCGAGGTGCCGGACACTCCGCCGCGCGGCCTTTTCGCCTTCTGCTGGCATTATTCCAAGCCGGCTCTGCCATGGCTGATCGCCATGAGCATCCTCACCATGTCGATCGCGATCGGTGAGGTGGCGCTGTTCCAGTTCCTCGGCGATATCGTCGACTGGCTGACACATGCCGATAAGGCGACCTTCCTGCAGACGGAATGGCACAAGCTGTTCTGGATGGGCGCGATGGTGCTGATCGGCTTGCCGGCTGCGGCGATCCTCGACAGCTTCATCATGCACCAGGTACTGCTCGGCAACTATCCGATGATCGCGCGCTGGCAGATGCACCGCTTCCTGCTGCGCCACAGCATGACCTTTTTCGCCAATGAGTTCGCCGGCCGCGTCGCCACCAAGGTGATGCAGACCTCGCTTGCCGTGCGTGAAACGGTCATGAAGATCCTCGACGTCTTTGTCTACGTGTTCACCTATTTCCTGTCGATGATCCTCGTGATCGCGGCAGCCGACTGGCGGCTGATGATTCCGATCCTGGTCTGGCTTGGCGTCTATGTCGCCATCGTCGCCTATTTCGTGCCGGTGCTGCGCAAGATCGCTGCGCAGCAGGCCGATGCGCGTTCGATGATGACGGGCCGTGTGGTCGACAGCTACACCAACATCGCTACAGTGAAGCTGTTCTCCCATGCTGGCCGCGAAGAGAAGTATGCGAGGGCCGGCATGGAGGAATTCCTCGATACCGTGCACAAGCAGATGCGCAAGGTGACGCTGTTCCACGCATCGGTCTATTTCAACAACTGCGCGGCGCTGTTCATCGTCTCGTCTCTGTCGATCTGGTTCTGGCTCAGCGGCTCGATCTCCGTCGGCTCCATCGCCATTGCCATCGGCCTTGCCATGCGCGTCAACGGCATGTCGCAGTGGGTGATGTGGGAAGTTTCGGCGCTCTTCGAAAACATCGGCACCGTCTATGACGGCATGGAGATGATGACGAAGCCGCACGATATCGTCGACAAGCCGGCAGCATCGCCGATCGTGGCCCAGCAGGGTGCGATCCGCTTCGACCACATTCGCTTCCATTACGGCAAGGCGAAGGGTGTCATGGAGGATCTGACCCTCGATATTCGCGCCGGCGAAAAGGTCGGCCTTGTCGGCCGCTCCGGTGCCGGCAAGACGACACTGATGAACCTGCTGCTGCGCTTCTACGATCTGGAGGGCGGCCGCATCACCATCGACGGCCACGATATCGCGGGCGTCACGCAGGACAGCCTTCGCTCGATGATCGGTGTGGTGACGCAGGACACGTCGCTGCTGCACCGATCCATCCGCGACAACATCGCCTACGGCCGTCCGGACGCGACCGACGAGGAAATCATCCAGGCGGCCAAGCGCGCCAATGCCTGGGACTTCATCGAGGGGCTGGTGGATATGCATGGCCGCACTGGGCTCGACGCGCAGGTCGGCGAGCGGGGTGTCAAACTGTCAGGCGGCCAGCGCCAGCGTATTGCGATCGCCCGCGTCTTCCTGAAGGACGCGCCGATCCTGGTGCTCGACGAGGCAACCTCGGCGCTCGATTCCGAAGTGGAAGCAGCGATCCAGGAAAACCTCTTCGCGCTGATGCACGGCAAGACGGTGATTGCCATTGCCCATCGCCTGTCGACGCTGACCGAGATGGACCGCCTCGTCGTTCTCGACAAGGGTCGGATCATCGAGATGGGCACACATCAGGAACTGGTCGAGGAGGGCGGCATCTATGCCGAACTCTGGAGCCGGCAATCGGGTGGATTTTTGGCGGATCACGAGGAGGCCGAGGCGGCGGCGGAGTGATGAAGGGAACATTGGGGTGCTTCGGCACCCCATCATTGTTTCAGCGATCTTCTCGTCCGTGCCATATGCGCAGAATGAAAACAGTCGAGCCTGCAATTTCGTAGCGCATTTCATAAGCGCCTACCAGGATGCGCCTGACGTCGCGAGGCTCGAATTCTTCAAGTCTTTCCCCGATGCGCGGATGCTGAAGGAGCTGCAGCGGAGCGGATGAAAGAGTTTGTGCGGCTCTGATTGCCGCAGGCCTGTTGACCGGTGCCAGAAAGTCGTAGACGCGGATCAAATCGGATTGTGCTTTCGCAGTCCACTTGATTTCGATCAACGGGATTGAGCCTCGTCTTCCGACGTGCCCAAGTCGCGCACCCAATCCCAAATAAGCTGATGGTCGACAACATTCCCGGCATCCACATCGGCCAGTGCTTCAAGTGTCAGCCTGTGACGCTCTTCCTGCAGAGCGACCCAATCATTGAGTGCTTGCTTCACGATCCATCCCCGGGAGCGCTCCAGCCGAGCGGCTATCTGGTCAACTTTTTCCGCCAACGACAGCGGAACATGTGTCGTCAGAACTTTCGTGTCGGCCGTCTTGTTGTTCATTTCGATCGCGTCCTATTCCTTGCTATAAAATAGGCGAATGATGGATTTTGTATAGATTTATCGGATTCAATCTTTCTGATTAAGTTTGATTAAATCACCGATGAAGAACGGAACTTCAAGTGCGCGGCTGAACATGAAGAAAATATAACCTTTTCTGCGGCACGCCGTGAGTTTGCGCGTGTCTCAAAATTCCCTATATCGCTGGCATGTTCATCCGTTCCGTGTTCCGTCTGTTCGAGACCTGGATTGATCCTTACTATCGCAGCGGCGATCTTCGGCCGCCGCGGTCGCTCGGTGCCTTCATCTGGTACTATGTCGGTGAGGCCAAGGGGCCTTTCCTGGCGATGGCGGCACTCGGCGGTGCCGTCGCGATGCTCGAGGCGGCGCTGTTCTGGTTCGTCGGGCATCTCGTCGATATCCTTGACAAGGTGAAGCCGGGCGAGGGGTGGTCGGGGCTGCTTGCCGGCCATGGCGCGGCGCTGCTCGGCATGGTTTTCGTCGTGCTCGTGGTGCGCTTCGTTGTCGTCAGCCTCGGCGCATTGGTCGAGGAACAGGTGGTCGTGCCAGGGTTTCTCAATCTCGTGCGCTGGCAGGCTTATCGCCATGTGGCGAGGCAGTCCGTCGAATTCTTCCAGAACGATTTTTCCGGCCGTGTCGTCACCAAGGTCTGGTCGGCGGGGCAGGCGACGGGTGATCTCGTTGTGTCGCTGCTGCAGGTCGTTTGGTTCATCATCATCTATGCCGCGTCGACCATCGCGCTGGTCGGCGGGCTGGACTGGCGGCTGGCGCTGGTCATCGCGGTCTGGATCGGCGTCTTCTCTCTGCTTGCGCGATATTTCGTGCCGCGCATCCGGCGGCATGCGCGCAACGCGGCCGAAGCGTCCTCAATGCTGAACGGCCGCATGGTCGATGCCTACGCCAATATTCAGACGCTGAAGCTCTTTGGCCGGGAGGAGCAGAACGACCACTACATCCGCAATGGTTTCGACCGCTTCCAGGCCGCCGTCATGCCGTTCACACGATTGTTGACCGGCGTGCGCTCATCGCTGGCGCTGCTGTCAGGCGTCATGATCACCACGATCGGCGCGCTCGCCGTCCATCTCTGGCTGGCGGGTGAAATCTCGACCGGAGGCGTCGCCTTCACGCTCAGCATGGTGCTGCGCCTGAACATGCTCTTCGGCCGAATGATGTCGCAATTCAATGCCATCATGCGCAATCTCGGCACCATTCAGAATTCGGCCGAGATGATCTCCGAGCCCATCGGTCTGGTCGATCGGCCTGATGCCAAGGATCTGGTCGTCACCGGGCCGGAAATTCGTTTCGACGATGTGACGTTTCACTATGGGCGCGGTGGCGGCATCATCGACAATTTCTCTCTCAACGTACGCGCGGGGGAAAAGGTTGGCATCGTCGGCCGCTCGGGAGCGGGCAAGACGACGCTCGTCAATCTGCTGTTGCGTTTCTACGATCTCGAGGGCGGGCGCATCCTGATCGACGGACAGGATATTGCAGCCGTCAGGCAGGAGTCGCTGCGTAGCGCGATCGGCATGGTGACGCAGGACACCGCTCTCCTCAATCGCTCCATCCGCGATAATATCCTCTTCGGTCGGCCTGACGCTACCGACGAGCAGATGGTGGAGGCGGCCCAGCGGGCGGAGGCGGATCGCTTCATCACCGCTCTCGAAGATCAGAAGGGGCGCACCGCTTATGCCGCCCATGTCGGCGAGCGCGGTGTCAAGCTTTCAGGCGGCCAACGCCAGCGCATTGCGATCGCGCGCGTCATGCTGAAGGACGCGCCCATTCTCGTGCTCGACGAGGCGACGTCCGCGCTGGATTCGGAAGCCGAAGCCGTACTGCAGTCCAATCTGGATGGGCTGATGCAGGGCAAGACCGTGCTTGTGATCGCGCATCGGCTGTCGACCATCGCTAAGCTCGACCGGTTGATCGTCATCGACAAGGGCGAGGTCATCGAAGAGGGGACGCATGACGAGCTGATCGCTCGGGGTGGCCTTTATTCCGAACTCTGGGCACGTCAGTCCGGCGGTTTCATTGCGGCGGATGCAGATTGAGCCACTCTGAAACTCGCCGGATCATTTCTGCCGAGGCACGCTGAACTCCGTCATCAGGCCGAAATGGTTCGAGCCCATGGCGTCGCGGATCTGCTTTACGGATATCAGCCGCAACGGCGCGCGAGCGAAGACGTGATCGATGGTGATGCCATAGGCGCCCGCAGCAATCGGCCATGTGGCGGGCTCGGGAAAGGCATGGCGAAGGCCGGTTGCCGCCAGGAAGTCGCGCATATCGGGCGTGATGACCGAGGCGTTGAAATCTCCTGCGAGAATCAACGGCCCTTTCACGTCATTAAGGACCGGAGCGAGGAGGCCAAGCTCGATCTGGTGGAACGCATCGAAATAAGGCTTGCTCAGATGAACGGAGGCGAAGTTCACGGGCTGGCCGTCCATGTCGATGGTGGCGAGAATGAAGCGATTGTCCCAGAGGCTGCCGAGGCTGCGCATGAGTTGGGTTTGGAACGGTCTCTTCGACAGCAGCAGGGAATCACAATCGGTGGTCATCACGCCGCAGCCGATGCGGTTGGGATAGACTTTCAAGATGCGGTCCATCTCGGAAAAGATCGGTCCTGCCTCGAAGATTTCGACGACGTCGGCTTTCGAGGCGATGATGAGATCGGCGATGCGAGGGCCGTTTTCGAAATTGCTGTCCTCTATGTTGAAGGAGAGCAACCTGAAATGCTCGCCGCTCGCCTCAGCCGAAGCGACGAGCGAAGACGTGGTGTATTGCTGCAGCATGAGGACGGAGTGAACCAGCAGGATGATCCCTGCGGCAGTCAGGAAGAGCGCATACCAGTGACGCTTGAAGGCGAATGCGATCAAGGCGAGCAGGATCGCGAACAGGCTTATATGGGTCTGCAGACTTTCGAAAAAGGCCAGCAGCCAGGAATCGGCGACGTAACGCGCGGCTAGGATGCCGACCGCCAGTGTGGCGAGAACGCATAGGACGCAATAAATCGTGTGTCTCATGAGAAGTTCTCGTGCTTCGTTTTCGCTGCAGCGTATGCGCAAGACAACGAGTGCAATCCTCCATAAATCCCGGGGGAAATCCATTTGGATTTAAGTGGTAAAGCGCAGGTCACACTGAGTGGCGGAAGTGGTGATACCGCAGTGCCTTCCGCAATGCAGCATTGAAATCATTGTCTATTTTGCCTTGCAATATAAGAAGATACTACAGAAATCCCCAGATTTTTCATGGGCTTAACTTTTCGCATCGGTGCAGAAAGAGTTCAGGCTCCAGCCTTGCGACGCAATAGCGCAGTTTTGCCGCGACATTGTGCCCTGACCCCTTGCCAAGACTGGACATAATTTGCGATCAAGCTTAGAACGCAGCGGGTTACGGAGGAATCTATGGCGGAATTATGGTCGCATTGATTCGCCGTTAGTGAGAGGGGTACCGCGGTTTTGCCGCGGTTTGCGGGAAGAGGATGTGCAGCTTTGAGCGAGCATAGTACGACAGTTGAGTCCAGCGGCGAGCCGACTCGTCGCGATTTCCTTTATTTGACGACAGGTATGGCCGGTGCGGTGGGTGCAGTTGCCGTCGCATGGCCGTTTATCGACCAGATGCGTCCGGACGCATCGACACTTGCTCTTGCATCCATCGAAGTCGATGTGTCGAGCCTTGAGCCCGGCATGTCGTTGACGGTGAAGTGGCGCGGTAAACCCGTCTTCATCCGTAACCGCACGCAGAAAGAAATCGACGATGCCAAGGGTACGCAGCTTTCGGACTTGAAGGATCCGATCGCCCGCAACGCCAATCTTCCGTCCGATGCACAAGCAACCGACGTTGCCCGTTCGGCCGGGGAGGGCAAGGAAAACTGGCTCGTCATGATCGGCGTCTGCACCCATCTGGGTTGCATTCCACTCGGCCAGGCAGGTGAATATGGCGGGTGGTTCTGTCCCTGCCATGGTTCGGTCTACGATACCGCCGGTCGCATCCGTCACGGGCCTGCGCCGCAGAACCTCTTCATCCCGCAATATGCGTTTACGTCGGAAAAGAAGATCAAGGTCGGTTGAGGGGGAGCTGAATCATGAGTGGTCATTCGTCCTACGAGCCATCGACAGGGCTCGAAAAGTGGGTAGACGCGCGGCTTCCGCTGCCGCGTATGGTCTATGACAGTTTCATCGCCTATCCGGTTCCCCGCAACCTGAACTATGCCTATACGTTCGGCGCCATGCTGGCGGTCATGCTGGTCCTGCAGATCCTGACCGGCGTCGTGCTGGCGATGCATTACGCGGCCAATACGGCGATTGCGTTCAACTCGGTCGAAAAGATCGTCCGCGACGTCAATCACGGCTGGCTGTTGCGGTACATGCACGCCAATGGCGCATCTTTCTTCTTCGTGGCCGTCTACCTGCACATTGCCCGCGGCCTTTACTACGGCTCTTATAAGGCGCCGCGCGAAATCCTCTGGATTCTCGGCGTGATCATCTACCTCCTGATGATGGCGACCGCCTTCATGGGCTACGTTCTGCCCTGGGGCCAGATGTCCTTCTGGGGTGCGACCGTCATCACCGGCTTCTTCTCGGCCTTCCCATGGGTCGGCGACTGGATCCAGACCTTCCTTCTCGGCGGCTTCGCCGTCGATGATCCGACGCTCAACCGCTTCTTCTCGCTGCACTATCTGCTGCCGTTCATGATTGCAGGTGTCGTCATCCTGCATATCTGGGCGCTGCATGTGACCGGCCAGACGAACCCGACCGGCGTCGAAGTGAAGCTGAAGACCGACACTGTCGCCTTCACGCCCTATGCGACGCTGAAGGATGCGCTTGGCGTCTCCATCTTCCTGCTGGTCTTCGCCTATTTCGTCTTCTACCTGCCGAACTTCCTCGGTCATGCCGATAACTACATCCCGGCCAATCCGCTGAAGACGCCGGCTCATATCGTTCCGGAATGGTACTTCCTGCCGTTCTACGCGATGCTGCGCTCGATCACCTTCAACATCGGCCCGATCGACTCCAAGCTCGGTGGCGTTCTGACGATGTTCGGCGCGATCATTGTGCTGTTCTTCCTGCCCTGGCTCGATACGTCGAAGATCCGCTCGGCCGTCTATCGTCCCTGGTACAAGCTGTTCTTCTGGCTGTTCATCGCCGATGCCATCCTGCTCGGCTGGCTGGGCTCGCAGCCCGCGGAAGGCATCTACACCACGGCTGCGCAGTTTGCGACGCTGTTCTACTTCCTCTTCTTCCTCGTCATCATGCCTGTGCTCGGCATTGTCGAGACACCGAGGCGCATTCCAAATTCGATTACGGAAGCGGTTCTTGAGAAACAGGGCGGTAAAGTTGCCGCTTCGGTTCAAGCATAACCGGCGATAGAGGAAGAAAACGATGAAAAAACTTGTTGTCGGCCTTCTATCCTTGACGCTCATCGGCGGCCTCTCGACCGCTGCCGTGATTGCTGCGGAAACGAAGCCTGCCGCGGAAGCAGAGACGCCGCACTATCCGCTGAAGGAGCCGCGCGAGCAGCATTGGACCTTCTCCGGCCCGTTCGGCTATTATGACAAGGCGCAGCTGCAGCGTGGCCTGAAGGTCTACACGGAAGTCTGTTCCGCCTGCCATTCGATGAAGCTGGTGGCTTACCGCACGCTGGAAGACCTCGGCTATACGGAAGCACAGGTGAAGGCCTTCGCTGCCAATTACGAAGTGCAGGACGGCCCGAACCCTCAGGGTGAAATGTTCAGCCGCAAGGCGCTTCCGTCTGACCATTTCAACTCGCCGTTCCCGAATGACGAGGCTGCTGCGGCCTCCAACAACGGGGCCGTGCCGCCCGATATGTCGCTGCTTGCCAAGGCACGCGAAATCGAGCGCGGCTTCCCGCAGTTCATCTTCGACATCTTTACGCAGTATCAGGAAGGTGGGCCGGACTATATCTACTCGCTGCTGACCGGCTACGAAGAGCCGCCGGCCGGGTTCAAGGTGCCGCAGAACTCGCACTATAATCCGTATTTCGATGCGGCTGCGACCTTTGCGATGCCGAAGCCGCTTTCCGACGGCCAAGTGACCTATGACGACGGCTCGCCGCAAACTGTGGACCAGTATGCGCGCGACGTGGCGGCGTTTCTGATGTGGACCTCCGAACCGCATCTGGAAGATCGCAAGCACCTTGGCTTCATGGTCATGGTATTCCTGCTGATCTTCTCAATCTTGATCTATCTCACCAAGCGTTCCGTCTATGCAAAGGCCGGCGCTCACTGAGCATCGCGACAATGATCGAGAAAAGGCGGCCCGGCGAGGCCGCCTTTTTTGTTGGTATAGCGCCTTGGTATTGATAGGGTGCAACCGGCCCTATCACAGCCTGAGAGACTATATTTGATGAACACTATTGCTTCGGAGCTTGCCGCCAGCATCCGCTCCATTCCGGATTATCCCAAGCCCGGCATCATCTTTCGCGATATCACGACGATGCTTGGCGACGCCAGGGCATTCCGCCGTGCCGTCGATGCGCTGGTGCAGCCTTACGCCGGCACGAAGATCGACAAGGTCGCCGGAATGGAAGCACGCGGCTTCATTCTCGGAGGGGCGGTGGCCCACCAGCTTTCGTCCGGCTTCGTGCCGATCCGCAAGAAGGGCAAGTTGCCGCACGACATCGTCCGCATCGCCTACAGCCTGGAATATGGTGTCGACGAAATGGAGATGCACCGTGATGCGGTCAATCCGGGTGAGAGGGTCATCCTCGTCGACGACCTGATCGCGACGGGCGGAACCGCCGTCGGCGCGACGAAGCTTCTGCGCCAGATCGGCGCCGAAGTGGTTGCCGCCTGCTTCGTCATCGACCTGCCTGACCTTGGCGGCCGCAGGAAGCTCGAGGAGCTTGACGTGCCGGTTCACACATTGGTGGAATTTTCCGGTCACTGACCGCGTTCGGAAGATTGGCGAGGGCCGTTATGAACGGCCCCGCAGCTCGCTATTCAGAGGCAAGCACCGTGCTTTCGAACCGTAGGGCCGGCAAGCCATCCTGGTTTATTCCGTCACAAGCGAGTGTGTAGAGCGTCCAGCCCGGGCGCGAGGCCAAAGCGCGGCTACCAAGGATCGCAACGCCATAACTGATGGTATCGCCGGCAAAGACCGGCCGCAGCCATTGCAGCTTCGTGAAGCCGGGCGAGGGGCCGAGAACGGGCGGCGTCTTGCCCTCGGCGGTCAGTCTTGCCGTTTCGGATTTCCAATAATCGACGAAGCTGCGCATCCACATGGAGCAGCTATGCCATCCCGAGGCACAGAGGCCGCCGAACAAGGAATGCTTGGCCGCTTCCGCATCCATATGGAAGATTTGCGGGTCGAAGCGCGAGGCAAAATGGACGATGCCCTCAGGCGTGAAGGTATGGCTGCCGATGTCGATGCGTTCGCCGACAGCGTAGAGGTCGCTCATCTTCATGCCGAAACCTCCGCAACACTGCGCATGCGGATCATGACCGCATTCTCTCCGAGGCAGACCAGTTCGCCGCGTTGATTTTCGACCTCGTGGCGAAACTTGACGATGCCGATGCCGGGGCGAGAACGCATGGCGCGTATCTCCACGACGATGGACCGGCCAGAGAGTGTATCTCCGGCCAGAACGGGCTTTTTCCACTCCATGAAATCGATGCCGGGCGCGCCTTCGGCATCGGTGGCAAGGAGATAGGAGTCGCACATCATGCGCATGAACATGGACGATGTATGCCAGCCGGAAGCGGCAAGGCCGCCGAGAATGCTGGCACGGCCGGCTTCCTCGTCCAGATGCATCGGTTGTGGGTCGAATTCGCTAGCGAACTCGATGATCTCCGCCGCCGTTACATGCTTTTGGCCGAGCGGAAATTCTTGTCCCGGCAGGAAGTCTTCGTAGACGAATTTCGTCATATCTTCTGTCGTCCTCCACGTCTCGTTTATCGGCAATCGCATGGCCCGCGGTGCTGGCGCAAGCATTTTCACGGTCAATACAAAGAAGGGACGACGATGACTGTCTATTGGCCGCCGACAGCCCTTGATTGTATGCCGGCGATATGTTGAGGCTTGGTCGTGGCAAGATGATGTGAGAGCTGGAATGAGCGAACTCAAAGTCGCATTGGAAGAGGCAGCCGGCGCGGGGATCATTTCCTCCAGTCAGGCCGAGAGATTGCTGCCCTATCTGGCGGACAAGAACATCGGTGCGTTGCCGACCGGACAGGGTCTCTCTGCACCGCGTTTTCCAGATGATCCCAACCCTCTGGAGGATACGGAAGCGCCGCGTTTCGTGCGGGGCTTTCACGATGTGCTCATCACTATCGGTCTCGTCGTTTTGCTCATCGGGCTATGGGGGCTGGCGAACCGTTATGCGCCCTTGCTGGCAATCGTCGTCCTGGCCGAGATCCTGGTGCGCCGACAGCGGTTGGCGCTTCCGGCCGTGGTCTTGACCGTCGCGCTCGTTGTCTGGATTTTTTACATGGTGGTCACCTATGTGAGTTCCACACCGGCGCTGAGCGATAATTTTACGATCGGCGCAATCGTGCTTGTGGCGCCATTCCCGCTGTCGCTGGCCTTGTTTTACTGGCGCTACCGCGTGCCGCTGTCGCTGGCCTTATTCCTGTTTTCGCTGTTTGGCCTGTTTCTCGCCGCGGTTTTCTATGTCGCCGGCACGGTAACTGGCTCTTCGAATGTGCCAGCGGATTACCCCATCCAGACGATGATGATCTTGCTGGTGACCGCGCTTGGCAGCTTTGTATTGGCAATGCGTTATGATCTCAGTGATCCGCAGAGAGTTACGCGCCGGTCCGACGTGGCCTTCTGGCTGCATCTCGCAACGGCGCCGGCTCTGCTTTATTCGACGATCCTCTTGGCCTTGCGCCTCGAGCTCGCCAGTAGCGGCATGGTCTTCACCAATCTCACCGATGCCCTCTTCGGGGGCTATCTGCAGGCGGTGACCGTCCTTGTGGCGGTGCTGGTGATGATGCTGATCGGGCTTGTCATCGATCGCCGCGCCTTTGTGACTGCCGGCCTCGTGTCGCTGGGCTTGGCGACGGCAGCCATCCTCAGGCACAATAATGCCGAGCTCGACAAAGTCGGATTCCTGGTGCTGATGATTGTCGGTCTGGTCGTGCTCGTTATCGGCATCGGCTGGGCCGATCTGCGGCGCATCGTCGTGCGACGCCTGCCTGCCGGTCTGCAAGCGAGATTGCCGGCGCTGAGATAGAGCTTTTCCGCTTTTCTTCGAATCGCGAAAACGCTCCATCCTTTTGTTTTAGAGCGGGATGCCGAAAAGTGTGCGCGGTTTTCGGGCGACATCCCGCTCTAACTTTTTAATTTAGAGACGGATTCAGATTTCAGGTCGAACAGACCTGAAATCATCCGGCTCTAATGCATTTCCGGACGGAAAACCGCTTCGCACTTTTCCTGAAATTGCTTAGGCGCCGGCAAGAAAAAAGGCGATCAGGTGTTGAAGCGGAAGTGGATGACGTCGCCGTCTTGGACGACGTATTCTTTGCCTTCGTCGCGTGCCTTGCCGGCTTCCTTGGCACCGGTTTCGCCGTTGTAGGCGATGTAATCGTCATAGGCGATCGTGTTGGCGCGAATGAAGCCGCGCTCGAAATCCGAGTGGATAACGCCGGCGGCCTGCGGAGCCTTCGTGCCCTGTTCGATGGTCCAGGCGCGCGTTTCCTTCGGGCCTACCGTGAAATAGGTGATGAGGTGCAGGAGCTTGTAGCCTGCGCGGATCAGGCGATCGAGGCCAGCTTCGTCGAGGCCGAGCGCGGAAAGGAATTCCTTTGCCTCTTCGTCGGGCAACTGCGCCACTTCCGCCTCGATGGCTGCGGAGATGATGACGACCTCCGAATTCTGCTCCTTGGCCATGGCAGCCACGGCCGCCGTATGCTCATTGCCGGTCGCGGCATCGCCTTCGGCGACGTTGCAGACGTAGAGCACCGGATGCGAGGTCAGCAGGTTCAGGCTCTTGAGGATGCGGATCTCTTCGGCATCGAGCTTCGAGAGCAGCGTGCGAACCGGCTTGCCTTCCTGCAGCAGCTTCAGCGAGGCTTCCATGATCGGCAGCATGGCCATGGATTCCTTGTCCTTGCCGGTGGCGCGCTTGCGCGTCTGCTCGGTGCGGCGCTCAAGGCTCTCGAGATCGGCGAGCATCAGCTCGGTCTCGATCGTTTCGGCATCGGCGACGGGATTGATGCGGCCTTCGACATGGGTGATGTCGCTATCTTCGAAGCAGCGCAGTACATGCACGATGGCATCGACTTCGCGGATGTTGGCGAGGAACTGGTTACCGAGACCTTCACCCTTCGATGCACCGCGCACGAGGCCGGCAATATCGACAAAGGAGATGCGCGTCGGGATTAGTTCCTTCGACTTGGCGATGTCGGCAAGCTTGCGCATGCGCGGATCGGGAACGGCCACTTCACCCGTGTTCGGCTCGATCGTGCAGAACGGATAGTTCGCCGCCTGTGCCGCCGCCGTCTTGGTCAGCGCATTGAACAGAGTGGACTTGCCGACATTCGGCAGCCCGACGATACCGCATTTGAAACCCATGGCACCTTGTCCATATCTTGAAAATCTTTGCTGTGCCTATGGGGGAAGGGCCGTTGCGGGTCAAGTCTTGTGCGGGCAAGGAGGCTTTTTTCTGCCGAAAGAGAGGCAGAAGTCGCGCGAATACTCCTTTGTATTACCTGAGAGGCGCTGTCGTCCTTGAACCGTGTAGTGCGCTGCACTATAATTTCCCTATTAGCCCAAAGCCTCTTTCCCTGTCGTCAACGGTGATGCCGATGAGTGACAATGATGTTGTCCTGAAACCGAAGACTAAAACGAAGCCGAAGGTCGAACGGCCGAAGCTCTACAAGATTATTCTCGTGAACGACGATTATACGCCGCGGGAATTTGTCATCATGGTGTTGAAGGCCGTCTTCCGCATGAGCGAGGAGACCGGCTATCGCGTCATGATGACCGCGCACAAGCTCGGCACTTGCGTCGTCATGGTCTGTGCGCGCGATATTGCCGAGACGAAGGCGCAGGAGGCGGTCGATCTTGCCAAGAGCGCCGGCTTCCCGCTGATGTTTACGACCGAGCCGGAAGAATAGGAACGGCCGCTCTCACTGCGCGGGCCGGCGGATATGGAAGCCGGTCTTGTCCTGCTTGAAGCCGCAATTGGCGTAGAAACGCAGCGTAGCCGGATTTTTCGAGCCGGTCAGCAGCATGACCTTGTAGCAGTTCCTTTCCCAGGCGCTTGCGAACGCCTTATGGATGAGCGTGCCGGCAAGACCGCGCCGACGGTAGTCGGCATGGGTCACCACATTCTCGATCAGGGCATAGGGCGCGCCGCCCCGCGTAAGATTCGGGATGACGGTCAGCGTCACCGAGGAGACGGCCTTGTCGCCGTCAAAGGCGGCCAAGATCGTCATGCCGGAATGCGCGAGGATTTCCGCAAGGCGGCTCTCCGCGAGGCTTAGGTCCAGTATCGGATCTTCCGTGTGCAGGTGCCGATAAAGGGCGAGCAATGTGGGGAGGTCCGCCATCGCGACCGAACGGATGGGGAGATTTGCCGCCCCTGCGATTGCTGCTTCCTGCACTTCAATCGTCCTTCTTGCCGAACATCCTCTTCAGCATTTCTGCCATAGGCCCGGTTTCCGGAACCTTCGGCTTGATCTGGTTGCGTCCCTGATGAATGTGAGACTTAGCAGGCGCCTTCTTTTCCGGCTTGGGCGCGTCGTCTTCCGCCTTGCCGCCGAGGGCAAGCGCAATCTTGTTCATCAGCTGCGAATCCTCGCCGCGCACCAGCATGTCGGCATTATCGGCAAGCGCGTCGAACAGCGGCTCTAGCCAGCTTTGATCCGCTTTGGCGAAATCGCCGAGAACGTGATTGTGCACCAGTTCCTTGGCGCCGGGATGACCGATGCCGAGCCGGAGGCGGCGATAGTCCTTGCCGCAATGGGCGTCGATCGATTTGATACCGTTATGGCCGCCATGGCCGCCGCCGGTCTTCAGCCGCGCCTTGCCGGCTGGCAGATCGAGTTCATCGTAGATGACGACGAGATCGGACGGCTGGAGTTTGTAGAAGCGCATGGCTTCGCCGACGGCTTCGCCCGAGAGGTTCATGAAGGTCTGCGGCTTGATGAGCAGCACCTTCTGGCCGCCGAGTTCGCCTTCGGCAATCTCCGCCTTGAATTTCCTCGACCAGGGCGAAAAGCTATGGCGGCGGTGGATCGCATCCACGGCCATGAAGCCGATATTGTGGCGGTTGCCCTGATATTTAGCGCCCGGATTGCCGAGGCCCGCGATGAGAAGCATACGCTTCATCCCTTCGAAAATGCCGATGTCCTTCACCACAGCGATTTGACGGCAAAGTCAAGGCGGGATGCGGTCAGTCGCCGAGGTGCAGGCCGTACTTCAGGAAAATCCGCTTTTGCGTTCCGTCGGCAATCAGCGCATTCAGAGCCACCTGCATCCTGTTCAGGAGATTACTGGGGAAATCCTTGTGGCAGGCGATCCCCATGGGCTGTTGCGAGAGAGGGGTCACCTTTTCCACGGCGTTGCCCTCTTTCTGCAACTTGTCGAAATAGAATTCCGAGATCGGCATCAGGTCGATACGGTCGCTCATCAGCTTCTTGAGCGCGGCCTTGAAGTCGCTGCCGACGTCGATGCGCGGGAAATCGTTCCGGCGCAGGAGCGCTTCCGTATAATCTTCTCGCCAAGTGCCGACGAGATATTTCCTGGCTTCGGCGATGTTGCCAGCGGTAACACCGGAGCCGCTATGCTTGATTAAAACGTTGCGGTCGATCAGCAGCGGCTGCACCCATTTGAAGAGCTTGTCGCGTTCTTCGTTGTGAGCTGCGACGAATACGCAGGTCATGGGTTCCATCAGCGCCTGATTGTAGGCCCGCGCCCAAGGCATGATGTCGATCGTATAGTCGACGCCGACATTGGTCATCATCTTCTGCACCTGGTCGGTGGTCGCTCCGACAACGGTCTTACCCTCGCGATAGTTGAAGGGCGGATATTCCTCGGTGGTGAAATGGATCGTCTCGGCGTAGACGGAGGAGAAGAGTGTGAGCGAAAACAGGCTGGTAGCAATCATAAGCAGCGGTTTTCGCATGCGGTTCCTCATCGCTATGACGCTTGTGCTACGGGGGAAGGGTGATGTTGGTGCGAGCCGACCAGCGTCCTTACCAGATTGTCCGGATGCAGCGGCCGGTAGAATAGATAGCCCTGGCCATAGTCGATACCCATGGCGCGCAGGGTTGCGCATTCCTCCTCGGTCTCCACGCCCTCGGCAATGACCGTGCAGTTCATCTTGTGCGACAGCGTGGTGATGCTTTCGACCAGCATGCGGCTCTTGGCGCTGACATCGGACGCAGTATCGTTGATCGCGCGGATGAAGGATTGATCGATCTTGATAATGTCGACGGGGAAGCGATTGATATAGCTCAGCGACGAATAACCGGTGCCGAAATCGTCGAGCGCGATGCGGCAGCCGTAGCGGCAGATCTCGTTGATGACCATGCGCGTCTCCGGATTGTCATCCATGAGGACGGCCTCGGTGATTTCCACGACGATGCGCTGGGGTGCGATTTCGTAGCGCGCCAGCAGGGCCGCAATGCGCAGCGGCAATTCCTGCTCGAATTGCAGCGGCGAGAAGTTGATGGCGAGATAGGTGTCCTGCATGCCCTCGATCCGAGAGAGGCGAGCAAAATCGGCGATAGCCTTCTCCATGATGCGGTTGCCGATGCGAATGATGGAACCCGTCTCCTCCGCGACCTCGATGATGCGGCCAGGCGGCAGGATGCCTTTCTGCGGGTGATGCAGGCGCATCAGCGCCTCGAAACCGGCGATCGAGCGGTCGTCTATATTCACGACGGGCTGCAGATAAGCTTCGAACCAGTCTTCGCTGAGGCCGGTTTCGATATAGTTCTCCAGTTCGGCCCGGCGGCGGGAATCGTCCAGCATGCCGTTGTCGAAAATTTGTGCGCCGTTCTTGCCATCGCGTTTCTTGGCATACATGGCGATATCGGATTTCAGCAGCAGTTCGGCCGCGTTTGCGGCCTGACGCGGGTAGATCGCAATGCCGATGCTGGCGCTGAGGCGCGCGTCGCCGATGAAGGGTGCCTCGAAGGCCTCGGCAATAAGGGCCGCCATGTCGATCGCTCTTGCTTCCGCATTCTCGGCCAGCAGCAGCATGGCAAATTCGTCGCCGCCGAGGCGCGCGGCGATATCGCCCGGCGCCAGGCATTTCTGCAGGCGCGATACCAGTTCGCGCAGTGCCGCATCACCGGCAGCATGGCCCATATTGTCGTTGATCCACTTGAAGCGATCGAGATCGATGAAGAGGCAGGCGAGCTCACGCCTGCGCAGGTCGGCTTCATTGATCTTTGCGTCCAGCGCGCTCTCGAAGCCCTGGCGGTTGAGAAGGCCGGTCAGATGGTCGGTAATCGCCTGCCGCAGGTTACGGTCTTCCGACTGCTTGAGTTCGGTGACGTCGGTCATGACGGAGAGCGACAGACCGTCCTGGATCGCAGTTGTTTCGAGGATCAGGACATCCATGATCCGCCCATCCTGGCAAAGGAATTTCACCGTCACGGCGAGGCGGGCGGCACTGTCGGGGTTGCCGCGTTTGCGCTCTATATATTGCATGCGCGAATCCGGCAGAATCAGGCTTGCAAACTCGCGGCCGATCACCTCGGCGCGATCATAGCCTGTCGCCGCGAGCCAGTAGTCGCTGACGGCAGCGATGCAATCATTCTTGTCGAGCGAGAAAAGCATGGCGGGCGTCAGATTATAGGTGTCCGTCGCCCGGCGATGGGCCAGCTTCAGTTCGTTTTCCTCGCGCTGGAGTTTGCTCTGCATATCGTTGAAGCTGCTGGCAAGCCGGCCCATTTCGTCGTTCGACTGCCAGTCGACATGATGACGCGAGCCGAGCCGCCGTGTGGCCTCGATGGCATGCGTCAGCCGCATCAGGGGCTGGATGACAAAGATACGATTGCCGATCAGCGCCGCGCCGAAGACCGTCAACACAGCGAAGATGAAGATGGAGATGAAGACGATCTCTTCGCTCTTCAGACCGTCGAATAGGCCGAGCTGAGGATAATAGACCGTGATGGTGCCAAGCCGCTTCGCACCGTCGACGCCGTTGTAGATGATTGGCCGGTCAACGGACTCCAGATTGCCCTTGTAAGATTTCGGGATGGTCGATTGCGTGACGTCGAGCTGGCCGGAAAGATCGCGGACGTTGACACGGACGATCGCGCCTTCGGCAACGGTGGTCGCGCTGATCTGGGTGACGCTGTCTTCGTCGAGGTCCCATAGCGGCTTTGCGAGGGCCTGGGCATTAGCGACGAGGAGAACCGTTATGTGATCCTTGATTTCCTTTTCGGCGCGTTCGGACGACAGAAAAAGGAAAAGGACGAAGAGCGGCGCTACGAAAACCAGCAGCGCACCGCAAACGATCGCGAAAAACCTGTTTTCGACCGAATGGCTCATAGTTCCGTTAGCTCCCCGGTCATAGACCAGCGGATTTTGGGGGCGCCGCTTTCTACAACTCTTTCGCGCAGATTTTCATGAATCCGTTAAATGTTGCTGAAACTGTGGGGTTAATGGAAATCAACGATAGTATAGATCCAAGACGTTCTTATTTTTACTTTCTCTAATATTTATTCCCAGGCATGAAAAAACCCGCCGTCCCAAAAGGGAGGCGGGTCTCAAATGCTTCAGGTCGAAGATGCCAATCAGGCGCTGGCTTCTTCGCCGCCTTCTGCTTCGTCTTCAGCAAGACCGGCTGCCGGAGCAACGATCGTTGCGATCGTGAAGTCGCGGTCAGCGATGACCGGGGTCACGTTCTTCGGCAGCTTGACAGCCGAGATGTGGATGCTGTCGCCGCTCTTCAGACCGGAGAGGTCAACGGTGAAGAATTCCGGGATCGCATCGGCCGGGCAATGAACTTCGACTTCGTGGCGAACGATGTTCAGCACGCCGCCAGCCTTGAGGCCCGGGGACTTCTCGTGGTTTTCGAAGTGAACCGGGATTTCGACGGTAACCGCCGTGTTGCCGGAAACGCGCAGGAAGTCGACGTGAACCGTGAAGTCACGGACCGGATCGAGCTGGTAGTCCTTCGGCAGAACCTTGATCTTCTTGCCGTCGACGTCGATCGTTGCGATCGTCGTGAGGAAGCCGCCGGCGTGGATGCGCTTCGTCACCTCATTGGTGTTGAGAGCGATAGAAATGGGGGCCTGCTTGTCACCATAGATGACAGCGGGAATGAGACCATTGCGGCGAAGTTCACGGGCGGACCCCTTACCAACCCGTTCGCGCGCCTCGGCCTTGAGCTCGTAGCTTTCGTGGCTCATAGCTAATCCTTTCGAGGTTATTTGGAGAGTTCATTCGCTCGGTCATGCGCCGTATCGATTGAACTGGAGGAGGGCGTACCCTGCCTCATCCGCGTTGCCTCCAAGGGTGTCTACGCGGACGCGTGGCGTATAATACAAAGCGGCCAAAGGTGCAAGCACCCCCGGAATGCGAAGCCTTGTGGTGACATTGCAACTGCCGCGAACAAGCCTGAGGTGGCATGTCTATCAACGCCTTGACATATACCCTCGGCCCCATCAACAGTCGAATCCAATCGATTGGCGTCAGAAGGAGAGGTCGGGCATGCGTTCCAGAGCAATCGCCGCCGCGGTTTTTTCCATGGGTCTTGCTGGCGCATCACAGGCTGCCGACGTCAATGAGCAAGGCGCCAAGGAACTCCGCAACATCCTGACCCATTCGCTTTCGCAGGACCTTGCCCGCAGCGATTTCGTGACCGTCAAGCCGGCCGGCGATCAATATGAGATTACCTACGATCTCGCGAAATTCTTCGACAAGATCAATTCGAATGCGTTTTCGGTCACGGGTTTCAAGCCGCTGTCGCTTTTTGCGCAGCCGGTCGAACAGGGACGGTGGCATCTGACGGGCGACAACAGCCTCGATGTCGCCCTGCATTCGCCGACCTCGGACATTGCCTATTCGATCGCCTCCAGTTCTTTCGACGGCATTTTTGACCCTACCATCGAAATGATGCGGTCGATGGGTATCAAGAGCAGTGGCGTGAAATTTTCGAGTGCCGGCAGCGGCCCGAAAAGCGGGCGCAAGATCGATGCGACAATCGACAGCGCCTCCTTTGCCCATACGGTTACCGACAGCAGCGAAGCCGGTAAGGTCGACCTGCAATTGCAAGGAACGCTGCAGCGCTTGCGTGAGCAATTCACTGTGCGTCCGGACGCTTCGCCCATCATTTTTAGCGCCGATAGCGTCGATACCAATGTCACAGCGACAAGCCTGCCGGTGAAGGATCTGCGCGCGCTCATCCGTTTCTTCGTTCAGCACGTAAAGGCTAAGCAGCTGTCGCAAAGCGGCAGCGAGAAGTTCGAGCAGCTGGTCCATCAGGCCCTGCCGGTTTTCGGTTCGCTCGGCAAGACCGTGACCGTGAACAACGCGCTGGTGGCAACGGAGAGGGGCAAGGTCGGCGTCAAGCGCATCGACTATAGTTTCAAGATGGACGGTCTAACCAGGGCTTCGAACGTCAATCTCGAGCTTAGGGCCGAGCAGTTCACCCCCGATGCCGATCTCGTGCCGGCTGCCTTTACGCCCTTCCTGCCTTCGGCGCTGGACGTTCAGCTCGGCGTGCCCAATATCAACTTTGCCGGTCTCATCGATGCCGGGCTCGATTCGATTGCAACACGGGCGACGCCGGTTTCCGGCGAGGCTCTGAAACGCACGATGTTCCCGAGCGGCTATGGAACGCTGGAGTTCCCGAAGATCAGCGCAAAGTCTGACGTCTATGACGTCGAGGTTTCCGGCGCGCTGAAGGGCTCCACCAAGCCGCATTCCGGCATTTCGCTGCAGGCGACGATCCTGGCGCGCGACTTCGACAAGACGGTTGCAGCACTTCAGGAGGCCGCCAAGGCTCAGCCTCGTTTGAATAGCGTTTCTTTCAGCCTGCTCGCCGCCAAGGGTTTTGCCAAGACCGACCCGGACGGCCGTCTCCGCTGGGACATCACCATGGATGAAGACCGGACGGTGACGGTCAACGGACAGGTGATGAAGAAGCCTTGAGGTTTGAGGACAAGCCCATGTATCAGGGCGATGATAAAGTTCCATGCGAAAGACCGCTCGGCTCTTTCCAGATTTCCACGTTTCTTTTCCATCATATTTGGGGGTGAATTATGCGTTTCAAAGCGGTTGCCACGGCGGCTGTTCTCGCTGCCGGCGTGGCCGGCCTTGTGCAGGCGGCTGACGTCAGCGAGCAAGGTGCCAAGGATCTCTACGGCAATCTGACCTATTTCCTGCCTGATGATATCGCCAAGAGCGGCGCGATTTCGGTCAAGCCGGTCAGCACGCACTATGAAGTCACCTATGATGTGCAGAAGCTGCTCGACAAGTTGAACGTGAGCGATTTCGCCATCAGCGGCCTCAAGCCTTTGATGATGCTGGCGACGCCGCTCGATAGCGGCCTCTGGAACATCGAAGGCAACAATGCCTTCGATATCACGGCGAAGTCCAAGCCCGGCAGCGGTCCCGACACCGAATTTCGCTATGCCCTGGCGTCATCGACCTTCCAGGGCGTGTTCGACCCTGCGCTTCACTATCTGCGTTCCATGGATATGAAGGGCAATGGCATCACCATCGCGACAAAGACCACCGACGCAGATAAGAGCGTCCAGAAGAATGACGCGACGGCCGACAGTATCGTCTATACCCTGTCATCGGCAGACAGCGATGAGCCGGGCCGGCTCGATCTCAAGATGAACGGCAGCCTGCAATCGCTCTACGACAAGATTTCGGCCGACGATGCGACGCTCGGAGAAATCAAGATCGCGGCGATCGACTTCAACGCTGGCGCGACCAGGCTGCCGCTGAAGGCGGTGAATTCCCTGTTGCAGTTCGTCTCCGAACACAAGGATGAGAAGACGCTTTCCGATGCCGACAGCAAGGCGGTCAAGGCCCTGCTGATGGATGCGATGCCGATTGTCGGCTCCTTCGAGGAGTCCGTCGCGATCAGGGACATTGCGGTCACGACGCCATTCGGCAATGGCGGCCTGCAGAAGATGGGCTATTTCTTCAAGGTAGCCGGGCCAGCCAATGCCATGAACGCCGATTTCGGCCTGAATGCCGAGAAGCTTGCCTTGGAAACGGGCCTGATCCCTGAAGACTATGTCGCCTTCATTCCCGATACGGCCGATATACAGGTACAGGTGCCGAACCTGAATTTCTCCGCTCTGGCGGATGTGTTCCAGCAAGCCGATTTGAAGAACCCGGAGAGCGATAAAGCCCTGGACGAGAAGCTGCAGAAGGCCATGTTCCCCGACGGGACGATGACCATCAACTTCCCGAAGATCAGCGCCGTCTCGGGTCTTTATGATGTCGAGGCTTCGGGCAGTATGCGCGGCTGGCTGACCGAAAAGGACCGCGTCGCCATGAAGATGACGGTTCTTGCCCGAGATCTCGACAAGACGATCGCCGCCATCCAGGAGGCCGCAAAGACCAAGGAGGATCTGTCTCAGCTCTCCTTCGGCCTGATGATGGCCAAGGGCTTTGCCAAGACGGATGCCGATGGACGCTCGCGCTGGGATATCGATCTTTCCGACGACGGTCACGTGACGGTCAACGGGCAGGTCATGAAGTAAGCCACTCCGAAGTCAGAATGCGATCATGTTCGTCCTGAAGCCGCTGAGCCAGCGCTCGATCTCTCTCTTATGGGCCGGCCAGGTGCTGGCGGCTACAGGTTCCGAATTCTACATGGTCGCAGTCGTCTGGATTGCGGCCGATTTCATCGGCCGCGATGCGGGATATGTCTCCGCATTGCAGTCCGGCGCGCTGCTGTTCGGCAGCCTGTTCGGCGGCATCGTCACGGATCGCTGGCGGTACAGCACGACGATGATCACTGCCGATCTGCTGCGTGCGGCTCTATTGCTGATGCTGTCCCTGGCAGGTCTTCTGCATCTGATGAGCCTGCCGCTGTTGATCGTGCTTGCCGGAAGCATCGCGTTGTTGACGTCGACGTTCGATCCGTCGCTGCAGGCGACTCTGCCGGTGATTGCCGTCGATGCCGAAGTCCGGCATGCGACCAACGGCTTGTTCGATGCCACCCGCCGCATGGCGCGTATTCTCGGCCCGAGCCTGATCGCGCTTGTGAATGGGCTCCTGCCGAAATCTCAGTTCTTCACGGTCACGGCTGCTACCTTCATATTGTCGGCGCTTGCCGTGTGGCTGGCGGTGGCGAAACTTCCGACGCCGCCGCGGCGCCGGGATTTCTCCGGAATGGCGGCCGTGGTGGACGGCGTTCTTGGTGGCTGGCGCGCAGCGCGGGGCCATGCGTCAATCCTCTATGGCCTCTTCACCAACCTGATGGGAAACGTTGCCTGGGCGATGGGCATCCTGCTCGGCATGATCCTGCATTTGCGCGAAACCAGCGCCAACCCGTTGACCGACTATAGCCTGATGATGACGGCTTACGGCGTCGGCAACCTGACCACCAACCTGATCCTCGGCAGCGTCAAGCCGCGCCGGCCGGTGGTCTGGATCATCGTGGCGAAGCTCATTTTCGGATCTGGCGTTTTCCTGCTGCCGCTGATGCATGATCGGATCGGGTTGATGATCGTTGCCTGCTTTGCGGCGATCAACGGTCCCTTCGAGAACCTTGCCACGCTGCACCTGATGCAGACGCGCTGCGAGCCGCATCGTCTGGCGCAGGTCTATCGTCTATTGATGTGCGCGATATTCACCGGCCTGCTTCTGGCCTACCTGATGTCGCCAACCCTGTTTGCGTGGTTCGGCATCGGGCCTTCGATTATGGGATCGGGCGCGACCGTCTTCATCTCGGGGCTGTTGGGCATTGGCCTGCTCGCATGGAAACAGGCGCATCCTGCGGGAGCAAAGGCCACCTGAGGCGGGCCTCAGGCTCAGTCGAACAGGCTTGAAACCGATTCTTCCTGGCTGGTGCGGTTGATGGCTTCACCGATGAGGGTCGCCGTCGTGATAACGCGGATATTCGGCGCCGAAAGTACGGCGGTCGTCGGCTGGATGGAATCGGTAATTACCAGTTCCTTCAATTTCGAGTTTGCCACGCGGGTCACCGCGCCGCCGGAGAGAACGCCATGAGTGATATAGGCGGTAACGCTTGCCGCACCTTGTGCGAGCAGTGCTTCGGCAGCATTGCAAAGCGTGCCGCCGGAATCGACGATATCGTCGATCAGGATGCAATCCTTCCCGGCCACTTCGCCGATGATGTTCATCACTTCGGACTCACCCGGGCGGTCGCGGCGCTTGTCCACGATCGCCAACAGACAGTCAAGACGTTTTGCCAGGGCGCGGGCGCGCACGACACCGCCGACATCGGGCGAGACAACCATCACGTTGCCAATATCGTAATTCGCCTTGATATCGCGCGTCAGGATCGGAACCGCATAGAGATTGTCCGTGGGAATATCGAAGAAACCCTGGATCTGGCCGGCGTGCAGGTCGAGGGTCAGTACGCGGTCAGCGCCGGCCTCGGTGATCAGATTGGCCACCAGCTTGGCCGAGATCGGGGTGCGCCCCGAGGCGCGACGATCCTGGCGGGCATAGCCGAAATAGGGGATAACCGCGGTTATGCGCCGCGCCGACGAGCGGCGCATCGCATCGATCATGATCAGCAGTTCCATAAGATGATCGTTGGTCGGAAACGACGTCGGCTGCACGAGGAACACATCCTCGCCGCGTACATTTTCCTGGATCTCTACGAAAATCTCTTGGTCGGCGAACCGACGGACGCTAGCTCTTCCCAAGGGAACGTTGAGATAATTGCAGATCGCTTCGGCAAGATGCCGGTTCGAATTGCCTGCGAAAACCTTCATTGTGGCCCGCCTATTACCAACCTGATAGCCGCGCTTTTAACCGCCTTGCTCTCGAATGCAAGAGGGAGAGACACGTTAGCTTCATATTTCTGAAAAGCTTTTAGCTATCCACCGTTGGATTCGCGCCAGGAATTGAATTCCGACATGGTTTTGGTGGCAATTTTCTGCATGACCGTTGGAGGAACGGCCGACCAAGGGTCGCCACGCTTCAGAGGCGCGCTTTCTGAACCCTGGATGCGGTGGACACGGTTGCCGTTGCTATCAAGCACATCCCAAACGTAGGTCACGGAAATCTGCGGCCCGTCTTCAAAGGCGGAAAGATAGCCTTTGAGAATATAGGCGGCACTGGAATCGCTTGAGCTCTTGATCGTCAGGCCAAGCGAACGGGCGTCGGCACCAAGCTGGCGCGACAGCGGAGTGACGGCTTCCACGGGAGCGCCGATGATCGGCAGGAAGCGGACGCTGTTGCCGCCGGCCGCGGCCGTGGGCGGCAGCGACGCCTGTTGATCCGGCTGCTGCTGTTCCGGTTGAGGATCGTCTGCACTCTGTTGCTGCTGCTGTGGCTGTGGGTCGTCCGACAGGCGCCGGTCGGCCTCGCGCTGTTCGTCGGCCTCCGAAAACTGATTGTTAGACGGAGCGATGGAGGCGGTCCGGGAGCCGTCGAGCGGGCGGGAGGCATATGGATTGCTGCCGCTCGACCTCAGCGCCGAGGCCTGCTCGTCGAGCGTGCCGCTCCCGCCGTAACTTTGCGGCTGATAGGCTTGCTGGGAGGTCTGCTGCCGATAACCGTAACTGTCCTGCGTGTCCTGATAGACCTGGCGGCGCTGGGGCGCTGAAGCCATGCGCTCGACGTCGCGCTGCGTGACCGGGCTGGAGCTGACATCACCGATGGCTTCGGGCGGCGTCAGGGCGTCCGTGGTATTGCAGGCGGAGAGCGCGAGGCAAAAGCCGGCGACAGTCAACGTTATCCTGACCAGTCCCATAGACGCGATCCTTTCTCCCGACGGTCTTACCGTCCAGGATCGCTATCTTACGCCCCTAACGGTTAAGAAATTCGAGAGGGTGGCGAGAAAGGGCTTTTGGCGCCTGTGAGGTCGTCAAATAGGTTTGTCCGAGGGTCATGGCGGTGCCGCTGTCGGAATCCATGATGATCATATGGACGAAGAGCGACATGTTCTCCTGGATCTCCAAGGGATTGCCCATATGGAACATTTCGTGCTCCATCCATGACGGCGAGAAGCGGGCGCCGAGAGAGTAGCCGCAGGCGTTCAGCCGGTGGCGGGCAAGGCCGCGCTCGTCCATGATCTTCGCATGAATGTCGAAGATGTCGCCGAAAGTATGCCCCGGCATCAGGATCGTTTCGATCGCCTGCAGGGTTTCCAGGCAGGCGCTGTAGAGCTCACGATGGCGATGGCTGGGAGTGCCGATGACGACCGTGCGCATCATAGCAGCGTGATAATGCGCATCCACACCGGCCCATTCGAGCGTCAACTGGTCATTGGCGTCGAGCTTGCGGCGGCCGGACTTATAGCGGCAGAGCAGGGCTTCCGCACCCGAGCCGATGATGAATGCGTTGGCGGGATAATCGCCTCCACCCGAAAAGACGGCGCCCTGCATGGCCGCGAGAATATCCGACTCGTCCGCGCCGGCCTTGACCACAGACAGGGCTGCGTCGAGGGCATCGTCGGCCAGTGCGGCGGCCCGTTCGATATGGGCGATTTCCGCCGGGCTCTTCGTCAGACGCAGACGACTGATAAGATAAGAGGCATCGATGATCTGTCCAAAGCTTGCAAGCTGATGATCGAGCAGGCGAGCGATGCGACCCGTCATGCCGTGAGTGTCGTATTCGACGCCGATACGGGCACCGAGCAGATCGAGATTGGACAAGAGCTCCTTGAGATCGAGCGTCGGATCGGCGTTGACGCGGTCGACCCATATGCGGATGTCGCTGATGACGGAGGTCAGCTGCGCCTGACGCAGATCGGCCGAGCGCGTCAGGAGCGTCAGCGACCCATCCGCCTTGACAACCAGCGTCTGGAAAAAGCAAAAGCCGAACGTGTCGTAGCCCGTCAGCCAATACATGCTCTCCTGTGCGAAGAGCAGCATGGCATCGAGCTTTTCTTCCTGCATTCTCGCCAGCAACCGTGCCAGACGAGCATCGAATTCGCTGCGTTCGAAATGCACGGCCATATCAAGCTGCCTTTCCGATGGCGATGGCGGAAATCTGCCGTCCGTAATCCGGCTCCTTCGCATGCGTCGTGCGCCGATAGGAGAAGAAGCGCTCAGGATCCGGATAGGTGCACAGGTTCAGGCTTTCGGCGGTGACGCCCGCCTTGTGCAGCCGATCGACCGTGAGGGACGGCAGATCGAACATGGCATGACCGTCGCGTTCCGAAGGGGCGAAATATTTGGCATAATCGGGATCATGAGTGATGAAGCGCTCGACGAATTCGGGACCTACCTCATAGCTCGCCTGGCTGATCGATGGGCCGAGGCAGGCAAGGATCGCTTCACGTCGCGCGCCAAGCGCTTCCATCGCATCGATGGTATTTTCCAGCACACCGGTCAGCGTGCCCTTCCACCCCGCATGAGCGGCGCCAATCACCCGATTTTCCGGATCGGCAAAAAGGATGGGGCCACAATCGGCGGCGAGGACGCCGATTGCGATGCCCGGTGTCGCCGTGACCATAGCATCAGCCTGCGGCCGGCTGCCATCGTAAGATGTGCCGATTGTCACGACATCGGGTGAATGGATCTGATGCACGGTAGCGAGCCGTTCGACGGGCAGACCGAACCAGCCGGCCACGCGGCGGCGGTTTTCCTGCACGTGCTCGCGATCGTCATGTGAGCCCAAGCCCACGTTCAGCCCGCGATAAAGGCCTTCAGAAACGCCGCCGGCGCGGGTGAAATAGCCATGGCGAATGCCGGCAGCCTCGGCGGCGCTCAGCAGCGTGCTTGCAAGTGGTGTCGGCAACTGCAGTGTCCCTTGATGTCTTGGTTCAGCCTGTCGTGCGATGAATAACGCAGCCGCGGCGAAGCAGTTCGATTTGACTGGGATGTTGGCCCAGTCCGGCGCGCACTGTCAATGCGTAGGGATCGATGGTCACGTTTCAGCCGACGGGACGAAAGGGCAGGAGATCGATCGCCGGGCTGGAGACCGCCAGCACCTTGAAGAGCTCTCCCATCTTGCCTTCGCCGGCGCCTGCCAGCCTTTCCACGGCGACACGGATGTTCTCCTGGGTCGCCGCATCCTGGTCTCTGCCAAGGGCTGCCGCCCGCTCCAGCAGGCCGAGACCGACCAGGAAATCGCCCTGATGACAGCAGCCGTTAATGTGCATGCCGGAGGCGAGGGCGGTTTGCGCCAGATGCTGGAAATCGACATGGCTGGTGAGATCCGCTTCGCCCGGATGTTCCAGCGGCGGCTCGTATTCGTGCATGCGCACGGCCTGCAGCGTATCGCCGAAGCCTGTCGCCATGTGGCCGTAGTCGATGGCAAGCGCCGTGCCGCCATGAGCGGCAAGCCTATCGCAGATCGTCGTCATAACGGCCTGACGGGCGGGCGCGATTTCGAAAATCGTACCGATCGGCGGCAGTCCGCCCTCTGGAAGAAGTGCAGGATCGAGCGTGGCGACGCCCGCCGTGAAGCTCAGCTCGTCGTTGGCGTCGAGGCTGACCGTGCGCTCGCGGAAGCCGTTGGCGGTGCGAACAAACTGGCGGATGGGAATGGCGTCGAAGAGTTCGTTGGCAGCGAGCAGGGTGAAACCTTCAGGCACCTCGCCGAAATCCGTATGCCAGGAGATTTTTGCGCCGTAGGCATCAAGGGTCTGGCGCTGGAAGCCCTGCAGGCGCTCGCTGGTTTCGACGAGATGGACCGTCATGGCATCATAGAGCGGCGGGGCCAGCTTGCCGATGACGCGCAGCATGTCGGACATCATCGTGCCACGGCCCGGACCGATTTCGACAAGACGCACCTCGGCAGGAGTTCCATGTCGCTGCCAGGCATGCACCATGAAGACGCCGATCATCTCACCGAATAGCTGACTGACTTCGGGCGCGGTGACAAAGTCGCCGGATTGGCCGAAAGGTTCGCGCGTCTTGTAGTAACCATGCACCGGATCGGCGAGACACAGCGAAAAATAATCGGTGATGCTCAATGGCCCGTTGGTGCGGATGATGGCTTTGATTTTTTCCCCGAGCGCCGTCGTCATTCTATGCTTTCGCTAATGCGTGGCCCAGACAGACTGGGAGCGTCTGTCGAGAAGACCACGCGATATTGAACCCCACCTCAAGCCATCTGCCTTGCCGCTGCCTGACGGGCGCGGATAACGGCCCAAAGCCCTATCGCCACCATCGGAAGCGAAAGCACCATCCCCATCGTCAGCCAGTTCGTGCCGAGCAGATAACCGAGCTGCTCGTCAGGCTGACGGAAGAATTCGACAAAAATACGCGAGAAAGCGTAGCCGATGACAAAAATGCCGCTGACCGTGCCCGGTTTCTTCAGCGTCAGCGCCCAGCGCGTAAGCACAAAGAGGATAAGGAAGAGGATGATGCCTTCGATGCCGGCTTCATAAAGCTGACTCGGGTGCCGCGGGTCTGGGCCTGCAGGGCACACGCCGTTATGGGCGGCGATCACATGTGGGCTGCAGAAGACCATCGCCCAGGGAACATCCGTGACGCGACCCCAGAGCTCGCCATTGATGAAATTGGCGATACGGCCGAAGAAAAGCCCGATCGGGGCGACGGCGGCGACGATATCGAACAGGCTCCAGACGGGAATCTTGTTTCGCCTTGCGAACAAAATCATAGCGATGGTGGTGCCTATTAATCCGCCGTGGAAAGACATGCCGCCGTTCCAGACTTCGATGGCACGGATCGGATTGGCCAGGACCGGATCGAGATCGTAGAAAAGGATATAGCCGATGCGGCCGCCGAGAACGATGCCGAAGGCGACCCAGAGAATGAAGTCATCCAGATGCTGGCGCGTCATCGGTGCTGTATCGTTCAGCCAGAGCTTGCCATTGTCGACCAGCCGCCTGGCATAGAACCAGCCGAGCAGAATGCCGGCGACATAGGCAAGCCCGTACCAATGGACTGAAACCGGGCCGAGAGAAACGGCGACCGGATCGATATCCGGAAAAGGCAGGATAGCGGCGAGATTGGCGGATGTCAGCAAGATCGTCAGGCCCGTTGCAGCATGTTCCCGAAAGCACCGTGCCATTTCGGGGCAGGATCATGCTAAATATCCAAAATGTGCGCGGAACATGGCGTTCGCTGTCGAAACGGTCAAGTCGATTGTTGATCTCGCCGAGATGGCAGGTCCGGTTGTCCAGTCCTATCTCAATTTGCTTGCATCGGCCCCTTGGAAATCCTACCTCAGCACTATCTGGCCCATATCGATGCCTGACCGTTGAGGGCCGACGGCCGCAAGGAGATTGCAATGAGCACTGGACCGAACCGAATCTTGGATGAATTCGCCAAGCTGATGACCGATGCCGCCGGTGCTGCCCAGGGCGTGCGCCGCGAAATCGAGACCGCCTTTAATGCCCATGCCGAGCGCTGGCTGAACAGCATGGATATCGTCAAGCGCGAGGAATTCGAGGCCGTTCGCGAAATGGCGATCAAGGCGCGCGACGAAAACGAGGCACTGCTGGCGAGAATCGAAGCGCTCGAAGCCAAGCTCGCTTCAAAGGGCAAATAAGCCTGGACTTCTGTTTGCTGATCGGCGCGGCACCCGTTTGCCGTGCCTTTTTCCTCTGAAAATTTCCGCCAGTTTTTCCACCTGTGGACATAGGCAAAAAAGCCAATCGCCAGAGTCGGTTATGACTCCCTTCTGAATAGGCGTCGGAAGAGCTTTCCACAGTGCCGTTTCCAAAATCACCGTTCAGGGGCTGGCATGCCGGGCATGCCGCTATACACTGATTTTAAATGATGATTCGAAACGGACTTGGTAAGCCCCGGGCATGGTGGAAGCGTTAGTCTGGCAGCCGTTCAACATCATCCCGAGGATGTTTCCGGAGTAAAATTGTTTGCGTTCTTTCAGTGTCGAGCCACGGGAAAACTGCAACCGATCCGGTCAAGAAGGTGCTGCATGAGCCTTATGGAAATGGAAGCCGAACGACAATCGAATCCGGTCGACATGATCGAATTCGTTGCTGCCAACAACGACTGGTCGTTCGAACGGTCGGGCGAAGACGAAATCGCCATGACCGTCGAAGGGCGATGGACCGACTATCACGTCTCGTTCTCCTGGATGGAGGAATTCGAGGCGCTGCACATAGCCTGCGCATTCGATGTCAAGGTTCCGGACCCGCGCGTCAACGAGGTGATCAAGCTCTTGTCCTGCATCAACGGGCAGGTGCTGATGGGCCACTTCGATCTGTGGCGTCAGGAAGACATCGTCATCTTCCGTCAATCGCTGCTCTTGTCGGGCGGGGCGGAACCCACGAACAGGCAGGTGGAAGTGCTGCTTTCCAACGCGCTTGACACATGCGAGGCTTACTATCAGGCTTTCCAATTTGTCGTATGGTCCGGGCTCGATGCAAACCGCGCCATGGAAGCCGTACTCTTCGAAACGGTAGGCGAAGCGTGACATGACAGGTGAACAATCCGCCAATGCATTTGCATCCTCCGGGCCAATCGTTCTGATCGGCGCGGGCAATATGGGTGGCGCATTGCTGACGGGGTGGCTGAAAAGCGGCGTGCCGGGCTCTTCGGTCGTTGTCGTCGATCCCAATCCGGCCGAAGCGATGCGGAAAATGATTGCGGATGCGGGCGCAAGCCATGTCACCGAAGTTCCGAAAGGCTTGACGGCGGGCGTTCTCTTCATCGCCGTCAAGCCGCAACTCATGGATGCGGTTCTGCCGCCGTTCAAACCGCTCGTCGGAGAGACGACCGTCGTCGTCTCCATCGCGGCCGGTAAGACTCTCTCTGCGCTTGAGAGGCATCTGGGAGACGCGGCCATGGTGCGCGCCATGCCGAATACGCCCGCCATGGTCGGGCGCGGCGTGACCGGCGCTTTTGCCAATGCGCGCGTAAGCGATCGCCAGCGACAGCTGGTCCAGAACCTGTTGAAGGTATCCGGTCCGGTCGAATGGGTGCCTGGCGAAGCCGATATCGATTCGGTGACTGCGGTTTCGGGCAGCGGGCCTGCCTATGTTTTCTATCTCGTGGAATGCATGGCGGAGGCGGGCCGAAAGCTTGGCCTGCAGGCGGACCTCGCCATGCGGCTCGCACGGGAAACCGTCGCGGGGGCTGGTGAATTGTTGCACCAGTCTCCCGACGACGCTTCGCGTCTGCGCCAGAATGTGACGTCTCCCGGCGGAACGACTGCAGCGGCGCTCGGCGTGCTAATGGCGGAAGACGGCATGCAGCCCTTGTTCGATGCGGCTCTGGAAGCAGCGCGCAAGCGGGCGCAGGAGCTGGCAGGCTAACAATTTCAGGAAAAGTGCATAGCGGTTTCCGCCTGAATTGCGTAAAAGCCAAGAGCTGGAACGGTTTAGCCGTTCTGCGAAGCGCTGAAGCGTTCCAGGTTTTCGACAAAGGACAGGGCATGACGGAAGAGATCAGCTATGGCGATTTCGAGCGGGTGGATATCCGCGTCGGAACGATCATCGAAGCGGAGACTTTTCCGGAAGCACGCAAGCCCGCATACAAGCTCAGGATCGATTTCGGGCCGGAGATCGGCATCAAGCGCTCCTCCGCACAGATCACCGTACACTATACGCCGGAAACTCTTATCGGCCGGCAGGTGCTGGCGGTGGTCAATTTCCCGCCACGCCAGATCGGACCGGTGCGTTCCGAAGTGCTGACGCTCGGTTTCGAGGATGAGTCCGGCGCAATCGTTCTCGCTGCGGTGACCCAGCCGGTGCCGAACGGTAAGAAGATGATGTGAGCGGTATCCCTTTCGCAATCGAAGGGAAGTGCCCTCAGTGGATGTCCCTCGATAGCGGGTCGCTCAGGCTGAAATCGAGAAATTCCGCTTCGAAGCCTTCGCGTTGCGGCGAACAGAAGGCGGGACCGACCGACACTTCCTCCAGCATCGGATCGAACCAGGCGAGCCTCGCCATGCGCCACTCGCTCATGCGGTCGGTGCGATACTGGATGAAGAGGGCATCGCCGTTGCGCGTGACCCGTGCCGACATGGCATCGAATTCATGATCGAGCCGGAAGGCCGACCAGTCGGAATTGCCATTGGTGACGACGACGCTGAAATGCCCGGCGCCGTCGGTATATTCGATCCCGCATTTCATCCAGCGCCTGGCATCGTGGCGGATCATCAGGCCGGCCTGATCGTAAAGCTCGCGATAGTGGCCGACAAAGGTGACTGCTGCGGTGAAATCGCCACGGCGCGGCATGCCGAGAAAATGACCGTTGTCGCGATGGAAGCCGTAATAGGTCTCCTGCCAGAAATCGGTCTTGTCGCCGGAACGGACAAACAATCGTCCTTGGTTCACCTCCCACATCGGCGGCGCATTCAGCCAGTGCATGCCATCGATATCGATCGCCATGTGACGCCTCCTCAGGCAGGAATGCGGATAGTGGCGCGCAGGCCGCCGAGCGGGCTGTCGCCAAGCGTGACGTTGCCGCCATGGCTGCGGGCGATGTCGCGCGCTATGGCAAGGCCGAGGCCTGTGCCCGACTTGTCGAGATTGCGGGCCGAATCCAGCCGGAAGAACGGTTTGAAGACGTCATCGCGTGCCGCGGCTGGAATGCCGGGGCCATCATCATCGAAAATGATCGTCAGCCATTTGGCGCTGTGCCTTGCTTCGATGCGAAGGCTGTTGGCATAGCGCCGGGCGTTGGTGGCAAGGTTCGTCACCAGGCGGGTAAAGGCATTCGGCCGGACGGAGATTTGATCGTCACCGTCGATGGAGAAGCTCATGGATTTACCGTGCAGCGTGAAGTCCTGCTGGATCTTCTCGAAGATATCGCTGAGCTTGAACTGACCGACATCTTCTTCTGCCTCGCCGCGTGCGAAGGCCATATAGCCCTCTAGCATGCTTTGCATGTCCTCCACATCTTCGCTAAGGCCGGCAAGATCCGGATTTTCCCCGACAAGGGCAAGCTGCAGCTTGAAGCGGGTCAAAACGGTTCGCAGGTCATGGCTGACGCCGGAGAGCATCGCCGTGCGCTGCTCGATCTGCCGTTCGATGCGCTCGCGCATCAGAATGAAGGCGAGACCGGCGCGGCGTATTTCGTCGGCGCCCCGGGGGGAATAGTTTTCCAGTCGCTGTCCTTTGCCGAAGCTTTCCGCCGCCTGGGCGAGAGCCAGGATCGGACGGATCTGGCCGCGCAGGAACAGGACGGCGATACCGATCAGGACCAGAGACGTGCCGACCATCCACAGAATGAAGATATGGGTATTGGACGCATAAGTCTGGCTGCGCTTAGCGAAGACGCGCAGCACCTTGTCGGGCAGCTTGATGCGGATCTCGACCAGGCTGGAATTGCCGACGGTGTCGATCCAGAATGGCAGATTAATTTGGTCGCGGATCTCGTCGCTCAGAATGCCGTCGAGGATCGAAAAGAACGGTTTTTCGGCGGGCGGCGGCAGCTCGCCACCCGGTTCGATCGAAATGGCGAGATCGAGCTTCTGGCGTGCCATTTGGGTGATGGCGGAATAGTCGGCATCCTGCGGATAGGTCTGGATGATGGTGATGATGGCGGCGATGTCGCGCGTTGTCGCCATCGACAGGCGCTGAGTCACCATCTGCCAGTGGCGCTCCATGAAGACGACGGTAACCACCGCCTGCAGGATGATCATCGGCAGAATGAAAATCAGCAATGAGCGGGCATAGAGGCCGGTCGGCAGGATATAGCGACGCATCCAGCGCGAAAGCCACCGCAATCCGTTGGACGGCGTGTGATCCTGGTCGCGTCTGATCGAATCGAATGTCACCATCACCTGGTCCCGCGGAGCCGATCTCAGTCTATGCTAAGGCGGTAGCCGATGCCACGCACCGTCTGCAGCCAGATAGGGTTGGCCGGGTCGTCTTCAATCTTTCGGCGCAGCCGGTTGATCTGCACATCGATCGTTCGTTCGCCCACCTCCGCGTCATTGCCGATGAGCTCGTGACGCGGGATGGTCTCGCCGGCGCGCTTGGCAAACAACAGCATGATTTCCTGCTCGCGGTCGGTAAGCCGGATGAGTTCCGCCGCCTTCTTCAGCTCCTTGCGGGTGAGCGAAAACGTGTAAGGTCCGAACATCACAAGCTCGATCTTCGGGGAATCGGCGGGCGCATTGCGGCGAAGGATATTGTTGACGCGCAATACCAGCTCACGCGGGTCGAAGGGCTTTGGCAGATAGTCGTCCGCGCCGGCCTCAAGGCCCGCTATACGGGAGTCGGCTTCAGCCAGTGCCGTCAACATGATGATCGGAATGTTCTTGATCGCCCGCAGGCTCGACGTCAGCGCGATGCCGGATTCGCCGGGCATCATCACATCCATGATGATGAGGTCGAAGTCGAGCCCTTCCAGCTTGCGGCGGGCTTCGGCGCCATCGGCAGCAGACGTGACGCGAAAACCTTTCTCCATGAGGTAACGATTGAGGAGGGCACGGATACGTGTGTCGTCGTCCACCACCAAAAGATGTGCTGCGTCATCCGAGATTGCTGCTTTTGTCGTCATTCGGTCCGTCTCGATCCTGTCCTACCCATCGATTGCATTGAGGCACTCCGCACCGGCACCGCGGGCTGAATCGCCGTCATTTCCCCGTCTGCATTCCCCTCAGGAAACGCTTCACGCTTTCGCGCGTCGCTTCCGACGCGCCTTCGAATGCCCTTTCAATGCGGCGCGATTGCGGCTCGGCCAGCGCCAGCGCCAGATCGCGGCCGGCTTGCGTCGGATACAGCTTGCGCTGCCGCCGGTCCTCCGGACCTGCGACCTGGCGAATATAACCCGAATCGATCAATTGTTTGAGAACCCGCGCCAAACTCTGTTTGGTGATCTGCAATGTTTCCAGAAGGTCCGCAACCGTCATGCCGGGTTCCCGGTTAACGAAATGGACGACACGATGATGGGCCCGGCCGAAACCGCTCTTGACGAGGATCTGGTCCGGATCGGAGACAAAATCACGGTAGGCGAAGAAAAGCAGCTCGATAATCTCGAAATCGATGCTTCCCGCGTTCTGCATCGGTGTGCCCAGCAGCTCCGTTTTTGCCGCATTCTGGCTCATCTGTCGTGGCACCGTGACATTTCCTTTCCTATTATGGAGCATCCGGGAAATTTCCGCAAAAATATGTCAGCTCTATTGACGCATTTCTACGTCGTTGCCCGCTTTCGCACAATGCCGTGCGGCCCGAACGGGCTGCCCTATCGGGAAATTAAGCGCGGTCCCGCAAAAACTCCAACATATCCTGTATATTAATCCGTCGCCACAGGGGCAGAATATGGCCGATAGCAATCATGCCTTGAGGTGGCGAGATTGTTAGAGAACAATGGGGCGAGAGGCAGGCGCCCTTGCTGAAGGTCGCGCATGCCCGGCCGTCGAGCGGCAACCATCGTGAAAGCGGGTATCTTTTCCGCGCCATCCGCTTCAAGGCAGGGGCGAGATGCGCCTGTTGCCAAACGGAATTGATGTTGATCCGCACAAGCCGGGTGTTTGTCGGCCCGGCTTGTGCGATCCGATCTAGTTACGACTTACGGCCGAGAACGGCACCGACGATCGCGGAGAGCACGCCGCCGGCGACCAACGAGGATATGCCTTGCGCGATGAGGCCGGTGAGAGCTTCGCTGCCGATCAGGTTCAGGATCAGGCCGCCGCCAAGGCCACCCACGGCTCCGGCAATCGTTCTCGCAATGAGATTGATCCCATCCTGCTTCAAAACGGCGCTCGCGGCGTTGCCACCGATCGCACCGGCAATCAATTGCGTAATGATAGGCCCTAGACTTTCCATGACTGCCCTTCTCCCATAGTTCCGGAGACGCTTCCGGATGCCCTCTCGCGGCGTCCCGGATCGATGCCAGGGAGCGGCGATAATCCTTCATCGATATTAGGATTACATCATGCACGGATCGCTGGAAATAGAAGAACAACTCAAACGGGAGAATTCCCTAATAATTTCAGGGGAAATCCTCGGTTTGGACATGCGGCCGACCCACCGCATGTCAATTTCGCCATCTTATGTGGTCCTGCGAGGCGAATCAGCGGTAGACGTAGACGATGCGGCGTGTACCCGGATCGACCAATACGGGTTGGTGGTTTACCTCGACGTAGCTGTATTGGTAGTCTGGAATACGGTGTACTTCCACGCTTTGCGGAACGGTGGCGCCAACCACCAGATCTCCACGCAACTGAACGGTATCGACCGGATTGTCGTCGATATAGGTGCGGACTTCCTCAGGCGGGGTGATTGCGACTACATCGCCACCGCTCTGATCGACGGGCCCCAGCAATTCGTCGCTCGGATCGGGCTGAACGCGCTGGACGCTGCCGGTCTGGATCGGATCGGTCTGTTCATAGGTGATGGTGGGAATGCCCAGGTCATCCCGGTGGTCCTGAACGACGACCGAGGTGCCATTCTGTTCGACGCTCAGATATTGCGCATAGACCCAGCCGCGCATGCCATTGACGTCGACCCGGCACCAGCGGCTACCTTCGACGCAGCCGTCGAGTGTTGCTTCGGACCCGCGAGTGGCGACACCAACGGTCGGGAATTCCGCGCCTGGACCGGAGCGAACTTCGATATCGGTGGCGGTTGTTGCGGCCATCTCGGCCTGGGCGAGACCCGCACTGCCGAGAAGGACAAAGCCGGTCAGCAACAGATTTCTTTTCAAGGACATTGGTTTTCTCCTTCTGTCTTGAAAGACCTATCTTCAACGTTTTGAGTGCCTGAGTGTTCCGGTTTGCCGGACACCAATAGGTCATCGTTCGATGGGAGGATCAAATAAGCGTTTGAAAACATGGGTATTATCGAATCTTGAGGTTCGGTTGCCGCGTTTGGACCACTTTGAAGCTTCGGGGGCTGCTTTGTCTGATGTTTGCCGTTATACCGGCAGTACGACGATCAAACAGACGAGGCGCTCCATGGGCATGCTCCAGGCCGGCATCATTCCGGTGACCCCTTTCGAACAGAACTGCACCATCCTGTTCGATCCGGAGACCAAGGAAGGCGTGGTGGTCGACCCGGGCGGCGATGTCGATATCATCCTGCAGACGGTGCGCGAGAACGGCATTACCCTCAAGGCCGTCTGGCTGACACACGGCCATATCGATCATGCCGGCGGTGCCGACGAGGTGCGTGAGGCACTCGGCATCGAGGTGATCGGCCCGCATGAGGACGATCGCTTCCTGCTGGAGGATATCGAAGCCAAAGGCAAGATGTTCAACATCAGCGGCGTGCGCAACGTTACGCCGGACCGCTTCCTGAAGGAGGGCGACAAGGTTTCCTTCGGCGAGCATGAATTCGAGGTTTTCCATTGCCCGGGCCATGCGCCCGGCCATGTCATCTATGTCAACAGGAAGCAGGGCTTTGCCCATCTCGGCGACGTGCTGTTCAACGGCTCGATCGGCAGAACGGATCTGCCCGGCGGCAATCATCAGCAGCTTTTGGAATCGATCCGCGACAAGGTTTTCCCGCTTGGCGATGAAGTCGGCTTCATCTGCGGCCATGGGCCAGGCAGCCGGATCGGCGACGAGCGCCGCACCAATCCCTTCCTGCGCGGGTTATAGGCGAAACGTTGCTAGCGGGCCTTTTGCCCCGCAGTTTCGCGGCATCTGGAAAGAATATCGTCGACAACGCTGGCGAGCGGCGCTGTCGCGTCGATGCTTATCGCGTTTTTCGGAATGTCCTCCTGCGTCGCGTGTAATCGCACGATGATGTCTCGCTCGGCGGGCTTGCCGCCAAACTCATCTTCCGGTCTGGCGGCAAGCCGGCGGTTTAACGTGTCCAGATCGACGTTGAGCACGAAGACCTCATCGAACAGATCGATAAAGCGATGAAAATTCCTTGAGCCGCCGCAGAAGAAGGTGGTCGGATGGCTTCGATCGGCGACGAGGGATTTGACCTTGCCGACATCCCAAAGGTGATGTCTGTGCCTGAAAGCCACATCCCCAATGTGCTCCTGAAGGGCAGAGGCATCCAGCGGTTCGCCCGTTTCCGGATCGCCCTTATAGGCCAACTCACGATCGCCATGGATGACATGATAACCGCGCCGCTGCAGCTCTATGGCGACTGCGGTCTTGCCAGCTCCAGAAACGCCGTCGATCAAGTAATTCCTGACGCCCATTCTCCAACCTCTGAAAAGCTTCTTCGCACAGCCAGAAATGATGGCAACACGCATAAAATGCCAGTGTGACCATGGCAGGACATTATCACAGAGTGTTTGGATGAGAGTTTTGGGCGCAATGGGGCCGGCGTTCTTATCAGAGACGTTGTTTCAGAGAAAGCGTGGAGCGTTCAGTGTGCGAGAGACGGCAATGCGGGGACGCTGCCGCAAATCCAGGCGGAAAGACAAACGCTTCCCGATAGGAGCTATTCCGCATCAATCGGGCGCCGCTCGAAAGCGGCGCCCTGGTTCCTCGCATTGTCATTCGGGGCACGTCTGAAATCAATCGGCCGTGCAGAAATGGCGCATGCCGTCAAAGCCGACATAGGTACCGGTGCGGCCATCGAAGCTTCTGTAGCGGTCGTAGCAATAGCGCATCCATGCGGACGACCAAGGACGCAGACCGTATGCCGGCGCTGGCGCATAATAGCTGACGTCGCGTTCGACATAGACGCGGCGCGGTGCTGGGCGATAGTAGTAGCCAGGGGGAGGAGCGTCGTAGCCTGGGTCGACATAGGCCGGGGCCGGTTCGACGTAGCGCGGCTGGCTGGCAATGGCGGAGCCGACGATCAGGCCGGTTGCGAGCCCGGCGGCGCCGAATGCCCAGCCGTCTCGGTTGTGATGGCGCCAGTATTCGTCGGCGGAAGCGGCGCTCATGGAAGTGATCGTCAATGCCGCCGCGACGGCGGACATGACAAGCGTTTTGCCGAGTATGGTCATTGGCCTATCCTCTAACGGAAGCGGGACAAAAGTCATTCCCGCCCTTTCATGGGAGGCAAATTATACGTGGCAAACTGAATGCAGACTGAATGACAAAACCCGGCATTGCTGCCGGGCCTCAACTCGAATTTGAAAGCCGTAAGGTGTCTTAGCCAGCAATCTGCAGATTGACGGCCTTCGGCCCCTTGCCGCGGCGATCCGGTTCCGTGTCGAAGCTTACCTTCTGGTTTTCCGACAATCCTGCCAGACCAGAAGCCTGAACTGCAGAAATGTGTACAAAGATGTCCGCGCCACCCTTGTCCGGTTTGATGAAACCGAAGCCCTTATCGGTATTGAAAAATTTTACAGTGCCAGTCTCGGCCATGCCTCAGGTCCTTTTCTCTCTGCCCACCATCCACACGGGCAGCATTACTTCAGTTGCCCTTGCGGGCGCTTGCAGGCAGTTCTCGAAATTTGAAGGAAAAGGTCCCCGTAACTCGGCATGGTCTCGATGCGATGTTTGCCACCCCGCTTCTCGACCAAGCTGACCGGAATATTAGCGTTTCCGGCTCGCAATTCTATTAGGACTTCCCATGCTCTAAAAATGCCCGAACACTGTTGAGAGTGCTGTGTTTATGGGAAATTGGCAAGCAAAAGTTTTTTAACGTGGCACAACAGGCACAATACCGTAACGCGAATATGTTAAGGCGATTCGCAAATTTTCCCACTTTGAAACAAGTTTCTAAGGGTTTTGCATCGCTCGCGATATAGTTTTGGCGAAATTTCCCCAAATCCGCTGGTGTGAACAGCCGTTTTCGATTGTTCGAAAAATTTTGGCGTGCCATGCCGTCAAGCGCCTAAAAGCGCGCATTTCCGGCGTTTTTTATGCTGTGGCGTCGCGCCGCCGAGTCAATTCCGGCACCAATTCCACGGCCAGCATCGCCGTAAACATCAAGGCGCAGCCGGCATAGCCGAGAGGGCCGATGGTTTCGCCGAGCAGCAAGGCGCCGAGTGAAGCCCCGAACAGTGCTTCCGAAGACAGGAAGATCGCCGCCTGCGACGCGGTCGTATAACGCTGGCCGATGATCTGCAACGCGAAAGCCAGGCCTGAGGAAAATATGCCGACATAGAGGATCTCGCCGAGTGCGGCGCTAATATCGGCGATGGTGATCGGTTCGATGGCGACGGCAACCGCGAGAGCGAGAACGGCGGTGACGGCAAATTGCGTGGCGGAGATGCCAAGCGGCCGGCCGGTGTCGTTAACGGCGGAGCCGGCGAGCGTGATTTGCGCTGCCCAGAAGAGTGCGCAGATCACGGTCAGGAAATCGCCGACGGTGAGGCGCGAGAAGGAGCCACCCGACAGCAGGTAGATGCCGCAAAGCGCCATCAATGCCGCGGGCCAGATGACCCAATGCGGCGAGCGGCGCAGAAAGATAACGGCGATCAGCGGCACGAAGACCACGTAGAGACCGGTGATGAAGCTAGAATTCGTGACCGTCGTTGTCAGTAGGCCGAGCTGCTGCGTTGCCGCTCCGCCGAAGAGAGCGAGGCCAATCAGCAGAAAGAAGAGCCAGTTGCGAGGCGTCAGCGGCTTGGCGGCCTTCCTGTTTTCCATCCACACGAAAGGCAGGACGACCATGGTGGCCACGGCGAATCTGAGGCCGATGAACCAGAAGGGTCCGATCGCCTTCATCGCTGTCGATTGCGCAACGAAACCGCCGCCCCAGATCGCGGCGGCAAGCAACAACAACAAATTCGCCTGTATGCGAGACATCTGCATCCTGCGGGAAGGGGAGGAAAGAATGAGGCCGACCGTTAGCAGCTGCTTTTGCTTGCGGCAAGGCCGAAAGATGCCCCAAGCGGCGCGTTGAGCCTAGCTTGCTGCTCTCGAAATCCTCAGAAGCGCACCGTCGCTTTCATCCGTCGTGATCAGCAACGCACCGTCGGGCGCGACCGTTATGTCGCGCAAGCGGCCGAATTTTCCCTCAAACATGCGTTCCCGCTCGGTGATTTTGCCTTTGCCGTTCTGGCTTAGCCGTGAGAGCAGCTCGAACTTCAGCGCCGTGACGAGGAAATCGCCGTTCCATTCGGGAAACATCTTGCCGCGATAGACGGCAATAGCGCCGGGCGCAATCGAAGGGTCCCAATAGAAGCGGGGCTGTTCCATGCCGGCCTTTGCCGTGCCGATACCGATCTTGGTACCATTGTAATTGACGCCATAGGAAATGACCGGCCAGCCATAGTTCTTGCCGGCTTCGGGCGTGTTGATCTCATCGCCGCCCCGAGCGCCGTGCTCTGCCGTATAGAGTTTGTTCGTCTGGCTGTCGAAGGTGATGCCCTGAGGATTGCGATGGCCCTTCGTCCAGATTTCGGGAAGGGCACGCTTTCCGTCTCTGAACGGATTATAGGCAGGAATGCTGCCATCGGCGCCGATATGGATGATGGAGCCGGCATCGTCTTGAAAATCCTGGGCGCGATCCTGTTGGAAGCGATCGCCAAGGCTGACGAAAAGGCTACCATCGCGGGCGATCGCGATGCGCGAGCCGTATTGGAGATTTCCGCGCGACAGCTTGTTCATCACGAAAATGCGCTTCGCATCGGTCAGCTGCTTTTCGTCAGGAGATAGTGTGGCGCGGAATACGGCCGTACCGCTTCCGCCGTCGCCTGCCACCGAGGCGGTGAAATAAAGGGTGCGGTTGCTGGAGAATTTCGGATCGAGTTCCACATCCAGCAAGCCCCCCTGACCATGCGCATAAACCTTGGGGACGCCTGAGATTGGAGCGGAAATCTTGCCATCACGGATGAGCCGCATGCGGCCTGGCCGTTCGGTCACGAGATAGGCACCATCGGGCAGTACGGCAACCGCCCAGGGATGTTCCAGCCCGGCCGCGATCGTCTCGACCTTGACGTCGACCTTTTGCGTCTGGATGGTCTGTATAGGTTCGGCAAACACCGATGTTGCCGTCAGCAGGGCACAGACCATCAAGGCGATCGCAAATCGGTTTCCGCCTGAATCCGCTTTTGCCTCACGCATCTGTCTGACCTCCCAATAGCCTCGCTTTTGCAAGGTGGGGCCGTTAAGTTGCCATTCAAGGCTGGTTGCGGAGCCGATAACGCCTTTGTGTTCTCGCTTTTGACTGATGGATGCTTTTCGGCTCATTCAAGCCTGCTTGCGAGGGAGGCGTTTTGCACGCAAGAGGCATCCGGCCGGCCCCGTGGGAAGATGATACCGAGGGAAGTATTTGATCTCTATTAGAAATTCCCAGCATCCTCAGAATCCGATTCAGGCGCTTCGCGTAATGATTCAAGTTTGGATCGATCGGCGATGCCTGGCTACGATCCATGCGGTCCGGGCAAAACCGGCAAGCGCGCTCGCGGCCGGGCTTCTAGCCGGATAAGGAAAGCTTATGCACATGGCCCGGAAACCCATGAAATAAAGCCACTGTGACGCCTTTGTGCTTGAAACGTCGGCCCATATTCGACATAGAGCTTAGCGCAGAAATCTGGTCCACAGGCTTTCTGCCATTTTCAACCGAATAGGACCGATCACCATGGCCTTTCTTGCCGACGCTCTTTCCCGTGTAAAGCCTTCTGCCACCATCGCCGTTTCCCAGAAAGCGCGCGAGCTGAAAGCAAAAGGACGCGACGTGATCGGCCTCGGCGCCGGTGAGCCGGATTTCGATACGCCCGATAATATCAAGACGGCGGCCATCGACGCGATCAATCGCGGCGAGACGAAGTACACGCCGGTTGCCGGCATTCCGGAACTGCGCAAGGCGATCGCGGCCAAGTTCAAGCGCGAGAACAATCTGGAATACGCTCCCGAGCAGACCATCGTCGGCACGGGCGGCAAGCAGATCCTGTTCAACGCCTTTATGGCGACGCTGAACCCCGGCGACGAAGTCATCATCCCGACGCCTTACTGGGTTTCCTACCCGGAAATGGTGTCGCTGTGCGGTGGCACGCCGGTTTTCGTCGCCACGACACAGGCCAACAACTTCAAGCTTCAGCCGGCCGATCTTGAGAAGGCGATCACGCCGAAGACCAAGTGGTTCATGTTCAACTCGCCGTCCAACCCGTCGGGCGCGGCCTATTCGCATGCCGAGCTGAAGGCGTTGACGGACGTGCTGGTCAAGCATCCGCATGTCTGGATCCTGACCGACGACATGTACGAGCACCTGACCTATGGCGAGTTCAAGTTTGCCACTCCGGTCGAGGTCGAGCCGAGCCTCTACGACCGCACGCTGACGATGAACGGCGTGTCGAAGGCCTATGCGATGACCGGCTGGCGTATCGGCTATGCTGCCGGCCCGCTGCAGCTCATCAAGGCGATGGACATGATCCAGGGTCAGCAGACCTCGGGTGCGACCTCGATCGCCCAGTGGGCTGCCGTCGAAGCGCTGAACGGTCCGCAGGACTTCATTCCGCGCAACAAGAAGATCTTCGAAGGTCGCCGCGATCTCGTAGTCTCGATGCTGAACCAGGCGAAGGGCATTTCCTGCCCGGTTCCGGAAGGTGCCTTCTACGTCTATCCGTCCTGCGCCGGCCTGATCGGCAAGACGGCTCCGACCGGCAAGGTCATTGAGACGGACGAGGATTTCGTCTCCGAACTGCTGGAATCGGAAGGTGTGGCCGTCGTCCACGGTTCCGCTTTCGGCCTCGGCCCGAACTTCCGCATCTCCTACGCGACTTCGGAGGAGCTGCTCGAGGAAGCTTGCCGCCGCATCCAGCGCTTCTGCGGCGCCTGCAAGTAAGCGGCCATAATCGTTCAATTGAAAAGCCCGCCAGAGATGGCGGGTTTTTTGCATTCAGCTTGCCGGTTTCATCTTCATCAACTGATTCAAGCGTTTCGCAATTTGAATCCGCCAGTCGGCGCAAGTCTTTGAAATCGGAATCAAAGACCGAGCGCTGTCAGCATGATGAAAGTGGCGAAGAGAATGAAATGGGTCATGCCCTCAATGGCGTTGGTTTCGCCGTCGTTGAGGTTGATGGCGGCGACGATCAGGGTGATCATTACCATGACCGTCTGCACTGGCGACATGGCCATCATGAAGGGCTGGCCGGTATAGAGCGCAATCGCCTCCATGACCGGCACCGTCAGGATGACGGTCGAAAGAGAGGCGCCTAAAGCGATATTGACTGTCGCCTGCATGCGATTTCTGAGCGCCGCCCGCAGAGCAGTCAGAATTTCCGGTGCGGCGGAGATGGCGGCAACGACGATCGCGGCGATGGCGGGCGGAGCGCCCGTGCCCTTGAGGCCGGTATCCATGAAGGCCGACATGAATTCCGCCAGCACGCCGATCAGCACGACGCCGATCAAGATCGTGACGATCGAAGTTGTCGTGGATTCTTCTTCATGATGCTCTTCAGCCTCTCCGGCAGCGAGCTTCTTCTCCGTGCGCGGATAGCTGTAGCTGAAGAAATAGCTGTGGCGGCCGACCTGCATGCGTAGGAACAGCGCATAGAGCGCGATCATCGCGACGATGGTGAAGGCCGAATAGTAGTGCCATTTCGCATCCGGGATGAACTCGGGCACGATCATCGAAATGCCCATAGCGGTCAAGATCATAACGCCATAGGTCCGGCTGGAATCGTCATTATAGGGCTGTTCGCCATGTTTCAGACCGCCGAGAAGAGCAGCAAGACCGAGGATGCCGTTGATATCGAGCATGACGGCGGCATAGATGGTATCGCGCACCAGTGTCGGCGAACTCTCGCCGCTCATCATGATGGCGAGGATGATGACTTCGACCGCAACGGCCGAAAGAGTGAGGATCATCGTGCCGTAGGGATCGCCGACCTTGACGGCGAGGGTCTCTGCGTGGTGGGCGACGCGCATGGATGCTAATACAATCGTCGCGATCAATGCCACGGCGGCGACCATCGCAGTGCCTTGGCCCATTTCCAGTATGGAATGCTCGCCGACATAGGCGACGACAGCAATCGCCAGTGCCACTAGCAGGTTTTTCTCCTGCTTAAACCATTTCGTTATGATCACTTTCCCCACCTTTGCGCCGATTCACGGTTGCACTCTAGAGCAAGGATTTCGCACATCAAGCTTGCGGGGAGGAGGGCGAAATTTGCAGTTAACGCGGTTTAATGGAATACTATGCGGACAGGTCTGCCCAATCACAATGTCGCGGCATCCTCGAACCCGTCTCAGATGCACGCGATTCTGCCGGCAACGTCCGGTTCGAAGGTCTTGGCAGATGAGAAGGAGGGTCTGAATGGTCAAGGTCGTTTACGAAATCGTGCCGCATGACGGTGGGTGGGCTTATCGCTTCCGTGACGTTTATTCGGAAGCGTTTCCAACACATTCCGAGGCGGTGGAGGCCGCGAGGATCGTGGCGGCGGAACAGCAAATCGGGGGAGATTCAGCCGAAATCAGCTGGCAGGACGAGAGCGGCAAATGGCATGAGGAATATGCCGACGGCGGTGACCGACCGGAAACGGAAGTCATCGACGGCCAGATGCATTTTCCGCCGGTCGATACAGCTCCAGGCGCCTAGCTCTGCCGCTGGCCGGTTGCCTTTTCGACAATCGCGTCGACGAAGCGACGTTTCTCGGCAGTGTAGCGATCGCTATCATGTCGATGCATTTCGGCGAGTTCCAATTTCAGCGCGGCGTAGGCTGTCGCTTCTGCGGGATGTGCTCGAAGATAATCGCGAAAGATCACCCTGCGCTCATGGGTCCGGTTGTTCGGCGGGCAGAGATAGACGCGCTCCGGCGGCCTGCCGTCGCGCCGCATGAAGGCCCAGACATCGTCGTCATAGCGATTGCCACGCGGTTCGTAATTCTCCCGCAGAAGAATCTGGGTCGCCGCAGGCACATCGGCTGAGCTGTGCAAGATGATATCGATGTCGATGAGCGGTTTTGCGGCGATCCCGGGAATGGATGTGCTGCCGATATGTTCGATCGTCACGACATAGGGCGCCAGCAATCGTTCGAGCTTTTCGCGGATGCGTTCGAAATCCCCTGGCCAGCATGGGTCGTACGGCACAAGTTCCACCGCTGTTCCCATGGTCAAAATCCATTCTCCACGTTGTTTTCCTTGATGTAATCAAGCAAACCCGTCACCAGGGCATCGAATGTCACGCGGCAGCGTGGCGATGTCTTCAGATTTTCATGCATGACGATCCAGGTGTCGATCTCCACCTTTATCTCTGGCAATATCTGCACGAGGTTTGGATCGCGGCTTGCCAAGGGGATCTGATAGAAACCGATGCCGATGCCGGCGCGCAGCGCATTGTGGAGCGCGATGCTGTGATCCGAACGAAAGCTGAAGGAAGCGCCGTCGAGCATCGGATAACGCTTCAGCATCATGCGTATATAGGCAGTCTGGCGATCGAAGCCGATGAGCTTGTGCCGATGCAGTTCCTCGAGGGTTTCGGGCTTGCCGTACCGCTCGATATAGTCGCGATGGGCGAAGAGGCCGAGAGAGATGATGCCGATACGCCGAGCGAGTAGTGCTTCTTGCGCCGGTGCGACCATGCGCACGGCGATATCGGCCTCACGCTGCAGCAGATCTTCCACCGTATCGGAGGCTGAAAGCTCGACGATCAGGTCGGGATAGATTGCCTGCAACTTGGCAAGGATCGGCGGCAGCACTTCCGTGCCGATGACTTCGCTCGCGCTGACGCGCACTGTTCCGCTGACCTTGTCCTTCGAGCCGGAGGCCGCGCGCAACAGTGCGGCGGTCGTGCTCGCCAAAGTCTCGGCATAAGGTTTCAGAACGAGGGCGGTGTCGGTCGGCAACAGCCCCTGTTGCGAACGAGTGAACAGCTCCGCACCCACCGATTGTTCCAAGGCGTCGATATGACGGCCGACCGTCGGCTGTGTCAGGCCGAGTTCGCGGGCAGCGGCCGACAGCGAGCCGTGCTCCAGCACGGCAAGAAAGGTGCGATAGAAATCCCAGCTTGGTTCAGATAGCGACGTCATATATTTATGTATATCATCTGCAGATTTTTCAGCAATTTCGTTTATCGCCGATACCAAGCATAGTCAGCCCATCGAAACCGATGGAGATGACGATGAGCAACAATAAGGAAAGCACGAAGACGGCCCTGATACTCGGCGCGACCGGCGGCATTGGCGGTGCTGTCGCGCAAGGGCTTGCCCTTCGCGGCTGGCGCATCCGGGCGCTGAACCGCAATGCGGCCGAGGCGGCTCGCCGCCAGCCGAAGTTCGACTGGTTCCAGGGCGATGCCATGCAGGCGGATGATGTTCTGAAGGCGGCGCAAGGTGCGGATGTCATCGTGCATGCGGTCAACCCGCCCGGCTATCGCAATTGGGGCAAGGTCGTCCTGCCGATGCTCGATAACACCATTGCCGCCGCTAAGGCGGTCGGTGCGCGGATCGTGCTGCCCGGTACGGTTTACAATTTCGGTCCCGATGTTTTCCCGAATGTCACGGAAGATAGCGCGCAACGGCCGAAGACCCGCAAAGGCGCTATCCGCGTGCAGATGGAACGGCGCCTGCGGGCGGCGGCGGAGCAGGGCGGTACGCCTGTTATCATCGTTCGCGCCGGCGATTTCTTCGGCGGCTCTCGGGCCAATAGCTGGTTTTCGCAGGCCATGGTGACGCCGGGTAAGGCGATTACTTCAATGACCTATCCAGGCAAGCGCGGTGTCGGCCATCAATGGGCCTATCTGCCCGATGTTGCCGAGACCATGATGCGGCTGATCGAGAAGGGCGACGAGCTGCCGGCTTTCGCCGTCTATCATATGCGCGGTCATTGGGATGGCGACGGCAGACAGATGATTGAAGCCGTGCAGCGCGTCGTTGGACACAAGGTGAAGGTGAAATCGTTTCCCTGGTGGATAGTACCGCTAGCCTCTCCGTTCGTGACATTCATGCGGGAACTGCGCGAGATGAGCTATCTCTGGGATGTGCCGCTGCAGATGCGGAACGACAGGCTGGTGGCTGCGCTCGGCGAAGAGCCGCATACGCCGATCGATGAAGCCATTCGCAGCAGCCTAGCGTCGATCGGTTGCCTGCCGGCGGCATCAGCCTAATGTCAGGCATTGAGTTCGGCGAAGGCGATACCGGCGACGGTGAAATCCGAATCCGCATTCTTGGTGTCGCCATCGCTCAAGAACCACGTTGCTGAAAGCCCCGCATAGGCAATGATCCATTGCAGCAGGCGTTTTGGTTCGAGACCCGCTTCGGAACAGACGATCGGCAATTGCCGTTGCAGGCGGCCTGGCTTCGTGACGGTGGGCAGCTCGGGATTGCAGAAGATATTAGCGAAATCGAACCCGCGTTCGCCGTAGACCCGCTTGGGATCGATTGCGAGCCAGCCGCGAGGATCGAAGTCGAGAATGTTCTCGTGATGGATGTCCCCGTGCAAAATCGTCTGGTCGCGTTGATCCGCCAGAAGCCGCGCGGCCACCTCGGCACAGGCAGCGAGCATGCCGCCATGGATGCGCGCCGCCGGTTCAAGCTCCCGAAACCAGCGATCCAGCGGGACGAGATCCGACGGTAGCGGCTTGGCCTTCCGTGCATGCAGCTTCGCAGCCGTACGACACATGATCCGGCTTGCCTCGTCGTCTTCTCCCTGCATCGCCATGGTGAGCAGGGAGCCTGCCCCGGTTGCCCGCTCCATAAGGGCTGCATCGTCATCATGTTCGTAGACGAAGGCGGCGCCTTCGCCATCCCACCAGCGCAGCACGCGATTGCCGAATTTCTCGTCGATATTTTGCGCAACCTTGATCATGGCGGGCTTATCCCGCCAGATGACCGGAAGAAGATGGCTCGAATGGGTGATGATGGGATCGCCGTCCGGCGTCAGCGACCAACGGTCTATATAGAGATCAAACATATGTCGGTTTTGCTATGTGTTGGTATCATGATTTCGCGATTGGTACGCCTAATTATCTCGGTTGTGTCGCCTCTGTTTTCAAGCGCTGGTATAGAAAAGCCCTCGCAACGGTTCGTCGCGAGGGCACTTTGCAGGCGTTGAATATGGTTTTTCGGGCCTGGCCACGCGCGAAGGCGCTGCCTGCGAGATGGATCGCTAATTAAGCCGCTTCGTCGAGCGTCGGATAGTCGGCGTAACCCTTGGCGCCGCCGCCATAGAGCGTTGCCTGGTCCCATTGAGCGAGCGGTGCGTTTTCCTTCAGGCGGCGGACGAGATCCGGATTGGAGATGAACGGCTTGCCGAAGGCAACGACATCGGCCTTGCCGCTGTCGACGGCTTCGATCGCCATCTCGCGGGTATAGGCATTGTTGACCATCCAGCCGGCCTTGCCGCCTGCGGCCTTATAGGCTGCATGCAGGGCATCGTAATCGAAAGGCAGGGAGTCACGCTTGCCGCCGGTCTGGCCCTCGATGACATGGATATAGGCGAGGCCGTACCTTGCCAGGCCTTCGACGACATAGGTGAAGAGCTGCTGCGGGGCCGGATCGCTGGCGTCGCCGGATGACGTGACAGGCGAGATGCGGATCGCCGTGCGGCCGGCACCGACTTCCTTGGTGACGGCATCGACCACTTCGAACAGGAAACGCGCGCGGTTCTCGATTGCGCCGCCATACTGGTCGGTGCGGTCGTTGACATTGCCGCGCAGGAACTGGTCGATCAGGTAGCCGTTGGCGCCATGAATCTCGACACCGTCAAAGCCGGCATCGATCGCGGCGCGGGCCGCCTTGCGGTAATCCTCGATGATGCCCGGGATTTCCGAGGTTTCTAGCGCGCGCGGTTCGGAAACATCGGCAAAGCCGCCGGTGCCGTCACTGTTGACCAGATAGGTCTTCGAATTCTCAGCGCGCTTGGAGGTCGACGAGACCGGCTTGCCACCATTCGGCTGCAGGGTTGTATGGGAGATACGACCGACATGCCACATCTGCACGACGATCTTGCCGCCGTTGGCATGCACGGCGTCGGTCACCTTCTTCCAGCCATCGAGCGCTTCCTTGCTGTAGAGGCCGGGAACGTTGGCGTAGCCCTGACCCTGATGGGTAATCGCCGTTGCTTCGGTGATGATCAGGCCGGCAGTGGCGCGCTGGGCGTAGTATTTGACGTTCAGTTCATTCGGCACTGCATTCGGCGAGCGATTGCGCGTCAGAGGTGCCATGACGATGCGATTGGCGATGGAAATATCACCCAGCTTCGTCGGTTCGAATAATTTGGTCATGGATCGTCCTTTCTATTGGGGGCAGGGAAATCAGGACGAGGCGATCGCCAGGTCCGAAGAACTACGGTGGTTAAGGCAGCAGCTTCTTGGGGAAGATTGCGTCGGTGATGGGGGACATGGGCGCAAATACAGGGAGCGCAGCAGACATTTTCAGAGTTCCTTCTGCATGGCCGCGAGGAATTCGGCGATCGTTTCCTCGTTCCGCTTGTAGAAAATCCACTGGCCAAGGCGCCGCGTCGTCACCAGGCCGGCGCGATGCAGCGTGCCGAGATGCGCTGAGACGGTCGATTGCGACAGGCCACAGCGCTCGAACTGGCTAGCGCAGACGCCGAGCTCCAACGGGTGCTCCTGGGTCGGGAAATGGGTGTGCGGATCTTTGAGGTGATTGAGGATTTCGAGCCGGGCCGGGTGGGCCAGAGCCTTCAATATCTCGTTCTTGTCCATGGCGTTCACCATATGAATATCGAATAATTGCGATTTATGTATCGACGATTTTCGATATATCAAGGGCGACGCTGAAGATTATTTTCGGCAAGGCCGTCGACGTGCGTGCTTAGAAATTAGGCAAAAAAAGAGGGCCACCGGAATGAACCAGGGCCCTTATAGGTGTGAAGGTCAAAACCTCCAGAGGGGAACAGCCAATGCGGTGGAACTGGGAGGAAAAGCCACCGTGTGCATCAGCTGAGTGCGTTATGATGCTAATTTGTGCAGTGCGCAATGCTTTTTTGTGCATGGCAGTTATGCGTTTGCTACGTCGGCGACAAAAGGGCAAAAAAAAGGGCCTCCGGAGTGAACCAGGGCCCTATAGGTATGAAGGTCAAAAACCTCCAGAGGGGAACAGCCAATGCGGTGGAACTGGGAGGAAAAGCCACCGTGTGCATCAGCTATGTCCGATATGGTAGTTAAATGGGCAGGCTTCAACTCTCATTTGTGCATATCAGCTATGCATCATATGCGTGGCTGATATACTAGCCGTAAAAAGAGTTCGTTATCAGTGACTTACTTTCGTCAGAAGTTCCAGTTACGAGCCTTCGCGACAATAAAATCACGAAAAACCTTGAGCTTGGCCGCGTTCTTCATCTCGTCGGGATAGCAGAAATAGGTGTCGAAGGACGGCACGTCGGCATTGATGGCAAGCTGAATGAGGCCGGGGTCGCGGCCGACGATATAGTCAGGCAATACCGCGATGCCGATACCAAGCAGGCAGGCGCGCTTGATCGACGTCTGGCTGTTGATCTGCAGGTGCGGCACGCGCTTGTTGTCCGAAGACCGGCCGGCGATCTCCAGCCAGTTGACGTCGAGCAGGTAGTTTGGTGCCGGCTCGCCGAAGCTGATGATGCGATGTTCGTCCAGATCCTCCACCGACTGCGGCTCGCCGTAGCGGTTGATATAGGAGGGGGCCGCATAGACGTGCATGTGCACGGTGAAGAGCTTGCGCTGGATGAGATCCGATTGCTGCGGCTGGCGCAGACGGATGGCGCAGTCCGCGTGGCGCATGTTCACATCCAGCTCCTCGTTGTCGAGGATCAGCTGGATCTGCATGTCCGGATAGAGCTGCAGGAATTCCTGGATCTTGTCGGTGAGCCAGCCCTGGCCGAGACCGACGGTGGTCGTCACGCGCAGCTTGCCGCTCGGCTTGTCGGTCGTTTCGGTCAATTGCATCTTGACCGTTTCGAGCTTCAGCAAAACGTCATGGGCCGTGCGATAGAGCAGCTCACCCTGTTCGGTCAGGATGAGGCCGCGCGCATGGCGGTGGAAAAGCTTGATGCCAACGTCTTGCTCGAGAGCGCTGACCTGCCGGCTAATGGCGGATTGAGACAAGTGCAACTTGTCGGCCGCATGCGTGAATGAACCCGCTTCGGCAGCCGCGTGAAAGATACGCAGCTTATCCCAATCCAATGGCATGCCGTTTCCCCTCATCGGCTGCATCACTCCGCAGCCACGGCGACGGGCATGTGCCCGGTCAAATAGCGTTCCGCCTCAAGCGCGGCCATGCAGCCCATCCCGGCTGCCGTGATCGCCTGGCGGAATGTATCGTCGGTCACATCACCCGCGGCATAGATGCCTTCGACGCTGGTCGCGGTCGAATCGGGAGCGGTCCAGAGATAGCCATTGTCCTTGAGTTTCAATTTGCCCTTGAAGAGCTCGGTCGCCGGCGCATGGCCGATGGCAACGAAGACACCGTCGATCGGCATTTCCGTGATGGCGCCGGTACGCGCATCGCGCAGGCGTGCGCCCGTGACCGATGGCGGCATCGGCGGCTTGGCGGGCGTGCCGGTGATTTCGGCAACCTCAGTATTCCAGAGGATCTTGACGTTTGCCTTGGCGAACAGGCGCTCCTGCAGGATCTTTTCCGAACGGAAAGTATCGCGGCGATGCACCACGGTCACCGATTTGGCGATGTTGGAGAGATAGAGCGCCTCTTCAACGGCGCTGTTACCGCCGCCGACCACGATCACGTCCTTGTTGCGGTAGAAGAAGCCATCGCAGGTGGCGCAGGCGGAGACGCCGAAGCCCTGGAAATGCTGTTCGCTCTCGATACCCAGCCATTTCGCCTTGGCGCCGGTGGCAATGATGAGCGTGTCGGCGGTCCAGACTTGGCCGCTATCTGTATGGGCAACGAAAGGACGCTTGCTGGTATCGACTTCGGTCACGAGGTCGTTGACGATTTCGGCGCCGACATGCTGTGCCTGCTGAAGCATCTGCTCCATCAGCCATGGTCCCTGGATAGGATCGGCAAAGCCCGGATAGTTCTCGACATCGGTCGTGATCATCAGCTGGCCGCCCTGTTCGAGACCAGCGATCAGAACCGGCTGCAGCATCGCGCGCGCGGCGTAAACCGCCGCGGTGTAACCGGCTGGGCCGGAACCGATGATGAGCACCTTTGTGTGGCGGGCAGGCATAGTCAGTCCTTTCAATTTCGGCGATTGGGAAACCGCGGCTTCAAGCGCGCAAAGCAGGCGATTTCGCGATCCGCGGCTTCATTTATGATTGCCTTATGCATTTATTCAAGGGCAGCCTTGCATTACACACAGAGCAAATCTGCTTTGTGTAAGAATCAACTACGCGAGAGAAACTTTCTTGCGTATTTTCCTGCCTTATATAGAAGCTGGCGAGGGGGAATTAAAGAAAGGCAAGAAAGTGCTTCGCGCTGAGCTCGATGCCATCGATATCAAGATTCTGCGGGAACTCCAGCGGGACGGACGCATGACCAACGTCGAGCTCGCAGACAGGGTCGGCATTTCGGCGCCGCCATGTCTGCGCCGCGTGCGCAAGCTGGAAGAGGCTGGCGTTATCGAAGGCTATCACGCCATGCTGAACAGCCCGAAACTGGGCTTCGATCTCGTGGCTTTCTGCATGGTCGGCCTCAAGCATCAGTCGGAAGCGAACCTCAAGGCTTTTGCCAGCGCAACTTCGGCATGGCCTCTGGTTCGGCAGGCATGGATGGTGTCCGGCGACAGTGATTTCCTGCTGCACTGCGTTGCGGAAAATCTCACTCGTTTCCAGGATTTCGTCATCGAAGTTCTGACGGCGAATGAACATGTCGACACCGTGCGCACCATGCTGACCATTCGGCAAGTCAAAAAGCTCGGCCTGGTGGAGCTCTAGGCGAATGGCGGATCGCCCCTGGCATCGGTCGCTGATCAAATCCGGTGTGCGCCTCTTTCTAGGCGGCTCGCGGGCTCATGTGCAGGACTGGTTCCCGGGGCTCAGCATCGTCCGCAGCCAGAATGTTAGCGAGGTGCTTTACCGGGGCGCCAAGGTTGCGAGCCTTGCCGGCATGGACCGTCTGCGCGAACGCTGCGGCGATGCGATCTACATCGTCGGCTCGGGTCCATCAATTCGCGATTGCGATCTGAGTGGTCTGGAATTCCGCAGTGCCATTCTTTTGAACGGTGCCATCGGCTTGTCTGGCGACCGGATCGGCGAGCCTTTAGCAATTGCCGTCGAGGATGAGCGTTTCGTCTGGCGACATCTCGACATGCTGCGCGAGAAGGTGGCTCCTGGTTCTCTTTGCCTGTTTTCCGTGGCGGTGCTGCGTGCGCTTTGCGAGATCGACAAAAGCTGGCTGGCGGACAAGACCATCATCCTGATCGACGATATCCGCAAGCCCTATGGTGCTCGCCGCCGTTCGGTCGACGACCTCAAGAAACTGCAATATGTACGATTGAATACCGAGGGGTCGGCGGGTTTTTCGCTTTCGCCGGACCGAGGAGTGTTTTTGGGTGGGTCCGTCGCCGTCTCGGCCCTGCAATTTGCCCTTTATTGCGCAAAGCAGCAGGTCGGCTTCCTGGGGATCGATATATCCAATGCCGGCGAGCCGCGCTTTTATGAGACGCCTAGCGACATGGCGTTCTCCGGCATTGCGCGGGCAGAGAGTCGTATCATCGAGCATCTGGTGCTTGCGCGGCAGATCGCAGCCGAGCGCGGCGTCTCTTTCGTCAACTACTCCCGCATTTCGGCATTGCTCAAATATGATTTTGGTTACGACGACAGGTTTGCATTGAAGCCGCGGGCGTGATCTTCGATGGAGTCGGCGAGGCTGCTGTGAAATTAGGGTCGATGGAATGAAGCTTATGCGCTGGCTGAAACCCAAGGCGTCCGACGCCAAGAAGCTGTCCATCGATCCGCCGGAGCCAAGGGCAGGGCGCCATGGCATTGCCATTGCCGCCTGCGTGAAGAACGAGGCCCGTTATATCGAAGAATGGGTGCGCTTCCATCAGGCAGTCGGCATTCGCCACTTCTATATCTATGATAATGACTCGACGGACGAGACCTGCTTGCTTCTTCGAAGCCTGCTCTCTGAAGATGCTTTGACGATTATTCCCTGGGCTGGGCGCATGCGCGATGCGGCGACATCAGCGGTACTGAATGGCCAGGTCATCACCTTCGCCCATGCGATCCTGAATTTTGGCGGCGATTATCGTTGGATGGCGTTCATCGATGTCGACGAATTCCTGCTGCCGAAGGACGCCGCGACGGTCGAGCAGGCGCTGGAGGTCGTCGGCGATTTCCCGAATGTCTCGCTGCCCTGGCATATGTTTGCGACCAGCGGCCATGAGACACCGCCGGACGGACCTTTGACGTTGAATTATACGATGCGCGGCGCCGATCCGATGACAGCAAAGGAAAATGTCAGCAATTTCAAATGCATCGTTGATCCATGCGAAGTCACCGAAGTCAGTGTGCACCAGTTCCAGACGCGTGCCTATGGCGATCTGACAGCCAATGACGCCGGCAAGCGGTTTACTCGGCGTGCACGCAAGTCCCCTGAGTTCTATTCAAACCGATTTCTGCAGCTGAACCACTACTATACAAAATCCCGGCAGGAGCTGATGGAGAAGCTGGCGCGGGGTTGGACCTATGACAGCAGTGTGACCAAATATCGGGACAAGGTCTTGTCCATCGTCAAAAGCATCGAGGAAGACATGATGGAGGATCGTTCGATGATCGAATTCATCGAGCGCAACCATATTGATCTTAGCCGCTGATCGGTCCGTTCACTTGTTGGCGCCAAGCAGCCGCTTGTAGACCTCGCCGATAGCGGTCGCTTCCTTTTCCAAAGCGAACTCGCTGCGCACATGGCGCACGGCATTTTCGCCCTGGCGAAGGGTTTCCTCTGGATTGGCAAGATAGAAGGCGATCGCTCTAGTCAGGGCCTCGCCATCGCCCGCCGGCACCACGGCGCCTGTTTCGCCCGGTACGATCATTTCGGCATAGGCGCCGGCATCAGAGGCGACGACAGCGGTGCGGGAGGCCATGGCTTCCAACGGTGTCAGGCCAAAACCCTCGTTGCGGGAAGGGGCGACGTAGAGGGTGGCGCGGCGATACCAGGGTTTGATATCGTCGACTTCGCCCATGAAGCGGATACGATCGGTGAGACCTGCATCGGCCACCATCTTTTCCAGCTGCTCGCCAAAACTGCGGTGCTCAGCTGTCACGCGGCCGCAGACGACGGCGGTCCAGTCCGGATGGCGCGGCAACAGCTCGATCATCGCCTTGACGAAGAGATCCGTGCCCTTCTGATGGCGGACGCGGCCGAAGCAGCCGATCAGATAGGTGCCGGGCAGGCCGGTTGCGGCCATGCGGTCGTCAGGCTTTTCCGGCGGATGGAAGCTGTTGAGGTCGACGCCGTGCTGGATGACGGTGTGCGGCACTTCGAGAAAGCTGCCCGAGCGCGTGCTGGTGGCGATCACGGCATCCATGCGGCGGATCAACCAGCGTGTGTAGCCAGTGTGGCGGCGCTGGGCTGCGGAGGTGAAGACAAGCTTCAGGCGCATGCGCAGAACGGAGCGCAGCAGCAAACCCACAAGCATTTCGTTGTTGCGGCGGGCATGCCAAACGCGGAGGCGATAGCGGCGCGGCTTCATCCAGAGACCGGGCAGGCGGAGCCAACCGAGCCTTGGCAGGTTTTCCGGCAGGCCAGGGCCGAGTGTGGCGATATGATAGCCGAGCTCGACCTGCTTGGGGATGAGCTGCACGATCGTAGACGTAACGCCGGAAAGCCGGCGTTTGAAATTCGTTGCTATGATTTCGATCTCACGGAGATCGCTCGCATGCGCTGTCTCGCGATCGCGCACGGGCGATCAGCCCCAGGAGACGGAGAGGATTTCGTAAGCCTTGGCGCCACCGGGTGCATTGACCTCGATGGAATCGCCGACTTCCTTGCCGATCAGGGCGCGGGCGATCGGGGAGGAGATGGAGATGCGGCCGGCCTTCACATCGGCTTCCTGATCGCCGACGATCTGGTAGATCTTTTCTTCCTCGGTGTCTTCGTCGACGAGCTTGACCTTGGCGCCGAACTTGATCTTCGAGCCGGACATCTTGGTGAGATCGATGACTTCGGCACGCGCCGTGAGATCTTCCAGCTCTGTGATGCGGCCTTCATTATGGCTCTGAGCTTCCTTGGCGGCATGGTACTCGGCATTTTCAGAGAGATCGCCGTGGGCGCGCGCTTCTGCAATTGCCTCGATGATTCGCGGGCGCTCTTCCTGCTGACGCCAGCGCAGCTCTTCCTGCAGCTTGACGAACCCGTTCTGCGTCATCGGTACCTTTTCAACCATTTTTCTTGTCCTTCACTCCCTGTGTTGCTCTGCTGCAGACACAAAAGAAAACAGGTCCCGAAGGGGTACTTCGGAACCATCCAGAGCCGTTATTCTGTCATCTATAGCAGATTGCGACAGACGAATGCCAGAAAATTCGAAGGTTTAAGGAAAAGCTCCTGTTGAAGCTCCCTCACCATTCGATCGGCTGTCGGGGCCGCAACGAACGTGAGCCGGCTATCCTGCTCACGCTCCTTATTGTCGAATCAGCTGCTTCAGAAATAGCTCTGCAGCGGCTGAACTTCGAGGTTTCCGGCCTTCAGCGCCTTGATCGCCATGGCGGCGGCTTCGGCGCCGGCCATGGTGGTGTAGTAGGGCACTTTCTGCATCAGCGTCGCGCGGCGCAGTGACTTCGAATCCGAGATCGCCTTGTTGCTGTCGGTCGTGTTGATGACGAGCTGGACCTGGCGGTTGCGGATCGCGTCCTCGATATGCGGACGTCCCTCAAGGACCTTGTTGATCTTGGTCGCTTCAATGCCGTTTTCGGCTAGATAGCGCTGGGTTCCGCCGGTTGCGAGCACCTTGAAGCCCTGTTCGGCCAGCATGCGGATGGCGGGTAGCACGCGGGGCTTGTCATCGTCGCGAACCGAGACGAAAACCGTTCCGTCACGCGGCAGTTCCACGCCGGCGCCGAGCTGCGACTTGGCGAAGGCGAGCGCGAAATCCGTATCGAGGCCGATGACTTCGCCGGTCGAGCGCATTTCCGGGCCGAGGAGAGTGTCGACGCCGGGGAAACGCGCGAAGGGGAAGACGGCTTCCTTGACGGCGATATGCTTCAGCTTGCGCGGATCGGGCTTTTCGCCATAGGCGGCAAAGGTCGCATCCAGCTTCTCGCCGGCCATGACGCGCGCGGCGATCTTGGCGATCGGCGCGCCGATGGTCTTGGCGACGAAGGGCACGGTACGCGAGGCGCGCGGGTTCACTTCGAGCACGTAGACCGTGTCGTCCTTGATGGCGAACTGCACGTTCATCAAGCCGCCGACATTCAGAGCCTTGGCCATTGCTTTCGCCTGGCGCTCGAGTTCGTCGATCATGGCTGCGGAGAGCGTGCGAGGGGGCAGCGAGCAGGCGGAGTCGCCCGAATGGATGCCGGCCTCTTCGATATGTTCCATGATGCCGGCGACGTAGACGTCCGTGCCATCGGACAGGCAATCGACGTCGACTTCGATGGCGTTGGTCAGATAGCTGTCGAAGAGCAGCGGGTTCTTGCCGAGCAGCGTGTTGATCTGGCCGGTCTTGTCGTTCGGGTAGCGCTGCTTGATGTCTTCCGGCACCAGTTCTGGGACCGTGTCGAGCAGGTAGCCCTGCAGCTGACCTTCCGAATGGATGATCTGCATGGCGCGGCCGCCGAGAACATAGGACGGACGCACGACCAGCGGGAAGCCGATTTCGGAGGCAATGAGGCGTGCCTGCTCGACGGAGTAGGCAATGCCGTTGTTCGGCTGGTTGAGATCGAGCTTCATCAAGAGCTTCTGGAAGCGGTCGCGGTCTTCGGCAAGGTCGATCGCGTCAGGAGCGGTGCCGAGGATCGGGATACCATTCTTTTCCAGGGCTTCGGCGAGCTTCAGCGGGGTCTGGCCGCCGAACTGGACGATGACGCCGACGACTTCGCCCTTTTCCTGCTCCGCGCGCAAGATTTCGATAACATCTTCCGCGGTCAGCGGCTCGAAATAGAGACGATCCGACGTATCGTAATCGGTCGAAACCGTTTCCGGGTTGCAGTTGATCATGATCGCTTCATAGCCGGCATCCTTCAGCGCGAAGGCGGCATGGCAGCAGCAATAATCGAACTCGATACCCTGTCCGATACGGTTCGGGCCGCCGCCGAGGATGACGACCTTCTTGCGGTCGGAAACCTGCGCTTCGGAACGAGCGGCGCCGACGAAGGGCGTCTCATAGGTCGAGTACATATAGGCCGTCGGTGAGGCGAATTCGGCGGCGCAGGTATCGATGCGCTTGAAGACCGGGCGGACGTTCAGCGAATTGCGGAGTTCGGCTACTTCCTTCGGGCGCTTGCCAGTCAGCGTCGCCAGACGTGCGTCGGAGAAGCCCATGGCTTTCAGCATGCGCAGGTTGGCGGCATCCTGCGGCAGGCCGTGCTCGCGGATGCGCTCTTCCATATCGACGATGTTCTTCAGCTGCTCGAGGAACCATGGGTCGATCTTGCAGCCTTCATGCACCTCTTCGATGCTCATGCCCTGGCGCAGCGCCTGGGCGACCATACGCAGACGGTCCGGCGTCGGCGTGCCGATGGCGGCGCGAATGGCGTTCTGGCTGCCTTCGCCTTCCTCGATGCCGGGGATCTCGATCTCGTCCAGACCGGTCAGGCCGGTTTCGAGGCCGCGTAGCGCCTTCTGCAGCGATTCCGCGAAGGTACGGCCGATTGCCATGACTTCGCCGACCGACTTCATCGCCGTGGTCAGAACCGGGGAGGCGCCGGGGAATTTTTCAAAGGCGAAGCGCGGGATCTTGGTGACAACGTAGTCGATCGACGGCTCGAAGGATGCCGGGGTTGCGCCGCCGGTGATATCGTTTTCGAGTTCGTCCAGGGTGTAGCCGACAGCGAGCTTGGCGGCGACCTTGGCGATCGGGAAGCCGGTGGCCTTCGAGGCAAGCGCGGAGGAACGCGACACGCGCGGGTTCATTTCGATGACGACGAGGCGGCCGTCCTTCGGATTGACGGCAAACTGTACGTTCGAGCCGCCGGTTTCGACGCCGATTTCGCGCAGAACCGCGATCGAGGCGTTGCGCATGATCTGGTATTCTTTGTCCGTCAGCGTCAGCGCGGGAGCGACCGTGATCGAGTCGCCGGTGTGAACGCCCATCGGGTCGATGTTTTCGATCGAGCAGATGATGATACAGTTGTCCGCCTTGTCGCGGACGACTTCCATCTCATACTCCTTCCAGCCGAGCACCGATTCCTCGATCAGGACTTCCGTAGTCGGCGAGGCGTCGAGGCCACCGCCGACGATCTCGAAGAATTCCGAGCGGTTGTATGCAATACCGCCGCCGGTGCCGCCGAGTGTGAAGGAGGGGCGAATGATAGCGGGCAGGCCGACATGATCGAGTGCCTGCGCGGCAATTGCCATTGCGTGGCTCATATAGCGCTGCTTGCGATCGCTTTCGCCGAGGTTCCACTGGTTTTCCAGTTCGTCGAGCGCCTTGTCGAGCTCAGGACCAGAAAGAGATGCCTTCAGCTTGCTCCGCTCGGCCTCATGCGTCTTGCGGTCGGCGTCCTTGATATCGGTGGCGTTTGCCAGCATGGAACGCGGCGTTTCGAGGCCGATGCGGGCCATGGCTTCGCGGAAGAGAGCGCGGTCTTCGGCCATGTCGATGGCGGCTGGCTTGGCGCCGATCATCTCGACATTGTAACGGTCGAGCACGCCCATGCGCTTCAGTGACAGCGCGGTATTGAGTGCAGTCTGGCCGCCCATGGTCGGCAGCAGCGCGTCCGGACGCTCCTTGGCAATGATCTTGGCGGCGACCTCGGGCGTGATGGGTTCGACATAGGTCGCATCCGCCAGACCCGGATCGGTCATGATCGTTGCCGGGTTGGAGTTGACGAGGATGACGCGGTAGCCTTCCTCTCGCAGCGCCTTGCAGGCCTGCGTGCCCGAATAGTCGAATTCGCAAGCCTGTCCGATAACAATCGGTCCTGCACCGATAATGAGGATCGATTTGATATCTTGGCGCTTCGGCATGGGCTCACATCCGTTTTTTCGTTGCGCCAAAAACCGGCCAGGGTGGGAGGTCACCGGCCGGGGGCGCTATGGGCAATATTTTCAGGCTAGAAGCGGCTTATAGGCAAATGTATTTGCAAACGGAACCCCATAAATGGCGGAATCGACATGAATTCTGCCGGCTTCGTCGTCATCAGCCGAAACGGCGCCGAACGGCTTCGGCATAGGAACGGCTGACCGGCATCTCCATTCCGTCGCGGGCGACGACGAAAAGCTTGCCGTTGCCGCGTTTCAGGCCGGCAACATGATCCGTCGCAACCCAGTGCGATCGGTGCAGACGGATACCCTCAGTATTGCCGAGTTCCGTAAGCGCATCGCCAAAGCGCAGCAGGATGAGTTCGCGCCCACGGCTTGTGACGACCTCAGTGTAGTGATCGCGAACGGTAAGCCTTATCAGCGCTCCCCGATTTTCCGGCTTCAGGCGCAGGAGAATCGGCGGCTGCGATGCCAGCGGTTGATGCTCAGCCGCGACGGATCGTGTTTCTGTCTCCTCGAGCTCTGTTCCTCCAGCTGCGATCGCTATCTGCCGATGCATCGTCATGTAGGCGAGAATACAGAAGAGGGCGCAGAGGGGTACCGATCCGAGGGACTGGTGCAGGCTGCCGACTACCGTGGGCATTGTGCCGAAGAATGCAAAGTCGACGAGTGTGATGCCGAAGCCGATCGGCAATGCGGCGGCGATGGAACCGATCATCATTCTTGCGAACATGCTTGCTATTTGTCCGCGCAGCAGAATTTCGGCGACGATGGAGAAGACGATCGCGATCGACCACGCCATGGCATGCAACGCAAGCCAGTAGCACAGTCTTGCTCCCGGCATCAGCCTTTCAAGTGTGCCATACGGTCCGGTCAAGGCAAAGATCAGGACGATCGTAACGAAGGTCGCCCAGAAGCGCGGTGAACGCTGGATGACCTGCAATTCGCGAAGCGTGGATTGCAGAAGGGTGTGATCCACGAAGATGTCTCGTCTTTCGCGCAATTTCGGTTGAGAGAACAGTACTATTGCGAAAAGGCTCGATAAACTCAACCGGATAGAGATCATGACGTTCGAGCCGCTTTTTGATGCCCCAATCGCGATCCAGATCCATGTCGCGGCGGTCGTTCCGGCCGCCTTGCTTGGAGCCTATCTTCTTGTCAGGCCCAAGGGAACGCCAAGACATCGCCTGCTGGGCAAGATTTGGTTGGTCCTGATGGTGGTGACGGCGCTATCGAGCTTTTTCATCCATCAGATCAACATGTTCTACGGCTTCAGTCCCATCCACCTGCTCTCCACATTCGTTCTCTTCGGTTGCTGGGGAGCGATCGCCAATGCCCGCAAGCACAATATTGACGCGCATAAGCGCATCGTCAGAGGCCTTTACTTCGGTGGCATCGTGGGTGCCGGAGCTTTTACCTTTCTTCCGGGGCGGATAATCAACAAGGTGGCCTTCGATGGAGATGAAACAGCGCCATTTCTGGTCGCGGCAGGTATAGCCATCGCGCTTTTATGGCCCATGTCCAAAGAAATATGGCGGCGACGGCGTTTAAACTGATGTTCTGTCGATAGCCAACTGGCTTTGTTACACATCCTGGATATATAAATGCCTCAAGGGACTTTGATTTTAGGCATCGCCAGGAGGTGCACTATGGATTGGAAGGGGCGTCGGCAATCCGACAATATCGAAGACGAACGCGGCTCATCGCCGATGGGCGGCGGGATAGGTGGCGGCGGCTTCCGGTTTCCGGGCGGAGGGATCGGTGGCGGTGGCTTGAGCTTCCGCACCATTATCGTGCTTATCGTGATCTTCCTGATCCTGAGGGCCATGGGCGTCGATGTCATCGGCCTGCTGCAGCAGAGCGGCATGCTGGAAGGTGGCGGCTCCGGATATCAGCAGAGCACCTCCAACAGCGGTGGAGGCGGGCAGCCGGCCAATGACGAGATGAAGCAGTTCGTCGCGACCGTTCTTGCCGATACGGAAGACACCTGGACCGGCATCTTCAAATCAATGGGTCAGACCTATACCGATCCGAAGCTCGTGCTGTTTTCCGGCAGCTTCCCTTCGGCCTGCGGTCAGGCTTCCGCGGCTACCGGTCCGTTCTACTGCCCGAGCGATCAGAAGGTCTATCTCGACATGGCTTTCTTTCAGCAGATGAAGGATCAGTTCGGCGCGTCCGGCGATTTCGCGCAGGCCTATGTGATCGCACATGAGGTCGGCCACCATGTGCAGGACCTGCTCGGAATTCTGCCGAAATTTAATCAGGCCCGCCGCAACATGAGCGAAGTGGATGCCAACAAGATGTCGGTGCGCATCGAGCTGCAGGCCGACTGCTTCGCCGGCATCTGGGGCAAGTTCACCCAGCAGAAGGGCATCCTGCAGGCCGGCGATCTCGAAGAGGCGCTGAATGCGGCGCAGCAGATCGGCGACGACACACTGCAGAAGCGCACGCAAGGCTATGTCGTTCCCGACAGCTTCAACCACGGCACGTCGGCGCAACGCGTGAAGTGGTTCAAACAGGGCTTTGATTCCGGCAAGCTCTCGGATTGCGATACGCTGAATAATCCGGTCTGATCTTGCTTGCCCGCTCCCGTGATACCGGCGAGCGGGCAAGCCTTTGGCGCATTATTTCTCGCTGTCGAGATGCGTCAGCTGTGCTTCCGGATAACGGCCGCCGGCTGCAGCGTCTTTCGGGATCGCGCGTTCGATTGCGGCCATATCGGCTTGTGACAATTCAACCGAGCGCGCGCCCAAGGCTTCCGTCAGGCGATCGCGGCGACGGGCGCCGATGACCGGGACGATGTCTTTGCCCTGAGCTGCGACCCAGGCGATTGCGATCTGTGCAACGCTGGCGCCTTTCGCCTCGGCGATCCCGCGCAAAGCTTCGACCAGTTCCAGGTTCTTTTCGACGTTTCCGGCCTGAAAGCGCGGACTTATCGTGCGGAAATCGCCCTTTTGGACATTATCTTTCTGCCAGTGGCCACTGATGAGACCGCGCGAAAGCACGCCGTAAGCGGTGATGCCGATCCCTAATTCACGGCAGGTCGGCAGGATCTTGTCTTCTATGCCGCGCGATATCAGCGAGTATTCGATCTGCAGGTCAACGATCGGATGGATGGCAGCGGCGCGGCGGATGGTGTCAGCGCCGACTTCCGACAGGCCGATATGCCTGATGTAGCCTGCCTTGATGAGATCCGATATCGCGCCGATCTGATCTTCGATTGGCACGTTCGGGTCGAGACGGGCAGGGCGGTAGATATCGATGTGATCGACCCCGAGCCGCTGCAGCGAATAGGCGACGAAATTCCGGATCGCCGCCGGCCGGGCATCGTAACCGAGCCATGCGCCGGAGGGATCGCGGAGTGCGCCGAACTTGACGCTGAGCAGGAAATCATCCCGCTTCAATTCCTTGATGGCTTCGCCGATCAGCATCTCATTGTGGCCCATGCCGTAGAAATCACCCGTATCCAGCAGGTTGATCCCGGCGTCGAGCGCTGCATGGATGGTGGCGATGCTCTCAGTGCGATCGGACGGGCCATACATGCCGGACATGCCCATGCAGCCGAGGCCCAGAGCCGATACCTGCGGGCCCGTCCTGCCCAGTTGAGTTTTTTCCATCCTGCTTCTCCTTGGCTAAGGCGTGCGCCATCTCACGATGGCTTCTATTGTCATATTTACTCCATCAATCCCTGTGCGATAATCCAGGTAAATCGAAACGGGTTGTTTGGAATTTCGTACAATGGATGATTTGCCGCTGGCCGATCTGGTCGCCTTTACCGCCGTCGCCCGCGAGCGCAGCTTTCGTGAGGCAGCGCGCAGGCGCGGCGTTTCCGCCTCCTCGTTGAGCGAAGCGGTTCGCCGGCTGGAGGAGCGGCTGGCGGTGCGCCTGCTCAATCGCACGACGAGAAGCGTCACGCCGACTGAGGCGGGAGAGCGGCTGATGGAGCGCCTGACGCCGGCCATGAGCGAGATCGCCGTCGCGCTCGACGACATCAACAGCTTTCGCGACAGCGTCGGCGGAACGTTGCGGCTGAATGTTCCGACGGTTGCTGCCATGGTCGTCATGCCCGATATCATCAGCCGTTTCCTGAGGGAATATCCGGCGATCTCGGTCGAAATCGTTGCCGAGGATAGTTTCATCGACGTCGTGGCGGCTGGCTATGATGCCGGTATTCGCTATGATGAGCGGCTGGAAAAGGACATGATCGCCGTGCCGATCGGGCCGCGGCAACAGTATTATGTTACGGCTGCGGCACCGGCCTACCTCGCGGCAAATGGCACGCCGAGGCATCCGCGCGATATATTGGAGCATCGCTGCATCCGTCATCGCTTCCTGAGCGGATCCGTCGTTCCCTGGGAGTTCGAAAGAAACGGCGAGACGATCTTCATCGCCCCGCCGATGGTCGTTGCGACGAATTCGATCGATATCGAACGCAGCGCGGCCGCGGCCGGCTTGGGTATCATCCGAACCTTCAAGGAATTTCTTGAGCCGCAAATTGCCCGCGGGGAGCTGGTGCCGATCCTCGAAGAGTGGGACACGGTCTTTTCCGGTCCGTTTCTCTATTACGCCAGCAGGCGGCACATGCCAGCGCCACTCAGAGCCTTCGTCGATTTCCTGAATCGCGAGCAGAAACGCAGTCGCGACAGATAGTCGCTTTGCGCCGAAGATCAAAAAAACCGGTCAATAAATCAATAAGATTGAAGCGTTCACGGATTGTTTCCGCCAAAATCTTTATGTATGGGGGACGCTCCGGTTTTTCGTTCACGTTCTGTCTCTTTCATCGAGACGGAGCCGCCAGAAGGCACCTCCATGATCGATCAGAAATTCGCCCGTCGGGGCCTGTTCCTCGTCTTCCTCATTCTCTTCCTCGACGTCATCGGCATCGCGATCATCATGCCGGTCATGCCGAAATATCTTGAGGAATTGACCGGTGCCTCGGTCAGCACGGCGGCGACCGAGGGTGGCTGGCTGCTGCTGGCCTATGCCGCCATGCAGTTCCTGTTTTCGCCGTTAATCGGCAATCTGAGCGATCGTTTCGGCCGCCGCCCGCTTCTGCTTGCTTCGGTACTGACATTCGCCATCGACAATTTCATCTGCGCGATTGCCGGCTCCTACTGGATGCTGTTCGTTGGCCGCATTCTTGCCGGCATCAGCGGCGCAAGCTTCTCGACCTGCTCGGCCTATATCGCCGATATCAGCAATGACGAAAACCGCGCGAAGAATTTCGGCCTGATCGGCATGGCTTTCGGCGTCGGCTTCGTGCTCGGGCCTGTTATCGGCGGCTTCCTCGGCGAGTTCGGGCCGCGCGTGCCTTTCTACGGCGCGGCGGCTCTGGCCTTCCTGAATTTCGTCGGCGCCTATTTCCTCTTGCCGGAAACGCTGGATGCCAAGCATCGCCGGCCCTTCGAGATCACACGCGCCAATCCGTTCGGCGCGCTCAGACAGATGCGCCGCTACCAGGGCATCGGCTGGGTCTGCGTCGTGATGTTCCTGAACTGGCTGGCGCACGGCGTCTATCCGGCCGTATGGGCTTTCGTCACCTCCTATCGCTATGACTGGAGCGAAGGGCAGATCGGCTTCTCGCTCGCCGTCTATGGAATCGGTGCCGCCATCGCCATGGGTCTGGTACTGCCGCGGCTCGTGCCTGTGCTCGGTGAGTGGAAGACCGCAGTGCTCGGAATGGTGTTTTCCTGTCTTGGTCTGATCGGTTACGCCTTCTCATGGCAAGGATGGATGGTTTACGCGGTTATCGTCCTGACTGTCATCGAAAACGTGGCGGATGCGCCTTTGCGATCGATTGCAGCCAGCAAGGTTCCGCCTTCCGCACAGGGCGAATTGCAGGGAGCGCTCGGTAGCCTGACGAGTATTACTGCCATCATCGGGCCGGTGCTGTTTCCCTATCTGTTTCAGTATTATACCGCGCCGACCGCACCCGTCGTTTTTGCCGGTGCACCCTTCATCATGAGCGCAATTCTGGTGGTCGGCGGGCTTGTCGTGCTTGTGATGAAGGTTCGCAAGACGGAACCGAAGGCGGTCGCACAATCACAGGCGGGCGAGGCAGCCTAAAAAATCATCAGATATTTTGATGCTCCGATGAATTCTTTAGCATCATGGGCTTGTCTGCTGGCTTTTTAAGCTAAGTTGCGTTAATGCGGCAGGCTCGCGCACGCATGGGTAGGGCGGTCCGCGCGATTCTAAAGATCGAGTCTTCGCTATGGATATGCCGGTACCTGCGCGCCCTTACGCGCATGACAATGATAATTCGTGGTCTGCACATGTTCGCGCAACGCTTGCGCTGGGCATTCCGCTGATCGGCGCGCAATTGGCGCAGCTCGGCATCAACACCACTGACGTGATGATCGTCGGCCGGCTCGGCGCCGAGCAGCTTGCTGCAATGGTGCTTTCCGCGCAGTTCCTGTTCACGATCCTGGTTTTCGGTTCGGGCTTTTCCATCGCGGTCATGCCGCTGGTGGCACAGGCCTATGGCAGAGGCGACGTTACCTCGGTGCGCCGTGCGCTGCGTATGGGCCTGTGGGTCGTAACGGCCTATTGGTTGTTGGTGCAGCCGGCATTTTTCTATTCCGAACAGATTCTGCTGGCGGCCGGACAAAAGCCTGACGTCGCGAAATTGGCGAGCGGCTATATCGATATCGGCCACTTCGCCGTGTTGCCGGGGCTGCTCTACAATGTCATCCGGGCGTTGGTCAGCGCCATCGGCCGTGCCGGCATCATCCTCAAGGTCACCATCGCCATGCTGGTCATGAATGCCGTGCTGGCCTATATCCTGGTGCTCGGACATTTCGGCTTGCCGGCGATGGGGCTGCATGGCGCGGCCATTGTCTCCGTCGCCGTGCAGACGGCCGGATTTCTCTTCATCGTCGGTTACGTGCAGGCCCACCAGGAAACGCGGCGCTACGAGATCTTCGCCCGATTCTGGCGGCCCGACTGGCATGCTTTGTGGGATGTCATCCGGCTTGGTTTTCCGATCGGTGTGACGGTTCTGGCTGAGGTCAGCCTGTTCACCGCGGCATCGCTGCTGATGGGGCAGATCGGCACGATCGAGCTTGCTGCCCACGGTATCGCGCTGCAGTGGGCTTCGATCGCCTTCATGATCCCGCTCGGCCTCAGCCAGGCGGCGACCGTGCGCGTCGGCGTCGCGCACGGCCAGGGCGATCATTTCGGCCTGAAGCGCGCGGCCATCGTGGTGCTCATCGTTTCGAGTTGCATTGCGGTTTGCGGCAGCATCCTGTTTGCAACCGTGCCATCCTGGCTGGCAAGCTGGTTCCTGGACGTCCATTCGGCCGAGGCCTCGCAGGTGCTTGCCTTTGCCGCACCGCTGATTGTCGTCGCCGGCTTCTTCCAGCTCGTCGATGGGCTGCAGGCGATTGCGAGCGGCCTGCTGCGTGGTCTGAAGGATGCGCGCGTGCCTATGATCCTGGCGCTGATCGCCTATTGGCCGATCGGCTTCTTCCTCGCCTGGCTGCTGGCGTTTCCGCTCGGCTTCGGCGGCATCGGCATCTGGTTCGGCTTCCTGCTCGGCCTTGCTTCTGCGGCGGCGATGCTTTGTGCCCGGTTCTACATTCTCGTGCGGGCTGAGAAGGCTGCCGCTTGATAGCGACGGTCTTCGTTGCGTTGCGAGACTACTGACAAAACTTGACAGCATGGTCGTCTATATTGGTGACATACCAAAGACGGGAGACGACCATGTTATTCAAGGCAAGTAATCGTAACGATGTCGCGCTTTTCCCGCGGGACGACCAGATCAATCGGGGGGCAGCTGTACGCCTCCTGCCGCACGCCAACACTTCGTCCCGGCGACCGGAGCCGGAGCAGAAGTCCTATTGGTTGGCTGTGGCCAGTGCTGAGCATGTACGCATTGGGCGCGAACATGGCTTCATGCAAGTGAATCATGGCAAGCGGGCCCCCTTGAAGCGCATCAAGCCGGGCGACGGCATCGTCTACTACTCCCCATCCGTCAAGATGGGCGAGAGGGACGGCTTTCAGAGTTTCACTGCTATCGGCTTTGTCCGTGAGGGTGAGCCTTATCTCGCCGAGATGGGTTGCGGAAAAGCTTATCGCAAGGATGTGGATTGGCTTGATGCGCCCGAACAGCCGCTCCGTCCTCTCCTGGGCTGGCTTGATTTCACCCAGGACAAGAATTGGGGCTATAAGCTGAGATTCGGCTTCGTTGAATTCGGACAATCGGATTTCGAGTTCCTCGAAGAAATCCTGATGAGCGAGCTCGAAGTGGTCAAGCAGCGCCGCCTGCAAGCCTGAGCTCTGGCAAGCATGAACATATGTGACGAAAGACCTCCCAAGTTGATCCACAAAAAGAAAGCCTCGGATTGATACCAATCCGAGGCTTTCTCATGCGATTGGATGGTCGGCTTTATCAGGCGCGTTCGGCCAGGGCTTCTTCGCCCTTCTTCTCGCGCACCAGGTTGATGAAGCGGCGGAAAAGATAGTGGCTATCCTGCGGGCCGGGTGACGCTTCAGGGTGATGCTGCACCGAGAAGACCGGCTTGCCCGATACGCGCAGGCCGCAATTGCTGCCGTCGAAGAGCGAAATATGAGTCTCCTCAACGCCTTCCGGCAGCGAATTGGAGTCGACTGCGAAGCCGTGGTTCATCGAAACGATTTCGACCTTGCCCGTCGTGTGGTCCTTCACCGGATGGTTGGCGCCGTGATGGCCCTGATGCATTTTCGCCGTCTTGGCGCCGAGCGCCAGACCAAGCATCTGATGGCCGAGGCAGATGCCGAAGAGCGGGATTTCGGTCTTCAGCAGGTCCTTGATGACCGGTACGGCATATTCGCCCGTCGCAGCCGGGTCGCCGGGACCGTTGGACAGGAAGATGCCGTCCGGCTTGAGACCAAGCACGTCATCCGTCGAAGCCGTCGCCGGCAGGACGGTGACCTTGCAATCGAGGCCGGCAAACAGGCGCAGAATGTTACGCTTGACGCCGTAATCGAGGCAGACGACATGGTACTTGGCGTCGTCGGCGCCGAGTTCACCATAGCCTTCGTTCCAGACCCAGGGCGTCTGCGACCATTGCGACGACTGACCCGAGGAGGCGACCTTGGCGAGGTCGAGACCTTCGAGACCGCTCCACGCCTTGGCGTCCGCCTTCAGCTGCTCGATATCGAAGACGCCGTTCGGATCGTGAGCGATCACGCCATTCGGCATGCCGTTCTCGCGGATCCAGGCGGTCAGCGCACGCGTGTCGATGCCGCAGAGACCGATGATACCGCGCGCCTTCAGCCACTGGTCGAGGTGCTTGGCGGCACGGTAGTTCGAGGGATCGGTGATATCGGCCTTGAAGATGACGCCGACGGCACCGTGGCGGGCGGCCGGTGTCAGGTCTTCGATATCTTCATCGTTGGTGCCGACATTGCCGATATGCGGGAAGGTGAAGGTGACGATCTGGCCGAGATAGGAGGGGTCGGTCAGGATCTCTTCATAACCCGTCAGCGCCGTGTTGAAGCAGACTTCGGCCTGGACCTTGCCGGTCGCGCCGATACCCTTGCCTTCGATCACGGTGCCATCCGCGAGAACGAGGAGGGCGGTCGGCTTTTCAGTGGTCCATGGGGCTGTGGCGGTCATAGTCATCCCGTTTCCGGCGTCGGGCGCGGCCTTGAAGAGACCGGCGGTTCCGCCATGTTTGTAGCAAGGTGCAGCCGTCGACCGAGGTCGCGGCTTGAGATCTTCCTATCGATCTAATGTGCAGGTGATGGACATAGCTAAACAAGGCGAGCCGGTCAATGCACGCTTTCGCTTTCCTGATGGGGAATTCGGGCTTCCGGGCGCGATTGCGTTGATCGGCACTGTTGGTTTAAGAGACAGCAACATGACATAAGTGGCCGGGGCGATCGTTGCCGGCCTGCTTCAAGGAGTTTAGAGACATGATCCGCGAAACCCTTTCCAATGCCCAGAAGGACGCCATGAAGGCAAAGGATACGGCGAGGCTTTCGACCGTCCGTCTCATCCTTGCTGCGATCAAGGACAAGGACATTGCCAATCGCGGTCTCGGCAAGGAACAGGCGAGCGAGGATGAGATCCTGCAGTTGCTCGCCAAGATGATCAAGCAGCGCGAGGAATCGGTGAAGATCTACATCGACGGCGGCCGCCCGGAGCTCGCCGACAAGGAGCGCGAAGAGATCGCCGTCATCCAGGGCTTCATGCCCGAGCAGCTTTCCGAAGAAAAGGTGCGTGAAATCTGCGTTGCGATTGTCGCAGAACTCGGCGCGCAGAGCCTGAAGGATATGGGCAAGTGTGTGGCCGCCCTGCGCGAGCGCTATGCCGGCCAGATGGATTTCGCAAAAGCCTCGGCCATCCTTAAGGAACTGCTGAAGTAAAACTCTGTTTCACCCTCGGCATGCGGACCGGCCGCGTGCCGAGGACAGTTTGCCAGGCGGCGTCTATGATGGCGAGCTTCCCCGCCTGATAATTCCGATATTCCTCAATGAAAGCGGTGGAGAGCCAAAGCTGGCTCCGCCCCGGCGATCCCGTCCATCCGACGCTTTGCATCTTTATTGCCTTGTTCATGAGTCGCTTTGCATTGGTCCTGGAGATGAGAAACCGGTTGCAGATATCCGTAAAGGCCACCGGCCCGATGACCGCTTTCTGAGTCGTCGTGTTGATCGTGACGATGCGGGAGATCAGATAATCCATGATGATGCCGCCTGAATTTGCCCAGGTGAACAGATCGAACGTTTCTCCCGGATTGCGCAGGTCGTCATTTTCTATGATGCCGACCGAGATCGGGGGCTGTAGCAGACCAATGAGCTCCGGTTTTTTGCTGAACAGGGCGTTGCGCTTGCCGCCATCCAATCGATCCAGCACGGAAAGATGGATGCTCATCCATTTCGCAAGCTGCATTGCTGCCTCTTCCGTGGGCTGCATCGGCCGCGTGCGCCTGTCGCTCGTGACCGGCAGATAGCGCAGAAAACCGAGAGCCAGCATCTCCTGAATGAAGCTGAGCGCGGTGTTGTGGCTGGCGATTTCATGTTCGACGATATAGTTGGCGAAGCGATTGGCATGAATGCCGGGCGGTTCTCCATCGATGCCGCCGCAATAAAGGGCGAAGCCGGCGAGCGCCATCAGCCAGCGTTGCTGCGAAGCAAAGACAGAGCATACGCGCTGATTCTCATCATAAGTGGATATAATCTCTCGTGTATAATCGAGGATTTCCGTGAAAAATTTGGGGTCTTGAACAAGTTCCTTCGCGGATAAAGACATGCAACCGTCTCCGATCAGCTGAACAAAGTTTCAAATTGTCTGACGAGATAATTACTAAGATCGCATATACGTAGATAATAAAAGATATCGATCGAGGTCGTTGCGTCAAGATACTTGCGCCGACGAACCAAAGATGGTCCGCAGCCTATGTTCAATGCTCGTGTTGTCGCGAAATTGAGATGGCCCAAAATTAGAGAAGGCAGGAGCTGGGGGAGCTCCTGCCTTCTTGCGCTTTGCTGACGTTCGATGACGCAGGGTGGGGCCCAAAAATCAAACGTCTTTTGCAAAGGCACTCAGGTGGGGCGGCGCCGGGGGTAGGGATGGTGCCCCACCTGAGTATCTGCTGAACTTATCTGAAGATCCTAATCTGCTGGGGCAAAGCCAATGCCTGCGGCGGCAGTTCGGACATTTGAACCTTTACGCCTGCCGTAAGGGCAGGAACTTTCATATTCGCCGGCAACTGATATCCCGCACCGGCATAGAGCACATTCTTTTCGCTGGCGCCGCTGTCCATCGTGGCCGAGCTGTAGGTCGCTGTGGCGAAGATGGCCGCTGCTGCCAAGGGTACGATCAGAATGCGCATTTCCCTCTCCTAAACTGAAAGCCCGTACCTGGTGGCTTCCGGTTCGTCAGGGCGTCTCGGCATGTCGCGTCGCAAAGAAGTTTCTTCGCCGGCTTGTCTCGCCCTGTGAGAAGAACGCTATTGCGGCGCACACGAACAATCAAATTACAAAAAAATAATGTTTGGCTTACAAACCTGCCGCAAATGCGCCGTCAGAGAGTGTCCCGCGGGCGTCATTGCTTTGCAGCCATTGATTGTCTATTGCAGTGCTCTTATTCGCGTTTATCGACAATAGGCTGCGCAAGCCTTTGCTTTTTGGCGGATTTTCGCGGACGAAATAGTTACTCCTATGGACATAACCCTACCAGTTTCGGTCACGCCGAGGCGATTTTTGAGCGTTTCAGGCCTGTCGAACGCAGCCGTGGATTTCGACACGAATGCGGATAAATGTGTCGCCGTGTTCACGGAGTTGTGATCGAATGGCGAGGATGCAATCGCCGACAAAGGGCTGTGAATAGCGTGGGAGGCGGTCGGGGTCATCGTGGCAATGCCTGGTATTCCTGTTTATATGGGATGAGCCAGAGGTAGCCATGCGATTTTCCAATACGTTTCTCGACGAGATTCGCGACCGCGTCTTGATTTCGGACGTGATCGGTCGTCGTGTGACCTGGGACAGGCGCAAGACGAATGTGCCGCGCGGCGATTACTGGGCTTGCTGCCCCTTCCACGGCGAGAAGTCGCCGAGCTTCCACTGCGAAGATCGCAAGGGGCGTTATCATTGCTTCGGCTGCGGCGTGACGGGCGATCACTTCCGTTTTTTGACCGAGCTGGAGGGCCTGAGCTTTCCAGAAGCAGTGCAGCAGATCGCCGACATGGCCGGCGTTCCCATGCCCGTTGCGGATCCGATGGAGGCGAAGCGCGAGAAGGAACGCACGTCGCTGCTCGATGTCATGGAGATGGCGACTCAGTTTTTCCAAGATCAGCTGCAGACCGCCAATGGTGCACGGGCGAGGGCTTATCTGCGTGATCGCGGCCTCAGCGGCCGCACGATCGAAACCTTCCGCCTAGGATATTCGCCCGATAGCCGCAACGCGCTGAAAGAGCATCTTGCCGGCAAGGGTGTGCTGAAGGAACAGATGGAGGCCTGTGGCCTTGTCGTGCACGAGAATGTGCCGGTTTCCTATGACCGGTTTCGTGACCGCATCATGTTTCCGATTCTCTCTTCCAGAGAAAAGGTGATCGCCTTTGGCGGCCGCGCCATGTCGCCGGATGCACCTGCGAAATATCTGAATTCCAACGAGACAGAGCTCTTTCACAAGGGCAACGTGCTCTACAATTTCACTCGCGCCCGCCGCGCTGCTCAGGGTGCCGACGGCGGTGGCACGATTATAGCAGTCGAAGGTTATATGGATGTCATCGCGCTGCATCAGGCCGGCGTCGAGAATGCGGTTGCGCCGCTCGGCACGGCACTGACGGAGAGCCAGCTCGATCTCCTGTGGAAGATGACGCCGGAGCCGGTGCTCTGCTTCGATGGCGATGGTGCCGGCATCCGTGCCGCCAATCGTGCTGCCGATCTGGCGCTGCCGCACATCAAACCGAACCGCACCGTGCGCTTTGCGCTATTGCCCGATGGCAAGGACCCTGACGATCTCGTGCGGCAGGATGGGCGTGCGCCGTTCGACAAGGTGCTGGCGCAGGCAAAGCCGCTTGCTGAGCTCATCTGGACGAGGGAGGCCGCCAGCGGCACCTTCGAGACGCCGGAGGCGCGTGCGGAGCTGGAAGCGCGATTGCGGCGCATTGTTTCGGTCATCGGCGATGAAGATGTGCGCCGCCATTATCAGCAGAATATGCGCGAGCGGCTGAACGGGCTGTTCCAGCCGCAGTTCCAGCGGGGCGGCCAGCGGGGGCGTGGTTTTTCCCGTGACGGCAATGGCCGCAACTTCGCAGGTCGCGGCGGGCAGGCACGTGTTGGGGCCGCAATGACAACGACGGCATCCGACCGCCTGCAGCGCTCGGCCATGATCAAGGGACATCAGGATATTCCGAGCCTTCGCGAAAGCGTGCTCGCTTTGACCATCGTCAACCATCCGGCACTCCTGCAGGACGAATATGACGAGATTGCCGCGATCGATTATGACAGTCGTGAGTTGCAGCGGCTCTGGTCCGCGGTTCTCGGGGCGGCCGCAACTCTGGTCGGGCCTCAGCTCGTCCGCGAGCGGCTGGTCGAGCAATTGGAAGAACAGGATTTCGGCGCCTTGCTGAAGGGTCTGGAGCAGCAGATTCGCAATGCCCGTCTGTGGACAGCGACCGAGGAGGCCGCCATGGAGGATGCGCGCGAGGGGTATCGCCAGGCGCTCGCGCTCCACAAGCGTTCGAAAGCATTGCGCTGGCATAAGATCGAGCTGGAGGGTGCTATTGCCGAGGCGACGGAAGAAGGCGACGGTGAAGCGATCGAGCCATTGATTCGCGCCTTGCAGGAAGTGCAGCTCGAGGCGCTGCGGCTGGAAAACCAGGAAGCGATCATCGATGGCTTCGGCGTGCTCTCCGGCCGCGTCAAAGGTGCCGCTGGAAAATAGGGAGTAGATGCCTCAGCCTGAAAGACAAGAGCCGCGATTTTCCGCAGACGACGCATTGTTTGGTGAGGGCACACCTGCGCCCACGCCGCTCGATGTGCTGAAACGCGTCTACGGCTATTCCGCCTTTCGCGGCAAGCAGCAGCAGGTTATCGAGCATGTCGTTTCCGGCGGCGATGCGGTCGTGCTGTTTCCGACCGGTGCCGGCAAGTCGCTGTGCTTCCAGATTCCCGCGCTCTGCCGCGATGGCATCGGCATCGTCGTCTCGCCGCTGATTGCGCTGATGCGGGATCAGGTGGAGGCGATGAAGCAGCTCGGCATTCGGGCGGCCGCCTTGAATTCGTCACTGTCGCGCGAGGAGGCGAGCGATGTCTATCGCGCTATTCCCGCCGGCAAGCTCGATCTGCTCTATCTGACGCCGGAACGCATCGTGACGGAAGGCTTCTGTCAGATGCTCGGCAGAGTGAAGATTGCGCTTTTTGCCATCGACGAGGCGCATTGCGTCTCGCAATGGGGGCATGATTTCAGGCCGGAATATCGCGATCTCGGCAGGCTTGCCGAGCTCTTTCCCGGCGTCCCGCGCATCGCCCTGACGGCAACGGCCGATCCGCACACGCGCGACGACATCATCGAACGGCTGTCGCTCGACAATGCCAAGGTCTTCACCACCAGCTTCGACCGTCCGAACATTACCTATGAGATTGTCGAGCGCGATCAGCCGCGCCAGCAATTGCTGCGTTTTCTCGATGGGCATCGTGGCGATAGCGGCATTGTTTATTGCCTCTCGCGCGCAAAGGTCGAGGATACGGCAGAATGGCTGAACGGGCAGGGCATCCGCGCACTTCCCTATCATGCCGGCATGGATCGAGCGCTTCGCGATGCCAATCAGGATGCCTTCTTGAAAGAGGAAGACCTGTGCCTCGTGGCGACGGTTGCCTTCGGCATGGGCATCGACAAGCCGAATGTGCGCTATGTCGCCCATCTCGATCTGCCGGGTTCAGTGGAAGCCTATTATCAGGAGACGGGACGAGCCGGGCGTGATGGCCTTTCCTCGAATGTCTGGATGGCCTATGGCATGGCCGACGTCATCCAGCGTCGGCGGATGATCGATGAAGGCGGGGCATCCGAGGAGATAAAGCGCGTCGAGCGGGCAAAGCTCAATGCGCTGCTCGCCATTTGTGAAACGGCAGGATGCCGGCGGCAGTCGATCCTCGCGCATTTCGGTGAGGCGCACGGCGGCGGCTGCGGCAATTGCGATACCTGCCTCAAGCCTGTCGAGACTTGGGACGGGACGGAAGCGGCGATTAAGGCGCTCGCCGCCGTCTATCGCACCGGCGAGCGTTTCGGCACCGGCCATGTCATCGATGTGCTGATGGGCACCGTCAACGAGAAGACCGAGCGCTTCGGCCATGTCGACATGCCGGTTTTCGGCGCGGGAAAGGATATTCCCGCCCGCACATGGCAATCGATCTTCCGGCAATTGCTGGCGAACGGGTTCATCAGCATCGACCACACGGCCTTCGGCGCCATGAAGCTCGAGGAACAGGCAAGGGCTGTCTTCAAGCGCGAGCGGCAGATCTTCTTCCGCAAGGATCGGCCCGAAACGGGCCGTCGCGGCAAGAAGGCGGGACGACCGGAGAAGCAGGCTCACGGTCTTACCGGCGAAGACCAGCTTCTCTTCGATACGCTACGGGCCGAGCGTACCCGGATCGCCAGGGAATTGGGCGTGCCGCCTTACGTCGTCTTCCCCGACACGACCCTTATCGCCTTTGCGACGGAGCGACCGAAAAACCATAAGGCGCTTCTGGGGATTTCCGGCGTCGGTCAGTCAAAACTCGAACGCTACGGAGATGCGTTCCTTGCTGTCATCTCGGATTTCATCAGTCGTTGATCTCTGGCGGCGGAGCGTGCTGGCCAGGCGGTTTGGCAGCTACATGCGCACCGTCATGCCCCCATCCACGGTCAGGACATGGCCGTTGACGAAGGATGCGGCGTCGCTGGCGAGGAACAGTGTGGCGCCCGCAATCTCGTCCGGACGTCCCCAGCGCTGAACGGGGATGCGTTGGCGCACGATGGGGATCAGGTCTTCGTTCGCGACCATGGCCGCGTTGGTTTCCGTTGCGAACCAGCCTGGCGCGATGGCGTTGCTTGTGATGCCGTGAGGGCCAAATTCCACAGCCATGCTGCGCATGAGGCCCGTCAGGCCCTGCTTGGCGGCGGGATAGACACAGTCACCCGGCATGACGACCTGACCGCTGATCGAAGTGACCGAGATCAGCCGCCCATGATTGTTTCGTTTCATCAAGCGCGCGGCATCGCGGGAGAGCATGATCGAGGCGGCGAGATCCGTGTTGAGCAAGGCGAGAATCGCCTCGTCATCGAAGTCGGCCAGCGGGCGCCTGTCGCGCGCACCGACGTTGTTGATCAATATGTCGAGCCGGCCGTGGTTGTTTTCGATGTCACTTATTGCTGCGTGCTGAGCGTCGCGATCGGAAATATCGAAGGCGGCGGTTTCTGCGGAGCCACCTCTCGCCTGGATGATCCCGACGGCCGTATTCAATGTCGCTGCGGTTCGCCCATTGACGATGACGTGAGCGCCGGCATCGGCAAGAGCCTTCGCGATTTCGAATCCGAGCCCGCGTCCGCCCCCGGTGATGAGGGCAACCCGTCCTGCGAGGGAGAATCTATGGAATATGCTCATGGCTCTCCCTTATTTTCAGAGTAACGCTAATCTGCTGTGAAATATTGGACTGAGTCAAGTAATTTTTGAGATAGTGAGCAATGAAGGCTGGCTGGAAAGTTGCGTGTATTCAGTCCGCTTTGACAGATAATATCGAAACTGCCGCCTATCGCGCAGACGTCACGGCGTTGCGCATTTTTGCCGCTGTCGGATGCAGCAACGGGCCGGATCCTATGTTATTCCTTCATGAATTAGGCCCTTTGACCAGCATCGGAATGCGACCATGACTTCAGCGTTCATATCCCATTTGCGCAACGAGCTTCTCGGCCTGAAAGAAGCCGGCCTCTATAAGGCCGAGCGCGTCATCACCTCCAAGCAGGCCGGCGAAATCGCCGTGCTTGGTGGCGCGCGCGTCCTCAATTTCTGCGCCAACAATTATCTCGGCCTCGCTGACAATGAGGAACTTGCCGAGGCCGCGAAGAAGGCGCTCGATCGCTATGGCTACGGCATGGCCTCGGTACGTTTCATTTGCGGCACGCAGGAAGAGCACAAGCAGCTCGAGGCGCGGATTTCAGCTTTCCTCGGCATGGAGGCGACGATCCTCTATTCCTCTTGCTTCGATGCCAATGGCGGGCTGTTCGAGACGCTGCTTTCGGAAGAAGATGCCATTATCTCGGATGCCCTCAATCATGCCTCGATCATCGATGGCGTCCGGCTCTCCAAGGCAAAGCGTTTCCGCTATGCCAACAACGATATGGCTGCCTTGGAAGAGGAGTTTAAGAAGGCCGAGGGCAGCCGCTTCAAGCTGATCGCGACCGACGGTGTCTTCTCGATGGACGGCATCATCGCCAATCTCGGCGGCGTCTGCGATCTGGCGGAAAAATACGGCGCCATGGTCATGGTCGATGACAGCCATGCGGTGGGCTTCGTCGGCGAGCATGGCCGGGGATCGGCGGAATATTGCGGCGTCGAAGGCCGGGTGGATATCATCACCGGCACGCTCGGCAAGGCGCTCGGCGGGGCATCTGGGGGCTATACGTCTGCGAGAGGCGAGATCGTCGAATGGCTGCGGCAGCGCTCGCGTCCCTATCTGTTTTCCAATACTCTGGCACCGGTCATCGCCGCCACCTCGCTGAAAGTCTTCGATCTGATCGAAAACGGCGGCGAGTTGCGCGCACGCCTTCAAGGCAATGCCGAACTCTTCCGGCGAGAGATGACTAAGCTCGGCTTCACGCTTGCCGGCGCCGATCATCCGATCATTCCCGTCATGCTTGGCGACGCAAAGCTCGCGCAGGACATGGCGGCGCTCATGCTGCAGAAGGGCGTCTACGTCATAGGCTTTTCTTTCCCCGTGGTGCCGAAGGGACAGGCGCGCATCCGCACGCAGATGTCAGCTGCCCATTCGAAGGCCGATGTCGAAAAGGCGATCGCAGCCTTTGCCGAAGCCGGAAAAGAACTCGGAATCATTTGAATTGGTTGGAGAGAACCGATCATGTCGGACATGATGAAAGCGTTGGTCAAATCCAGGCCGGAGGTCGGGCTGTGGATGGAGCATGTGCCGGTTCCCGAAGTCGGGCCGAACGATGTTCTGATTCGGGTCAAGAAGTCGGCGATCTGCGGCACGGATGTCCATATTTGGAACTGGGATCAATGGGCGCAAAAGACCATTCCCGTGCCGATGGTCGTCGGTCACGAATTCTGCGGTGAGATCGCCGAGATCGGTTCCGCCGTGACAAAATATCATGTCGGTGAGCGCGTCTCGGGTGAAGGTCATATCGTTTGCGGCAAATGCCGCAACTGCCGGGCGGGCAGGGGCCATCTCTGCCGCAACACGCTCGGTGTCGGCGTCAACCGTCCCGGCTCCTTTGGTGAGTTCGTCTGTATTCCCGAATCCAATGTCGTGCCGATCCCCGACGATATCCCGGATGAAATTGCCGCGATTTTCGATCCCTTCGGCAATGCCGTGCATACGGCACTCTCCTTCGATCTGGTCGGCGAGGATGTACTGGTGACCGGCGCGGGGCCGATCGGCATCATGGGGGCCATGGTCGCCAAGCGCTCCGGTGCGCGCAAGGTCGTCATCACCGATATCAATCCCATCCGGCTGGCGCTTGCCCGCAAGGTCGGCATCGATCATGTCGTCGACGCTTCCAAGGAAAACCTCGCTGATGTGATGAAGTCCATCGGCATGACCGAGGGGTTTGACGTCGGTCTGGAAATGTCGGGCGCGGCTCCCGCCTTTCGCGACATGATCGATAAGATGAACAATGGCGGCAAGATCGCCATTCTCGGCATTGCGCCGGCAGGCTTCGAGATCGACTGGAACAAGGTCATCTTCAAGATGCTGAACCTCAAGGGCATTTATGGCCGCGAGATGTTCGAGACCTGGTACAAGATGATCGCCTTCGTGCAAGGCGGTCTCGATGTATCGCCCCTCATCACGCATCGTATCGGCATCGATGATTTCCGCGATGGTTTCGAAGCAATGCGCTCGGGCAATTCCGGCAAGGTCGTCATGGACTGGAATTGATGCCATTCGGACACACTTCCGGCCTCGGTAATACCTGCCGATGCTGGAAATGTGAGGCTTTGCTCAGAATGCTCTTGTCATCGCGTGGGGACTTCCTAAATACGGGAAACATTAAATCGCTGCGTGCGGAGCCTGTGGATAAGGCTTTTTCGCGCATTTAACGGGCTTTTTTGCTGGAAAAGCTTGACGAGAACTAAAATTCTGGGAATCACCGTTTGACTTCGGAAAGAACGGTAAAACTGGATCAAGCGGATCACCTGATATCATGGCCGGAAATCCAAACGCAATCCAGCTTTGCACTCCGGTGGCGGTGATCGTGGTTAATTGGGCATTAAAGGTCATTCCGTTAGGTGTTCGTCGGTGAGTCGCGGCTGGTGCAGGGCGCGCCAGTCAGTGTGATTGTTTCACCGCGTGTAAGTTTGCAGCGTCAGGGAAAGCGACGATATAAAGATGGCAACAAAGGTCAAAGAGAACGAAGAAGCTGAAGTCGAGCGCGACGGCACCTCCGACGGCCCACTTCTCGATCTTTCCGACGACGCGGTCAAGAAGATGATCAAGGCCGCGAAGAAGCGCGGCTATGTGACGATGGACGAGCTCAACGCCGTTCTTCCGTCCGAGGAAGTGACGTCCGAACAGATCGAAGACACGATGGCCATGCTTTCGGACATGGGCATCAACGTCATTGAGGACGAAGACGTCGAAGAGGCTGGCGCTGCGGCCAGCGACGACGACGATGCCGGCGGCGATGACGATAGCGAGGGCGGCGAACTCGCTCCCTCCACGGGTTCTGCGCTCGCCACCACCAAGAAGAAAGAGCCGACCGACCGCACGGACGACCCGGTGCGCATGTATCTGCGCGAAATGGGCTCCGTCGAGCTTCTGTCGCGCGAAGGCGAAATCGCGATTGCCAAGCGCATCGAAGCCGGTCGCGAAACCATGATCGGTGGCCTCTGTGAGAGCCCGTTGACGTTCCAGGCGCTGATTATTTGGCGCGACGAACTCAACGAAGGCACGACGCTGCTGCGCGAGATCATCGATCTCGAAACCACCTATTCCGGTCCGGAGGCCAAGGCTGCGCCGCAGTTCCAGAGCCCCGAGAAGATCGAGGCTGACCGCAAGGCTGCCGAAGAAAAGGAAAAGGCACGCCGCGGCCGCGCGCCCTCCGGCGACGACGACATCACCAATGTCGGCGGCGAAGGTCTACCGATCGAGGAGGAGGAAGAGGACGAAGATGAGTCCAACCTCTCCCTCGCTGCGATGGAAGCCGAGCTTCGTCCGCAGGTCATGACGACGCTCGACATCATCGCCGAAACCTACAAGAAGCTGCGCAAGCTGCAGGACCAGCAGGTCGAGCAGCGCCTGTCGGCCTCCGGCACGCTGTCCTCCGCCCAGGAACGCCGCTACAAGGAACTCAAGGATGAGCTGGTCAAGTCGGTCAAGTCTCTGTCGCTGAACCAGAACCGCATCGACGCCCTCGTCGAGCAGCTCTACGACATCAACAAGCGTCTCGTTCAGAACGAAGGCCGCTTGCTGCGTCTTGCCGAATCCTACGGCGTCAAGCGCGACAGCTTCCTGGAGCAGTATCAGGGCGCCGAGCTCGATCCGAACTGGATGAAGTCGATCGGCAATCTGGCTGCGCGCGGCTGGAAGGAATTCGCCAAGAGCGAAAACACGACGATCCGCGACATTCGCCAGGAAATCCAGAATCTTGCGACCGAAACCGGTATTTCGATCTCGGAATTCCGCCGTATCGTTCACATGGTTCAGAAGGGCGAGCGCGAAGCTCGCATCGCCAAGAAGGAAATGGTCGAAGCCAACCTGCGCCTCGTCATCTCCATCGCCAAGAAGTACACGAATCGCGGCCTGCAGTTCCTCGACCTCATTCAGGAAGGCAATATCGGCCTGATGAAGGCGGTCGACAAGTTCGAATATCGCCGCGGTTACAAATTCTCGACCTACGCCACCTGGTGGATTCGTCAGGCGATCACCCGTTCGATCGCCGACCAGGCGCGCACCATCCGCATTCCGGTGCACATGATCGAAACGATCAATAAGATTGTCCGCACGTCGCGCCAGATGCTGCACGAAATCGGCCGTGAGCCGACGCCGGAAGAACTGGCCGAAAAGCTCGCCATGCCGCTCGAAAAGGTGCGCAAGGTTCTGAAGATCGCCAAGGAGCCGATCTCGCTCGAAACCCCGGTGGGTGATGAAGAAGATTCGCATCTCGGCGATTTCATCGAGGACAAGAACGCGCTTCTGCCGATTGACGCCGCCATCCAGGCGAACCTGCGCGAAACGACAACCCGCGTTCTGGCATCGCTGACCCCGCGCGAAGAGCGCGTACTGCGCATGCGCTTTGGCATCGGCATGAACACCGACCACACGCTCGAAGAAGTCGGCCAGCAGTTCTCGGTCACGCGCGAACGTATCCGTCAGATCGAGGCGAAGGCGCTGCGTAAGCTCAAGCATCCGAGCCGCAGCCGCAAGCTCCGGAGCTTCCTCGACAGTTGAGGTCTGGTGCAAGCCGACATCGGTAGTTTACAAAGCCAGGCCCGGTTCGCGAAAGCGAGCCGGGCTTTTCATTGGCGATATCGGACTCAAAGAGGGTGATCATGGCGAGCAAGCCGCAATTCATGGAAACAGCCATCCCAATGCGGCTACGCGATGCATTGGCTGGATATGAATGGCGGCAGGATGCGCTCGGGCGTTCTTCGGCCCATGTCTTCCGACTTGAGGCCGATGGACGCGCGCCTGTTTATCTCAAGACTGAGGTGACCGATCCCTTGGGTGAATTGGCCGGCGAGGTTGCCAGGCTGCGATGGCTCGCCTCGCAGGGCTTTGCGTGCCCTGATATCATTGCCCATGAAAAGGACGGCGAACGCGAATGGCTTTTGATGAGTGCTCTTCCCGGCAGCGATTTCGTCAGCGCCGAGTGGTTACAGCCGCTTGAGCGGGTGCGGCTTTTGGCGGATGCGTTGCGGCGATTGCACGCCATCGATATCGCAGCCTGCCCCTTCGATCATCGGCTGGAGAATAGAATTGCTGCGGCAAGGGCACACTTGATTGCCGGCCGCGTCGATGAGGACGACTTCGATGAGGCCCGGCTCGGAAGGTCGGCGGCGGATCTTTTTCGCGAACTTCAGGCCAAGAGACCGCCGACGGAGGATCTTGTCGTCACTCATGGCGATGCCTGCCTTCCGAATTTTGTAGTCGATGGCGATAGATTCAGCGGTTATATCGATTGCGGCCGCCTCGGCGTGGCTGATCGCCATCAGGATATCGCGCTGGCCTGCGGCAGCATCGCGCACAATTTCGGAGGGGAATTGGTTGGCGAGTTTTTGAAAGCCTATGGCGATTTTGAACTGCAGGCCGAAAAGATGACCTATTATCGGCTACTGGATGAGTTCTTCTAACGGGAGATGCGGCTATCCCGCGCTGCGTGATCACGCAGGTTTGTTTTTGCGCCATTGCGGATCGCGCGGATGCCTGACAAGTTCGATTTCGGCCGATACCTCTTTCCCGGCGTGTGGTCGGCTACCATATGTCAGCGACCGAAAAGTCTTCTGATCTGTTTGCCAGTAAGGATCGAATGAATCGATGTGCAATTTCCTCTTGATTGCTTTCTCTGCGCGAGTCCTCGGCTGAACGATGGAAAAGGGTGCGGAAAAACGGGATAGGGAGATAAGGCCGGGCTTTGTCCTGTCGATCCTTCTGCACGTCCTGTTTGTCGCGCTCTTTTTGCTGCCGCTATTTCCCGCGCCGCCAGAGGCGAAGCCCGAGCAGAGCGTCAATGTTGAGCTGGTGCCGCAGCAGGAGCAAAAACAGGAACTGGCGACGAAGGCGAATGAGAAGCCCGACCAGCCTCCCAAACCGACGCCAAGACCTGACGAGAAGCCGGCAGAACAGACGGCGGACGCTCAACAGGAGCCGCAGCAGCCGGAGGGAAAAAAAGCAGACGAACAGCCACCGAAGCAATCCGATCCCAATGGTAAGAAGCAGGCAGAGAAACCTGCATCTCAGCCTGACGAGACCAAGGCCGATAAGTCGGAGCAGGCGAAATCTGAGCCCAAACCTGATGATCCCGGCGCTGGGAAGCCTGTTGAGAAAGCGGAACAGCAGCCTTCTGCGACCGAAACGCCGCTTCCGGACATGAAGGGCGATCAGAAGGACGCAAATACCACGCAGGAGGCAGACGCGGCGGAACAGTCGAAGGACGATACCCCTCCAACGCCTCCGAACGATGCTGCGGCTGAACAACAAGCGGATGCTCAGGCGGCTGCGCAAGCCGAGGCTCAGGCACAGGCGGCGCAGCAGGAAGCGCAGGAAGCGCAGCAGCCAGCTGACGCTAAGGATCCGCAGACAAATGCGGCCCAACCGCCGGCAAGCGACTCGTCCGCGAAAGTCTCGTCGACCGCACCAGACGTCCTGGCGACCAACGAGCCTTCGGATTCGCAAGTGCAGCCACCGCAGACCCCAGCGGTAGATCAGAATGATCCGCAAGCACAAGCTCCTGCCCCACCATCATCCGATCCGCAGCAGCAGTCTCCTGCCGAGCAGGCCACGGACGAAGCGAAAGACCCGCCGCAGATTGTTGTTCCGGCGGTGAAGCCATCTCCTTCACAGCAGAGTGCTCAAAGCCAGTCTGCTTCGGGAGGCAAAAGTAACCCGGCTGAAGGCGGCACTGCATTGGTTACCGAGCCGCAAGCTCCCAAATCGGTTGCGCCGAAGCGAGCTATTCAGGCCAAGAAGCTTTATTCAAGTGCCGAGATGGCGCGTCTGTCCAAAAGCGAATACGACGCTTGGAAGAAGTTGCCACGGCGCCAACGCGTGGCCTATCTCTGCAATTCGGAGGAAAAACTTCAATACCGCCACGATTTGCAGGCTATTGGCTATGTGAATTCCGCGCTATCGCAGGCGATGGTTTCCGATGCTGCTCTGTTTGGAGACGGCGTCGCCGTGCAGACTCCCAATGGCTGGCAGAGAGTAGCATTCACCTGCGAAGTCGATAGTGATGCATTGAAGGTTACCGCTTTTTCCTACACCGTCAGGGGGCGTGTTTCTCCTAGCCAACTCGACAAGCTGGGCTTTCTTGGAAATTGATTTGGCTGGGTCGCCTCAAGCGTCCGGCTGAAACAATAGTTTATCCCCACCCCAATCGAAATCCACTCCATTTCATCATACAATTGCCTGCATCCCACTGATTCAGTGTTCTTCCATCGCCCTTTTCTCAAGATTCCAATGTCCTCGATTACAGCCGATTCCAGTTCTGCGGCAGCGGGCCGCTCCGCCCTGCGTGGTGTCCTCGTGGCATTCGCGTCCTATGCAGTCTTCGCCTTCAGCGATGCGTCGATCAAGATCCTTCACGGGACGATCCCTTCCTATCAGGTCGCGTTCATCGGTGCGCTGTTCGGCTTTGCCGCCATACCTTTCCTGAAGAAGCGGGAAGACGAGTGGCTCGATATGGTGCGGACGTCAAACCGTCCCTTGTGGCTGCTGCGCTTCGTCTGCGGCGCGGCGGGCGCCATCTGCTCCGTCGTCGCCTTCACCAAACTGCCAATGGCGGAAGCCTTTGCGCTGCTGTTTCTGCTGCCGTCCTTTGTCACCATTCTCTCTGTGATTTTTCTTAAAGAGGATGTGCGCTGGCAGCGCTGGACGGCGGTCATTCTCGGTTTCGTCGGCGTGTTGATCGTCCTGCGTCCGGGTTTTCGCGAGCTCTCGGTCGGGCACCTTTGCGCAGCGATCGGTGGCCTTGCGGCGGCCATCTCCATTGTCATCAACCGCGCGCTCGGTTCGAAGGAGAAGCGCATCTCGCTCTATGGGGCAGGCCTTTTCGGAACGCTTATCGTCAGCGGCCTCCTCATGCTCTCCGAAGTCATCATGCCCACGCCGACGCAGTGGATATTCCTCGCGAGCTATGGCCTGCTTGGCGCGTGCGGCAGTGTCCTGCTCTTGACGGCCGCGCAGATGGCGCCTGCGAATCTGGTTGCGCCGCCGCAATATAGTCAGATGCTCTGGGCGATCGCCTTTGGCTACCTATTGTTCAACGACAGCATCGATATGCCGATGGCCGTCGGCATTGTCCTCATCATCTTTTCCGGCCTGCTGACATTGGCGCGGGAGCGCAAGCGCGGCACGCCGCTGCCGACGGCGGTTGCCGGCAATACGCAGGCCGCATTGGTGACGGCGGAGGAAGACAAGGCTGCAGGCGGCGTTTAATTCTTGTGTCCCGATTGCGGGTAGGCAACATTATCGCTCGTGTTGGATGCTATAGCTGATACAGCGAATAGACGGGATGAGAGGTATCAGCGATGAAGTCCGGTCAATTCAGGATATACCGCTCTCGCCTTGCCGGCATCGAGGCAGTCCGGGCCGAAACAGGCCACAGCTTCCCCAAGCACACGCATGACCAGTTCGGCATCGGAGTCATCGAAACCGGCGCGCAGAGATCACTTAGCGGGCGAGGGATGGTGCAGGCAGAGGCCGGAGACGTCATCAGCGTCAATCCAAATGAGGTGCATGACGGCATGCCCGTCGGCGAGAGCCGCGCATGGTCCATGCTCTATTTCGATCCCAGTCTGATCGGTGATCTGTTTCGCGATATCGGTGAGGGCAGGTTCGGTGTGATGGAATTTCCGTCGCCTGTCATCCGCGACGGGGAGATGGCTGGGCATTTCAGAAGCCTGTTTTCGCTTCTGGTCAAGGATGCGGCTGAAAATGTTCTCCTGCGGGATGGCCTGCTGCTGTCGCTCATCGCCGCTGTGATGCGTGAGGGATCCGGTGCCTTGCGTGAAGATGCCATTTCCACTGATATCAAAAGGGCGCGCGAGCTGATCGATGACGATCCAGCCGCTCCCCTGACCCTTGCCGAGCTTGCGGAGTTGTGCGGTCTAAGCCAATTTCGTTTCCTGCGGGCCTTCACCAAGGCGACGGGGCTGACGCCGCATGCTTACCTCATGCAGCGCCGGATTCATAAAGCGCGCCGACTGATTGCGGTGGGCATGTCTTTAGCCGAAGCGGCCTTTGCCAGCGGTTTTTCCGATCAGAGCCATATGACGCGCCTCTTCGCCCGCAATTTCGGCGTCTCGCCCGGCGCCTATGCGGCGGCGATCGGCTGAAGCTTCTGCAATTTTATTCAAGACCGGAGGACAGCGGCGAGGTTTTCTGCTGCGCCAAGCAGATGCCTATCAGGAGGTGCCATGTTTTTCCGCCATTCGAATGAGATATGGAGCGAGTTTCCCGAGCTGGTTCCCGGCGTGTTGTTTGCTGAAGGGATCACCTCGACTGTCGATGTCGAAGATCGGATTGCCAAATATCATGCGATTGCTGCAGACCGGCTAAAGCAAGCTCCAGAGAGCGAGATGGCTGAAATCCAGGCCTGGCGTCGTGCTTTCTCCAAAATGGGCTTGAAGCCGACACAATATCGGTGCGCATCCGAAGCGCTGCTGCGCCGATTTCGCCAGGAAGGGTCGTTGCCGCGGCTGCATCCGCTTGTCGATCTCTGCAATGCGATTTCGATCGCTTTCGCAATTCCCGTCGCCGTGTTTGATCTTGCGAAAATCTCTGGCGATCTCGAAGTGCGGCATGCGAGTGGCAGCGAAACCTATTTGACCTTTTCCGGCGAAATAGAGCATCCGGCAGTCAGAGAAGTGATCTTTGCCGATGGAGCAGGACGGGCGCATGCCCGGCGCTGGACCAATCGCCAGAGTGGTTTGTCCGCCGTGCGCAATGATACAGGTTCGATGCTGATCGTCGCGGAGGCGCTGCACGAATCGGCAGGCAGCGATGTTCCGAAGCTGATCGATGCGATTGCGTCGGAGTTGACCGCCATCTGGTCGATCGAGGCCACGCAGGGCCTCCTCAGCCTGTCATCACCGCGATTTGATCTATCGGCCGCGATGAATTTGCAACTGCAGCAAAAACGAGATTGACAGAAGGCGCGTTCAGGCAGAGCAGGGACTGTAGAATTTCCGACTGTCGAGAAGCATGTCTGCAAGCGTCCGTGGCGGCAGACTAAGAAGGCTCATGGATACCCTGCAGACTCAAGACCGGCCAAGCGTGCTCGGTCACCCCGGCTATCGTTCATTCGCTGCGTCGCGTGTCTTTTCCTCGATAGGCTTTCAGTCTGTCACGGTTGCCATGGGCTGGATGATCTACGATCAGACCCATAGCGCTTTTTTCCTCGGCCTCGTCGGCTTCTGCCAGTTTCTGCCGATGGTCATCCTGACCTTCGTCGTCGGGCATGTCGCCGATCGGTTCGATCGGCGCCGCATCGGCCTTGCCTGCCAGATCATCGAGGCGCTGACCGCAATGGTCCTTGCCATAGCTGTCTGGTTTCATTGGATAGGACCTGCCGGTATTCTAGCCGCCGTTGCCATCATGGGTGCGGCGACGGCCTTCGAACGTCCGACCATGGCGGCGCTTTTGCCCAATATTGTGCCGTCGTCGCTGCTGCAGGTTGCCATCGCGACCTCCACCTCGATGATGCAGACCGCCTTTATCATCGGGCCGTCGCTCGGCGGTCTGCTTTATGGCGTCAGCCCCGTTGCGCCGTTTGCCGTTTCGGCTGCGCTGTATGTCATCGCCAGCATCAACGTTATCTCGATACGGGTCGAACGCGAGCAGCCGTCGTCGCGCGAGCCGGTGACGCTGAGCTCCGTCTTTGCCGGCGTCTCCTTCATCAAGAGCCGGCCGGTCATGCTGGGGACGATCTCGCTCGATCTCTTCGCGGTGCTGCTCGGTGGCGCCACGGCGCTGCTGCCGATGTTTGCGCGGGATATTCTGCATGCCGGGCCATGGGGACTTGGCCTGCTGCGCGCCGCGCCGGCCATCGGTGCGCTCATTATGTCGATCTGGCTGGCACGCCGGCCGCTGCAGAGCGATGTCGGCAAGAAGATGCTGTTTGCCGTGCTCGTCTTTGGGGTCGCCACCATCGTCTTTTCGCTGTCGAGCAATATCATCCTTTCGGTCGCAGCGCTCTTCGTCGTCGGCGCTTCGGATACGGTCAGCGTCGTCGTGCGCAGCTCGCTCGTGCAGCTCCTGACGCCGGATGCCATGCGCGGCCGCGTCAATGCCGTGAATTCGCTTTTTATCGGCACCTCCAATCAGCTCGGTGAATTCGAGTCCGGCATGCTTGCCACTGCACTTGGGCCTGTCCTCACCGGCATCGTCGGTGGCGTCGGGACCATTGTGGTGGTGCTGCTCTGGATGCGCCTCTTTCCGGACCTGAACAGAGTGAAGACGCTCAAAGGCTAGCGACATTCATCATTGGATTGCTTTTCCGCAAGGTCGCTTAGCCCGATATCTCGCAATAGATGTTGGTTTGCCTGAGGTAGCATATCTCGCTTCCGGGCATTTTCCTTATACGATCGCCATTCCATGCCCCCTCGTCGGGTCAGGAGTTGGACGGCGCATGTTCTCCAGCTTATAATATGAAGAATGTTCATATATCTACGACCTCGAAGTGCCTGGCCAATAGATAGATGCGCTTAGAATATAGTGATGTACAATGAATTCTCAGGCTGCAAAGCATGAGGGATTTTCATGGGAAAGAGGCCGCTGCCACCGCTCTCGGTGCTTCAGACATTCTGTGCCATTGTAGAGACCGGCGGTTTCGGTCGTGCGGCCGAGCGGATCGGGCAGACACAGACCGCCGTCAGCCATCAGCTTGCGCAGCTGGAAGGATGGATCGGCGGGCGCCTGTTCGACCGAGGCCGAAATGGGGCGCGGCTGACGCCGTTGGGTGCGCGCCTGCACCCCGCAATTTCAAGCGTGATCGCCGAGCTGGAAACCGCCTTGTACCAGGCGCGCGCGAGTATTTCGATTCGCAGCGTCGCGATATCCGTCTCGCCGGAGTTTTCCAGCCAGTGGCTGGCGGCGCGGCTGCCGGATTTCTGCCAGCGCTATCCAGACATCGAGGTGAAGCTGGCTGTCGGCTATCAGCGCCCGGATTTTCAGCCTGATGGCACCGATCTTGCCGTCTGGCTCGGCCGTGCCGATGCCGGTCTTACGCATGAAGAACTGTTGACTGACGAGGAGTTCGTCGTCAGTTCGCCGGAACTGTCCAAACGACTGCCGCCGCGCTGGGCTATAAGGGCCGCTCCGCTTTTGCGTTACTCCGGCATGCGGCACACAATTCTGGATTGGCAGCGTTGGCACGAGCAAATTACCAGCGGGTTGGATGATGAGGCAAAACCGCATTTCGACATCGCTCGGGCGGTCGAGGAGGCTCTCCTGTTCGATTCTTTCGCCGAAATGCTGGAGGCCTGCCGGCGGGGCCGCGGCTTCGCCCTGGTGCGAAGCTCGCTGGTGGCACGCGACCTCGCCGAAAAAAAGCTAGTCAGATGCTTCGTCGAGGTGCAGCCGGCTGCTGTCAGCTATAGTCTGGTCTATCCGCCGAATGCCCTGGTGAATCCGGCTGCGGCCCTGTTTCGCAACTGGCTGCTCTCGCAAGCTCATTCGCCGAGCTAGCGGGTGATGGTCTGTTAATCGCGCAGCCGAATGAGGCCGGCCTCAGTGGGAACAAAACCGAGCCCTCGATAAAAGCCGGTGAGATGTGGTTCGAAATCGACATGCAGCCATTCCGCGCCACGTTCGCCGGCCAGGGTTTTCGCCCGCTCGACCAGAGCGCTTGCGATACCTCTTCGCCGAAATTCCGGATCGACGCAGGTGTCGAGAATGAAGGCATGAATGCCGCCATCCCACGCGACATTGACGAAGCCCACCAGTCTTGCAGCCGCGAATGCGCCTACATGCGCGAGGTTTCTGGCGAGAACGGGCTGGAAATCGCGAGGGGAGGAGCTGCCCCATGCGGTTGCCCATAGGGCATTGAGCACCTCATTTTTGAGCTTGGGATCATTCTGGTATTCTATCGTCATTGGCGTCCCTCCGCGGGATCGTTCAGCGAATTCGCGGCCGTTTCCGACCAACCGGCAGGCGTGCGAAAAATATCTGCCGCCAATGTCGGATCTGATTGCCGTCAACCGTCTTTCAAAGGTGAACATAGAACAGAGGAGGCAGAAATGTCCTATGTCGATGGCTTCATCCTTGCCGTGCCGAAAGACAAGATTGAAGCATACAAGGCGCAGGCGCGCAGGGCCGGCGATGTCTGGCGGGAGCATGGCGCGCTCAGCTATGTCGAGGCCATAGGCGACGACGTGCCGTATGGCGAACTTACTTCTTTCCCGCGTGCCGTGCAGGCGAAGGAAGACGAGGTCGTTGTGTTCTCATGGATCACCTACGAATCGCGAGAGAGCCGCGACACAGTATTGGCGAAGGTCATGGCCGACCCGCGTTTGAAGGATGACATGCAAAACATGCCCTTTGACGGCAAACGCCTGATCTATGGTGGTTTCAACATCATCATCTCGCTATAGGCTCAACGCGGTGGCCGGGCTTGACATTCCGGCCACTCGCCCGACCTGATGCGGATCGCTATCGCCATGCCCGGAGGATGCCATGCCGCAAACAGTGATCACGCTTTCGACTCATGGCCAGGGGCTCTATGAATTTACCGATCAGGTGGCGGAATTCGTCCGCACCGCTGCAGGCGGCGGTGAGGGGCTTCTGACCGTCTTCGTCCGCCACACCTCCTGTTCCCTCCTGATCCAGGAAAATGCCGATCCCGATGTGAAGACCGATCTCAAGGCCTTCTTCAGCCGGCTCGTGCCGCCATCCTCGGATCCTTCGATGCGCTGGATCGTGCACACGATGGAGGGGCCGGACGATATGCCGGCGCATATCAAAGCCGCACTGATGCAGGTCTCGATCGGCATTCCGGTGACGCACGGTCGGCTGGCGCTCGGCACCTGGCAGGGCATCTACCTTTTCGAGCATCGCGACCGGCCGCATCGGCGCGAAATCGTGCTGCATTTTTCCGCCTGAGCCGCGTTCCTTATTGCGTCAATAGATTGTTAACCGTCGTGAATACAATCTGAACGGCCAATTCGTGTTCGGTTCAGCTTGGCTGACCTAACGTGGCCCCAATCCCGAGGCATTGCCGATGGCGAGGCCAATAATGGGATTACAACGATCCGCAGCAAGGATTTGAAGGAGAAACACCATGACCAATCTTTTCGCCAAGGCAGGTATTGCAGCTCTCATCGCGCTCGGCGCCATGTCCGCAACGGTCGTCACGGCCTCCGCCAACGACTTCCATCCCGGTATTCAGCAGGCTCGCTATGACCACCCGCGCGGTCGCATGTGCTCGCCGCGCCTCGCCGTCGAGAAAGCACGGGACATGGGTCTGCGCCGCGCCCGCATCGACAATGTCACGCCGCGCCGCGTCGTTGTTGAAGGTTTCGGCCGCCGTGGTCCTGATCGGGTTGTCTTCGCCAACGCACCGGGTTGCCCGCTGATCCGCCGCTAATCGCAGCGCTCCCAAGTTTTCCACATCTATTCGATGGATTCGAAGTCGCCTCCGAAGGGGAGGCGGCTTTATTTTTTATGTTGTGCTATTATCGGCCATCTGGTTTCCCTTTAGCGTTCAATGTAGCTGAATAATGGATGAATGGCTGATTCTGAGCTCATTCAGCATAGCGCCGTTACCTCTTGGGCACTCGCTCAGCAAATATAGCAGGCGTGAGAAAGAAGCCCTCTGCTTCATGGAGAATATAATGAAACAAATGCTGGCAAAATTGGGAGTCGCCGCCTGCGTTGCAGTGACCGCCCTGTCGGGCACGGCGGATTTTGCCTCCGCACAGGGTGTGGATATCTATGTCAATCCGGGCCGTCATCGCCCGCCACCGCCGGATTATGACCGTCCGCCGCCGCGTTTTGACCGCCGCGGCTGCGATCCTCGCCAGGCCGTGGACGTTGCCCGCAGCTATGGCCTGCGTCGCGCCCGTGTCGTGGATGTGACGCCGCGTCGCGTCGTCGTCGACGGTTTCGGCCGCCGCGGTCCGGATACGATGATGTTTGCCAATGTTCGCGGCTGCCCGCTCCTGGGCCGCTGACAAGCAAAGCGGGCGCACGAGGCGCCCGTTTTCACTCTCTGACCTTTTCGCTTTTTTGGCGGGGGCCGCGGAACCGCCCTTTGCTCGCTCCGATCGGATCTGAGCGAAGGGCGGTTTTGTTTTGATTACTGCTGGATCGCGTAGGTGATGCTCACCGATGCGTTGTATTCGTTTTCTCCGGTGGCGACGGGAACTGCCTTGTCCATCGGAGCCGCCGCGGCCATGCTGCGCATATAGGGCTGCGGCGGGGCTGCAATGCCGCCTTCGTGGATCGCGATAACGCGGCCGAGCTTGACGCCGGCGGCATCCGTCAAGGTCTTTGCTTTGGCGGCAGCGTCGGCGACTGCCTTCTTGCGGGCCTCTTCGATCGTGGCGTCGGGCTTGTCGTTGGTGAACTGGATATCGCCGCCCTGATTGATGCCGAGCTTGACCGCCTGGTCGAGCAGCCCGCCGAGCTTGGAGAGATCGCGCACGCGAACGGTCAAGCCGTTCGTCACCTGATAGCCGTTCAGAACCGGCGGCTGGTTGTGGCCGTCCTTGTCGTTCGGATAGGTATATTGCGGCTGAATGGAAAAGCCGGAGGTCTGCAGATCACGCTCTGCAATGCCGCTTTCCTTCAGCGTTGCCAGCACGGCGCCCATGGCCTTGTTGTTCTGATCGAGTGCATCCTGGGCCGCCTTGGCCTGCTGAACGACTGCGAGCGTTACGACAGCCATATCCGGCGCGACGGAAGCATGTCCCTCACCGGTGACGGTGATGACAGCCTCGCGCGGCTTGGCATCTTCGGCAAAGGCTGCAGCCGCAGGCACGAAGAAAGTGGCGCTGACAAGAGCGGCAAGAGCAAAATCTCTGGTTTTCGTCAGAAGCATGATTCGTTCCTTGGTTGATGATCCCTCGAGATCCGCTTTTGCGGATTGATTGTGAAGGTATTACGGCAGTCCCTTGTCGGAAAACAGAAATTGGGTTAGAGCCAAGTCGTCTTCGGGGAACCATTGCTCCGGAGTCGCGAGCGCGGAGTCTCAATCTTGCGCTGGGCCTGTAGCTCAATGGTTAGAGCCGGCGGCTCATAACCGCTTGGTTGGGGGTTCGAGTCCCTCCGGGCCCACCATTTGTTTCCAGCTTGCAAAACTACGATGATCTCTCCGACGCGACTGTCCAAGCGATGCAAGATCGCTTTAACAACCTGGTCAACGCTATTTCCGGCTAGTCTCCGTTCGCGTTAGGTCTTCCCCGCTTCCGGTGCCTGCGGCGGTTGCCAATAGACTGCCGAATCCGGAGCCGCATCTCTTCTGAAGGCTTGGGTTCTCCTACGCTACGTCGAAGCCTGCGTGGAACACAACCGCCCCTTTTGGGGTTGGTCCCTTGAACATGATCCGCTGAAAGTACTCGACCGGTACGTCAGCATAGTGAAGGGTTCCGTCGCTCGTGAAGCCGAAACGGCTGTAGTAGCGTGGATTGCCCAGAACCACGCAGCCATTGGCGCCGCGCTCTCTCAGTTGTGCCAGTCCGTTTTCAATCAGAGCCTTTCCGATGCCTTTGCCCTGTCGGTCGGGGCGGACGGATACCGGGCCAAGGCCGAACCACTCTTCGGCTCCGGATTCGATTGTCACGGGCGAGAAGGCCACGTGACCGACGATCTCATCGTTCTCCACGGCGACGAGGGAAAGGGTCAGCGCACCGGCCGTTCGCAGCGCATCGATTATTGCCGCCTCGGTGCCGGAACTATAGTTCTTTCCTTCGAAGGCAGCAGAGGTGATTGCATGAATAGTGTCGATATCTTTGGCTTCTTCTGCGCGAATGTGGGTCAACGATATTGCCATTTAAACCCCCGACTTTTTCAGACCTTCGCGATATGGATCCCTGTGTCGTTGCTCTTTGCTCGGGATGAGTGACGGCCATCTACCCGCATCGAAATTGGGATTGGCCTCGCGCACGCGTCGTGCGAGCGTGCGCGCCTCGTCCTGATGTCTCAGCATCGCCAAGCTTGCCGCGGCGAGCCTGTCTGCGAGGCTGGGATCGATCGTCCGGCTGATATAGTCGAGCGCACCGACGAGATATTGATGGTCGGCGTCGGGGTTGTCCTCAAAAGAGGCACGCGCCGTCTCGTGCCGCTCGACTTCCGCGGCGGCGGCGAGCACGATCTGCCTTGAGATTTCGCGCTTACTGCGCGCAAGATCAAGCGTGCCGAAATTGAAGCGCTCTGCCCACAGGACCTCGCTACCCGGCAGGGAGACGAGTTGTGTGAAGAGCGAAAGGTCGTCATCCGGCCCGCTCAATCGGGTTTCCAGGACATAGTTGATGTCATATCGCTCGAAAAGCGCGCCTTTATTCTCGGCTTGGTGGCCGATCTGGATAGCGGAGTAGGGGGCAACCACTCGCAGGCTGTGCAAGGCGCAAAAGCCGAGAGTGATGTCTTCTATGAGCGAGGAGGCGATCATGGCCGCAGTACCATCGGGGCCGTCGTTGTCTGGCGGCAGCAAGGCGAGGCGAGGGATGGGCAAGACAGGCTGCGTGGCAGTATCCTGCTCGGATATGGCCGGCGAATGCGCCGGAGCAACTGGTGTCGGAGAGCGGGGCGATGCCGCCAGGGTTGCCAGCCAAGGCGAGACAAGATCCTTGCGACGCGCGAATATGCGCTTTAGCTGGTCGACGCCGCCTTCGGTATCAAACGCCTTCAGCAATATACGGCGTGTGGTCTCGTCTTGCGGTTCGGCTTCAAAAAGAAGGAGGGCGGCCTCCTTGATAAGCGCGATATCGCCGGACGACGCGACTGAAGTCATCACCGCAGCATCCAGCGCTTCCTTTAACATGGCGAGGTGTCGCCTTCTTTCGCTCTCTCGCCAATCGATGAACGCTCGGGTTTGGCAGTTGGCTCTCTCCAGGAATTTTAACTGCGAGCGCTCCATCAAGGTGCGGAGATGCTCGGCTGGATTCCCAGTCGTGCTTACCCGCGTCAAGACAATATCGCTCGTGAACGAGCCATTTGCGATGTGAATGTCGGTATCATCAAAGGTCAGAAGTTCGACGTTCAAGTCCCATTGCCGGCTCTTGATACGGGAAACGAGCTTGCGAAGGTTTGTCAGCGAATTCGCCAAGTCACCTTCACCCCAAAGAAATCGCGCCATGTTTGTTCTGCTGACGGACTTGCTGTCACTCGCGAGCAAATAGGCAATAATCAGAAGCGCCTTCTTCGGAAACGCTATTTGGTGTTCGTCGCTATCCAGAAGAGCGATTTCACCAAAAGTTCTGAGTAAAAATTTCATCGCGCCTTCTATATTGTCTCAGATATATAATGGCCGTCGTCCTTCGGCGACCCGACCGGATAAACGCCGGAACGACAGTGGAGTCGCATATATATTTCTGATGCAAGGCACGAATATTTGCAAATTAACTATTCTCTTGCCTCTATTTTGAAAGTTATTGTTGCACAAAAGCTTGGTTTTCGGCTCCATTTCCGCGGAGCGCCGTAAGGCCGTTTCACATCGGGCCTGCGGAGAGACGCTTCAGCTCGGTTGAGCGATATCTTCCTCGGTGAGGGCTGGGCGATCGGAAAATGGATCGCTGCTGCAAGGCTCGGAGATTTGCGGATTTTCACGTGCTCGCTCGCGGCAGGACCGTTGAATACAGGCTTGGATTGTTGCCGCCGTGCTGTCCGTCATCGAGATCGTGCGCCATATACTTTGGTATAATGGCGGTGCACCATCGCCTGATTGACCGCTCTCGGTGGCTGTGACAATACGGCCATGTCTTCGCAACGCAATGCGAAGGCTAACGAAACCAACAGATCAAGAAACCAATGGACAGCTACCCTAGTCGCTGTCCGGTTGCGGCGTCATGCTGCACCCGGACGGTCATCGCAGCAACCTGGACCGCTACCGGCATTCGCCGGGCGAGCGTCGGTCGGGCCTAGCCTGTCCGGCTCGCCCTTCGGATCTGCCGTCAGGTGGGCCGAAGAGGTGAGCCATGAACAACATCGTTCTTTTCCGCGAACGCAGGTTCGCAGCCAAGTTTTCCGCCCCGAACACTTTCGCGATGTCGGCTGGCAGCCGTCCGGCTGAGCGCTCCGTGCCGCCGCAGCGTCCGCGCCTGATTGCCATCTGGCACATCAATTCCCTTACGGGAAAGCTCGAGTGCTTCTGGACGACAGAAGGCGAGCCGGTCCTCGACGAGGATGGCAGCCGTCACGCGGCCTACGTCTCCTTTCTTAAACAAGCGCACCGGTGGCGTCGCGAATGCGGCGCCATACCGACCGCGCCCTGGCCGATGACATCCTGTTTCAAAGGGTTATGACATGGTTTTTCTTGCAAACGACCGACGCGAGCGTAGCGCCGTTGCTGCGTTGGCCGGTTCGCGTATTCTGCCGAATGGCTATGATCTCGCCGCATTCGCCTTCATTGCCGCTGCCGCCTATCTCACACTTCACGGTGTAGCCGAGATGCGCGCACCGCTGGCGAGCCTGTCCACGGCACCGCTGTCGCTCGACCCGGCCTATCTGCCTGAATATGCGTTGCGGACGACCTTGCGGATGATGGCGGCAATCGTTGCCTCTCTCATCTTCACCTTCGTCGTCGCAACGCTAGCCGCAAAGAGCCGCCGCGCCGCGAAGATCATCATTCCGGCTTTCGACATTCTGCAATCCGTCCCAGTGCTCGGCTTTCTGACCTTCACCGTCACCTTCTTCATGGGACTTTTCCCCGGAAGCCAGCTTGGTGCGGAATGTGCTTCGATCTTTGCGATCTTTACCAGCCAGGCGTGGAACATGGCCTTCTCCTTTTATCAGTCGCTGCGGACGGTTCCGCGCGATCTCGATGAGGTCAGCCGCGGTTTCGGCCTGTCGAGCTGGCAGCGCTTCTGGCGGCTGGAGGCTCCCTTTGCTGCGCCCGGCCTCGTCTGGAACACGATGATGTCGATGTCCGGCGGCTGGTTCTTCGTGGTTGCTTCCGAAGCGATCACGGTCGGCGATACTACCGTGCAGCTTCCCGGGCTCGGCTCATGGCTGGCGGTTGCCATCGACAAGCAGGATTTCGCCGCCGTAAGCTGGGCTGTATTTGCCATGGCGGTCGTCATCCTTCTTTACGATCAGCTGCTTTTCCGCCCGATCGTCGCCTGGGCAGACAAGTTTCGCTTCGAGCAGACAGCCGGGCAGCAGAAGCCGCGCTCCTGGGTCTATTCGCTGATCCGCCGCACGCGTCTCCTGAAGTACGTGATCACACCTTTGGCCGCTGCATGGGGTAGGCTGATGCTCGTGCGGCTGCTGCCGACGTCGCGTACGGTTGCAAAAGAGCGAGGCGGGCAGCAAGCCGTCGGCTGGGCCATCGATATCGCCTGGTATGCGCTGATCGCCGTCGTCGGTGCCTGGAGTATCTGGGATGCGGTTTCCTATCTCAGCCAGACGCTCTCCTGGGGCGATGTCTGGATTGCTTTTGCCGGCGGGTTTGTAACGCTCGTTCGCGTTGTCGTTCTTATTGCGGTCGCCAGTGTCATCTGGGTTCCGATCGGAGTCTGGATCGGCCTGCGGCCTGCGGTTGCTGAGCGTGTTCAGCCTCTGGCACAGTTCCTGGCGGCGTTTCCGGCAAATGTGCTCTTTCCTGTGGCGGTCGTTGCGATCGTTGCGACGGGTGCTAGCCCGAACGTCTGGCTGTCGCCGCTGATGGTCCTCGGCACACAATGGTACATCCTGTTCAACGTGATCGCCGGCGCGAGTGCATTTCCTACCGATCTGCGGGAGGCATCCTCGGTCTATCGGCTGCGCTCATGGACATGGTGGCGGCGCGTGATGCTGCCGGGAATATTCCCTTACTACGTCACGGGAGCGCTGACGGCGTCCGGCGGTTCATGGAACGCCAGCATCGTCGCTGAACTAGCAAGCTGGGGCAACACGAAACTCGAAGCCTTCGGACTTGGATCATACATCGCGAAGGCGACAGAAGCAGGCGATTTTCCGCGGGTCATCCTCGGCATCGTTGTCATGTCGATCTTTGTGACACTCTTCAACAGAACGCTCTGGCGGCCGCTCTACGTTTTCGCCGAACGCCGCATGCGCCTCGATTAATTCAAGATCGGAGAACCGAATATGGAAAACGCTGTCATCTCCAGGAAGATCGATATTGTAAAGAATGCGCCGTTGGTTCTCGCCAAGCAGGTGTGCCAGGCCTACGACAAGGGAGCGTCCGGCTCGCTCGTCGTACTCGAAAATGTCGATCTTCAGCTCTATCCCAATGAAATCGTTGGATTGCTCGGCCGTTCCGGCTCCGGCAAGTCCACGCTGCTGCGTGCGATTGCCGGCCTGATCCGCCCGAGCAGAGGGGACATTACCTTCGAAGGCCGGCCGGTCGTTGGCCCCAACTCCGATGTTGCCGTGGTCTTCCAGAGCTTCGCGCTCTTTCCCTGGCTGACCGTGCTGCAAAACGTTGAGCTAGGTCTGGAAGCGCAAGGTGTTGCGTCGTCCGAGCGGCGCAAGCGAGCGCTCGCTGCCATCGATCTCATCGGCCTCGACGGTTTCGAAAGCGCCTATCCGAAGGAGCTGTCGGGCGGCATGCGCCAGCGTGTCGGTCTTGCGCGGGCACTCGTCGTCCGGCCAAAGGTTCTGCTGATGGACGAACCCTTTTCGGCGCTCGACGTGCTGACGGCGGAAACGCTTCGCACGGATCTGCTCGATCTGTGGTGCGAGGGTCGGATGCCGATCGAGTCGGTTCTGATGGTGACCCACAACATCGAAGAAGCGGTGCTGATGTGCGACCGCATCCTGATCTTCGGATCGAATCCCGGCCGTGTGATTGCGGAGATCCATGTCGATCTGCCGCAGCCGCGCAACCGTCTCGATCCTGCCTTCCGCATGCTGGTCGAAGACATTTATGCGCGGATGACGGTGAAGACCGGTGCACCGACGCGCGAGGGCCTTTTTCCCGGCACCGGCATTGCCATGGCTCTGCCGCGCGTGTCGACCAACCTTATGTCCGGTCTGATCGAAACGGTCGCCGCTGAGCCCTATCGAGGGCAGGCCGATCTGCCGCCGCTGGCCACCCATCTGCATCTCGGCATCGATGACCTCTTTCCGGTCGCGGAAACGCTTCAACTGCTGCGTTTTGCCGATCTGGAAGGGGGCGACATCAAGCTGACGGCGCCGGGCTTGCGCTTCTTCGATAGCGATGTCGACGAACGCAAGAAACTCTTCGAACAGCATCTGGCGACCTATGTGCCGCTGGCTGCACATATTCGCCGCGTGCTCGACGAGCGGCCGACCCACCGCGCGCCTGCCCGGCGCTTCCGCGATGAGCTGGAGGATTACATGTCCGAGGATTATGCCGACACCACCCTCAAGGCTGTTACGAACTGGGCCCGCTATGCGGAATATTTCGCCTATGACGAAAATGCCGATCTGTTCACGCTGGAAAACCCAAGTTGAAACCTTCAGCCGAAGCGAATGTGAAAGGGTTGCCGCCGGCTGAGGCGGTGGCCGGTCCCCTTATATTTCTGGATTTGATAGGCCGCCACGGCAGAGCTTAGCGCATGAGATCCGGCAGATCGCCGCTTTGGCGGTCTGAGGTCGCGCGGCCTGTCTGGCTGCGGGACGGATTGACGTGCGCAGAGACAACGAAGAACTCGGCCGTTTCCTGGAAGCGCTCAACAGGAACAAGCCAAATAGGCCGGACAGGGAAAAGCGCCGCCTATCCCACATTTTCAAGCGCTTCGGCGGGCGGGTAGCACGGCTGAAGGATTTTATCGGTCTCCTATATATGATGGCGCTTCTCTGGGGTGCGCATTGGCTTATGCGGATGGCTACACGCTTGTTCTTCAATGGATTTTTGTCTGCCAGCAGGACGCGCACGCTTCTCCACTGGGCAGCGGGTCTCAACAGGGCGAGCCTTGTCGTTCTTCGGCGCAGCCAGCGCCGGCGTCTCGTCAGCCGCTATGCCGGAAACGATAACAATGACCGCCGCGCTTGATCAGGCCGCCGTCTCCTCGAGTGCGGCACCGGTATCTGACGCTGTTTGCAACGGGCGAACATGTGCGGGCCCAAGCTCTCGTCAGCTGCGGGGAATGTCATGCGAGACGAAAGTCAAAGAGTGCGGCTGTTGTCTTGGCGCTTCGGGTCAGGCAGTTTGCAGCTTCCGCACGCAATGCTGCGGAAATGGTGATGCAGGGATGCAAGGGATGAGGCGCGAATTTCTGAAATACCTCTTCGAAATGCCTTTGCTTTGGCTCAGCATTATGATCCTCGCCGGTCTCATTTTCATCGGCGATACCATCACGGATCTGGAGATCGCCTTTGCCGTTCTTTATGTCTCGGTAATCTTGCTGGCGGTCTATTCCGGTCGACCCGGAGCTATCGCGATGGTCGGGATTGCATGTGCCGCCCTGACCGTCATCAGCTATTTTTTGACGAGCCATGGCGCCTCTCAGGCCGGCCTGATCAACAGTACGCTTAGTCTGGTCGCGATCGGTGCGACCACTTACCTGGCAATCAGGATCGAAATGCTCGATGCCAGGGCGAGGCAGGCACAATCGGAGCTCGCGCGCATGTCGCGTCTCATGATCGTCGGTGAGTTGGGTACGTCGATAGCCCATGAGGTCAGCCAGCCGATCACTGCAATTGCCGCCAACGGCAATGCCGCGCTTCGATGGCTTTCTGCAACACCGGCCGATCACGACGAAGCCCGCCGCGCCATCGAGCGAATTGTCGCGGATGCCGGGCGAGCAGGCGATGTCATTGGCCGTGTCCGTGGACTGGTGGCGCGCTCGTCGCCGTCTAGCGACACGATCGATCTGGTCGAAGCCATCAATGATGTGCTGGAACTCGTCCGCAGCGAGATCCGTCGGAATCAGATCCTGTTCCGTTCGGAATTGGCGGGCGATCTGCCGTTGATGGTTGGCGATCGTGTCCAGCTTCAACAGGTGCTTCTCAATCTCGTCATGAATGCGATCGAAGCTCTGGCTGAGGTCGATGCGGGAACGCGCGAGTTGCTCGTCAGCGCCGCCGCGGATGAACGGAAGGTGACCGTCAGCGTACGCGATACCGGTGGCGGCATGCCGGCCGAAATGCTCGACAGGATATTCGAAGCCTTCTACACGACGAAGCCGAAAGGCATGGGGATGGGGCTTGCTATCAGCCGGTCCATCATCGAGGCGCATGGCGGGGCTATCTATGCCGCGCCGAATTTTCCACGCGGAGCTGTCTTCGGTTTCACTTTGCCGGTCCGCGAAAAGGCAAAGGGATAGGGAATGCAGGGACAGCAGTCGACCGTTTATGTCATCGACGATGATCCATCCGTACGCGATGGACTGGACAGTCTATTGCGTTCCGTCGGCTATGATACGCATGGCTTTGCGTCGCCGCGGGATTTCCTGGCGTCTCCCCGGTTTGAAGGGCCAGCCTGCATCGTCCTGGACGTCAGAATGCCGGATGCGAGTGGGCTTGACTTTCAGGATGAACTTGCCCGGAGGGGTTATGCTATCCCGATCATTTTCCTCACCGGACACGGCGACGTGCCGATGTCCGTCAGGGCGATGAAAGCCGGCGCGGTTGAGTTTCTTCTAAAGCCGTTCCGGGAACAGGATCTGCTCGACGCCATCAGGCAGGCGCTCGAAATCGATCGCGCCCGCCTGCGCAAGCGGGCGGCGGAGGTTGATCTTCACGAGCGGTTTTCAACGCTCACGTCGCGCGAACGAGAGGTGATGGCGCTTGTTGCGCGAGGCCTCCTGAACAAGCAGATCGCCGCCGAGATCGGCCTCAGCGAAATCACCGTAAAGGTCCATCGCGGTCAGGTCATGCGCAAGATGCGGGCCGACTCCATTGCCGATCTCATTCGGATGGCAGACAACCTCGGCCTCACAGACGGTAAAGCCAACGATACAGCGCCTGGGCTCCGCTAACCTTGGCGCATTACAGCAGTCGCAAGGATTTCATGGATTACAAAAGGCGGTGGCACCGGGTTGTGGATTCAATCCTGCGAAACCGTGGGCGTTCCCTGGTGAAAGATCATCTGCCATCGCCCATCGATGCGCTGCCAGATCGAGCTCCGTAAAGTATGCCGCTCCTGGCCATTCTCTCGAGCCTCTCGGATGCTTCGATAAGTGACGAGGACGGCATCCGGTGAGATCGATCGAAAGGCATAGTCGCGGGAAATAATGGGCGGAGCGGCTTCTTCCGATTTTCCTGCGGCCAGACAGGCGATTAGTTCATCTCTATCGTCATAGACCGTTCCGGAGCTGCCGAATTCAACGAAGCCTTCCGCCAATAGTTCCGCCACGATCGCCGGCGATTGCCGGATTTGAGGGAGATGCAGCTTCTGCTCCAGTAGGCGGATCTCTTCAAGCTCGTGTTGGGAGACGTCCATGGTCTCGGCAACCTCCATTGGGTGTTGATGCTCGGCTGCAATGGGCCTCAATGTGTTGGTGCAAGCATCTGCAGGTTTCTTTCCTGTCTGGTTTTGTGGCTTTGGTCATGGTCGGCTTGCCGGGATTGCTCCAATTCGATGGCGAAAAGTTCGGCGGCGTGACGGCCTGCCTGTGTTCTGTCGTCTTCGATGACGGCAGCTATCCGCCGAAACAATTCGGACTCGAAGCCGCCTGCATTGTTCAAGGCATTCGGCCGCGCAAGCCTTGCGCCGCCATCCAATCTGATTGCCGAAACGTAGAACTCATCCTCGTAATCGGCACCTGCCGACGTCAATTCAGCGCACCCATATAATAGCAATCCGGTTTCCCAGCGATCGCATAGACGGATGTTGAGCTCATCAAACGAATATTCGCAGGAAAATTCCCGAGCGTACACCGTCATTCTCCCGTCTTGGCGATCGGGGATATCCCGGCAATACCGGTTCCCCTCAACGCATCGGTCGGTGCGATGATGAAAGCATTCGGCTTTTTCGGCATGAATGGCACTCTCCTTCGATGGCCTTGTAGCCTTTTCAATCGTAGCGCCTGGTACATCCGGTTTCGCTGACTTCGGGCTAGATACTACGCTTGCCCGGGCTCATTCCATTCAGGACCAATGGCTCTTATCGATGAAATTGCCACTCAACACGATACGTGTCAACACCATTTGTGTTCACGTACGTGATTAGGAACATCGAAGGTGTTTTCGGCCTATATTTGCTTTCTATTTTCGAGCAATGTGGCCGCAGATTCTGCCGATAATGGTCAGTCGATCCAGCTGGACGGTGAAGGTCTCCAGAGCTGGATTGTCGGAAATGATCTTGACCTGGCCCGGATGGGTGAAGGGAACTCGCTGCAGGCGCTTGATCTGCGGCTCCGTATAACCGTCGCTGATCGCGTAGACGGTATCAGTGGTCATTTGGTTCTGTGAGAGATCGACGATGACGCGATCGCCCGGCATGTAGGTGGGCTGCATGGAATCGCCGACGACTTCCATGATGATCGTATGATTCGGCGAAGCCTTTGCCTCGTTTCGTAGATAGCCGGTGGGGATAAGCCATTCCGCTACGATCTTATGCCCGGCGACATTGCCAGAGCCGACGGGAAGGTTGATGACTTCGCCGACGATGCCGCTGCCGGCGCCGAGCTTGACGTCCACCTCCGGTGTTGCGCCTTCGATCTGTGGCTTCCAGTGTTCCCGGCTGTAGCTGAGTTCGTCGCCACTCTCGGCAAATCCGTCCTGATCCTGCTCGTCCGGGTCGAATGACATGACGATGTTCGGAGACGGTCGTGCGGCTTTGCGCAGGCCTTCGCCAGTCAGCAGGTAGGCCGCCGTCGTGCCGAATTTCTTCGCATATCGATTGGCGACTTCGGCACTGAATTCGTTCTGGCCGTTTTCATGCGCGCGATAGGTGGACAGGCTGACGCCCAGCGCTTCTGCCGCCTTCGTGGCTGATGGATAATTTGCGGCTTCGCGGGCCGCTCTCAGTCGTTCGCCCATGGATTTCTGCATCGCTAGACCCTTGCAAAATTTTTGACATAAATCATGTTGACATCACCATTATTATCAACATAATTTGTGTCTATCAAGTCGGCAACGGCATAATCCGCGGCTTGGCTGTCAAACGGGTTAACGCTGCATATGGCAGGTAATGTTTGAGGGATGTAGGCATGGTCACAGGCAGCAGGAGGAGAGCGGCGGCTTTTCGCGCAGGATATTTCGATCGCTTCTGGGGATGCCCCGGCTGCCTCGGAATTCTGTCGATCGCGGAGATTATCGAACAGCATTGCGAGGATTGTGATGCAGCTGTCGAGCCGATGGAGATGGTGGAGGCGAAGTCCGCAGTGCAAGCAGCCGAGCAGGAGGTGCTGCCATGATCGAAATGCTTCAGGGCCTTCTCGCTTGCATCGGCGGGGCGTTGTTTTTCGCCGCTCTGGTGATCGCGATAAAGCCGGTCATTTGGAATTCGCCAATGCCATCCCTCAAGGATGAAGACTCTGGTGCCCCGGAAGGAGACCAAATTCACTTCCGCATTGTCGAAGACTCCTCGCTTGAGCCCAGAAAGCCGGCGCAGGCAGCAAAGCTGCGCAGGCGGTAGACGGGCACCAGAACGTCAAAACTCAATCGGAAACCTAGAGATAGACCTGGCCAAGCGAGCCGGGGGAGGTTGCTATGAACGAATTTCAAATCGGAACAGAGGCCGTTGCCGGTGGCCACCTCGGCTGGATTCGCAAGGTTCACCGAGCCACAAATGAGATTCTTCGAGATAGTCGGGGCGAACCGATCGTCTTCGAAACGCAGGATGCCGCCAAGGCTGCAGCCGGCGAGGCGATGGTTGCTTATCTCAACACGCCTATGCTGCGTGATGGGGCGAGAGTGGAGGCAATTTCTAAGGCGGAGGCCTTCTTCAAACCCAAATCGCACAGCCCTATCGCCGTCACTGGAAGCGCTTCATGAGCGGTCCATGGATGAAAAAAGTATCAAATTCACCGACGAAAGGAGTTGAACTTTCATGACCAAAGGCAGGCTAGACCTTCTCCTCGATGGGCTCGGCATTAAGCTGATTCCTGTCCATCGGCGCCGTGCGCCTGCGGAGAGCCATGCGCGCGGTACGATGCAGGAAATCCGAGGCCGCTACGGCGATGGCCATCTGGTCTTCGTTCTACGATGCATCCGGCAAACCGGGAGCAATCGCGATGAACTCTGGTCGGACACGATCGGCGCCGTATCCGATGTTCTAGCGCAACGGCAGGATTGGGCGCTGCAGCGACCCGGCGATCTTCTGGGCGCCTTTGATGATATCGCGCTTGCCACATTGCGCACGGATGCGGTGGCGCGGCGGCCGTGGCCAGTTCGGGCGACATTGCGAACGCTGATTTATCAGGAATTGGAGAAACGACTTGATGCACCGGTCCGCCTTGCAGTTTGATGACCTGTCCCTTCGCGCGGCCGAGATCGCCGATCTGAGCCTGATCATCCGTGCACGTTTCGTCGAAGCTGCCGATACGATGGTTCATCTCGACGTACGCGGCATCCGGCCCGACAGGATGCGGACGCTCTGGCCGGAGGTTTTGCCCGAACCGATGGATCAGGCCGATATCCGCGTTCGCTATCGTCCGAGCGCTGCGGCGATCAGCCGGGCAGAGGAGGTCTTGCAGGAATGGCTTCGGGTTCACGTCAAGGATGGGGAGCGGCGCATCTTGCTTTCGCGATGGTCCATTTGCCTTGCCGCGCCCTATATTGCCGGCTCGTTTCGGGATTTTTGCGGGCGGACGGGGCGCGTCCGGCGCACGGCCGAACGACGTATTCAAAGCGAATTTCAGAGTCTTGCAGGTGCGCTCCTTGTCATCTCTCCGATCTTGCAAGAGCCTGATTGGTGGCGCATTGCACCGATGATGCCCAACTCGCCGGGCGGCATCGAACGAGTGAAACCAGTGGCACCCAGGCATAAGACACACTGGTTGCCGGATGATGCGCGGCCTGTCTTCGATGCGGCAAGTCCCGAACTTGCCGAACTGGCCAAGCGATTGGAGCGGGAAAACCGCAGGCGTGCCAAGATGAAAGCCTGAGCCGTCGTAATGACGCGGTCCGAATCCGCCATCATTGTGATGTGCCAATATCTCCGTTTGGTGACCTTGCTCTCCCAAGCGCAAAAACGCCGGCTGGGCGGGTCTTTGTGGTGACCTCGCCGAAGTCTGGGACGGCGTACTCTGCGAGAAGTCGAAGCCGTGCTGTCGGCAGATGAGCCCGCCAAGGATCGCCGATCAGAATCATGATTTCCCGAGCCAGGCAGCGGTCCAGAAAAGCAATGACGCTCTCCGCAAGCGCTGCCTCATAGAAAAGATCTCCGACGCATATGACGTCGACCTCAGGCGGCTCGCTCTTCGTCAGGTCTGCGAGTAGGCGATCGATCATCACGCCATTGAGTGCGGCATTGAGCTCGATAGCTGCAATTGCATAGGGATCGACATCGGCGGCATAGACTTTTGCTGCGCCTGCCTTTGCAGCGGCAATCCCGACAATTCCCGAGCCGGCACCGAGATCTAATACGCGGTGACCAGCCACGCTTTCGGGCCTGTCGAGAAGATGACGAGCCAGAACCAGACCTCCTCCCCAATAATGCGCCCAGTAAGGTGAGCCGAATTGCGGATCGCGCTCGGCGAGGCGCCGCAGTCCGCTTTGCGGGCCTGCTTTATGCAGGCGCATACCGGGGATACCGGGAACGGGCAGGACCGGGAGATTGGCGGCGATGAACCACCGAACCCAATCCCGGCCCGCGGGACCATCCGGATCGTCATCTGGTGCGGATCTGCTCAAGAGCTTCCCTTGACTGAATTTGATTGCACATGTCTCGGATATTTCGATGCCAACGGGTAAGCGTTGACGGGTATATCGTTCAATTTGTCGGACCGCAAAATTTAATATTTATCTGCAATTTCAATAGCTTGTTTTCTATCTCCGTCAAAGTCCCCATTCCTTGCGCGGCGATCGGCCTTCAAGGGTGTCGCCAACTGCGCCGAAATGCGGTATCTATTTTGGCATGATGAGAACAGTTGCAGCGACGCACTGTCGACCGCAAGCGTTGTTTTGAACCGCTTGTTTTCTTTCAAAATCCCATCGGAAATCTGAAGCATGACCAATGCCGACAAGCCGGTCGCGCCGCGCAAACCGCGTGCGCGCCATCGCAAGGCCGTTTCCGCCGACGACACGCCGCTTGATTACATGTTGAAAGTAATGCGCGATGACGAGGCGGATCAGAAGCGGCGCGATGAAATGGCAAAGATAGCAGCCTCCTATGTTCATCAGAAACCTAGCGAGCGCTCTGGCGCCGGGACCAAAGGAGGCCGCGGCGTCACCATCGACCTAACCCATGCCACGGATGAGCAGCTTGCGATACTCGAATCCCTCTTCGGTCCGCTTGCCGGATCCGGCGACGATGATGGCGGCGATCCAGGAGGAGAGGGCAAAACGGAGAACTGAGCGCGAACAGGCCGAGGTCGCCACCCGGCTTGCCTTGGATGCTGAACGAATTCGAGCCAACTGCCAATCGCTGACGGGGTTCGTTCGGGAGGCCTGGCACGTCGTCGAGCCCTCCGTTGACTATGTTCATGGCTGGCATATCGATGCCATCTGCCAACATCTCGAAGCAGTAACTTCAGGCGAGATTACCCGGCTGCTGATCAACGTGCCGCCAGGTACGATGAAGTCGCTTCTTTGCGGCGTCTTCTGGCCGGCATGGGAATGGGGGCCGAAAGACAAGCCGCAGCTGCGCTATCTCGGCGCCTCCTATTCGGAACATTACGCCAAGCGCGACAATAGGCGCATGCGCGACCTCGTTGCCTCCGAATGGTATCAGGCGCTTTGGGGTGATGTCGTCAAGCTGACGAGAACAGGCGAGATGGCTTTCGCCAACACCCGTATTGGTTCGCGCCAGGGGGTGCCGTTTTCGAGGTTGACCGGTGGTCGCGGCGATCGTGTCATCATCGACGATCCACATTCAGTCGATGGTGCGGAATCCGAAACAGAACGTTTGTCCACGGTTCGCACATTTCGCGAATCCGTGCCGACGCGGCTCAACGATCCTCAACGCTCGGCGATCGTCGTCGTGATGCAGCGGCTGCATGAGGCGGATGTCTCCGGCACTATCCTAGCGCTCGGGCTCGGTTACGAACATCTCATGCTGCCGATGGAATTCGAGCCGGAGCGCCGATGCCGGACCTCGATCGGATTTGTCGATCCCAGGACTGAGGAGGGCGAACTGCTTTTTCCGCAGCGCTTTCCTCGTTCGGTGGTCGAGCGGGACAAGGTCCCGCTTGGCTCCTATGCGGTGGCAGGCCAGTTTCAGCAGCGGCCTGCGCCTCGCTCGGGCGGTTTATTTCAGCGCAACGATTTCGAGATCGTCGAAGCGCTGCCTGCAGGCGCAAAGCGTTGCCGCGCCTGGGATTTCGCGGCTTCGAAAGCGCGTCCCGGTCGCAAGCCGGACTGGACAGTCGGTCTGCGCATGGCTTTGATCGGCGGTGTTTTCTATGTCGAAACCATCGCGCGCGGACGCTGGTCACCCGCCGAGGTGGAGCGCAATCTCAAGAACACTGCATCGCAGGACGGGCCGACGGTGACGATCCGCATGCCGCAAGATCCGGGTGCGGCCGGCAAGGCCGATGCGGAAACCAAGATCAAACTGCTCGCCGGCTTTCCTGTAAAAACCATATCGCCAACCGGTGACAAGGCGACGCGCGCCAAGCCGGCCTCGGCGCAGGCTGAAGCAGGAAATGTCAAGCTTTTGCGCGGGGACTGGAACGAAGCATTTCTGGATGAGGTCTGCGCCTTTCCGAATGGGCAGTTTGACGATCAGGTCGATGCCTTCGCCGACGCTTTGAACGAACTCGCGCTGAGTTCGTCCTTCAGCTTCAGCAACTTCTAGGCTCGCCTCGTGCGTGCCTCTTCATCACATCATATCAAAGGACAATCCATGGGGCAGGTATTCTCGATGGTTCGCGACGGATTGGTGAGCCTTGCATCCCGCATGGGCACCGAACGCGACAAGGCGGCATCCGTTTTCTATACGCAGCCGATCCTGACGGACGAGCAGATCATTGCCGCCTATCGCGGCTCCTGGCTGCCGCGCAAGATCGTCGACATTCCGGCGCTGGATAGCTGCCGGAAATGGCGAAACTGGCAGGCGGCGAGCGATCAAATCGGCTTGCTCGATGCGGAGGAACGACGTCTCAATCTACGCGGCAAAGTGCTGGAAGCAGCGACGAAAGCACGGCTTTTCGGTGGCGCTGCCCTGTTCATTGGCGCGGAAGATGCCGATCCAGCGTTGCCGCTTGAGGCGGATCGGATCGGGAAGGGCGGCCTTAAACACCTGACGGTGCTGACGCGCCGTCAGGTGGCTGCCGGGGACATCGAGAGCGATCCGACCTCGGAATGGTATGGTACGCCGAAATTCTACACGCTGACCGGTGCTAACGGCATTCAGGTGACCATCCATCCGTCTCGGCTCGTCATCTTCAAGGGGGTGATGGCGACCAATGAGGATTTTGGCGGCATGGGTAATCATGCTTGGGGCGAAAGCGTGCTGGCCGCGATCTTCGACGCGATCAAGAATGCCGACAGTACGGCGGCCAACATCGCCAGCCTCGTCTTCGAGGCGAAGATCGACATTATCAAGGTTCCGCAGTTCTCGGCGAATATCGGCAATCAGGCCTATGAGGATGCGGTGCTGCGTCGCTACGCGCTCGCCAACACCATCAAGGGGGTCAACGGCACCCTGATCCTCGATGCCGAAGAGGAATACGACAGCAAGAGCGCACCGCTCTCTGGTCTTACGGATATTCTGATGGCCTTCCTGCAGATCGTCGCCGGCGCGGCCGATATTCCGGTCACGCGATTGCTTGGTCAGTCTCCCGCCGGAATGAACGCGACCGGCACGGCGGATATGAAGAAAACTGGTTCAACCTGTTACCCGGACCGACGGAGGTCAATCGGATTCTCGATGCTTTGCACGGCAAAGTCGGCCTCAACGGTGATTTCGGCAACTGGGAGCGGGACGGCAAATACGAGGATCTCGCAAAGATCATGAGCCGGGCCGAACTTTGTCATGCAAAGGGGCGTTATTCAGCAACGGGTCTTGATGCAGAGGATTATGTCCGCTGCATTAAGCTTTCCAACGCGGCTGGCTATCAAGGTCCTTTCACGCTGATCTACGACTCTACATATTATCAGGATGAATGGTCCGGAATTCTCGAAGAGCGAGACTGTATCGCTAATGCCTTCAAAGAGAATGCGGCGTAAAACAGCGGTCACTACCGCCGCATTTTTTCGATACGTTCCCTGGAGAAATTGTGCTCAGGTTTTAGATGCAAAGCTAGATGTCCAGGCGAGGCATCAATGAAAATCGTAGTCATGCAATGCGCCAAGCAACTGATCTTGTGTTTGATAGCCGGCGTTATAGAGATCAATGGCCAGATTGGCTGCCGACAGACCTTCCTGGCTTTGTAATTTAATACTGCGTTCGGCACACCATGCAAAAAGTGCGCCTGCGAGAACATCGATGTCATCAGGGTAAAGCGGCGCATTGACCATCATAGACATTCGCTACACCATTCATTGCTGGAGCTTGGCATCGGGCGGGTGAAGCGAACACTGCTTGGATTTTGGAAATTTGCAACCGAGTTCATCGCGCGACGTTAACGGCAGCCTGATATGGGACAGACTGCATGTGTCTTAACGTGACACAGGTCTATTCTTGGGCAAATTATTGCCGATTTTGATGCCCGCCGGGCGGTGCGACGGAAGGGACAATCTTCACCGCTGTATCGTGTGGTGCAACAAACAAGAGGACGCCGAGCGTAATTGCCAGCGCCACTAAGAGGGACAAAACCAGCCTTGGCGGAGAAGGCATCATTGATGGATTGGGTGCGACGCCTTAACCGCGGCCTCAATCAATTCCTCGGCGTATAAAAGTGCCGATGCCGTATCGTCGCCGTCAAGTTTCAAGTCCTTGCATTTGCGGTGCATCGCTCTACGGATCTGGGCCAGCAAGGCCGCATCGATATCGACTTCACCTTCGTCGAACACATGTGTCAGCGCAGACTGGGCGACAATTTCCAGGACCGCAACTCGCCCTTCAATTTCACCTAGTGAGGGTATCGCATTCCTCTTCACATGCTGTTTGCAATCGCGATGGGTAGTAAGCATTTCGGTCACCTCCTTCACGAAAGAAGATAACTATCGAGAAAGGAAAAAGTTCGGCCATTTCTCAAAAAAAGCGCACGCTCGGGATGTGGGTCGCTCAATTGATCTAGAGGCACGCATCCTTGGCAACCTTGTCACTTGATAGGACAAAGGCTGGGATCCGATAATACATCGGCGCAGTGGGGTGAGCGGCGAAAATCATCATAGTAAAGCGTCCACACTATTGTATCGGCGGCGCGATAAGGGCCAAACTTGAAGTATTGATTCTTTCCTAATCCGTGATCGGCATGTCCTATGTGACCGGTAACTGTAACGATCCATTTGTTGTTAGCGAATATCTCAATATGGCCAGAACCATCGGGGCCGGGTTTGCTGTAAATGGCAAAATCGATCCAGCCTGATGTCGGCGCTGGTAGCTTGTTTCCACGATTTATTACTTTTATGGCATCTGTGCAGCCTGTAAATTCTTGTCCGTCGGATACGCCCCAGTTGTCGTCGGTGGCCACCAATGCGCGCATTTGATTGGTGTCGGGACGGAACCAGACCGGCGCTTCGTCATCGCTGCAGGCTTTGCCGTTGCTTTCGGGCTTGTGTTTCTTGATGGGAGCAACGTAGTTGGTTTCAACGGTTGCGAAGAGTTTGCCATTATTGAGCCGCAGTGCGAGGAAGGGGCTGAAATCCCCTTTGGCGTTCGGCCCGATTTCTCGCTTCCATTGCGCGATAAGGTAGCGATGGTCGCCTGAGGGTACGGGATCGGCGAATTTTACGGCAAAACCGTACCAAACCCCCTGGTCGTATGGAACGCGATACTTTGTGCGCTCCCATATTTCGGCTCTCTCGCTGCAGTTTGCTTTACCCGGTGGGCAGAATGGTCTGACGCTCAATTTCAATGCGCCGGTTCCAGAATGCTTGACTTCCGATTGAAATTCGATCGTTCCGGCCTTTTGCTCGAAGTTGTCGCGATAATAAAGATGGCCAGAGGGGGCGAAATCTGTGCCGTCGAAACCATCACGCAGCACCATTTGTGAGGGGCTATCGGCCAGAACCGGTGTTGCGGCGCAGGTGCAGGCCAGTATGGCGGGCAGTGCGTACTTTGCATTCATGCTGGGCTATTCCTGTGGCGAGACATTCGTAAAGCATTATCAATGACCTGTTCGCTTCCCACAGGCAAGCGAGAGCCGTGTTACTTTAAAATGCCGGGTTGATGACCCACTGTTCAATTCTGATCAATTCCAGGCGAGCTGCAGCCTATGAATGTGATGATTGATGATACAACTTTAACCGCATGTTAGGCGCTTGCGGTTCATATCCCGCGGAATTGGGCTTTGGTTGCGGCTATCAATGCCCCGGACATGACTGTTCGTCGCTGCGACCTCATCGATGTTTGAATGTCGGTCATGACATAAACCGGCTGAGGGTCGCTGTTGGGGACCGCCTTTGGCAAATGGTGAACTAGAGCTGGGCAGCCGAGAGGCGCAGCTACGACGAAAAATCGTGATCTTGACGTCGCATGCGTTTTTGCGCGGCTACCGCAAGGCGTCAATTCACTTCATTGCATCCCGCTGGGCCGAGCAGGGGCATGAAGTCCATTTTCTCACTATCGGCCACAGCTGGCTCACTTTGCTTAAGGATCGCCGGCGCTTTCGTGCTTTGTCCCAAGATCAGGCAAACCGGTTTCAGACCATCGCTGCTAATTTGAGAGCCGGCGCATATCTCCCTCCACTACATGCTTTCAGTTCCGGTAACCGTTTTATCAATGCAGTTAGCCCCGCGCTATTTTGGCTCTATGGCAGCTTTTTCCCTCCCTTTGCGCGCCGTGCTATAGCCGACGCAGATCTAGTGCTGATTGAGAGCGGTTCCGCTCTGGCTTTCTTGTCCAAGGTCAAGAAAATAAATCCAAGGGCGCGGATTTTGTATTTTTGTCGCGATCTACTGAGAACCATCGGGGCTGCCTCGGCGCTACAGGATATCGAAGTTCGGCAGATCGCCCACTTTGATGCGATTTGCGTTCCTTCACAGCGGCTGGGTGCCATGCTCCCCCCTGGCGGGCGTGTGCGTACTATCCCGCAAGGCGTTGATGCGACTCTGTTCGATCGCGAACTGCCATCCCCCTATACCCCCGGTAGCCGCAATGCAATTTCCATCGGCAATATGCTTTTTGACCAAACTTCCGTCGCCGCGATGGCTGCTGCCGCGCCGGATGTGAATTTTCATGTTTTTGGTGCCACATGGAATGGTTGGGCCCGACCGAATGTCACCATCTACGGCGAAAAGGACTTTGAGAGCATCATCCCTTACGTGCAACATGCTGATTTCGGTATTGCTCCCTATCGCTTGACCGCGGATGAGGTCTATCTCGCGGAATCGAGCCTGAAACTCGCCCAATACAGCTATTGTGGTCTGCCGATCCTGTTACCTGACCTCGTTCCCTTTACCCGTACTAACGGCATTGCTTATCGATTGGATGGCGAGGTCGCCTGGCGAGAAAAGATCGACGCAGCGCTGGCGATGCAGCGTTCGGCGGCTTTCCGCGATGGAATAATGACCTGGGACGAGGTTGCGCGGCAAACTCTGGCTGCCGCATACGAAGCCCAATAATCGCTCAGCCGGGTGCAAGGAAGCTTAGCAATCTGCCAGCGAAAAGACGTGATACGCTCGGCAATCTTCCACCAGCCGTCGTCATCAGAATTTGTACGTCCTCGGTCGTAATCAAGCGTAAGAAACGAATAGCCAACAGATAGGTAATTGCTCCAGCGGGAATGGCGCTTAAAAGTGCCGGTAGCCCATCGAGACTGTAAATGCCGAGGCTTGCTGCACCCGCACAGAGAGCTGCCGCAAGAACCGTTTTCGCCAACGCAGTCAAAGGGACTGTGACGCCGACATATTTCCGGGCCATCCAGCAAAGCAACACAAACGTCAATGTCACGGTCATCGCGCGAGCTAGAGCCGCGCCTTCCAGGCCGAGGGATGGCACGAAAGCGATTAGCAAGAGTATCGTTGCTACAGCGCTTGTAATCTGCACGCGTAGCACAATGGCGCTTCGTCCAGCTGCACTGATGATACTCCAGGGGATCACGGACATGCCGGCAAGCCATACGAAGGCTAGCAGCGTGGTTGCAGCCGGCACGGCGGGCTCGAAAACATCGCCGAAGATCGTCGGCAAAAGCTCAGGCATGATGGCTGCGCCACCCATGCTGATCGGGAGCATGACCAGGGCGACTATGCGGATGACGCGCCTGTAAGCTGCATTGAGAGACTGCGGATCGCTTCTTGCATGAGCTTCGGTGAAGTTGACGATTAATGCCGGCGATATCTGGAGCATGATCTGTTCGATGAGGCCGGCCAGACCGAGTCCGGCAGCGAAGTAGCCGATACTGGTGGGAGAAAGAAAGATGCCGAGAAAAAGGAATTCAATGCGGGAGAGGATGAGGATCTCGATGAGATCGCTGAACCAGATGTACCGGCCATAGCGCAACATTTCCGGCGATAGATTTTTCCGCGAATGTTTTGCGGTGGGGTGGACATAGTCGCGCAATTTCAAGGCTTGCGGTAGGTAGCGGGCGATATAGCCGATTAAAGCTCCTGTCGGACCCAGCAGCCAGGCTCCGATGAATACAAGTGGGACCTGCATAGCCCCACCGAGCAGGGTAGTGCGGGCGGTCTGCCCGAACCGGTTTCTTCCGCGTGCCACGGCTGTGGAAAATGCGTAGAACGCATAACTAAGAAAGAGGAGCCCGGTGACCAGCCAGAAGCACGCATGCCATGCATCGCGATAAGCATAGGTGATCGCGGCAAAGAGAAGAATCCCTATACTGACCATGCTGACCGATATAAGGAAACTGCGGAGCGCAGTGACGACCAACGCCTTCCATGCATCACCATCGTCCGCGTGGCCGCCCGCATTGCGCAGCAGGGTCTGAGGCAGGCCCATGTCGGCCAATGCTGCAGCTGACGTTGCAATCCATAATGCGTAGGCGACGTTGCCAGACCCCGCAGGACCGAGCAGGCGGGCTGCGATGATGCTGCTCGCAAAGCCCGCGGCAAGCGAGATGAACGTCGCCGCCAAGCTAATCAACGAGCTTTTTAGGAGATTGGGTACGAACGCGCTCATGGTTATCTATCTTGAAGGCTTACGCATAACCTTGTGTTAAAGGGCGGCTGATAGTTTTCACTTGCTTTCTAGTTGAAATTCGAGACCGTCACCATGATAGATCGAGCCGCCGATCAAGATGGATTTCTCATCCCGGGATATCTGCAGAAGGGATTGCGCGAGCGCGCGCATAACCTTCTCTGGCGGCTCATGTCGCCTTTGCCCGATAAGACCTATTGTGCGCTTAAGTATCGCGCCATTCGCGGCAAATTCCCTAATTTGTCATCTCCTCAAACCTTTACCGAGAAGGTACAGGCGCGCAAATTATACGATCGCAACCCTCTCTTTCCGCGCCTCGTAGACAAGGCCGATGCGAAAGGGTTGATTGGAGAAAGGGTTGGCAGCCAATATGTTATCCCGACGCTTTGGGTTGGGAACGATCTAGCCTCCGTGGATTGGTCAGGGATTTCATTGCCGGCAGTTGTGAAGCCAACCCATGCGAGCGGTGTGGGGCGATTTCTCTACGGTGAAGCCGACGTCGATCGTCTCCTTAAGAACGATCCGTCCGGCGAGTGGCTGGCAATCAATCATTCCCGTTACAACAGAGAGTGGGCTTACAGCCAATTAAAGCCTCGCATTCTTATTGAAAGCATGCTGCTCATCGATGGGCGAGTTCCGTGGGACTACCGGTTCTTCACATTTGGCGGGAAGGTCTCGCATATCGAGATCGACATACGCGAAAATGGTCGAGGCTATTCGTGCAACTACACTCCCGACTGGCAGAAGCTGCCGTTCTATGACCGGGATTATCTCGGTCTCTATCCAGGCGAAGTAGCCCGCCCGTCGCGGCTCGAGGAGATGATTCACGTCGCTGAAACGGTCGCTCGCGATATCGACTTCGTTCGTGTCGATCTCTATGCGTCGGCAGAGTGGGTCCGCGTCGGGGAGCTGACCTTCTATCCAGGCGGAGGTTTCGAGGCATTCGAGCCGGATGAATATGACTTCTCAATCGGTCAGAAGTGGCAGCTTGGCTTCGAAATACCGAAGAGATAGGTGGACAAATCATTCTCTGCGCGTTTGATAGGCCGATCCATTTTTAAAGAAGGTTTTCCATGACGATCGACCAGGACCTTGCTCGAATCGAGTTGCAAGAGGAAACGCTGCGTTTCGATGCTTTTGACCTTTCGACCGCTTGGGTGCTCGGCAAGCTGTTGCGCGACCTCGCCAGCGAGCGCAACATGGGTGTTGCTATCGATATCACGCTTCATTCCATGCCGGTTTTCTACATAGCTTTGCCCGGTTCGACGCCCGACAACTCCAACTGGATCCGTCGGAAGCGCAACATGGTGCTGCGTTACTTCCGAAGCAGCTACGCCAGCACGTTGCGGCTGCAGCAGCAGGGCAAAACGATCGAAGACAACGGGCTTTCCAGCACCGAATATGCTGCGTCTGGTGGCAGCTTTCCGATCTTCGTCAACGGCACGGGCTGCATCGGCGCCGTCACCGTTTCTGGGCTGCCGCAGCGGGAAGACCATAATCTCGTTGTCGAAGCCTTGGCTCTCACTCTCGGCCACGAGCTTCACAATCTCAGCCTCGCATAGAGCGGCGAGGCGGCGCTCGTCGATCGGGCGCCGCCGCCGATTTTAGATCTTGCCGCCAGCCTCGGCGATGACTTTGGTCAAGCTTCCCGTTGCCGGGAAGAGGGGGATGAGGCATGCCTGCAGGGCGTGATAGATATCGCCCTTGCCCGGGAACAGCGTGTGAGCGGGAACGAGATCTTCCGTCAGTTCCTCATGCCAGCCGCCATTGGCACGATCGATAAAGGCCTGGCCGATTACGCTCCAGATCTTGCGGTAGCTTTCTTCGTGGAAATCGCTCGGGACGTGTTCATTCAGATAGTGAGCCGCACCGGCACCCTCGCATGCAGGCCACCAAAGCTTGTTGCGCTTTGCCGGCACATCTTCCCAGTCGAGCGTATAGAAGAATCCATTCTTCTTGTTGTCCCAGCCGAGTGACATGGATTGGGAGAAGAGACCCTTGGCTGCTTCTGGCATCCAGTCATGACGCTTTTCCCCAAGCGCCCAGAGTTGCAGAATGAGACGCGCCCATTCCAGCCAGTGCCCTGGTGTCGTTCCCGATGGACGGAACATCTCGTTGCCGCGGTAATTCTTGTCGAGCACCCAATCGGCGTTGAAGTGTTCGGCAACGCGCCAGCCGACGGATCCAGCCGAGCGGCGAATGACGAGATCGGCGATGCTTTCTGCTTTTTCGAGATATGTCTTGTCGCCGGTCGCTTCGAATGCGGCCATCAAGGCTTCCGTCAGGTGCATGTTGGAGTTCTGGCCGCGATAGGTGCCTCCGTCGATCAACGACCAATCTCGATTGAATTCCTCGGCAATCGCTCCGTACTTCGCTTCCCAGAACTTAGTATTCAGAATTTCCGTGACATCTGCCAACATGCCATCGGCCAGTGGATGGCCGATCGTCTTTGCGGATGAGGCAGCAAGCAGCACAAAAGCGTGGCCATAGCCCTGCTTGCTGGAATCGACGGGGCCGTCATTGTTCAGCGACCAAAAGTAGCCGCCATGCTCCGTATCGCGATGATGATTCCATAGATAGTTCATGCCGTGGTCGACAATTTCGTTTGCGCCGGGACGACCGAGCAACGACCCGATCGAGAAGCAGTGCACCATGCGGGCGGTCGAATGAATGCCGCGCACGGGATTTGCCTTATCCAACGGCTTGCCGGCATCGTCCATGTCGTAGAAGCCGCCTTTGGGATTGACGGTGCGGTACTGGAAGAAATCGAAAAGCGCGTCCGCTTGATCAAGTAGCCAACGCCGATGGTAGGCGCGCGTGCTCCAGTTTCCGAGCGCTGCGGGTTCAACCTGTATGTTCATGCCGTCCTCCATGGATTCTTTTCCCGACGTCGTATAGCGCCGCCCGAAAGCGCTGTCATGGCGTTATGGACGAAACTGTGTCGTCGGCACTGCGTTGTCCATGGTCGGATCGGCAATTAGCCCATGGTGCGGTTATTTTCCTGAAACGGCCGGAAGGATGGACGCATCGTTCTTGCTATCGAGTGGTTAAAAGCATAGATATGTTGACATAAAGATATCTTTATGTGATCTGATTGTGAAGTCGCAATCAGGCCAGAGGAGTTCGCTTATGTTTGACAATCTTTTTGGTTCGGGAACGGCGAAGCGCGACGGCAGCGAGGTGTTTGAGGCCTTGCGAAAGGCTGCGAGCGAGCGAATCCTCGTGCTTGATGGCGCCATGGGCACGCAGATTCAAGGCCTTGGCTTTGACGAAGATCAGTTTCGCGGTCATCGTTTCGTCGGCTGTGCCTGCCACCAGAAGGGCAACAACGACCTTCTCATTTTGACCCAGCCCGGTGCGATTGAAGAGATACATTATCGCTACGCCAAGGCGGGCGCCGATATTCTGGAGACCAACACTTTCTCATCCACCAGCATCGCGCAGGCGGACTACCAGATGGAAGGTGCGGTCTACGACCTCAACAAGGAGGGCGCGGAAATTGTGCGCCGAGCGGCGATCCGCGCAGAGCGTGAGGATGGCAAGCGCCGCTTCGTTGCGGGCGCCATCGGTCCGACCAATCGGACCGCCTCCATCTCTCCCGATGTCAACAATCCTAGCTATCGTGCGGTTACCTTTGATGATTTGCGTCTTGCCTATGGCGAGCAGATCGATGGCCTGATCGATGGTGGTGCCGATATCATTCTGATCGAGACGATTTTCGATACGCTGAACGCAAAAGCGGCGATCTTTGCCTGCGAAGAGCGTTTCGAGGCCAAGGGCATCCGTTTGCCCGTCATGATTTCAGGCACCATCACCGATCTTTCCGGGCGCACGCTGTCCGGTCAAACGCCGTCAGCCTTCTGGAATTCCGTGCGCCACGCCAGCCCCTTCACGATCGGCCTCAATTGTGCGCTTGGAGCCAATGCCATGCGGCCGCATCTGCAGGAGCTTTCCGCAGCCGCGGACACCTTCATTTGCGCCTATCCTAATGCCGGATTGCCGAACGAATTCGGTCAGTATGACGAGACGCCCGAGATGATGGCCGCTCAGGTCGAGGAATTCGCCCGCGAAGGTCTGGTCAATATCGTTGGTGGCTGCTGTGGCTCCACGCCCGAGCATATTGCGGCGATCGCTCAGGCGGTTTCGAAATATCCGCCGCGCCAGCTTGCCGAACATCGGCCGTTCATGTCGCTCTCCGGTCTCGAGCCGTTCGAGTTGACCAAGGACATCCCGTTCGTCAACGTCGGCGAGCGCACGAATGTCACCGGTTCGGCGAAATTCCGCAAGCTGATCACCAATGCCGATTATACGGCGGCGCTTGCCGTTGCTCGCGACCAGGTCGAGAATGGTGCGCAGGTCATTGACATCAACATGGACGAGGGCCTGATCGATTCTGAAAAGGCGATGGTAGAGTTTCTCAACCTCATCGCCGCCGAACCGGATATTGCCCGCGTTCCGGTCATGATCGACAGTTCGAAGTTCTCGATTATCGAGGCCGGCCTGAAATGCGTTCAAGGCAAGCCGATCGTCAACTCCATTTCGCTGAAGGAAGGCGAGGAGAATTTTCTCAAGCAGGCTCGATTGATGCGCATGTACGGCGCAGCGGTCGTCGTCATGGCCTTCGATGAGACAGGTCAAGCTGATAGCTACGAGCGCAAGGTCGAGATCTGCTCGCGTGCCTATAAACTGTTGACGGAAGTGGCGGGCCTGTCGCCGGAAGACATCATCTTCGATCCGAATATCTTCGCCGTTGCGACGGGTATCGAAGAGCACAACAACTACGGTGTCGACTTCATCGAGGCGACGAGGACGATCCGCCAGACGATGCCGCTCGTTCATATTTCCGGCGGTGTCTCAAACCTGTCCTTCTCGTTCCGCGGCAACGAACCCGTTCGCGAGGCGATGCATGCCGTGTTCCTCTATCACGCCATTCAGGCGGGTATGGACATGGGCATCGTCAATGCCGGGCAGCTTGCCGTCTATGACAATATCGACCCGGAACTGCGGGAAGCCTGCGAGGACGTCGTGCTCAACCGCCGTCCGGACAGCACAGAGCGCCTGCTTGAGATTGCCGAACGCTTCCGCGGTTCCGGCAGTAAGGAGGCCAAGGCACAGGATCTTTCCTGGCGCGAATGGCCGGTGGAGAAGCGGCTCGAACATGCGTTGGTCAACGGCATTACCGAATATATCGAGGCCGATACAGAGGAAGCGCGCCAGGCTGCTGAACGGCCGTTGCATGTCATCGAAGGCCCGCTGATGGCCGGCATGAATGTCGTTGGCGACCTCTTCGGTTCGGGTAAGATGTTCCTACCGCAGGTGGTGAAGTCCGCCCGTGTGATGAAGCAAGCAGTTGCCGTGCTGCTTCCCTACATGGAGGCCGAGAAGCTCGCCAATGGCGGCGACGGAGAGAGGAAGTCGGCCGGTAAGGTGCTGATGGCGACCGTCAAGGGTGATGTCCACGACATCGGCAAGAATATCGTCGGGGTCGTACTCGCCTGCAACAATTATGAGATCATCGATCTTGGCGTCATGGTGCCGGCGACGAAGATTCTCGAAACTGCGATCGCAGAGAAGGTCGATATTATCGGTCTGTCGGGGCTCATCACGCCGTCTCTGGACGAAATGGTGCATGTCGCTTCCGAGATGGAGCGGCAGGGCTTCGATATACCGTTGTTGATCGGTGGCGCTACGACGAGCCGCGTCCATACCGCGGTGAAGATCCATCCCGGTTATCACCGGGGGCAAACCGTCTATGTTACGGATGCGAGCCGTGCCGTTGGCGTCGTATCCGCTCTGCTATCGCAGGATGCGCGGCAGGGCTATATCGATACCGTTCGGGCTGAGTATTCCAAGGTCGCGGCCGCCCACGCGCGCAGCGAGGCGGAGAAGGTGCGCCTGTCGATCGCAAGGGCGCGCGAGAATGCCGAGAAGGTGGAGTGGTCTGATTACAAGCCGGTCAGACCGCAGTTCTTCGGAACCAAGGTGTTCGAGAGCTACGATCTTGCCGAATTGGCGAAATATATCGACTGGACCCCATTCTTCCAGACCTGGGAGCTCAAGGGACGTTTTCCGGCAATTCTCGAAGACGAGAAGCAAGGCGAGGCCGCACGCCAGCTTTACAGCGATGCGCAGGCAATGCTGGAAAAGATCATCGCGGAAAACTGGTTCCGCCCACGCGCCGTCATCGGTTTCTGGCCGGCGGGCGCGGTCGGCGACGATATCAGGCTGTTCACCGACGAAAGCCGTAAAGAGGAGCTTGCAACCTTCTATACGCTGCGGCAGCAGCTGTCGAAGCGGGATGGTCGTCCGAATGTCGCGTTGTCGGACTTCGTCGCGCCGGTTTCCAGCGGTGTTGGTGATTATGTCGGTGGCTTCGTTGTTACGGCTGGTATCGAGGAAGTGGCCATTGCCGAACGCTTCGAGCGCACCAATGACGATTATTCGTCGATCCTCGTCAAGGCACTGGCCGACCGCTTTGCCGAAGCGTTCGCCGAGCGGATGCATGAGCGGGTGCGTCGAGAGTTCTGGGGCTATGCCGCGGATGAGAATTTCACGAGCGAGGAGCTCGTTCAAGAAGCCTATGCGGGCATCCGTCCAGCACCGGGCTATCCGGCGCAGCCTGACCATACCGAGAAGGATACGCTTTTCCGCCTGCTGGATGCCGAAGCGGCAACGGGCGTAAAGCTCACGGAAAGCTATGCGATGTGGCCCGGTTCTTCCGTCTCGGGCATTTATATCGCTCACCCGTCTTCCTACTATTTCGGTGTTGCCAAGATCGAGCGCGATCAGGTCGAGGACTACGCTGCCCGCAAGGGCATGCCCGTGGGCGAGGTGGAGCGCTGGTTGGGTCCGGTTCTCAATTATGTGCCGGAGAAGCGCGAGGCCGCGGTCGACGACGCGGCCTGATCGCGAGTCATGTCAAAGACTTGCCGAGTTTAGCTTAGAATTTGATTCTCTATACAAGCGCCACCTCAGCCATTCGGTTGGGGTGGCGCTTTTTTTGATTCTGGGATTTTTACGGTCTTGCAGACGTGAGCTAATTCGCGCCAATCGTCAGTTCCGCGACGAAATCATAGGCGTCGCCGCGATAGAGCGACCGGGTGAATTCCACTGCGCGGCCGGAACCGAGATAGGAGATGCGCTCGATCGAAAGGCCGGCCGCGCCGACGGGAACGCCGAGCAAGCCCGCATCGGCCTCTTTCATGTTGGTCGCGGATATGCGCTGCACCGCGCGAACAGGGCGCACCTGACGCTTTTCCAGTTCTGCGTAGAGCGATGTGGTCACGACAGACGGATCCGGCAGGAATTCGCCGGAGACGCTGGCATGCTCGATCGCCAGTGGCTGGTCGTCTGCAATGCGGAGACGGCTCAGCCGCGATACCTTGGTGTCGGCGGCAAGGCCGAGGATCATCATCTCATCCGGGGAGGGCGTGTGGATACCCTTATGCAGCCATTCGGAGCGAGCTGTCATCCCGCGCCGCGCCATGTCCTCGGTAAAGGATGTCAGCTGCGACAGCCGCTGCTCCACCTTTGAAACGGGTTTTGCGACGAATGTGCCCGAGCCGTGGCGGCGGACGAGTATGCCTTCGGCGACGAGGTCGTCGATTGCCTTGCGGACAGTGACGCGGCTGACCGCAGCAAATTCGGCAATGTCACGTTCCGGCGGCAGTGCATCCCCATGCTTCAGCCTCCCGACCTTCACTGCCTCCTCGAGCGTGCGGCGCAGCTTGACGTAGAGCGGGCCTGTGCCGCCCACGGAAAGGCGCTCCGGCGAGAAGATTGCACTCAAATCTTCAGTCATGCCCTGTTTTCCTCTCCGCCCCGCAGCAGTTTTGCTGCCAGTTCCACGGCGCCGCGCAAGACATCGCCCTTGGGTTCGGCGAGAATCGCCTTGTGACGTTCGTCGAGCCAGGGACGATAAGCCTGAGCGACGCCGCCGAGAAGGCAGATCGAAGGGCATTCCGGCCAAAGCAGCGCATCCAGGCTTTCGGTTATCGATTTTGCCGCAGTTCTCACGATGTCGATGGCGACCGCATCCTCCATGCCGGCATATTCGAAGATAACAGGCGCATAGCGGGCAAAATCCTTGGGCTTGGAGGCGTGCGCAAATTCGACGATCCGTTCGGGATCATTGCCGTATTCCGCCATGATCGATGCCGTCAGCGCTGAGCCGGGTGTCACCCGGTCATGAGCCAGAAGCGCTTTTTCGAGCAGATCGCGACCAAGGCGCGCGCCGCTTGCCTGATCGCCGACGACAAACCCCCAGCCGCCGATGCCCCAGCTTTTGCCGCCGCGGCGGGCATTGTAGACAGAGCCGGTGCCAAAGGCGCCGATAACGCCATCGGCGTCGCCAAGCGCGCCTTGAAGGGCGATGGTCGCATCGGTGACAACACGTGTGCTCGCAAAGGGCAGGGCGGCTTCGACCTGCTTACCATAATCGCCGACATTGGCCCCGGCGGTTCCGATAATGGCAGGCAATTCCCGCAGCAGTTCAGGGGCGAGGTTCGCATCGATCAAGGCCTGCTTTGCCGAGGCGACGATATGGATCAGCGAGTTTTCCAGATCGGAGAGGATGTTCGCCGCGCCGGCTTTGCCGGTGCCGAGCACCTTTCCCGCAGCGTCTATGACAGCCGCCCTGCAACTCGTGCCACCGCCATCGATACCAATTGCAAACTGCCCCATCACGCCTCCGGATGCCGCCTGTTCCCCGTTTTTTCCATACAATACCAAAAAAATACCATTTACCAATAGGCCAGGCAGGCATTTTTGATTGTTTTTATCTCATTGAATTACCTTATTAAATTAATGAGCTCCAATCTTTTTGTATCCGAAAGTTAAATTCGGCTGGACAATTGGTATTTTTTTGGACTTAATTCGGTCCAAGGGAACAGTGCGAACGGACATCGGCAAAGCCGGCAGAAAAACAACAGCCGGTAAGTGAGGCGGAAGGGCGCGCATCTCGTCGTTGCGCCAGGCCGTTAGGGATCAGGAGGATCCCATTTTGACGTTCGTCATAATTTTCCCGCGTGGTTCTTGCTGTGTCTCCGTCCAGTGGCGGCAACGGCAATTGATTGGGCTGATCGGGCAAAGCCTCTGAAGCCTTTTGCATGGAGGGGTCGGCAATATTGGCGGTCCCTATGGAGCGCTGACCGTCTCCTCGGACAGGCCAGCGGATTTTCAGATCGAGAACAGCGCTTGCCATGGCGCGGAAAACAGGAGAGGGAAATGAAAACCAATGTTCTGAAAGGCTTGCTTCTTGCATCGAGCCTGCTGACTTCTGTCAGCCTGGCGCATGCGGCCGATGTGACGCTGACGGTCGAAAGCTGGCGTAACGACGACCTGCAGATCTGGCAGGAAAAGATCATCCCGGCTTTCGAGGCGAAGAACCCGGGGATCAAGATTGTCTTCTCGCCGACGGCTCCAACCGAATACAATGCATCGCTGAACGCCAAGCTCGATGCCGGTTCAGCGGGCGATATCATCACCTGCCGTCCGTTCGACGCCTCGCTCGACCTCTTCAACAAGAAGCATCTTGTCGATCTGACCAAGCTGAAGGGCATGGAAAACTTCTCGGCTGTCGCCAAGGCTGCCTGGTCGACCGATGATGGCAAGTCGACCTTCTGCGTGCCGATGGCTTCGGTCATCCACGGTTTCATCTACAACAAGGACGCTTTCGACAAGCTCGGCCTGAAGGTACCGACGACGCGTGACGAGTTCTTCGCCGTTCTCGACAAGATCAAGGCTGATGGCACCTACATTCCGATGGCGATGGGCACGAAGGACCTCTGGGAGGCCGCTACCATGGGCTACCAGAACATCGGCCCGAACTACTGGAAGGGTGAGGAAGGCCGCAAGGCCCTGATCGCGGGCAAGGAAAAGCTGACGGACGCTCCGTGGGTCGATCCCTACAAGGAACTGGCCAAGTGGAAGCCCTATCTCGGCGACGGCTTCGAAGCGCAGGGCTATGCCGACAGCCAGAACCTCTTCACGCTCGGCAAGGCTGCGATCTATCCGGCCGGCTCCTGGGAAATTGCTCTCTTCAACACCCAGGCGCAATTCAAGATGGGCGCCTTCCCGCCGCCGGTCGCAAAGGCTGGCGACACCGCCTACATCTCCGACCATCCGGATATCGGTGTCGGCCTGAATACGAAGAGCAAGCACCAGGAAGAAGCCAAGAAGTTCCTCGACTGGGTCGCTTCCGACGAGTTTGCAACCATCTATGCCAACTCGCTGCCGGGCTTCTTCAGCCTGAACTCGCATCCGGTGAAGATGAGCGATGCGCTCGCCCAGGAATTCGTTTCCTGGCGTGACAATCACAAGTCGACGGTTCGTTCCACCTATCAGATCCTGTCGCGCGGCACGCCGAACCTGGAAAATGAGACCTGGACCGAATCCGCAAACGTGATCAACGGCACGGACACTCCGGAACAGGCTGCCGAGAAGCTCCAAAAGGGCCTCGACAGCTGGTACAAGCCAGGCAAGTAAGCATCGCATGATGTGGGCGAGGGGCCATTCAGGCGCCTCGCCCTTTTCGTTATCTTGAGTAATTGGATTGGCGATCATTTCGCCGTTACATTCGACACGCCTGATGTCGCTTCCATCCGGCCAGAGAGCCGGGGCAACGGGCGGATTTGAACCTTTGCACTGCCGTCTCATCAGGCAGCCAAGAAAAACAGGCAGAAAGCCATGAGCGACGCCGCGACATCAGACGCCCTTGACGTAACGCCGATCAGGCGCTCCAAGCGCTGGCACATCCTCGTTTTCCTTTTCCCGGCCTTTGTCGTCTATACGGCGGTCATGATCCTGCCGCTGATCGAGACCTTGCGGCTGTCGCTTTACAACGTCGTCGACAATCAATCTGTCTTCGTCGGCCTGAACAATTTCAAGGTCCTGTTCGGCGATGACCGCTGGTCTCACGATTTCTGGAATGCGCTGCGCAACAACCTGATCTTTTTCGCCATCCATATGTGCGTGCAGAATCCGATCGGTGTGGCGCTGGCTGCACTCCTGTCCTTACCGAAGCTGCGTTTCGTCGCATTCTACCGCACCGCCATCTTTCTGCCGACGCTGCTTTCCTTCGTCGTCGTCGGCTTCATCTGGAAGCTGATCCTCTCGCCGCTCTGGGGTGTTGCGCCTGAGCTTTTGAATGTCATCGGTCTGAAATCGTTCTTCGCCCCGTGGCTCGGCAGGCCGAGCACGGCGCTGGTTACCGTCGCGCTTATCTCGGTCTGGCAATATGTCGGCATTCCGATGATGCTGATCTATGCCGCGTTGCTCAACATCCCCGAAGAGGTGATCGAAGCTGCCGAATGTGACGGCATCACCGGCTGGAGCCAGTTCTGGAAGATCAAGTTGCCGCTGGTATTACCAGCGATCGGCATCATCTCGATCCTGACCTTCGTCGGCAATTTCAATGCGTTCGACCTGGTTTATACCGTACAAGGCGCACTGGCGGGGCCGGATGGCTCGACCGATATCCTGGGTACGCTGCTTTATCGCGTTTTCTTCGGCTTCCAGCTGCAGCTCGGTGACCGCTCTATGGGCGCGACGATCGCGACGGTGATGTTCCTCATCATCCTGGCCGGCGTTTCCTTCTATCTTTTCATCGTACAGCGGCGCATCCGTCGCTACCAGTTCTGAGGAGGGCGACCCATGTCCAAGGCACGCACTTCCACCCTTCGCACCGGCCTCGTGCATCTGGCGCTCATCGCCTATACGCTCGTAGCCATCTTTCCGGTGTTCCTGACCGTCATCAATTCGTTCAAGGATCGCGCCTCGATTTTTCGCGCGCCCTTGAGCGTCCCGACGCCGTCCTCCTTCAGCATGATCGGCTATGACACCGTTCTGAAGCAGGGGGACTTCCTCACCTATTTCCAGAACAGCTTTGTTGTCACGATCGTCTCGATCATCCTGACGCTGCTGTTCGGCGCGATGGCCGCCTTCGCGCTGTCGGAGTATCGCTTCCGTGGCAATACGGTCATGGGCCTTTATCTGGCGATCGGCATCATGATCCCGATCCGCCTCGGCACCGTTGCGATCTTGCAGGGCATGGTGGCCGCCGGCCTCGTCAACACGCTGACGGCGCTGATCCTTGTCTATACCGCACAGGGTCTGCCTCTCGCGATCTTCATCCTGTCCGAGTTCATGCGGACGGTTTCTGACGACCTGAAGAATGCCGGCCGCATCGACGGCCTCAGCGAATATGCGATCTTCTTCCGCCTCGTCCTGCCGCTGGTTCGCCCGGCGATGGCGACGGTTGCCGTCTTCACCATGATCCCGATCTGGAACGATCTTTGGTTCCCGTTGATCCTGGCGCCGAGCGAGGCGACAAAGACGGTGACGCTCGGATCGCAGATCTTCATCGGCCAGTTCGTCACCAACTGGAATGCGGTGCTGGCGGCGCTGACGCTCGCTATCCTGCCGATCCTCATCCTATACGTCATCTTTTCGCGCCAACTCATTCGCGGCATTACCTCCGGAGCAGTCAAGTGAGCCTATCTGAAAAGCCGATCCGCGTTCTCGTTGCCGGCCTTGGCAATATGGGCCGCAGCCATGCACTGGCCTATCACAACAATCCGGGCTTCGAGATCGTCGGCCTCGTCAACCGCTCCAAGCGGGAGCTGCCCGAGGAGTTGCGGGGATATACGGTCCATCCGGATTTCGAGACGGCGTTGAAGGAGCTGAAGCCGGACCTCTGCTCTATCAATACCTATTCCGATAGCCATGCCGATTTCGCCGTCATGGCCTTCGAAGCCGGCTGCCACGTCTTCGTCGAGAAGCCGCTGGCCACGACGGTCGAAGATGCCGAGCGTGTGGTCGCGGCGGCAAAGAAAGCCGGCAAGAAGCTGACGATCGGCTATATCCTGCGCCATCATCCCTCGTGGATGCGGTTGATTGCCGAAGCGCGCAAGCTCGGCGGCCCCTATGTCTTCCGCATGAATCTCAATCAGCAATCGAGCGGTCCGACCTGGGCGACGCACAAGGCGCTGATGCAGATGACGTCGCCGATCGTCGATTGCGGCGTGCATTATGTCGACGTCATGTGTCAGATCACCGATGCCAAGCCCGTCGAGGTGCGCGGCATGGGCCTGCGGCTGACGCAGGAGATCAAGCCGGACATGTATAATTACGGCCATCTGCAGGTGATCTTCGAAGACGGTTCCGTTGGCTGGTACGAGGCCGCCTGGGGTCCCATGATCTCGGAGACGGCCTTCTTCGTGAAGGATGTCATGTCGCCGAACGGCTCGGTTTCGATCGCCATGGATCAGAACGCCAAGTCCGACGATATCGACATGCATACGAAGACATCCGTCATCCGGCTGCATAGCGCTGAAACGGGACCCGACGGCCAGTTCATCCGGCCGGATCAGGACTTGCATATGGACGGCGAACCGGGTCACCAGGAACTGTGCAACTTCGAGCAGGCCTTCATGCTGAAGGCCATCCGCGAGGATCTCGACCTCAATCGTCATATGACTGATGCCGTTCAATCTTTGCGCATATGCCTCGCTGCCGATGAGAGCGTGCGCACCGGCAAGCCCGTTTATCTATAAGGACAAAAGACTGTGGGATCGCTTCAACTGAAATCCATCCGCAAGGCCTATGGTACGCATGACGTGCTGAAGGGCATCGACCTCGAGGTGAAGGATGGTGAGTTCGTCATCTTCGTCGGTCCTTCCGGTTGCGGCAAGTCGACCCTGCTGCGCAGCATCGCAGGTCTCGAAGATGTGACCTCCGGTGCCGTGCTGATCAACGGCCAGGATGTGACTGTGACGCCGCCCGCCAAGCGTGGCATCTCGATGGTCTTCCAGTCCTATGCGCTCTATCCGCATCTGACCGTCAAGGACAATATGGGCCTGGGCCTCAAGCAGGCCGGCACGCCGAAGGCCGAGATCGACAGCCGCGTCGAAAAGGCCTCTGGCATGCTCTCACTTGCGCCTTATCTCGCCCGCCGGCCATCGGAGCTTTCCGGTGGCCAGCGCCAGCGCGTCGCCATCGGCCGCGCCATCGTGCGCGAACCGGAGCTTTTCCTCTTCGACGAGCCGCTGTCGAATCTCGATGCGGCGCTGCGTGTGCAGACGCGCCTCGAAATCGCCCGGCTGCATCGCAGCCTGCAGGCAACGATGATCTACGTGACCCACGATCAGGTCGAAGCGATGACGCTTGCCGATAAGATCGTCGTGCTCAATGCCGGTGCGATCGAGCAGATTGGCTCGCCGATGGAGCTTTATAACCGCCCGGCCAATACTTTCGTTGCCGGCTTCATCGGCTCGCCGCAGATGAATTTCATCGCGGCCGAGCGTCTCGGCGAAAGCGGCGCCAAGACCGTCGGCATCCGCCCCGAGCATATTACGCTATCACGCGATCAGGGCACATGGGCCGCCAAAGTCATCCACGTCGAGCATCTCGGCGCGGACACCATCATCTATCTGGAGTCGGAGGCCACCGGTCTTCTCACGGCGCGTCTCTTCGGTGAACACAAATACGAGCCGGACGAAATGGTTTATGCGACGCCGGATGCGAACCAGATGCATCGTTTCGATGTGAACGACAAGGCGATCCGGGCGTGAATGGCCCCACCGAGAGGAGGCAATAGGCTCCGTCTTGGCTGCATCTCGTCCGCTTGAGTTGCATCGTCATTCGCTTTGCGGCCGCGGAGGATCGCCCGCTGTCAGAGCAGCCCGCTCAATGACTTCGGCTATGTGGACGGAAAGGGCGGGGTCGGAGACGGCGCGGGCAAGCGTCAGACCACCGCTCAGCGTAGCGAGAAGAACAATGGCACGATCCTCTGCCGTTGTTTCACCAGAGCTTGTGTTCTCCGGCAGGCCGGCAGCGACATCGGCGATGAGTTTTTTCAATTCCACCGTATAGGCGCGGCGCGTTTCCTCGTCAGCACGCATGACATCGGGGGAAAGGCTTGGCAGTGTGCAGCTGTCCCCGAGATCGCAAGTCCGCTTGTAGCCGAGGTAAAAGCTGGCGAGCGCCTTCAACCAGTCTTTCGGCTGGTTTTGCCTGAGCGTTAGGATCGCTTGGCGCAGCTCTTCCAATCCTTCCACGACGGCGGTGCGAAACGCTTCGCTCTTGGACTTGAAGTGTCCGTAGAAGGCGCCGTTGGTAACGCCGGCCGCTTTCGTCAGTGCATCAATGCCTGCGCCGCCGTAGCCTTCCCTGCGAAAGACTTGCCCTGCAGCAGCGACCACCCGCGTCCGGGTCTCTTCCTTATGTTCGGCGCTGTAGCGCATTGCTATCTCCATTGAGAGCGATCTCTCTTTATTGCTTGCGTAGAGAGCGATCGGTATGTATCGTTAAAGAGTGATCGGTATATATCAATTGCCGTCATAGGTCCAACAAGGAGATACCCCATGCCCATTACACTTACCGTGTCCGAAGGACTGCTTTCATCCGAAGCGCAGGCGAAAGCTTTTGCCGGACTCACGGATGCAGTCCTCGATGTTGCCGGCTTGACCGGGAATGAATTTATGACGGCCAATGTCATCGGCTCGATCAATGTGCTTCCGGCCGCACATGTGCTGGCAGCCGGAAAGCCCGTCACTGCGGCCTTCATCGAACTCAAGTTGCCCGAAATCGCGCTTGCGACCACCGAAGCCAAGCGCGCTTTCATTGCAAGGGCGACCGATGTCGTCGAGCAGGCGGCCGAAGGGCGGATCAAGCGTGAGCATATCTGGTCGAACATCGTCTATGCGCCTGAGGGTGCTTGGGGCATTGCGGGACAAAGCTACAGCAATGCCGATCTGGTTGGCGCTATTGCGAGCGCCGCAGCGCCTGAGGTTGAAGCTCATCGCGCGTGAGATGAGATAATTGGCATTGATACCGGGCGGCTGCGTGGGCCGCTCGTCCGACAACAAGGGAGGCAGGAGATGCAACTCGCCAATTATCTGTTTTTCACGACGCATTGCGAGGAAGCGCTTGCCTTCTATACAGTCTGCGGGCTCGGCGAAGTGACGCTGTTGGTTCGTCATGATGCTGATGGGGTGCCGCTTGCCAACGAAGCGATGCGGGGCAGGGTTATGCACGCTCGCTTTGAGGGGCCAGGCGTCTCGTTCTTCGCTTCCGACAAGCACGATGCCGAGCCGATGAGAGGTTCCGCTCATATGCTCATGATGGATGACCGAGAGAGCACCGAGAGGATTTTTGCTCGATTGGCTGAGGGCGGCGCGGTGACGACGCCACTCGCCGTTCAGCCTTGGGGCAGCTACTACGGCAAGCTGACGGACCGGTTCGGCGTGCAATGGATGGTAGACTGCCTGCAATAGGAGCTAACTGATCACGCGCGAAAGATTATCATTATTAGTCCAGTCGTCCGGACGAATTCATGCGACTGTCATGAGGTGGAGTTATAAAGGGTTCAGTTCACTCCAACAGCGAGAGCATGATGACAAGCGCAGCAATGACTTACGCGACATGGCACAAGGAGCCGCAGGGCGACGCCGCCATGGCAGAATCGCATAGCCCTTATTGGCGCCACTTCATTGAGACGGTGCCGGAGCGGGATTTCTCCTCGAAGACCGTCCTGGATTTCGGCTGCAACCGTGGCGGCTTTCTACGGCTGCTTTATGCCATGCGGCCGTTCCGACGCGGTGTCGGCATCGATATCGCTTCGGAATCGGTGGCTGCCGCCGTCGAAGCCGCAGGCAACATGCCGCTCCAGTTTCATGTGACGACCGACCTGGCGCCCTTTGCCGACAGCTTCGACGTGGCTTTCAGCTATGAGGTGATCTATCTGCTGCCGGAGTTGAGAGAGCATGCCGAGGGAATGTTCCAGGCCATGCGCAATGGGGGCGTCTATTACGCGGTGACCGGTTGCCACAATGAAATGCCGCTTTGGCCAAAGTGGCTCGAGCTGATCGGCAACAACAGCAACGCGCCCATGCAGGATCGTTCGCCACAGGACTATATCGAAGCCTTCACGGCCGCCGGCTTCGATGTTTCGGTCAGGCGTTTCGGCTATGATGGTTTTGTGCGTGCCACCAAGGATCGGAAATATTATCCGAGCATTCTCGATGCGTTGAGCTATCCAGCCGAATACAAGCTGCTGTTCCGGCTGGAGAAGCGTATCTGATATGGAGACGATCGACCGAAAGGGCGGCAGCGCGCTCTGGCATCAGATCGGCGAGATCCTGGCGGCCGATATTGCCGCCGGGACTTTCGCGCCCGGAGAGAAATTGCCGACCGAGCCCGAGCTGATGCTGCGGTTCGGCGTCAGCCGTTTCACCGTGCGGCAGGCGCTGGGGCACTTGGAGCAGCGTGGATTGGTCCGCGCCGAACAGGGGCGGGGAACCTTCGTTCATAGGGGCGTGCTCGACTATACGCTGTCGAAACGCACCCGCTTCCACAAAAATCTGATCGAGCAAGGTTTTGAACCGGGCGGCGAGCTGCTCGTTCACGAGATCGTGCCGGCGACCGAACGCGTCGCGGCCCATTTAAAGATCGCAATCGGCGCGTCGGTCATCCATCGTCGCGGTGTCATGACGGCCGACGGTATTCCAGTGGAATTGGGGGATTCCTATTATCCGGCCGAACGTTTTCCCGATTTCGATCAGGCTAGATTGAGGCATCCGACAATCTCAGCAGCGCTCGCCAGCTATGACGTCACCGACTATGAGCGCTTGTCGACGGAGATCGAGGCGCGCATGCCGACGGCCGACGAGGCGCGGATCCTGCGCCAGCCGAAATCCGCGCCGCTGCTGGTGACGCGCAAGGTGGATGCGGATACCGACGGAGTGCCGATCACCTATTCGGAATCGGTCTGGCCGGCCGAGCGCACCACATTCAATCTCGATCTGCGGTGAGAGCGCCGGAGAGCCCTTGAGGCTCTTCGCGAGCTTGAACTAGCGGTGGGAGAGGATATTGACCACCTTGCCGAAGGGGTCGCGGACGTAGAAGCGGCGGACACCCCACGGCTCGTCCGTCAGGTCATACAATATGCCGAAGCCCATGGAGGTGGCGCGCTGATAAAGCGTATCGACATCGTCGACTTCGATGGAAAGGTCGGGGACGAGCGTTCCCGAACCGCCCTCGCTGGCGACGCTGATCTGCGGCACTGTTGCCGCTTCAGAGGCGAAGGTCAGGATCCAGCCGTGATCCATGACGATGTCGAGGCCGAGCAGGTCGTGGTAGAAAAGACGGGCCGTGGCGGGATCGGCGGCGGACAGGTTCGGGATGATGCGTAGGACGGTCACTGACGTTTCTCCCTTGTGATGTGGAGGCGAGCTCTAGCCGCGCCTCCACGATGCTGGTTCAGACCGTGACGGCCGGCAGCAACTTGGCGCGCTCCGCGAGGATGTGGCGGCAGGCGCTGGCGACTTCCCGGCCCTTGATGATGAAATGTTCCTTGAAGAACTGGATGTGGGCTTCCGACTCCTGGAAGTGATGCGGGGTCAGGACTGCCGACAGGATCGGCACGCCGGTGTCCAGCTGGACGCGCATCATGGCGTCGAGAACCGTATTTGCAACGAACTCATGGCGATAGATGCCACCGTCGACAACGAAAGCGGTGGCAACGATTGCGGAATAACGGCCGTTGCGGGCAAGCGTCTGAGCATGCAGCGGAATTTCCAAGGCGCCGGGCACGTCGAAGATATCGATCGGCGATGCACCTTCCGTCGTCTGCCATTCGGCAACGAAGGAGTCGACCGAGCGATCGACGATATCGGCATGCCAGCGAGCCCGAATGATCGCGACGCGGCTCGGCTGGGTAGAAATCGAAATGGTCATGAATTTTGCCTTTCAAGGGTTGTTGTCAAATATCCCTTGGGCGAACACGCAACATCGCGGCATCCCTCGCGCGGAGGAGGTGCGATCCTGCTTGCTCTCTTCCATCCGGACTATACCGTCGGCTCCGGCATCTCACCGGATCTGCTGACCCTTCCGAAAGCTCGGAAGGCGCTCGCGGGCTCGAGGAAACTCCCCATACCACCGGTGGGGAATTGCACCCCGCCCTGAGAACGTCCGGACTATAAATGCTTTCTCTCATGAAAATCAAAGAAAAACGCCGGGCTTCTGACCCGGCGTCCGCGAATAATTTTCCAAAATGACCCTGCGACGCAGGGTGCTTTCTCAATCCTGAATCACGAGCAGATCGGAGGAGGCGAAGCGCAGCGTCACCTTCTCGCCGACGCTCGGAGGCATCATCCCGGGGCTGTTGAACATGTCGAAGGAAATCGTGTTGCCAGCAACGTTCATGCGGGTGCGAATGACCGAACCCAGGAAGTGTGCCGAAGAGACTTCGCCCGTGAGAGCGGTATCGCCTTTGGCTGATTCCGCCAGCGAACCGGCTTCCGGACGCAGGGCAAGCGATACGGTATCGCCTGGCTTGTAGGCCGTCACCGACTGCTTCAGGGTCACGCCCTGATCGCCGATCATGATGCGGTTGCTATCGGGATCGACGACCTTGCCTTCGATCAGGTTCAGCGTACCGACGAAGGAAGCGACGAAGCGGGTTGCCGGCGTGTTGTAAATCTCGAAAGGCGTGCCGATCTGATCGGCGCGACCGGCATTCATGACGACGATGCGATCCGAGATCGACAGGGCTTCTTCCTGGTCGTGGGTCACGAAAACGGTGGTGATGCCGAGCTGCTGCTGGATGGCGCGGATTTCTTCGCGCAGCGAGATGCGGATCTTCGCGTCGAGCGCCGAAAGCGGCTCGTCGAGCAGCAGCACCTGCGGCTTGACGGCGATAGCGCGGGCGAGCGCCACGCGCTGCTGCTGGCCGCCGGACATCTGATAGGGATAGCGGCCGGCGAGATGATCGAGCTTGATGAGAGCCAGCATCTCCTTGACGCGCTTATCGATGTCGGGCTTTGCCATGCCGGCCACCTTGAGGCCGAAAGCGACGTTGTCGTGCACCGTCATGTTCGGGAACAGCGCGTAGGCCTGGAACACCATGCCGATATTCCGCTGGTTCGGTTTTAACGCCCGCTGATCCTTGCCGTTGATCGACAGGGTGCCGGCGGTTGGCGTTTCGAAACCGGCGATCATGCGCAGCACGGTCGTCTTGCCGCAGCCCGACGGTCCAAGGAAGGAGATGAATTCTCCCTTCTCGATTTGCATATTGAAATCGTGAACGACCTGAACTTCGCCGAATGATTTCTTGATGTGGGTGAGTTCGAGAAAAGCCATGGTGAGAAGCCTTACGCCTTAACCGGAGCCAGTTTTGAGAAGCGGGAAACGAGCTGCAGCAGACCCATGCTAAGCCAGGTGACAGCAAGCGCAATGATGGCGAGCGCCGAGGATTGATAAGCCTGGTTGGCGCCGACGAGCTGCATGTAAGGGCCGAAAGCCGGACGATTGAGCAGCGAGGCCATCGTGAATTCGCCCATGACGATCGCCAGCGTGATGAATGCGCCGGAGAGGACGCCGCTCATGACATTGGGGAAAATGCAGCGGAGCATGATGGTTGTCCACTTCGCGCCAAGGCTTTCTGCGGCTTCCGTCAGGGTGCCGACATCGATCGTGCGCATCGCCGTGTCGACTGAACGATACATATAGGGGAGCGCCAAGACAATATAGGAGCAGACAAGAAGGAAGTTCGTCGTCTGCTCGAAGCCTGTCAAAGGCAGGATCGATGACGAATTGTAGAGGCGCAGATAGCCGAAGACGATGACGATGGCGGGGATGACCAGCGGCATCAGCGTGATGAACTCGACGATCGGGCGTATTTGGGGCAAACGGAGGCGCACCCAATAAGCCGTAGGCACCACGATCAACATGCCGAAGATGATGGTCAGCAAGGCCATGAGCATCGAATAGCCGAACGCATACAGGAAGTGAGCGTCCGAAAAGACTGATGCATAGGCGTCAAAACTATAGGCGTCGCGACGCATGCGCAGTGAGAATTCCAGCGTACCGATGAGCGGAACGATGAAATAGATAGCGCCGATGACAACAGCGATCCAGGCAAAGAATTTTTGCAGCTTCATTTCTGCCACCGTTCCGCGCGAATACGCATGATGATGTAGATCACATTGGAAATGCCAGTGATGACGATCATGCCGAGCGCCATTGCATAGCCGAGATTGGCGTTGTGCAGCACGTCGCCGCGGATTTGCGCGTAGAGCTGGATCGGGATGATGTTCAGCGAGCTGCCCGTCAGCGCGATGGCCGTTGCGATGGCGCCGAAGGCGTTGGCAAACAGCAGCAGCGTCGTGCCAAGCAGGCTCGGCCAGAGAATGGGGAGCGCCACCATGAGCCAATATTGTCTCGTGGTCGCCCCGAGGATGGATGCGGCTTCACGCCATTCCTTTTTCATGCCGTCCAGCGCCGGCGTGATAATCAGCACCATCAGCGGAATCTGGAAGTACATATAGGTGATGGTCAAGCCGACGAAGCTGTAGAGATTGAAGCCTGTGGAATAGAGATTGAAACCCAACCAATCCCTCATCAGCAGCGTGACGAGGCCCAGGCGACCGATCGTGGCGATGAACGCAAAAGCCAGTGGTACGCCGGCGAAATTCGAGGCGACACCGGAAAAGGTAAGGAAGGCATGGCGCACCCAGGCCGGAAGTCCGCCCATGACCAGCGCCCAGGCCAGATAAAAGCCGATCAACGCGCCGCCGAGCGCCGAGGCGACCGAAACCCTGATGCTGATCCAATAGGAGTCCAAGATGGATTTCGTGAACAGATCGCCGATGTTCTTCAGCGTCAGGCCGCCGTCCGGCGTCAGAAAAGCGCCAGCGATCAGATAGATTGTCGGCAAAATCAGAAACAGCAGCGCGAAAATCAGGAAGGGCGCTATGCCCAGCCAGTCGACAACCACGCGCTTGTTGATCATGGGAGTGGAACTGACTGTCGATGTTGTGACGATGCTCATGATTGACCCAATCCGCGGCGTCAGAAAAATGGAAAACCTCCCCACCGAAGCGGGGAGGTCATGTCAGGTCGGATTACTGTACGTTCGAACCGACGACAGAATCCCACTTGGTTGTGATGGCGGTCTTGCCGGCATCCTGTTCTTCTAGCGTCGGGAAGACGGCCTTTTCGTAAGCGGCGGCCGGCGGCAGCTTGTCGAGAAGTTCCTGCGGAACCTTCTTGTTCTTCGCCAGGTCGTTGAAGCGGATCGGGTGGCAATAGCCCTTCAGCCAGCCGATCTGGCCTTCGTCGGAATAGAGGAATTCCATCCAGAGCTTGGCAGCGTTCGGATGCGGAGCGAAAGCCGAGATCGCCTGGACGTAGACACCAGCGATAACGCCGGAAGCCGGAACAGTGACGTCGACCGGCGGGTTGCCGTTCAGGCTGTCGCGCCAGGAGAGACCGTTGTAGTCCCAGGCGACGACGATCGGGGTTGCACCCTGAGCCAGCGAGGCGGACTTGCCGATGACCGGAACGAAGTTGCCGGCCTTGTTGAGCTTCGCGAAGTAATCGAGACCGGCGGCGCCGATCTTGGCGGCGTCCTTTTCGCCGGCTGCGAGGCCGGCGGCGTAGACGGCCTGAACTGCCTGGTTCGACGTGCGCGGGTCACCAGCGAGCGAAACGGTGTTGGCATATTCCGGCTTCAGGAGGTCAGCCCAGTCCTTCGGCGGGTTCTTCACGACGTCCTTATTGGTGACGAAAGAGAGAACACCGTAGTAGTCGCCGTACCAGTAGCCTTCGGCATCCTTGGCGCTGTCCGGAATGGAATCCCAGGTGGAAACCTTGTACGGCTGCAGCAGGCCTTCCTTTTTGGCCGTCGGGCCGAAAGAGAGACCGACGTCGATCACGTCGGGAGCCTGCGGGCCGGTGTTGCCCTTGTTGGCGCGGATTGCCTCGACTTCATCGCCCGAACCGGCATCCGGATTCAGTTCGTTGACTTCGATGCCGTATTTCGCCTTGAACGCAGCGATCAGGTCGCCATAACCGCACCAGTTGTGGGGCAGGGCGATCGTGGTCAGCGTGCCTTCCTTCTTAGCGGCAGCGATGAGATCGGCGCTCGGTTCTGCGGCCGCGATAGCCGTCGAAGCGACGAGCATCGCCGTAGAAATTGTCAGAAGACGATGAATTTTCGAGATCACTGCATTTCCTCCTTTTGGGTTTTCAGTGTCTGGCGTTGCTGTTAATGACGTTACATGAAGGTTGTGTGACGACTTCAAAGTGTTGCGTTTGCTGAAAACGCAGTCGATTTTTGCTTCTAATCGACAAGTATGACAGTCGCTGTATTTCACACCCTTCACGGACCGTTATTTTCTGTTTTCATTCCCCTTCAACTTAGCTTGCGAAACAGCTTGGTTTGCTCGAAAAGACCTTCCAGTGTCTTCATACGCTCGCTTGTCTCGTCCCATGTCGAGCTTTGTACAGCTTCGATCAGGGCTTCGACGATGAAGAGGGTGACAACCGATGAATCCCAGGCGGACGGCGCCTCGATCTGCACGCGGAACGTGTATTTCGCATGCTTGGCGGCGGGCGTTGCCCACTGGTCGGTGAAGACGATGATTTCCGCGCCACGCCGGCGGGCGGCGGCGGCCAGATTGACCATTTCCTGCTCGTAACGCCTGATATCGAATATGACGAGCAGATCGCCCGGATTCATGTTCAGGACATATTGCGGCCAGGTGCTGGAATTGGAGGAGAGCAGCGTCGTATTGGGGCGGATGACCTGCATATGGGTGAAGAAATATTCCGCAAGCGCCCCTGTAATGCGCCCGCCCACGAAATAAAGGCCGCGTTTTCTTTCCGACAGCAGCGCGGCAACGCCATCGAAGGTCGCCACGTCGATATCCGACAGGGTCTGCCGCAGGTTGCCCATGATGGCGTCGGCGAAACGATTGAGGATATGCGTGCCTGGCGCGTTGGATGCCCAGCGATCGTGCTTTGTCAGGGGGTTGGAGATCGTTGCCTCGACCTCTTGATGAAGATGGGCCTGGAAGTCCGGATAGCCTTTGTATCCGAGTTTCTGCACCATGCGTGCAACTGTCGGGGTCGAAACCCGCGCATTCTCGGCGACGGTGGTAATGCTGCCCAACCCGGAAACGGGATAATTGTCGAGCAGGCTCTTGGCGAGCTGCTTTTCGGCGCGCGTCAGCGTGTCAAAGCGCGCATTGATTACGTCTGAAACTGTTTTCGACGCATTGTTCACTCGATTTTAGCTCCCCGGAACGGTCTGATGCCGCTTTCCTTGCAGGATATAACAACGCTGTCACATTTCGAGTCAATGTCACAAATGAAGAAATAATTTCAGTTTCCAGTTGACAGCGGCGAAAACCTGAAGAATTCTTTTCTTATAAACATTTTATTAATCGGCAATGGGGCGTCTCCGATGCTCGCGCAGCAAGGTATTTTGACGAAGGCAGACGGCGATTGCGTTGCGGTCGAAAGACCGGACGGAAGCAGTGCGGTTTTGCTCGTCTGTGAGCATGCCTCCCGCGCGCTTCCAGAACGGTTCGGCGACCTCGGGCTTTCCGTTGAGGCGCTTTCCAGCCATATCGCGTGGGATCCGGGCGCACTCGCGGTTGCAAGGGGAATTTCCGCCGGCTTGAATGCCACCTTGGTTTTTCAGCGCTTCTCCCGGCTGATCTATGATTGCAACAGGCCCCCCGAAAGCGCCGGTGCCATGCCGGAGACGAGCGAGATCTATACGATCCCTGGAAATCAGCACCTGGGCGAGGCGGATAGAAAAGCGCGTACGGAAGGGCTCTACATCCCGTTTCACGATCGCATTCGGGCGCTCTTGAAGGAGCGGGCGGCGCGCGGACAAAAAAGCGTGATCGTGACAATCCATAGCTTCACGCCGGTCTATAATGGCAAGCCGCGGGCAGTGGAGCTTGGCATTCTGCATGATGAAGACCGTTGGCTGGCCGATCGCATGCTTGATGCAGCAGCTGAGGCACCGCTCTATCAGACAGAGCGCAATCAGCCTTACGGTCCTCAAGACGGTGTCACCCATACGTTGAAGCTGCATGGGCTCGCCAATGGTCTGCATAACGTAATGATCGAGGTCCGCAACGACCTCATTCGAGATGACGTCGGTCAAGGGGTCATGGCCGATTATCTGACGGGGCTTCTCCAGAGCAGTCTGGAAGCCTGAGCATAAAAGAAAAAGACCCCGGGGAGCAGTTCAACTGCGATCGGGCCGCATGGCGAAATGTCAGCGGTCAATGTGACACATGGTTCTCCGCAATCCCGCGGACGACCGGGCTTTAGGGGGAATGGCATGGCTGATTATACAGAGTCAGACAAGAAGCAGGATGTCCAGATCCTGCACTCCATGGGCTACGCTCAGGAGTTGGAACGGCGGATGAGTTCATTCTCGAATTTCGCCGTGTCCTTCTCGATCATCTGCATTCTATCCGGCGGCATCAATTCGCTGGCTCAAGCGACATCGGGTGCGGGCGGTGCCGCTATTGGTATCGGCTGGCCTGTCGGCTGCTTCATATCGCTCGTCTTCGCTGTGGCGATGGCCCAGATCAGTTCGGCCTATCCGACGGCCGGCGGTCTCTACCACTGGGGCTCGATCCTCGGCAATCGCTTCACCGGCTGGCTGACGGCCTGGTTCAACCTGCTCGGCCTCGTCACCGTCCTCGGCGCCATCAATGTCGGCACCTATTACTTCTTCGTCGGCGCATTCGGCGGCTACTTCAACATGACCGACACCACGCTGGTGCGCATCGTGTTCCTGGTGGTCATCACAGGTCTGCAGGCGCTGGTCAATCACATGGGTATCGGCTTGACGGCGAAGCTGACCGACTTCTCCGGTTATCTAATCTTCGCAACCTCGATCCTTCTGGCGGCTGTTTGCCTGATCGCTGCGCCGTCCTATGATTTTGCGCGGCTTTTCACCTTCACCAACTATTCCGGTCTGGCGACGATTGCTGCCGACGGCTCGGCAACCGGTGCCCCGGTCTGGCCGCAGGTTTCGACTTTCTGGGTCTTCGCGCTCGGCCTTCTGCTGCCGATCTACACGATCACCGGCTACGATGCCTCGGCCCATACGTCGGAAGAGACGGTGAAAGCCGCCCATTCCGTTCCGCGCGGCATGGTGTCGTCGGTTCTGTGGTCGGCGCTCTTCGGCTACATCATGCTTTGCTCGTTCGTGCTGATGCTGCCGAATATGGACGATGCCGCCAAGCAGGGCTGGAACGTGTTCTTCTGGGCAATGGACGCACAGGTCAATCCCATCGTGAAGGACATTCTCTATCTGCTGATCTTCATCAGCCAGTGGCTGTGCGGTCTCGCAACGGTAACCTCGGTTTCGCGCATGATCTTCGCCTTCTCGCGTGACGGCGGTCTGCCGGGATCCAAGGCTCTGTCTCGGGTCAGCCCGAAATACCGCACGCCGGTTTCGGCGATCTGGACTGGGTCGATCCTTTCCGTCCTGTTCGTCTGGGGTTCGTCGCTGGTATCGATCGGCGATACGCCGGTTTACACCATCGTCGTCTCATGCACCGTCATCTTCTTGTTCTTCTCCTTTGCGATCCCGATCACGCTCGGCCTTTTCGCATGGGGTACGGCGAAGTGGGACAAGATGGGCCCTTGGAACCTCGGGGAAGGGCTGTTCAAGCTGTTTGCCGTGCTGTCGATCATCGCGATGATCATCATCTTCGTTCTCGGCATTCAGCCGCCGAACGACTGGGCGGGCATTATCACCGTCGGCTTCCTGGTTCTGACGGCCATCGTCTGGTTCGGCTTCGAGCGCCGTCGCTTCAAGGGCCCGCCGATCGGCGATGCCATTGCCAAGCGCAAGGCTGAGATCGCGGCAGCGGAAGCCGCCGTCGGCGAGACGTAAGCGAAGTCCAATCTTTGCAAACAATGGGGTCGCAAACCTGCGACCCTTTTCACCGGTAGCGACACGGCGGCACGCGCGGATTATCCCGCAAGGGGGTATCGTTCGGCAGGCCGACGTTTCAATTCATTGTTCAGGCGGACCAAATTATGAGCAGCAGCTATACGTTCGACGACCTCAAGCGAGATGTGGCCGAAGGGCTCATCGATACGGTTCTGGCATGTCAGGTCGACATGCAGGGCCGGTTGATGGGCAAACGCTTCCAGGCGGAATTTTTCATCGAAAGCGCCTGGAAGGAAACGCATAGCTGCAATTATCTGCAGGCGACCGACATCGAGATGGAAACCGTCTCCGGCTACAAGTCGACGAGCTGGGAGAAGGGCTATGGCGACTATACCATGAAGCCGGACCTTGCCACGCTGCGCCGCATCCCGTGGCTGGAAGGCACGGCGCTCGTCCTTTGCGATGTGCTTGACCATCATACACATGAGGAAGTCGCGCATTCTCCGCGCGCCATCCTCAAGAAGCAGGTGAAGCGATTGGAAGCCATGGGGCTCAAGGCCTACATGGCTTCGGAGCTCGAATTCTTCCTATTCGACCAGAGCTATGACAGCGCGCGCGAAGCCGGCTATCGCAACATGAAGCTCGCCAGCGGCTATAACGAGGACTACCACATCTTCCAGACCACCAAGGAGGAAGAGGTGATGCGGGCGATCCGCACCGGCCTTCAGGGCGCAGGCATCCCGGTGGAGAATTCGAAGGGCGAGGCTTCGGCGGGGCAAGAGGAAATCAACGTCCGCTATGCTGACGCCCTGACCATGGCCGACCGCCATGCCATCATCAAGAATGGTTGCAAGGAGATCGCCTGGTCGAAGGGCAAGGCAATCACCTTCCTCGCGAAGTGGAATTACGGTGCCGCCGGAAGCTCCTCGCATATCCATCAGTCGCTTTGGAGCCTCGACGGAAAGAGCCCGAAGTTCTTCGAAGAAGGCGGCAAATACGGCATGTCGCCGATGATGAAGCACTATGTTGCCGGCCTCCTGACGCATGCCAGCGAAATCACTTATTTCCTGGCGCCCTACATCAACTCTTACAAGCGCTTCATGGCCGGCACCTTCGCGCCGACCAAGGCGATCTGGAGCAAGGACAATCGCACCGCTGGTTATCGCCTTTGCGGCGAGGATACGAAATCGATCCGCATCGAATGCCGCGTTGGCGGCTCGGACCTCAATCCCTATCTGGCTTTTGCTGCCCTGATCGCTGCCGGTATCGATGGTATCGAAAACAAGCTTGAACTCGAGGCGCCGTTTGTCGGCGACGCCTATGGCGCGCGCGAAGTTCGCGAGATACCGCGCACGCTGCGCGATGCCACGACTGCCTTGACGACGTCGAAGATGCTGCGTGCCGCCTTCGGGGATGATGTCATCGATCACTACACCCGCGCCGCCGAATGGGAGCAGGAGGAATACGATCGTCGTGTGACCGATTGGGAAGTGGCGCGCGGATTCGAAAGAGCGTAAGGCTTTTGCGATCTGCCTCCTGCCCGATTTTCATTTTATGATCGGGCAGGGCGCTGGATGTTTTGTCTGTCCGCCGTTTCTCTTTTGAATGCGGCCCTGCTTGCACAACATCCGGGCAATCAACGGATGACCAAGAAAACAGGAATTCGATCATGACCATGATCACATGCGTCTCTCCGGTGAACGGAGAGGTTTATGCCGAGCGTCCGGCACTGTCGCTGGAAGCTGGCAAGGAAGTCGTCGCACGCGCCCGCAAGGCGCAGAAGGATTGGGCGCGTCGTCCGCTGGAGGATCGTGTCCAGCTCGTGCTGAAGGGTGTGGCTCGGCTCAATGAGATGGCCGATGTCGTCGTGCCGGAGCTTGCCTGGCAGATGGGCCGTCCGATTAAGTATGGCGGCGAATATCGCGGCTTCAACGAGCGCTCGAACTATGTAGCCTCGATCGCGGCCGACGCACTGGCACCCTTGGTCGTCGAGGATAGTGCCAATTTCGCCCGCCGCATCGAGCGCGAACCGCATGGCGTGGTCTTTGTCATCGCTCCGTGGAATTATCCCTACATGACGGCCATCAACACGGTCGCCCCGGCGCTGATGGCCGGCAATACCGTCATTCTCAAGCACGCAAGCCAGACGCTGCTCGTTGGCGAGCGGCTGGTGCAGGCTTTCGTCGAGGCCGGCGTTCCCGCCGATGTCTTCCAGAATGTCTTCTTGGATCATGAAACGACCTCGGCGCTTATTGCGGCCGGCAGTTTCAACTTCGTCAATTTCACCGGCTCCGTCGAAGGCGGCCGGTCGATCGAGCGTGCGGCAGCCGGTACCTTTACCAGCCTCGGCCTTGAGCTTGGCGGCAAGGATCCGGGCTATGTCATGGAAGACGCTGATCTCGACGCTGCCGTCGATACGCTGATGGATGGCGCGACCTATAATTCCGGCCAGTGCTGCTGCGGCATCGAGCGCATCTACGTGCATGAATCGCTGTACGACAATTTTGTCGAGAAGTCGGTTGCCTGGGTTTCGAACTATAAGCTCGGTAATCCCCTCGATCCTGAGACGTCGCTCGGGCCGATGGCGCATAAGCGCTTTGCCAAGGTCGTGCGTGAACAGATCGCCGATGCGGTTGCCAAGGGCGCCGAGGCGCTGGTCGATCCGAAGCTGTTCCCGGCCGATGACGGCGGCGCCTATCTTGCGCCGCAGGTCCTCGTCAATGTCGATCATTCCATGGCCTTCATGCGCGAAGAAACCTTCGGTCCAGCGGTCGGCATCATGAAGGTGAAGAGCGATGCGGAAGCGCTGGAACTGATGAACGACAGTCCCTACGGTCTGACGGCTTCGCTCTGGACCAAGGATGTCGAGCGCGCCTCACGTATCGGCCGCGAAATCGAAACCGGCACCGTCTTCATGAACCGCGCCGATTATCTCGATCCGGCTCTGTGCTGGACCGGCGTCAAGGAAACCGGCCGCGGCGGCTCGCTGTCGATCATCGGCTTCCACAATCTGACGCGCCCGAAATCCTATCATCTGAAGAAAGTAACAGCATGAGCACTATCTCAGCCAATTGGAGCTATCCGAACGCCTTCAAGCTCGGTCGTGGCCGTATCAAGGAGCTCGCGGACGCCTGCAAGAGCCTGGGCATGAAGAAGCCGCTCCTGATCACCGACCGGGGACTTGCCTCGATGGCGATCACGGCGACGGCCTTGGATATTCTGGAGGATGCAGGTCTCGGTCGCGCCATCTTCGCTGACGTCGATCCGAATCCGAACGAGAAGAACCTCGAAGCCGGCGTAAAAGCGTTTAAGGAGGGCGGCCATGATGGTGTCGTCGCCTTCGGCGGCGGTTCCGGCCTCGATCTCGGCAAGTGCGTCGCCTTCATGGTCGGCCAGAGCCGGCCGGTCTGGGATTTCGAAGACATCGGTGACTGGTGGACCCGCGCCAGCGTCGAAGGCATTGCACCGATCGTCGCCGTGCCAACGACGGCCGGCACCGGTTCGGAAGTCGGCCGCGCCAGCGTCATCACCAATTCCGCGACGCATGTGAAGAAGATCATCTTCCATCCGAAGTTCCTCCCGGGTGTCGTCATTGCCGATCCGGAGCTGACCGTCGGCATGCCGAAGATCATCACCGCCGGCACTGGCATGGATGCCTTTGCGCATTGCCTGGAAGCCTATTCCTCACCCTTCTACCATCCGATGTCGGCCGGCATCGCGCTGGAAGGCATGCGCCTGGTCAAGGAATTCCTGCCGCGCGCCTATCGTGAGGGAACAGATCTCGAAGCCCGGGCCAACATGATGAGTGCTGCCGCCATGGGCGCCGTCGCCTTCCAGAAGGGGCTCGGCGCCATCCACGCGTTGTCGCATCCGATTGGCGCCGTCTACAACACGCATCACGGCATGACCAATGCTGTCGTCATGCCAGCTGTCCTGCGCTTCAACCGCAAAGCCATCGAAGAAAAGATTGCGTGCGCCGCCGCCTATCTTGGCATTTCGGGTGGTTTCGACGGCTTCTATGATTATGTGCTGAAGCTACGCTCGGAACTCGGCGTGCCGGAAAGCCTCTCGGCTATGGGCATTGCACCTGACCGGATCGACGAACTCTCCGCCATGGCAATCGAAGATCCGAGTGCCGGCGGCAATCCGGTGCCGATGACGCTCGAAAACACGAAGGCTTTGTTCCGCGACTGCTTCTGATACGCCGCCGAACTACCTGACGCGCCGGATGAAAAATAGCGGTGCGTTTGATATTTCAAGACAAAGAAAAAGCCGCCGAGTTTTCCCGGCGGCTTTTTTGTGTAAGCATGTCTGGCAATCAGTCTACGAATTCGACGACGACGCCGGGCTTGACCATTTTCGCGAGCTCAGTCGCATCCCAATTGGTGAGACGGACACAGCCGTGGCTCTGCGACTTGCCGATCCGCGAGGGATCCGGCGTGCCGTGGATGCCATAGGTCGGTTTCGACAGGGCCATCCAGACCGTACCGACCGGGCCGTTCGGGCCAGGCGGAATGTTCAGAACCTTGTCGTTGGCGCCTTGCTGGAAATTGATCTTTGGATTGTAGGTATAGCCAGGATTGAAGGCGACGCGCTCGACTGTGACAGTGCCTGACGGCGAGGGCGTGTCGGCGGAACCAATGCTGGCCGGGTAGGCTGCGATCAGCGTGCCGTTGGCATCATAGGCGAAAACCTGCTTGCGGCCCTTATCAGCCAGGATCTTGGCAACTGTGCCGGTCTTGCCGGGGCCTGTATTGACGACCTTGATGATGCTGCCGGGCACGGTAAAATCGACGCCGGGGTTGAGCGCCTTCAGGTAGCCTTCATCCATATGAAAGCGCTCCGCCAGCATTTCGGTCGTTGACGTATAGCCGAGAGAAGGCATCTGGGACTTCGCGGCATAGTCCTCAGGGATCGAAGCGACATAGGGGCCTGCGGCGTCGGCTGCGGTGATCGTATAGTTGACGATCGGCATGCCGCCGGACATGCGCAGCTGCTCGAGGATCGCGTCGGTATTGTTGGGGTCGAGCGTTTGCCCGGTCATCTGCTGATAGGCATAGATGGCCTTGGTGACGTTTGCGCCCATCCGGCCGTCGATCGCACCAGGCGAAATACCCTGCCGCGCGAGGAAGACCTCCAGCGCGGTAATCTCCATCTTCGACTTGCCCTTGAGCGTGATGACGGGTTCGGCCGGTGCCGGCTTGTTGACGATGTCAGGTGCGCCCTGTTGCGGATCGATTGACGCGTAATCACTGCCGTTCTGGTTCGCCTGGCCTTGGTTCTTGCCTGGCAATGGCTGATTGTCGAGCGGCTGGCGCTGGATATCGCTGTCACGCGGAATGCCGCCGGTGATCACGCCACGATCCTGCTGATCGTAACCATTGTTGGGAGCGCCGTCGTAATTTCCGTAGCTGTCGGTACGATACTGACGATAGTCCTGGTAGTTGCCGTTGTTGGAAAGCTGCGTATCGCCATAGCGGCTGCCGTTATCAGCGTAGCTGTCGCTAGCGGGCGCGCGGGGATAATAGGTGCTGGCCTTCATCTCCGTGGCGACGATATTGCCATAGGCATCGATCAGAACCCGGCGGCCGCGTCCGTCGCGCGCCATGGAATATCCACCACCATAAGGATACTGATCAAGAATCCGGCCGTCGGGAGTGACGAGAACCGTGTTGCCGTTGCCGCTGCGATAATATTGCGCCTGCGCATCGGTGAGGGCGAGCGCAGATACAGCGGCAGTCGTTGCCAGGGCAAAACTCAATTTTACGAACCGGTTCACGTCTGTCGAATCCTCGGGATAGGCGTTCGGTTGACACACACATGGCAATTTTGACGCCAGTATGGAGATTTAGATTATCATGCTGAATAAAATATAAAAATTTATGTGATCAAGGCTTCAAGTTAAGATTTGATAAGCCAAATAACCGTTTATTTCAGTCGCGCGCCACCTTGGGACAGCACCTGCGCTCGGCGCCGATCAGGGAGGACTTTAGGGATGATGGATTTTTCTGCGGCCAAGGGGCCGAAATTGACGCTGGACGAGGGTTCTGTGCTGGATATCGGCGCCTGCATCATCGAGGGCAACAATCTCGCGCCCGGAAGTGCCGTTCCCGACGATGGCGATCCGCGTATCAGTCATTCCGTGGAAGGCTTCCTCTTCACCTGCGGCCCGGATCATATCCGCCATCCAGAGCCGATGTCCGGCGCCTATGAAGGCAAGCGCTATCCGCTGCATGGTTCCTTCTCGTCTCATCCAGCGAAAATTCTCTGGACCAAATTCGAGAATGGTAACGCGGAATGCCGCGCCGATATCGATGTCATCACAGCCGAACGCCGCACCGCAAGGCTGGAACGTCTTTGGCGGATCGATGGCGCAACCGGCGAAGTCTCGCTTGCCGACCGCATCGTCAATACGAGTACCGAGGCGATGCCGGTCTTTTTGATGTACCACATGAATATCGGCGGCAAATGGTTCGATAGCGGCACGCGTCTTGCCGGACAGATGCTGGAAAATGGTGGCTTTCCCTGGACCTTCGGCGAGGAGGGGGGCGATATCTTCTGCGTGCCGGCGCAGGAAAAGGGCGAGGATTGGGCAGAGATCAGCCTCGGACCCATCGCGGCCATTGGTGGGAAGACTCTGAGGGTGCGGTTCGGAACGGACACGCTGCCGTTTCTGCAGGTCTGGCGCAATCAGCGCGCGCCTGCCCATGTGCTTGGCATCGAGCCGGTTTCGCATCGGTGGGTCTCTCGCGCGGAGCTTGAGGAAGCAGGCGAATTCAATATTCTCCAGCCCGGCGAAGCCCGCAATTTCATGCTCAATTTTGCCTTCGTTTGAGAGCGCCCCGCGGTTGACGCTCGCCCTGTGGCGGCGTAGATCAAGGCCACGGTTTTAGAGAGGACATGAACCATGGATATCCGCCCGATCGACGATGAATACTCGGTATCCGGCCAGATCACCGTAGAGGATCTCGACCAGATCAAGGCTCTGGGGTTCAAGTCCATCGTTTGCCATCGCCCCGATGGCGAAAGCCCGGATCAGACGCCGTTCGGAGCCATCGAAGCCCGCGCCAAGGAACTCGGCCTGGAGATCACCCAGGTGCCTGTTGGTCCGATGGGCGTGACCGAAGAGGCAGTGCAGGGAATGGTCGATGCGCTGGACGAGTTTCCGCGCCCGATGCTTGGCTACTGCCGCTCGGGCGCACGCTCGACGGCGATCTATCAGAAGACGCATCACATTCGCGGCTGAACGGGTCCTTCCCCGGCCTTTTGATTGAGGGCAGACCCTGGGTCATGCCTTTTTACCTGCCGAAGAACAACATCAGGAGAAAACCATGAGCATCAAGCGCATCGACGTTGGCGCCCGCATGAGCGGCGCTGTCATCCATGGCAACACCGTCTATCTCGCCGGTCAGGTTGGTGAAGGCGAAAGCGTCACCGATCAGTGCAAGTCGGCACTCGCCGAAGTCGACCGCCTGCTGGGTGCTGCCGGCACCAACAAGTCGAAGATCCTGCAGACGCTCATCTACCTCTCCGACATTTCCTACTTCGCCGAAATGAACGCCGCCTGGGAAGCGTGGGTCGATCCGGCCAACACGCCGGCCCGTGCGACCAGCGAAGCCAAACTCGCTGCCCCGAAGTACAAGGTCGAATTCATCGTAACGGCAGCACTCGATTAAGTCGGGCCGGCGTATTTTTGAAAGACCGGTGGGCTCGCGCTCATCGGCCTTTTGTTTGCGCAATTTCCGTCAGGGTGCGGGAGGGCGTGATCGCTTCCGGGTCGAGTGCGATCTCGATGATGGCCGGTTTGCCGCTCGCTCGCGCCCGCTCGAAGGCCGGGCCAAACTCTTCCGTCGCTTTCACGGTTTCGCCGTGGCCCCCATAGGCGCGGGCAAGGGCCGCGAAATCAGGATTGTCGAGTGTCGTGGCGCTGACACGGCCGGGATATTCCCGCTCCTGATGCATGCGGATGGTGCCGTACATGCCATTATTGATGACCAGGGCGATCAGTGGGAGGCCGTATTGAACGGCGGTCGCAAATTCCTGGCCATGCATCATGAAACAGCCGTCGCCGGCAAAGCAGATCACTTCGCGCTCGGGAAAGAGCTGTTTCGCGGCTACCGCAGCCGGCAGGCCATAGCCCATCGAGCCGGAGGTAGGCGCCGCCTGCGTGTTGAAACGGCGGAAGCGATGGAAGCGGTGCAGCCAGGTCGCGTAGTTGCCGGCACCGTTGGTGAAGATCGCATCATCGGCCGTATTGGCTTCGATCCAATCCATGATGCGGCCCATATGGACGGCGCCGGGGCACTGTTGCGGTGTCTTCGACCAGCCGAGATAGGCCGCGTGCATGTGTTCCGTACGCTCGGCCCATGGTGTCGCGGTTGGCGCATCGAGCTCCGCGAGAGCCTCAACGAAATCCGCCGGGCTGGCACAGATCGCCAGATCCGGGCGATAGACGCGGCCGAGTTCCGAGGGGTCGGGATGGACATGGACAAGCTGCTGGCGTGGGTAGGGAATATCAATAAGCGTGTAGCCGGAAGACGGCATTTCGGAGAGGCGACCGCCGAGAAGGATCAGCAGGTCCGCTTCCTTGATTTCCCTTGCCAGCGCTGGATTGATGCCGATGCCGACATCCCCGGCATAATTGGGGTGCAGATGATCGAACAGCATCTGCCGGCGGAAGGAGCAGCCGACCGGCAGTTTGAAACGCTCGGCGAATTGCTTGATGCTGGCAACCGCTTCTTCGTTCCAGCGCGTGCCGCCGAGAATGACCATCGGTCGCTGCGCAGTCGCAAGGCGCTGGCGGAGATCGGCAAGCTGGTGGCTGCCCGGATGAGCGGCAACAGGGGCATAGGGCAGCGCTTGCGGCGCGTCGACCTCATCGCGCAGCATGTCTTCGGGCAGGGTCAGCACCACGGGACCGGGGCGACCCGATGTTGCTACAGCGAAGGCGCGGGTGACGAATTCCGGAATGCGGGCGGCATCGTCGATCTCGCCGACCCATTTGGCGAATTCGGTAAAGGCTCTCCGAAACTCCACTTCCTGAAAGGCTTCGCGTTCGCGGGCATCGCGCTGGACCTGACCGATGAACAGGATCATCGGGATCGAATCCTGCCGTGCAATATGAAGGCCGGCGGAGGCGTTTGTGGCACCTGGGCCGCGGGTGACCATGCAGATGCCGGGTTCGCCGGTCAGCCGACCCCAGGCATCTGCCATCATCGCCGCGCCGCCCTCCTGGCGGCAGACGAGCACCTTGATATCGCTGTCATGCAGGGCATCAAGCACGGCGAGAAAGCTCTCGCCCGGTACGCAGGAAATGCGCTGCACGCCATTGGCCTTCAAAGCCTCGACGATGAGTTGCCCGCCCGTTCGCTTCATGTCCCCGCCTTTCCCTCCAGTTCGGCCAATTCAGCCAGAACTTCCTCCTGATGTTCGCCGAGGCGCGGGCTCGGCCGCGCATAGGTCAGCGGCGTTTCCGACAGCACGATCGGCGTGCGGACGCTCGGAATGACAGTGCCGGTGCTATCTTCGAGATCGATCCTCAGGCCACGTGCCACAATCTGCGGGTCGGCGAACATATCCTCGATCGTGTTGATGGCGCCGGCCGGAACGGCGTTGGCCTCGCATGCTTTCAAGAGCTCCACCTTGTTCCACTTCAGCGTCTCCGCCGAGATGAAAGCCCGAACCTCGTTGCGGTTGGCGACTCGGGTCTTGTTGGTCGCATAGCGCTCGTCATCGGCATGGGTTTCCACCCCGAGAATGGCGCACAGGCGCCGGAACTGTCCATCATTGCCGACAGCAAGGATGAGATAGCCATCGGCGGTGGGCACGACTTCATAGGGTGAGATATTCGGATGAGCGTTGCCGAGCCGTACGGGCGGCTTGCCGGAGATCAGATAGTTCATGTTCTGGTTGGCGAGCACGGCCGATTGCACATCGAGCAGCGCCATGTCGATGAGTTGTCCTTCCCCTGTCTTCAGAGCGTGGATCAGGGCGGCTTCGATTGCCGAGACGGCATAGATGCCGGTAAAGATATCCGCGATCGCAACACCGGCTTTCATCGGCTGTCCGTCCGGTTCGCCTGTGATCGACATGAAGCCGGACATGCCCTGGACGATATAGTCATAGCCGGCGAGGCTGGCATAGGGTCCGGTCTGGCCGAAGCCGGTGATCGAGCAATAGACGATCCGGGGATTGATCTTCTTCAGGCTTTCATAATCCAGCCCGTACTTTACCAAGCCGCCGAGCTTGAAATTCTCGATCACCACATCTGCCGTCTTCACCAGGCGGCGCACCAGCTCTTGGCCTTCCTCGGTCTTCAGATCGGCGATCACCGAGCGCTTGCCGCGATTGGCAGAGTGATAATAGGCAGCGGAGAGATTTTCACCATCCTTGCCCTCGACGAAGGGCGGCCCCCATTGGCGGGTGTCGTCGCCGCCGTCGGGATTTTCCACCTTGATGACATCCGCGCCGAGATCGGCAAGCATCTGCCCCGCCCAGGGGCCGGCAAGCACGCGGGCAAGCTCAATGACACGAATACCGGAAAGCGGAGGTTTCTTTGTTTTCTGGTCTGTCATATCGATCCACTCGCCTACGGTGTGAATGCCGTTTCAGAGGTATCGGATACCGGCTTGGAAGCAAAGCGCCGCTCGCGCCACAGAATGTAAAGCCCCGAACCGATGATGATGACGATGCCGAGCCATTTGATCGCATCCGGGAAATTGTCGAAGACGAGCCAGCCGAAGATAGTGGCGGAGACGATCTCGAAATATTGCAGCGGCGCGAGCGTCGAGGCCGGCACGGCGCGGTAAGCGTAAACTGTGAGGATACCAGCGGCCGCCGCGGTGGCGCCGACGCCGAGCAGATAAAGCATGGCGGTCAGATCCGGTATGACCGGATCGAGGACTACCGCGCCCGTCGCCCGGCCGATGACAAGCAGGATCAGGCTGAAGCCGGTGCCCCATATGGCGGTCTGGAACTGCATCGACCAAGCATCCTCGCTGTGGGAGACGACGCGCGTGATCATCACGTAGATGGCGATGCAAAGCGCGGTGACGACGGGAAGCAGGGCGATGAAGCCGACTTCCTGAAAGCTTGGCTGGATGATCAGCATCGCGCCGAAAAAGCCGACGGCGCAAGCAGTATAGCGCCGCCAGCCGATGGTTTCCTTCAGGAAGATACTGCTGAGGATTGTCAGCATCATCGGCTCGACGAAGAAGATGGCGATGGCATCGGCGACTTCCATCACCTGCAGCGTGGTCACGAACGACACCATGGACAGCGTGAGCATGGCGGCGCGTATAGCATGAACGCCGCTGCGTCGCCACGTCCAAACGCCCCACTGCCAGCGCATCGCCATTATCGGCAACGCAAAGAGGGCTTGGAAAATGAAACGGGCGGCCGTCACTTCGCCGGGTGGGATGGTGGCTGCGGCAAGCTTGGAGAAGATATCAATGACCGGTGAGAGGATGACGGAGAGAAACATCATCGACAGGCCGAAAGTCAGCTCCGATTGCGGCAATCGGACCGAGGAGCCGCTGGAGGTGCTCATTGCAGAATTTCCTTGAGAATCAGGTCTTTGCCACCGCCGTTCTGCACCAGTCGGCAAAGCGGGAGATGGCGTCCTCGGCACCGATTTCGTTGAGCGTCTCGTGCCGCATGTCGGGATAGATCTCGGTGGTGATACGAGAGAAGCCGGCTTTTTTCAAATGCTTTGCCAGCCAGGAAATCGCTTTCGCATTGTCGGTTGCCGGATCCTTGCCGCCGCCGACGAGATGAATCGGTGTGTCGCGGCGGAGACGATCGAGATGCGCCTTCTGTGGTGCGCGGAAGGTAAGTTCGAACAGGTCGAGCCAGAGCGAGACCGAGGCATCGAAGCCGCAAAGCGGATCAGCGATATATTTGTCCACCTGCCCAGGAATACGCGAGAGCCAGTCGAAATCCGTGCGACGGTTGCTGATCGATTTACCCCAGGTGCCGAAGGTCAGTTTCGGCAGCGGCCCGCTCGGGACGTCCGATCCCTTGAACATGCGCTCCGTTTTCAGGATGAGCTGGGCGGCGCGGCCGGCGAGGCCTGGATTAAAATTGGAATTCCAGACGGTGACCGCATCGAACTTGTCCGGATGCGTGACGGCCGCGTTCAGGCTGATCAATCCACCCATGGAATGCCCGAACAGGATGATCGGCAGGCCGGGATGGGTACTTGCGGCAAGCTCGCGCATGGCGAGCACATCGGTGATCACCTGTTCGACACCATTTCTCAGGGCAAAGCGGCCGATCGGCGCGTCAGGGGCGGTGGTCTCGCCATGGCCGCGATGATCGTGGGCATAGACATGGAAGCCTTGGCCTGCCATCGCATCGGCAAAGGCCTCGTATCGGCGGGAATGCTCGGCAAGACCGTGCGATATCAGCAGGACGCCGCGAGCATCGGTTGCCGCCGGCAAATGATGGTAGGCAAGGGTTGCGCCCGTCGGACTTTTCAGGCGCTTCGTCTCGGCGAACATATATTCGTTCCTCCCCAGTTGGACGAAAGGTCATCATCCGCCCGATTGCAATGGATAGGTGGTAAAGCTCACAGAAATAAATCTTTCCGAGCGCTGCGATTCAGGATTGCGCCCGCTCGCTCAAACTGCTTATTTGTTCCTATAATGTTCTAGTTGGAGGTACGCATGAAGCAGTGGCTTCGGGTATTTACGGTTGTGCTCGTTTCGGTCGGGGCGGCGGCAAGCGCTATGGCGCAGGAGCATAGCCGTGGACGGACGCGCTTTATCCTGGCGGCAAGCTGGGAGCCGGCATTTTGTCAGACGAACCAGAAGAAGGCGGAATGCCGGAACCAATCGTCGAACAATCATGACGCGACGAATTTCTCGCTGCATGGTCTCTGGCCGATGCGGCAGGAATATTGCGATGTTTCCGAGGATCTGAAACAGGCGGATCGTGGCCGTGACTGGAAGGACCTGCCGGTGGTACAGCTTTCCCAAGACGTGAAGGTGAAGCTCGATAAGGTAATGCCGGGCACACAATCGGGCCTGGAACGGCATGAATGGATCAAGCACGGCACCTGCACGAAGCTGAGTGCAGATCAATATTTCTCCATCGCCGCAGGCCTGATCGCCGAGCTCAATACATCTGCTGTGCGCGATCTCTTCGCCCAGAATATCGGCAAGGAGCTGGATGCCGAGAGCATCAAGGCAGCCTTCGACCAGAGTTTCGGCGAGGGCGCCAATGCGCGCATCAAGATGAGCTGCCGCCGTGTCGGCGATGTCAGGATGATTTCAGAGCTGACCATCGGCCTCTCGGAGGATGCGATCGATCCGCAACAAGGCAGTGAGCCGCGGCTCGCCAAACTGATCCAAGGTGCCGGCAGCACCTCCTTCGGCTGCGATCGGGGCGTGGTGGACGCGGCCGGCTTCTGAGAAAATACGGCTTTTCTGACGCGGATAATGCCCTCGGACGAGGTTTCGCCGTTGCCCGAGGGCGGGGTTTCCCCTACATAGCGGCACAACTCGCAACGCTATTCGTCCGTGGAGCAACCCAAGCTATGGCACGTCAGTTCATTTATCATATGGCCGGTCTGAATAAGTCCTATGGCGCCAAGAAAATTCTCGAGAATATCCATCTCTCCTTCTACCCCGATGCCAAGATTGGTATTCTCGGTCCGAACGGTGCAGGTAAGTCGACCGTGCTACGCATCATGGCCGGCCTCGACAAGGAATATACCGGCGAAGCCTGGCTCGCCGAAGGCGCCACCATCGGCTATCTGCCGCAGGAGCCGCAGCTCGATCCCAACAAGACGGTTTTCGAAAACGTCATGGAAGGCGTTGCCAAGAAAACCGAAATCCTCAATCGCTACAACGAATTGATGATGAACTATTCCGACGAGACGGCGGAAGAGGGCGCCAAGCTCCAGGACATCATCGACAGCCAGAACCTCTGGGATCTGGAAAGCCAGGTGGAAATGGCCATGGATGCATTGCGCTGCCCGCCGCGCGATGCCGAAGTCACCAGCCTTTCCGGCGGTGAGCGCCGCCGTATCGCGCTTTGCCGCCTGCTTCTCTCGCAGCCGGACCTGCTGCTGCTCGACGAACCGACCAACCATCTCGACGCTGAGACCATTGCCTGGCTGGAAAAGCACCTGCGCGACTATCCGGGCGCCGTGATGATGATCACCCACGACCGCTACTTCCTCGACAATGTTACCGGCTGGATTCTCGAACTCGACCGCGGCCGCGGCATTCCATACGAAGGCAACTACTCCGCCTATCTGCAGGCCAAGGCCAAGCGCATGCTGCAGGAAGCTCGCGAAGAAGCTGGCCGCCAGAAGGCGATCAGCCGCGAACAGGAATGGATCGCCTCCAGCCCCAAGGCCCGTCAGGCCAAGTCCAAGGCGCGTATCAACGCTTACGAACAGCTGGTCGATGCTGCTGAAAATCAGCGTCCTGGCGATGCGCAGATCATCATTCCGGTCAGCGAGCGTCTCGGCCAGGTGGTGATCGAGATGGAGGGCATCACCAAGGGTTTCGAAGGCCGCACCCTGATCAACGATCTGTCGATCAAGCTGCCGCCCGGCGGCATCGTCGGCATCATCGGCCCGAACGGCGCCGGCAAGACGACCCTGTTCAAGATGATCACCGGCCAGGAAAAGCCGGATTCCGGCTCGATCCGCATCGGCGAGACGGTGCATCTCAGCTATGTCGACCAGAGCCGCGACGCGCTTGATGGCAATAAGACGGTATGGGAGGAAATCTCCGGCGGCGCCGAAATCATCAAGCTCGGCAAGTTCGACATGAACTCGCGCGCCTATTGCGGCGCCTTTAACTTCAAGGGCGGCGACCAGCAGCAGAAGGTCGGCAGTCTCTCTGGCGGTCAGCGCAACCGCGTGCACCTAGCCAAGATGCTGAAGTCCGGCGGCAACGTGCTTCTGCTCGACGAACCGACCAACGACCTCGATACGGAAACGCTGGGAGCGCTGGAAAGCGCACTCGAAAACTTCGCCGGCTGCGCCATCATCATCAGCCACGATCGCATGTTCCTCGACCGCCTGGCCACGCATATCCTGGCCTTTGAAGGTGACGGCCATGTCGAATGGTTCGAAGGCAATTTCGAAGATTACGAACAGGACAAGGTCCGCCGCCTCGGCCCCGATGCTCTCAATCCGGGCAGCCAGGCACACAAGCGTCTGACACGGTAAGTTTGCTATCTTTCCGTCATGGAGAACCCCGGCACGTCCGGGGTTTTTCTTTGTCTTGGGGCAGGACGCATATATTCCCCAGCCGACAAAAACTAACAGATTTCCGACGCCCTGCCGGCGTCTTCGGTGATTAGCCCTTGCAGAGTCCACTCAAATCACATAAAGATATCTTTATATCTTGATTGGGTGTGAAATGACGGATCTGGTTAAACTCGGCTTGGATGACGTAGTAGACGTGCTGAAGGCGGTCGGCGAGCCGACTAGGCTGCGTCTTCTGGCGCTACTGGCAGCCGGTGATCTCACAGTGACCGATCTTACCGAAATTCTCGGTCAGTCGCAGCCTCGCATTTCCCGACATCTCAAACTGCTCGGCGAAGCCGGTCTGATCGATCGTTACCAGGAGGGCGCCTGGGCCTATTTCCGCCTGAAACAGGAGGGCAAGGCCGTGACGCTCGCCCGCAGCCTTCTGCGCCATACCGCCGAAAAGGATACGGTGCTGCTGCGTGACGGGGAACGTCTCGCCTCCGTAAAGCGTATCCGCGCCGAACGCGCGCAGGCCTATTTCAGCCGGAATGCCGCCGAATGGGATGAGTTGCGTCGCCTGCATGTCGCCGACGAGGATGTCGACAAGGCGCTGATCGATCTCATCGGTCCGCAGCCGATCGACTCCTTTCTCGATCTCGGCACGGGTACGGGCCGGATGCTGCAGCTTCTGGCAGGACATTATCGCCGCGCCGTCGGCATCGATGCCAGCCGCGACATGCTGGCCGTTGCGCGCGCCAATCTCGATCGGGCCAATATCACCGCTGCCTCGGTGCGGCATGGCGATATTTTCAACCTGCCGCTCGAGCAGCAGGATTTCGATCTCATTACCATCCATCAGGTGCTGCACTTCCTTGATCAGCCGGAGGTTGCCATTAATGAGGCGGCGCGAATGCTGCGGCCCGGCGGCCGGCTTGTCATCATCGACCTCGCGCCGCATGGGCTTGAATATCTGCGTGACGAACATGCGCATCTGCGTCTCGGCTTCTCGCATCAGGCCATTTCGGATTGGCTGAAACTGGCGGGGCTGGATGTGGAGCGCGTGCAGGATCTTCATTCGGGGAGGGAAGGCGGTCAGGCGCTGACCGTGACCATCTGGCTGGCGCGCGACCCGCGGTTGCTGATTGCGTCCGACCAGGGCCACCAGTCATCCCCCATTCTTGCCGGGAGAGTTTGACATGTCTTCGAGATCAGAAAGCCATAACGCGGGTATCCGCATCTCCTTCGAGTTCTTTCCGCCGAAGTCGGAGGAGGCCGAGCAGCAACTGTGGAACACCGTTGACGAGCTCAGCGATTGGGACGTTGAGTTTGTTTCGGTTACGTATGGGGCAGGCGGTTCGACCAAAGCGCCGACGCTTTCTGCCGTGCGCAAGATGATCCATGAGACGCCGTTCACGACCGCATCGCATTTGACTTGCGTCGGTGCCACGCGTGAGGACACGCATCGGGTGATCGACGAGTTTCTGGCTACCGGCGTTCGCCGTTTCGTCGCGCTGCGCGGCGATCCGCCGGGTGGTGTCGGCGCGGCCTATCAGCCTCATCCGGGCGGCTATGCCAATGCTGCGGAACTGGTGCAGGCTTTGCGCGAGCGCGGCGATTTCGATATTTCCGTCTCTGCCTATCCTGAAAAGCATCCGGAAAGCCGGGATACGGCAGCCGATATCGATATGCTGAAGCGCAAGGCGGACAATGGTGCCGACCGGGCCCTGACGCAGTTCTTCTTCGATAATGACGCCTTCGAGCGTTATCACGATCGCGTTCGCGCCGCCGGCATCAAGATTCCCGTCGTGCCGGGCATCATGCCGATCCAGAACCTGACGCAACTCAAGCGCTTCGCCGGCGCCTGCGGCACGAATATTCCGACCTGGCTCGACGAGCGTTTTGATGGTTTGGACGAGGATGTCGAGGAGCGCGCCAAGGTCGCAGCTGATGTCGCCGCCGAGCAAATCCAGGATCTGGTGCGCCGTGGTATTCACGAGTTTCATCTTTATACAATGAACCGTTCGGCACTGGTTTCCGCCGTGCTTGAACGGCTGGGCCTTGAGCGCAAGGTGGATGCGCGGGCCGGGGCGGCCGCCTAAAGTACGTCGCGCGAACTCATGAAAAAGCGCATGTCCGGCGGGGCATGCGCTTTTCTAATGAAACAGAGGTTTTGTTAGCTTTTCGGAGTTTGGTCGTTTGCGTATTTCGCCGAAGCCGTCAGATGAAGAGCATCGTCACGACGAAAGCGAAGGCCGCACCGACCACTAGGACGTTGATGGATCGCGTTAATCCCATGTCTTCCTCCTCAGTCAGCGGTTAAATTTTATGTCGAAAATGTGTTGCTTGGAAAGAACATTCGATGCTGCGGCGCGGTATCGAATTCGTGGTGTGATTCATGAGCTTTCGGCAACATTTTGATATTGCGTTATAAATGTCGATTGCTGGCTCAATGACGGGCTGTGAATAAATATTAATATGTTGTGACTGCGGACCATCTGAATGGAGCAGGAGATCATATTTCCCGCGTTTTGACGCCGCGTTTCATCCACATGAAAAGCCGCCCATCGAGGACGAGCAGACCTGCGGCGATGAGCAGCATGCCAGCGATTTCGGTCAGCCCCATTCGCTCGCCGAGAAAGAGGAAGCCGAGCAATAACGCGCTCGGCGGCACGAGCAGAGTGACGAGGGAGGTGTTGGTGGCGCCTGCAAGTTCGATGATGCGAAAATAGAGGATGTAGGCGAAAGCAGTCGACAGCAGCGCCAGGCCGAGAATGGCTGCAATTGCCGTCACCGGCGGGGTGGCAAGCGTCCAAGGTTGGTCGATCACCAGCGCAACCGGCAGCATGATGAGCGAGGAGCCTGTCAACTGGCCCGCTGCCACAACCGGCGGCGCGATGCCCTTGAAGCGTTTGGCATAAATCGCTGCAAATCCGTAGGAGATTGCTGCCAAGATCGGCAATATGAGTGCCCAGAAGGGTACCGAGCCGCCGCTGGTAACGCTCGGTCCGAGCAACACGATCGTTCCGAGAAGGCCGGTGAGGCAGCCGACCAGCTTGGCCGATGTCAGGCGCTCATCCGTTGTCAGTTGATTGCCGATCAACACGGTCCACATCGGCGTCGTCGCGTTCAGGATGGATGCGAGCCCGGCACCCATTTGCGTCTGGCCGCAGAAGATCAGCGTATGCGGTATCGCATTGTTGATTAAGCCCAGCAGCAAAAATTGCGGCCAATAACGGCGCAGGGACTGATAGATGTTGAGGCGACCAGCCAGATAGAGATGCAATGCCACGGCTGCCAGCGAAAGGCGCAGAAAGACGAGCGTGAAGGGCGGCACATGATGAACGGCGATACGGGCGAAGAAGAACGAACCACCCCAGATCAATCCGAGCAATAGCAGCAGGCCCCAGGTCGAGGCGTTCATTCGATGTTGGCCGTTCATGGCATTCTCCTCTTTCGATGCATCTAAACCGGAAGAGTGCGGGTTCTCCACCCGTTTCTTGCTATTTTGCTCATGGGCGTGAGGGGAGCAGATACAAAAAAGGCGGCCTGGAGCCGCCTTTTTCGATCGATATATGGAGGAAATCAGAGTGCGTTGAGCAGTGCTGTCGTTGCCCAGCCATCGGCCGGCATACCCAGGCGGAACTGTTCCTTCTGGATCGCGACACGCGTGCCGGAGCCGAGGATGCCATCAATCTTGCCGACGTCGTAGCCGCGGGCCACGAGCTTAGTCTGAAGCGCCTTCATGTCTACATCGTTCAGGCCCGGCTCGGGATTGCCCTTGTTATAGGGCGGAGCGCCGGCAAAGCGCGTCGCGAAATAGGCGGCCGATGTCGTGTAGATAAACGACTGGTTCCAGCCGAGATAGGTATTGTAGTTCGGATAGGTCAGGAAGGCGGGCCCCTTGCGACCCTGTGGCAGGATGAGAGCAGCCGGCAGGGAGCCGAAGCTCGTATTGCCGTCGCGGGGGGTGACGCCGAGCTTGAACCAATCGCCCGCGGTCAGCGGGCCGCCGATGCCGGATTTTTCCCAGGGAAGATTGTCCGGAACCGTCACCTCCTGCAGCCAGGGCTGACCGCGCTGGAAGCCGAGATGCTGGAGGAATCGCGCTGTCGTCAGAATGACGTCAGGTGCGCTGGTCTTGAGGTTGACATGGCCGTCGCCATCGCCATCCGTGCCATAAGCGATGATATCGGGCGGCAGCATTTGTGTCTGGCCGATTTCGCCGGCCCACGCACCCGTCGTCGTTGCCGGGTCGACATCGCCGCGCTGGACGAGCTCGATCAGCGCGATCAGGCGCGGGCGGAAGAAGTCCGGCCGGCGGCAATCATGCGAGAGAGTGACCAGCGCGTTGCGGGTGTTGAAATTGCCCTGGACGGCGCCGAAATCGGTTTCCATCGCCCAGAAGGCGGTGATGACGCCGGGAGGCACGCCATAGTCCTGTTCGGCCTTGGCGAAGACGTCGGCATATTGCTTCATCTTCTGGCGGCCGATGTCGAGGCGACCCTGGCTGACGGTGCGCTGGGAGAATTCGAGGAAGGTTTGACGGAAGACGCCCTGGCTGCGGTCCATGGCAAGAACCTTCTGGTCGATCTGGGCGCCGGCGAGCGTCTTGTCGGCGGCTGCAGCATCCGCGCCGTCCGCAATCGCTTCGGCCTTCACGCCGGCCAGAAATGTCGTGAGATCGCCGCCGCAGGCTACTTTTGGAGTGGCATCGCTGCTCGCGGGCGGCACCGTTGCCGGAGCCGCGCTTTGAGCCAATGCCGTACCGGTCATGGCTGAGGCGAAGAGCAACGCGAGAGCGCCGCGTCGAATGGTGTGACGATCCATGAGCGATCCTTCCTAGTGATAGAATAGGGTCGCTTTCACAGAAGATTGTGACATAAGCAAGAGTGAAATGGGCTCAGTATTAAGAATTTCCCTGCTTCTCTACTGCGGCCACCCAGTTTTGCCAGTTCTGCTCAGAACCGCCGAAAACATTGATGTCTGTCGGGCCTTTGATCCCCGGAATGACCCCCGTAGATGTGTATTGCCAGAAAGCCCAGTTGCGACCTGCGTAAGTCTCTTTCGGGTGCTTGGCGACGGATCGGACCCAGAAATGATAGTCCTGGAAATAGCCGACAAGATTTTCACGATGGAAGTCGACCGAAGTATAGATGATCGGGCGCTTGCCGTAATAGGCCTGCAGGCGATCCATAAAGCGTTTGATCTCGCTGCGTACCGTTTCAGGCGCTGGTCTGGTCTTGCAGGTGGGGGAGCCGGGATTCCATTCGACGTCGACGACGGGCGGAAGCGCCATGGCATCCCTCGGCACGTTACGGATGAACCAATCGGCCTGCTCATCGGCAGTGGAGCAGAAATAGAAGAAATGATAAGGCGCATGCAGAAGTCCCGCGGCGCTCGCTTCATTCCAATATTCAGAGAAACGCGGATCGATCCGGTCCTTGCCTTCTGTCGCCTTGATGAAGACGAAAGCCACGCCAGAACCCTTGACGGCTTTCCAATCGATATCGCCCTGCCACTTGGAAATATCGATGCCATGGATGGGATGGCGCTGCGGGTGATCGCGGCCGAAATCCTGTGGCTTCGTATCGGCGAACCTGGTCTTGGGGAGAGTCGCCGTCGACAGGGCATCGTAGCCCGTCGTGCAGCCGGTCAAGGCAAGAGCGAGCGGCAGTAGGCATGCCAGAAGCCGGCGCATAGATATCCTGTTATGGCGCGAGTGATCTTGCTGCCCCAAGACTTGGCTTCCGTAATATGGTCCCCGATAATCCGAAAGAGCGGCAGACCATACCGTTGCCAGCTGGTCTTGCCACTTTATTCACCATATCAACGTAAAAAATGCGTTATCTTCAAGCAAATTCTTATGCTTGGCGTCTTACGAGGCCGGATTTTGCGCTGGAATCCATCGGCACTCAGGCGCCGTGCCGTGCCGCCACGGCTCGCCAGGCGTAACCGCGGCCGATTCTTTCGGTTTTCACCGACATGCCTCGCGCTGCAGCCTTCTCTTCGAGCACCGTCAGAAGATCGGCGCGCGGAGTGACGTGGAATTTCTTCAGCCAGCCTTTGAGCATGGCGCGGAACCAGCCCGGCAATCCCTCCTGCTGGCCGAAATCGACGATGTGAAGCTCGCCGCCCTGCGCGACTGCGTCGAGCGACGCGTCGATAGCCCTTGTCCAGTCGGGGATCATCGAGAGCGCGTAGGAGATCATCACACGGTCGAAGCCATCGGTGCCGAAATCGGCGGGTGAAAAGGCTGTAGCGTCGGCGACGCGAAAATCCGGCATCTGTTTCAGGCCACGGAAGTTACTGCGTGCCGAGATCAGCATTTCCTGCGAGATATCGAGGCCATAGAGGTGAGCGGACGGGAAGCGCCGATAGGCGAGCAGCATATTGCGGCCTGTGCCGCAGCCCACTTCCAGGAGGGAGCCACCGACGGGCACATTCAGCTGTTCGATGGTCCGATCGCGGCCGAACAGGTAATATTTGCGGGTCAGATCATAGATGTGACGCTGATAGCGGTACATGCCGTCCATCAGCTTGGCGTGGTTGTTCGCGCTGGTTTCTATGCCTGTATCCGCCTGGCTCACGCTTTTTTTCCGTAGATATGGAAGCCGCCGTAGATGGCCGAACGGTCACGGGTGTTGAGTTCCTGTGAGCGTTCTTCGAAATAGACCCACTGATCGCGGATCGCTGGAGAGAGGCGGCCCTCAATGATGCTCTTTTCGGCGGCCGTGCGGAAGATGACGCGGGCGTCTTCGCGCGCCGTGCGGGTAATCTCCGCCCAGAGGCCATTGAGTTGCTCATCGGTCATCCAGTCCTGCGCATCGAGCAGGACATAGCGATCGCGCGAGGCTGCCGGCTTCGAAGCGAGAAGCTCGGTGAAATTGGCGTGATGGACGCTCACACGATCGGCATTGGCGCGAATCGCCGCATAGTGCTCCGGCTTGAGATAGGTGGGTAGGGGGCCTTGGTGCTGGGCAGCGTAGCGTCGCGAGAATGCCTGCCAGGCGAAGTAGTTGTCACGCATCGGGAAGTGACAGGCTAGCTTTTCCAGGCGGTGTTTCAGCACGGCGGAAATGGAATCGTCACCGGCCAGGCTTGCAAGCTCGTCATATTGCTGCGGCGGGATGCCGAGGCCGAAGAGCGAGCTTTTGCGGCCGAGCAGCCAGCGGACCGCTCGCTTGTCAAAGATCGGAGCGATCTCCTCTTCAAAGAACTGACGCTGCTCGCGCATCGTGCGGGCTTCCGTCATCTTGTCGAGGCGGACGCCGTGCAGGCGTGCCAGTATATGGGCGGCGCCAATGAACCGGCCGAGAAGGCCGGTCTTGTAGATATTGCGGTTGAAGACCGTGATGCGGCGGCGGCCATAGAGATCGCGACCATTCCAGTAGTCCGCCGTTGCCGCGTCGAGGCGAGGCGCGATGAACTGATCGTAGGCCTGGCTATTGGCCGCAATGCCGGGCGTTCCGAAGAAGCGCACCAGGTCCGCATGGCCGGGAAGCAGGCGGAAGGCTGCAAGCTTCAGCTTGTTCAGGGCAATGTGGTGGCGATTGAGATCGACGACATCGATGGATGCGGGATTTTGCGAGAGGTAGGCGAGCATGTTGCAGCCGCCCGAACCGATGGTGACGATGCGATGATGCGCCTGCAGCTCCATCGCCTCCATATCGATATCCGGATCCTCCCAGATCTGCGGATAGACAAGGCCGGAAAATAGCATTCCGAACAAGCGCTCGGAGAGACCCGCTTTGGACAATGCCTTGTGCTGCAGCAGAGCGTCCTTGAGTTTCCGGTTCTTTTGGAGACCGGCATCCGGGGCGAATTCCGTCATCTGAGTCTTGTCACCGATTTGTGAAGTTCAGGGCGTGTAACCCGGCAATGCTACAGTCTGATGACGCGGGCTGTTGGCAGATCCGGCGGAAAAGCATCCTTGCACATATTTAAGGAGCCCTGACCATCATAGGTCTTTCATCTTGCTGCGTTTCCTGATTGTCTCCGCCTACCTTTCTGGAGGGTATGTAATATGCGTTTGATATCGAGAGTGATCGCGGCTCTGGTTGTTCTGCTGCTGATCATTGTCGCCGGCGGGGCCGTCTGGCTCTCTCTTTACCCGCCGGAATTGCTGAAGGTTGGCGATGGCTACGCGGCAAAGATCGTCTGCTCCAATACGTTCGTGGCCAAACGGGACCCGGAAAAAGTGATGGAGGAGGATGTGCAGGCTCCCGGCAATCCGGCATTGAAGCTCATTCGCGTCTATGTCGACCGGGACGAGGGCGTCGTCACGGCCCGCTTCCTTGGACTGTTTGCGCCGAACCGTGCGCTCTATCGGGGGGCGCTCGGCTGCGCGCTGGTGCCGGACGGTGATCTGCAGGCGGCCCGCAGCGCCGTCTTCCTCAACAAGGTCAAGGCGCCGAAGAGCGACGCTGTGTGGCCGGATGGGGATACGGTAAACCTCGGTCAGGGCGATGTCGGGAAGAAGCTCGCCGATATCGTATCGAATCTGGATCTCGCCGGGCCTGCCATGCGCGCGATCGTTGTCGTCAAGGACGGGCGCATTGTCGCCGAGTCCTATGGCGATGGCTTCAGCAAGGCAACGCCGCTGATCGGCTGGTCGATGACCAAGACGGTCAATGCCGCCATCATCGGCCGGCTCATGCTGGCCGGGCGTATGTCCTTCGACGATCAGAATCTTCTGCCGCAATGGAGCGTGGACCCACGCAAGGATATCAAGCTCAGCGATCTTCTTGCCATGGAGAGCGGCCTTGCCTTCAACGAATCCTATGGCACTGTATCGGACGTTACACGCATGCTCTATCTCGATCCGGACGTGACCAGTATCGCAGCCAACGCGCATCAGTTGGCTGCGCCCGGCGAGCGTTTCAGCTATTCCAGCGGTACGGCAGCGCTGCTTTCGCGCCTCTGGATGAACCGGCTGCCCAATCTGAGCGCTGCCATCTCCTATCCGCGCGAGGCGCTTTTCGGGCCGCTCGGCATGTACAGCGCCGTTTTCGAGGCCGATGAGCGCGGCACCTTCGTCGGCAGCTCCTATCTCTATGCCAATGCCCGGGACTGGGCGCGCTTTGGTCTCTTTCTGCTGCAGGATGGGGTCTGGAATGGGCATCGCCTGCTGCCGGAAGGCTTTGTCGGCGCCATGCGCACGCCGACAAAGGCTTCCGAGGGCGTTTACTCGCAGGTTCAGGCCTGGCTTGCAGGCCCCGGCGGCTCCAATGCGCAATTTGGCCTGCCTGCGGATACCTTCTGGATGACCGGTCACGACGGCCAAACGATCGCAATCGTCCCGTCGGCCAATCTCGTTGTCGTGCGGATGGGGTTGACGCCGACCTGGGCGTATTATCGACCGCAAATCCTGGTGAAGCGGATCATGGATATAATAAAGCCGGCCACGAACTAGGCCGGCTTCCCATAAGGTTTTGGTAAAATCAGTAATTGCCGTTGGCGACGTCCGTCAGGCCCTTGCGCTTGGCGTCGTAATAATAGCCACGGGCATAGAGCTGCACGGCATTGGCTTCCTTGTTCTGAGCCTTGCTGTCCGCCGTCATCCAGGCACCGCGCAGATATTTGGCGGCGTATTTGATGTTGGTTTCGGCGTCGAGGAGACCGGACGGCGGGCCTTCGTAGCCCATGGACTTGGCCGTATTGTACTTGATCTGCATCAGGCCGAAATATCCGGCGCGATTATAGGCTTTCGGATTGTAACGGCTTTCGCGGTGAACGACGCGATGGATCAGGGATTCCGGAATTTCGTAAAGCTTGGCGTATTTCTGAATGAGCTTCGAAACGTAGCCCTTCTCCGCCGCCGGGACATCGGAATCGTAATTGGGAGTGTTGGTGGTGGTCATGACAGCAGGAACGACCGTCGGGCCGCTGCTGTCGAAATTGAAGTCATAATGCATGCGGTTGTCCGCATAGCGCGGAATACCCATCTGGGCGGGCGTGGCGAAGGCGACCTCTGCCTGTGCCATCGAATCCGGACGCGGCGTCGGCACGGCAACCTGAATGGCCGCCACATCCGATGTCATCGGAATGGTCGGCTCGCTCTGAGCCACGGAGGCGGAAACTGGCGTGAGGGCAGCATCGCCAGGACGTGCCGGATTGGGCATAGGAATCGCGACCACGGAAGGCACCAGGGGCACGTCGGATGCTGCATAGGCCGCTGCGGCTGACGTGCTGCCGGCGGGCGCGCCCGTTGCTGCAGCAATTGCGGCGGTTCCCTGATTGGCAGCGTTCGCCACAGGCGCGCCGAAGCGTCCCTGTGCGGCATCCATCTGCTGCTGGCTTACCGTTGCTGCTGCCACGTTTGCAGTGCCCGGAACAAGACGGCCGGACTTTGCCATTGCCATTTGTTGCGGTTGCTGCGGGCCGATGAAGCCCGGTGCTGCTGCGACCATTGCGGCGCCTGCAGGTGCAGCTGCGCCAGTTGCGGTCAGGGTCGTATTCGGATGCGGCACGTTGGCGTGTGCCGACGGGAGTTCTGCCTGAGACGTCTGCTGCTGCTGAGTGCTTGCGCACCCGGCGAGAGCGCCGCACATCATTGCCGATAAGGCAACGCTGCGCTTCAGGCTGGGAAATCCGATCGTTACCATTCTGTCACTTTCGAAAAAACCAAACCTAATTTCGATGCAATTCGGCCACAGGACCGCCAAATTCGGTCACAGGATCGATAAAATTATGAATCCCCATTAACCTATCCGTGATCGCCTCGCAACCCTGCACCGGCTCAGGCGGCCATCCGGCGGTATCCGGCGGTCACTGCGCCGGCTGCAATCAACAGGGTTCCGCCCGTTCTGTTAACGGCGCGCTGCACGCTTGCCTTGCGAATGAAGCCGCGCGCCAGGTCGGCGACGAACACGTAAATGAGTGAGTTCAGCGCCGCCAAAGTGAGGAAAGTTGCCTCCAGAATAAGCGTTTGCTGAAGAAATGGCTTCCACATGTCGAGAAATTGCGGAACGAATGCAATGAAAAAGACGATGCTCTTCGGGTTGAGAGCCGTTACAACATATGCGTGTAAGAGAATTTTTAACGGTTTTTCCTCTGGGAGATTGTCATTGTCGCCGAGAGGACCCGTCACAATCGGGGCTCTCCAGAGCTTGATTCCGAGGAAAACGAGGTAAGCTGCGCCGATCAGCTTAAGAATCGTGAATAGTGTCGCTGATGTGGCGAGGAGGGCGCCGAGACCGGCTAGCGATGCGGTCATCGCGGTGAAATCGCCAAGCGTCACGCCCGTCACCGTTGCCAGGGCCGTCTTGCGGCCGTGGCCGAGCGCATAGGATATGACAAGGAGAATGGTCGGACCCGGTATGGCCAGCATGATGCAGGATGCGGCGGCGAAAGCGAGCCAGGTTTCGATGGACATAGAATCCTCCTCTATTCCTCTTCCGCCGTCAGCAAAGACATTGGATTTGCGATCCGTCAATCCGCCTGATTGTCAATCAGGCGGATTGACCACCGATTAAGCCGATTGATCGCCGATCGGTCAGGCTTGTGAGTACTTCTGCCCGATATGGCCCATGACTTCGGCGAACCAGGGAGTGGCGATATCGAAGGCCTTGCCGCCCTTGATGCGCGGGAATTCGATGACGCGCAGCTTACCGCCCTGACCTTCATCATGTCCCGTGACGCCGGACACCTTATTGAGGGCACTTTCCACCGCGAGGTCGACCATCCCCTGAATCAGGCGCAGGTCCTCGCCGTTTGCGGGGGCGGAGCGTGCGAAATAGCCCGACTTCTGTACCATGGAGCGTTCGGCGCCGATGATCGCTGCGAACTGTTTCTGAAACCAGCCGCCGACATTGATCGTGTCGATCTTTACGTGGCCGAAGGCATCGCGCTTGACGGTTTCGCCGGAGGCTTCCCGTTCGGCAACGATGGCGTCGAGGCCGGCACCTTCCGATACGAAGAGCGTCACCTGGCCGGTCTTCTCCATGATATTGCGCAGGCGTTCGCCTTCCACCTCGATATCGAATGCCATTTCCGGCAGATAGAGGCCGTCGATACCCTTCATCTCGGCGTTCATCATGAAGCCTTCGACATATTCGTTCGCGCTGCTCTTCTGGATATAGGCGCGCGCGGTTGCCGCCGTCAGCCAGCCACAGTGGCGGCCCATCACTTCATGAATAACGAGCGTTTTCGGCGCTGCGGTCTGTTCGTTGCTGACATTGTCGAAGAAGTGAGCGCCGACTTCGGCGGCTGTCCAGGCCCCGAGGGACTGACGGATCGGCACGATGTCGTTATCAACAGTCTTCGGCAGGCCGACGACGGTCAGATCATAGCCGTTGGCGCCAAGATAGGCAGCAAGATCGGCCGCCGTCGTATTGGTGTCGTCGCCGCCGATCGTGTGAAGGATGGTCACACCGTCGGACGCCAGTCGCTCGGCTGCGACGCGCAGCGGGTTTTCGCCTTCCTTGACCAGGCCGCGCTTGACGCAGTCTGCGATGTTGGTGAGCTTGACGCGGCTGTTGCCAATCGGCGAGCCGCCATAGCGATGCAGCAGATAGGCGCGCTCGCGCATGGACTGCGTCACCTCGATGCTGTCACCCAGCAGAACCCCCTGATAGCCGGAACGATAGGCGATGATGTCGAGATCGGGCGCCACATCGCTATAGCGCTGGATCAGCCCGCCAACGGCAGACGAAAGGCAGGGCGCCAATCCACCGGCAGTGAGCATTGCGACTTTCTGTTTGGCCATGGGGATCCTCCTTGCAGACAAGCTGCTTCATTTCAATGGTTGCGGTGGAATGGATGCGACAGGCAGGCAAGGGTGTAAAGTAAAGAATTTAAGAAAGCGGCGGTTTGTTCCGTCTTCAAAAGCGGGGGCGGGGCGATTGGACGATAGTTCGCATTTGCAGCATCATTACCAAATTGTGAAAAGTGTTTTCGGGCTTGCGACGAATGGACTGCTTGCAATGGCAACCATTATTTGATCAAGGTGTTCTACTGTTTCAGTAGGATATAGAGACCGGCATGTCGTTCTGGGAAAAATTGCTGAATGCTATCGGTAGCACTGCCGGCAATGCCCTGTCGGCGGTGGTCGAGGCTATTCGCACCGTCTTTGAAGGCGATCCGGAAACGCGCCGTAAGGTGGCATTTTCCGTCGCCATAATCGCTCTTTCCGCCAAAATGGCGAAAGCAGACGGTGTGGTGACGGAAAACGAGGTCAACGCGTTCCGCGAGATCTTCGAATTTCCGCCCGATCAGGCGAAAAACGTCGCCCGTCTCTATAATCTGGCGCGCCAGGACGTGGCCGGTTACGAAGCCTATGCGGAACGGCTGTCCTCCCTTTGCGCGACCTGCACGAAGAATTGCCCCGTGCTGGAAGACGTACTCGACGGGCTCTTCCATATCGCCAAGGCAGATGGCCTGATCCATGAGAAGGAAATGGATTTCCTTCAGCATGTGGCCGAAATCTTCCATATGAGCGAAGAGCGGTTCGAGCAGATCATGGCGCGCCATGTGAATGTTGGCGGCCGCGATCCCTACAAGGTGCTCGGCGTCTCGCGCCAGGACGATTTCCCGACGATCCGCCGTCGCTACCATGGCCTCGTCTACGAGAACCATCCGGATCGCCTCGTGTCGCGTGGGGTGCCGGAAGAGTTCCATGCCATTGCGAACGAACGCATGGCGGCTCTGAATGCGGCTTATGCCGAGATCGAGAAAGAACGCCGCGCAGCATGAGTGCATTCAAGGCCGATTTCGCTCGCGCCCATGTGCAGCCTTCGCCGAACAATGGCGAGAGGCGGGATGGACGTCGGCCTGATATCATCCTTCTGCACTATACTGGTATGGGCACGGCTGAGGGCGCTCTCGATTGGCTCTGTCGTCCGGAGAGCCAAGTGTCGAGCCATTATTTCGTCTTCGAGGACGGGCGGATCATGCAGCTTGTTCCCGAAGAGCGCCGAGCGTGGCATGCGGGCAAGAGTTCGTGGCATGGCGAGACCGATATCAATTCATCGTCGATCGGCATCGAGATCGCCAATGCCGGCCATCCCGGCGGACTGCCTGAATTCCCCGATGCGCAGATCGAAGCGGTGATCGAACTGTGTCGCGATTGCGGCCAACGCTGGGCAATCGCGCCTGAACGGGTGCTTGGACACTCCGATGTTGCCCCTGTGCGTAAGGTCGATCCGGGCGAGAAATTCCCCTGGGCGCGGCTGGCTGCGGCCGGTGTCGGGCACTGGGTTGAGCCGGCTTCGATCACCGGCGGTCGCTTCTTCCAGAAGGGCGATGTCGGTCAGCCGATCGAGGCCTTGCAGTCGATGCTCTCGCTCTATGGCTACAGCACTGAAATAAATGGCGAATTCTCGGAAAAACTGAAGGGCGACGTTGAAGCCTTCCAGCGCCATTTCCGGCAGGAGCGAGTGGACGGCATTGCCGATTTTTCGACGATCGATACGCTGCATCGCCTGCTGGCCGCGCTGCCGCGCTATTCCTGAATTTGTTCCGTTCTGTCATCGGTGTTTATAGCCGGCTATAGATGCGAAAACGCGTAACGCCCTGCTGCGCCACAGCTTTTCCCTATTATCTCCGCATTGCATTGGTCTAACGACGCTCGCTGAACGGCGGTCGCGCCGTCTGGGTTTGTGTGTCGCGCGACCGTAGACGACTAATGGGGACTGTGCATTCCGGCGGCTCTTTTTGCCTCCAGCCGGACGTGATGGCTTGCGCTATCCGCGGTCCCGCCCCTGGAGACAAAAGACTACATGAAAAATTTGATTGTTGCGGCTGTGGCATGCGTGGGCGTGCTGCTGGCGGGATATGATTCTGCCTCTGCAGGCGAGCGCCATGCGAAGCAGAAAACGGTTCCTCTCAAGATCGTCAGCCGCACCACCGGCTTTCCGGTTCCCAATGTTCCCGCCGAATTGCGCGACGCCGAGACCTCCTTCGCACGGCAAAATCGCTATTCCGCACTGATTGCCAAATATGCCAAGCAGAACGGCGTTGCAGTTGAACTCGCCACTGCCGTCATTCAGATCGAAAGCAATTTCAATCCGAAAACTCGTGGAAGTGCAGGCGAAATCGGCCTGATGCAGATCAAGCCGGCGACCGCCAAGCTGATGGGCTATACCGGCCGCAGCAAGGGTCTCTACGATCCCGAAACGAACATCAAGTTCGGCATGAAATATCTTGCCATGGCGCAGGACCTTGGCGGCGGGCCGACCTGCAACACCATCCTCAAATACAATGCCGGCCACGGCGCCACGCGCATGAACCCGATCTCGAAGCGTTATTGCGGCAAGGTGCTTGCCCTTCTGGACTGACATTCATGCCAGGATTTCGGATAGGGCGGAATCGTTTTCCGTGCTATCGAAATCGCGGCTATGGATGAGGGTTACAGCATGGCAGCGGATTTCAGGTTCATCGTCGTTGGCCGGGGCATGATGGGGGCAGCCGCTGCCCGTCATCTGGCAAACCAAACGGACGGCGTTGCCGTCATCGGACCGGATGAACCTGAAGATCGCGCCAGCCATCAGGGTGTCTTCGGCAGTCATTACGACGAGGGCCGCATCACCCGCACGATCGATCCGGACACGAACTGGGCCCGTCTCGCAAACCGTTCGATCAGCCGCTATGCGGATATCGAACGGGATAGCGGCATTCAATTCTATGCTCCGGTCGGCTGCCTTGTTGTCGGGCCGGAGCGGGGCGGTGAAATAGCTTATGTCGGCGATGTCGTGGAAGCGGCCAGGCGGCTCGGCGTGCAAACCGATATCCTCGATGATACCGAGCTCAAGGTGAAGTTTCCCTTCTTCTCCTTCGCATCGGGAAGCGAAGGGGTCTTCGAACCGCATGGGGCCGGCCATATCAGCCCGCGCCGGCTGGTCAAGGCACAATCCCTGCTGGCGGAAAAGGCAGGCGCGCGTGTCATCAAGCAGACGGCGCTGTCGATCCGCGACGAGGGCGGCCTAGCTGTCGTGACGACCGCCGAGGGCGAGACATTCAGCGCCGAAAAGATATTGCTCGCTGCCGGCGGTTTCTCCATTGCCGAGAATCTCTTGCCGCGACCTGTTGAGATGAAGGTTTATGGCCGCACGATCACTTTCTTCGAGGTGAGCGAGGCGGAAGCTCAAGCCCTCTCCGGCATGCCATCGCTAATATCGAAGGCGGCTGATGATTTGGACAGCATCTATATGCTGCCGCCGATCCGCTATCCGGACGGCAAATATTACATGAAGATCGGTGGCGATCCCGATGATTTGCAATTCACGACCGAGGCGGAACTGCGTGCCTGGTTCCGCACCGCCGGCCGCGACAAGGCTCGCGAGCATCTGGTGCGGATATTCCATGGGCTCGTTCCCGGCCTGAGGCGGCCACCGGTTTTCACTAATTCCTGTGCCGTCTCCTATTCGCCAACGGGCTATCCCATGATCGGCTATACCTCTTCACCGCGTGTTGCGGTTCTGACGGGTGGCTGCGGTACGGCCGCCAAGAGTTCCGATGAAATCGGACGGCTCGGGGCGGAACTGCTGCTTACAGGCCGAATCAAGGACGAAGGCTACAGCACGGATTTCTCAGCGCATTTCCGCAACTGACATCCGCTCTTCACAAACCAGCATATTTCGGTGGCAATTGCGGGCGGTCTCGGTTAATGAGCCTATGCCAGTTGGCCGGGCAGCCGCGCTTCATCAATGCCGAAAGGCGATGGGGTGAGGAAAGTCCGGGCTCCACGGAAACACGGTGCCGGATAACGTCCGGCGGGGGCAACCTCAGGGAAAGTGCCACAGAAAGCAAACCGCCCGATCTCCGGATCGGGTAAGGGTGAAAGGGTGGGGTAAGAGCCCACCGCGTCTCTGGCAACAGCGACGGCACGGAAAACCCCACCGGGAGCAAAACCGAATAGGGATGACACGGAGCGCGCAAGCGCTCCAGCCTGTTTCCGGGCCGGTCATCCGGGTGGGTTGCACGAGGCGTCGCGCAAGCGGCGTCCCAGATGAATGGCTGCCACGTTCCGGTCTTGGCCGGAGCCATACAGAACCCGGCTTACAGGCCAACTGGCAAATCATCGCGCTACTTCGGGCGGTGCGTTCAACGCTTCCGCCAAATAATTTTTGAAGCTGCCGAATGCCCTGCATTTCAAGGCTTTCAGCCCTCGATAGACGAGGGTTTTAACCTGTGAAAACAATCCGTTTCGGGACGAATCCTGAAGCTGATCCTAACCTTTCGTTAAACTTAACGTCTTATGAATATTCAGGCTGCGGCCACGTCTGACGTGGCTTCATCCCATTGACGCCCATATGGTCCCATGGTATCCCAAAAGAACACTGCACAAGGGCAAATCAGAGCCCAATTATCGCAAAGCCATGATTGCTCCCGTTCTGGGAGTGTCGAAGGGGTGTCGGCTCTTTCGGCTTGCGAAGCTGTGTCCGATTTTGGCTGTGCCTGTAAGCGAGTAGCGGCTTGCGGGTCATGGGGGACGGGTGTTTCGCGTCATGAACCGCTTCCTGTCAAATGCGACCAACCGGATCGATTCCAAAGGGCGGGTTTCCGTGCCGGCGGCGTTTCGTTCTGTGTTGGCCGAGCGCAATATCCAGGAGCTGTACTGCTTTCAGGATTTTGTGTTTCCGGCGATCAGCGTCGGTGGTCTCGATCTGCTCGATCGCTTCGAGCGGCAGATTGCGGCGGACGATCCGTTTTCGTCGGCGGCAAACCAGATGTCGCTCCTCATTCACGGGGGCGGGGTCTTCATGAAGCTCGATGCGGAAGGGCGGCTGATGGTCACGGATTTCATTCGCGACTTCACCGGGATCGCAAGCGAAGTAACCTTCGTCGGTCGGGCGGATCATTTTCAATTGTGGCGACCGGAGGCCTTCTTGGCCTTGCAGTCGCAGGCACGGGAGGAGCGCAGGCTGGCTGGCGGGCGCTCGGAATAAAGCGGGGAAACGGAATGGCGGCGAATTCAGGCGGAGGTTCTTCTGATGCCGGTGGCGGACCGGTTCGTCACATTCCGGTTCTTCTTCGCGAGGTGTTGGAGGCGCTGGCTCCGGCGCCTGGCAAGGTCATCCTCGATGGAACGTTCGGGGCTGGCGGCTATACCTCAGCCATCCTCAAGGCTGGCGCCAATGTGATCGCGCTCGATCGCGATCCGACAGCGATTGCTGCAGGGCAGGCGCTCGTTTCCGCCCATGCTGGCCATCTCAAGCTCATTCAATCGCAGTTTTCTCAGTTGGTCGAGCATGCTCCTGAAGGCGGTCTCGATGGCGTCGTGCTCGATATCGGCGTCTCCTCCATGCAGCTCGATGAGGCCGAGCGCGGTTTTTCCTTCAGCAAAAACGGCCCGCTTGACATGCGTATGTCGGCGAGCGGTGTCTCGGCCGCCGATGTCGTCAATCGCGCCAAGCTTGCTGATCTCATTCGCATCTTCGTGTTTTTGGGCGAGGAAAAGCAGGCGCCGCGCATCGCTCACGCGATCGAGAAACGGCGCGCGGAGGCTCCTTTCGTGACGACGCGCGATCTGGCCGGGTTGATCGAGGTCGTGACGCCGAGAAAGGCGAAGGACAAGATTCATCCGGCGACGCGGGTCTTTCAGGCTCTGCGGATTTTCGTCAATGACGAGCTCGGTGAGCTGGCTCAGGCATTGTTTGCAGCCGAGCGCGCCCTCAAGCCGGGCGGGCGCCTCGTTGTCGTGACCTTCCATTCGCTGGAGGATCGCATCGTCAAGAAGTTCTTCGCCGATCGTTCGGGTCGTGCTGCCGGATCGCGTCACATGCCGATCGTGAATGAGCGGCCCGCCACTTTCGAGCCGGTCGGCAAATCGATGATTTCTGCGAGCGATTCCGAAGCGGAAGCCAATCCGCGCGCTCGTTCGGCCAAGTTGCGTGCGGGGGTTCGCACCTTGGCTCCGGCAGAAGCGGCAGATCTTTCGATCTTCGATCTGCCCAGTCTCGCCAGTCTTGGAAAGCTTGGGGGCTAAAATGCTGAAGACTTTTGACATTGTGCTGATCGGCGTCATGACGGCCATGGCCAGCGTGACCTATACGATCAAGCATCGTGCCGAGCTGAAGCTGGAAGAGGTTCGCCGCCTCGAATCCGAAATCAAGCTTGAGAGGGATACGATCGATCTCCTCAAGGCGGACTGGGCACTGGTTTCTCAGCCGAACCGGCTCGAACGCCTCGTCAACACCTACAACAGCGAACTTCAGCTGCAGCCGACGCTCTCTACGGCGATCGTTCAGCCGAGCGAATTGCCGATGTTGCGCTCGCAGCTTCCGCCGCCGACGGTAACGGCCTCCAACGATCCGAAGGGCGGCAAGGCAGGCGGTGCCAAGAGCGGCGCATCGGTGGCCTCGAGCAACGGCGATACGACGGATGCTCAGATCAGGAAGGCCATCGCCGATGTCGCGGCCGCTCCGGCGCCGCGACCGAAACCGCCTGCTCTTGCCAAGCGCAAGAAGCCGGATGTCGACAACATGGCAACGGGATCGGTGAGGGATTAATGTCTTTTCTTTCGCGCATCATGGTCCTGAAGAGCAAGGCCCACTTCTCCACGGACGGCAACAACCGCCCAAGCGACGGCTTTTCTCGTTCGAGCTTTGAGGGCGTGCGCAAGCGCAAGTCCAGTCAGGCAAAGAGCCGCGTCATCCTTTTGGTCGCAAGCTTCGTCGCCGTCTATTGCGTGATCGGCGGCCGGCTTGTCCAATTCGCCATGACATTGCCTGAGATGACATCAAGCATTCTGCCTCCGGATCGTCTGATGGCTTCGCGTCCTGATATCGTCGACCGTAATGGCGCCCTGCTGGCAACCGACATCCGCACGGTCTCGCTGTTTGCCGAGCCGAACAAGATCATCGACGCGGACGAAGCCGTCGAGGAATTGCGCAAGGTTCTGCCGGATCTCGATACCAAATCCACCTACAAGAAGCTTTCGGCGAAATCCTCGCACTTTGCCTGGCTCCGTCGGCAGCTGACGCCGAAGCAGCAGAACCAGATTTTGGCGCTCGGCATTCCGGGCATCGGCTTTCGTCCGGAGAAGCGCCGCTTCTATCCGGGCGGTACGACTGCCCCCCATATTCTCGGCTATGTCAACATCGACAATCGCGGCGTTGCGGGCATGGAGAAATATATCGACGACCAGGGGCTTGCCGACCTCGCTGCTGCGGGCATGACCAACGATCAGCCGCTGCAGCCGGTGAAGCTTTCGATCGATCTGCGCGTACAAGGCATCGTTCGCGATGCGGTCGTCAATGCCGTCAAGAATTTCCAGGCCAAGGGCGCAGGTGCCGCAGTCCTCGACGTCCACACTGGCGAGGTTCTCGGTATGGCCTCGGCTCCGGACTTCGATCCGAACTATCCGAACGAGGGCGCCACGGAAGGCTGGCTCAACCGCATGACGAATGGCACGTTCGAAATGGGGTCGACCTTCAAGACCTTCACCATGGCCATGGCGCTGGATGATGGCAAGGTGACGTTGCGGGACGCCTTCGACGCAACCAACCCCATTCGCATCGGCGGCTTTACCATCAAGGATTTCCACGGTCAGCGCCGCGTTTTGACGGTTCCCGAAATTTTCCAGTACTCCTCGAACATCGGCACGGCCAAGATCGCCGATCTTGTCGGGATCGAGGGGCATAAGGAGTTCCTTACCCGTATCGGCCTGCTCACGAAGATGCAGACCGAATTGCCCGAGGTGAAGATGCCGTCGCAGCCACGCGTCTGGAAGAAGATCAATTCGATCACCATCTCCTTCGGTCACGGCGTCTCGACGACGCCCTTGCAGACAGCCGTCGCGGGAGCAGCGCTCGTCAATGGCGGCAAGCTGATCGAGCCGACCTTCCTGCCGCGCACGCGTGATCAGGCCGATGCCATCGCCAAGATGGTCGTGAAGAAGAGCACCAGTGATGACGTGCGCTTCCTGCTCGAGTTCAACGGCACCAGGGGCTCGGGTCGCAACGCCCGCGTTCCCGGCTACAATGTCGGCAGCAAGACCGGCACGGCCGACAAGGTGGTCAACGGCCGGTATTCCAATACGCTGAACTTCAACACCTTCATGGCCGTGTTTCCGATCGACAATCCGCAATACATCGTCATGACCTTCATCGACGAGCCGAAGAGCGGCGAGCGTGGCGGCGGGACGATTTCGGCCTTCACGGCGTTGCCGATCGCCCGCGACATCGTCGCCCGCGCGGCGCCAATTCTCGGGGTACAGCCCAGTTTTGGAAAAGATGACTCGGCCTTGCTGGCGTCTTATTAAGCGTGAAAGAATACACACGTCGATTCGCGAGGGGCGGACTGATCGAGAAGGCGAAAAGTACATTCGATGAACTTGCGGGATATTGCCGGAAATGAGTTTCCGGAACTCAACACATATATTGGCGGAGCGCTTGGCGATCTTGAGATAAGCGGGATCTCCGCCGACAGCCGTAAAGTGGCGCCGGGCATGGCCTTTGTCGCCGTTGCCGGCACGAAGGCGGATGGAGCAAGTTTCATCGCCGATGCCGTTTCGCGCGGCGCTTCCGTTATCGTTGCGGGTCACTTGGCTGATGCCGGTAATGTGCCGCTGCTGCAGGTTGACGAGCCGCGCCGGTTCCTCGCTGTCGTCGCTTCCCGTTTTTACGGGCGCCAGCCGGAAACCATGGTGGCGGTGACGGGAACTGCGGGCAAAACTTCGGTTGCTTCCTTTACGCGTCAGATCTGGGCCTATGCCGGCCATCCGGCCGCCATGATCGGCACGACGGGCGTCGTTTCGCCGACCCGCAACGAATATGGTGCGTTGACGACGCCCGATCCGGTGTCGCTGCACAAGTTGCTGGCCGAACTGGCGGACGAGGGCGTTACCCATGCGGCGATGGAAGCATCCAGCCACGGCCTCGATCAGTTCCGGCTCGACGGCGTGAAGCTTGCTGCCGCTGCCTTCACCAATCTCGGCCGCGATCACATGGATTACCATCCGACGGTCGAGGACTATATGGCGGCCAAGATGCGGCTGTTCCGCGATTTGCTGCCGAAGGGTTCACCGGCTGTTATCTTTGCCGATGATGCCTGGTCCGCGCAGGCGATTGCCGCCGCCAGAGACGCTGGGCATGGTGTCCGCACCGTCGGGCGAAAGGGCGATTTCCTGACGCTGAAGCGCGTCGAGCATTTTCGCCACAAGCAGATCGCCGAGGTCCATGTCGGCGACGACATCTTCGAAGTTCATATCCCGCTTGCCGGAGATTTCCAGATCGCCAATGCGCTGGTTGCTGCCGGTCTCGCGATCTCGACGGGTATTGCCGCGCCCATCGCCATGGCAGCGCTCGAAAAGCTCGTCGGTGCGTCCGGCCGCCTGGAGCTGGTCGGTCATACGCATGACGGCGCGCTCGCCTATGTCGACTATGCCCATAAGCCGGATGCGCTGGAAAACGTCCTGAATTCGGTGCGGCCGTTCACGACGGGCCGGGTCATCGTCGTCTTCGGCTGTGGCGGTGACCGCGATCGCGGCAAGCGTCCGATCATGGGTGAGATCGCCTGCCGTCTGGCCGATGTCGTCATTGTCACCGACGACAACCCGCGCTCTGAGGATCCGGCGGCGATCCGCTCGGAGATCATGGCGGCTGCCGCTTGCGCGACGGAGATCGGCGATCGCGCCGAAGCGATCCGCAAGGCTGTCGGCCTGCTGAAATCCGGCGACACGCTGATCGTTGCCGGCAAGGGGCATGAGGAAGGTCAGACGATCGGCGGCGTCACGCTGCCGTTCTCCGACCATGCCGAATTGCGCAAAGCATTGGAGGATTTGAAGTCTTGAGCTGGCTATGGACAACTGAGGATCTGATCGCTGCAATCTCGGGCCGCTTCGTCGGATCGCTGCCCGCTGGTATCACGGGCATTTCCATAGACAGTCGTTCCATCCAGCCGGGCGAGGCCTTTTTCGCCATCAAGGGCGATCGCGTCGATGGTCATGACTATGCCAATATCGCTATGGCGAACGGCGCCGCTTTCATCGTGATCAGTGAGGCACGCTTGCCTGCGATGGGCGGCCTGGCCGTGCCGAAGGTGGTCGTCGATGACGTCTTGGCGGCGCTTGCGCGGCTCGGTGTTGCCGCCCGCAAGCGCACGCAGGCGAAGATCATCGCCGTCACCGGTTCGGTCGGCAAGACGACGACTAAGGAGATGCTGCGCCGCGCGCTGACGCCTTCGGGCAAGGTGCATGCCTCCGTTGCTTCCTTCAACAATCATTGGGGCGTGCCGCTGACATTGGCTCGCATGCCTGAGGATACCGATTTCGGCGTTTTCGAGATCGGCATGAACCATCCCGAAGAGATTAGGCCGCTGGTCAAGATGGTGCAGCCGCATGTCGCGATCATCACCACGATTGCGCCGGCCCATCTCGGCAATTTCAACAGCATCACCGAGATTGCTGCCGCAAAGGCGGAGATATTCGACGGTGTCGTGCCGGGCGGTCATGCCATTCTCAATCACGACAACGATCAGTTCGAGATGCTGGAGAAGGCTGCCATGGCGGCCGGCATCGAGCATATCCATAGCTTCGGCCAGCACGCGAAGGCCGAGGTGCGCCTCGCCGAATTCAATGCTTCGGAAGAGAATTCGACGCTTTGGCTGACGATCGGCGGCGAGACCATGGAAGTGGCGCTTGGCGCACCGGGGCGTCATATCGCGGAAAACGCGCTTGCCGTGCTGGGCGCCGTCATGCTTGTGGAGGCCGATCTGGATCGGGCGGTCGATGCGCTGGCCGACCTGCAGCCGGAAAAGGGCAGGGGCCAACGCCACAAGCGCGCGATCGGCAACGGCTACTTCACGCTGATCGACGAAAGCTACAACGCCAATCCTGCCTCCATGCGCGCGGCCATCGCGTTGCTGGCGACGACATCGCCGCATGCGGGACCAGGCGGACGGCCGGGCAGGCGGATTGCCATGCTCGGCGACATGTTGGAAATGGGGGATTATGCCCAGCGCGTGCATGCCAACCTTGCCGGGCCGCTGCTTGCGGCTGGCATCGAGCATGTCTGGCTGGCTGGTCCGGAGATGGCGGCTTTGCGGGATGAGCTGCCGGAAAGTGTTCACGTCGAATATCACGAGACGACTGAGGAGCTCTCGGAATTCGCGCTCAATTCTGTCGCCCCCGGCGATGTCTTGATGGTGAAATCGTCGCTGGGAATGGGGTTTGGAAAGATCATTGCGGGCTTGCTTGACAAATTTCCCGCATTTTCCGACACGGGCCCCCACACCCATCAGGGGCTTTAGAAAGGGCTCTTATGCTGATCTGGCTTGCCGAACTGTCGGACCATATTCATTTTTTCAGTACCCACTTCAGATTCCTCAATCTGTTCAGATACATCACGTTCCGTACCGGCGGTGCCCTGTTCACGTCAGCGTTGATCGTTTTTCTCTTCGGGCCGCGAATCATCTCCTCCTTGCGTGTGCGTCAGGGCAAAGGGCAGCCGATCCGCGCCGATGGTCCGCAGACCCATTTCAAGAAGGCCGGCACCCCGACCATGGGCGGCCTCATGATCCTGGCCGGTATCGTCGTCTCGTCGCTGCTGTGGGCTGATCTTGCCAATGTCTATGTCGTCGCCACCTTGCTTGTGACGCTCGGTTTCGGTGCCATTGGCTTCTACGACGATTATCTCAAGGTCACGAAGCAGAGCGACAAGGGCTTTTCCGGCCGCGCACGACTCGGCATTGAATTCGTGATTGCCGCGATTGCCGTCTATTTCATGATGACGACAGCGCTGTCCTCCGGTCCCGCCGGCTCTACCTTCGGCTCGTCGATTGCCTTCCCCTTCTTCAAGAATCTGCTGCTCAATCTTGGCATGTTCTTCGTATTTTTTGGCGCTTTCGTCATTGTTGCCGCTGGCAATGCCGTCAACCTGACGGACGGCCTGGATGGGCTGGCGATCGTGCCTGTGATGATTGCCGCGGCCTCCTTCGGCATCATCGCCTACCTCGCCGGTAACTTCGTCTTTGCCGACTATCTGGCGATCAATTTCGTGCCTGGAACGGGCGAACTAGCTGTCGTCCTTGGTGCTGTCATCGGCGCCGGCCTCGGTTTCCTCTGGTTCAACGCGCCGCCAGCCGCAATCTTCATGGGCGATACTGGTTCGCTGGCTCTCGGCGGCATGATCGGCTCCGTTGCCGTCGCCACCAAGCACGAGATTGTCATGGCGATCATCGGCGGTCTCTTCGTGCTTGAGGCGCTTTCCGTCATCATTCAAGTCGGCTTCTTCAAGATGACGAAGCGTCGCGTCTTCCTGATGGCGCCGATCCACCATCACTTCGAAAAGAAGGGCTGGACGGAGAGCCAGGTCGTCGTGCGTTTCTGGATCGTCGCCGTCATTCTCGCGATGATCGGCCTTTCCACCCTGAAGCTGCGGTGAGGCAAGAATGATACCCGTCACCACGCTGAACGGAAAGAAGGTCGCTCTCTTCGGCCTTGGCGGCTCCGGCTTTGCCACGGCACGCGCGCTGGTTGCCGGCGGCGCCGATGTGACGGCCTGGGACGACAATCCGGATAGCGTGGCCAAGGCGGCTGCCGAGGGAATAGCGGTTGCCGATCTGAGGACGATCGACTGGAGCGGCCTGTCGGTTTTCGTTTTGTCGCCCGGCGTGCCGCTGACGCACCCGAAGCCGCACTGGACCGTCGATCTTGCCCATGCCGCCGGTGTTGAGATTATCGGCGATGTCGAGCTTTTCGTGAGGGAGCGGCGGGCGCATGCCCCGGATTGCCCTTTCATCGCGATTACTGGAACGAATGGCAAATCGACGACGACGGCGCTTATCGCCCATATCCTGCAATCGAGCGGGCGGGACACGCAGCTCGGCGGCAATATCGGGACTGCGGTGCTGACGCTCGATCCGCCTAAGTCCGGGCGTTTCTACGTCGGCGAATGTTCCTCCTATCAGATCGATCTGGCGCCGACGCTCAACCCGTCCGCTGGCATCCTGCTGAACCTGACGCCCGATCATCTCGATCGCCATGGCACGATGCAGCATTACGCTGACATCAAGGAGCGGCTTGTCGCGGGCAGCGATGTCGCCGTCGTCGGCGTCGATGACAGCTATTCCTCCCTGATCGCCGACCGTATCGAGCGAGCCGGCGGCAAGGTCACGCGAATTTCGCGCCGGCATGCCCTAGCGGATGGTCTCTATGCCGAGGGCAGCCGCATCCTGCAGGCATCGAACGGCGCGGCAAGCGAGATCGCCGATCTCGACGGTATCCAGACCTTGCGCGGCGGCCATAACGCACAGAACGCAGCCGCGGCGATTGCCGCCTGCCTCGCCGTCGGCATTTCCGCCGAGGAGATCCGGGCCGGACTGAAATCCTTCCCCGGCCTCAAGCATCGCATGCAGCCTGTGGGAAGGCGCGGCCGGGTCGTCTTCGTCAACGATTCCAAGGCGACCAATGCGGATGCAGCCGCGCCCGCGCTTTCGAGCTACGAAAATATCTACTGGATCGCGGGCGGTCTGCCGAAGGAGGGTGGCATCACCAGCCTGGCGCCACTCTTTCCGCGTATCGCCAAGGCCTATCTGATCGGTGAGGCGGCACCCGCTTTTGCGGCGACGCTCGGCGAGCGGGTTCCTTACGAGATTTCCGGCACGCTGGAACGCGCCGTGGCGCATGCTGCCGCGGATGCGGACAGGGATGAACGGGAGTCCGCGGCGGTGATGCTGTCACCGGCTTGCGCAAGCTTCGATCAGTACAAGAATTTCGAGGTCAGGGGCGACGCCTTCGTCAGCCATGTCGCGGCGATCGATGGCGTCACCATGCTGATCGGTTCAGCAACTGGAGGCAAATGATATGGTAAGCCGCGTTGAACGTGGGGCCTTGGCCGAATGGTTCTGGACCATCGACCGCGTGTTTCTCGCCCTTTTCATCCTCTTGATCGGCATCGGCTTCATGCTGTCCTTCGCGGCTTCGCCAGCGGTGGCGGAGCGTATCGGGCTTGAGCCGTTCCACTTCGTCAAGCGCCACGCCCTGTTCCTCATACCGGCGATCGCGGCGATGATCGGCATTTCCTTCATGACGCCCCGACAGGTGCGACGGACCGCCGTCATCCTGCTGATCGTATCGCTGGCGATGATGCTTTTCGCGCTTTTCTTCGGCATCGAGGTCAAGGGCTCGCGGCGCTGGGTGAATATCGCGGCCTTGTCGATCCAGCCTTCGGAATTCATGAAGCCGGCTTTCGTCGTCGTCTGCGCCTGGCTGTTTTCCGAACATGCACGTCAGCCGGAAATTCCGGGTAATCTCTTCGCCATCATCCTCTTTGGCATCGTCGTCGCTTTGCTCGTCGCGCAGCCTGACCTTGGCCAGACGATCCTGACGACCGCCGTCTGGGGCGGCATGTTCTTCATGGCCGGCATGCCCTGGCTGTGGATCATCGTGCTCGGCGGCCTCGGCGCGGGCGGTTTCGTCACCGCCTATTATGTCTTCGATCACGTGGCGCAACGCGTGAACAAATTCCTGACGGGTGAGGGCGATACGTTCCAGGTCGACACCGCCAAGGAAGCGATTGTCCATGGCAACTGGTTCGGCGTCGGTCCTGGCGAGGGCATCGTCAAGCGTATCATTCCGGACGCCCATACCGACTTCATCTTCTCGGTGGCGGCCGAAGAGTTCGGTGCCATCTTCTGCATCGTGCTCGTGCTGATCTTCGCCTTCCTCGTGTTGCGCGGCCTGTCGCATGCCTACAAGGAGAAGAACGACTTCAACCGTTTTGCCGTCGCCGGTCTGGTGCTGCAGATCGGCATTCAATCGATCATCAACATCGGCGTGAACCTGCAGCTGCTGCCGGCCAAGGGCATGACGCTGCCGCTGATTTCCTACGGCGGTTCGTCGATGACCGCGATCTGCGTGACGGCAGGCTTCATTCTGGCGCTGACGCGTCACAGGCCGGAAAAGCGTGCGCAGGACCGGACCATGTTCCGCGTGACGCACGGATTGCCGGCGGAGTGATCGTCTTGGGACTACCGGCCATCCGCTCCTCATATCTCCTGCCCGCTTTTCATTCTCCGGTCGCTTTTCCCGAAACGCCGGTCTATGAGGGGGGCTTGGCCCGCGCCGATGACGCGGTCGGGGCGGCTTCCTATATCAGGGAGATGCCCCGAGTAGTGGGGTATTCGCGGGAGCGAAAATCATGAGTAAAGGCATTGTCCTTCTTGCCGCCGGCGGTACCGGCGGTCACGTATTTCCGGCCGAAGCACTGGCCTATAAGCTGAAGGAGCGCGGCTATTCCGTGCACCTCGTCACCGACAGCCGTGCCGAACGCTATGCCGGCAAATTTCCGGCAGACGATATCCATGTCGTGCCCTCGGCAACGATCGGCTCGAAGAACCCGTTAAAGGTTGCGCAGGCCCTCTGGACGCTATGGACCGGCATGCGTGCAGCGCGCAAGCTGATCCAGCGCATCAAGCCCGTCTGTGTCGTCGGCTTCGGTGGCTATCCGACGGTTCCGCCGCTTCTGGCCGCGACGCGCATGGGCGTGCCGTCCATGCTGCACGAGCAGAACGCGGTCATGGGCCGCGCCAACAAGATGCTGGCGACGCGCGTTCGCGCTATTGCCGGCGGTTTCCTCACCGAAAACGGCGCGTTTGCTGAGAAGACGGTGACCACGGGCAATCCCGTGCGCCCGGCCGTCATCGAAGCGGCAAAACGCCCTTATGTGCCATCTGGTCCGGAAGATCCGTTCAATCTTGTCGTCTTCGGCGGCAGCCAGGGGGCGCAATATTTCTCCAAGGCCGTTCCTACGGCGATCAGCCTGCTTGAGGAGCCGCTGCGCAAGCGGCTGCGCATTACACAGCAGGTGCGCCCTGAGGATATGGAGACGGTCAACAGCTGCACGAGAAAGCTTGACATGGGCGCCGATGTCGCGCCGTTCTTCAACGATATGGCGGAACGCATCGGCGCTGCGCATCTGGTTCTCTGCCGCTCTGGTGCCTCCACGGTCTCCGAGCTTGCGGTTATTGGGCGCCCCGCGATCCTGGTTCCCTATCCGCATGCGCTCGATCACGATCAGGCGGCCAATGCGGCTGCACTGGCGGCAACCGGCGGCGTCAAGGTCATCGTGCAGTCGGAACTGACGCCGGAGAAACTTTCCACTATTTTGCGCGGCGCCATGACCATGCCGGAAAAGCTCGCAAAGATGGCTGCATCAGCCAAGCAGGCGGGCAAACCGGATGCGGCAAACTTGCTTGCCGACATGGTTGAGGCTATTGCCGCGGGACGTTCAATTCAGCAATTCAAGGGGGCAGGCGCATGAAGCTGCCGAAGGCAATCGGCCTTGTGCATTTTATCGGTATCGGTGGCATCGGGATGAGCGGCATTGCCGAGGTTCTGCATAACCTCGGCCATCGCGTGCAGGGTTCCGATCAATCGGAAAGTGCCAACGTGCAGCGGCTGCGCGACAAGGGTATTCCGGTCCATATCGGTCATAAGGCTGGAAACCTCGGCGATGCCGAAGTCGTCGTTGTCTCCACCGCCATCAAGAAGAGCAATCCGGAGCTGGTCGCGGCGCGTGAAAAGCTGCTGCCAGTCGTGCGCCGTGCCGAAATGCTTGCCGAATTGATGCGCTTCCGCAATGCGATTGCCATCGGCGGCACGCATGGCAAGACGACGACGACCTCGCTCGTGGCGACGCTGCTGGAAGCCGGCGGCCTTGATCCCACGGTCATCAATGGCGGTATCATCAATGCCTATGGCACCAATGCGCGCATGGGTGAAGGCGAGTGGATGGTGGTCGAGGCAGACGAGTCGGATGGCACCTTCCTGAAACTGCCGGCGGATGTTGCCGTCGTCACCAATATCGATCCGGAACATCTCGATCATTACGGCAATTTCGATGCCGTGCGCGCCGCTTTCCGGCAGTTTGTGGAGAATGTGCCGTTCTACGGCTTCGGCGTCATGTGCATCGACCATCCGGAAGTGCAGTCACTGGTTAGCCGCATCGAGGACCGTAAGGTCATCACCTATGGTGAGAATCCACAGGCCGACGTGCGTTTCTCGAATGTGCGGATCGATGGCACGCGTTCGCTGTTCGATATCGAAATCCGCAGACGCCGCACCGGCAAGGTGATCCAGATCAAGGATCTCATCATGCCAATGCCGGGCCGCCACAATATTTCCAATGCGACCGCCGCCGTTGCGGTTGCCAACCGGCTGGGGATTTCCAATGAGGCGATCGCCAAGGGCCTTGCATCCTTCGGCGGCGTCAAGCGCCGCTTCACGCTGACCGGCGAATGGAACGGGGTTAAAGTCTTCGACGACTACGGCCATCATCCCGTCGAAATCAAGGCGGTGCTGAAGGCAGCACGCGAAGCCTGCAAGGGCCGCATCATCGCCGTTCATCAACCACATCGCTACACGCGCCTTTCGAGCCTCTTCGAGGAATTCGCGGCTTGCTTCAACGATGCCGACAGTATCTTCCTGGCGCCCGTCTATGCCGCCGGGGAAGATCCGATCGAGGGCGTTGATTCGCAGAGGCTGATTTCGCGCATCAAGGCAGGCGGTCATCGCGATGCACGCTATCTGCCTTCACAGGAAGATCTTGCCGCCATGGTTGCAGAGATTGCGCGACCTGGTGATTTTGTGGTTCTGTTGGGGGCTGGTAGCATCACATATTGGGCAGCATCATTGCCAAAGGAATTGGAAGGCCTCTCGGGTAAGTCCGCATGAAACAAGTAGATGGGGAAAAGCTTCTGGCGTCGCTCGGCGACGGTGTAAAGGACATCAGGGGACGGCTGACGCCGGATGCCCCGATGGATCGTGTGACGTGGTTCCGCGCCGGCGGGCTGGCGGAACTGATGTTCCAGCCGCACGATACGGACGATCTCATCACGTTCCTGAAGATCCTGCCGGAAGAGGTGCCGCTGACGGTCGTCGGCGTGGGTTCGAACATATTGGTGCGGGATGGCGGCATTCCGGGCGTTGTCCTCAGGCTTTCGGCCAAGGGCTTCGGTTCCGTCGAGCTTGCCGGTGAAAACCGCATCCTGGCCGGCGCGATCTGCCCGGACAAGCATGTCGCAGCCATGGCAATGGACAACAGCATCGGCGGTTTCCATTTCTATTACGGCATTCCCGGGAGCATCGGTGGTGCCGCGCGGATGAATGCAGGCGCCAATGGCGCCGAAACCCGCGAGCGCGTCATTGAGGTGCATGCCGTCGACCGCAAGGGCGACAAGCACGTGCTGACCAATGCCGAAATGGGATACAGCTACCGCCATTCCGATGCGTCTGAAGATCTGATCTTCACACATATCCTTTTCGAGGGATATCCGGAGGATCGCGCCAAGATCCGCACCGAGATGGATGCCGTGCGCGCTCATCGCGAAACGGTGCAGCCGGTACGCGAGAAGACGGGTGGCTCAACCTTCAAGAACCCGGATGGTTTCTCCGCCTGGAAGCTGATCGACGAGGCGGGTTGCCGCGGTCTGGTTATCGGTGGCGCGCAGATGTCATCGCTGCATTGCAACTTCATGATCAACATGGAGCAGGCGACGGGTTACGATCTGGAATATCTCGGCGAGCAAGTGCGTCGCGAGGTTTTCGAGAAATCCGGCATCAAGCTGGAGTGGGAAATCAAGCGCCTCGGAAACTTCATGCCGGGCCGTGAAGTCCGCCCGTTCCAGGGTGTGACCACAGAGTAGGTTCGGGCCGGAATCAGTGTCAGCTTCATAAAATGATTCAACAAAAAGGCCGGGTTTTCACCCGGCCTTTTCAATGGTTTATGCCTGTTTTCTCAGACTTCGTCGTTGCCCGAGAGCAGGATGCCGATCAGCGAGAGCACTGCTGCGCCGGCGAGATAGTAGCCGACATAGACAAGGCCGTAATTGGTCGCGAGCGATGTGGCGATGTAGGGTGCCAGGGACGCGCCGACGATGCCGCCGAGATTGAACGTCATGGACGCCCCGGTATAGCGCACGCTGGTCGGGAAGGGGGCGGCCAGAGCCGCGCCGATCGGGCCATAGGTAAAGCCCATCAGGGCAAGACCGATGATCGAGCAGGCGAAGGCACCGGCAAGGCCAGCCGTCAGCAGCGACGAGTAGAACAGGCCGAAGATCAGGATGCCGATCGTCGTCAGGATAAGAACCAGACGGCGCGAATAGCGGTCGGACAAGAGGCCGGAGACCGGGATCATCAGGCCGAAGAAGACGACGCCGACGAGCTGAACGACGAGGAACTGGCCCTGGGAGTAGCCGAGGCCGGCCGGAAGCGGCCCGTTGCCCGGGGGGCGAGTGCCCCAGCTCAGTGTGAATGCCGTCATCAGATAGAACAGCACGAAGGTCGCGACCGCGATAATGGTGCCGAGGATCAGGCTGCGGAAATGCGAGCGGAAGATGACGGCGATCGGAACGGAAACGCGTTCTTCCTTCTCGATGGCCCGCTGGAATTCCGGGGTTTCGGTGATCTTCAGGCGGACATACAGACCGACGGCGACCAGCACGATGCTGATCAGGAACGGAACGCGCCAGCCGTAGTTGAGGAAATCCGCATCCGCCATGCTCTCGCGCAGAATCAGGAACAGACCCGCCGAAAGGATGAAGCCGATCGGTGCGCCGAGCTGCGGGAACATGGCATACCAGCTGCGCTTGCCTTCCGGTGCATTTTCCGTCGCAAGCAAGACAGCGCCGCCCCATTCCCCGCCGAGGCCAAGACCCTGGCCGAGACGGCAAAGTGCCAGCAGAATCGGTGCGAGAACGCCGATCGACTCATAAGTCGGCAGCATGCCGATCACGACGGTCGAGAGGCCCATGGTCATCAGAGCCGCGACCAGTGTCGCCTTGCGGCCGATCCGGTCTCCAAAATGGCCGAAGATCATCGCGCCGATCGGGCGTGCGAAGAAGGCAATGGAGAAGGTCGCGAAGGACTGCAGAGTTGCCGAAGTCGGATCGCTTGCCGGGAAGAACAGCTTCGGGAAGACGATAACCGCCGCCGTCGCATAAACATAGAAATCGAAAAATTCGATCGTTGTGCCGATGAGGCTCGCGATCAGAACACGTGCCGGGGAATTCGCAACAGCATTGTTCGATGACGAGGGGGTCGGCGATAAAGGAGATATCGCGTCAGTCATGTTCCCACCAATTCAGAGGACGCTAAGGAGCGCTTAGCGGATAAAAATTGTCCTTAGCGTAATTTTTGTTCAACGCAAACGTTAACTACGCAAGAAATCAGCGGTTGCGTGCTATTATTTTGCCGTAATTGTTGATTCGTGAGCAATCAGGCGGGCGTTTGTTGTTGGAGAGGCGTGCTCCGGCGAGTCCTTACCGGAATCTTTTTCACCAATGGCCGATTCTCGCTTGGATTGCGGGCTGAGGAGAAAGGTTTCATGCAGAAAAAACTCATCGCTGAGTTTCTTGGGACGTTTTGGCTCGTATTCGGCGGCTGCGGCAGTGCGATCTTCGCAGCAGCCTTTCCGAGCCTCGGTATCGGTTTTCTAGGCGTTGCCTTTGCGTTCGGTCTGACTGTGCTGACTATGGCTTTTGCCGTCGGCGGCATATCAGGAGGGCACTTCAATCCGGCCGTCTCGGTCGGCCTGACGGTGGCTGGCCGCTTTCCCGGCGGGCAGCTCATTCCCTATATTATCGCACAGGTCATCGGCGCCGTTGTCGCCGCGGCCGTGCTCTATCTGATCGCAAGCGGCAAGGCTGATTTCCAGCTCGGTGGCTTTGCGGCGAACGGCTATGGGGAACATTCTCCCGGCGGCTATTCCATGGTGTCGGCACTGGTGGCCGAGATCGTGCTGACGCTGTTCTTCCTGGTCGTGATTCTTGGCTCGACGAGCAGCAAGGTGCCGGCCGGCTTCGCGCCGATCGCCATTGGCTTGGCGCTGACGCTGATCCATCTGATCTCGATCCCGATCACCAACACGTCGGTCAATCCGGCTCGTTCGACAGGGCAGGCTCTCTTCGTCGGCGGCTGGGCTCTGCAGCAGCTTTGGCTGTTCTGGGTCGCCCCCATCGTCGGCGGAGCGTTGGGCGGATTGGTCTGGAAACTGGTCGACGACAGCGAGTGATTTCGGCCTCAATTTAATGCCTGCGGCCCCGCATCGAGCGCTCGATGCGGGGCTTATTATTTAAAAAAATCTAAATGTAGTGATTTCAAAAGTAGCAACTCCATGATTCCAATGGCAGAATTCTTTAAGTCGGTTTGATTCGAAGCATGCGGCCCTCGCCAGGTCGGCGGAAAGTTAACGAAAGTAAACGCTTCATTAACCTTAATGTCGTTCTAATCGGCCTATTGAAAGCGGGGCGAGAATCGCGGCTAGGCGAGGCCCTGCAAACGCAAAGTAGAGACCGTGAAGTCGGGGGTATTGATGGGTGGCAAGCATGTGGCTGTCCTTTTGGGCGGATTTTCCTCGGAGAGGCCGGTCAGCCTTTCCTCGGGGAAGGCATGCGCCGATGCCCTCGAAGCAGAAGGCTTCCAGGTTACCCGTGTTGATGTCGATCATGACGTCGCCAGCCGCTTGGCTGAATTGAAGCCCGATGTCGTCTTCAATGCGCTGCATGGTCCATTCGGCGAAGACGGCACAATCCAGGGCATTCTGGAATATCTGCAAATTCCCTATACGCATTCCGGCGTGCTTGCCTCGGCTCTTGCGATGGACAAGTCACGCGCGAAGACGGTGGCTGCTGCCGCGGGCATCCCGGTTGCCAGCTCGATCGTGATGGATCGTTTCGCCATTGTTGGCGAGCATCCGATGAAGCCGCCCTATGTCGTCAAGCCGGTACGCGAGGGCTCGAGCTTCGGTGTCGTGATCGTCAAGGAAGATCAGGCGCATCCGCCGCAGATCGTTACCTCTGCCGAATGGCGCTATGGTGATGAGGTTCTGGTCGAGCGTTATATCTACGGGCGCGAGCTGACCTGTGGCGTCATGAACGGCAAAGTCCTCGGCGTGACTGAGATCGTGCCGCTCGGTCACAGCTTCTATGATTATGACGCCAAGTACGCCAAGGGTGGCTCAAAACATGTCTTGCCGGCGGAAATTTCACCGAATCTTTACCAAAAGATACAAACATTATCGTTAAGGGCGCATGAAGCTATCGGCTGCCGCGGTGTTAGTCGATCTGACTTCCGTTTTGACGATCGCTTTTCCGAAGAGGGCGAACTTGTCTGGTTGGAGATCAATACCCAGCCGGGCATGACTCCTACCTCCCTGGTGCCTGAAATGGCCGCTCATGCCGGCTACTCTTTTGGTGAATTTCTCCGGTGGATGGTGGAGGACGCGTCTTGTTTGCGCTGACGGTCAAAAATATGAGGCGGTCCCGTCATCGCGTCCCGCTCGCCATCGACGAGGTTGAGGACGCATTCGTTCTGCCGCGTCCGCTGCGCCGCGCTGTTCGCTTCCTAGTCAGTCTCGGTTCGGGTCGCATCAATATTCCGGCTCATACGGGTACTGTTTCGACCCTCGTTCTTCTTGCTGCGACCGGCCTTTATGGCATGTCGGTTGGTGGTCATACCCAGGCGGTCGCGGAAGCGACGACTTCTGCCGCTGGTTTTGCGATCGAGGATGTAAAGGTCTCCGGCAATGACGAGACCTCGGAAATCGAGATCCTGCAGCTGCTCGGCCTCGACGGTACGACCTCGCTCGTTGCCCTTAATGCCGATGCCGCCCGCCAGAAGATTGCCAACTTGCCCTGGGTTCAGAATGTCGAGGTTCGCAAGGTCTATCCGCGGACTGTCGAGGTGAAGCTCAAGGAGCGTAAGGCCTATGCGATCTGGCAGCACGGTTCCGAGCTTTCTCTGATCCAGAAGGACGGCAGCGTGATTGCACCGCTGCGCGACAACAAGTTTGCAAAGCTACCGCTCTTCGTCGGTCGTGATGCCGAAACCGCAGCCGCCTCCATCGACGACCAGTTTGCCAAGTGGCCCGATGTTCGCAGCCATGTGAAGGCTTTCGTGCGTGTCGCCGGTCGTCGCTGGGATCTCTATCTGGACAACGGCGTGATCATCAAATTGCCGGAAGACAATATCGATGATGCGCTCGCGCGGCTGACCAAGCTCGACAAGGAGCAAAATCTTTTGCAGCGCGATATCGCTGCCGTCGATCTCCGTATCGATGATCGTACCGCCATTGAGTTAACTCCGGATGCCGCAATTCGTCGCCAGGCCGCAGTCGATGCAAGAAACAAGGCTTTGAAGAAAGCAGGTCAGGATACATGAGCTTATTTGGTTCGTCCCATTTCGGCCTGCCTCGGTTGAAGCCTTTGTCTTCGAAGCGGTCGCATATCGTGTCGGTCCTTGACATCGGCTCGACGAAGGTCGTCTGCATGATCGGTCGTCTGACGCCGCGCGAGGAGAGCCAAGTTCTCCCGAACCGCACCCACAACATCGAGATCATCGGTATCGGTCATCAGCGTTCCCGCGGCATCAAGACTGGCGTGATCGCCGATCTCGACGCGCTGGAAGGGGTTGTCCGGCTTGCGGTCGATGCCGCCGAGCGTATGGCGGGCCTGACCGTCGACAGCCTAATCGTCAACGTTTCGGCCGGTCGTCTCGGCAGCGATATTTACACCGCGACCATCGATCTCGGTGGTCAGGAAGTCGAGGCCAACGATCTCAAGAAGGTTCTGGCCGCAGCCTGCCAGCAGTCGATCCGTCAGGAGCGTGCCGTGCTGCACTCGCTGGCGACGGGCTACTCCCTTGATGGCGAGCGCGGCATTCGCGATCCGCTGGCCATGTTCGGCGACGCTCTTGGTGTCGACATGCATGTGGTGACGGCCGAGCGCGCGGCGCTTCGCAACCTCGAGCTCTGCATCAACCGTGCGCATCTCTCGGTCGAAGGCATGGTGGCGACACCTTATGCCAGCGGTCTTGCAGCCCTCGTTGACGATGAAGTCGAGCTTGGCTGCGCTGCGATCGACATGGGCGGCGGCACGACGACGATTTCGGTCTTTGCCGAGGGCAAGCTGGTGCACACCGACGCCGTCAGCCTCGGCGGGCATCATGTCACCACCGATCTTGCACGCGGCCTTTCCACCCGCATCGAGGATGCGGAGCGGCTGAAGGTCGTTCATGCTTCCGCTCTCGCGAATTCTTCGGAAGAGCGCGAACTGATTTCCATCCCGCCGATCGGCGAAGACGAGCGTGACCAGCCGACACAGGTGCCGAAGGCGCTCGTGTCGCGCATCGTCAAGGCTCGCATCGAGGAAACTCTCGAGCTCATTCGCGATCGCATCCAGCGTTCGGGCTTCAGCCCGATCGTCGGCAAGCGCGTCGTCCTGACCGGCGGTGCCAGCCAGCTGACCGGTCTGCCCGATGTGGCGCGCCGGGTACTTGCCCGCAATGTCCGCATCGGTCGTCCGATGGGCGTGTCTGGTTTGCCGACGGCAGCCAAGGGGCCGGCTTTTTCGACCGCTGTGGGACTGATGATCTATCCGCAGGTCGCAGACATGGAAACACATGCGCCGAGCAGCGGTCTGCTCTCGTCGTTTGGAGGTAACAACAGCCGGATCGGCCGCGTTGGCCAATGGCTGAAAGAGAGTTTTTGAGTGCCTGATCCCGGAAATCAGTCCGGGGCAAGCGTCAGGCAAGTGAAATCGAGTGAATTGGCCGGCGTGGCGATGCGGCCATAAAGAGAAGGAACGGGTACAATGACTATCAAGCTGCATAAGCCAGATATCACCGAGCTTAAGCCGCGAATCACCGTGTTCGGTGTTGGTGGCGGTGGCGGCAATGCCGTCAACAACATGATCACGGCAGGCCTGCAGGGCGTCGATTTCGTCGTCGCCAACACGGATGCCCAGGCGCTGACCATGACGAAGGCAGAGCGGATCATCCAGCTCGGCGTCAACGTCACGGAAGGTCTCGGCGCCGGCTCGCAGCCGGAAGTTGGCCGTGCAGCTGCCGAAGAGTGCATCGATGAAATCATCGATCATCTGAACGGTACGCATATGTGCTTCGTCACCGCCGGCATGGGCGGTGGTACGGGTACGGGTGCCGCTCCGGTCGTCGCGCAGGCCGCTCGCAATAAGGGCATCCTGACCGTCGGCGTCGTTACCAAGCCGTTCCACTTCGAAGGCGGCCGCCGTATGCGTCTCGCTGAGATGGGCATCCAGGAACTGCAGAAGTCGGTCGACACCCTGATCGTCATTCCGAACCAGAATCTGTTCCGCATCGCCAACGACAAGACGACTTTCGCCGACGCGTTCTCGATGGCCGACCAGGTTCTCTATTCGGGCGTTGCCTGCATCACCGACTTGATGGTGAAGGAAGGTCTCATCAACCTCGACTTCGCCGACGTCCGTTCGGTCATGCGCGAAATGGGCCGCGCGATGATGGGTACCGGCGAGGCTTCCGGCCAGGGCCGTGCAATGCAGGCTGCTGAAGCTGCCATTGCCAACCCGCTGCTCGACGAAACCTCGATGAAGGGCGCACAGGGCCTGCTGATCTCGATCACCGGCGGCCGTGACCTGACCCTGTTCGAAGTCGACGAAGCTGCAACCCGCATCCGCGAAGAAGTCGATCCCGACGCCAATATCATCCTCGGCGCCACCTTCGACGAATCGCTTGAGGGCATCATTCGCGTTTCCGTCGTCGCAACGGGCATCGACCGCGCGATGAACGAGGCTTCCGACAGAGGCATGGAATTCCGCCCCGCCGCAAAGCCTGCTATGCGTCCTTCCGCGGCCGCCGCTCCGGCAGCGGCCGCAGTTCAGCCTGCCCACGTCTCGCAGGCCCAAACCGCACAGGCTGCCGCTCCGGCTCCTCGTACCGTGGATCCGGTCGCCCAGACCATTCGTGCAGCAGAGGCCGATCTGGAGCGCGAACTGGAATTCCAGATGAGCCGGCAGACTCAGGTGCCGCAGCAGCCGGTTATGCAGCAGGCCGCTGCGCCGGAAGATAACTTCCGTCCGCAGAGCCGCATCTTCGCAGCAGCCCCGGAAGCCCAGCCGGTCCGTCAAGCTCCGGTTCAGCCTCAGCAGCAGGCGCCGGTCATGCATCAGCAGCCGGTCATCCGTCAGGCTCCTGAGCAGGTCCGCATGCCGAAGGTCGAGGATTTCCCACCGGTCGTTAAGGCCGAGATGGAACACCGCGCCCAGCCGGCAGCCGCCCAGGCGACCGAAGAGCGTGGCCCAATGGGTCTTCTGAAGCGAATCACCAATTCGCTCGGCCGCCGCGAAGAAGATCCGGCTTTCGACGACATGATGGCTCCGACGAACAACGCCGCTCCGCAGCAGCGTCGTGCGCCGTCGCCGGAAGCGAGCCTTTATGCTCCGCGCCGTGGCAATCTCGACGATCACGGCCGCCAGGCTCCGCAGGCACGCATGGCAAACCATGAGGACGATCAGCTCGAGATTCCGGCCTTCCTGCGCCGCCAGTCGAACTGACCCGCAACAGGCAGCCCTTTAATAGGTTGCTAACCATATTGGAGAAATCCGGGGCCGAAAGGCTCCGGATTTTCTTATTTTATAACCATTGTCTTATTTAAAATTATCCAACGAATTCAATTGGCTGCTTTCGTAACAAAACGAAAGAAACAGTGATTTGGAATGCGATGCCCTGGCGCGTATGTAGATATCAAGCAAGCCCGCTGAATCACATTCGGAGACGAATGTATGTGAGGTGCGTGGCATAGTTAACAGACTGAACCGGCGATAAGGGTAAGCGTCCGAAGATGACCGCCCGGCCTGGATCAGATAGACGAAGGCAGAATTACATGGCAATTGGATTGCTTGGTTTTCAGACCACCATTGCAAACCCTGTGACACTTTCCGGTATTGGCGTTCATTCCGGTGCCAATGTGTCGATCACCTTCTACCCCGCCGAAGCCGGCACCGGTGTCGTTTTTCAGCGTCTGCACGATAATGGCGATGTGACCGAACTGCGCGCCGTTTCCTCGCAGGTCGGCAACACGGATCTCTGCACGGTTCTCGGCTTTTCTCCGGCGCGCTCTGTCGCGACGGTCGAGCACGTCATGGCTGCGATCTACGCGATCGGCCTCGATAACGTCGTCGTCGAGGTGTCAGGTGCGGAAATGCCGATCATGGACGGCAGCTCCTATCCCTTCATCGAGGCGATCGAGCAGGCGGGTGTCGTTTCGCTCGGTGTCAAGCGCCGCTATATCCGCGTTATCAAGCCGGTGCGGATCGAAGCTGGCGGTTCCTGGTGCGAGTTCCGCCCCTATGATGGCACGCGCTTCGAAGTCGAGATCGACTTTGAATGCCCGCTGATCGGCCGTCAGAAGTGGGAAGGCGATCTGACCGCTGAGACCTTCAAGACGGAACTGTCGCGCGCGCGTACCTTCGGCTTCATGCGTGATGTCGAGCCCCTCTGGGCTTCGGGCCATGCGCTGGGTTCGTCGCTGGAAAATTCGGTCGTCATTTCGGACGACAATACCGTCATCAACGTCGAAGGCCTGCGTTATCCCAAGGACGAGTTCGTCCGCCACAAGACGCTCGATGCCGTTGGCGATCTGGCTCTCGCCGGTGCACAATTCATTGGTTGCTATCGCTCCTATCGCGGCGGCCATCGCATGAATGCGAATGCCCTGAAGGCATTGCTCAGCGACGCTTCGGCTTACGAGGTCGTCGAAACCTCGGCACCTCGCCAGCGCGGTCACGGCCGCGAGTTCATTGCGGTCAACGCGCCTGAATTCGCTCCTTGGTCGGCGTGATTTTTTCGGGATCGAAATGAGACAAAGCTGCCGCTCTGATGAAGGGCGGCTCTTTTTTTGACGGACGACTCATCGGGTTTGTCTTCGGTCGCGAAGCGGCGGCAGGATGGTGCGGGCCGATATGAGAAATCCCTGTCAAAACAGTGATTAAAGGCTGCGGATATGCGGTCTTTGCCACAAAAATGCGTTAATGCACCATCAATGCGTTGCCCTGATGGTGTTTTTGCGGCTAGAAACGCCAGCGAGAGAACGCCGTCTCCGCAACGACGGCTATGGGACAGTCATCCGATGGGTTTTGCAAGGTCTGAACGCATGAATATCACAGCACGGGCTTTGCTCGTATCGCTCCTTCTGGCCGGTACCGGTGCGGTGGTGACGGGGTGTAATACGAAAAAAGATATCGACATCACCAAGCTCGGTGTCGAGACCGATCCACCGGAGATGCTCTATAATCAGGGCCTTGCCAACATCAAGGCCGGCAACATGACGGAAGCCGGCAAGAAGTTCGATGCTATCAACCAGCAGCAGCCCTTCTCCGAATGGGCACGCAAGGCATTGGTGATGAGCACCTTCGTGAAGTATCGCACGGGCCGTTATGATGAGGCGGTACAGACCGGCAATACCTATCTCAAGCAATATCCGGGCTCGGAAGATGCCGACTATGTGCAATATCTGGTCGGTTCGTCCTATGCCAAACAGATCGTCGACGTGACGCAGGACCAGCGTGCAGCACAGCAGACGATCGAGGCGATGACCAAGCTCGTCAATACCTATCCGAAGTCGCAATATGTCAGCGACGCTCAGGAAAAGATCCGCTTTGCCCGCGACCAGCTCGCCGGCAAGGAAATGCAGATCGGCCGTTATTATCTGGAGCGCAAGGATTATCTGGCTGCCATCTCCCGCTTCCGCGTGGTGGTGGAGCAGTATCCGACGACGAACCAGATCGAAGAAGCCCTGGCGCGACTCGTCGAAGCTTATTATGCGATGGGTATCGTACCCGAAGCGCAAACGGCAGCTGCCGTTCTCGGCCACAACTATCCGGACAGCCGCTGGTACAAGGATTCCTATCAGCTGCTGCAGAAGGGTGGCGTGGAGCCGAGCGAAAATTCGGGCTCCTGGATTTCCAGAGCGGGCAAGAAACTTCTTCTTGGGACGTGAGATTGAGCGCAGATGCTGATCCAGCTTTCGATCCGCGATATCGTTTTGATCGAGCGGCTGGATCTTGCCTTCGAGTCCGGACTTTCGGTGCTGACCGGCGAGACGGGTGCGGGCAAATCCATCCTGCTTGACAGTCTGTCGCTGGCCCTTGGCGGGCGCGGCGATGGCGGGCTCGTGCGCCATGGCGAGGATCGCGGCCAGGTGACTGCGGTTTTCGATGTCGGTACACAGCATCCGGCCCGCAAGCTCCTGCGCGAAAATGGCATCGACGATGACGGCGATCTGATTTTCCGCCGTGTGCAGTCCGCCGATGGCCGCACCAAGGCCTTTGTCAACGACCAGGCGCTCAGCGTGCAGCTCATGCGCCAGATCGGCCAGCTTCTCGTCGAAATTCACGGTCAGCATGATGACCGAGCGCTCATCGATACCGACGCGCACCGCACCTTGCTGGATGCCTTTGCCGGCCTCGCCGAAGAGGCGCAGGAGGTCGGCAGGCTGCACAAAATCTGGCGCGATACCGAGCGCACCTTGAAGAAGCATCGCGAGCAGGTCGAGAAGGCAGCGCGTGAAGCGGACTATCTTCGCGCCTCCGTCGAGGAGCTGGAGAAGCTCTCGCCGCAGGATGGTGAGGAGGATGAGCTGGCTGAGAAGCGCTCGCGGATGATGAAAGCCGAGCGCATTGCGGGGGATATCGCCGAGGCTTCCGAATTCCTCAATGGCAACGCATCGCCCGTGCCGCATATCGCATCGTTGGTGCGCCGACTGGAGCGAAAAAGCCATGAGGCGCCCGGTCTTCTAGAGGATACAGTGGCGCTGCTGGATGCTGCTCTCGATCAGCTGTCCAACGCGCAGATGGAAGTGGAGGCAGCACTCCGCAAAACGGAATATGATCCGCGCGAACTTGAGCGTGTCGAAGAGCGTCTTTTCGCGTTGCGAGGTGCCTCGCGTAAATATTCCGTCCCGGTGACGGAACTGCCGGCCCTGGCCGCACGCATGATTTCGGATCTAGCCGATCTCGACGCCGGCGAAGAGCGACTGGCGCGCCTTGCTGCCGAGCTTTCCGCCGCCAAGGCGGATTATGATGTCGCCGCACGCAATCTGTCGGAGAAACGTCACCATGCCGGCGAGGCTCTGGCCGCAGCCGTCATGGCCGAACTGCCGGCCTTGAAGCTCGAGCGTGCGCGTTTCATGGTGGAGATATCAAGCGATTCAGAAGCTGGGACGGCCGAGGGTATCGACGTTGTCGAATTCCATGTGCAGACCAACCCTGGCACGCGGCCGGGACCGATCACCAAGGTCGCCTCCGGCGGCGAGCTGTCGCGCTTCCTTCTGGCATTGAAGGTTGCGCTTGCCGATCGCGGCTCGGCGCCGACCCTCGTCTTCGACGAAATCGACACTGGTGTCGGCGGCGCGGTCGCGGATGCGATCGGCCAGCGGCTGAAGCGCCTGTCTGATCGCGTGCAGGTGCTGTCGGTCACCCATGCACCGCAGGTCGCTGCCCGCGCTGCAACCCATCTCCTGATCTCCAAGGGACCCGTCGCGGACGGCTCGGAAAAAATTTCCACACGCGTCGCCACCATGGAGCCGAAGGATCGCACCGAGGAAATCGCCCGCATGCTCGCGGGTGCTTCGGTAACCGAAGAGGCGAGGGCGGCTGCCAAGCGCTTGCTGGCCGGTAACGGGTGATCTCTCCTGTGATGTTGTCGGAGCAGATGCCGGTGGCGACTTGCCCGAGGCGGGCATAGCAGCAAGCTCAGCGACTATAGCGCTGAAACGCACCTGAACCCGTCATCTGCCGTCGGCATCTTGCTTCGGTTTTTCGACGGTCTTGCGTCATATATCCTTCATCGTCCCCGGCTAGGCAGGCCCGGAATCCGGAGACCGTCAATGCACTCAACCACACAGCCCAATCGCCCAAAAATCGCAGAAACCGTCATCCACCCGACGGCGAACATAAGGGATTCGAGCATCGGCAGATGCTGTGAGATTTTGGCGGACACATCTCTGCACACTGCCGAACTCGGAGATTTCTCTTACTTGGGGCCGCGCTGCATTGTCGGTGACGCAACGATTGGAAAGTTCTGCGCCATTGCGGCGGAGGTCAGAATTGGCGCTCCCAATCATCCGATGGACCGACCATCCATGCATCGTTTCACCTATTGTCCGGAATATTACGCGGCGGGCGCCGTGCGGGACCAGGCCTTTTTCGATCGGCGAAAGGAAGACCGCGCTGTCATCGGCAACGATGTCTGGATTGGTCATGGCGTGATTGTTTTGCCGGGCGTAAAGGTTGGAAACGGCGCCGTGCTTGCAGCGGGCGCGGTCGTCAGCAAAGATGTCCAACCATATACTGTCGTCGGTGGTATTCCCGCCAAGTTCATTCGAGAGCGCTTCACGCGAACCATTGCAGAAAGACTGACGTCCATCGCCTGGTGGGATTGGCCTTTCGAAACCATCATGGAGCGGCTTGCCGATTTTCAGTCAAGCGACATCGAGGCCTTCTGCGAGCGCTGGTCTTGATCCGCGTCTGAGCGACATGCATCAGAGCCGGCATTTGGGATCGATCATATCCTCCGCGGAGCCACGGGATTTGTAGGCTTCGTTTATTCTTGCCAGAATATAGAAGCCATGCTGCCCGTCGGGCAATGCAGCGCCAAAGACGCCGACCACGACGTTTTCCATATTTGAACGAGCGCCATCGACACCATCTGCGACGAGCTGCAGCGGGTTCAAATTCGAAAGGTCATCGGCCGTATGGAAAGTTGCCCACCAACCAGCTCGGGTCTTCAAGTCCGTAAACCGGCCGCTTTCAATTTCCGTCGCATGGGCCTTCAAGAGCGCGCGAAAGCGAGGTGTCTCGCACCCCATGTGGATATGAAGCCGATCTTGTGTGCGCCAACTGGCGGCGTTTATCGCCAGAGCAAAATTCTGTCTCGAAGCCTTCGTTGAGCGCGGATCGATTGCTGATAGCTCTTTCCACGCTTCCTCAAAATAGTTCGGCGCTCCCGTGACCAGAAGGCGTGGGTCTTCGATGCCGGGTACATCGGCGAGCGGTGCAAGGATGGTGCGCTCTTTGTCAGCCGGCTCGCGAAGAACAACGTATGAAGACAATGGATCCTGCGACTGGACTATCTTGAGGCACGGATATGGCGACCCTGTCAGGGTGGAGTTGATTTCACAGGCTCTGACGACCAGCCCCAAAGCGGAGCGGCTGACGAATGAGCTCATGATCAAGACTGCAACGACGAGGAAAATAGAGAGAACGGTAAGACGGTGCTTCATGCGTGATTTCGAATTTCTGCCAATGATCCAATCACTTCCAGAGACGTGCTTCTCATAATATAGCCTACCTTAAATCCTCTGCGATAGACGCGGAAGAGCCGCTGCCCCAGGAATTGGATAGGGAATTCCACCTGGGCTAACTGGACGCTGATGCTTCCCGCATCTGTAACACCAAGGACGACAGATCACGGCGTAAAGTTGTCGTGAGCAGCGCCGCCACCTTTATCGGTCCGGCAATTGAATTGCAGATTTTTCCCTTTGTTTTTACGTGCCCCGAGCTGAAAACCGCTTCGCACTTTTCGCGGAAGTGCTCTAAAACATCTTCGAAATCGGGGAGTGTAGATTCATGAGCACCGAACAGAAGCCCGTCGAGGATTTGACCGAGGAGGAAGCGGCCGCGGCGCTTGCCTACCTGGCTGCGGAGATCGCGCGCAACGACGCGCTTTATCATGGCAGGGATGCGCCGGAGATTTCGGATGCCGAATATGATGCGCTGAAGCGGCGCAACGACGAGATCGAGGCGCGGTTTCCCGCATTGATTCGCGCCGACAGCCCGTCGCGACGGGTCGGCGCCGCGCCATCTGAGACGTTTGCTCCCGTTGTCCATGCAAGGCCGATGCTCTCGCTCGACAACACGTTCTCACAGGAGGATGTCGAGGATTTCGTCGCCGGCGTCTATCGTTTCCTCGGTCGCTTGCCGGATAATTCGATCGCCTTTACTGCCGAGCCGAAGATCGACGGACTTTCCATGTCGATCCGTTACGAGAATGGCCGCATGGTCAGCGCGGCGACGCGCGGCGATGGTACGACAGGCGAGAATGTTACGGCCAATATCAGGACCATTAAGGAAATCCCTCAGACTTTGCCAGCAGGCGCTCCCTCCGTCGTCGAAGTGCGGGGTGAGGTCTATATGGCCAAGAGCGATTTCCTGGCGCTCAATGCACAGATGGAGGCCGAGGGCAAGCAGACCTATGTCAATCCCCGCAATACGGCCGCCGGATCGCTGCGTCAGCTCGATGCGAAGGTGACGGCGAGCCGCAAGCTGAAGTTCTTCGCCTATGCCTGGGGCGAGATGTCCGACATGCCGGCGGATACGCAATACGGTATGGTGCAGACCTTCAAATCCTGGGGCTTTCCCGTCAATCCGCTGATGGAGCGGCTAAGTTCGGTCGCCGACATTCTCGGCCACTACGAGGAGATCGGCCTGCAGCGGCCGGATCTCGATTATGATATCGACGGTGTCGTCTATAAGGTCGATAGCCTGGAATTGCAGGCCCGCCTTGGGTTCCGCTCGCGCTCGCCGCGCTGGGCGACTGCGCATAAATTCCCGGCGGAACAGGCCTTCACACGTCTGGTCGGCATCGACATCCAGGTCGGCCGCACTGGTGCGCTGACACCGGTTGCGCGACTGGAGCCGATCACGGTTGGCGGTGTTGTCGTAACCAATGCGACTCTGCACAATGCCGATTACATCAAGGGCATCGGCAACAAGGGCGAGCCGATCCGCGATGGCCGGGATATCCGGGTCGGCGATATGGTGATCGTGCAGCGGGCGGGCGACGTCATTCCGCAGATCGTCGATGTTGTGCTCGAGAAGAGGGAGGCGTCGAGCGCGCCTTACGAGTTCCCCAAAGTCTGTCCGGTCTGCGGCAGCCACGCGGTGCGCGATATCAATGAGAAGACCGGGAAGGTCGATGCCGTCACCCGCTGTACCGGCGGCTTTATCTGCCGCGCGCAGGCGACCGAACATCTCAAGCATTTCGTCTCGCGCAACGCCTTCGATATCGAGGGCCTCGGCTCCAAGCAGATCGATTTCTTTTTCGAGAGCGAGGATCCGGCGCTGCAAATAAAGACCGCGCCTGACATCTTCACCCTGGAAAAGCGTCAGCAGGCGTCACTGACGAAGCTTGAGAATATCGAAGGTTTCGGCAAGGTCAGTGTCGGCAAACTTTACGCCGCGATCAACGAGCGGCGCCAGATCGCCCTGCATCGCTTTATCTTCGCGCTTGGCATCCGCCACGTCGGCGAGACGACGGCCAAGCTTCTGGCACGCTCCTACGGCACCTACGAAGCCTTCGAAACAGCGATGAAGGAAGCCGCGCCGCTTGCCGGCGACGCGTGGAACGATCTTAACAATATCGAGGGCATCGGCGAGGTGGTGGCGCGAGCCATCGTTGAATTCTACAAGGAACCGCGCAATACGCAGGTAATCGCGAAGCTTTTGGAGGAGGTTCAGCCTCAAGAAGCGGAGCAGCCGGTGACCTCAGGCAGTCCCGTCGCCGGCAAGACCGTCGTCTTTACCGGTTCGCTGGAAAAGTTCACCCGCGACGAGGCCAAGGCGAAGGCTGAGAGCCTGGGAGCCAAGGTTTCCGGCTCGGTGTCGAAGAAGACCGATATCGTCGTGGCCGGACCAGGTGCCGGTTCCAAACTCGACAAGGCGCGCGAGTTCAATGTCCGGGTCATGACCGAGGACGAGTGGCTGGATTTGATCGGCTGATGATGGTCGGCGGCGGAATCATATTCGCCGCCGTGTGATTGCTTAGAATCTCAGCCGCGCCATCGTGAACGCATCCACGTATTCGCCATTGCGGAAACCGAAGGCACGTAGACGCCCCTCGGTTTCGAACCCGAATTTCTCGTAGAGGCCGATCGCCCGCGCATTGTCGACATAGACGGTCAATTCCAGACGCTTGATGGCGAGCCAGTTATCGGCGGTATCGATGAGAGCGCCCAACAGCGCGGAGCCGACGCCGCAGCCGGTGAAATCGTCGTGCACGCCCATGCCAATGCTAGCGCTGTGAGCCCGCCGGCCGGCAAGGCGGTTCATGCCGGCATTGCCGACGACCTTTCCGTCCACCTCCGCGACGAGGCGTGTGGCGCTGGGATCGTGCTTGTCCAGCCATCGCTGCGTGTCTTCGACGCTTTGAAACGGCAGGCGAAGCGTGCCGGCGCGGAAACCCGGAAGATTGGCGATGATTGCGATTGCCTCGGCATCGGATGGGCGGGTTGCACGGACCGTTACCGGGCCGACCTTGCCTGATCGTCGTTTGGCGGGTTCTTGCTCTTCGAAAGACATGGGCTCTCCTTGATATTGATGAGGAGAGCAAGGAGGCTTCAACCCTGCTCGCCTCGGCAGGGTTGAGATGGATCGCGGTCAGCTTAGCGCAACACGGCTTCCACTCGCCCTGCAAGGGGAGAGATGGTGTGAAGGTGCATCACGATTGTGCGGTTTGCGATCATGGGTGGATGATCCGACGCGATGCGGAAGTTGTCAATCGTTGCTTGCATAAATCCCTTGATGGAACCGCCGTCGCCCCACGGCGCGATGGGGTTGCTTCGCTTCACATATCACTTGACAGGCAACCATTTGGTTGCCTATAAACAAAGAAAGGCAACCAAATGGTTTCATGTCCGTGGATGATGATGCGATCTTCAAGGCGCTGGCGGATGCCAGCCGGCGACAATTGCTCGACAGGCTCTATGAGCAGAACGGGCAGACATTGAATGCGCTCTGCGAGGATCTGGACATGAGCCGCCAGGCGGTTGCCAAACATCTTGCCATTCTGGAGGAGGCCAATCTGATCTCCACGGAGAAGCAAGGACGCGAGAAGCTGCATTTCATCAACGCCGTCCCAATCAACGGCATCGCCGAACGCTGGATCAACAAGTTCGAACAGCGGCATCTGAATACGCTTTCGGCCTTGAAAAAAGCGCTGGAAGGCGAGGGTGGGCCCTGAGCTCAAGAAGCAATAAAATTCAAACAAGGAGAAATGGCATGACTGGAAGCAAATTCGTCTACGTCACCTTCATCCGCACCACGCCGGAAAAGCTCTGGTCGGCGCTGACCAGGCCGGAATTCATCAAGCAATACTGGTTCGATATGGTCCACGACACCGAGTGGAAGGTTGGATCGCCGTGGAAAATGCTCTTTCCGGATGGCCGGGTTGCCGATGCGGGAGATATTGCCGAGTTCGATCCGCCTCGGCGGCTCGCGATCAACTGGCGCAACGAGTGGCGCCCGGATCTGAAGGCCGAAGGCTGGTCGCGCTGCGTGATGGAGCTGGAGCCGTCGGACGGTGTGGTGAAGCTGACCGTTGCCCACACGATCGAGGTTGAAAACTCCAAGTTTATCGAGGCGGTCTCCGGTGGCTGGCCGAAGATCCTGTCCAACCTCAAGTCGCTGCTGGAAACCGGAACGGTCGCAATCAGCCAGAAGTGAGGTGACGCACTGCCTGCATGTGTTCAGACGCCGTTGCTTTGGCGGCGGCGTCCATTGTGTGGATCGCCGCCTCATCGATCGTGAAGCGTTGCACGCGGATATAGGCGTCCCATCTTGCATCGCTCATGGACCATCTTACCTTAGCCATGCCGCTCTTGCTCCCGGCGCCTGTTGTTAGAGGATGATCGATGCGTTCCCCCAAACTCTTTGCCGCCATTGCCGCGTCATTTCTGGCCGTAACCCCAATTTCCGCTTCCGCCGAAATTGTCGGCAAGGTCGGGGTGGACTGGACGGGCAATGATATTCTGGTCGATGCCGTGCCGGACCCCGAAGTCTCGGGCATCACTTGCCATGTGACCTATTTCGATCGCAGCGTGATCGACCGGTTGCGCAAGGGCAACTGGTTCGAAGATCCTTCCAATAATTCCATCGCTTGCCGTCAAACCGGTCCGATCGAGATCGGTGATATCAACCTGTCTCAGAGCGGTGAGGAGGTATTTCGTGCCGGGCTTTCGCTCATCTGGAAGAAGCTGGTTGTCACCCGCATTTACGATAAGAAGAATGACACGCTCGTCTATCTTATCCATTCGCGCCAGCTGACGGATGGCTCTGCCAAGATGGCCATTTCGACGATCCCCTTGTTCGGCCAGCAGGTTACGTGGAAGAATGGCAAGCCAAAATAACGGTATCGACGTACCTCAAAAATAACCCGTAGAAAGATAATACCAAAAAAAGTCATACTCTTGGGTTGTCGAATTCCTTCTAGTTGCTTTCGGTTTGCACCTTTTTGATGCAATTTCGAAGGCGAACAGGGAGGCGACTCTCGCCCCTGTTCACGGCCTGCAAGACCGTGTGATTGGCTACACCCCTGCCAAAACCGGTTGTATAAAAAGCGATCGCCCTGGAGCTTGGCTCCAGGGCGATCTTCTTTGGGTAAGCTAACTTATTGAAATCAGGCTGCCTGTGCCAACTGATCCGCAATGACCGTATCGAGGTTGAGGAAGCAGACCATGGTCTTTTCTAATGCCACGATACCGCGGCAAAAGGCGCGCTGTGCTTCGGGGATGATTTCCGGAGCTGGCTGCAGATCTTCACTTTTGATCGACATCATATCCGAGACCTGTTCGACCAGCAGGCCGACGAGCTTGCCGGCAATATCCGTGACGATGATTGCGGAACGCTCCGAAGGTTCTGTCATCTTCATGCCGAGGCGGCAGGCCATGTCGATGACCGGGATCACGGCGCCGCGCAGGTTGATGAGGCCGAGCACGTAAGGCGGCGTATGCGGCATCGGCGTCACAGGAGCCCAGCCACGGATTTCGCGGATGGCCATGATGTCGATGCAGAATTCCTGATCGCCAAGGTGAAAGGAGACGATTTCCAGATAGGTGCCCGATTGCTTGATGGCGTTCGTCATATTCGAGAACTTCCCGTTTGGCATCGCCGCGCAAGCGACGCTCGCGATTGAAGAGAGAGATCGGCTGGAGCGGCTTGGGCAGCGGCAGCGTCCGGTGCTTCGGCGAAAGATACGCCTGGCGTTCCGGCGGGCGTCATGCCCTTCTGGAATAAAGAGGTTTGCCGCGCTTTCGGGCGGCGAGTGAAGTCGAATTCGGCCTTTGCTGCAGATGTTGGCGCGGACTGGTTAGGATTGGTTTAACATGAAAACAGATTTTGTTTCTCCGGCCCAAGAAGAGCGGCGAAATGGAGCGATCAAGGCTTGGAAAACCCCGGAACCACGTACTGCGACGATTTCGGCCTCCTCTGAACATCTTCTTGAATTGCGTCCTCCACTTCGAGCCGTTACATCGGCTAGCAGGTCGATTGCACCGTGCTTTCGGCGCAATTGTCCGTATCGGTGAGGAATAGCATTCATGAGAAGCGCGCGGATTGCAGTTTGGGTGGCCGTATTGATCGTGGCCGGACTATTGGGCTGGTTTAGCTTTGGCGGCGGCAAGTCGCCGGAAGTCACGTCATCCGGGCCTTATGGCGTGCCCTTTACCCTCGTTTCGCAGAGCGGCCAGCCGATCAGCGAGCAGGCGTTCCGCGGCAAGCCGTCAGCTGTTTTCTTCGGCTATACCCATTGCCCCGATGTCTGCCCGACGACGCTGTTCGAGCTGAACGCCTGGCTGCAGAAAGTGGATCCCGACGGGAGCAAACTCAATGCCTATTTCGTGACTGTTGATCCCGAGCGCGATACGCCCGCCATCATGGACCAATATGTCTCCAACGTATCGAAGCGCATCACCGGAATTTCTGGAGACCCCGCCAAGGTGATGGATATGGTCAAGGGCTTCCGTGTCTATGCCAAGAAAGTGCCGGTCGATGATAAGCAACCGAATGGCGACTATACGATGGATCACACCGCTTCCGTCTTCCTGCTGGATTCGCAGGGCCGCTTTGCCGGAACCATCGCTTATGAGGAGGATCCGGACGTGGCGGTGAAGAAGCTGGAGAACCTGGTCAAGAAGGGATAGGACCTGCATGGGCGAGGGGACTGGTGGACAGGGAAAATCCAAATCCATCCTGATCGCAGGAGCTGGGCCGGTCGGCCTTGCCGCCGCCCTTGAGCTCGCCCGTCGCGGCTTCTCGCCGCGTATCGTCGATGACAGCACAGGTCCGACGCCGCTGCAGGAAAGCCGGGCGCTCGGCGTCAACGCCCGCACGCTGACGCTGCTATCTCCTTCCGGTGTTGCGGAGCGCATCATCGCCGCCGCGCAGCCGATCGAGCAGTTTCGGGTCCGCTCGAATAGGAAGATTCTGATCCGGCTAGATACACGAGAGGTGAAAGGTCGCTTCAGCGCTGTTTGTGCCCTGCCGCAGGGAAGTACGGAGCGCGAGCTGATGGAGGCGCTTTCGGCCTATGGCATCTCGCCTGAATGGCAGACGGCCGTGGTTGCAGAAGCTATCGCAGACTTTCAAAAGCCGGAGGTTACGCTACGCCGGGCTGACGGAACGTCGGAAACGGTGCGGCCCGACATATTGATCGGCGCCGACGGCGCCCATTCGGCAGTGCGCAAGGCATTAGGTGCCGGCTTCCCGGGCGAGGCGCTGGAGGCTTATTTCTATCTTGCCGATTTTCGCTATGCGGAGCCGGTCGACACGCATTTTGCCGAGATATCGCTCTTCGATCCTGGCATGGTCGGGCGCCTGCCTGTTACGACCGACATCATTCGCTATATCTCGACGCTGGAGGATTTCGAAAGCCGCATCGCTCATCCGGCCGCCATTGCCGAAAAGACATGGGCCTCGCAGTTTCGCATCCACTTCCGGCATGTCGAGCCGATGGCCAAGGGCAATGTCTTTCTTGCCGGCGACGCCGCGCATATCCATTCGCCGGCCGGCGCTCGCGGTATGAATCTCGGCATCGAAGATGCCTGCTGGCTTGCCTGGCTCATTGCGGAAGGCCGCGAACAGGAGTATTCGGCCTTGAGAGTTCCCGCCGTGAAGCAGGTCTTGAAACAGACCTATGGCCTAACGCGATTGGTGACGATGCAAAGCCCGCTGGCAGTTGCGGCGCGTAATTTCCTTGCGCCGCTATTGCTGCGCTTTGGCCCGGTCCGCCGGCAATTGCTTCGGGGTGTGGCCGGCTATGACACGCCGAAACCGCCCTGGATCGACTGGGCTGAATAAGAACGAGAAAGAGCGACGAGTTGAGTGAAATCCGCCTTTATGTGACGACGACCGAGAAGAAGGCCGGTCAGGTTCTGGACCTGATGACGCCGGTGTTCGAAGACGAAGAATTGCCGATCGCAACGACGGAGATCGATGAAAAGAACGATGTCTGGGAAGCGTCGATCTATCTCTATGCCGCAGATGAGGATGGGGTCCGCGGACGTTTCGAAGCGCTCCTGAAGCCTGCCTTTGCTGATCTCGTCATTCAAAAGGAAGTGCTTCCCGATATCGATTGGATCGCCAAGTCGCTGGAAGGATTGAAGCCGGTGCGTGCAGGCCGTTTCCTCGTGCACGGTTCGCATGATCGCGACAAGGTCGGGCCTAGTGACATCGCCATCGAAATCGAAGCCGGGCAGGCCTTCGGCACCGGTCACCATGGGACGACTGCGGGCTGCCTGGAGACGATCGAAAAGGTTGTTGCGAGCCGCCGCGTGCGCAATGCGCTCGATCTCGGTACGGGCAGCGGGGTGCTGGCGATCGCCGTGCGCAAGCTGCGCAACATTCCGGTTCTGGCAACTGATATCGATCCGGTCGCCGTCCGCGTCGCGAAGGAAAATGTCCGCAGCAACGGCATCGCCTCGGGTGTCACGCTGGAGACCGCGCCGGGATTCCATTCCACGGCCTTTTCCCGCCATGGGCCGTTCGACCTGATCATCGCCAATATTCTGGCGCGCCCGCTCATCAAGATGGCGCCGCAGCTCGTGGCGCATCTGGCGCCGGGCGGTTCGGTCATCCTGTCGGGTATCCTTGCCGAGCAGCGGTGGAAGGTTCTCTCCGCCTATAACGGCGCCCACCTGCGCCATGTGCGCACGATCTGGCGCAACGGCTGGGTCACCATCCATCTCGACCGGCCCTAAGCCGGTCACTTCCCGCATCAACAATCGCAAATAAAAAAGGCGGTGCCGAGGCACCGCCTTCAGATCGGTTTTCACCGATCTTGCCCGCGAGCGTGTGGAGGAGGAGTGCTCAAGCGGGCTCTAAGCGTTCTGATCACAATCCGAGAGGGAGGAGGAGAACCGGATTGCGATCGACTTCGAACGCGTAGATCGTAAACTTCTTAACGGCGACCGCCGCGGCTGGCACCGATTGCCTTTGCGGTTTCGACTTCGAGCTGACGAAGCGAGCCGACGGAGTGGCGTACGGTGCGACGCTCGCCAGCCAGCGCCGGGCTAACATATGCGGAGCGAGAGATAGGCATTGTCATAAGTCCTTGGTTTTGAGCTGGTTCTTCGTGAACCCCGTTTGATGCGGCGGATATAGCGACTCGCCCGCCGACGTGGCAGGGGGGAAGCTTCATGGGAGCTATGCGTGATATGCATGTTTCGCGCCGTGAAGTTGTCATATTCGAACTGGCATGCTCACGAAATGGGCGGATTCGTTAACGGCCGCAGTTGGGATGGACTGCTCTCATGTGGTGTGATGTGCCTGTAATCACGCATATCGTCTCAGGGATCGAAAATCACGTCGCACTTCCGATTGTGATGCTCTAACATACTGGCAATATTCGGTTTCACGGAATCTCCACCAGTCTCGGATCAGCTCATGTTTCAGTCTTTCGACGTCACTTCCACCCCGCAATTCGGTCGCGAGCGTGTCGCCGGTTTGCGCGCTGCCTTCGGCGATCTCGGCATTGACGGCTTCCTCGTGCCGCGGGCCGACGAGTATCAAGGCGAGTATGTGCCTAAATGCTCGGAGCGTCTCGCATGGCTCACGGGCTTTACAGGATCGGCGGGTGTTGCGCTTATCACACACTCTCAGGCCGTGGTCTTTGTGGATGGCCGGTATGTGACGCAGCTTGCCGAACAGGTGGACCGCAGCGTCTTTACTGGCGGCAATCTAGTGAATGAGCCGCCGCATGTCTGGCTGCCGCGTCATGCGAAGAAGGGCTTCCGACTCGGTGTCGATCCATGGCTGCATACGGGCGCGGAAGTGCGCCGGCTGGAAAAGGCGCTGGCTGAGATCGACGGCAAGCTCGTCTTCCTGCCCCATAATCCGCTCGACAGGCTCTGGACGGACCGGCCGGCCGAGCCGCTGGGCAATGTTATCATTCAGGACATCGCTCAGGCCGGCATTCTCGCCAAGGACAAGCTTGCAACGATTGCAAGCGGCCTCAAGGAAAAGAATCTCAAGGCGGCGCTGATTACCGATCCGTCTTCTGTCGCCTGGATCTTCAATATCCGCGGCAGCGACGTGCCGCACACGCCGCATCCTCTGGCCCGCGCCATCATCTATGCGGAAGGAGAAGCGGCGCTTTTCCTCGACAAGCGCAAGACCAAGGTCGAGGCTGAAGCTTATCTCGCGCAGATCTGCAAGCAGCTGCCGCCTGCCGAACTTACCAAGCGTCTGGCCGCTGCGGCCGCGAATGGTGGGCGAATCCTGGTTGATCCGGATCTCGCTTCCTTTGCCTTGACCGATATCATTCGTCGTGAAGGTGGAGAGGTCGTCGAGGGCAGTGATCCCGCCAAGCTGCCACGTGCCTGCAAGAATGCCGCCGAAATCAACGGATCGGCCGCGGCGCACCTGCAGGATGGGGCTGCGATGGTCGAATTCCTTTATTGGCTGGAGACGAGCAAGCCGGGAACGGTGACCGAAATCGCCGCGGCAGAAAGGCTGGAAGCCTGCCGTGCCCGCGTCGGCGAAAGCATGCAGAACCCGCTCAAGGACATCTCCTTTGATACGATCTCCGGTGCCGGCGAGCACGCGGCCATCATGCATTACCGCGTGACGACGGCGAGTGACCGGCTGATCCAGGCAGGCGAGTTGTTCCTCATCGATTCAGGCGCGCAATATATCAACGGTACGACCGACATCACCCGCACCGTTGGCATCGGTGCCGTATCGGAAGAGCACAAGCGTCTCTTCACGCTGGTCCTGAAGGGAATGATTGCCATCAGCACAGCGCGCTTCCCGAAGGGTACGCGCGGTTGCGATCTCGATCCGCTGGCGCGGATCGCGCTCTGGAAGGCGGGCGTCGATTTCGCGCATGGCACGGGCCACGGCGTCGGTTCCTATCTCTCCGTCCATGAAGGCCCGCAGCGCATTGCGCGCCTCGCCGTGCAGGAGTTGCTTCCCGGCATGATCCTGTCCAATGAACCCGGCTATTATCGTCCTGGTCACTTCGGCATTCGCATCGAAAACCTGATCTATATCCGTGAGCCGGAGGAGATCGAGGGTGGTGACATGCCGATGTTGGGCTTCGAGACTTTGACCTTTTGCCCGATCGACCGCAGTCTGGTTCTCGTCGAGCTGCTGACACACGAGGAGCTGCATTGGCTGAACGAGTATCACGCCCGGACGCGCGAAGCGCTGATGCCGCTGATCCATGATCATGATGTACGGGCGTGGCTGGAAAATGCCACGCTCGCGCTCAGCCATTGAGAAAGCTCAGCCATTGAGAAATATGGACCTCATCCGATCTCGAAAGGGATGGGGTCCGTCTCAAGCGCCTATGGAATGGCGCCATGCCATGACAACGATCCATCCGGCGACCAGCATATAGGTCGATGGATAGCGCAGGCCGACGAGAAGGGCGGCAAACATTGCCACCTTCGTGTCCCAGCCACCGATGAAGAAGGCGGGTGCGACGAGGGTCGTGAGTACGGCGGCGGGCACGGCATTCAGCGCGGCTTCGACACGCGGTGGAATGCGGGTCATCTTGACGATCAGGATATAGCCGCCGATGCGCGTCAGGAAGGTCACCACCGCTGCAGCCGCAATCAGCAGAACCATATGCGAATTGAAATCGAACATGGTCAGACCTCGTGACTTTCGTGCGCGAGATCGGGTTTGCGGTTCGCTTTCACCGGCGGCAGCAAGGCCGCAAGCGTGACGCCTGCCAATGCGCCGATGCTGACATGCCAGGGCGAGCCGACATAGCGATGGGCGATGGCTGATGCTACGGCACTGACCGCCACGACAGGCAGGAAGTTGTCGCGCGTGCGGAAGCCCATGACGATGCCGAGGAAATAGACCGGCAGCAGAATGTCGAGGCCGATCGCTTTGGGATCGCCGATGAAACCGCCGAGAAGGCCGCCGATCAGGCTCACCACCACCCAGGGAATATAGATTACCGCCGCAAAGCCAATGTACCAGGCGAAGGTTACGGGCTTGCCGCTTTCATGGCGCTTGATCGTCTCGGCGAATTGCGGGTCGACCAGCAGGAAGAAGGTGAAGAATTTCTCCACTGCGGAAAAGTGCCTGATGTAGCGAGCGATCGCCGCCGAATAGAGCACATGGCGGAAGTTCACCGCCAGGATCGACAGCACGATGAGCCAAGCCTGAACATTGTGGCCGAAGAGGTCGATGCCCACCATTTGGCTGGCGCCGGCATAGACGGTGCTGCTCATCAGGGTTAGTTCGCCAAGGGACATGCCCTGATCGCGCGCCAGCGCGCCGAAAAGGGCGCCAAAGGGTGCAGCAGCGAGGCCGACGGGAATGCCGCCCTTCAAGCCTTCAAGAAATTCCGCGCGACTCATGGTCCGCTTTGTCCTTTGTGGGAAATCCGGCGCTCTCGCCAAGATGTCGTGTCGAGGGCGGGCATTCCGCATGGAAGCAACGATGGTTGCACCCTTGCGCATTTGCTGCCGCGCGGTTCAATGGCCGGAGGTGTAAGCCGTGCCTTTAGAGCCAGCAATTGAATTTCCTTGATGGATCAATTGATTTCCTTGATCCAGCACTTGGAGCCGCTCGCAAAAATGGGAGATGGAAAGATGAAGAAGATCACTTTTGCGAAGGAGGAGAAGGCAGCCATGGTCGCCCGCCTTCAGCGCTATTTCGCCGACGAGCTGGATCAGACGCTCGGCTCGTTGCCAGCCGAATTCCTGCTCGATTTCTTCACCGCAGAGATCGGGCCTTACTACTACAATCAGGGCTTGCGGGATGCCCATGCAGCATTGATGAGCAAGATGGAGGATTTCGGCGAAGCGATCTATCTTTTGGAGAAGGAGCCGGCCAAGAGCTGAGGGCGGTTCACTTTTTTGGCTGAAACGTATGCTCAATAGCCGGGAAAGTGCGGGCCTTCACTTCCTCGGCATATGCTTCAGCCGCTTTCGAGATCATGGGCGCCAGCTCTGCGAAATGCTTGACGAAGCGCGGCTTGAAATCGTTGAACAGGCCGAGCATGTCGTCGGAAACGAGGATCTGGCCATCGCAGGCGGCAGATGCACCTATGCCGATGGTGGGAATGGCAACGGCGGCGGTAATCTCGCGGGCGAGCGGCTCGATCGTGCCTTCGATCACCATTGCGAAGGCGCCGGCCTCCGAGATCGCCTTGGCGTCACGCCGGATCTTGTCTGCTTCCTTGTCCGAGCGTCCAAGCGAGCGATAACCGCCGGTCGTATTCACCTGCTGCGGCATCAGGCCGACATGGCCGAAGACCGGAATACCGCGAGAGGTCAGAAAGGCCACGGTTTCAGCCATTTCCTCGCCACCCTCCAGCTTCACGCCATCGCAGCCGGTTTCCTTCAGGATGCGCGCGGCACTGCGGAATGCCTGCTCCTTCGATTCCTGATAGGAGCCGAAAGGCAGGTCGACGGTAACGCAGGCATGATTGGCGCCACGCATGACGGCCTTGCCGTGGGCGATCATCATCTCCAGCGTGACGCCGACGGTCGTTTCCATGCCGTAGAGTACCATGCCGAGAGAATCGCCCACGAGAAGCAGGTCGCAATGCGGATCGAGCAGACGGGCGATCGGTGTCGTATAGGCCGTCAGGCTGACGATCGGGCGCGTGCCCTTCATCGCCTCGATGGCGGCGGGCGTTATGCGCTTGGCATGTCCGACAGTGCTCATCTCAGGCGGCCTTTTCGTTGTTTGATGGCTTGCGGCCGATGACCCGGTTGTCTAGCAGACGAGTGGTACCGATGCGGACGAACAAGGCAATGAGGATTGGCTGCCCCTGCAGTTTGCTCAATGGTTCCAGCGTTTCAGGATGGCGAACGGCGGCGACTTCCACGGTCGCGAGCGGCTCCTTTTCGATGAAAGCGCGCAGCGCCTCTTCGAGTGCGGCGGGGTCATTCACCCCGAGATCATATAGTCGCTCGGCTTCCGCCAATGCCTTGGGAATGATGACGGCAGCGGCACGCTCTTCCTTCGACAGGTAGACATTGCGCGACGAGAGGGCCAGGCCATCCGCATCGCGAACGGTCGGCACCGGTACGACCCGGACAGGCTGGGCCAGATCCTCGACCATGTGGCGGATGATCGTTACTTGCTGATAATCCTTCTCGCCGAAATAGGCACTGTCGGGCAGGACGATATTGAAGAGCTTGGTGACGACGGTGGCAACCCCGGCGAAATGGCCCGGGCGAACCGCGCCTTCCAGCTCCGCGCCAAGTTTCGGCACATCGACCACTGTTTGCATTGGACGCGGATACATATCCGTGACGCCAGGTGCGAAGAGATAGTCAACGCCGGCATCGCGCAACATGGCGCTGTCGCGTTCGAGATCGCGCGGATATTTCGCCAGATCCTCATTGGCGCCGAACTGCAGCGGATTGACGAAAATGGAGGTAACGACGACGTCGTTCTCGGCCTTAGCGCGGGAGACGAGTTCCATGTGGCCGGCATGCAGGTAGCCCATGGTAGGCACCAGGCCGGTGCGCCTGCCGGCTTTGCGGTGTTCGCCAAGCCGTTCGCGTAGAGCGGCTATCGTGTGAACGATCTCCATCGTGGCACTCCTCCCCAAGCAATTCGTTTCCGCATTGCCCGTTTCCATCCCTAAAAATTGCCGGGACTTCTAACGTGTGCAATGCAGAAAGGCAATTCGTCCGCGGCCGGCCAACCAAGGCGATTTAATCTCCGCTATCGCGCTCCAAATAAAATCGCTCTCCCAAGCGGTGCCTGAGAGAGCGAAAACGAGATAATGCTGTCTTGGGTAGGCTAGACGGAGCGCATCAGGCCGCCGTCGACCTTGAGGTTTTGGCCGGTGATGTAACCAGCACCATCCGAGGCGAGGAAGGCGACGGTGGCGGCGATCTCTGCGCTGGTGCCGTAGCGCCGCATCGGCACGCTGTCGCGGCGTTCTTCGGTCGCCGGCAGGCTGTCGATCCAGCCGGGTAGGACGTTATTCATCCGCACATTGTCGGCGGCGTAGGTGTCGGCGAAAATCTTCGTATAGGAGGCAAGGCCAGCCCGGAATACCCCCGAGGTCGGGAACATTGGCGACGGCTCGAATGCCCATGCCGTGGAGATGTTGATGATCGCGCCGGTTTTCTGCTTCTGCATGATGGGGGCGATGAGGCGTGTCGGACGGATGACGTTCATGAGATAGACATCGAGGCCGGTGTGCCATTGCTCGTCGGTAATCTCGAGGAGCGGGGCGCGCGGGCCGTGGCCGGCGCTGTTGACGAGCACATCGATGCGCGCCCATTTTTCCATCGTCGCATCGACCAGGCGCTTGAGATCGTCGTTAGATTGGTTGGAGCCGGTAACGCCGATACCGCCAAGCTCCTGAGCCAGCGCCTCACCCTTTCCGGAGGAGGAGAGGATGGCGACATGGAAGCCATCGGCGGCAAGGCGCCTAGCGCTTGCAGCGCCCATGCCGCTGCCGCCCGCTGTGATAATAGCCACTTTTTCTATCGACATCTGTGCTTCCCTTCTCGTCTGGCTCCCGCAGGATCGATTGCCCTAAATCTACCGATGAAATATCATCTTCTTCGCGTGAGGGCCAAGCAGCTAAACTCTTATCTGTCAGTAGAAAAACTATCGCATGAATGGTTCACCGGGTAAACTTCCCTCCCTGAATGCCTTGAAGGCATTCGAGGTCGCTGCGCGCCATTGCAGTTTCAGGCTGGCGGCCGAAGAGCTCGGAGTTACGCAGGGTGCGGTCGCACAGCAAGTCCGCGGGCTGGAAGCCGAGCTGGGCGTAAAGCTGTTCGAGCGGATGCCGCGGTCTTTGGTGCTAACGGGCGAGGGGCGGGGCTATATCGCCGATATCAGGCGCGCTTTCGAAATCATCGCTCAAGCGACCAGCGATCTCGAGCCGCAACCCGTAAGGCTCACCATCAGCACCACGCCGACATTCGCATCGAAATGGCTGATCCCGCGCCTGCCGGATTTTACGGCTCGTCATCCCGATCTCGATCTTCATATCCTGGCCACGGACCGTATGTCGGGCTTTCAAGCGGATGGAGTGGATCTTGCCGTTCGATATGGGCGACCGCCTTTCGGGCCGGGGTTGGCGACCGAACTGCTTTTCGAGCAAGAGATCATCGCCGTTTGCAGCCCGACGCTGCTGCATCACCGAAAGTCACCGAAGACGGCGGAAGAGCTCGCCGACTATGCACTTCTCCATGACGCCCATAATTCCTGGCCAGAATTTATCGACAAGCATTTCGGGCGGGCAGTCCACGCCTCCTATAAAGGGATCAGCTTCAACCAGACATCGCATGCGATAGAAGCGGCCATTGCGGGGCAGGGAATCGTCCTCGCCAACCGCGATTTCGTGGCGCGAGATATGGTGGAAGGCCGTCTAACACAGGTTATCCGGGGGTCGCTAAGCGGTCCATCCGACTTCTATCTCGTCTGGCCGCGCTATCGCAAATCCGCAGCGCTTGAGACGGTGATCGACTGGATGAGGGGAGAAGCGAGCAGGAAATAGCGGATACCACTTGGTGGTGCGACCGTGGAAGTTTTCATCGCTGGAAGGCCGCAGGCTGGCAAAGTGGCGCATCAAGCGTGATCGCGCTGCCGAGTGCTGCAATTGCCCCTCCGGGGTTAGCGCTTTCCTCAATCTTTTCCTGTTAGCTGCCGCTATGGCAAAGATCGTGGCGTTGGCGGCATATTTCTATCAGGCGGCGGTGGCTTTCGGGCTGCTGATCGCGGTGGCACATCTGCTGGCTCCGGCGGACTATGCGGCCTATTCACTGTTTATCTCGATCAGCCAGTTTGCGGCGATCCTCTGCTTCGAATGGGTTCGCTTTGCCTGCAGTCGCTTCTATCCGGGGCAAGGGCCAGGGAGCGAGGCACTGGAGCGCAAGGCGCTGACGGTAGAATTCGCGGCATGCTCGGCAATCTGCCTGATCGCCGCTTCCGTCTCGATCCTCTTTTCGGTCTCGGCAGAGATGGCCGTGCTTGGCGGCCTGGTTGCGATCTTCCAGGGCGGGAGCGATCTGCATCTCACCATGCTGCGCTTCCGTCAGGAATTTCGCGTTTTTTCGCGGCTGCAGGGGTCGCGCGCGACGATTCTGGCAATCGGCACGCTTGCGGGCGCTGCCGTTGCTCAGACTTTCACGTGCACCGTCATCGGTCTGATGGCCGGCTATCTTGCTTATGGGCTCCTTGCCGCTTTTCTGAGCCGCAACAGTCTTCACGAGGCGGCTTCGTTCGAGAAGGCGCTGGTACGCAAGCATTTCGTCTATGGCAGCGTTGCCGCGAGCGCCTCCATTATCGGCATGTTGACGCCGTTGGGATTGAAATCGATTCTCACGGCCACGCTGGGAGCGGGTGGCGCTGCCGGCGCACTTCTGGCGCTCGATTTGCTGCAGAGACCCTTCGTTCTGATCGTCTCTGCGCTGCAGGCCATTCAATATCCCGATGTCGTCACGACCTATGATCGCGATGAGCGAACCCCTGCCTTTGCCAAGCAGCTTGGGGAATATTACTCGCTGCTGACCGGTTTGACGCTGATGACCGCCGCCGGCATTTTCGCGCTGCTACAGCCGGTCGGGCAATTGGTCATTGCCGCCGGTTTGCGCAAGGAGTTTCTTGCCGTCGCCCCCTTTGTCATCGGCCTTGCGATATGCCGCGCGCTGACGGCCAACATGATGCCCACCCCGGCGCATCTGCAGCATCGGCTATTGACGATCTTCCTGCTCGCGGCGCTGGATTGCGCGCTGCTGAATGCGGGCACGCTCATCGGCGGTTATCTCGGTTCCTTCTGCGATGCTGGCCTCATGGCCGGCGGCATGATTGGCGCGCTTTGTGCCATGACGATTGGCGTCAAGGTGATGATGTCTCTTGCCTTCGATTTCGTCTGGCCGCCCGTCGTTCTGTCGGGCATCGGGCTGGCCCTGCCGGTGCTGGCAACTGCCGGTTTTGGCTATTCGCTCTGGATATCTGTGGCTATCGGCGTTGTCGGGGGCGCGCTCTTCTGCCTGCTCGGCCTCTACAGCTATTTCGTCACCATGTACCGGCCGCAGTCCCGGTCCTGAAATCTCTTAGAGATCTTCCAGAATGGACAGGACGCGATCTGCGCTGCCATCCCAGGAGAAGCGCGTAACGTTCTCATGGCCGCGTCGACGCAGATCCTGGCGCAATGTCTCGTCCGTCGCGATCCGCCGCATGGCGGAGACAAGTTCCTCCTGTCGGAAGGGATCGAAGTAGAGCGCGGCATCGCCCGACGCCTCACGCACGGCAGGAATATCGGCGGCAAGGACTGGGCAGCCCTGGGTCATCGCCTCCAGCGGCGGGATGCCGAACCCTTCGTAAAGGCTCGGGAAAACGAAAGCTGTGGCATGGCGCTCCAGGGCAGCGATTTCTGCATCGGCGAGCCTGCCGGGGAAGAGCATGCTGTCGCTCGATTGCTGGTTGTCCGATTTGAACACGGTCGGTGCGGAGCCGCCGACGACCACGAGCTTCTGATTGATATCCTTGAGCGCCTCGAAAGCGCGAATGGCGAAATCGAGGTTCTTGTTCGGCTTCATCGTGCCGACGAGTAGGAAGAAGCCGTTGGTTTTCAGACCAAGCCGCTGCATGACGGCCTCATCCGGCTCGATGGCGGCATAATGATCGACGGCATTGTAGACGACATCGATACCAGTCGATGGCACCCGGAATACCGAGGCGAGCTCCTGCCGCGAGAATTCGGAGACGGTACCGATCTTAGCGGTGCGCGTCAGCACGGTTCCAAGGGCGCCATGCAGCAGGCGGTAGCTGCGCTTGAAGGACTGCGGATGGCGGAAGATCGTCACGTCATGGATGACGACGGCCTGGCGGCGATGCAGAAGTGGGCCGCTGCCGCCAAAGCCGATCAGGCGGCTGCCGCGCGAGTGCGAAAGCAGCGATGTTTGCTCCCAGAGATGGCCGGGGCCGGAACCGAAACTATCGATTTCTATCGCCGAAAGCCTCATGTCGACAGGCGTATTGCGCGGCACCGCCAGACGCCAGCGCACCTCTTTCAGAGAGGCAGGCAGCGCGCCTGAGGAGATCTTGCGATCAAGCGCCAGGGTCAATTCGCGCGCAAAGCGCTGTACACCGGACAGAGGCTGGCCGAGAAAACGCCCGTTGATGACAATCGACTGCACGCTAAAGATCCCGATATCTTATTGATGGGACATAGCTTGCACCATTTTATTTAGAGAAGGTTTAGCTTGCTTCGCGCGATTTTACGCAAGCGCGTCCTTGCTGCTGGCAATGGTGACGCCGCGGGCTCGCATCTCGTCGATTGCCGATTTGACGCCGGCGGGATCGATGCCTCGGCTGGCATCTTCGATGAAGCGGACTGTGACGCCGGGCAGCATTTCAACGGCATCGAGCGCCGAGAACTTGACGCAATAATCGGTTGCCAGCCCGCAAAGGTCGAGTTCGGTGACGCCTTTGTTGCGTAGATAGGCGGCCAGTCCGGTGAGGGCAGCCTGATCGTTGTCGCGGAAGGCGGAGTAGCTGTCGACGGCGGGATTCTGGCCTTTTTGCTGAATGAAATCGACGGCGGCCATATGGAGGTCGGGATGGAAGGCTGCGTCTTCCGTATTCTGAACGCAGTGGTCGGGCCACATCATTTGCGGCTTGCCTGACAGTGTGCCGATCTCAAAAGGTTTTTTGCCTGGATGAGTGGAAGCGAAGCTGCCGTGACCGGCCGGATGCCAGTCCTGCGAGGCGACGATGAGATCGTATTGGCCGCTGTCGATGAGCTTATTGGCGACGGGCACCACCTGGTGTCCCTCTGGAACTGGAAGGTTGCCGCCAGGGCAGAAGCCGTTCTGGATGTCGATGAGCAGCAGCGCTTTCATGAGACCTGTCCTTCCGTTTTGTTGCGCTGCACGATGCCAAGTGGCGCGCTTCGGATCAAGCCTTTTGCGCCCCGCCGATGAAGGCGGCGAGGCGCGATGGTTTGTGAAGGCTTATGCCGGCTTGTGGCCCTTGAGCCCATAGAAGGCAATGTAGATGTAGCAGATAATCGGCATCAGGAAGGCCAGGTGGATGCCGATCGTATCGGCAAGGCCGCCCTGGATAACAGGCAGGATCGCGCCGCCGACAATGGCAAGGCACAGAATGCCCGAGCCCTGGCTCGTATATTTGCCGAGACCGTGCAGCGCGAGGCTGAAGATCGTCGGGAACATGATCGAGTTGAAGAGGCCGATCGCCAGCACGGCCCACATGGCGACATGGCCTGTCGTCAGCACCGTCACCAGCAGGAGGATGATCGCGGCGACAGCATTGAAGGCAAGCGCCTTGCCGTCATCGATGTGGCGCATGATTGCCGAGCCGACGAAGCGTCCGACCATGGCGCCGCCCCAGAAATAGGAGACGTAATGGGCGGCATCGGCCTCTGAGAGATGAGCGATATCCGGCTGACTCAGGAAGTTGACCAGGAAGCTGCCGACGCTGACTTCCGCACCGACATAAACAAAGATGCCGACAGCGCCGAGCACGAGATGGCGGTATTGCCAGGCAGAGCCGCCGCCGCGCATTGGCTCGATGGTCTCCTCATCCTCGACTTGCGGGAGTTTCAGCGCCGCAAAGACGGCCGCGAGTACCAGGAAAGCGGCGGCAAGGAGCAGATAGGGGAATTTGACCGCGCCGGCTTCCGCAAGCCGCATGGCGTCGAGCTGTTCCGGTGTCGCGTTGGTGGCTGCAACAGTCGCGGCAGACAGGATCAACATCGCGCCGAAGTAGGGGGCAATCGTCGTGCCGAGCGAGTTGAAGGCCTGCGTCAGGTTCAGGCGGCTGGCGGCCGTATCCGGAGGTCCCAATACGGTGACATAGGGGTTTGCGGCAACCTGCAGGATCGTGATGCCGGTGGCGAGCACGAAAAGTGCGCCCAAGAAAAGGGCGTAGACGCGATACGTGGCGGCAGGAATGAACAGGGCGCAGCCGACAGCCGCGATCGCAAGGCCGACGACGATGCCCCATTTATAGGTGATGCGCTTCACGAGTGTGCCGGCAGGCAGCGATATGATGGAGTATGCGCCGAAAAAGCAAAGCTGGATGAGCATTGCCTGCGTGTAATTGAGCTGAAAGACGCTTTTCAGGTGCGGGACCAGAATATCGTTCAGGCAAGTAATGAAGCCCCACATGAAAAAGAGTGAGGTGAGTGCGATAAGCGCGAATTGGTAATTGCCCTGGCCTTGGTGTGCGGATGCACGCGCGCTGGTGGGCGCAGAGCTTGTTGCTGAGCCAGCCACTTTTTTATCCTCGGTTCTTGTTGTTGCCAGGCTTCGAGATTCGAGCCGGACGAAAGCCCGAACGGGCCGAAAGAAGAGCTGGCAGCGGCTTGCCGAGATACCGCGGGAAACGCAGAATCCCGAAGCCGCTTCAATCGATATAATCGATTGGTCCGCTATTGGTAGCTTGCTAGGCATGCGGATTTTGCAATGCTGCAATGCAATCACTTGCAAGAGCGGAATGTCTGCGGATGTCAGTCGAGCCTGTGCAAATAGCCGAGAACGGCGCGTTTCACGCGCAGAGCCAGCTGGTATCTGTCCTGGTCGCCATGCTCCCCGGCGGCATCCACCATTCCCTTGATGATGGCGACCACGTCGCGACTCGCCACATCGATATCGGCCTGCGGCGGCAGATCCGGCCGCAGCAGGGTTGCGCGGGTGAGCTCGAAGAAGCGCCTTTTGACCGCTTCGGTGGCGGCATCCAGCGGCAGGCGCGCTTCCTCGAAATCGAGCAAGCGGGCTAGCGCCGGCCGGCGAAGCTGCTGCTCGACGCAAGGGAGGATGAGCGCCGACAAGGCCTCGCTGCCCGTGGGCTTGTCGGCGGCAATTTCCGCCTCTGCGACGAGACGCGAAGTCTCGCGCAGGATCAAGGCTCCGATCAACGCATCCTTGCGCGGAAAATATTGATAGAGCGAGCCGACACTGACGCCGGCCTTTTCTGCAACGGCATTGGTGGAGAAGGCCTCATGGCCGTGCTCCTCCAAAATGCGAGCTGCAGCCTCCACGATCGCCTCGACTGTTGCGAGCGAGCGGGCTTGTCTTGGCGCTTTTCTCGGCGCGGCGCGGCTATGGAGAGGGCCTTCGGACATGTTCCTGGAATGCGAGTAGCAAAAAGCGAATTATCGCTCATATTACAGTTCGCAACCCAACGAAACAAGCGTTTAAGCGACATGCCGGGATTGAGTGCCCGGGCATGGTCGACAACGCGTGTGCGAACGACAAGGAGATTGACGCATGCCCAACGAAATTAGAACGGCGATCGTAACCGGCGCATCCAAAGGGATTGGGGCAGCCATTGCGAGGCAGCTTGCCGAAGACGGCTTTCAGACCGTCGTCAATTACGCATCGAGTTCCGGAGAGGCCTCCGATGTTGTTGCCGGCATCACGGCGGCAGGCGGCCGCGCGATTGCAATCCGTGCCGATGTTAGCGACGCCGCGGCAATAACGGCATTGTTCGATCGCGCCGAAGCGGAATTCGGAACGGTCGACGTGCTCGTCAACAATGCCGGGATCAGCAAATTCTCGCCGCTGGCTGAGGTCTCGGATGAGGATTTTCAGCAGCAAATCGCCGTCAATCTGACAGGCACTTTCAACGGGATGCGAGAAGGGGCGAAGCGGGTGCGCGATGGTGGCCGCATCATCAATCTTTCCACGAGCATCATCGGTCACTATTCCCCCGGCAACGGCGTCTATGCGGCGACCAAAGCGGCGGTGGAGGCGATGACCCATATCCTAGCCAAGGAACTCGGCACACGCGGTGTCACGGTCAATGCGGTCGCGCCAGGGCCGATCGCTACCGAATTGCTGTTCAAGGGGCGATCCGAGGCATTAATCCAGCGGCTGATAAACGATATTCCGCTCGGGCGCCTCGGGATTCCTGACGACATCGCCCAGATCGTATCGTTTCTGGCCGGCCCGCGGAGCGGCTGGGTCAACGGCCAGATCATCAGGGCAAATGGCGGACGCAACTGAGATCGAGTAGCGCGAGGTGCAGAAGCCTTTGCGGCAGAAGGATCGTTTCTTGCCACAAATCGCGACACCGAATGATGCCACTGCGAGACCGGGACTGTCTCGTAGTGGCTTTCCCGTCGCTCCGTTGCGGGCTCAATCGAATGCCAATCCTTCCTCGGCGATGGACTTCCGGACGGCCTCCCGTTGTCGCACGCGGCCGTACCAAGCCTCGAGATTATGCAGCGCGTCGAAGTGGATGCCGGCTTTGTAATAGGATTTCAACCACGGAGCCTGACCCCATCCTGTCAATGCAAACAGATAAGCGTCGGCAACCGTGAATCTGTCGCCCATCAGGAAGGGACGATCGGCGAGATGCGCGTCGATCCATTGATATCGCTTTTCAAGCTTCGGCCTAGCGGTCTCGACATAGTTTCCCGCAAGCCGCGCATAGAGAAGCGGAATGAACCCCTTGTGGATTTCCGTCGACAAGAAACCGAGCATTTCCTGCAGCTTGTAGCGCTCCATCGTGCCGGCGGCTGGTGCCAATCCAGCCTCAGGTTTCAGGTCGGCCAAATATTGCACGATCGCCGGTCCCTCCCGCAGAAGATTGCCGCCGCCGAGATCGAGCAGGGGGACATAGCCGTGCGGGTTGAGGTTGTAGAAATCGAGGCCCGTTTCGGTCTTGTGGCTGGCGTGGTCGACTTTGATCAGATCCACGTCCAGCCCAAGTTCGTTGATGACGATATGGGGCGAGAGTGAGCAGCTTGCGGGCAGATAGTAGAGCTTCACGAGGGGTCTCCGTGGTGTTTCCGGTGCCAGCTTTCGCTCGGAAAGACTGGCGCGGAACCATGTAATCTCCACGGTATAGAATAGTAAGAACGGAAAAGTTTGACATCTAGGTACAAAAATTATACCATCGTGCACATGAGGTATGCGCGATGAAAAAGACCGTAACTGGCTGCTCCGTCGAGGAAGCGATGCATTTGCTGGGTGGCCGCTGGCGGCTGCTGATTGTGTCCTATCTGGTCGATGGACCCCAGCGCTTCAACGAGCTGAGGCGGCTGATGCCTGGCATTTCGCAGAGGATGCTGACGCTTGATCTGCGCGCGCTGGAGGAGGCGGGCCTGATCCGGCGGACGGTCTATCCGACGATTCCCGTGAAGGTTGAGTACTCGCTGACGGAGGATGGGCGGCGGCTGGAGAAGGTGGTGGCCGTGGTGAAGGAGTTTGGGCTGTGGCTCAAGGATCGGGATGCGCAGGGAATTGAGGAGCCTGCGGCTTCACCAGAGCTCGTGGTATAAATCCCGCCAATCCGGATTTGTCTTTTCAATCAGCTCGATCTTCCATTGGCGATACCAGCGTTTCAGCGATTTTTCGCGTTGTATGGCTGAAACGATGTCGGCGTGGTCTTCATACCAGACGAGCCGTGTGCATCCGTATTTCCAAGCAAAGCCCGGTGTTAGGCCTTCACGATGCTCGTAGATGCGGCGCTCGAGATCAGCGGTGACGCCGATGTATAAAGTGCCGCGTTTGTGGTTGGTGATGCTAGCGGAGAGGATGGGCGTCAAGAGGCTATTGGCGGGAGGTGAGCTGCTTCGCAAAGAATGCGCTTGCGTTTGCCACCCTATTATACCCCACGCTCCGTCATCCTCGGGCTTGACCCGAGGATCCAAGTACAAGCCTTGATGTTTATGCAAATTAGATCGCTGTGCGTGCCGGCAGCGACATCTACATTACATGCTTGCTTGTGAGTGATGCATTCGATGGGAGCGCTTGTGCGTGGATCCTCGGGTCAAGCCCGAGGATGACGGAGTGTGTGGGTGGGAAGGATATCCACAATCAGCCTAACCGTTGATGGCCACCCTCTGGTCCCAAACCAGATAGCCTTGCCGATTAAACCCTCTCCACAAACCCATCCAGCACGCGCTTCTGCCCGGCGCGGTCGAATTCGATCGTCAGCTTATTGCCCTCGATCTCCGACACATTGCCGTTGCCGAACTTGATGTGGAAGACGCGGTCGCCGATGGCGAATTTGGAGGGTTCGGAGGAGGTGGATTTGGCCACCAGTTCGCCGTCGATGGTGCGCACCTTGGGACCGCTTTCGCCGTAGCCGATGCGTTCGACGGCGTGGCCGGAGCGGCTGCCCCAGTTGTCGCGGGTCGCATCGTTGCGGTTGGCCTGGGCGCGCTTCCAGCCGGGGGTGGAATAGGTGTTGGCGAAGGGATCGGCCTTGTCGAAACGGGACTGGCCGTAGCCGCCGCGGCCATATCCGCCATAGGATTGCTCTACTTCGGCGACCTGAACATGCGTTTCCGGCAGTTCGTCGAGGAAACGGGAGGGGATCGTCGATTGCCAGAGGCCGTGAATGCGGCGGTTGGAGACGAACCAGATGTGGCAGCGGCGCTTGGCGCGGGTGATGCCGACATAGGCGAGGCGGCGCTCTTCCTCGAGGCCGGCGCGACCGCTTTCGTCGAGCGAGCGTTGATGCGGAAACAGGCCTTCCTCCCAGCCGGGCAGGAACACGGTGTCGAATTCCAGACCCTTGGCAGAGTGCAGCGTCATGATGGAGACGGCGTCGAGATTTTCGTTCTGCTCGGCATCCATAACAAGGGCGACGTGTTCAAGGAAGCCGCGCATGGATTCGAAGCTGTCCATGGAGCGGATGAGTTCCTTGAGGTTTTCCAGACGTCCCGGCGCTTCTGCCGATTTGTCGTTCTTCCACATGTCCGTATAGCCGGACTCTTCGAGAATCTGCTCGGCAAGCTCAGTATGCGGCGTGTTTTCGAGCAGGCCCTGCCAGCGGCGGAAGGATTGCACGACGTCGAACAGCGCCTTGCGCGCCTTCGGCTTCATCTCATCCGTCTCGATGATGTCGGCCGCTGCCGCCAGCATCGGGATATCGCGCACGCGGGCGTAATCATGCAGCGCACGGACAGTGGTGTCGCCGAGACCGCGTTTTGGCGTATTGATGATGCGTTCGAAGGCGAGATCGTCGGCCGGCTGGCAGACGAGGCGGAAATAGGCCATGGCATCGCGGATTTCGAGGCGCTCGTAGAAGCGCGGGCCACCAACGACGCGATAGTTCAGGCCGAGCGTGACAAAGCGGTCTTCGAACTCGCGCATCTGGAAGGAGGCGCGCACGAGGATGGCGATGTCGTTGAGATTGTGCTTGTTGCGCTGCAGCTGCTCGATCTCTTCGCCGATGGCGCGCGCTTCTTCCTCGGAATCCCAGGAAGCGTGCACCTGCACCTTGATGTCGTCCGGATCGGAGCGGTCGGTGAACAGCGTCTTGCCGAGTCGGCCCTCATTATGGGCGATCAGATGCGCGGCGGCGCCGAGAATATGCTCTGTGGAGCGATAGTTGCGCTCGAGCTTGATGACCTTGGCGCCCGGAAAATCCTTCTCGAAGCGCAGGATATTGTCCACTTCCGCGCCGCGCCAGCCATAGATCGACTGGTCGTCGTCGCCGACGCAGCAGACATTCTGCGACTCGCCTTTCTGCCGCTGCGCCAGCAGGCGCAGCCACATATATTGCGCCGTGTTGGTGTCCTGATACTCATCAACCAGGATGTAGCGGAAGCGCTGGTGATAATCCTTGAGGATATCAGGATTCTGCCGGAACATATTGATCGGATGCAGCAAAAGGTCGCCGAAGTCGCAGGCGTTCAGCGTCTTCAGGCGGTTCTGGTAGGCGGCATAGAGTTCGCGGCCCTTGCCGTTGGCAAAGGCGCGGGCGTCACCTTCCGGAATATCGGTGGGGCTCAGGCCCTTGTTCTTCCATGTGTCGATCATGCCGGCAAACTGCTTGGCCGGCCAGCGCTTGTCGTCGAGCCCTTCGGCCTGGATCAGTTGCTTGATCAGGCGGACGACATCGTCGGTATCGAGAATGGTGAAGCTGGAGGTGAGGCCGACCAGTTCGGCATGGCGGCGCAACAGCTTGACACCGATGGAGTGGAAGGTGCCGAGCCATGGCATGCCTTCGACTGCGCCGCCGACCAGCAGCGCGATACGTTCCTTCATCTCGCGAGCCGCCTTGTTGGTGAAGGTGACGGCGAGGATCTGGCTGGGGAAGGCGCGGTTGGTGGACAGGATATGAGCGATGCGAGTGGTCAATACCCGTGTCTTGCCGGTGCCGGCGCCGGCAAGCACCAGCACGGGGCCGTCGAGCGTTTCCACGGCTTCCGCCTGTTCGGTATTGAGGCCTGAGAGATAATCGGGCCGGCGGCCGCTGTCGCGTGCTGCCATGGCGCGGGCCGCAATGCCGCCGCCAATGCTGCCGGCAGCCGGCGCGGAACGGCGCGGCGCCACGTGCTCCGGCTCCTCGTCAAAGAAGGGAATATCGTCATGTCCAATGGTCATGCCGCCCAATGTAATGATTCTACCCCGAAAGGCAAAAGAAACGGGCCGAAACTAGAACAAAAAGTGCACATTCACAGGGCATAAGACTCGATCGACGGCTGTTTTCATGTGGAAACGGGTCGGCCCATTCACCGGGTAAAACGTCTCGTTGTCCGCACCAAGATTACAACTTTGTCATAATCTGTGGCGAAACTTGCGGCATATGCTCAAAAACACGATATTGCAGCAAATCGGGCACAATCTTGCTTTATAGAGCCGTCCGAGCCGAAATTGGCCCCCGGTTAAGTGCGCTGGGTAGATGAGGGGTCACAAAAACCAACGACGCGATTTCATCGCCTCTGACACAACGAGCCGGAGACGTGCATGACCGCCTGGAAGCAGCTTTCCTTGTCTTTTTTCTTGCTGGCAGCCGGCATCGCCGCTGTCGTGGCCTTCATGCCCAGCGCGGCGGGCCTGCTGCAGAAGGTCGGCGTTCCCGAGACTGTCGTGGCCTGGATTGCTCCGCGCGATGGCGCGGCGGACGGAAAGTCGGAGACGCAGGCAAGCTCCGGTGGACGGCGCGGTCAGAACATACCGCTTGTCGTCACCGAGCCTGTGGTCAGCGGTGTTGTTAACGATCGCCTGAGCGCGATCGGTACCGGCGACGCCATCCGTTCGGTCGTCGTCATGCCGCAAGCGGCGGGTACGATCCGGGAAATTCTCATCAAGTCAGGCGACAGGGTGAAGCAGGGGCAGGTGCTGGCGCGTCTCGACGACGATGAGCAGATCATCGCTCGCGGCCAGGCGGAAGTGGCGCTGAAGAGCGCTGTCGAAAAATCCCAGCTCTACCGCAATATCAAATCCACAGTCTCGCGTATGGATGTTTTCGATGCCGAGATCGTGGAGCAGGGCGCAAAGCTGGCGCTGCAATCGGCCGAGCTGGCGCTGAAGCGCCGCGATGTGGTCGCACCGATCGACGGGATTGTCGGTATCGTGCCTGTGGTCGTCGGCGACAATGTGACGACAACGACCAATATCGTGATGCTGGACGACCGCTCGGAAATCCTGGTGGATTACTGGGTGCCGGAGCGCTTCGCCAACACCGTCAAGGTCGACCAGCCGGTGGAAGCGACGTCGGTGGCATTGCCGGGGCGCGTATTTTCGGGCGTTGTCGAGGCAGTCGACAATCGTGTTGACGGCGCGAGCCGGACGCTGCGCGTGCGCGCCCGCATCGATAACGCCTCCGATGTTCTGCGCGCCGGCATGTCCTTCAATGTCGGCATGCACTTTGCCGGCGAATCCTATCCCTCCGTCGATCCGCTCGCCGTCCAATGGGATGGGGCGGGTGCGCATGTCTGGCGCGTCGTTGACGGTAAGTCCTCGAAGGTGCGCGTCAGCGTCGTGCAGCGCAATCCGGATGCGGTGCTGGTCCGTGGCGATCTCCGCAATGGCGATCTCATCGTCATCGAAGGATTGCAGCGCGTGACCGAAGGTGGCGAGGTTCGCTTTGCCCGCGATGTCGCCCAGGCCAAGGAGGTCATCACCCAATGATGACCGATGGCAACGATGTGGCGGATGCCGGCTCGGCAGCGGCCAAGCAATCCTTTACCGCGCTCTTCGTGCGCCGGCCGATCCTGGCGCTGGTCTTCAACACGCTGATGGTCGTCGCCGGTCTTGCCGCCTATTTCGGCGTCGAAGTGCGAGAACTACCCGATGTCGACCGTCCGGTCGTGACCGTCAGGACGGTATTCGATGGCGCATCGCCGCAGACGGTGGATCAGGAGCTGACGAAGATCATCGAAGGGGCGGTTGCCCGCGTCAGCGGCCTGAAGTCGGTTTCCTCCAGTTCCTCCTTCGGTCAGAGCCGGGTAACGCTCGAATTTTCCGACGCGACCGATCTTTCGGTTGCCGCCAATGATGTCCGCGACGCCATCGGTCGCATCACCGAACAATTGCCCGATCAGGCGGATGCGCCTCAGATCGTCAAGGCGGATTCGGATTCGCAGCCGATCATGCGGCTTGCCGTCACCTCGACCACGTTGACGATGGATGACCTGACACAGCTCGTCGACAAGGAGATCACCGACCGGCTGGCTTCGGTCGAGGGCGTCGCCGATGTCGAGCTTTACGGCGATCAGGAGAAGATCTTCCGCATCGATGTCGATCAGGCCGCCCTTGCGAGCCGAGGTCTCACCATCGGCGACCTGACGACGGCGCTTGCGACCGCAGCACTCGATGTACCGGCCGGATCGCTGAAGAGTGCGCGGCAGGATATCGTCGTGCGCGCCACGGCGGCACTACAGACGCCGGAGGATTTCTCCCGGCTGATCATCAAGAACCGCGTGCGGCTTTCCGATGTCGCCACCGTGACGCTCGGACCGAGGGACGGCACGACCGCGCTGCGTTCGAACGGCGTGCAGGGCGTTGGTCTCGGCATCATCCGTCAGGCGCAGTCGAATACCTTGAATATTTCCGAAGGCGTGAAGGCCGTCGTCGCGCAGCTGTCTAAATCGCTGCCCGAGGGTACGCGCATCGTCGTCACCAGCGACGATGCCCTGTTCATTCAGGGAGCGATCCACGAGGTCGTGCTGGCGCTCGTCCTGTCGGCGTTGATCGTCACCGCAGTCATCTATCTCTTCCTGCGCGACTGGCGGGCGACGCTGATACCGGTCGTCACCATGCCGGTGGCGCTGATCGGCACGCTTGCCGCGCTCTACATGGTCGGTTTCTCGGTCAATATCCTGACGCTGCTGGCAATCGTGCTTGCGACCGGCCTCGTGGTCGATGACGCCATCGTCGTGCTCGAGAATATCGTGCGGCGCAGGGCGGAGAAGATCGGGCCTCGCGCTGCCGCCGTGCTTGGCACGCGCGAAGTTTTCTTCGCCGTCATTGCGACGACGGCCACGCTTGCTGCCGTGTTCATTCCGCTCTCCTTCCTGCCGGGGCAGGTGGGCGGCCTGTTCCGCGAATTCGGCTTCGTGCTTGCCTTCTCCGTCGGCCTGTCGTCGATCGTGGCGCTGACGCTCTGCCCCATGCTTGCCTCGCGCATGCTGACCAAGGAGATGCGCGAGGAGCATGGCGCGCTCGGGCGTTTCGGCGAGCTTTTCTCCGGTGTCTATCGTCGTACCCTCAAGGCCTGTCTCAATGCGCCTTTCGTCGTCATCGTCTTCTGCGCCGTGTTTTCGGCTGCAGCCGTCCTGGCGTTCATAAACGTCAAGAGCGAGCTGACGCCGAGCGAGGATAGGGCGATGGTCATGCTGCGTCTCACCACGCCGCAAGGCGCAGGCCTCGATTATACCAAGGATCAATTACAGCGCGTCGAAGAGCGGCTGCAGCCGCTGATGGACAGCGGCGACATACGAAATATCTACGCGATTTCAGGCATGAACAGCCAGAAGAACAGCGGCTTCATGGTACTGACGCTGGCCCCCTGGAGTGAGCGTCATCGTACGCAGCAGGATATTGTCACCGATATCAACAAGGCCATGGCAGGCGTGCCGGCTCTTCGCGGCAATGTCATCCAGGCCAACAGCCTGCGCATTCGTGGCGCCGGCAGCGGCGTGCAGATGGCGCTCATCGGCAACAATCACGAAGCGCTGACCGATGCAGCGCTGAAACTCGTGCAGGAACTCGACAAAACCGGCCAATTCGATACGCCGCGGCTGAACAACGAGCCGACACAGGCTCAGGTCTCCGTCACCATCGATCGTGAGCGCGCTTCCGATCTCGGGGTCGACATTTCAGGCCTTTCAGTGGCCTTGCAGTCGCTACTTGAGGGCCGCTCCGTCGTCGACGTATTCGTCGCCGGCGAATCCTATCCGGTGCTTCTGACGTCGACGATGCGGCCGATCGATGATCCCACGGATCTTGAAAACGTCTTCCTGAAGACCGGCGACGGCAAGATCGTGCCGATGTCTGTCATCGCGTCGCTCAAGGAGAATGCGGTTGCGCCGCAGCTGACCCGCGAGCAGCAGCTGGCTTCGGTTGCGATCACCGCCGGGCTCAAGAACGGCATGTCGCTCGGGCAGGCGGTCGAGGAGATCACACGGATCGCGACGCCACTCCTGCCGCCTGGTTCGCGGTTGATGCCGCTCGCCGAAGCGGCAACACTGGAGGAAAATTCCAGCGGCATGGCCCTGACCTTCGGTTTTGCCATCGTCATCATCTTCCTGGTGCTTGCCGCGCAGTTCGAAAGCGTGCTGTCGTCGGTCATCATCATGTCGACGGTGCCGCTCGGCCTTGCCTGCGCCGTCTTTGCGCTCGTCATCACCGGATCGAGCCTCAACATCTACAGCCAGATCGGCCTGGTGCTGCTCGTCGGCGTCATGGCCAAGAACGGCATCCTGATCGTCGAGTTCGCCAATCAGCTTCGCGACAAGGGCGAAAGCGTGCGCGAGGCGATCGAAAAGGCCTGCGCACTGCGTCTGCGCCCGGTCATGATGACGATGATCGCGACCATCCTTGGAGGCGTGCCGCTTGTCTTTGCCGAGGGGGCCGGCGCAGAAGCGCGCGTTGCTCTCGGCTGGGTCATTGTGGGCGGCCTTGGGTTTGCGACCCTGGTCACGCTTTACATCACACCCGTCGCCTATCTTTTGATCGCCCGCTTTGCCAAGCCACAGACGCATGAGGAGCAGCGCCTGCATGACGAGATGTCGGATGCGGCGCTGCGCGCGAAGCTCGCCAATCTTCGCGCGGCGGAGTAGATCGGCACCGGCAGGTTGGTCCGTTGCAGGCGTTGCGCTTATTTATGGTAAATCAGGGGTATCGTTTAGCGCTTTTTTAAGCATGTTTGCTAATCATGTCGGTATGTAACCGCTGGAGCGCAGGCGTTGTTTTGCCTCGCTCCCCGTTCGCCGACACGCTCGGCCCGCGCGCATGAGCGCCCGCGGCAAGGTTTCGATGTCTCCTTGTATTTGTTGCGTATTGTTGCGTCCGGAGTTCATGTGCCGTGAGTATTTTTTCGACCTTCATCAGGGTCAGTCCCTCTGTGAATACAGCACTGGAAGTGCTGAGGGACACCCAGACCAAACTGGGTAATGCCGAGCGACAGATGTCGTCAGGCCTGCGGGTTCAGTCGGCCAGAGACAATGCCACCTACTGGAAAATCTCGACTTTGACGCATACCGACATCGGCGCGATTTCGTCGGTTCAGGATGCGCTCGGTCTCGCCGCCTCGACCGTCAGCACCGCTTCCACGGGTGTCAGTAGCGCGATCGATGTCGTGACCGAGATCAGGACGAAGCTCGTCAGCGCCTATGAGACCAGCGTCGACAAAACGACACTCAACGACGAGATCACCGAGCTCAAGCAGCAGTTGCGCAGCGTTGGGGAGTCGGCGACCTTCAACGGCGTCAACTGGACCGTGCTGCAAGACGGCGCGGACCCGACTGACCCCCATGAGATTCCAGGCTCCCTTATCCGGGGTACCAACGGCACCGTAACGATCGGCATGCTGAGCTATGCGGGCGTCAGCTCGACGACGGGGCCAATCACCTCGGCCGATGCGCGTTATCTGATCGACGATCAGTCAAGCGGCACTGGCGGATATGGCGTGCTGACGTCGACATCTTTCGCCACCGAAGCCGGAGCGGCTAAGAATTATGTGCTCATCAGCAGCAAAAACGGCAATACGAGCGGCCAGGTGGAGATTTCGCTCGATGCGAATACGAGTCGGGGCGCTATTGTCGACATGGTCAACACCGTGACGGGAATGCTGAACCAGCTCAAGACGATCGGATCCGCCTTCGGCTCCCTCGAGGCGCGTATCAATCTTCAGACCGAGTTTGCCAGGAATCTCAATGATTCGCTGACCAGCGGGGTCGGCAAACTCGTGGATGCCGATATGGAACAGCAGTCGAGCAAGGTTCTGGCGCTGCAGGCTCAGCAACAACTCGGGCTGCAATCTCTGTCGATTGCCAATGCGAGCTACAATACGGTTCTGCAACTCTTCCAGAACCATTGATTGCAGCGAACGGCTGAAATTGACGGGCTGGCGGGTGGATGGCGCCGCACGTCTGCATGCGCCGGCTTCTGCAAAAGCTCTGCTGACGCTCTATGCACAGGGGACAAGGGTCTGGATAAGATTTCTCTTCATGATATTGCCGCAATGCTTCATATCTGCTGCGGCCATCGAACCGGAGAGCGACAATTCTATGATCAAGAAAATTGCCATTCTTGCCCTTGCGGCAGCCTTTTTGAATGCATGCACCACCACCGACCCCTATACGGGTGAGCAGAAGGTATCGAATACCGCAGGCGGTGCGGCGATCGGTGCCGGCGTCGGTGCCGTTGCCGGTCTTCTGATCGGTCACTCGCCGGCCTCGCGCCGCAATGCCGCGCTGATCGGCGCCGGCGTCGGTGCACTCGCGGGTGCCGGTATCGGCAACTACATGGACCAGCAGGAGTCCGAACTGCGTGCACAGCTGCAGGGCACCGGCGTTTCGGTTACCCGCGTCGGCGACCGCATCATCCTGAACATGCCTTCGGCGATCACCTTCGATATCGACCAGGATGCGATCAAGCCGGAATTCTTCCCGACGCTCAATTCCGTCGCGATCGTTCTGCGCAAGTTCAACCGCACGCTGATCGACGTCAACGGCCATACGGATTCGACCGGCAGCCTGCAGCATAACCAGGATCTGTCCGAGCGCCGCGCCGGATCGGTCGCGTCCTACCTCGGCAGCCAGGGCATCGACCAGCGTCGCATGTCGGCCATCGGCTTCGGTCCGTCGCAGCCGGTCGCATCCAATGCCACCGAGGCTGGCCGCGCGCAGAACCGCCGCGTCGAGATCCAGATCGCACCGATCACGCAGAACGGCTAAGCCTTTTCAACAAAAACGGCCGGGTCTCGCGATCCGGCCGTTTTCTTTGCGCGTCCGATCACGCATGCATGCTTGCGCCCTTGGTTATCTTGTCGACGATTTTCTTGTCGGCGCGCATGGCGATACCGACGACCTTGGCATCTTCCGGCGCGAATTCGGAAAAGACGGTGCGGTTGGCCGCGTCATGGCCGGTTGAAAACATTTCCTCTATGAAGATGGAAGACGTGACGCCTCGCTCCAGCGAGCGGCGGTGGATGGCGGCAATGCTCTCCTTGTCGGCCGAGAGCACGATGATGGGCTGGATCGACAAAGCGTTGTAGACGTTGCCGGTGCGATCGCGATAGGCTTCGCCGATGATATCGGGATGTTGTCCGGCTATGCCTGTGGATAGGAAGGCCGTTACATTCAGCTTTTGCCAGGATTGAAGGTCGTTTCGCAGAACGATCGCGATTTTGGTATCGAACATCGATGGTCACTTTCATGCAGTCTGGAAATGGGACATTGCACGAGGATGTAGCCGGACAGATCTTCGAGGGTCTTGAACGTTTGTGCGTGACACCGGAGGCCAACCGCATCCTGTCTGCACCTGCCTATCCGGGCATCGAACGCATCCAGGCGCAGTTTCGTGGCGATGCCTTCGAACTGCATCGTCACGACACCTATGCGCTTGGCGTCACCATGCGCGGCGTGCAGACATTCCGTTATCGTGGCGAACAGCGCTACAGCTTGCCCGGGCGGGTGATCATTCTTCATCCGGACGAACTGCATGATGGCGGGGCAGCGACCGAGGACGGCCTCGTGTACCGGATGCTGTATCTGGAACCATCAGTGCTGTTTCAATGCCTTGAGGCGGCGCGTGTCGGCCTGCCTTTCGTCGATGACCCCGTGGTGGAAGACAATCGTCTCGCCGGCCTGTTGCTGGCGGCGCTTGGCGAGCTCGATCGCGAGCTGGATGAGCTCTTCGTCGACGATTTCGTTTCGCGACTCACCGACGGACTTGTCCAGCACGCCCGTTTGCCGCAACGGCGCTTGGGCAGCATTGCGTGGGGGCAGGTGAAGACTGCGCGGGACTATCTCGAGGCGCATGTCACACGAGGCGTGCGCTCGCAGGAACTGGAGCGCATCACCGGTCTCGATCGCTTTGCGCTCGCACGGCATTTCCGTGCTGCCTTCGCAACAAGCCCGCACCGGTTCCTGCTGATGCGCCGGCTGCAGCAGGCAAAGGCGATGATCGGCGCGGGGGAGCCGATCGCTGAGGTGGCAGCCGCAACCGGCTTTGCCGATCAGAGCCATCTGACCCGGCATTTTAAGAAGGCGTTCGGCATTGCTCCAGGCGCCTGGAACACTATGGTTCAGAGAGCCGGTTAGCGGGACCTGCCGTCTCTCAATGGACGCCGAGGAACTGTTTGAGCTCCGGGGTTTGCGGATTGGCGAAGACTTCGCCGGGCGGTCCGATTTCGTGCACGCGGCCCTGGTGCATGAAGACGACGCGCGAGCAGACATCGCGGGCGAATTTCATCTCATGGGTCACCATCAGCAGCGTCATGCCTTCGCTTGCCAGCTCGCGCACGACGGCGAGAACTTCCGCGACCAGTTCCGGGTCCAGTGCGGAGGTGATTTCATCGCAGAGCAGCGCGATCGGCTGCATGGCAAGTGCCCTGGCGATGGCGACGCGCTGCTGCTGGCCGCCGGAGAGTTCATCCGGATAGGCGTCGAACTTATGCCCGAGGCCGACACGGTCGAGCATGCGCCGCGCCATGGCTTCGGCTTCGGCCTTGGCGGTCTTCTTGACGACCATCTGTGACAGCATGACGTTGCGTCCCGCGCTCAGATGCGGAAAGAGATTGAATTGCTGGAAGATCATGCCGACCTTCAGCCGGAGCGCCTTCAGATGGAGGTCATCGGGCAGGAGCTGTGCGCCCGCGACTGAGATCGAGCCGTCATTGATCGTTTCCAGGCCGTTGATGCAGCGCAGCAGCGTCGACTTTCCCGAACCACTCTTGCCAATGATGGCAATGACTTCGCCGGGTTCGACATCGAGGTTGATGCCCTTGAGGACTTCGTTGGTGCCGAAGCTCTTGCGGACTTCAGTGATTTCGATGAGCGACATTGAGCTTCCTCTCCAGGATCTGGCTGCTTTTCGACAGCGGCCAGCACAGGGCGAAATAGATGAGCGCGACGAAGCCATAGACGGTGAATGGCTGGAAGGTCGCGTTGGTGATGACGGTGCCTGCTTTGGACAGCTCGACGAAGCCGATGATGGAGGTCAGGGCCGTGCCCTTGACGACCTGCACGGAGAAGCCGACGGTCGGCGGCACGGCGATGCGCAGCGCCTGGGGCAGGATGACGTAGCGCATCTGCTGCAGATAGCCCATGCCGAGACTTGCCGAAGCCTCCCATTGCCCCTTGGCGACAGCCTCGACGCAGCCGCGCCAGATTTCGGTCAGGAAGGCTGATGACCAGAGGGTGAGCGCGACGCCGGCAGCCAGCCAGGCCGGCACGTCGATCCCGAAAAGCCCGAGACCGAAGAAGGCCAGGAAGAGCTGCATCAGCAGCGGCGTGCCCTGGAACAGCTCTACGAAATATCTGACCGCGATGCGGCCTACCTTTGCCTTGCCGATCCGCAGGAACAGCAGGATTGCGCCGACGATGGCACCGCCGGCGAACGAGACGAGCGACAGCAATATCGTCCAGCGCGCGGCCAGCAGCAGGCCCCGCAGGATATCCCATGTGGTGAATTGGATCATTGGCGGACCCTGCGTGGAAAGATCATCTTGCCCACGACCGCGAGTACCTGTCGAAGCAGGATCGCCAGCGCGAGGTAGATCGCCGTGGAGACGAAATAGGCTTCGAAGGCGCGGAAAGAACGCGATTGAATGAAGTTTGCCGCGAAGGTCAGATCTTCGGCGGCGATCTGCGAGACGACCGAAGAGCCGAGCATAACGATGACGACTTGCGACGACAGTGCCGGCCAGATGCGCTGCAGGGACGGAACGAGGACGACATGCCGAAAGGTTTCGAACCGGGTCATGGCAAGGCTGGCGCCGGCTTCGAATTGCCCGCGCGGCGTTGCCTGTATGCCGGCGCGGATGATCTCGCAGCTATAGGCGCCGAGATTGATGACCATGGCGAGATTGGCGGCAGTCATCTCGTTCATCTGAACGCCGATGCCGGGCAGGCCGAAGAAAATGAAAAAGAGCTGGATCAGAAACGGCGTATTGCGGATGAGCTCGACATAGGCGGCGACGAAGGGTTTGAGCCACCATGGACCGAGTGCGCGCGCCCAGGCGCAGGCGATCCCAAGGAGAATGCCAAGCACAGCCCCGATAAGGGTCAGCTCCACCGTGACGAGAACGCCCTTGATCAGCGTGGGATAGTATTCGGCAAGCCAGCCGAAATCGAAATGATAGCGCATCGGAGAAAGCCTCGCTCGGACCGATCACGCCGCCGAATGACGGTACGATCGGTCCTGCGTTGATCAGAAGCCGGTCGGCAGGTCGGCGCCCAGCCACTTCTGCGACATCTTGTTCAGCGTCCCGTCCGCCTTGGCGGCAGCAACGATGTCGTCGACCTTCTTCTGCAGCGCCGGCTCGTTCTTGTTCAGGCCGATGAAGCAGGGGGAGTTGGTGATGAGGAATTTCATCTCGGGCTTCTTCGGCGGGTTCTTGGCGAGAATGGCCGCCGCAACGACATTGCCGGTCGCGACCAGCTGGACCTGTCCGGACAAGAAGGCGGAGATGGTGCCGTTATTGTCCTCGTAGCGCTTGATCGTCGCGTCCTGCGGCGCGATCTTGGTCAATGCCAGATCCTCGATCGCGCCGCGGGTGACGCCGATCGTCTTGCCGGAAAGGTCTTCAGGCTTTGTTGCCGCAACATCGCCGGGGCCGAAGACGCCGTTGAAGAAGGGCGCGTAGGCTTCAGAGAAATCGATGACCTTTTCACGATCCGGATTCTTGCCGAGGCTTGAGATCACCAGATCGACCTTGTTCGTCTGCAGATAGGGAATGCGGTTGGCGCTGGTGACCGGAACGAGTTCCGTTTTCACGCCGAGTTTTTCGCCGATCAGATTGGCCATATCGATGTCATAGCCCATGGGTGCCATGTCCGTGCCGACGCTGCCAAAGGGCGGGAAGTCCTGCGGGACGGCGACGCGGAGTGTGCCGCGCGAGGCTATGTCGCTCAAGGCATCCGCCCGAGCTGCGTTGGGGGCGGAAATTGACCCCATCGCCAGCATCGCAATTCCGAGTGCCATGAGCATTTGTCTGCGCTTCATCGAATGTCCTTCCAATCGTGGCTATGTGAAAGCTGAAAGGCGATAGGCAAGACATATGCCAGTCGACGGAAAACTGCGTCGCGGTGTTATGATTTGGATGAAAGTGAATGCTCGGTGATCGTTGAGTTGGTGTTCTGATTAAAATATAGGCAAAACTCTGCCGCGATGCTTTTCCCTACCAACCGATTGTCGTACCTTTGATCAATCGCACAAAACTTGAACTTATGCGCGATAGCGGCTCACTTTCATCACTGGACAGCGCCGCCCCAAATGCCCCATAGAACCGAGAGGGGTTAACGCCCTGGACGACCGCGATGGGAGATTCGGACTATGGTTTTGGCTGATGCAAAGGCGGGAACACGCAACGAGGCCGGCATATCCGCCGTTCTCGGTATTCTGAAGCAGGCCTTCGGCGAGCGGTTCCAGACCGGCGAAAGTTTTCGCGCCCAGCACGCCCACACGACCACCTATATCCCATCGCAGCTGCCGGACGGCGTGGTCTTTGCCGAAACGAGCGAGGACGTGCGGACTGTCGTCAAGGCATGTGCCGAACATAAGGTTCCGGTCATTCCTTTTGGCACTGGATCTTCGCTGGAGGGACAGGTGAATGCGCCGCAGGGCGGCATTTCCATCGATTTCAGCCGCATGAACCGCATTCTCGAAGTCAATGCCGAGGATCTGGATTGCACGGTCGAGCCCGGCGTCACCCGCGAGCAGCTTAATACCTACTTGCGCGACACCGGCTTATTCTTTCCGATCGATCCCGGCGCCAATGCCTCGATCGGCGGCATGGCATCGACGCGCGCATCGGGCACCAATGCCGTGCGCTACGGCACGATGAAGGACAATGTCTTGTCCGTGACCGTGGTGACTGCCAATGGCGAGGAAATCCGCACCGCCCGCCGCGCCAAGAAATCGTCGGCCGGTTACGATCTGACGCGGCTCTTCGTCGGCGCCGAAGGCACGCTCGGCGTGCTGACCTCGATCACGCTGCGCCTTCAGGGCATTCCGCAGAAGATCGCCGGCGGTGCCTGTGCATTTCCGGATATCAAGGCTGCGTGCGATGCGGTCATCATGACCATCCAGATGGGTGTTCCGGTCGCGCGCATCGAACTGCTCGATGCCATGCAGATGCGGGCCTGCAATCGCTATTCCGGTCTGACCTATGACGAGAAGCCGACGCTCTTCCTCGAATTTCATGGCACCGACGAAACCGTTGCGCTGCAGTCGGCGCAATTTGCCGAGATCGCGGCTGAATGCGGTGGCGGCGAATTCCTTTGGACAAGCAACGCCGAGGAGCGCAACAAGCTCTGGAAGGCTCGCCATGACGCCTATTGGGCTTGCCGCGCGCTGGCGCCGGAACTGGCTGCGCTATCGACAGATGTCTGCGTGCCGATCTCGCGGCTTGCCGAATGCGTCGCAGAAACCCAGGCCGATATCGAGGCGCACGGCCTGCTGGCACCGATCGTCGGCCATGCCGGCGACGGCAATTTCCATGTGCTCGTCTTGTTCGACGACAAGACGCCGGAAGGTATCGCCGTTGTCGAGGAATTCGTCGCGCGCCTCAACGCGCGTGCGCTCGCCATGGATGGCACCTGCACGGGCGAGCATGGCATAGGGCAGGGGAAGATGGCGTTTCTGGAGCAGGAACTCGGCGATGCGGTCGATCTGATGCGTCAGATCAAGGAGTCGCTCGATCCGGATGCCATTTTCAATCCAGGGAAGATATTCCGCAGGCACTGAAAGATGGAATATTTTCATGATCTTGGCTTGCTACGGCCGCGAATGGCGCTAGGCTGCATCCGCACTTTTCCGGTTTTTGCCATGAAAAGCCACCGATATGCGCTAGATGGGGCATATCTCCCGAAAAGAGCTGCTGTGACAGGCGGAGATCGGGTAGAACCATGCATATGCGCTCTGACAAGCGACGCCTGCATGTGTTGGGAATGAAGATTGGAGACGATACGCGTTGTTAGGTAGGGTCCTGGTTTTTCTGGGTGGATTGCTCGTGGTGGTGCTGTTCGTGGCGCTGCTTGCTCCGCTCTTCATAGACTGGACCGATTTTCGCAAGAACTTCGAGGATCAGGCGAGCCGCATCATCGGCAAGAAGGTGACCGTTCACGGCACGGTCGATGCCCGCCTTCTGCCGTTTCCGTCGGTAACGCTGCACGATGTCCGTGTCGGCCAGGAGGCTGATGGCACACCGCTGGTGCAGGTGGCTGAATTCTCAATGGATGCTGAACTTGCGCCTTTCCTTTCCGGTGAAGCGTTGATCTTTGATATGCGGGTGTCCAAGCCCAAGGTACGGCTGCGGCTGCTGAAGGATGGCACGCTTGACTGGATGCGCGGCAGTCAGCCGGAAATTCCCGCAAAATCCGTCGTGCTCGAAAACGTTCATGTCGAAGACGGCGACATTCTCTTCATTGACGAGCAGACGGGCAGGACCCGGCATGTCACGGGCCTGAATGCCCAGATGTCGGCCAGATCGCTTGCCGGCCCCTGGCGTATCGAGGGCGATGCGGCACTCGACAACGAGCATGGCAATTTCACTGTTTCCAGCAGCCAGCCTGACGACAACGGCGTCCTGCGTGTCCGCACTCGGCTGATGCCGGATCGCCATCCGCTGAATGTCGATCTCGACGGCGAATTGAAACTCGTCAACAGCAAGCCCGATTACATGGGCTCCTTCACAGCCGGGATCAACGATAAGCAGACGCGCGATTCCGCCGACCAGAAGGTGCAGCCCCGCATCAAGGGCCGTTTCGAGCTGACGAATGACCGCATTCGCGTTCCCGAATACCGTCTCGAAGTCGGCGCCGATGACGATCCCTATGTCGTCACTGGCGAGGCGACGCTGGATACGGGGTCCAAGCCGGAATTCCTGCTGACGGCCGACGGCCAGCAGATCGACGTCAATCGTCTCGGCAACAATAAGGGCACCAACGGCAAGACCAATCGCAACCCTGCAATCTCGGCGCGTCAGCGCCTCAACACTCTGATTGCGATCGCGGCTGAAATCCCGGTGCCGCAGGTCCCCGGCAAGGCGACCTTCCGCCTGCCGGCGATCGTCGCGGGTGACACGACCATACGCGACGTACAGCTCGATCTCGAACCGGCGGGAACGGGATGGAAGATCGATCATGCGATCGGCACGATGCCCGGTCGCACGCAGGTCGAAGCGCGCGGCAATCTGATGCTGATGGGCGAGCCGAATTTCATCGGCAATCTGGTCGTTGCGTCCAACCAGCCGTCGGGATTGGCCTCTTGGCTTGTCGGGTCCATCGACCCGGCGATACGCCAGCTGCGTCAGGCCGGCTTCTCCGCCGATGTCAGCCTGAAGCATGATGAACAGCGCTTCGAAAATCTTGAGATTGCAATCGGTTCGGCCACGCTGAAAGGCCGGATCGATCGTCAGAGCGGAACAGACAAGGCCCCGCCAAAGCTTGCGGTCGACCTGATCGGCGATGCCCTCGACCTAGACGCACTGAGGGCTCTGACTGGGCTCTTCACAGGTCAGGATACGGGGGAATCCCTCTTCGATCATCGGATCACGGCGCATCTCCAGGCCGGAAAATTCATGGCATTCGGCGTGCCGGCGGAGAATGTTGATACGTCCTTCTCCGTTGCCAACGGCGCTCTGACGATCGATAAGCTCTCGGTGCACAATGTCGCCGGCGCCGAAATTACCGCAACCGGCCGCGCCGACGGCTCGCCTTCCGACTACAAGGGATCGGGCGAGATCACCTTCAAGGCTGCCGATCCCGGGCCGTTCTTTGAAATGCTGCGCCAGCATTTGCCGCATCATCCCGTCATGGACCGGTTGGTGCGCAATGCCGCATGGTATGGAAACACTGCTCTTCGCGGGGCGGTGACGCTCGGCGGGGATCAGGACAATGCGCTGACGGTGACGCTTGCCGGCGTTTCCAACGGTAGCCGCGTCAATTTCGATTATCGCATGTCCGATCTTTCGGCGTTCACGGGCAAGGGCACCACGACGCTCGAGGGAACGCTCGAAAATTCGGTGACGTCGATCCTGTTCGGCCAGGCGGGTCTCGATCCATTGCCTGTCGAAGCCGATGCCAACGGTCGTCTGACGCTGAAAGTGTCCGCAAGCGGCACCGATCCGGCGGATGCCGCACTCACCTTTGCGACCGACAAGACATCGTTTACCGCAAACGGCAAGGTGGATGTCCGTCCCGCCACCTTCCTCAATGGCAACATAACGCTGTCGCTCGAAAGTGCTGATATCGATCCTTATTTCGTGATGAACGGCATCGGCGTTCCACAGATGGGTGCCGGCTTGCCGGTGAAGTTCCAGGCCAATGCCGCACTGAACCTGGACAAGATCGTGTTTTCGGACATGAAAGGGCTGTTTGCCGACAACAACATGTCTGGCACGCTGACCGTTGATCGGAAGGCGCCGAATCTCAAGGCGTCGGGCGAATTGTCGCTCGACAAGGCGGATCTCGACTGGCTGGCGGAAGCCATCTACGGGCCGATAAGCGATCCGAAAACAGGCACTCTGAACCAGGATAAACTTGGGCTGCCTGCCTTCACCGGAATGGATATCGGCGTCAAGCTTTCCGCAAAGCAGGTATGGCCCGGCATATTCGGTCCCATTTCGAATTTCGCCGCCAATGCGACCTACAAGGGCGAAGAATTGCGGCTTAACGATCTGACGGGTGGCTGGAACGGCGGCACGCTGACCGGCAGTGCAACGTTCGCCAATTCCGACGGTACCGGCCTGCTGCAGACGAAGCTTAGCCTGGCCAACGGCGATCTCGCCGCTGTCGCCTGGCAGCGTGACGGTGCGCCGCTTGCCACCGGTCGCTTCGGCCTTGCGATGAATGCCGAAGCGAGCGGCAAGAGCATTGCCGACCTTGCGGCCAATGCCAGCGGTTCGGGTGAAATGAAGCTCGGCGAGACGCATGTACGTGGCCTCAATCTCTCCGTCATGCCGCCGCTCCTCTCGGCGACGGATCAGATTCAGGGTGATATCACCGCTGCCAAGGTGCTGCCGATCGTGCAGACGCTGCTCAACAATGGCGAAGCGGTCCTTCCGGCGACGAGCATTCCTTTCAACATTTCCGCCGGTGTGATGCGGGCGACCAATATTGCCGCCAGCAACGATCTGGCAAAGCTTTCGGGCAATGCCGAAATCAGTTTGCCGGATGAGCGTATGCGCGGCTCTCTCGGCATCGATTTCAACGCCGGCTCAGAAGCGCAGAGCGGGGCGGAACCGGCCTTGCGCCTCGATTTCGCCGGCCCACTGGCCTCGCCGGGCCGGACAATGGACGTGACGGATGTCACCAGCTTCCTCTCGGTTCGGGCATTCGAGCGCGAACGCCGGCGTGTCGAGCGCCTGCAGGCCAATGTGCTTGAAAAGCAGAGGCTGCGGCGTGAGGTGGCGCTGTACAAGTATGTTGCAGGCGTGCGCGAGGCTCTGCGCCAGCGCGATGCCGCTATCGAGCAGCAGCGTCGTGCAGAAGAAGAACGGTTACGCAATTTAGCCCAGCAAGCGGCCACCCAGAAGCAGGCGGAGGAAGAGGCGCGCGCCAAACAGGCGGCGGAGGAAGCGGCCAAGGCCAAGGCGGCGGCCGAAGCGCGAGCGAAGGCCGAAGCGCAGCATGCGCCGGCGGGACCTCTGAATTTCAATGAACTGCCGGGAGTTGCCCAGTAAACAGGGCGGTTGTGGATCGATCCACATCTGGTAGGTGAGGCGCAGCGCTCACGATATCGTCGTGAACTCCTCTGCAGCCATTCAGTTGCGATCCTTCAGCCATCTGAGGACATAGAGGCGAAGTGCCGAGGAGAGATTGCTGCCGGCTTCGCGCCCGTCGTCGATCTCGGAAATCAGTGCTGCGAGCGACATGCCGCGCGCGCTGGCGATAGCCTTCAGTTCTGTCCAGAAGGCATCTTCAAGGGAAAAGCTTGTGCGATGGCCATGCAGCGTCGCGGAATGTTTGCGGATCATCGGCGGATCGATCAAAAATCGGAAATGGCGGGATATTTCTGAAAGTGATTCAAAATGCGGAAGTAAGCAACTGATTTCTGAAGTTTTTTATCTCGGGGTCTAAACTAGTCTTCGGTCTTCTTGGTTTCGATTCGCCCGGCCTCGTGCGTCTTCTCGGCCTTTTCGTTAAGCGCCGACGTCAGCTTCTTCTCTGCCTTGGTTCGCCCGAAGGCGATGCGGTTCTGCTCCGCTTGCTTTTCCTTGTCCGAGCGGGCCTGCTTTTTGCGAAACTGGCGCAGATTGACGATTTCGGCGCTCATCGATCTCTTCCGTTACCGATACGAAAAAGGGAAGCGAATGCTTCCCCTCCAATGCCTACTGCTTCTTGCGGAATGCGTCGAGGGAGACGACCGATCCCGGCTTTTTTTCTTCGCCTTCCTTGGCTGCCGCCGCCGGCGCTTCCTCGCCTTCGGCCGGTACCGGATAGGCCGTAATCTCGCTGGAGGAGGTTTCCTCTTCCTCGTCAGCCAGCGGCACGTCGAACTCCAGCTCGAAATTCACCGATGGGTCATAGAAGCCGCGGATTGCGTTGAAGGGGACGACCAGTTTTTCCGGAACGTCAGAGAAGGAAAGGCCGATCTCGAATTGGCTTTCGCTGATCTTCAGGTCCCAGAACTGGTGCTGGATGACGATGGTCATCTGCTCGGGATACTTCGCCTTCAGGTGCTGCGAAATGCGCACACCCGGAGCGCCGGTCAGAAAAGTGATGAAGAAGTGGTGGTCACCGGGCAGGCGGCCTGTAGCGGCGACCTCGGTCAGCACCTTGCGGATCACTCCACGCAGGGCGTCCTGTGCCAAAATGTCGTAGCGGATATGATCCTGCCCCATGCTTTCCTGTCTTTCGTTGGCCATGTTTTTTATAGGCTTATGCCACGCTGAACGCCGCCGGAAAAGCCCTATGCGCGAGTCACCGCCTGTCGATCTATAATATAGCACTGGAGAAGAAGGTGAAGGCTTCTGTTGCCAGGTGCCTTCGAACCCCGCCTAAGAGTGCGACCCCTTAGGACTTTATTTGAAGTGTCACACCGCGATTAAGCAGCGAGACGAGCTTCCGCATAGTTGTCGTTTGCAACTACAATTTTAGCCCGATAACGGCGGTACAATGCCGAGCGAAAAGTCGATCTTTACACCCTTGTCGATCCTGTTTCGCCCCCATCAAAAGCCGGTCTGAGGCCAGTCTTGCAGGCCGGTTTTTGGTGGAGGCGCCGGGTACCGCCCCCGGGTCCAATAGGTTTATTACACCGCTCATTTATCGCCATAGCCGGCCCGAAGACCAGCAAGGCTGATATAGTGTTTTCCGCCGGCGAAGGGAAGGGCAATTGTCATAATTACGTCGCGGAAACATCGGTTTGTCCGCGAAACTCAGAGATTTACCTGAATTACGTTTCCCTGCGGTTGGTTTCACAGCGGCTTGTCATTAAAATTGCGAAAAAGGAATCGGCGGGCTGCCGTGCGGGCAAGCCTTACGGCCGGAAATTTCAAGCGATTTCGGAGCAGAAGATGGCTCGTCACCCAGAGTATCAATATCTCGACCTGATGGCGCGCCTGCTCGAGCACGGCGATCGCCGAATCGATCGCACCGGCGTCGGCACCTTGAGCGGCCTCGGCGCGATGATGCGATTCGATCTTTCGAAAGGGCAGATCCCGATCTTCACGACGAAGCGCGTTTACTGGAAGCTCGCCGTCAAGGAAATGCTCTGGTTCCTGACCGGCGACACCAATATCCGCAATCTGCTGAAGGAAAATGTGCGGATCTGGACCGACTGGCCGCTCGCCAAATATCGCAAGGCGACGGGCGAAGAGATCGATCAGGTCGCTTTCGAAAAGCGCATTCTGGAGGACGAGGCCTTTGCTCTGCAGTGGGGCGATCTCGGCCCGGTCTATGGTAAGCAGTGGCGGCAATGGCGCGATGCCGAAGGCCGGGTGCATGACCAGCTCGCCGCTGTTATCAAGGATCTCAAGACCAATCCCAGCAGCCGCCGCATGATCTTCCACGCCTGGAATGTCGGCGAGCTTGCCGATATGGCGCTGCATCCTTGCCACATGGTCTATCAGTTCCACGTATCAAACATCTCGGCTGAAGGGGGCAAGCGCCCGCGTCTCAGCCTGATGGTCTTCCAGCGTTCGTGCGATTTGTTCCTCGGCAATCCCTTCAACATCTGCCAGCAGGCGGTTTTGCTCGCCATGGTCGCGCAGCAGGTCGATATGGACATGGGCGAGCTGGTCTGGTCAGGTGGCGATGTTCACCTCTATCTCAATCATCTGGATGCCATTCGCGAGCAGCTCAGCCGTGAGCCGAAGCCATTCCCGACCTTGCGCCTGCTGCGCCATCCGGACAGCATCGATGATTATCATATCGAGGATTTCGAGGTTCTCGGATATGAGCCGCACGCGGCGATCGCGGCTGAAGTTGCGGTTTAGGCGTTTCGGCCGGCAACGCCGGCGAGAATGAGTTTTGCCACCGTGATCGGCATGATCCCCATGCTCTCAGCTTATGGTTTGGGATCGGGATCGACGCGTTCGTCCAGCAAGAGCTGCAGGAAGGCGAGATCCAACCACCGCCCGAACTTCGTGCCGACCTGCGGGAGGAGGCCGACCTGCTGGAAGCCGAGTTTTTCGTGCAGCCGAATGGAGGCGACGTTGCCGGCCTCGATGCCTGCGACCATCGCATGTTTGCCGATCGCCCGGGCACGCCCGATCAGCTCCATCATCAGCGCCTTGCCGATGCCGCCGCGATATTGATCGTTGCGCACATAGACTGAATGCTCGACCGTGTGCCGATAGCCGTCAAAGGCGCGCCAGTCGCCGAAGGAGGCATAGCCGACTACTTCCCCATGCTCATCGGTTGCGACCAGCACGGGATAGCCGAGCTTATGCCGGTCCTGCAGCCATTGTCTGCGATTGGCGATATCGACCTGCGTCTCGTTCCAGATTGCGGCGGTATTGGCGACGGCGTCGTTATAGATCGCGGTTATGCCCGCGAGATCTTCGTCCCCCGCATCGCGAATTTGCATCGGCAGCTCCATAGGGCATCCACTAAATCGGATAGATGTCTTTGTTACTCTATCCTGTCATACATCGATTTCCATATCTGTCCACTATATTATTACATATGTCCGGCGGATAAAAAGCGCGACGCTAATGCTACTGCGAAATCAGGTTTTCGGATGCGCAAGGCGCTAATTGTCAGCTCTGCGGACGTCCACTATAGTAAAACGCATGCCTCACCTTGATGATATCGACAGGCGCATAGGCGCACGCATTCGCATCGAACGGGAAAGCCGCGGTTGGTCGCTGACGGAGCTGGCGGACCGCTCTACCGTATCTCGTGCCATGATCCACAAGATCGAGCGCGGCGAAAGCAGCCCGACGGCGACGTTGCTCGGCAAGCTTTCCGGTGCCTTCAGCCTGAGCATGTCGACCCTGATGGCGCGTGCGGAGATGCAGCAAGGCCGGTTTCTCCGGAAGGAAGAGCAGCCCGTCTGGGTCGATCCGCAGACGGGTTATGAGCGCCGGCACGTTTCCCCGAAGTCGGACCTGCCGCTCGATCTCGTCCGCATCGAATTGCCTGCGGGCGCGGTGGTTCCAATGCCCGCATCGGCTTATGCCTTCATGCGGCAGCTTATCTGGGTGCTGGAGGGGCAGCTGATCTTTCTCGAAGGAGATACGAAGCACTCGATGTCGGCGGGCGATTGCCTTGAGCTCGGTCCGCCGACGGACTGCATCTTCAAAAATGAAAGCGGAGAGCCCTGCATCTATGCCGTCCTCGTGCTTCGCAACGCTTGACGGCCGGCGCTAAACTTAGCGTTACCGCAAGGCATTGCGCTCGTCCGGCCGAGCGATAGGCGATATGCTGCCGTCTTCCTCGATCGGAGAAGGAGTTGGCCGTGGAGATCGCAGTCATCGGAGCCGGCGCCATGGGAAGTGCCATTGGCCGGCGTTTGGTCGAAAGCGGGGCGAGGGTGCTCACCTATCTCGAAGGACGTTCGGCTTCGACCATCGAACGGGCGAAAGCAGCCGGCATGCAACCGGTCGATCTGGCCGAGGTTGCCGCGTCGCGTCTCATTCTTTCTATCGTTCCGCCTGCTGAAGCAGTGGCCGTCGCCAGACACATTGCCGGCGAGCTTCGGCGGAGCGGAAGCAAGACCACGTACATGGACTGCAACGCCATCTCGCCGAAGACCATGGCGGAGGTTGCGGCGATCTTCGGCGGCGATTGTGGCGTAGTTCTCGACGGCTCCATCATCGGCGGTCCGCCGAAACCGGGCCAGAAGGGACCGAAACTCTATGTAAGTGGCGATACAGCGAACGACAGCGGCGTGCTTGCGGATCATGGGCTTCAGGTCCGCCGCATCGATGGGGCAATCGGCGCGGCCTCGGCATTGAAGATGTGCTACGCCGGCATCAACAAGGGTGTGACGGGCCTTGGCACGGCCATGCTGCTTGCGGCGATCCGTTCGGGTGCCGATGCCGCCCTGAAACGCGAACTTCAGGAAAGCTTGCCGGATCTCGATGCGAAATTCGTCCAGGGAATTCCGGACATGTATCCGAAAGCCTATCGCTGGGTCGCGGAGATGGAGGAGATTTCCGAATTCCTCGGCGAGGACGATCCAGCTGCCTTGATATTCAAAGGTATGGCCGGGCTCTATCGGAAGATGGCCAATGATCGGGAAGATGGAGGTATTTTGGCCGGCCAGCTCGATACGTTGAACGGCAGTGGCTGATGCGAGACTACTACGGACGACTTCCATCTGCCGTTGCGGCCATGATGATATAAAGTCGTCGGACCGACTCGCATTGGCGTCGGTGAGGCAGACTGAGGGAGACGCATGACCCAGCCGATCAAAACCATCGTCGTTGCCGTATCGCGCAACGGCATCATCGGGCGCGAAGGCGATATGCCCTGGCGGCTGTCGTCAGATCTCAAGCGCTTCAAGGCGATGACGCTCGGCAAACCTGTAATCATGGGTCGCAGGACGTTCCATTCGATCGGCAAGCCGCTGCCGGGCCGGCCGAATGTCGTCATTACTCGGGATACCGATTTTGTGGCCGAGGGAATAATGGTAGCGCACTCGCTCGATGAAGCGATCTCGGTTGCGTCGCGTCTGGCGAACGAGAGCAATGTCGACGAAATCTGCATCCTCGGCGGTGGCGAAATCTATCGGCAGGCAATCGGTCTGGCAGACCGGCTGCTGATCACACATGTCGAGGCGGACGTGGAGGGCGACACCTCCTTTCCAAAGATCGATCCCGGCATCTGGCAGGCGGATAGCGAGCTTGCCGTTCCGGCTGGAGAAAAGGACACTTATCCGACGCGTTTCGTTCGCTATTTCAGACGAAAAGCATAAGAGCTGCCCCCAAAAAGCAAATATTTTCCAATGAATCCGACGAACTTCCTGAAGTCGCGTTGAAAGCAGGTGCTTCGATACCTATAACGGGAAACAATTGCCGCCACCCGCGAATTTCGTGGGCGTGGCGCGATATCGGGAGTCAACAAACAAAGAGGTTTTGATGCCTTGGAGCAATCAGAATGGCGGCGGCGGTGGCCCATGGGGCGGCGGTGGCGGCGGAAATAATCAGGGGCCTTGGGGGCAGGGACCGAACCGGCCGCGAGGCAGCGGCAGCGGCGGGCCACCCGACCTTGAGGATATTATTCGCCGCGGTCAGGACCGATTGAAAGGTTTCGTACCTGGTGGCTTCAATGCAGGCGTCGTACTCATCATCATCGCAGTGATTGCCGTTTTCTGGCTGATCCAGTGCATCTATACCGTGCAGCCGGACGAACGTGGCGTTGAGCTGCGCTTCGGCAAGCCGCGCGAGGAAGTCTCCATGCCCGGCCTGCATTTCCATTTCTGGCCGATGGACCGCATCGAATTCGTGAAGGTCACCGAACAGCAGCGCAATATTGGCGGCCGCTCCTCGGCCGGTTCGAATGCTGGTCTGATGCTGACGGGCGATCAGAACATCGTCAACGTGCAGTTCTCGATCCTCTATACTGTGACCAACCCGCAATCCTACCTGTTCAATCTCGAGACCCCCGACGAGACTTTGCAGCAGGTTGCGGAGAGCGCTATGCGTGAGGTCGTTGGCCGCCGTCCGGCTCAGGACATCTATCGCGACAAGCGTCAGGAAATCGCGACCGAGGTCAGAAGCATCATCCAGGATACAATGGATCGCTACGGCTCCGGTATCTCCATCAACGCTGTTCCGATCGAGGATGTCTCGCCGCCGCGCGAAGTAGCCGATGCATTCGAAGAAGTGCAGCGTGCGGAGCAGAACGAAGACCAGCAGGTGGAAGAGGCCAATCAATACGCCAACCAGAAGCTCGGTCAGGCCCGCGGTCGCGCGGCTCAGATCCGCGAAGAAGCGGCTGCCTACAAGGACCGTATCGTGAAGGAAGCGCAGGGTGAGGCGCAGCGCTTCATCTCAATCTACGACGAATACGTCAAGGCGCCCGAAGTCACGCGCAAGCGTCTGTTCCTGGAAACCATGGAGTCCGTCATCGGCAATTCCAACAGCATCATCATCGACGACAAGCAGGGCGTCGTGCCTTACCTGCCGCTGAACGAAGTCGGCAAACAGTCCACGACGCCGGCGGGCAAGCCCGCTGCTGCAACTCAGCCGGAGGCCAAATAATGACATCCAGCCGTTTGCCAGCCATTCTTATCGCGCTCGCGGTAGTACTACTGCTTATTTATTCGTCGGTGTTCGTGGTCAACGCGCGTGAACAGGCGATCGTCCTGCGCTTCGGCCAGATTCGTGACGTGAAGACGGAGCCCGGCATCTACTTCAAGCTGCCTTTCGCCTTCATGGATGCCGATCGCGTCCAGTATGTGCAACTGCAGGAACTCCGCTTCGATCTGGATAATATCCGTGTCCAGGTCTCCGGCGGCAAGTTCTACGAAGTCGATGCCTTCGTGGTCTACAAGATCATGGATGCGCGCAAGTTCCGCGAGACCGTCTCGGGTGATCGCGATGCGGCTGAATCGCGTCTCAGGACCCGCCTCGACGCTGCTCTGCGCCGTGTCTATGGTCTGCGCGGTTTCGAGGCGGCGCTTTCCAATGAACGTGCCGCGATGATGACGGAAGTGCGCAACGATCTGCATCGCGATGCGGAATCACTCGGCCTCAACATCGAGGACGTCCGCATTCGTCGCACGGACCTGTCTCAGGAAGTGTCGCAGAACACTTACGACCGCATGAAGGCCGAGCGTCTGGCGGAAGCCGAGCTGATCCGCGCGCGCGGTAACGAAGAGGGCCAGCGCCGCAGGGCGGTCGCTGACCGTCAGGTTGTCGAGATCGTTGCCGATGCGCAGAAGGATTCGGAAGTGCTGCGCGGTGAGGGCGAAGCCGAACGCAACGGCATCTTCGCGGATGCCTCGAAGCGCGATCCGAACTTCTACGAGTTCTATCGCTCGATGGCTGCCTACAACAAGGCGCTTGCCTCCGGCGGCAAGACGCTCGTGCTGCCGCCGAATCAGTCGGACTTCTTCAAGTATTTCGACAGTCCTGCCGGTTCCGCGCCCAATTCGGGCGCGCCGGCACTCGCCAATCCGACGCCGCCTGCGAACTGAGGCGTCATACACTGAAACGACAGGGCTGCCTCAGGGCGGCCCTTTTCTTTATGACGGATTGCATCACCTTTTGCCTGCAAGCATCGGCGGCGAGGAGCTTCGGGGATTTCTCAAAAAGGTGATTTCACGCTTCATCATTCCGCCTTATGTTGATGCTTATACAAGTTTTCCCCTATCGTGATGAGGATGCCTGATGGCTTCGACCAATCGCCTGCCTTTCAGCCGTTCGTTTGCCTTGCTCGCAAGCATCGCATTGATTGCCGGCCCCGTTGCGGGCGTCACCGAACAGGCTTATGCGCAGACGCAGAACAGCGGTGCGACCGAAGGCGCCCAGCCGCCGGCCGCGACCAACAATCAGACGCCGCCGGCAGCATCTCCAACGGTCACGACGAACCCGGCCATGAATGCCGGTCCGGCATCGGTTGCGGATCTGGCTTCCGGATTGCTCGATGCGGTCGTCAATATTTCCACGTCGCAGAAGGTCAAAGATGAGGGGAATGGGCCGGCGACCCCGAAGGTGCCGGACAATTCGCCCTATCAGGATGAGTTCAACGATTTCTTCAATAACAAGAAAGACGACGACAGCAACCGCAAGGTGAGCTCACTCGGCTCCGGCTTCGTCATCGATCCCTCAGGCTATATCGTCACCAACAATCACGTCATTGAAGGCGCTGACGATATCGAGGCGATCTTCCCAAACGGCACGAAGTTGAAGGCCAAGCTGATCGGAACGGATACGAAGACTGACCTTTCGGTCCTCAAGGTCGAGCCGAAGCACCCGCTCACGGCGGTCAAATTCGGCGATTCCTCCAAGATGCGGATCGGCGACTGGGTGATGGCAATCGGCAATCCCTTCGGCCTCGGCGGCTCGGTGACCGTCGGCATCGTCTCGGCGCGTGGCCGCAACATCAACGCCGGCCCCTACGACAATTTCATCCAGACGGATGCGGCGATCAACAAAGGCAATTCCGGCGGTCCGCTCTTCAACATGAAGGGCGAGGTGATCGGCATCAACACCGCCATCATCTCCCCGAGCGGCGGCTCGATCGGTATCGGCTTTGCCGTCCCGTCCGAACTGGCTGAGGGCGTCGTCAATCAGCTCCGTGACTTCGGCGAGACGCGCCGCGGCTGGCTCGGCGTGCGCATCCAACCGGTCACGGACGATGTCGCCAATAGTCTCGGTCTTTCAGAAGCCAAGGGAGCCCTTGTGGCTGGTGTCATCAAGGGTGGCCCTGTCGATAACGGCTCGATCAAGGCGGGCGATGTCATCCTGAAGTTCGACGGCAAGGATGTGGACGAGATGCGCGATTTGCCGCGTGTTGTTGCGGAAAGCCCCGTCGGTAAGGAAGTCGATGTCGTCGTCTATCGCGATGGCAAGCAGCAAACCATCAAGGTGACGCTCGGTCGACTGGAGGACAGCGATCAAGCGGCAGCGGCAAGCGCTGACAAGAACAAGAAGCCGCAGCTTGCGCCTGATGATAAGGGCAACAGTGACGGCGTCATCAATCCCGACCAGGGAGACGATGGTGACGACGACGGCATGGATGGACAGGATCAGGGCGGCGACCCGCAGCAATCACCGCAGGCTCAGCCGCCAGTTCAGGCGACCTCGAATATTCTCGGAGTGAAGCTCTCGACGCTGACTGCCGAAAACCGCAAGAGCTTCGGCATCGCCGACAGTGTCGATGGCGTCGTCATCACCGAAGTGGCACCAGGCTCGGCAGCCGCGGAGAAGGGGCTGAAGCCTGGCGACGTCGTCGTTGAGGTCGCGCAGGAATTTGTCCAGACTCCGAGCGCTGCCTCGGAGAAAGTGGCTTCACTGAAGCGGGAAGGCCGCCGCAATGCGCAGATGATGATTGCGTCTCCGAACGGTGACTTGCGTTTCATCGCCGTCGCGCTTGAGTAGAATTCAGCTCCCGGTCTGCATCGCCTGCTGCGCCCGCCACTCGGCGGCGCTGAGGCGATAGACCACATGACGCTTCAGGCGCGGATGTGTCTCCGGAATTTGCGGATGGTCGAAATCGCAGGCCGGATCTGGATGCATGCCGATCTTGCGCATTACCGCGAGGACGCGGCTGTTGTCATGGACGGCAACCGACAGGATCTCGCGGAGATCCAGGACGGTGAAAGCATGACGCACAAGAGCTATACCGGCCTCGGTTGCGTAGCCTTTGCCCCAATGGCGCGCCGATATCCGCCAGCCGATTTCCACTGCATCGCGGGGCAAATGCGGCTCGAGCTGCACTCTAGACAGGCTGCAGAATCCGGCTGCCGTGCCATTAACCCTCAAGACCATGGTGAGAAGCTCGAAGCCGCGTTCCGGCGTTCCGTTCCGGATCATGGAAAAGATGGTATCGGCATCTTCGCGGCTGCGGGCAAAGGGGAAGAATTCGAGGACGGCTGGGTCCGAGCTGAGTTCATAAAACAACCCACGATCCTCTTCCGCGCAGGGGCGCAGGATCAGTCGAGCCGTTTCGATCGGGGTCATTGCCGGGAGCGCCACTGAGCTGCCGTCAGTCGGTAGAGGACGTGGCGCTGCAGATGTGGATGGGTATCGGGCACATTGGGGTGGTTGAAATCGCCGCCCTCGACGCGATGCATGCCGATCCGCTCCATGACAGCGGTCGACCTGACATTGTTATGCACGGCGAAGGAAACGATCTCGTCAAGGCCGTGCGTTTCGAAGCCGTGAGCAAGAAGCGCCCGCGCCGCCTCGCTGACCAATCCCTTGCCCCAGTGCCGCGCCACCAGCCGCCAGCCGATCTCGACGGTTCCGATCGCGACGAAGGGTTCCAGATGATCGGTGCGCACCAGTCCGCAATAACCGATTGCCTCGCCGCTGGCTTTGAGCTCCAGCACATAAAGACCGAGTCCGGTTTCCGCGATCATTGACTGGACGCGATCGAAGAAGGCGTCCGCTTCCGCGCGATTGCGGCGAAACGGGAAGAATTCCATGACCGCCTCGTCGGAATTGATCTCCAAGGCCAGGTCGCGATCCCCTTCGCGCCAATTGCGAATGATGAGGCGTTCGGTTTCGGTAATGATCATCTGCGGTCCCCGAGCTCGGCGATTTGCGCTGCTCTATGGTTTGACGAAGTCCGTCTTGCGGTAGCCCTGGATATAGAGCAGGGCAGTCAGGTCACCGTGGTCGATGCGCATCCTGGCCTGCGCCGAAACAGTTGGCTTGGCATGGAGCGCGACGCCGGAACCGGCAAGCTGCAGCATACCGAGGTCATTGGCGCCGTCGCCGACGGCCATGGCGTCATCGGTGGATATACCGAGCTTTTCGGCGATATCGTTCAGCGCGTCCACCTTGGCCTGCTTACCGAGGATGGGCTCTTCGACGAGGCCGGTCAGGATACCCTTTTCTTCCAGCAGGACATTTGCCCGATTCTCGTCGAAGCCGAGGGTGGCGCCGATCCTGCTGGTGAAGACGGTGAAGCCGCCGGAAACAAGGGCGGCGTAATAACCCTTCGCCTTCATGGTGGCGATGAGTTCGGGACCGCCCGGCGTCAGCGTGATGTGCTTGGCGATGACATCGTCGACAACGGAGAGCGGCAGTCCCTTCAAGAGAGCAACGCGCTCGCGTAGCGCCGGCTCGAAGGCGATTTCCCCATTCATGGCGCGGGCGGTGATATCGGCAACTTTCTCCTTGAGGCCGACTTCGGCAGCAAGCTCGTCGATGCATTCCTGGCCGATCATCGTAGAATCCATGTCGGCAATCAGCAATTTCTTGCGGCGGGTTTCGGCTTGCTGGATGACGAGATCGATAGGTTCGCTGCCGATCACCGCCAGTATATTGGCCTCTGCTGCCTCGATATCGGTGTCGTCGCGAAGCGCGATATCGCAGGCAATGCCGTCGGCCAGCCAGTAGAGCCCGGATGCCTTGACAGCATCAGCCGCCTGTTCGGCGATGGCCGGAACGAGAACGGGGTTTGACGGATTGGCAATAAGCGTGGCAACGAAGGCCATGAGCAGAAACCCTATAAGCAATATCGACGCGATCCTGATAACCGGGCCGACCGCCAGCGGCAAGTCCGCACTGGCGGTAGAATTGGCCCGTTCGCATGATGGCGTCGTCATAAATGCCGACAGCATGCAAGTCTATGATACCCTGCGCGTGCTGACCGCACGGCCCTCCGAGGCCGATATGGAGGGCATTCCACACCATCTTTACGGCCACGTCCCGGCGGGACAGGCGTATTCGACTGGCGTCTGGCTGCGCGAGGCAGACGCTTTGGTCGAGCGCCTGCGCGTCGAGGGCAGAATGCCTGTCTTCGTCGGTGGTACGGGTCTTTATTTCAAGGCGCTGACGGGCGGACTGTCCGACATGCCGGAAATTCCGCTTGGTATACGAAATCGCCTCCGCAGCCGGCTGGTGGCGGAAGGGGCGGAAGCGCTGTATCGTGAGCTTGCGGAGCGCGACGCCGCCGTTGCCGAAACGCTGAACTCGCAGGACGGGCAGCGTATCGTTCGCGCCCTGGAGGTGATCGAAGCGACGGGCCGGTCCATCGCCGCTTTTCAGGGGAAGACCGGACCATTGGTCATCGATCCCGACCGCGCGCGGAAAATCGTGGTTCTGCCTGAGCGCGCTATTCTGCACGAACGCATCAACAGCCGTTTCGAGAAAATGCTGGCGATGGGAGCGGAAGAGGAGGTGAAGGCTCTGTTGGCATTGGATCTTCCACCGGAAATGCCCGTCATGAAGGCGATCGGGGTCGCGCAGATTGCCGGGATGCTGAAGGGGGAGATGACACGTGCCGAGGTCATCGAAACCGGATCTGCGGCGACGCGGCAATATGCCAAGCGGCAGATGACCTGGTTCCGCAATCAAATGGACGAGAGATGGGAACGTTTGAGCCCGTAGTTCGGGAGTCAGTCTTTGTCGTAAAGGCTGCTGAGTGGCTTTTTCAGAATGCTGTCCCGCAAGGACAGGCCGGATTCCCGCCGCAGGGATGGCGCGGCTTCTCTCGGCGACACCGAGCGCGTGCCTCCTTCATCGCTGCGGAATTCGCGGCGCAGTTCGGCAAGTTTGCTGTCGATCGATGTTTGCGAGGCGGCCGCGGGTTGCGGTGCGGCGGTGCGTGGCAGCATGTCCGGACGATAAGGTTCGATCGGTTGCTGGCTCGATTCCGCGTGGGGCCGTATTGGCTGCTCGACTGCCACTTCGTCGAAATCATCCTTGATATCCGTCATGGGCACAGCATTGTAGCTCTGCTGCAGAGGACTGATATCGGGACCTGTAATCGAGCGCATGCGGCCGATGATCGTGCGCAAATCGACCGTATCCGGCGAATCCTCACTGGTTTTCGCGACGCTGCCGCTGGCTTTTGGCAGCAAATGCCGTTCGACCTGGGAAAAGCGCATCCGCATCGGTACTGCGATGGCCTCGCCGAAGGCGATGGCTTCGCCATTGCCAATCGACGACAGGAAGCTTGTCGTCGAGATCGAGGAGTTCGGGATGGCCGAACGGATGATTTCCTGGTCACGATCATTGGCAAGGCGCATGGCAAAGAGTGTCGAGCACTGCGACAGGATCGTCTGATCCAGTTCGCCCGGTCGCTGCGTGATGATGCCAAGCGATACGCCGTATTTGCGGCCTTCCTTGGCGATGCGGGCAATGGCTTGTCGTGTCGGGAAGAAGCCGAGCGTTGGGTCGGCGGGAATATAGCGGTGGGCTTCCTCGCAGACGACGAGCATGTGGATTGCGCCGTCGCTCCAGAGCGCCAGTTCGAAGGCCATGCGGCAAAGTACAGAAGCGACAGAATTGATGACTTCCGAAGGGATGCCGGCGAGCTGGAAGGTGCAGATCGGCTTGCCGTCACCGGGAATGCGGAAGATCTTGGCGATGGTCTCCATGATCGTATCGGTGATCGTGTTGTTGGAGAACATGAAGTGATAACGGGGATCGTTGATCGCCGAGATGATGCGCATCTTTAGGGAGCGCAGATGGGGCTTTTCCTGACGGCCTTCGAGGCGGCCAATGCGCTCGTCTATTAATGCTAGCAGATCGGCCATGCGGTAGGGAACCGGCGTGTCCGCTGTCACCGAGGCCTTTTCCGTCTGGCGTCGCATCAGAGTGGAATCGCTGCCGCGAAAGGCGCGTCTCGCTTCGGGGATAAGGTCACGCAGCGCATCGAGCTCTTCCGGCACTGCAGGACGGCCGCGGAAAACGACTTCGCTGAACTCCTCCAGCCGCATCAGCCAGAAGGGCAGGTCTAGGGTATCGGTGTCGATGACGACGGCGTGCCTTGGAAAGGCGGCGGCGAATTCGTTGTGCGGATCGAGGATCAGCACGCGCAGTTTCGGATCGGCTGCGATCGCCTTGTGCAGCAGCAGCGAGACCGCAGTGGATTTGCCGACGCCTGTGGAGCCGACGACCGCGAAATGTTTCGACAGCATTGAGGGAATATGGATGGCAGCATCGATGCTTTCGTCTTGCGTCAGCTTGCCGATGACGCAGCTGCTGCCCTTGCCGGCATCGAAAATGCGCATAAGGTCGGCCGCACGGATGCGGTGCGCGATCGCTCCGAGATAGGGATAGGCCGATATGCCGCTCGAAAACTCCTCGCGGCCGTCCGGTCCGACACGGACTTCGCCGAGCAGTTCCACCTCGATGCGGAAGAGATTGTCCTGCCCTTCGCCCCAGCCGACGCTTTGCGTATTCATCGAATAGACGAGGGCTGCGACGCGGTTCTTCCCGACGCTGATGGAGATCAGTCGGCCGACCGACCAGAGTTCGGTCAGGTCCGTGCCGCCGGCCTCGGCCACGGCGGCGATCGTCGCTCTGGAACCGTTGCACGCGACAACGCGACCAAGGAAGCGATTTCCCGGCTTCAGCTTGTCGCGGCGATCAAAATCTCCAGCGTTGCCTGATGTCTGCAGGTCTTTATTCAGCAAATAGTTACCCCAACTAATAGATGCCGGAGCATAGAGACGTGGGCTTAACAAAACCCTGTCTGTCACCCATGCTTTTTATAGGGTTATGATGCGGTCGCGATTTTTTATTGCTTCACGCGTTGACGCTTCGAAATTTTCTGTCTATCACTTCGGCCCATGAAAAACTCGATCGTTCTTATCGTGGTGGGAAGGCGCATGGGCAGGATGGTGTAACCATCCGGCGACAGCCACCCATGCGCTAGATGACAGGCTCCCGAAGGGGCCTTTTTTTATGCCCGAAATCGAGATTTCATTTTTCCAAACCTCCAGCAGACAGCGGAACAAACGTATGACCGGCACAGATAATCAGGCGAGCGGCAATCGAATGACAGGCGCGGAGATCGTGCTGCGGGCGCTCAGGGACAACGGCGTCGAACACATCTTCGGTTATCCGGGCGGCGCTGTGCTTCCGATCTATGACGAGATCTTCCAGCAGGACGATATCAAGCACATTCTCGTCCGCCACGAGCAGGGCGCCGGCCATGCGGCCGAAGGTTATGCCCGCTCCACCGGCAAGGTCGGCGTCATGCTGGTTACCTCCGGTCCCGGCGCGACGAACGCGGTCACGCCGCTGCAGGACGCGTTGATGGATTCGATCCCGCTTGTTTGTCTCAGCGGTCAGGTCCCGACCACGCTGATCGGCTCTGACGCCTTCCAGGAATGCGATACGGTCGGCATCACGCGGCCTTGCACCAAGCACAACTGGCTGGTCAAGGACGTCAATGAGCTGGCAGCGGTCATTCATGAAGCCTTCCGCATCGCCCAGTCGGGTCGTCCGGGTCCCGTCGTCGTCGACATTCCGAAGGACATCCAATTCGCGACCGGCACCTACACGCCGCCGGAAGCGCATCACGTCCAGAAGAGTTATCAGCCGAAGATGCAGGGCGATCTCAACAAGATCACGCAGGCGATCGAGCTGATGAAAAATGCCCGTCGTCCGGTCATCTATTCCGGTGGCGGCGTCGTCAATTCCGGTCCGGAAGCCTGCAAGCTGCTGCGCGAGCTGGTCGAGCTGACCGATTTCCCGATCACCTCGACGCTGATGGGCCTCGGCGCTTACCCGGCTTCCGGCAAGAACTGGCTCGGCATGCTCGGCATGCACGGTTCCTACGAAGCCAACATGGCGATGCATGATTGCGACGTCATGGTCTGCATCGGTGCACGCTTCGACGACCGCATTACCGGCCGCCTGAATGCTTTTTCGCCGAATTCGAAGAAGATCCATATCGATATCGATCCGTCCTCGATCAACAAGAATGTCCGCGTCGATGTCGGCATTCTCGGCGATGTCGGCAATGTTCTGGAAGATATGGTTCGCCTGTGGCGTGCACTGCCGCAGAAGCCTGCCGCAGAGCGTTTGGGCGATTGGTGGGCTGATGTTGCCCGCTGGCGCGCGCGCAACTCGTTCGCCTACAAGCCGAGCGACGATGTCATCATGCCGCAATATGCGATCCAGCGTCTCTATGAGCTGACCAAACATCGCGATACCTACATCACGACGGAAGTCGGTCAGCATCAGATGTGGGCGGCGCAGTTCTACGGTTTCGAACAGCCGAACCGCTGGATGACTTCGGGCGGCCTCGGCACCATGGGCTATGGTTTGCCGGCAGCGCTCGGCGTTCAGATCGCACATCCGGAGAGCCTTGTTATCGACATTGCCGGCGATGCCTCTATTCAGATGTGCATTCAGGAAATGTCGGCGGCCATCCAGCACAATGCGCCGATCAAGATCTTCATCCTGAACAATCAGTATATGGGCATGGTTCGCCAGTGGCAGCAGCTGCTGCATGGCAATCGTCTCTCCAATTCCTATACGGAGGCGATGCCCGATTTCGTCAAGCTGGCGGAAGCCTATGGCGCTGTCGGCCTGCGTTGCGAAAAGCCGGGTGATCTCGATGCCTCCATTCAGGAGATGATCGACGTCAAGAAGCCGGTCATCTTCGATTGCCGCGTCGCCAATCTCGCCAACTGCTTCCCGATGATCCCCTCGGGCAAGGCGCATAATGAAATGCTGCTGCCTGATGAGGCGACCGACGAGGCCGTCGCCAACGCCATCGACGCCAAGGGTCGTCAGCTGGTTTGATCGATAGCTGGGGCGCAGCAGGAGCCGCGCCCCAACGGATCTCGCTGGCATACCGAACAAGAACCGAGGAAACGGAACAAGGATTATGAACGCACACCTTCAACCCACGGGCTCCGCCTATTTCATCTCGCCGGAAACCGCGGCGGCCGAGAGCCATACGCTTTCGGTGCTCGTCGATAACGAGCCGGGCGTTCTCGCCCGCGTCATCGGCCTCTTTTCCGGCCGAGGCTACAACATCGAGAGCCTCACGGTTTCCGAGACGGAACATCAGGCGCATCTGTCGCGTATCACCATCGTGACGCGCGGCACGCCGCAGGTGCTGGAGCAGATCAAGGCGCAGCTTGAGCGCATCGTTCCCGTTCACCGCGTCGTCGATCTGACGGTGCGCGCCCGCGAACTCGGCCAGGAGCGGCCGATCGAGCGCGAAGTGGCGCTGCTGAAGGTGACCGGAAGCGGCGAGACTCGTGCCGAGACGCTGCGGCTGGCCGACGCCTTCCACGCCAAGGTCGTGGATGCGACCGTCGAGCACTTCATTTTCGAGATCACCGGCAAGTCCTCGAAAATCGATCAGTTCATCGCCATCGTCAAGCCACTCGGCCTTATCGAAGTCTGCCGCACCGGCATCGCTGCGATGAACCGCGGCTCGCAGGGAATGTAAGAGCCTGCAGTGTTGAGGGGGTACTCGCATATGAGGCAAATCGGCGCTGCAAATTCCTTCTCCCTTCGGGGAGAAGGTGGCCCGAAGGGTCGGATGAGGGGGGCTTTCCGATTTGAATTCGCGGGTTTTCGCACTCCTGGCAGGCACCCCCTCATCCGCCTGACGGCACCTTCTCCCCGAGGGGAGAAGAGGAAACGCGGCAACAATGGCTGAGATCGGCGACAAGCCGTGGCATCCGCCCGCTGACATGCGCCTCGGTGCGGCGCCTTTCGTACGAAGTGATTTCCCCTGGCTCGGCCATTATTTCCGTTCGCAGAAACTGGCCTCGATCCTTTCTCCTGGAATTGGCGGCGTCCTGTCCTGGGGCGGCCGTGCGCCGGCCAAGGTGGCGGACGGGATTGCGCGGTTTCGCGGATTGCGCCACTGGCACCTCGAGGACGGCTTCCTGCGGTCGATGGGGCTTGGCAAGTCCGGCGCCATTCCGCTGTCCATCGTTATCGACGATCTCGGTCTGCCCGTCGATGTAAGCAGGTCCTCGCGGCTTGAGCGGCTGATTGAGGGAGCGGAAGAGGCTGAAGAGCTTGGCCGCACCATCCGCGAGCAGATCGTTCTGAACAAGCTCTCGAAGTATAATCATCTCCCTCATCGATCGCCCAGCGTTGAGCGGACGATCAAGCGGCGCATTCTGCTGGTCGATCAGGTCGTTGGCGACGTTTCCGTCGGTCGGGCGCTCGGCTCAAAAGTCTCCTTCGAGAAGATGCTTGCCGATGCGCTGGCAACCGATGCGCAATGCCTCATTCGTACTCATCCGGATGTCATGGCCGGTCTTCGTAAGGGGTATCTTACGGATGACGCTTCGAACAGCGATGCAATCCGAGTGGGCGACGAGGTGTCGGTAGCCTCGATCCTCGAAGTCGTCGATGAAGTATGGACTGTTTCCAGCCAGTTTGGCTTTGATGCGCTTCTGCGCGGCATTCCGGTTCGCTGCTATGCCGCACCCTTTTATGCGGGTTGGGGAGTGACCGAGGATCATTTCGGCGTTTACACCAAGGCAGTGCTTGCCGGGCGTCGAACGAAGCGAAGGACCGTCGATCAGATCGCCGCTGCCGCATTTTCACTTTATCCGACCTACCGCGATCCGGCCGACTGGCGAGAGATCGATGTCTTTCGGGCGATCGAGCTGATCGTCGCGCAGCAGAAGGCGGCTGCCTGAACCTACAGCATGTCCAATGACTTCTTTCGCGACGGCGGCGGGAAGGCGGCGTCGAGCACGGCCCAATCCTCGTCGGTGATATCAATATCGACAGAATCACGGTTTTCCTCGATGCGCTGAGGGTTCGAGGACTTCGGGATTGCTATCACGCCGTCGCGTTCCAGCAGAAAGGCAAGCGCGACCTGCGCCGGTGTCGCCTGATAGGTCTTGGCGACGCGGATCAGCTCGGGATGGTGGAGCAGGCGGCCTTGCTCGATCGGAGAATAGGCCATGATCGGAATGCTGCGCTCCTGGCACCAGGGCAAGAGGTCGTATTCGATGCCGCGCCGGGAGAGATTGTAGAGCACCTGGTTGGCGGCGACATTGCCGCCGTTCGGCACGGAAAGCAGCTCGTCCATATCCGCGACATCGAAATTCGACACACCCCAAGCCTCGATCTTGCCCGCCGCCTTGAGGCCTTCGAAGGCTTCCACTGTTTCTTCCAGCGGATAGTTACCGCGCCAATGCAGCAGATAGAGATCGATGCGATCGGTATTCAGGCGCTTCAGGCTGCGTTCGCAGGCTGCAACCGCGCCCTTGCGGCTCGCATTGGCGGGATAGACCTTGCTGACGAGGAAAACCTCGTCGCGGCGGCCCTCAATCGCCTTGCCGACGATCTCCTCCGAGCCGCCGTCTGCGTACATCTCAGCCGTGTCGATCAGCGTCATGCCGAGATCGAGGCCGGTTTTCAGGCTGGCGATCTCATCCCTGGCGGTTGCTGCATTCTCGCCCATGTTCCAGGTGCCCTGGCCAAGCGCCGGAACCTGGATGCCGGAGGGAAGGGCGACGGTTGGAATGGGCTCGCGCATGGTTTTTCCTCGCTACAGAAAACCGAAGCATAGGTGCATTCGACCGGATTTCAATCGGCATCCGTCATGTCACGGTGACAATCATCCTATGGCTTTCGTATGGCCGGCGAACTAATGTCGCACCGTCATGCGCCGTCGCATTTTTTGCGCGCGCGAAGAAGAATTTTGGATGCCGCCTTGTCACGATACGGTGTCCTGGGAGGCATCATGGCGCTGGATACATTTCTGGCTCTTCTACTTTTTGCATTCACGACCTCGATCACGCCCGGACCGAACAACATGATGTTGTTTACCTCCGGTGTGAACTTCGGTTTCCGGCGCACCATTCCACACATGCTCGGCATCGGTGTCGGCTTTTTTGTGCTGCTGATTGCAGTGGGATTGGGGTTGGGTGCGCTTCTGCACACGGTGCCTGTGCTTTACACCGCGCTGAAATTTGCCGGCGGGGCCTATCTCGTCTGGATTGCCTGGAAGATCGGCACCTCGCGCAGCCTGAGCGAGGCGGAAAGCGATGCGAAGCCGATGAGTTTCATCAGCGCTGCTGCGTTCCAATGGGTCAATCCCAAGGCGTGGGTGATGGCAGTCACCGCCATGGCCACTTACACCAACGAACAGCTCTATCTCTTCACGGTCCTTGTCGTCGGATTCGCATTTGCCGCTGTGAACGTCCCGAGCGTATCGACCTGGGCCGGCTTCGGCTCCGTCCTGCGCGATTGGCTCTCCGATCCCATCAGGCTGAAATGGTTCAATATAACCATGGCCGTTCTGCTGGTGCTCAGTCTCTGGCCGATGTTAAAGTAGGTGCAAAGAGACAGGAGACGGCCATGTCCCGCGATCACCCGCATGATGACGACGGTCATCATCACCATCACCACGACAACCACTATTCGGATATGCAGGCGCGCGTGAAGGCGCTGGAGACGCTGCTGACGGAAAAGGGGCTGATCGACCCGGCGGCGATTGACCGCATCGTCGAGACCTACGAGACGAAGGTCGGGCCGCGCAATGGGGCGCAGGTGGTGGCGAAAGCCTGGAGCGATCCCGACTTTGCCGATTGGCTGCGGCGTGACGCGACGGCGGCGATTGCGAGCCTCGGTTTTACAGGCCGGCAGGGCGAGCATATGCGTGCGGTGTTCAATACGCCGGAAACGCATAACCTGATCGTCTGCACGCTTTGCTCCTGCTATCCGTGGGCCGTACTCGGGCTGCCGCCGGTCTGGTATAAGGCGCCGGCCTATCGCTCCCGCGCGGTGATCGATCCGCGTGGCGTGCTCGCCGAATTCGGCCTGACATTGCCGCAGGAGACGAAGATCCGCGTCTGGGATTCGACGGCCGAACTTCGCTACCTGGTAATCCCCGAGCGGCCGGCCGGTTCCGAAGGCATGGACGAGGCGGCGCTTGCGGATCTCGTCAGCCGCGACGCCATGATCGGAACCGCGCTCGCCAAGGCGCCGGAGGCAACGCTATGAATGGTCCACACGATCTCGGCGGTCAGATGGGGTTCGGCCCGGTCGCGCCGGAGCCGAACGAACCCTATTTCCATGCCGAATGGGAAAAGCGGGCGCTCGGCATCACGCTTTCCTGCGGCGCCTTCGGTGCATGGACCATCGACGAAAGCCGGCATGCGCGCGAAAACATTCCGCCGGCGAGCTATCTCGGCGCCAGCTATTATGAGATCTGGACTCGTGCCGTCGATATGCTCCTGGAGCGGCATGGTTTTGCGACGGCCGAGGAGTTGCGCAGCGGTCACTCGCTCGAAGAGGGCAGGGTGCCGAAGCGGGTTCTGACGGCTGACATGGTCGACGGTGTGCTGGCCAAGGGCGGTCCCTGCGATCGACCAGTCGATACTGCACCGCTTTTCGCTGTCGGCGATCATGTTCGCACGAAGAACTTCAACCCGACCGGCCACACAAGATTACCGCGCTATGCCCGCGCAAAGACGGGTGTCATCGAAGCGGTGCAGGGCTCCTTCGTCTTCCCCGACGACAATGCCCATGGCCGCGGCGAAAATCCGCAATGGGTCTATACGGTCGTCTTCGACGGTGCCGAGATCTGGGGCGAGGGCGCCGATCCCTCGTTGACCGTTTCGATCGACGCTTGGGAGAGCTATCTTGAGCGCGTGTGAGGTGACGTCGCCTCTGGCGCAATCGCCCGGACTGCCGAAGTCTGTCGATGGCGAGCCGGTCTTTCCGGAACCTTGGGCGGCAGAGGCTTTCGCCATGACCGTTCACCTGCACGAGAAGGGCCTGTTTGCCTGGAGCGAATGGGCTGAGCAGTTGTCGGCAGAATTGCATAAGCCGGGCCGGGCGCCTGATGGCAGCGATTATTTCGATTGCTGGGTGGCGGCTCTGTCCGGCTTGCTGGTGTCAAAGGGTATCGCGGATGCCAACGCGATCTTGGCCCTGCAACAAAGCTGGCAGCGTGCGGCGGAGGCCACGCCGCATGGTAAGCCGATTGTGCTTGAAAACGATCCTCAATACACGACATAAGCGCGTGGTGGCGGCGACGGCTTTTTACCGCTTGCTTCCATCAACCGAATCCTGCCAAGTCGAACCATGCAATTCGCGCCGCAACAAGATGAAGCGCTCAAGGCCGTCGCAAACTGGCTGAAAGAGGGGCGCTCGCCGTTGTTCCGTCTGTTCGGCTATGCCGGCACGGGCAAGACGACGCTTGCGCGGCATTTCGCCGAGCATGTGGATGGCGAAGTGCTGTTCGCTGCCTTTACCGGCAAGGCGGCGCAGGTGCTGCGCTCACGCGGCGCCTCGAATGCCAAGACCATCCATTCGCTGATCTACCGGCCGCGCGGCGAGGAAGCTGTTGAGGACGAAGAGACAGGCAAGACATCGATTGCCCCGATGTTCACGATCAACCGTCAGAGCCCGGTTGCCAAGGCCGCGCTGATCATCGTCGACGAATGCTCGATGGTGGACGAAGCGCTCGGCAAGGATTTGATGAGCTTCGGCACGCCCATTCTGGTGCTCGGCGATCCCGGCCAGCTCCCGCCCGTTTCCGGCGGCGGTTTCTTCACGAATGAGGAACCGGATTATCTTCTGACGGACATTCACCGCCAGGCACGCGACAATCCGATCATCCAGCTCGCCATGCAGGTGCGTGAGGGCAAGGAAATCATGCATGGCGACTATGGCACCGCACAGGTGATCTCGAAGAACGAGGTCACGCAGCCGCTGGTGCTGGAGGCCGATCAGGTGCTCGTCGGCACCAACAGGACGCGCCGGCGCTACAATCAGCGTCTGCGTGAGCTCAAGGGTTTTACAGCCGATTATCCGCAATCCGGCGACAAGCTGGTCTGCCTGCGCAACGACCCCGCCAAGGGGCTGCTCAACGGCTCGCTCTGGCAGGTGATGACCTCTTCCAGGGAAACGACGAAGCCGGGCATCAATCTGCTGGTGCGTCCGGAAGATGACGACATGGATCGCGGGGCAGCGAAGATCAAGCTCTTGAAGCAGGCCTTCGAGGATGTCGAGGGCGAGATTCCGTGGTCGACGCGCAAACGCTACGACGAATTCGATTACGGCTATGCGCTGACCGTACATAAGGCCCAGGGTTCGCAGTGGAACAATGTCGTGCTGTTCGATGAGAGCTGGGCATTTCGCGATACGCGGGAGCGTTGGCTCTACACGGCGATCACCCGTGCCGCCGAGACGCTGACGATTGTCCGTTAACAGGACATCCTGAGTCTTGGCTCAGTGATGTCGCGCCCCGGTGACTTGGTTCGATCTTCTCCATCAAAGTTTTGCATGGATTGATGTCGGAATCTCGTTGGTTTTGCTGCGCATAATGGCATAAAACGACACTGCCATCCGCTTTGAAAATCAGGGATTTCGATCATGCCCGCCAAGCTTTCCGTGAACCTCAACGCCATCGCGATGCTGCGCAACCGGCGTGATCTTCCCTGGCCGAGCGTCACAGGTTTGGGCCGTATCGCGCTTGCCGCCGGCGCCAGCGGTCTGACCGTTCATCCGCGTCCCGATCAGCGGCATGTCCGCTTTTCCGACCTGCCCGATATCCGCGCGCTGATCGATGACGAGTTTCCGGAAGCGGAATTCAATATCGAGGGCTATCCGAGCGACGAATTCTTCGATCTCTGTGCTTCGGCGGAGCCCGAGCAGGTGACGCTCGTGCCCGACGACCCCGCGCAGGCGACATCGGACCATGGCTGGGATTTTCGCAAGAACCGCGAGCTGCTGGTCGACGTCGTCGCCAAATACAAGACGATCGGCTGCCGCGTGTCCCTGTTTGCCGATGGCGACGGCGATGCCGAGGCGGTGAAGATCGCCAGGGAAGTCGGTGCGGATCGTATCGAGCTTTATACCGGCCCTTACGGCGGCTGCTACGACGATCCGCAGAAGGCCGCCATCATCCTCGAAGCGCTGGGCAAGACCGCCGATGCCGCCTTCGCCAATGGCCTCGACGTCAATGCCGGTCACGACCTGACAGTCGCCAATCTGCCGGCGCTGTTGAAGCGCATTCCTAAGCTTGCGGAGACTTCGATTGGTCATGGGCTGACTGCCGACGCGCTGGAATATGGCATGGCCGAAACAGTGCGGCGTTTTCGCCGGGCTTGCGGTCAGGTGGTTTGATGGGGATGGCTTTGGGCTGGTCAGGCAAGTTTGTTGTTGCCGCGCCTTCTGGCGTGGCCCCTCATCCTAGCCTTCTCCTCGCTTGCGGGGAGAAGGGACGACAGCGCAAAATGGCGGCGGCATCACTCGATTAGAGCTTGCGCGCGAAGCACCAAAACTCCCTCGCCCCGCTTGCAGCAGGGGTATCGCATATGAGCGGAGATCGCCGCTGTCCCCTTCTCCCCAGCGGGGAGAAGGTGCCGCCAGGCGGATGAGGGGGTGCCTGCCAAGACCACCAAAATCCATGAATTCAAATCGATAACCCCCTCATCCGACCCTTCGGGCCACCTTCTCCCCAAGGGGAGAAGGAGCTTATGGTGCTCGTCCGCCTCCATATGCGATAGCCCTGCCGCTTGCGGGGAGAGGGCTGGGGTGAGGGGCCATGCGCAAGGGTGAGGCAAACGAAGCCTCACCTGACCTCTTCCAAAACTCAGCCAGCCAACGCTGCCTTATGTTCCTCGAAGAAGCTGCGCAGCGTCTGCGGCTCCTTGCCTGTGAGCTTGTTGAAGTCGTTGGTGAGGATGTCGAATTTGCCGGCGCGGGTGTTGGCATCGGCAGAGACGAGCATGTCGACGACGAATTTCGGCAGGCCGGCGCCGGCGAGACCGGCAGCGAACTGTTCGTCATTGACTTGCACAACCTCAAGCGGACGGCCGCTGATCCGGCTGACGACGCTTGCGACGTCCTCAATGGTGACGGCGGTCGAGCCCGTCAGCGTATAGGTGGCGCTTTCTGTGTTGTCGGAAGCCAGGGCGGCGGCGATGGCGAGTGCGCAATCTTCGCGGCTGATGTTGCTGATACGGCCGCCGCCGGTTGCTGTATACCATTTGCCGGTTTCGAGGCTGTGCGGCAGGCCCATCAGGTAGTTGTCGAAGTACCAGGCGTCGCGCAGGATCGTGTAGCCGATGCCGCTTGCCTTGATGGCGTTTTCAGTGCCGAGGTGGTCAGGTGCGAAGGTGACGAGGGAACCGTCCGGGGCTGGCATTGAGGTATAGAGAACATGCTTCACGCCCGCCTTCTTCGCGGCTTCGACGGCAGCCGTGTGCTGCTTCAGGCGCAGGCCGGGGACGGCGAGCGCATCAGTACTGATGATCAGCAGCCGGTCGATACCGGCAAAAGCAGCAGGCAAACCAGCGGCATCATCGAAGTCGGCCTTGCGGGTGATGACGCCCTTGGCGGCGAGATCGGCAAGCTTTTCGGGGCTGCGCGTTGCGGCGATGATGCGGCCGGGAGCGACCTTGTATGTCTCCAGCAGGTGATGAATGACGCGCTGGCCAAGCTTACCGGCGGCGCCGGTGACGAGAAGAGTGCTGCTCATATGTTTTCCCTTGTTGGACCGCCGCACATTCGCAGCGGTTTGTCGCTCTCAAAAAGAGACTAGCACTAGAATAGGAATTGACTTCATGGTGTAAAGGAGGCAGTTTTTCGGCTCCAAGTTACCAAAAGGGAACCCGCATGGCAGCCGGCGCCGTCGTCAATCTGCGTGAGAGCATAGATCCGCCTTTACGTGATTTCGATCTCAGCAATCTCGATTTCAGCAATTGCCCCGTGCGGGATCTGATCTCGCAGATCGGCGGAAAATGGTCGGTGCTGCTGCTGGAAACACTGGCCAAGCGGCCGTATCGTTTCGGCGAGTTGCGCCGCTTAGTGCCCGACATCTCCCAAAGAATGCTGACGCAAACGCTGCGCGATCTCCAGCGCGACGGCTATATCGACCGCGAGGTTTTTCCCACCAAGCCGCCGAGCGTCGAATATCGGATGACAGAACTCGGCCATTCGCTGTACGAGCCGCTGGCTCATCTCCTGAATTGGGCAGAAGCCAATCACGAGGCCGTCAAGGCCGCCCGCGCCCGTTTCGATCAATCGCCGGACTGAGCCGCCCATCGTGAAGCCTTTGAAGATTGCTATCGTCGGCGCCGGACCTGCCGGTCTTGCCGCCTCCCTCTTTCTCACTCGCGCCGGTCATACGACAGACATTATCGAACGGTTCGATAGCCCGGCTCCCGTCGGTTCGGCGCTGATGCTGCAGCCGACCGGGTTGACCGTGCTTGAGTCGCTTGGGCTTGGTCCGGCGATCCATGCGGCCGGCAATCGCATCGATCGATTGTTCGGCACGGAGACCACTCGCGGCCGCATCGTCCTCGATGTGCGCTACAACGCGCTGCCGGGTGGGCGCTACGGGCTTGGCGTTCATCGTGCGGCGCTGTTCGATACGCTTTACGATGAAGTCTCTGCGCGGCGACATCCGATCTATACGGGACAGCGTGTTATCGGTGTGATGGAGGAGGGCGGTGAAAGCTATCTCTCCGTCGAAGGCGGTGAGCGGCTGGGACCCTATGATCTCGTCATCGACGCCAGTGGTGCGCGTTCGGAACTGGTCGCAGCCTCGCCTGTCGTGCCGCGTGCCCGCAATCTCGTTTACGGCGCTTTCTGGGCGACGCTCGGTTGCCCCGAAGGGTTGGTGGACCAAGCGGCGCTGACGCAGCGTTATGACAGGGCCAGCGTGATGATCGGCGTTTTGCCGATCGGCAGCAGAAGGCCCGATTTGCCGAAGCAGGCGGCTCTGTTCTGGAGCTTGAAAGTCGCTGACGCCGATGAGGTGCGCAAGCGTGGGCTTGAGCGATGGAAGCAGACGATCCGCGGCTACTGGCCGGAATGCGAGCCCTTACTGGAGCAGATCATCGATTGGGACCAACTGACCCTGGCGCGCTATGCCCACCGCACTGTGATGACGCCCTATAGCGGACGGACTGTCTTCGTCGGCGATGCGGCCCATTCCACCAGCCCGCAGCTGGGGCAGGGTGCCAATATGGCGCTGCTCGATGTCGCGGCTCTGGCGCATGCTCTGGCAGGACATGAAACGATCGAAGCCGCTCTTGCTGCCTATGCCAAGGCACGGCGGACGCATGTGCGGCTGTTCCAACTGCTGTCTGCCGCCTTCACGCCTTTCTATCAATCGGACTCTGCAGCGTTGGCCTGGATCCGAGACCGGCTGGTTGCCACCATCGCCAAGGTGCCTCCCGCGCCTCAGATCCTGGCGGGCATTGTTTCCGGTACGCTGGTCGATCCGTTCCACGGAGCCGGCTTGCGGGAATGTGACTGGCTGCGGCTGGCTCTACCGCAGCCATCGTAATCATTTCTCTCGCTCGAGCCTTTCCGCTTTTCTCCGAATAGCGGAAAGGCTCTACCCCTTTATTTCCAAGCAATTCCGGACGGAAAACCGCTACGCACTTTTCCTGGAATTGCTCTCGGTCAGGAAGGCAAGCAGCGCAATGACCGGGAAGGCGACGCCGATCCAGGAGGCTAGGTTCCAGCCGCCGGTCGCATAGGCCCAGCCGCCAAGCGCCGAACCGAGGGCGCCCCCGGCGAAGAAGGTCGCCATGTAGAGGCCGTTAAGGCGGCTGCGATGTTCGGCGCTGAGCGCGAAGATGGCGCGTTGGCCGAGCACGAGGTTCGTCTGAACGCCGAAGTCCAGCATGATCCCTGACAGCGTCAAGGTGATGAGTGCCAGCAACGAGCCGCTGCCGGAAAAATGGCCGATCAGGAAGGCGACGATGGCGATCGTCAGAGCGAAGGCGGTGGCAAGCTTTGTCCAGCCGCGATCGGCAACACGCCCGGCAATCGGCGAGGCGACTGCCCCCGCCGCGCCGGCAAGCGCGAAAAGGGCGATACCATTTTGCGTCAGACCGAAGGCCGGGCTCGCCAGCAAGAGTGGTGTCGTCGTCCAGAACAGGCTGAAGGCGCCGAACATGCAGGCCTGGTACAGCGCCCGACGCTGGAGGACCGGTGTGCGAAGCGCGAGGTGGCCCATGGAGGACAGCAGCTGCCCATAATGCAGCCTCGTATGGGGCACGCGGGTCGGCAGAACAAGGCGCAGGATGGCGATCAGGCCGACCATGACGCCGGCCGAGATGATATAAACGGCGTGCCAGGATAAAAGCTCGGACAGGAAGCTCGCAGCCGGGCGGGCGAGCATGATGCCGACGAGCAGGCCACTCATGACATTGCCGACGACAGCGCCGCGGCTGGCGTCCGGCGCCATGTGGGCAGCAAAGGGGACAAGGACCTGCACCGCGACGGAAGCCAGGCCGATGCAGAGCGAGGCGAGCAGGAACAGCGACGGCGAGGAGGCAAAAGCTGCGCCTATGAGCGCGATAGCAGATAGCGCTACCAGCGTCAGTACCAGTTTCCGGTTCTCAAGAAGGTCGCCGAGTGGGACGATCAGCAACAAGCCGAGGCCGTAGCCGATCTGCGTCAGGGTGACGATAAGGCCGGTCGCCGCCGGGCTGAAGCCGAGCGACTGGCTGATGGGACCGGCGAGCGGCTGACCATAATAGAGATTGGCGGCTACCAACCCACAGGCGGCGGCGAACATGAATGTGAGAAGCGGCGAAATGGTCTTTTCGGGGAGCGGCGTGCTCTCCCGTCGGGCAGCGGCAGTTGCGGGCATGTTTCGTCCTCGATGTGGGCAGGGAAGCGTGTTCCCCGAAATTTCGATGGAAATCAGTTCAGCAGTTTCATGGCCGTTTCGGCGACGGCGAGCATATGTTCGGCCTTGCGGCCGGTCTTGCCAATCACGCGCATACCCTTGGTCAGGGCAAGCAGAGCGCAAGCGGTACTTTCGGGATCGACATGCTTCGGTATGGAGCCATCCTCATGTCCGAGGCGGATCAGATTGAGGATGCGCCTTTCGTCGAAATCGAAGGCGACGCCGACACGACCGGCGACTTCTTCGTCGAAAAGGGCGAGCTCTGTCGCGCTTCCAACCACGAGGCAGCCGCGGCGACCGATCTCGCCGCACGAGGCCTCCGCGAAGAACCTCACCAAAGTCCGCAGCTTTTCATGAGCATTCGGCGCCTTGGCAAGCGCGTCGTCGATCAGCTGCTGACGGACTTGGCGATACCTGTTGAATGCGGCCAGGAAGACGCCGCGCTTGTCGCCGAAAGCCTTGTAGACGCTGCCTGCGGTCAGCCCCATGGCTTCGGTCAATTCGCTGATCGAGGCTGCATAATAGCCGCGCTCGGAAAAGACGCGCAGTGCTTCATCGAGCGCGGAATCCATGTCGAATTCACGCGGGCGTCCACGAAGCTTCGGTGCGGTATCGAGAGTGTCTATCGTCATGCCACTCTTTTAGGAAATGATCGTTTCCAAATCAAGCGAATTTTGCGCCGCAGCAAGACATTGCGAGAATGGCGGCGGCTGGTTTCGTTATTCGTGGAAAAACGCCATATGGATCGCGTCTTTATAACGTCCGTCTATGCGGACGGAATTGCGTGCGAGACCCTCGCGGACGAAGCCGACTTTTTCGTAGAGCGCGATGGCTCTGTCATTGTCCGCATGGACGCTGAGTTCGATGCGTTCTATTTCCGCGTCACGCGCGGCGCGCAGCGTTGCTTCGATCAAGCGACGACCTAGGCCCTTGCCGCGATAGGCGGGGATGATGCCCATGCCGAGTTTGCCGGCGTGGGCGTGAGAGGGAAACATATGGCGGCTGATATCGCACCAGCCGACCACTTTCCCATCGGCCAAGGCGACGAATTGCGGATTGCCCTTTTCGATCATACCAAGCACGAAAATGCGCGTTTCTTCCAAGGGAAAGGCTTCGAGCAGCGACAGATATTCCCGCTCGCGCGCGACCGTATCAAGCGCCTTGTGAAAGCCTTCGATATGATCGACTGATATGGGCTGTATCCGGATTTCGCTACTTGCGGTCATCACTGGTATCTCAATGCAAATCAGGGAAGCATCGAAGATAAGGGCGAAGCCAAAGTGTGTCTATCCGCGCAGACGGTCAGCGATGTCTTACAGATCGAGCACCCAAGTCTGACCGTTCAATTCCGGACCGAACATGCGATGTCTTTCCTCCGACACAAGTCTGAAGCCCGCCTTGATGTAGATCGCCCGCGCCGTGTCGAGGATATCATTGGTCCAGAGCGAGAGTGTTCTGTAGCCGGCATCGCGCGAGAAGCGGATGCACTCGTCGACCAGCATCTTACCGAGACCGAGGCCGCGTGCGGTCTTGTCGACATAGAGCAGCCGAAGCTTCGCGATGTCGTCACCGCCATCGGTAATCATGACGGAGCCCACGTTCAGGCCGCTTCGCTCGGCAATCCAGCATCGGTCCTTCTGCGGATTGAAATTGGACAGGAATTTGCCGGCGACTTCGGCCACCAATCCCTCGAAGCGGTCGTCCCAGCCGAATTCTTCGGTGTAAAAACGTGCCTGGCTTTGTACGATCCAGCCGATGTCCCCCGCTCGATGGTTGCGGATGATGGCGGGGGGCGCTGCGGTTCGATCAGGGCCTAGCGTGTCCTGGATCGTCCGCATTGCCGCCACGATACGCTCTGGTTCTCCGATCGCGAGCTTTTCGAAATATCCGGCGATCTGCGCGCGTGAGCGGCGGACGAATTCCTCGAATTGCGCCTGTCCCTTATCGGTGACCTTTATGACCTGGCTGCGCGCATCGGTCGGATCGGGCGTCGTCTCGACCAGCCCATCCTCGCGGAAGCGCTTGACGATACGGCTGAGATAGGCGGGGTCGAGATGGAGATCGCGCGTCAGCGCCGAGGCGGCGACGCCGCCGCGGAAGCCGACTTCGAATAGCACGCGCACATCCGTAAGCGTATAGGGGCTGTCGAGATAGGCCTTGTTCAGGACGCCGAGAAAATTCGTATAGAAACGGTTGAAGTCGCGAACGGCATCGATGGTCGCGAATTCGGCAGCAGGACTCATGGCATCGTCTCCTCAGATACAGGAGACGATGTTGGCTATTTATTGGACTCAGTCAAGTAAATTGATTGGACTCAGGCCGCGCAGCTGCTGCGAGCTTTTTCATTCGCGAGAGCAAAATCCACAGCCGCTTCCGCATGGATCGTCGTCGTATCGAAGCCCGGCAGGATCAGCGCCTTCGGATCGAGGATGAGGCAGATCTCGGTGCAGCCGAGAATAACGCTGTCGGCGCCTTCGGCCTTGGCGCGTTCGATGATGGCGTTCAGCTTCCGACGTGACTCGTCCTTGATGATGCCGGCGCAGAGTTCGTTGAATATGATATCGTGCGTGACGGTGCGATCCTCGGAACCGGGGACCAAGATGGAGACGCCGTTTTCAGCCATGCGCTCGGCATAGAAGCCGTGTTCCATCGTGTAGCGCGTGGCGAGCAGTAAAGGCTTGACCCGACCGGCGGCCTTCAAGGCTGCGGCGGTTTCATCGATGATGTGGATGAGTGGTGCGGAAACGCGCTCGGCAACCTGAGGCGCGATCAGATGCATGGTGTTGGTGCAGATGAGCACACATTCGGCGCCGGCCGACTGTAGGCGCTGCGCAGCATCGGCGAGCCGGTCGGCGGCATCGTTCCAGCGCCCGGCCTTCTGCAGCGCGACGATTTCTTCGAAATTGACGGAGTACATCACCAGTTCGGCGGAGGAGAGGCCGCCCAGGCGTTCGCGGACCATTTCGTTGATCAGGCGATAATAGACTGCAGAACTCTCGAAACTCATACCGCCGATCAGGCCAATGGTGCGCATAATGCTGTTCTCCGCTCGTGGATTTTGAATGGAGGAATAGTGCGGTGATTCATCCGCCGTATGTTTGCGTTTTTTGAAGCTTATCAGGATCTCTCTGCAAAAGTTTGCGCATTTTTCGATTTATGTGCAAAATAACGGCGCGCATATAGGGAAATACCGCACATGCTGGACGAACGTGACCGAAAGATTCTCGAATTTCTGCAGGCGGATGCCGGCATCTCCGTCACCGAACTTGCCGATCGTGTGGCCTTATCGGTCTCGGCCTGCTCGCGGCGCATACAGCGGCTCGAGGAGAGCGGGCATATAGCCCGGCGCATCGTTGTGCTCGACCGCGAAAAAATGGGGGTGCCGACTACGGTCTATGCGATGATCAAGACGGCGCATCACGCCGACGAGTGGATCGAATCCTTCCGCAGGGTTATCGGTGACATCCCCGAAATCGTCGAGGCGCATCGGCTTACCGGCAATTATGATTATATCCTGAAGATCGTATTGCCGCGTGTCGAGCATTACGATGTCATCTACAAGCAGCTCGTGCGTAAGGTCGAGCTCTTCGACGTCTCCGCATCGATCTCGATGGAGGAACTTAAAAGCGGCGCCTCCGTTCCTGTCGGGTATGCGCAATAGGCGCCTTGCCGTATCGTAGCCGTGCAGAGGTGCCATGCATAAAAGACGGTTGCTGCATATCCTTCTCAACCCTACGTTTTCGAGCGGACTTAATCGCGAGGTGTTGCCATATGCAGGATCATCATGTCGTCGTGGTCGGAGGTGGCTTTGGCGGGGTACAGCTCGCCAACGATCTGAAGGGTGCCCCCGTCCGGATCACCATGATCGATCGGCGCAATCATCACCTCTTTCAGCCACTCCTCTATCAGGTCGCGACCACTCTGCTTGCGACTTCCGAGATCGCCTGGCCGATCCGCAACTTTTTCCGCGATCGGCCTGAAGTGACGACGCTGCTTGCCGAGGTCGTCGGCGTCGATAGCGCGGCGCATGAGGTGCTCCTGAAGAATGGCCAAAAGGTCCATTACGACACGCTGGTGCTGGCAACCGGCGCTACTCATGCCTATTTCGGCCATGACGAGTGGGAGCCGGTGGCGCCAGGATTGAAGACGCTGGAGGATGCGACCACCATCCGCCGGCGCCTCTTGCTGGCCTTCGAGCAGGCGGAAATGGAAACCGACCCGGCCGTCCGCGAGGCGCTGTTGACCTTCGTAATTGTCGGCGCGGGTCCCACGGGTGTCGAGCTTGCTGGTATCATCTCCGAGCTGGCAAGGACGACACTGCCGAAGGAGTTCCGCAATATCGATACCCGCAAGGCGAAGATCATCCTTGTCGAGGCCGGTCCACGGGTATTGCCCGCTTTCGCGCAAGAGCTCTCCGACTATGCGCACAAGGAACTGGAACTGCTGGGTGTCGACGTCCGGTTCGGCAGACCCGTCACCTCATGCACGGCCGAAGGCGTGACGATCGGCGACGCGTTCGTGCCATGCCGCACCATCGTCTGGGCGGCGGGCGTCGAGGCGTCGCCGGCGGCGAAATGGCTCGGAATTCCAGCCGATCGTGCCGGCCGAGCCATTGTCGATAAGGATCTGAGGGCACCGGGCAAAGACGATGTTTTCGTCATCGGCGATACGGCGGCCGTCATGCGGGACGATGGCAGTCCGGTGCCCGGGATCGCTCCAGCTGCAAAACAGCAGGGCTCTTACGTTGCCAAGGTGATCAGGGCGAAGCTTGCGGGCCGACCAGCGCCGGGGCCATTTCACTATCGCCATCAAGGCAGCCTGGCGACGATCGGTAAAAGTGCCGCGATCATCGATTTCGGCTGGATCAAGCTTAAGGGCTGGCTCGCCTGGTGGGTGTGGGGACTTGCCCATATCTATTTCCTGATCGGCGTGCGCTGGCGCATCGCGGTCGCCTGGAGCTGGCTGTGGATCTATATCAGCCGGCAGCACAGCGCCCGGCTGATCACGCAGCGGGAAAGCATGCGCGAAGAATAAGGGAGGGCGGCGTCCGGATCGGACGCCGCCCTTTTCGGCTTATGCCAGCGAGGCGATGTCGATCACGAAGCGATAGCGGACATCGCTCTTCAGCACGCGCTCGTAAGCTTCGTTGATGTCCTGGATGCTGATCTTCTCGATTTCCGAAACGATATTGTGCTCGCCGCAGAAGTCGAGCATTTCCTGAGTTTCCTTGATCGAGCCGATCATGGAGCCGGAAAGGCTGCGGCGGCCCGGAATGAGCGAGAAGGCATGGACCGGAACGGCATGTTCGGGGACGCCGAGCAACACCATGCTGCCGTCATACTTCAACAGGTTGAGATATGCATTCCAGTCGATGGCAGTTCCAACCGTATTGAGGATAAGGTCGAAGCTGCCGGCGAGCTTCGTGAAGGTCTCGGCATCGCTGGTCGCATAATAATGGTCGGCGCCGAGCTTGAGGCCATCTTCCTTCTTCGACAGCGTCTGGCTGAGAACTGTCACATCGGCGCCCATGGCGTGCGCCAGCTTGACGCCCATATGGCCGAGGCCGCCCATGCCGACGATGGCGACCTTCTTGCCCGGTCCGGCCTTCCAGTGGCGCAGCGGCGAATAGAGCGTAATGCCGGCGCAAAGCAGCGGAGCACCTGCGTCGAGCGGAATGTTGTCGGGGAAGGAGAGGACGTAGCCTTCCTTGACGACGATCGAGTCGGAATAACCACCGTAAGTCGGTGTCTCGCCGTCGGCCTCGACGTCGTTGTAGGTCTGAACGAGGCCGGGCATGTAATGTTCGTAGTCGAGGTCGCGCGTGGCGCAGGTCGTGCAGGAATCGACGAAGCAGCCGACGCCGACGCGGTCGCCGACCTTGAACTTCGAAACCTTGGAGCCGACGGCGGTCACGATGCCGGCGACTTCATGGCCCGGCACCATCGGATATTTCGAGAAACCCCATTCGTTGCGAGCTTGGTGAATGTCGGAATGGCAGACGCCGCAATATTTGACGGAGATGACAACGTCGTCCGCATTCGGGTCGCGGCGTTCGAAGGTGAAGGGGGTGAGCGGCTTGGACGCGTCGGTTGCGGCATAACCCTTTGCGATAGGCATGGGAGATTTCCTTATCTTTTCGGATGGGTGGGGAGTAGAATTTGGATGGCCACCATGCATCAGGATCGGGCCGCAGCGTTAGAGCGATCCTGCAAGCTTTATGTACGATCCTGCGAATCTAAATGTACGGTAGATCTTTCGCGATCGAACGGTGTTACCTAGATAGACATCGATATCTGCTCGAAAACAGTTGGTTGCGCATGACATTGCCTTTCAATCCCAATCAGGAACTCGCATCCATCGTTGCACGTTTCGCTCCGGGGGACGGCGAACACCGCACGCCGATAGGCAGTCTTAATCTCTATCGGCAGTCGGCCGCGACCGTGTGGCAGCATGGGGCTTATCGGCCCTGTTTTGCAATCGTGGTCCAGGGACGCAAGCATCTGACAATCGGCGCCGAGACCTACAGTTACGGAGTCGGCGAGTATATTTTGACTGCGCTCGACCTGCCGGTATCGACGCAGGTTACCAATGTCGGCAGTGATACGCCTTATCTTTGCTTCGGCATGGCGCTCGACAGCGAACGCTTGAAGGAGCTGCTGTCGCGCGTCAGCATTCCGCGTCAGGCACTGACTGCCGAGCCTGTGCGCGGAATTGCGGTCAATGCCGCCTCGCCGGAACTGCTCGATGCCTCGCTGCGCCTGCTCCGATTGCTTGATCGGCCCGAAGATATTCCGGCCATGGCGCCTTTGATCGAGCAGGAAATCCTCTATCGCCTGCTGACCGGCCCGAACGGACCTCGTTTGCTGCAGATAGCCATGGCAGAAAGCCAGACCAATCGAGTGGCGCGTGCCGTCGCGTGGCTCCGCAACAACTATACACAGCCGTTGCGCATCGAAGAGCTCGCCGAGCGTGTCGGCATGAGCGTTTCCTCGCTGCATCACCATTTCAAGACTGTTACGGCCCTCTCGCCGATGCAGTATCAAAAGCAGCTTCGGCTGCATGAGGCGCGGCGGCTGATGATCGTCGAACAGCTCGACGTCGGATCGGCCGGCCACCGCGTCGGCTATCAGAGCCCCTCGCAGTTCAGCCGGGAATATAGCCGCCTTTATGGTCTGCCGCCGCTGAAGGATGTCGAGGCCATGCGCAATAGCGTTGTCGCGGCCGAGTAGGGGATGTTTCCGACCAATCATTTGCGTCAAGTTCTCTTGATCGACTGGCCGACTCGTGGCGACCGCTACCGTTTAGCAACCTGACAAGCACTCTCTTTTAACGCAGTGCAGCAACGAATTCCGCTTGACGACCGCATCGGTGTCCTGCATAAAGTGCCACGAACCGTACCGTACGGTACGCATTTGGGAGTGGCCATCGTGCTGAGCGAAGTAGTACAGTCGAGCGAGTTTTCGCCGCGCCAGAACGCGGTTCTGGAACAGGCGCTGCGTCTGCTTGTCGACGGCGGCGAGAAGGCGCTGACGACCTCGGGTGTCGCGCGCGCCGCCAATTGCTCCAAGGAAAGTTTGTATAAGTGGTTTGGTGATCGCGATGGCCTCCTGTCTGCGATGATCACCTACCAGGCCAGCAAGGTTCGCACCTTCGAGCGCAATGGCGAACGACTGAATACGGCAAGCCTGCATGACCATCTCGTCATTTTCGCCCGCGATCTGCTCGAGGTTTTGGCCGGCGACGTTTCACTTGCGTTGAACCGTCTGGCGATCGGCCAGTCGAACCGCGATGGCTCGAAGCTCGGCAAGCTGCTCCTGGAGCGCGGACGCCGGCAGATCGACCGCCGCGCCATCGGTCTCATCGATGCCGGCAAGCGGGCAGGGCTGCTACGCTTTGCCGATGCAGACGAGGCATATCACACGCTTTATGGGCTCATCGTCTCCGATTTGCATGTGCGCATGCTGCTCGGTGAGCCCGGTTTGAAGGATACGAGCCGTCAGGCTGAGAAAGCGGTCACCGCTTTCCTCAGGCTTTACGGCACGGAAAAGGTATTGGCGGAAGCGGCAGCGACCGTCTGAGACTTAGACGTTTACCCAGACAAGCAAAGGGAAGGACAAACAATGCGCGTCTATTACGATCGTGATGCCGATCTCAACCTCATCAAGTCGAAGAAGGTCGCCGTCATCGGCTACGGTTCTCAGGGCCGCGCGCACGCGCTGAACCTGAAGGACAGCGGCGCACAGAACGTTGTGATCGCGCTCAAGGCCGGTTCCCCGACCGTCAAGAAGGCCGAAGCCGACGGCTTCAAGGTCATGACCGTTGCCGAAGCTGCCGCCTGGGCCGACCTGATGATGATGGCGACCCCGGACGAGCTGCAGGCCGACATCTACAAGTCCGAAATCGCTCCGAACATCCGTGACGGCGCTGCGATCGCTTTCGCCCACGGTCTCAACGTTCACTTCGGCCTCATCGAGCCGAAGGCTTCGGTCGACGTCGTCATGATCGCTCCGAAGGGCCCGGGCCACACGGTTCGCGGCGAATACCAGAAGGGCGGCGGCGTTCCCTGCCTCGTTGCCGTTCACCAGAACGCTTCCGGCAACGCCCTTGAACTCGCGCTTTCCTACGCCTGCGGCGTCGGTGGCGGCCGTTCGGGCATCATCGAAACCAACTTCCGCGAAGAGTGCGAAACCGATCTCTTCGGCGAACAGGTCGTTCTCTGCGGCGGTCTCGTCGAGCTCATCCGCGCCGGCTTCGAAACGCTGGTTGAAGCTGGCTACGCTCCGGAAATGGCCTATTTCGAGTGCCTGCACGAAGTGAAGCTGATCGTCGACCTGATCTATGAAGGCGGCATCGCCAACATGAACTATTCGATCTCGAACACGGCCGAGTGGGGCGAATACGTCACCGGTCCGCGCATCATCACCGAAGAGACCAAGGCTGAGATGAAGCGCGTCCTGAAGGACATCCAGACCGGCAAGTTCACCTCCGAGTGGATGCAGGAATACCGTTCGGGCGCTGCCCGCTTCAAGGGTATCCGCCGCAACAACGACAGCCACCAGATCGAAGAAGTCGGCGCCAAGCTGCGCGGCATGATGCCCTGGATCGGCAAGAACAAGCTGGTCGACAAGTCGGTCAACTAAGCTTTCGGCATTGCCGGAATGGAGGGCCGGGGCGAAAGCTCCGGCCTTTCTACTTATGGGCCGCGACGTAGAGCCACCTTGTCGGCTCGCCATCGAAGCCGCCACCATCGGCTTCGGTCATGGTGATGTTCTTCCATCCTCCGACGCTCAGCATACCCCGAAGCCATGAGGCCGACGGATAGTTGTAATAGCGTCCGAACTTGTCATACCCTTCCGCTTCTCCTGCCTTGAAGCTGGCGTGGAAGATGCCGCCCGTTTTCAGGGCGCGCAAAATGCGATCGAAGATATCCGGCAGGGCAGATCGCGGAACATGCAGGAGGCTGGCCTCCGCCCATATGCCGTCGAAGATTTCGGTGGCATCCAAGTCTTCGAAACGCATGACTCGAACGGGCTTGCCAAGACGCTTTTCCGCCTCTCTCGCAAGCTCTGCTGAACCGTCTGTGGGCGTAACATCGAAGCCGCGCGAGAGCATATAGGCGGCATCCTGGCCAGCGCCGCAACCCAGTTCGAGAATGGCTGCGCCCGTCGGCAGGGCGGCCAGAAAGGCATCCAGCCTCTGGCGCGGCAGCCTGCGTTCACGCGCCGCGTAGACGGCGGCGTTGTCGGTATAGAAGGACGATGTCGGATCGGTGCTCATGCCTGGTTGGCGCCTTTTTCGAGATGTATCGCGTTTAAGCGGAAAAGGACAAATATCTATTGTGCTTTGCCAAAATAGACCACGCGATCCAGGTCCTTGAAATGGGCGTCCAGCGTCAGAATGTCGGCGTCGTGCAGTTCGGCCGTGGCGTAGATGATTGCGTCGGCGAGTGCGAGTTTGTGTTTCGCCGAGACTTCGGCAGCGAGACGGGCGAGGGCGGTATCGAGGGGAGCTATGATGCAGGTGGCGGTATAGGCGAAAAAGGAATCGACTGCGTCCTCGCCGCGCTCGCGCTCCAGCCATTTGGCGAGTTCGAGCTGGACGATGGTGGGGACGATGCATTCGGTTCGCGCAGGTATTTCGCCCTGGAGCCGATCTGCAGCCGGACCTTGGGTTAGCCATTCGATCCACGCCGAGCTATCAACGACGCGCATTAGAACCGGTCTTTCCGGTCGCGGTAATTGCCGGGGTTGGCACCCTTCGCCATGCCCTTAAGGTCGGCAAGTTCGGGTACGGGGATAAGCAGCACGCCCTTGCCCTTGGGAATGAAGATGAACTCCTGACCCGCAGTCCAGTGCTGCTGGTCGCGAACTTCTTTCGGGATCGATATCTGAAATTTCGAGGAGAGGGTTGCTGTGGCCATTCTTACGTTTTTCCGATCGATGGATTGAGCGTAAGAATAGCACCTAGAGAGAGAAATGTGTAGGTCATTTCAGACGCGATCTAGCATCGATGACCGGCAAGGCTGCGATCGTTTCGAGAGTTGTTTGTCACCGTCACAAACAAAATAGGTCAGCATTATTGACTTATCTTTTGTTGCGTGATCTTGTGTCAGAAAGATCAAAAATTACGAGGAAGCCCCATGTTGAATTGGGAAAATATCTTTGCGACGCGCTCGAGCCGTATGCGCGCCTCCGAAATCCGCGAGCTGCTGAAACTCTTGGAGCGGCCGGATATCATCTCTTTCGCAGGCGGCATTCCCGATCCGGCCTTGTTTCCGGACGCCGAATTCAAGCAGGCCTATGCCGATATCTTTTCCGGCTCGACTGTCAATGCAGCGCTGCAGTATTCGGTCAGCGAGGGCTACAAACCGCTGCGCGAATGGCTTGTCGGCCAGATGGGCGCACTCGGTATTCCCTGCGAGCTCGAAAACGTCTTCATCGTTTCCGGCTCGCAGCAGGGTCTCGATTATCTCGGCAAGCTCTTCCTGTCGCCGAAGGATACGGCGCTGGTGACAGCGCCGACCTATCTCGGCGCGCTGCAGGCCTTCAATGCCTATGAGCCGACCTACGACCAGCTGACGCCGAATGGCAATCGCACGCCGGATTCCTATCGCGCCGCGGCTTCCCAGGCCGGCGGTAGGGTGAAGTTCGCCTATCTCTCGGCCGATTTTGCCAACCCAACGGGCGAAACGGTCGATCTCTCCGGTCGCGAGAAGCTGCTCGATCTCGCCGAAGAACTCGATATCGCCGTCATCGAAGACGCTGCGTATCAGTCGCTGCGTTATGACGGCGAGCCGGTCGCGCCGATCCTGGCGCTGGAAATCGCGCGCAAGGGCAGCATCAACGACACGCGCACGATCTATTGCGGCAGCTTCTCGAAGACGCTGGCGCCCGGCCTTCGCGTCGGCTTCATCGTCGCCAATGCGCCCGTCATCCGCAAACTCGTCCTGATGAAGCAGGCGGCAGACCTTCATTCATCGACCATCAACCAAATTGCCATCCACCAGGTCGCCGAGCGTGGGTTCGAAGCGCAGGTCGCCAAGATCCGCAAGGCCTATAGCCATCGCCGCGACTGCATGTTGGCCGCGCTTGCGAAATACATGCCTGATGGTACGAGCTGGACGAAGCCGCAAGGCGGCATGTTCGTCTGGATCACCCTGCCGAAGGGTATGGACGGCGCCAAGCTGCTTGCACGGTCTCTCGAAACGGCGAAGGTCGCCTTCGTGCCCGGTCAGGCCTTCTTTGCCGACGGTAGCGGCGCGAATACCTTCCGCGTCAGCTTCTCCTGCGCGAATGACGAGATGATCGAAGAGGGCATCTCGCGGCTCGGTAAGCTGATTGCCGGTGAGATCGGGGCAATGGCGGCCTAGTTTTTTACCTTCTCCCCGAGGGGAGAAGGGGTTCGTCACAGATGCGGGCCGATCAGCGCCAGATCGGCCTCGCTCAGCCGATCGTTGGCGGTATTGCGCTGGTGCCAATAGGGATACATCAGCGGCTGCAGGCTGACGTCGTCGAGCCGCTTGCGTTCCTCGTCAGTCAGCTTCAGCTCGGCACTCGCAAGATTGTCCTTGAACTGGGCTTTGGTGCGGCCGCCGGTGATGACCGAGGTCACGCCCTTGCGGCCGAGGAGCCAGGCAAGCGCCACCTGAGCGGCCGAAACGCCGCGACTGTCAGCTATCTCGACAAGCGTATCGACGATATTCCACAGGCGGTTTTCATCGCGGATCGGTGGTTCCGTCCAACCGGCGAACTGGCGCGTGCCTTCCGGCGTTGCCTGGTTGCGGCGATGCTTGCCCGAGAGCAGGCCGCCGGCAATCGGGCTCCAGACGAGAATGCCGAGGCCCTGGTCGATACTGATGGGCACCAGCTCGTTTTCCGCGTCGCGTGCTTCGAGCGTGTAATGGATCTGCTGGCTGACGAAGCGTTCGCGCTTGTCGCGCTCGCTGACGCCGAGTGCCTTCATGATGTGCCAGCCGGAAAAGTTCGAGCAGCCGATGTAGCGGACCTTCCCCTGGCGAATCAGGGTGTCGAGCGCTTCCATCGTCTCTTCCAGCGGCGTCTGTCCGTCCCACTCATGCAGCTGGTAGAGATCGATCACATCGGTCTTCATGCGCTTCAGGCTTGCATCGCAAGCCTGGATAAGATGCTGGCGGGATGAGCCGACATCGTTGACGCCCGGCCCCATTGGGAAGCGCGCCTTGGTGGCGATGAGCACGCCGTTTTTGCGCGGGCCGCCGATGATCTCGCCGAGAATTTCTTCCGATGCGCCTTGCGAGTAGACGTCGGCCGTATCGAGCAGATTGACGCCGGCATCCACACACATGTCGACGAGCTTCTTTGCTTCCTTGACGCCGAGATCGCCAACGGTTTTTGCCCAGCCGACTCCACCGAACGTCATGGTGCCCATGGTGATGGTGGAAACTTTAAGGCCGGAGCGGCCAAGCAGGCGATATTCCATAGATCTATCCTCCTCGATCCCGTCTGAAATACGTGCCTCAGCAAATAGCGCCGGAGTGCCGCGGTCAAGATTCAATCATCATACGAACGGCAATCTATTCAAATTCAACTGTCACAATCATGTTAAGCCCTGCGTCTAGACAACCTCCTACAACCTAGCCGAGGACGTTTTCATGAAGACCTTTGTTTCCGCCTTTGCCGGCCTGTTGGCCATTGCCCTTTTCTCCGGCAGCGCCAATGCCGCCGATCTCGTCCTCTATACCAGCCAGCCGAATGCCGATGCGCAGGCGACCGTCGATGGCTTCATGGCCGCCAATCCTGGCATCAAGGTCGATTGGGTGCGCGACGGCACGCCGCAGATCATCGCCAAACTGCAGGCCGAAATGCAGGCCGGCGCTCCGGTTGCCGATGTCCTGCTGATCGCCGATACGGTGACGTTGGAGCGCCTGAAGGAAGCCGGCAAGCTGCTCGCCTACAAGTCACCGGAAGCCAAGAACTACGATGCCTCGCTCTATGACGCCGATGGTTATTATTACTCCACCAAGCTGATCACGACCGGCATCGTCTATAACACGGCGGCCGCAATGAAGCCGGCAAGCTGGCAGGATCTGGTGAAGCCCGAAGCAAAAGGCTTGGTCGCCATGCCGAGCCCGCTTGCCTCGGGCGCCGCTCTCATCCACGCACAGACGCTTGCCGGCGTCAGCAGCCTCGGTTGGGATTACTACAAGAACCTGGCCGACAACGGTGCGATCGCCTCGGGCGGCAATGGTGCCGTGCTCAAGTCGGTTGCTTCTGGCGAGAAGGCCTATGGCATGATTGTCGACTACATGCCGATCCGTGAAAAGGCCAAGGGCGCTCCGCTGGAGTTCGTTTTCCCGAAGGAAGGCGTTTCGGCCGTCACCGAGCCGGTCGGCATTCTTGCCAGCACGCAGCACGCCGATGCGGCCAAGAAGTTTGTCGATTACGTCCTCTCCGAAAAAGGCCAGGAAGGCTTCTTGAAGCTTGGGTATATTCCGGCCCGCAATGGCACGCCGCTGCCGGAAGGTTTTCCGGCACGTGACAGCATCAAGGTTTTGCCGTTGAATGCAGCCGATGCTCTCAAGAACACGGATCAGGACCTGAAGACCTTCTCCACCTACTTCAAGTCGAAGTAATCCGACCCGGATCTGGAATGTACTCATATGTGCGTCGAGGAAACAGCCAGCCGGCCTGGCTGTTTCCTTTTGTTGTTGCCGTCGTGCTTTTGCTCAGCGTCCTGCCGCTGGCGCGGCTGGCGTTCGTCGGCATCGAGGCGCTGCTCAAAGGCGGCACCTATGAACTCGTCACCGATCCCTCGCTCTGGCGCTCGGCCTGGTACACGATAGAAACAGCTGTGCTCGGCACCGTCGTTTCCGTCTTGCTCGGCTGCCTCTTCGCATTCCTGCTGACATTGACAGATTTGTCAGGCAGGGGATTGCTCGGTTTCCTCTTCGTGCTGCCGATGATGATCCCGCCGCAGGTGACGGCGCTCGCCTGGGTACAGATGTCAGGACCGTCGAGTCCCTTGCTGAAAGCGCTGCATATCGCGCCGCCGCTCGGCTCGCCGCAGCCGCTCTATTCCGTTGGCGGTATTGCGCTTCTCTACGGCGTCCAGCATGCGCCGCTCGTCTATCTCGCGTTGCGCGCTGGCCTGATGGTGCTGCCGCGTGATGGTGTCGAGGCCGCGAGGCTTTCTGGCGCGTCCGGCCTGCGTGTCTTTCGTGATATAATCCTGCCCTTGTCTCTGCCCGGTGTCATTGCAGGCGCCGCGATCGCCTTCGTCTCGTCTATCGGCAATTTCGGCATTCCCGCGATCCTCGGCATTCCCGCGTCGATCTACACTCTGTCGACGCTGATCTTCACCAAGTTTTCCAATTTCGGGCCGCGTACATTCGGCGATATTGCGGTGCTGTCGACGATGATCGCGGTCATCGCCGTTGCCGGCCTTGCGGTACAGGGCAGGGCCTTGAAGGGCCGTGACTATCGCGTCATCGGCATTTCCGGCGCGACGGCCGCCTTTTCGCTCGGTCGCTGGCGCTTTCTGGCGCTACCGGTGCTTTACGCCGTCCTGTTCGTCATGCTTGTCGCGCCCTTCCTGGCGCTGGTTGCCGGCGCGCTGGTGCCGGCGTATGGCGTGCCTTTGACCTTCAAGACGGCATCGCTGAACGCCTTCACCGAAATACTGTTTCGGCAGAGCATAACGCGCACAGCCTTTTCCAATTCGCTGTTTCTAGCTGGCATGACAGCTTTTGGTCTCCTGCTGGTGACAGTGCTCGCGGCCTATGCGCTGACGCGGCGGAAGGACATGCTGAGCCGCATCGTCGGTGGCATGATCGAGATCCCCTATTCGCTTCCGGGCATCATCATCGCCGTCTGCTTCATTCTGGTGTTCGCGGCGCCGCTTCCGATCTTGAATGTCACGCTTTACGGGACGATCTGGATCATCCTGCTTGCCTATTTCTCCGCCTATTTCGCCGTCAGTCTGAAGCCGGTCATGAGCGCTTTCCTGCAGCTCGATCCAGCACTGGAAGAGGCGGCACGGCTTTCCGGCGCCGGCTTCTTCCGCCGACTTATGGATATCATCGTGCCACTGATTGCGCCGGCGGCGGGCGCGTCGGTGATCCTGGTCTTCCTTATCGCCTGCAACGAACTCACTGTTTCGGCGCTGTTATGGTCGGCCGGCACCCAGACGCTCGGCGTCGTCATTTACAATCTCGACGATGGCGGCAGTGCCGATCTTGCCTCGGCCATGTCGGTTATCGTCATCGCCATGGTCGTCATCATGATGGTGCTTCTGGAAATCATGGCCAAGCGCCTGCCGAAGGGAGTGGTGCCTTGGCGAAGCTGATCCTCAATCATGTCAGCAAGGATTTCGGCACGGGCGGGCGCTCTGCCGTCAACGCCTTGTCGCTCGATGTGCGTGAAGGCGGCTTCCTGGCGCTTCTCGGCCCCTCGGGCTGCGGCAAGACGACCGTACTCAGAATGATCGCCGGTTTCGAACAGCCAACGGATGGCTCCATTCATCTCGGAGAGCGGCTGCTGGCGGATGCCGCAAACATGTTACCGCCTGAGCGGCGCAACATGGCGATGGTGTTTCAATCCTATGCGCTCTGGCCGCATATGAACGTATCAGACAATGTCGGTTATCCGCTGAAGGTGCGCGGCATTTCCGGCGAGCGTTACCGAGAGAAGGTGCGCGAGGCCTTGGCGACCGTGCGGCTTGACGATTATGCCGAGCGCCGGCCAGCCGATCTCTCCGGTGGTCAGAGGCAGCGCGTGGCGCTTGCTCGCTGCCTAGTGACATCGCCCGATGTCGTGCTGCTCGACGAGCCTCTTGCCAATCTCGATCGCCATCTAAAGAAGGAGATGGAGGAGACGTTTCGCGAGTTTCACCAGCGCTCAGGTGCCACCATGGTTTATGTCACGCACGACCAGAGCGAAGCGATGGCGCTTGCGACCGATGTCGCCGTCATGTCCGAAGGGCGGCTCCTGCAGGTGGCGCCGCCGGCGGAGATCTATGCACGCCCCGAAGGCAAGATGGTCGGCGGATTGGTCGGGCAGGGTGCCATTCTGTCGCTCGCGTTTCCCGATGGCGGTCTGCGCCGTATCGATTGGCCGTCCTTCCGAGGCCTGTGGGAGAATCGGGCAGGCGGCTCGGCCAGTGCGGATATTCTCGTGCGGCCTGAAGACGTGGTTGCCGACGGGGAGGGCATTTCATGCCGCGTCGTTTCCGTTCTCTATGAGGGCGAGCGTTATGCGCTAAGATTGTCTATGCCGGATGGACAGGTGCTGCGTGCCTATAGCCGCGATGCCGTCACCGCTGGCGACGACTACCGGGTCGCCATCCGCTCGGCTTGGCGGCTTTGATCGGGCAAGGGACAAGATGGTTGTTCCCTGTCGCCTCCTATGCTTGATTTGCTCGACGTCACGAAGGGGAGTCGCGCATGTCCGATCATAGCTTTCCGATTTTCGACCTCGGCGCTTTCGAAGCAGCCGGTCACGACGAGAAAAAGCGGCTCGGCGCGGAGGTGGATCGGATATGCCGCTCGACCGGCTTTCTGGCAATTGCCAATCACGGCGTTGCGGATGCCGTCATCGCAGAGGTCTGGAAGAAAACGCAGTCCTTCTTCGATCTGCCGCCCGAAACGAAGCAGCGCGCCAAGACGCTCTATCCCGGCTACCCTTACGGCTATCTCGGGCCGGGCACCGAAGCGCTGGCAAAATCGCGCAATGTCGACACACCGCCGGACCTGAAGGAGAGCTTTAATGGAGGTCCGCTTTCCATTCCCGCAGGCATGAGCGATCCGGAAGCGCTCGGCTTCTGCTATGCCGCCACCATCTGGCCGGAGGCGCCAGAAGGGTTCGTGGAGGCTTGGAAGGCTTATTATCGGGCGATGGAGGATCTGGCGGCGCGCATCATGCGCGTGTTCGCGACGGCGCTCGGCCTCGATGAACACTTCTTCGATCCGCACGTCGATGCGCCGATCAGTGCGCTGAGGGCGTTGAACTATCCCGAGCAGGATGTGCCGCCGCAGCCGGGCCAGCTTCGCGCCGGCGCGCATACCGATTACGGCAGCCTGACGATCCTCCTGCCGCAACCCGGCTCGAAAGGGCTCGAGATCATCGCTCCTGATGGCAACTGGACGCCGGTGCCGCCGGTGGAGGGTGCTTTCGTCATCAACATCGGCGACCTGATGGCGCTCTGGACCAACGATCGCTGGGTCTCGACCGTGCATCGCGTCGTCAATCCGCCGCCGGAGGAGGGCGGCATGCAGCGGCGGCAATCCCTTGCCTTCTTCCATCAGCCGAACTGGTTTGCCGAGATCGCCTGCCTGCCGTCATGCCTCAAGGAAGGCGAGGAGCCGAAATATGCGCCTGTTCTGTCCGGACCGTATCTGATGGGCAAGTTCAAATCGACTGTAACAGCCAAAGCTGGATGATGTGAGTATAATAAGCCGGCTCATATTCTTCTTAAATCGGAATGCTTCATGTCCCTGCGCCTTGCGACCTTCAATGTCGAAAACCTTCTGACCCGTTTTGATTACACTGGTTTTCGCAACCAGTTGCGCCAGGATCGCGTGTTGCAGCTTTTCGATGTTCGCAATGAAGAGGTCTATCAGCAGCTGGAGGCAGCCCGGGTGGTTGCCGCCACCGATGACACAAGGCAGATGACGGCGCTTGCGATCGCGGATGCCGATGCCGACATCATCTGCTTGCAGGAGGTCGACAACATGGCGGCGCTGCAGGCTTTCGAATATGGTTATCTCTATCGCATGGTCGGCAATGGCTACCGCCAGAAGTTCCTCATCGAAGGCAATGACAGCCGTGGCATCGATGTGGCCGTCATGATGCGCGAGGAGACGCGCGACGGCCAGCCGATCATCCTCAACGATATCAAGAGTCACGCCATGGTGACCTATGGCAATTTCGGCCTCTTCAATGACGAGCTTGCGGAGCTCGGCCTTCATTCGGAGGACAAGATCTTCAAGCGCGATTGCCTGGAGCTGCATCTCCATATCGGTGGCGTACCGTTCTCGCTCTACGTCATCCATCTGAAATCGATGGGACCGGCGCGTGAAGGCCTGGATGGACGTCATGCGACCATGCCGATCCGCCGGGCGGAGACCATGGCGGTTCGCCGCATCATCGAAGATCGTTTCGGGGCCGGCCACACGGCGACGAAGAATTTCGCCATCTGCGGCGATATGAACGACTATCAGGAATGGGTTGATGTCATCGGCACGCGCCGCACCGGCTATCGCTTCGAACCGCGCGGCGAGGAGAAGGGGAGCGCACTCGATGTCTTCAGCCATGATGGTTTCGCCGAAAATGTCATGCAGCGGCGCGACGAACTTGACCGCTGGACGCTTTACCACGCCCGCGGACCACAGGAGCAGCGCCTTTGCCAGCTCGATTATATCTGGCTCTCTCCCGCTCTGGCGCGGGCCAATGCGACGCGCATGCCCGATATCATCCGTTCGGGCCAGCCTTTCCGTACGATTTTTCCACCGGGGCAGGAGGTGGAGCGTTATCCGCGCGTCGGCTGGGACAGGCCGAAGGCCTCCGACCATTGCCCCGTCGTCATGACATTGGATTTGATATGACCCTCTCAGAACAGAACGACATGGCCGGCTGGCCGCCGGAAAGCACCGTGTTCCCCGTCTCCAGCATCGACCTTACGGTGTTTCGCGGCGAACATCCGTTTCACATGCACGCGCAAGAGGCGGCGCGGGAAAATTGGGCAAGGGAAATTGCCGCCAATCCATTACTCTATGACGGTCGCATGATCTTGCAGCACAGGCTGTCGCTTACAGGCGGTGCGGTGAAGGGGGAGGCCTATGTAGCACCCTTCTCGACATTTCTCTTTTGGCGAAAGCAGCGGCAGCCGGGAGCGTTTCACCTTTTTGCTTTTCCCGTCATCGTATCGTCGGATGGAGCGATCATCGCGATACGCATGGCCGCCCATACCGCAAATCCCGGTCAGGTCTACTGTGCCTCCGGATCGATGGATGAGAACGATATCGCCGACGGGCGTGCCGATGTGGAAGGCAATATGCGGCGCGAGGTGTTGGAGGAGACTGGTCTCGATCTAAAAGATGCCGCGCCGGTATCCGGATATCACGCAATGCATATAAGGCGTTCGATCACGCTTCTTCGAGTCTTCCGTTTTCCATGGACGGCCGAGGACATGCTTCGGCGGATCGAGGCGCATATGCTCGTTTCCGAAGAGGACGAGGTCGATGGCGTGGTCGCTATTCGATCGGCCGACCCAACGGCGCATCCCTACAATATTGCGATGCTTCCTATTCTCGCCTGGTTCTTCGGCAGCGACAAATAGCTTGGGCTTGCGCTGGAGTCGCTTGCAGTTATGAATATTCAAGTCTGGAAGCATGATGGAGGCCGGATTGGCGCGCAGCTACAGTGTCTATGATGTGTTCACCGACAGCAAACTGGCGGGCAATCCACTCGCGATCATCTTCGATGCCGAAGGGTTGAGCGACGAGGCGATGCAGGCGATCGCCAGGGAGATGAACCTTTCCGAGACCGTATTCGTGCTACCGCCGCAAAATCCCGCCCATACGGCAAATCTGCGGATATTCACGCCTGGTCGCGAACTGCCTTTTGCCGGGCATCCGACCGTTGGCACGGCGATCGCCTTGGCTGAGAAGGCCCATGCCAATCATGGCGGAGATCTCGATCTCGTTTCTGTTCTCGACGAGCGCGTCGGGCCGGTGCGCTGCGCCATCAAGCTGCGACAGAACAAGGCGAGCTTTGCAGAGTTCGACCTGCCGAAAAAGTCGCAGGAGATCCTGCTGCCGCTCGACAGGGCCGATATCGCCAATGCACTCAGCCTGAAGATCACCGAAATCGGCTTCGAGAATCATGTGCCCTCGATCTGGAGTGCCGGAGTACCGTTTCTTCTGGTGCCGGTCCACGATGTCGGCGCGGCGGAAAGGCTGGAATTCGATCAGCAGCTCTGGGAAAAGACGGTGCCGTTCGTCGACGGCGCGCTTGCCTCGGCTTTCATCTATTGTCGCGGCGGCGTCAATCACGTTGCCAAATTCCATGCGCGCATGTTCCCCGTGGGAATGGGTATCGTCGAGGACCCTGCGACAGGTGCTGCGGTGGCGGCGCTATCCGGTGCGATCAATCAATTCGACGCCCTGCCGGATGGACATCATCCGGTCATCATAGAGCAGGGCATCGAGATGGGCCGGCCGTCGCTGATTCATCTTCACCTCGACATCGATGGCGGCCTGATCGCCAATGCACGCATCGGCGGCCAGGCGGTGCGTGTTGCATCAGGAATTCTTGAGCTTTGATTTTATTGAGTTTTCGGCGGCCTCTGAAATTTTTTTGACAAAAAAACAAAGAAAATTCGTCTGGCCGCTGGACAATCAAACCGATCCTATTTATATGCCCGGTCACGCCGCCAGCAAGCGGTACGGGTGATTAGCTCAGTTGGTAGAGCAGCTGACTCTTAATCAGCGGGTCGTAGGTTCGAGCCCTACATCACCCACCAAAAACTCCTTGAAATCGTTGACTAATCTGTAACGTCTCAAGAGTTTTCGGCGGTCCGGTTTCCAACAAATTGGAAACGGTTTCCAATTCACGTTCCGTTCCTGTTCCGAAAGGCAGCCGGTTCGATCTCGCTCCAGCGACTTTCCATGAGCTTCATCGCATCGCGCGCCAAGCTGCGCAGCGCAACTTCCTTGCCGTAATGCTGAACCATCTGGGCTGACATATTGCAGATCGCCCCGACCTGGTTTTCAGTGCAGCCGACCTCAAGGAGATTGATAACGGCATTTTTGCGCAGGCCATGAAAGACGATGCGCTCGTCACGGAAGCGCTTGAATTGGTCTTTGTCCATTAGCTTTTGCCATTCTGTGCGAAAGCCGTCTGCGGTCTTGTAAGACTTGGTGCGAGAACCAGCATGCAATAACACGCTGTCATTGTTTGGAACGCGATCTATCCACTTACGGTAAGCCGAGTGGATCGGTATCCAAACTGTTTTCTTTGTCTTCTGAGCTTTTACGGCGATGGTGGTTTCGCCAACCTTTGGCTTGACCATAGCGATGACATCGCCCTGGCGCTGACCAGTGAAGAAAGCCGACATCGCAATCATCTGCAGATGAAAGGGTGCATGTTCGAAGAGGATTTCGAATGCCCAATTTGGCCACGGCACCCACGGTTCGCCGCCAGGAATCTTTTCCGTCTTTTCGATCGGATTAAAGGTGCAATATCCGCGCGGCACGCCCCAGGACATGAGGCGCGACAGAAAGGCGCGGAATTGGTTGGCGGTGGCCGGCGTATCCCCCAGCGCGTCGATCGCCTCTTGAGCGTCCACCGTCGTTAGATCTGCCGGGAGCTTGTTGCCCCAAACCTCCTTGATCAGCGTCCCCGAAGCCGTATATCCGCGGCGCGTCGATTTGGAGAGCTCAGACCAGATCGGGTTTCGTTCGTCCTGAAACGCCTCAACCATAGCTTTGAAATCTTTTATTCCTTCGCGCCCACGCCGAATGTAGGCTTCCATCGCGGCTGTCGCCTCGGGCCAAAAGTTCTTTTCTCCCAGCTCAGGAAGGCGCTTTCCGTCTAGCAGAAAGCCTTTCTCATCACGATCAAGAGCTTCACATATTGCCAGGCGGTGAGAGAAGTCCTGGTCAAGTGGCTCAGGAAGAGCGATCGACGGCCATGCATGCTTTTGGTTTCGAAACTTCGTGTAGAACGTATAGACCGTTTCCGGTCCCTTTTTGCGGCGTTTCGTCACCCGATGCACGTGTTTAGGCAGTTCCACGATTCCGCTTTTCCCTGATCTTGTCACGGAACAATGCTCCCATACCCGATGGCGTCTCACTTGCGCCGATGTTCATGGCGCGGTCGAGATCATCTCGATACCAAAACTTTCGACGTGTCGTGTCAACAACACGGGGTGCTGGATAGGTCGTGCCGACCCGATCAAGGAAATCCTCGACGTGCTTTTCGCCGCAATAGCCTGCGGCAAGCTCGGCGGTCATGCGAGGCGGCCAGCTTCCGGCTGGAATAGATGATGGGCGCCGTGCGCTCATTTCCCCTCCTTATCGCCGTTGGCCTTTTGTTCTTGCAATAGAGTGGGGGTGGAGTCCGAGAGGGCCGACCGAAGCGCAAATATGGCATATGGAGCGCCAGTAAAATGGGCTGATCCTTGCTCAAGCCACCATTCTTCAACGAGCCTTGCAGCCTGCTCAAGCTCTTCGATCCGGTCAGCGGCTTCGTCCAGCAGCGCATAATCAATGTGCCCGGTTTTCCGCAGGCGTGCTATGATGTCCGTCACTTCCCGCCCTCCTCGTTAAGAGCGGCGCGGCCGGCGTCTGACAAAATATGCCATCCGCCCGGACCAACCTTCAGATAGTCGAGATCGAGCGCGCGATTGACCTGGCGAATATTGAAATCGTACGGTGGATAGGCGTGACGATCAGGGTTGAATTCATTATCGCGATAGTAGACGAGGCACGCACGCATGGCTTTCGTCAGCTTCACCATTACCGCTCCTCCAGCCGAGACAGGAGGGCACGGCCATTTTCGTGGGCAGCATACAGAATGCGATCAATGATCGATGCGCACAGATGCTTGCGGCGCGATGACAAGCCATCCCAGAAATCCATGGAACCGCCGTTCTGCGCACCATATTCTTCGCTCCAGAGAGCCATGGCGAGTGCCGCTTCGGCGTGTGGTTTAAGATTGCGGTCAGACATTGGCTTTCTCCAGCTTCGAGAGGAGGGCGCGGATTTCCTTTGCGATCACCTCAGCGATCCAAGTTTCACCGGGCCAGTCGTCTTCATTGTTTCTGCCGGTGCGCTCGGCGATCCTGGCCGCTTCTTCAAGAGCAGCCTTCCTCACCTCTGCATGGCGCTGGCGTTCGGATTCGAGCGTAGCTTTCAGCCGCGCATTTTCGTGCTTGTCGGCGAACTCTGGCTTGCTGACATGAATGTGGTTCATGAAGCCCCATGCACCAGACGGTTTCCCCTGTTCTGTCCCATAGGTGCACTCGTCACATAAAGGCATCCCGCAGACGAATTGTCCGCAGAAATCGCACCCATGCGTAGCCGGTTGTCCACAACTCGCACACTTCGCCGAGGCATGTTCTTCGCAGAGATATCGGCCATGCTCGACTGGCTTACCGCAGGCGTACCCATAAGTTGAGAATTTGCAGGTGTCGCTCACTGTTGGAAATCCTTGTTCTTGCGAATGGCGTTCCGGCTCGTGATCATGGTGTAGCCATCGGGGAAACGGACGCAGCAGCTATTCATGGTGCCGCGTGCCAAGACTTCGCATGGCTGACCTTTTCGGCCTTGGCGATCCCAGCGGTAGATGTATGGAAGGAGGAGCGGGTAGAGGACGCCAATGGGAGAAAGCTCCTTCGTGATACGCAAGGCCATCATGCGTATGCCAAACCCAAGGGGCGCTTTCTGTCGGTTCGTATGAAGCGACTTCGTAGTGGCTGGTTCCATGGGCATCAACACCAAAGACCAGAATATCTTTGCCGCTCTTGGCTTCGTCATCGATCGGCAGCCACCCCTCTCCGCCGTTTCCGGCTTCTATCGGGGCGTGGAGGGCGGCAATTATCTCATCGGTATTGTCGATGATCCACTTCAAGCAGTTCGCTGTCGCGCCGTATACGGTCAGTTCCTCGGTGTGCTGCCAATTATAGAGCTGCCAGGATATGCCTCGATCAGATTTCGGTAACTTTTCGAGACGATTTCTCAGTTCGGCCAGAGCCTTATCATGCGGTGTCGTCATTGAGAGGGGCCTTTCACAAGGAGGGCGATTTCTTCATCGCTAAGGCCGAGAGCCTTTGCTTTTTTGAGCGCGAGCTTTCTGGCGTCAATCATGCGTTGACGAGCCTCGTCTTCCGGAGATGGCGGCACGATGTTCAAGATCGAGGTGGGGAGGAAGTATTTGCCATCGACACAAAAGGCGTCGACCGGCTCGACGGGGCAGTCAGTTCCTTGGACGTAGCCCTTTTTCGCAAGCCGAATCGCAGTGGATTCCATCTTGCAAAAGTGCTTCACGAACTGGCGGCCTCGGCCTTCGGTCAAGTCGTCGTTAGTATAGACGGCCCAAAGCGTAAGTTTCTCTGCCATCACTCCCCTCCCTTATCGAGAGGGGCGGCGCGATCGAGGGCATAGTGCCGGAATAGGACATTGACGGTAGCCTTGACCTTCAGTGTTTCCGTTAAATTCCAGAACGAAAACATCATCGTCATGACCACGAGCATGAAAATGAGAAACTGGCGCGTCTCGCTCATCCTCTGCTCTCCTCTTGCTGGGAGAGGGCGGAACGGCCTTCAGGGGTGAGCCCATAGCCGGCGCCGTGCGGAATGCCGTCGTCGGTCCACGAGACGCGGACGAAGCGCGTCAGTCCCTTTGAAGCAAGACCGCGAACAGCGCGCCGCACCTTCGACAGATCGATTTCTGCTCGGGAAGCGATGGTCGCGAAGTTCAGAACGTCGAAATCTTCGTCTGTACCTTTCCATGCCAGAAAGGCTTTTGCTTCATAGCCAGTAAGCTTCATTCCCGCTCTCCCTTAGCTACATGCTGGAGGGCGGAACGATTGTGATCAGCCAAATCTTTTTCGAGCTGACGCCGTTTGCGCTCGTGGTCGATTTCGTCGGCACGCTCGTACCACCATTCCCCCGGAGAGCCTCCGCCTTCTCCAAACCCTCCTGCCATGACCTCGTCAATTGCTGCCGCTTCGTCGTCGAGCTGGCCATCTGTTAGCGCGCGGGCTGGGACTTTATTGCGCAAACGCCGGTTCTCCTCCCTCAGCGCGGCGATATCGGAGGCGAGCTGCTTTGCCTTGTCGTTCCAGAAACGCCACAGGCTTTCGTTCATCTCGTCGTTTGCTGTCCCTCCTACCGGAGAGGAGAGAGCGGAGCGGATTCGAGCCTCGTAATCGGCTTGGGCGGCGGATCGTGCAGCCTCTAGCGTGTGATACCTGGAATAGTCCATGCGACTGCCGCAAAGCAGAAACGGAGGGCGTCCTTTAAGTTCGCTATCCGAGACGCCCCGCTGATCGTTGATCTCATACCAGCCGAATGGAGTTTCGGCACGATACGGGTTCCACTCCAGCGCCTTCACCGCCACAGGCAGCGGCGCGGGAGCGGCGTCTTTCAATGCCTCAAAAATGCGAACGACGATATCGTTGGCAATGGGGGTACCGTCGAGGCGCTTTACCCACTTTTTGTTGTGCGGTTGTGCGGCCCAATCGTCATAGCCGCGTTGAACGTCCATAAGGCTGATCATAGTTTGCCCTCGTAGGCATCAAGGAAGAGATGAAGCCAGCGTTCCGGCATCCACTGCCCGTAAGCGTGGTTCGCCTTTACGGCGGCATCGGCGGCTTTCTGACGATCGATCGAGCTCGGCTTCCCGGGCAGGAGCGCAATGGCTGCTTCGAGGGCATCACGCACATATTCCCGCATCCGCTCATGTTCATCGGGGCGTGATTCCGCTCCATGGCGATATCCGGCTTTGGAAAGCTCTACGCCGTCCTGTTTGGCAACTTTGATCGCCATGGCTTCGCAGGCGGCTTCTACCATTTCAGGCGTTATCATGGTATTTTTCCTTGGAGAGGGCGCGGGCATTGTGGAGCGCTGCCGCGATGTCGCAGGTCATTTCCTCGGGGTGGTATTCACAGAAGGTCGCGAGGTGCTGCGTTACATGCGCAAGGGCGTCCCGAAGTGGCTGGATCGTGTCTTGGTTGACCGCGACAAGCACTTGCTCAAGAAAGCGAGCGTGCGCCTTGGTGACGATGCTGCCTGCGACCAGATCGTGGGCCATCTGCCGAAATCTTGGATCTGGCGCTGTAAGCGGTTGAAGTTTCGTTTTCACCGTCCACCCTCCCTTGCATGGATAGCGCGGAGGGCGCAGATGAGCAGGGCGCAACAGACTGTTGCTTTCCCACCCGTGTAGCCAAATTCGTTCACGCCGGGGCTCGTGTGGTCGGGATGCCCTTCAGAAATGAATGCCCAGCCTTTTGGAAACAATGATGTCTGGCCACAACGCCAGTACCACCCCGGCAGGAGCCGATTTACCAGAGCAACGGCGGCGTCGAGAGTAGCGCCGCACTCCACAAGCTTCAGGACACGATGAAAGACCGTCTCGTAATCGCGAATGCCGCATACCGACATGATTTCTTGTGCAAGGCCGGTTCCGAAGTCTTTAGAACGCTCTAGCTTGGAGAGGAGGGTGGAGAGGGTCATGGAGCAATCTCCATGTAGGCGCCAATTACTTCGGCCGCGACTTGCGGGACAATTGCGTTGCCGTATCCCTTGGCCGCATCTCGTTCCACTGCCACGGATATCCCATCGCAAGGCAGTAGACCGCTGTAATCACCGTCCAAGGCGCTCCACGCTCTAGCAATCGGGTCGCCATAGACGGGGAATGCCGCTGTCGTTGAGACATAAGGGCGTTTGAGGTGCTGATGTCCTTCCCATCTCGCGCTGTTGGCGTGGGCCACCCAATAAAGCCGCTTTCTTTCATGTGCCGCCTCGACGGCAAGAGCTGGAAGAACCGACGCCGCGCAGGCGTAGTCTTCATCTTCCAAATCCCTGAAAACTTGGTCGATCCATCCCCACTTAATCGCGTCTGCAACCTGTTCGCCAAAGATGACTGCAGGCGATCGCTTTCGGATGATGGCGGAGAAACTCGGCCAAAGGTGGCGTTTATCGTTTTGGCCCTTCGCTCCTCCATGCGCAACGGAGCCGACGCTGAATGGCTGGCAGGGGCAAGAGCCAGTCCAAACAGGTCTGTTATCGGGCCATCCTGCGAGACGGAGAGCAAATGACCATCCGCCGATTCCCGCGAAGAAATGGCACTGCGTATAGCCTTTGAGGTCATCAGGTTGGACATCCACGATTGAACGTTCATCGACATCGCCGGGAGCGATATGGCCGGCGGCGATCAGGTTCCGAAGCCATTGGGCGGCATACGGGTCTATCTCATTATAGTAGGCCGTCATTCTCCCTCTCCCTTCACAGAGGAGAGGAACGACCGGGCCGAAAAGCTCACGTCACGTCGATCGAACGCAGGACCGTGCGGGTGGGGCTTATAGATGTCCGGGTTCGCGTAGAACTCGATCACCTTCACGGCCTCGGCAAGCTTGTCCCGCAGTTCGTTGCGCTCTCTCTCCGCATCTTCCAGAGCGGAAAGGATGAGGAGCATGTTGGCTGGTTGGGTGAGGGCGGCATAGGCACCGTTGGCCTCCCACTCGTCTTGCGCGGTCACCGGATCTTCGGCATTTCCAAATTCAGCAATAAGCTTGCCGTCATCGCCTTCGCTATAAAGGCGCGGCTTCGTGCCGAATGAACCGTCGGTATCGACACTCCATTCTCCCTGCGTCACGCCCTCCATGGCCTTCTTGATCTGTTCGGAGAGGGATTTGGCGGTGGGGGTCATCGTGAGATTACCTCGCCGGTTCTGACGTCAACGACGTCGCCGTTCATCTTGCGCTTGAATTTGGATTGGAAGCCGCCGCGCTTTTTTGCGGTGCCGTCGTGCTTGGCCTTGACGCGCTTCACTTTCGAAATGATCTTCTGGTCAGCAGCTGTCTTGGCACCGACGCCGCGATGGCACGGAACGCAAAGAACCTGGCAATTCGAGAGCGTCGAATCCTGCGTCAGGAAATATGCGATTATGTGATCGTATTCGCCTTCACCGACCTTGAGACGCATGCCGCAGAGCTCGCACTTGCCGCCACAACGAAGAAAGGCTTCGGCTCGGACTTTCTCGGAGAACTCTTCCCGCTTCATCCGCGCCTCCATATCCAAGACAGAAGGCGAGCGAAGAACTTCCGGCGTCGAGCCGCGGCGATTTCTGCCTGCAACTGAGCTGTCTTCTCGGCTTTCATCTGTTGGTAGGCGAGGCTCGTCGATCGAGCGTGTGGATATTTCAGAAGATGCTTGCGGATAGCGTCGGTCATCAGAAGTCCTCGTCATACCAAGGCTCCGGCGGCTCGAAGTCGTAGTTGTCGCAAAGCCAACTATCGACAGCGTCAGAGAGCGTCTGAAATTCAGGGTTTGGGATTGTCGGATCGGAGAGCAAGATTTCGCTCTTGAGGGCAGACCACCAAGGCTTATAGACGCGGGTAGGAACACGATCGCCGTTGATGTCGATGCTCTCGACATACCATTCAGGTGCTTCGCCCGGATCGCCAGCATAACCCCAGCTCGGCATTGTTGGGCCGCAGCCGTAATAGGTGATGACGATTTCAGCTTCGATGAAGCGACCATCAGGAAGATCGAAATCGATGAAGCGGGTATCATGGCTCATGCGGACCTCCGATCGCGGTAGTCGCGCCACCTGATGTATTCCATGAAGGTCATGGAGCCGTCGTAGGCAAGGAAGTCGAGATAGCGCTGCTTGCTGCGCGATAGCTTCGGAGGGGCCGGGCTCTCGGCTACGGCGGCGCGTTTGCCCTCTTCGGTGACGATGAATGCATCGCTTCCGCCGAACAACTCGACGGCGGGATAGCGTTTCATATAGCCGAGACCGACGAGCTCCATGCAGAGCGGGTGGTCGACACTGCCTTCGCCAGTTACGAAGCGGTTTCGGTAAAAGGTGCCGCGTCCGTACTCGTCGAGGCCCAGCGAGTGTTGCAGGATGTGGAGAAGCTTCGGGTTCATGCCGCGCTCCTGTCACGAGCATCACCAGCTACCCTGGCGACTAATTCAACAATCTGATCCGGCCAAATCCACCATACCGGGAATGCCCCTTCCTCTTCTGCGCGCCGGAAGTCGCCACCGTTGGTGACACGACGCCCGAAGCTATCGAAGCACATGGCGGTGAAGTGGTGGCCGCGCCAGCCCTTGATCTCGCCGTGCTCGGTATTGTTGTATTGCGGGTGGCGAGTTAGCCATGAACTAGCCTTGTTCACCCATTCCTGATGGCTGGTGAACTGCTGGCCTTCGAATGGAGGGGCAATACGTGGATTGGTCATGCGGCCCTCCGATTTTTCAAATCTTCAGGATTGGTGAGGATGACGCCCTGCTCGGAGAAATGCCGGTGGACGGCGTCGAGGTAGGCCGTCTTCTGACGCGTCGTCATGATCCGGGTGACGCCAAAATCAAACGGCACCATCATGAGCTTCAGCTTGTGCTCGTACGGAAGCGGCATGATCACGGCGTCATATTCGGCCTTGAACACGTTGTTCTCGTTTCGAAGGATCGGAACGCCGAAATGAAGCTTGCAATATCCGCGCACCTCTTCCGGCGTCTGGTCGCCAAGCTGGGCCGAGATCTCCAAGACCCATTTACGCTGAAGGGCGTTTTGATCACTGGTCCGATGCTTCCCGTCGGTGATCGAGCAGGTGAATGGAAGCTTCTTGCCGGTGATGAACTTCACCAGCATATCTCGCGCCTGCTCGGTCTCGACTATGCGATTGTTGGTCGACATCGTCAGAAAGCCTCGGCGTTGTGAAGCTCGCGTCCGGCGGGATTACGGACTCCGGTACCGCTCTTACGGTCGCCGGGGAAATCGTCGCTGGCCTCTTCAAGCTCCTTCTTTCGCCGAGCGAAGCGGCGTCGAGCTTCGTCCCAATAGTCTTTCGACCATCCAGCCTTTTGTGCATCTTCGGCCCAAGCATTCAGAAGCTTTACGACATCACCTGGCGTTCGGCAGTCGACCAATTCGCGTTCGATTTCCTCAAGGCCTCGCTTTTGATCTGCGGCCGTGGCTTTTGGCGGTTTCGTGCTTTCGCCACCGGGTGTGGTGTCATCGTTCTCGCCGTTGGGATCGACAGGATGAAGATCACCCTTATGCCAAAGGTCCAGGGCAGCCCCGAAGCGCATTGCCGCGTTCCTGAGCGCATCGCCGATGACTTCCTTCACCGCATCGCCGCCGTTCTTGCCGTCAGCGTGACCGTACCCGAGGCGTGTATGTCCGCAGATCGTGAGTTTTATCCACATCCCACCCATGCGGTCGAAGGCTGGCTGGCCGTCTTGCGTGAACGAAACAGGCTCCCAATTCCAAAGCGGATCTACATCAAGGAGCCGGTCCGTAAGTGCTGCGTGGCCGACGTAATCCAGGTGGATAGTTTCTTTATGATGCCACTGTCCACAAAGCTGGCAGCGGATACCGAGGCGTCGATCACGCTCCCGCTCTTCCTTTTGCTGCTTGGTTTCCTTTGGCTTTTTACTGATCTGGTTATCGGGGAAAGGTGCGCGCAGCGCCTTCAATGCGTCGTCTGTGGACATCATGCGGCCTCCCGCATATCGGCGATTGCGACTTGAAGCTGCTTCGGCACGTCGAAAAAGCCTCCGTCCGAAAGCTTCGGGTTCATCAACCAGTTGAGATAGCTATCGGGAAGCTCGGAAATGTGCTTGCCGGAATGCTTGCCGAAGGTGACATATCCTTGAGCGGCTAGATCTTCGGTGCCTGGTCCGACGAGAAGCTTCAGCTTGCCTTCGAGCGCGTCTTCATAGGCGACACGCATTTCGTCATCCCAATAGAAGCTCTCGACGTTGAGCGAGAGGGAGCGGAGCAACTGTTCGCCGTCTTCTGTCTTGGCGAGGGCCTTCTGTAGGCTAAGGGCGGCGCGTCGAAAAAGAAGCAGCGAGGAATCATCCGGCAACACTTCGAATGTCGCAGATTTCTTATCGGTGACGTAGACTAGGTTGACCGGGACGCCGCGGGCCTTGGCATAGAAGGCGGCTTGCCAGCGATGTGACATCGACACGTTTTCGAGCTTCGATGGGCAACGCGTCGTCGTCTTGAGTTCGATGATCGACTTGTCTTCGAAGAGGAAATCGATCTTGCCGTAGATCGGCACGTCTACGTCATCCAGAAAAGCTTCGACGCCGAACTGCGTGCCCATAAGCGGTACCGTCTTATCCGATGCGGCCATAACGGCTTGCTCGACCATCGCGGGCACCATCGCGGCGGCAGCCTCAATTTCGTCAGACACTTCGCCTTCTGCGCGCTGCCAGAAGGTATCAACGGCGAGGGCCTTGGCGTTTGCCATGCTGTCTTCGCGCGTCCGGTTATGAAGCCAGAACTGCAGTCCGGCTTCGACGGCATCGCCTCGCCACATTTTTTCGTTGGCTTTGCCTTTGATGCCATATAGGCGCCGGAGGATCAGAGTGGCCGGAGCGGCGTCCCACTGAGCGATCATGGTGGGCGACAGGGATCGGATATTGAAGCGTTCGAAAGCGTTCATTGCATCATCCTCGCGTGGGTTTCGTACCAATCAGCCCGCTCGTCGGCGCGCTTGGCGTCGGCTAGCCATTTGTCTCTGAGGGCAGGTGGAATTTCATTGCTCTGGGCATCGCGGCGGTAGTCGGCCGCAAGCCGGCGAGCCATTTCCGCACCGCGAACGAAATTCTCAGCGGCGTGCGACATGGATGGAACTCTCCTGATTTCTGAGCTGCTGGACGCGATAGGATTCGTTGGCGCTGTAGAGCGCGGCCCAGCCGATCACGGTGAAGAAGGTGATGAGCATCAGCATGCCGGCGAACTGCTGGCGTGCCGTGAACCGGATAACCGGCGTATCCCGAAGGTCGAGCATCGGCTTCATCTGGTCGCATTCGCCGGGGCGGCAAGCGCATTCATTGTGGGAGCGGAGATCGCAGCGGGTCATGACTGCACCTCAACTTCCCAGTCGTCGGCGCAAGCCTTGATGCCCATGTCCTTGATCGGGCCATATCCTTCGGTGAAATCGTCTAGCAGACCGCGCGCTTCGAGCTGGGCGATGTGCTTGATGTGATCCTCGATGTCATAGAAGGGGTAGAAGCTATCGCGGAACTCGGCCATGAACGCTTCATCGAATTTGGAATCATCGATCTCGACTTCAACCTCGATCGAGACGATTGCCTTGTGCTTGCTCATTCCGCAGCCTCCATACGATAGGAGGGCGTAGGGGCGATCTCGGGGATGCGGGCGAAGCGCCAAGCGTCGAATGATTGGTCCTCGACCGCCGCAGCCCATTCAAGCGCGGCCTGCCGACCGACTTCGGTCTTGTCGTCTTCGATCTGCTTCACGATTTCGGTGAAGAGAAAGGCGCCGACCGGATCGGCATTGTTGATCCGGCTCGGGCGCGTCAGAACGGCCTTATTGCCCAACTGGATCGACGACACATAAAACTCGCTGTCATCCTCGCAGGAGCTTTCAAGTGTGGCCTCTCCGTAAAAGAGCGCGCCTTCGCCGTAGAGCGGGATCGTCGCTTGTTCGAATGTGAATTGGTGGCTGGTCATCGTACCGTCCTCGGTTGATCACTTTCGATATCCGCCGCAGTGAAGGGCGGATGCCGAAGGCGATCAGGCGTCGTAGACGTCCCCCATTTCCAGAGCGGTCTGGTGATCGATCACGCGGCCTTTGAAGGCGTTATTGGATTTCCAATAGGCGAGCATCTTTTCGGCTTTCGCCTTAGTGCGGAAACGGTCGGCGTAGTCACGAGCGCCGTTCATGCAGAGCGAGGACGGCTGGCCGAACCGGCCAGAGCGCTGGAAGTCCGCATTGTTGTCGATGATGTAAAACATTACCCGTTCCTCATCTTGCGCTCCGTTTCGCTGCTTCGCCGGGTGGCGGGCTCAGTCGGTGCGCTGTGTTGATGAGGAGACTATGCGATAATCGCACAAATAAAGCAAGAACAAAAGTGCTATAATCGCACAATTAATTTTTGGCCTGCCGTTAACGAATCAGACTCGACTCTTTTCTCTCGTTCTGGCTTCATAAGAACGAAAGGAGAACAAAAATGCATCTAGCGGTTTTGAGAACGGCAGCTTGCTTCACGCTTCAGATCAGGTGCGACAACTGCCTCCGGGAGAGTGAGAAGATTGTAGATGTGCCGATCGGTGACGACGTGCCACGCGACGCAGACGAGCTGGTCGGAAGCGCATTTCTGGAAAAGCTGTCATTCCGATGCCAGCCGTGCGGCGGTGTTATCGGGCTGATCGTCGGTATCGAAGGAGGATACGAATATGGGTATTGAGCGCGAGGTTTTGGAATTCATCATCGTGCCGCCGTTCGAGCAGCGCGCCGCTGTTGCAGCCGCCAAGGATCGGCTAGAGAACTACCTCAGCCAGCGGTTCCCTGGTTATGGCTTCCAGGTCGGGCCGTTCGCGCCGATCGGGGATGACGATGAGTTTTGTGTTTTGCCGCTCATGAACTTCATAGGCGACGATGGGCGATCCTATATGTGCATCCCGCCAAAGCGATGGTTGCTGCGGGAGATTGCGGAAGCTTGCGCTCAGTTTGATTTAGTTGGCAAACGAAGCTTTGCAGCTTGAAATTGTTAGGTGAGTATAAATGATCAGCAGCTATCTTGATCTCATGAGAGAGAGCCCTGTTCACCTGACCTACACGCTTGATACGGAGGAGCCTGTCGAATTGGGTGACTTCGTCTCGCAATTCGTCGCAATCGGCAATGAGTTTGAGCGCTTCGTTAAAGAGCAGCACAAAGACTTGGCAGCCGATGCAACCTTCTTTGTGAAGGAAGTGCGCAAAGGATCGACGATCGTTGACATGATTCCGGGCATGTCGATCGCTGCGCCATTCATTGCAAATGCAGACCAGATCATGATTGTCGAAGACTTCGTCCGCCGGTGGGGAAGTCGCATAATGGCGCTCGTTGACGATAAAACGCAAGGCTCTCCGCAAACGAAGTCCGAGCTGAAGGATTTTTCGAAAGCGATGCTGGCAGTAGCTCGCGATCCAAATGCGAGCTCGACGCTTGAAGCGGCAACATTCGAAGATGGTATCAGGCAGGTTAAGGTAGCTTTCAAGTTCAATACTCAACAAGCCAGGGCGGCTGAAAAGGTAATTGAACACCGGCAAAATGAATTAGAAAAACCTTCGCAAGACCCACACGAGCGCGTGCTAATGGTATTCACTCGCAGCGATGTCCATGCGGCGGCGATCGGCAAGCCATCTGGCGAAAAGGTGCTGATCGAAGAAATATCGGACAAACCGCTAAGCCTTACCTACGGGTCCGATCTCGCTGAACGACGATTGAAGCACGAGATCCGAGAAGCCGATGAGAACGTATACAAAAAAGGCTTTATCGTTGACGTTCATACCAAACTTAGTAGCGGGAAGCCGGTGGCCTACGCCGTTACACACGTCCATGACGTGATTGATATCGACCCAGACGCCTAGAATCCGGGCATTTCATTCATGACGCGCCGCACGAGCGCGATTACCTGGACCGTCATGCCTTCATCAGCTTCGTGATCTCGCTTCACGATAATTGGCTTGTGCTTCGGGTTGGTCGATCGCGGATGGAATTCGGCCCGATCTGTAAAGAGCTCAAGCTGCTTCACTGACCATTCCCTGAAATGACCGCCGTCGCGCTCCCGCTGGACGACTACGATCATTCCCGACCGCAGCTCGACGAGGTGTTCAACATCATCGTAGGCGATGCAGACCAACCGGCTTCCGGGAAAGATCGGAAGCGGCCGCAAATCGTTCATACTGTCGCCGGCTACATCGAAAACGAGCTGCCTAGCATTCGGGAACAGCTCGTCCCGAGGCAACATGATTTCCACCGGCTCGGATTGATCGAACTCGTCGACTTCCCGGAAAGCTCCCGCCTCGACGAGGCCGGCCACTCGACCAGCCACTAATCCAGAAGTGACTGGAATCAACTCCCCAGATGGAGCCTCTTCTCCGAAGTAGCGCGCCGCGCCGGCGACTTCATGTGACTTCAGCTGCCTTTTGCCATTGACGAGCTTGTTTATCGCCGATGGATGGAGGCCGAGTGCTTTGGCTAGGCCGGTCTGCGACATTCCGGGTTTCTCGAGATTTTCGATTACCCATTTTTTGTAAGGATCTTCAAGCATATGGCATTTTCGCACACCGAAAATGCGCGGTCTCGTGCGATTGAAGCACAATTCCTCTTGCGCTTTTTGTGCGATTATCGCATAGTCGCGTCATGGAAACGAACGCACCTGAAAAGCTTGAGCCGGCCGCATCGATCATTGATCGCTTTGGCGGACCCGAAGCCGTCCAAGAGATCACTGGCGCCGATCGGACGCGGGTGTATCGCTGGACCCAGTCCAAAGAGAAGGGCGGTACAGACGGTTTTATCCCCTTGAAACCAGCCCAAAAGCTGTGGGCGTACGCGAAGGCAAACGGGATCGAGATCCCAGGCGATATGTTCCTTTCGGCCAAGTCTGGCGCAGAGGTGGCAGCATGACCGCCGACGGCCAGATCATTCCCGGTGATATTCACGATACTGCCATGCATGCCGTTGACGGCGCGCGAGAAGATTTTCTGCTCGCGAAGGCCTCTGACAATCAGGCGAACCTCCGAAAGGTAGCTATTGCTTGCGTCGAAAAGGCGATCCTCGCCGAGCGCGAGAGATGCGCCGCGGCTGTCGAGGCGATGTTCGATGATGATGGCTTCCCGCTTCCGAATGCCCGTCGAATAGCGTCTTCTATTCGGAAAGGCGGTGTGTGAATGATCACCCGCACCTCTCTCGCCAACGAGATCGACGAATACGATCAGCAGATTGCCGACATGAATAGCGGCAAAAAGGATTGCTTTGATGCATATCGCGCGCAGCTCATCGCCGGCGGTATGGACAAGGCAAACATCAAGACCGAGATCGAGGCCGTTAAGGCTGCGATCAAGCGCCGCCGTGCCGCCAAGAAAGACCCGATGGCCGTCGAAGAGAAAGACGCGCTTATCGATGAGATTTTCGAGGAGATCACGACGTCGCCTCGCGCGCCGCGCGCCACGCGAGAAAAGATTGAGAAATTTGACCCGGAAACGGGCGAAATCCTCGAAGACATCAACCCCCATCTCGCAAAGCAGATCGTTGACGGAATGCAGACCGAAGCCGGTCGCGCCGCGCTGATGACTGCAGTCGATATCCTGATCGAGCGGGACGAGGCGGAAGAGCAGAATGCACCGAGGCCCTCGATCAACGATGAGCCATCCCCAGAGGCAGGTCCGCAAGCCGAAGCCTCTCCAGCCGGGACAGGATCCGGCACGCTTGCGGATCGTGATGGCCGCCACGAAGGGGAGGCGGTTTCTGCCGGCCTCCCCACCAATTCCGAAATTGCTCCGGCCTCTCAAGGCGAAGCCGAAGCCCCCAGCGCCGAGCGCGTAAGTCCGACACACGACACGAGCAGCGCCGTCGCCAACACAGGAGGCGATCATGTAACCGCATCCAGCAATCACGCCGCTAGTCAGGCCGGAGCCATCGTCAACCCCGCTCCGGCCATCAAGCACCGGTTCCGACCGAATTGCCAGCATCGAGATCACTGCAAATCTGGAACGGTCGATCATTGCCATTCCTGCAAAGTCGCGATGCGAGAAGGGGATGCGGCGTGATCACGATCATCACTCAAGACGGCACCTTCATCATCGCTGATCCGAAAACAGGGAAATCGGCTTCCGGCCGCACGCGCGGAGAAGCCTTGGCAAATTTCGAGAGGGCAGCATGAGCTTTTGGGAAAAATCGACCGACGAGCAGAAGCTGGCTCAGATCGACGGCGGCATTGAATTGGGGATGACGGTTCGTCAGATCGCCACGAATTGCGGCACGACGCGATCTGCGCTCTCCTACTTTGGCCGGAAAAATGGTCGCGTCTTCCCAGCCAAAACCTCGGCGATTGCATTGGCGATTGCAGGCGGAGCCGCCAGGGGCGGGAAAGTCGCCGCTATCATAGCCGCTCGGTCCGCGCGCGTTCCAAATGTCTACATGAAAGACGCCTTCTTCATTTTCGACGGAACTGGCGATCAGGCCGGAGCCATCTTCGACTTCGGAGGCGAACGCTGATGGATTCGATGCTTCTCGGCTTTGAATATTTTGTCGCATTGGTCGGCACATGCCTTGTGGCTGTTGTCGCTGCGAAGATTGGCGATCTTGCATTTCGTCGCATCTCTCGAAGGCGCTCCGACGCTGCGTCACACGCGGGAGCTGCCGAATGCGACGATCGACACTTCCGAAAACACTGAACTTCGAATGGGCGCGGGTCACCTCTACCGCGCTCAAGACTCGTCGCGGGTGCTCCCCTCTCTCCCGGCTTCCGCGACGAGGACCTTTATCCGGAGCCGCTTATTCGCCAGTCGCATGACGACGGCTTGAGTAGCGGAACCGAGGCTTTCGAAAGGTGAGGGGACCGATGCGGCTTCGGTCCCCTCGTTGGCAAGACCGGCGGCGGATCGGTCTCGCGGAAACGGAATTACGGTTGGCCCGAGCGGCGGACCAGACGACGGGATTGAAGTCCCTGCAAGGATATCGGTTCCGTCGTCATCAATGTCGGTCCTGTGCATCTGAAGTCTCCATGAACAAGAGCCAAGATGACACAAGGAGACGACAAGGTGTCGGGTTTCGAAAACAAGAATTTGGGTTCTCGCCCCAAGGATGAAGCTGACAGGAAGAAGGTAATGAGTCCAACTTTGACGGCTAGGGACTTGATGAGAGATGCGTGGCCCCTTCGGCGCTACGTCAAGCTCGATAACGTTTTCTACGAGGCGGTGCGTTTCATTTCGCCGCGCGTCACCAAGAAATTCACTACCCGCCGCGCCCGCTCGATTTGGGAGGGCACCGCGCGCCGGATTGACAGCGATGAAATGGACGCCTTGCGGGCGGCTCTGATCGAGGAGAGCAAAATTGAAGCACGAGAATTACGCGCCCATCTGGCTTCGCTGGATCAAAAGATTGCCTCCTTTGAGGCGGCTGCGCATCGCCAAGCGATGGCGCGCCAAGGCCAAGAAATGGGCCGATAGAGCTGACTGGATACTGAGGGACTGACATGCAGCAGCTTTCCATGCTCGATCTGATGATGCCGCCACCGCCTCCGGTCGTCGATGCTCCCATCTGGCTGCAGACGAACCTCGACAAGAGCGGCTGGAGCTGGGGCAAGATTGGCATAATGGCCAATGGCGACAGTACATGGTCCATCAATACCGGTGACAGCGTCGGCGGCTATTGTGGGCATGGCGGTCCTTTCTGGGGCAATCACGCCTCGTTCAAGGATGCGCTGACAGCCGCCGTGAAAATTATGCACGGTCGCTGGGCCGATATCTCCGTCCGTATGAACGATAGCTGCTGCCAAGAAAGCCACAGGCGCGTTGCGCGCAAGGGGTTGGATTGGCTTGCCAGTATCGAGGCTGAATATGGAGTGTCGCACTGATGACAGAAGCCGACCTCCTCCGTGAAGAAATAGCCGAGCTTGATGCCCAGATCTTCCGTCTCAAGGGAAGCATGAACAAGGGCGACAATGGCGTGAAGCTTTCGAAGCTCGCGATCATCACCCGGCTTCGCGACCGATGCCAACGTTCTTTGAAGGCGCTCGACCGCCGGAATCAAGAAGGAGCGGCGGCATGATCTCACTCTTCAAAAATATAGATGCCGCCCTCGCGCAGCGCTGCGATAAACGCGGTCTTGGCTTTGTCAGCGGATCGGGTTCCTTCAAGCGCTTCAAGAAGAGCTCCCTGCGCTCGGTTGAATGCCTTACCTCGCGCGCTGGACGGCCATTCCTGCAGCATGAACTCTGCAGCTCGCTCGACGCTGGTAATCGCCAGCCGCTGACCGACCTTCTGTGTCTCGACCGTTACAGGCTTTCCCCACCAGTTTTGTGGCATTGTCTCGTTCCTCCGGCGGAAGAACTTGCCGGCGTGGCAATAGTTCCGGGGAGGGCGGCATGAACGCAATCCCATCCGCTCGCGGTCTTTTTCGCGCCACCGGCAAGAAATCTAAGCCGGTTATCATCCGTGACCTTGAGGGCAACCTCGTCAAAGCAGATGAGCTGCAGCGCGAAGAAAACGAATTCTATCCAACGCCGGTCGACCCGATCCGGTCATTTATCCATGCCGAAATGGAAGCTTTGCGCGCCTTCCCGACTATCTGGGGACCGGCTTGCGGTACCGGCGTTATCGGTCGCGAGCTTCGCGTCCATGGCTTCGATACGATCGACAGCGATATCGTCGACCGCGGCTGCGGAGCGGAGATCAGAAGCTTCTACGATTTCAAATCGGCGCCGGCAAAGGCGATCGTCGAAAACCCGCCATTCATCGATTGCGGGTGGGGAACGCCTGCGCATCACAAGCTCGGCAAGGGCCGCGCCCGATGGCTTTACCACGCGATTGAGACGCTTGATGTCGACTATATGGCTCTCCTGCTGAACTGGGGCTTTCCTGGCGCCGGTGGGCTTGGACCGTTCTGGGAAAAGCACCCTCCCGCCCGCGTCTATCTGATGCGTTGGAAGATCGACTTCACGGGGCAGGGCGCACCGCCGATGCTCAATGGTTGGTTCGTCTGGGATAAGCGCCACGTCGGCGAAACTGTTCTTCGCATGCTTGATCGTCGTGATGCTCGGCAAGGGGAGATGGACCTATGACCTTTTCGGAAGCCTATGCCTCTATCGGTCCTGACGTCGAGGCAATCGCCGAGCTCCTTGGTATTCCCGCAGCAGAAGCCGACAAGCAAATCAATGCCGAGATGAATCGCGCCCATGCGGAAAAGGCAAGGAAGGATGCCCGCAGGGAATATCAGCGCGCATGGGCGGAGAAAAGACGTGCTTCCATGCGGGATAGCCGATTGGCGGTGTCAGCATGACCGTCACGATGACACGGCAAGAATATCAGGCCGCAATCGCGAAGCCGAAGCGCGGCAACAAGTTCAAGGCGGAGCGCACACTCGTCGATGGCATTTGCTTCGATAGCAAAGCCGAAGCGTCCTACTACGCCCATCTCAAGCTTCGCGAGCGCGCCGGAGAGGTGACGGACGTTGAAATGCAGCGTCCTTATGCTTTGACCGTCAACGGCGTCTTGGTAGGCACCTATAAGGCGGATTTTGTCTTTTGGGATAACCTTGCCCGTCGGCGTCGGGTCATCGATGTGAAAGGCGTTTCTACGCCCGTATTCCGCCTCAAGCAGAAGCTCATGCGCGCTTGCCATGGCATCACGATCGAGGTGGTGAAATGAGCGAGATCCGCGAGCTGATTGAGAAACTCGTTGCCGCCGGCGTCGATCCTGTCGAAGCTGCAGAGGTTGTTTCGCGCGCCGCCATCCATGGTGCTGCCAGTGCTCCGAAGGCTCGTAGCGCGGGGGCAATTCGTCAAGAGCGTTACAGACGTAACAAAGCGTCACATGTGACGGAAAGTAACGATGGTGACGCCCTTTCTTCCCCCTCAGGTTCTTCCCCCAAACCCCTATCTCCTAACCCCCATCAATCCATACCCCCTTCGCCCCCTAAAGGGGGCTCTTCCCCCGCCGGCTTCGACGACTTTTGGTCGATTTACCCGAACAAGGTCGGCAAGCGCGATGCTGAGAAATCGTTCGCCAGGGCACTTTCGCGAGCCACGCTGCCGGAAATCATCAACGGCCTTCGCCGCTATGTCGCCAAGACCGACGACAGGCCGTGGTGCAATCCGGCCACTTGGCTGAACCAGGACCGCTGGACTGATGCTCCCGCCGCTCCTGTGCCTCGACAGCAGGCGCCCCCCCGAGAACGAACGATCTTCGACGCCATAGACGATTTCACCGGAAGACACGACCATGAACTTTCAGCAGGAACAACGATCGACCTTGATGGCGGAGATTATTCGCCCAATGTTCACCTCCTTGCCCCTTCCACGCGGCGTTGATGCAGATGAGCTTCTACGGGGATATCTGGTCGCCTTGGAAGGCTTGCTGCCGAGTGCGCTCAAAAGCGTCGTGCTGCATCTTGTTCGCGGGACATGGCACGAGGAGGTGAAATTTTGCCCCCGTCCTCCTGAGCTGGCGAACATGGTCCGCTTCGAGCAGCGGCGCGTCGATGCCATCAATCGCCCGCGGCTACCAGCTCCGGCGCATATCCAGCAGCCTTTCAAGGATATCAGGATCACGCATCGCCATCGTGCCGATGAACTGCAAGCCGCTGGCTACTACTTCCATTCGAATTGCGAAAGCTTGGACAAGTTCAAGAGCGGTGCCAAAAGCGGCCAATATCCGGCAGGTTCAATTCACCTTTGGGCAATCGATGAGGTTTGGACGCCTCGACAGGTTTCGCAGCAGCCAGACACCGAGAGGACGGCAGCATGAAGCCGTCCGATATTCGCAGGGTCGGTCTAAAGGACGAGGTGATCCGACTTCACTTCGAGAACCCGGAAGCCACAACAGACGATATTGCAGCGGCACTTGGCGCTGGCCCAGAATATGTGCGCTGCACTTTCCGGCGCAATGGGCTTACCGCTGTCAAGAAGAAAGACAGGCAGACGGCGGCGATCGAGGCAAAGCAAGTGCTTTATAGCGCCTCCACAGCAGCGCGGCTGCGGCCATTTGCAGAGCGACGGGGAATAACCGTCGAGCGGCTCATCTACATGCTTCTTCAGGTTGTCGCGACCGATCGCATGGTCGATGCGATCCTTGATGACATCGAGGCGGCATAACTGAAATTTCAATAACCGAGCGGCGGCTCGACGAACGAGGGCAATGAAATGGCGGCAAAAGAAGAATGGTACGCAATCCGAACGGCGCCTGGCAGTCAGCGGATGGCGCGAGCGATCGAAGGCCTTCCGGCAAATCGGATCGGCGAAAGCATAATCGAGCGCAATCTGCGCAATGAGGGGATCGATGTCTACATGCCGGCCTATTGGCATGAGATCGTCCATCATCGCACAAACAAGATCATCGATCGTCGATTGCCGCTGCTTGTCGGATATGCCTTCGTTCATCTGCCGCGCCTCAATTTCGAAGAGGTGAGGGCAGTGGATGGCGTTATCTGCTTCCTCCGCGGCAACCATGATTTCGGCCCGGTGCGGTTCCGCGTCGACGACATCGCCGTTATGGCCGCAGAGGAGCTTCGCCGGCGTCAGGAGATCCGCCGTGAGAAGATCAGTCGCTTCGAAAAGGAGAAGTCCAGCCAGATCATGCATCTGAGGGGCAATCTGCGCAAAATCCTCAAGAAGGGCAGGTCGATCCGCTTCAACCTCAAAGAACAGGCTATGCTCGCCATCCAAAGCATGGACGAACAATCCAAGAACACTATTCTGGGGATACTGGCGGAGCTCGACAGCCTTGAGGCCTACGATGGACTTGCGGCAATCGACCGAGTTGCGTAGAATCACGCGTGAAAGTGATTTGCGTGGCTGTTCTGATCGCGGACCTCATGTCCTCCTTGGACGAGGGAATACTCGCCGGGCCATCTGCCTGACCATGCATCAGGCGCGATGGCAGAATTGCGCCTATTCGATTTCATCGATGCTAATGATGTTATTGGCAAGGAATTCCCTTATTTCCTTTGCGCGACCCACACTTGTACCGGTAGGGAGTCGCAGACGAATAGTCTTGTCGAACATCGACAAGCTGTCTCCAGTATACCGTTCGAGCGCTATGAACGGCGTTCCGTCGTCGAGGCCATTGGTCCGAAAGTGGGGCGTTGCGTTTTTTATTGTAGGCATCTCAATCCTCGTTCTGATCTTTATCGAGATAATCGTAAGGACAGATGCCGCAAGCATTCAATGTTTACGATGCTTTATCCCCGTTTCGATTTAGATCGGCGCCCCGAGAAGCTGCAATTCGGCGATACAGTCATATGCTTGAAGCGCGGGCCATCGCTGTTCGGTCTTACATAGCGCCCGCATTCAGGGCAAACATAGACAGAGCTCATCCGATGGATCGCATCATTAATGTGGCACTCTTCAAGCTCGCCCATCAGGTTCCGTCGCCTTGCCATAACCAATTTGGCCACCGGCATCTCCTTAGGGTGTTACCGCCATAAGATATGTTTGCGCGCCAATCGAAATGGCAGCGAAAACGGCACCCATTGCGTTGAGGGCAGAACCTAGCTTCATCCGTCGCACTAATGGAGCAGGAGGGCCATCCCAATACGTGGCGCTTAAAACGGGAGTCGTAATTGCAGAGGCAACCCAGGCCAATGCTGACAGAATGCCAAACCCGATTGAGACCCACGCCATCGTATTCGCTCCCCAAGATTAAGCTATGCCAGTCATGAAAAACGCCCGGCATGAGAAGTTCGCCCGCAACCGGCGATAAGGCAAGCCAGAATATGCGCCCATTGCCACCTGAGGACATTATCGATGACCCGAGCATTCGCTTCGAGCCTGCTCATGATCTTCTGGAATGGGCGCGCGCGATCTTCATCGACGAGACGGCTAGTCTCGTAAACAAGGATCACGCTCATCTCCGGGCAGCAACGATTGGCATGCTGTGGACCAACGTCGAGAATGGCAGGAACGGCCGTCGCATCATCGGTCAATGCGAGATGGGACTACCGCCGGCCAGCAAATGGTCGCGCGCCAGGATCGAACTTCAGCTCACCCAATGGTTCGGCCATGTGCCTGACTTCGTCCTCACCTTCGATGCGCATTATGCGTCCATCTGTTCGGATGCGGAGTTCTGCGCCTTGGTTGAGCATGAGCTTTATCACGCTGGCCAAGAGCGAGATGCCTTCGGCGCTCCCAAGTTCCGCAAGACCACCGGTCTGCCCGCATTCACCCTGAGAGGCCATGATGTCGAAGAATTCGTCGGCGTCGTTCGTCGCTATGGTGCAGATGCCGCCGGCGTCCGCGCGATGGTCGATGCTGCCAATCAAGAACCCGAGATCGCCAGAGTGCGGATCGCACATGCATGCGGCACCTGTCAGCTTAGGGTCGCGTAACTGACCGGAGCCTGACAATCGCATGGCCAAGGGCACGCTCAAGGATGAGGTGAAGACATTCATTGTCCAAAGCCTCGCATGTTTCGACACGCCTTCCGTTGTTGTGGAAGCGGTCAGGAAGGAATTCGGCGCGACAATCACTCGCCAGTCGGTGGAAGGCTACGATCCGACGAAGAAGGCCGGCAGCAACCTCGCAGAGAAGTGGCGGCTGTTGTTCGAAGAGACCCGCAAGACCTTCCTCGAAGACACCGCTTCGATTGCCATCAGCCACCGCGCCGTTCGCCTCCGCGCTCTTCAGCGCATGGCAGAAAAGGCCGAAGGGCAGGGCAATATGGTTCTGGCCTCCTCGCTCCTGAAGCAGGCGGCCGAAGAAGTCGGCGGCGCATACACCAATCGGCGCGAGATCACTGGCAAGGACGGCAAAGATCTGCCGACGCCTGTCTCTCCGGTGACCATCTTCCAGTTGCCCGACAATGGCAGGGGATGAGAAGGGCGCGGCAGCCCAGACGATTATCCGGCCGCAGCCCGGGCCACAGACGACCTTTCTGTCATCGCCGGCTGATATCGCCATCTATGGCGGAGCTGCCGGAGGTGGAAAAACGTGGGCGCTTCTCATGGAGCCGCTGCGTCATGTCAGCAATCCCGGGTTTGGCGCGGTCTTCTTCCGGCGCAACCTGACGCAGGTCCGAAACGAAGGTGGCCTCTGGGATGAAAGCGAGAAGCTCTACCCGCACCTGAGCGCTACTCCGCGGTCGGCGCCGGATTTGAGCTGGACCTTCCCGTCAGGGGCAGGCGTTGCCTTCGCTCACCTTGAGCATGAGAAGACGATCTACAACTGGCAGGGGTCACAGATCCCGCTCATCTGCTTCGACGAGTTGACGCATTTCTCGGCAAAGCAGTTCTGGTACATGCTTTCGCGAAACCGCTCCATGTGTGGGGTTCGCCCGTATGTACGAGCGACCTGCAACCCGGATGCGGATAGCTGGGTCGCGGAATTCATTTCGTGGTGGATCGATCAGGAAACCGGCATTGCGATCCCGGAGCGATCCGGCGTCCTGCGTTGGTTCATCCGCATCGGCGACACCATCATATGGGCCGATACTCCGGCAGAGCTTGCCCATCACGTCAATCCGTTGACGGGCGAGCCGATTCCGCCGAAGTCGGTAACGTTCATCCCAGCCAAGTTGAGCGACAATGCTCTCTTGCTGGCTGCGGATCCTGGCTACCTCGCAAACCTGATGGCCCAGCCGACGGTCGAGCGCGAACGTCTTCTTGGCGGTAACTGGAAGATCAGGCCTGCAGCCGGCCTCCTGTTCCGCCGCGGCTGGTGCGAAGTGGTCGATGCAATCCCGGCCGGCGCGCGATGGATGCGCGGCTGGGACTTCGGCGCCACGCCAAAGACCGAGAGCAACGATCCGGACTGGACGGCAGGAACGAAGATCGGAAAGCTGCCTGACGGCCGTTTTATCGTTGCGCATCACGTCAGGGACCGCTTGTCACCGTCCGGTGTCGAGCGCCTGCTCAAGAATACCGCGGATGCCGATGGCAAAGAGGTGCAAATCTCCCTGCCGCAAGATCCAGGGCAGGCTGGTAAATCGCAGGTAACGAACCTGACGAAGCTGCTCGTTGGATTCAATGTCAGGGCAACACCGGAATCCGGGGACAAGATCACGCGCTTCTCGCCGTTCTCGGCTCAAGCCGAAGCGGGAAATGTTCTGGTCTTGCGTGGACCATGGAATGAGGACTGGTTTTCATCGCTCGAAAGCTTCCCCGAAGCGACACACGATGACGACGCAGACAGCACGAGCCGCGCCTTCAATGCGCTCCTGAGTGCAAGCACCTTCACGCTTGCGAACGTTTGAGGTCTTATGGGAAACGTCATCACGCTCATGCGCGACAGCCTGACGAGCTTGGTTTCCCGTATGGGCACCAGCCGGGATAAGGCAGCAACCACATTCTATACCCATCCGATCCTGACCGATGAGCAGATCGTGGCGGCCTATCGCGGCTCTTGGCTGCCTCGGAAGATCGTCGATATCCCGGCGCTGGATAGCTGTCGCAAGTGGCGGAACTGGCAGGCCGATGACAAGCAGATCGAAGCCATCGAGGCGGAAGAGAAGCGGCTCAACGTCAAGGGGAAGGTGCTTGAGGCATCCAAAAAGGCCCGTCTCTGGGGCGGCGCGGCGCTTCTGATCGGTACCGGCGATGCTGACCCGTCGCTGCCGTTGGAGCCGGAGCGCGTCGGCAAGGAGGGGCTTCAATACCTCACGGTCATCACCCGACGCCATTTGGCGGCGGGCGAGATCGATCGTGATGTCTCGTCGGAGTGGTACGGCAAGCCGAAGGTCTATATGGTCAGCACGGCCAGCGGGACGCAGATCAATGTCCATCCGTCACGGCTGGTCATCTTCAGCGGTGCCATGGCCCCAGATCAGGATCTCGACGCCGCCATTGCCCAAGGCTGGGGCGAGAGCGTTCTGACGGCCACGCTCGACGCCATCAAGAATGCGGATGCTACGGCCGGCAACATCGCGTCGCTGATCTTCGAGGCGAAGATTGACATCATCAAGGTACCGAACTTCTCGGATAGCATCGGCAACCAAGCCTATGAGGATGCAGTGCTGCGCCGGTATCAACTGGCAAACACCGTGAAGGGCATCAACGGCACCCTGATCCTCGATGCTGAGGAAGACTATCAGAGCAAGACCGCTTCGCTCACCGGCCTGACCGACATCCTCATGGGCTTCATGCAGATCGTCTCTGGTGCCGCCGATATCCCGGTGACGCGCCTTCTCGGTCAGTCCCCGGCCGGCATGAACGCCACAGGCGAGAGCGACATGAAAAATTACCACGATCGCATCCAGTCCATGCAGGAGCTCGATTACACGCCTGCCATGAGCCGCCTGGACGAATGCATCATCCGATCGGCCACCGGTTCGCGAGACGAGAGCATCTATTATTCGTGGGCGCCGCTCGAACAAATGAGCGAGAAGGACAAGGCCGACATCTTCAAGACCAAGGCCGATGCGGCTCGGCAGCTCGTCGGTACCGCAAGCGGGCAGGAGATCATTCCGCGCGAGGCCCTTTCCGACGCTCTGGTCAACGCCCTCGTCGAGGATGGCTCATTGCCAGGCCTTGAAGCCGCCATTGAGGAATATGGCACGCTTGCCGAGAACCAGCCGAGCGAGGAAGAGATTGCAGCCGCCGCAGCAGCGCAGCAGGGCAACCAGCAACAGCAGAACGGGCAGCCGCGCCAGCAGCAGCAAGACGCCGAGCCAAAGTCGCTCTATGTGTCCCGCAACGTGCTCAACGCCGCCGATATCATCGCATGGGCAAAGGGCCAGGGCTTCGCTACCACGCTGCCCGCCGACAATCTGCATGTCACGGTCATGTATTCTCCCACGGCCGTCGATTGGATGGCGGCTGGACAGGATGCTTGGAACGACGAAGGCACGCTGACAATCCCGCCCGGTGGCCCGCGTGTCGTCTCGCAGTTCGGGCAGGGCGCGATCGTGATCGAGTTCTCCTCCGCTGCGCTGCAATGGAGGCATGAGGAGCTGAAGCGGATCGGTGCCGAGCCGACATATCCGAATTACAGCCCGCACATCACGTTCACGTATCAGCCTGGCGAAGTCGATATCGAGAAGGTCGAGCCCTACCGTGGCGTCATCGAGCTAGGGCCGGAGATCTTTGCAGAAGTGAGATCCGATTGGAACGCAACAATGAGCCAGGAGTAGCTTATTTTCTGACCTTCATAGGCTGACCCTTGAAGGTCTTGCGAAACATCTCCAGAACCTCTCTCTCCGCGCTCTCGTGGCTTGCATAAATCGGTTTCGTTTTTTCAAATGGCTCCTTAGCGTCGCCTGGCGAATAAACCTCGGCAAAATAGAGGCCTGTTTTGTCGTCAAATACTGTTTCGATGCGGAAAGTCGCGGTCATCTTTTCCCCCTTCTGTTTACTTCCCAAAATCTATTAGCCAATCAAAGCAGGTGCAACTATGAACTTCACCGACGCTGTAACCGTCGCGGGAACGCGCCGGCGCGATGACGGCTACCTCGTTGCCGATGCTCGCATCGCCCGCACTGGCATTCAGACCTATCTCGGCTCCGAAGTCGGCAAGCCGGAAATGAGCACTGTTCGCGTCCTCCGCCCCGGCTCCGAGGTCTTCGCCGAGGATACGATGAAGAGCGCCGCGCACCGGCCGGTGACGAATGATCATCCACCCGAGATGGTCACCTCCGACAACTGGAAGAAGTACGCCGTTGGGCAGACAGGCGACGAGGTTGCGGGCGAGGACATCTATATCCGCGTCCCCCTCATGGTCAGCGATGAATCGACCATCAAGGATATCGAGGCCGGAAAGCAAGAGCTGTCTGCCGGCTATACCTGCGATCTCGATTTCACGGCAGGAAAAACGCTCGCAGGCGAGGCCTACGACGCCGTTCAGCGCAACATCCGCATCAACCACGTTGCCGTTGTGCAGCGTGGCCGAGCGGGTTCGAAAGTCCGCATCGGAGATGGTGCGGCAGCATGGGGCATCGCCCCGATCGTAACTGACCATCGTCCCGAAAAGGAGAAGGACATGACCCTGAAGACGGTAACCGTCGATGGAATCCCGGTCGAGGTGACCGACCAGGGCGCCACGGTCATCGCCACGCTGCAGACGCGGCTTGCCGATGCCAACAAGAAGATCACCGATGCCGAAACCGCGCATCAGACTGCCATTGCGGCCAAGGATGCCGAACTGGCGAAGAAGGATGCTCAGATCGACGACCTGAACAAGAAGGTTCTGTCGGACGCCGATCTCGACAAGCGCGTCCAGGCTCGCGCCGATCTGGTCAACGTCGCCAAGGCAATCGCCAAGGACGTGAAGACCGAAGGCCTGTCGGATGCCGATATCCGCAAGGCAGTGGTGGTTGCCAAGGTCGGTGATGCAGCCATCGCCGGCAAAACCGCCGCCTACATCGATGCCCGCTTCGATCTCCTCGTCGAGGACGCGAAGAAGACGGCCGGCACCGATCCGCTCGCCAAGGCTCTTGCCGATGGCATCCAGCCCACCGCCGACGCCGACAAGGCCGCAACCGAAGCCTACCAGCAGATGGTTGCGGACATGAAGGCAGGCAAGGCCAACTAAGGAGACGCCTACCATGGCAACCTACCAGACCACTTACACGAACGCTCCTGCCAAGGGTCTGCACGGTCAGATCTCCTCGGAGGAGAAGTGCAACAAGATCAGCCGCACCGTCGAGGATGCGGCCGGGATCAAGTTCGGCGTCCCCGTCCAGCGCGGCGCCGGCGATCACGGCGTTGTCGCGATGTCGACGGGCAAGTTCCTCGGCATCGCGGTTCTCAACCCGGCCGTCCCGCCGAGCGCGACCAATCCGGATGCCTATCCGCAGTACTTCACCGGCGCCTTCATGACCATGGGCACGATGTATGTCACGGCCGGCGGTGCAGTCGCAGATGGTGGCGACGTCTACTACAACACCTCGACGGGCCGTTACGTCGGCGCGGCGGGAACCAACATCATCGGCCCCCTGCCGGATACCTTCTTCGAATCCACCGGCGCGAACGGTGACATCGTTGAAATCTCCGTCGGCCTCCGCCCGCTCACGCCTGCCGCGTAACCGAACACGAAAGGACACCAGACAATGAACCAGATCGTGCGCCAGCATTTTGCCGATGCTCAGGCTGCGATGCCCTTCGTGATCGCGCAGGGCCGCAACATCGAAACCCGCATCTACCAGCGGCGTTATCCGACCTTCAACTACGGCGCTCACGTGCCCGTCGTGACGGAAGGAAACGAATGGGCGATCGGCACCACGTTCTTCACCGTCGATACCGCGGGCGAGGCGAAGTTCCTCTCCGGCGCCGGTACCGACATGCCGTTCAATCAAGCAACGAAGGACATGGCAAGCCATGACTTCGCCATGATCGGCTCCGGCTGGGAATGGAACCTGGAAGAGGTCAATCAGGCGGCGCTCTACGGCATCGACCTGAATGGCACCAAGGCTCTTTCTGCCGCCGACAAGGTCGAGCGCCTGCTCAACTCCATTGCCATGATCGGCTCTACGGAGAAGAACTGGACCGGCTTCGTCAACGCCCCGGGCGTCTCCCGCGGCGACGTAGCGGCCGATGGTACCGGCAACGTCACGTTCTGGTCGGCTAAGACGCCGGATCAGATCCTCCGCGACGTCAACGATCTGCTTTCTAGCGTGCGCACCAATACGCTGGAAGTGGAGTGGGCTGATAGCTTGCGCCTGCCGCCTGCTGCCTTCCGTATGATCGCCACGGCCCGCATGGGTGCAGGCGACGGCACCTTGACCGTGCTGGAATATCTGCGGAAGAACAATATCTACACGGCAGAAACAGGCCAGCCGCTCGATATCCAGCCGCTGCGCGAGCTTGCAACCGCATCGCAGGATGGCGGCGGCCGTATGGTCGTCTATCGGCGTGATCCGGAAGTACTGCGTTTCCACCTGCCGATGCCCCGCCGCGTGCTGCAGCCGCGCCAGAAGTCCATCATGGGCTTCGAGACCGGCATCATCGCCCGTACGGGCGGTACCGAAGTTCGTCTCCCCGGCGCGATGGCCTACGGCGACGAAATCACCCCGGCACCGTAACGGAGGGATTGGCCCATGAAGGTCACCAACACCAGCAAAGCCCCGCAAGGTGTGTGGGCAAAGAGCGGTACCGTCTACATCGCGCCTGGCGAAACGAAGGATGTCGATCTTTCGGATGACGGCCTGAAGCGGGCCAAGGCTCTTCCCTTTCTGGAAGTGGAAGAGGCGAAGCCTGCAAAGGCGGCGGACAAGTAAATAATTGCCCGGCGGGCGACTGCCGGGCACCAACCCACCGGAGAATGACATGGCTGGATACGGCGATAATCAAGGCTTCCGCGACTATGCGGCCGGCGCTGGCTATGTCATCCCCGATGATACGACCGATGACCAGATTGCCGCAGCACGCCAGCGCGGCGCTCTCGTGATCGATCGGTATGAGATGCGGTTCAGCGGTACCCGCACCGGTGGATACGCACAGGAACGAGCATGGCCGCGCACCGGCGCCGTTACCTACTACGGTGATGCGATCCCTTCGGATGTCATTCCGGTGGCGATCATCAACGCCTCGTACGAAGCAGCCTTTCTTGAGCTGACAAACCCCGGCAGCCTGTCGCCCGTCGTCACCGCCTCGGAGAACGTCAAGCGCGAGAAGGTCGGGCAGTTGGAGGTTGAATATCAGCAGGCATCGTCCAGCGCGACCCCGGCTGATCTCGTGGCTTTGGCAACGCCGGTCGTCACCGCCATCGAAACGCTGCTGTGGCTCTACCTGCGCCCATGCCTGCCGGGGATATTGGCTGTCTGATGGCAAACGCTCTCTACACCCGCCTGCAGGCGACGGCCAAGCGCCTGATCGAGAAGTATGGGCAGAATGGCGTCGTCAAGCGCGTGACGCCTCCAGACCCGATCTTAGGCGGCGACGGTACCGTGACGCCGTACGCGGCCAAGCTCGTGCCGATGAGCTACGAACAGCGCTATGTCGACGGTACCACGATACTCGCCAATGACCGGCAGATCTATATCTCGTCGGTCGGGCTCGCCGTCGTACCTCAAGTCGGCGACATCGTTTCGGCCGGTGACGTGGACTATCACGTCGTCGATGCCGATCCGAATAACTATGACGGCGTGACGAATGTCGTATTCATTGTGCAGGGGAGAATAGTATGAGCGCCGTCGAACCGAAGAAGTTCTACAAGGTGCAGAACGCCGATCCCATGCGGATCATGGCATTTCTCATCGATCTCTACGGCATCAAGATTGCCGATGATATCGCCAAGCATGTGGCATCGGACGAGCCGACGCCCTCAGTCGTTTACCCGCGCTACTAGGAGAAAGCCTATGCTGACACGTCGAGGCCTTTTCGGCTTCGCAGCTGGCGGCGCAGTTGCCGCGCCAACGCTGCTCAAAGGTGAACAAGCAAGGGCGACGGCCATATCTCTGGCGAGAGCCATGCCGCTCATACAAGGCGAGGCTCTGCTTGAGCCTCCGAAATCTCTCTCGGTTTCTATTCAGGGTGCCGAAGGTGACGCCCACGTCCGCCAGTTCATCCGCCAAGCCGTCGCGCAGGCGCTAGCGGAATACAGCGATCAGCAGCGCCGTGGGGGCTTCAGTACAAGTTTCGGAGGCTCGGCCCATCGTTCCAGCTATGGGAGCCGGAAGGCCTGATGCCAACTCTTCGCCAACAGCTTGACGACCTGATCGAAAAGCTGTCGCCGGACATGGAGAAGGCCTTCCATGCGGCGATAGCCAATCTCAAGGATGAGATCATCCTTCGCGAGCTGGTCGACCGCTTGGAGCGCCACGATATCCAAGGCGCGCTTGAGGCCTTGCATATCGAACCGGCGGCATTTCAGCCGCTCGCTGAAGCGGTCCGCACGGCTTACAATAGCGGCGGCTCGCTGGTTTCTAGCACGTTCCCACAACTGTTCACACCTCAAGGCTCGCGTGTCGTGTTTCGATGGGACGTCCGCAACCAAGGCGCCGAAGCGAATATCCGTGATCTGTCATCTACGATGATCACGAATGTTTCGGAAGGCACGATCGAGGCGGCTCGTCAGACCATCGTCGAGGGATATTCGCGCGGGCAGGGGCCAAACACGATTGCTCTCGATCTGGTCGGCCGGAAGAATGCCGTCACCGGCAAGCGAGAAGGCGGCGTCATCGGCCTCAATGCCCCGCAAGCGGAGCTGATCGAGCGGACGCGGACCAATCTCGCCTCGGGCGATCCGGCCTTGATGGCGAAATATCTCGGATTGCAGACGCGCGACAAACGCCTCGATGGCGCCGTGAAGAAGGCCATCGCTGCCGAAAAACCTTTGGACAAGGCAACGCTCGACAAGGTGTTGATGCGCCTTCGGGATAATAATCTTCGCCTTCGTGGTGAGATGATTGCCCGAACCGAGACGCTGACATCTGTCATGGCAGCGAAGCATGAGAGCTTCCGCCAGGCAACGGCAAAGGCCAATCGGGATGAAAGCCTGATCACCCGGAAGTGGCGATCGGCCGGTGATAACCGGGTGCGGCATACGCATCAGATTCTCAACGGCCAGGAGGTCAAGGGACTGGACTTGCCATTCCATTCGCCGTCGGGCGCTCTCATGCGCTATCCCGGTGATACCTCGCTCGGAGCTGGTGCAAACGAGATTGTCGCTTGCCGGTGCGACTGCGAATACAGTTTCAACTTCGCCGAGGCTTATGCCCGCTCGCGAGGACGCTGATGGCAAACGAGGGCCAATCTTTCGCTGCTCAGGTCAGTGCTTGGGCATCGGCGGAAATGGAGCGCGCGGAAGCAGTCTATCAGACCGCAGCTCAGACCGTCGCCAATGAGGTGAGAACGCCAGTCGCCGCCGGCGGCCGGATGCCCGTGAAGACTGGCAATCTTCGTCGCTCGCTGATGGCGTCAACGTCCGCGATGCCTACGATTATCGAAGGCAAGCAGGAGTTCACGGACAATCCGGTTGAACTGGTGATTGCCGGCGCTCAGTTGGGCGGCACTATCTATCTCGGGTTTCAGGCGGCTTACGCGGCCCGCATGAATTATGGGTTCGTGGGCCAGGATAGCTTAGGCCGGTCATACAATCAGGCTGGGTTTGGTTTTGTTGATGCCGTGGCGCAGCGCTGGCCGCAGATCGTGGCCGAAGCCGAAACTACGGTTCGCGGTCGCTTCGAGGGCGGTTCTCAGCCAGCATAATTAGCATCGCGCGCTGGATCAGGTCCGTGTTGCGCAGGAAGAGGTCAATCACCGCCTGGCCGCCTTCGGTCGCGCCTTTCTCGCGCTTGAATAGGCCGTGAGCCTGGTCGAGCAGGGCATATATCTCGCGATCGGTCAGCGGTTCATCGGCCATGCGCCAAGGGTTATCAGATGGCCGACAGCATTGAAAAGAAAATCTATCAGGCGTTGCTCTTGAAGGTGCAGGCGCTGCCATTGCCAACGGGCATGACGCAGGCGGCAAACGTCGTGCTTCCGGGCGTGACATTCACGCCGACGGCTACCACGAAGTTCATCAGCGTCGAGGTCCACTTCAACCGCTCGATCGAGACAGATCTCTCGCTCGTGCTCGATCCGATCCGCCAGGGCTTCATGCGCTGCAATGTTATGTGGCCGAAAGGTACGGCACTTGTCGATGGCGTCGATCTCGCCGGCAGCATCGCCGCGTTCTTCAAGCGCGGGACGAAGCTTCTGCGCACCGACACGCAAGTCCGCATCGATGAGGCGCCCGAGGTTGGCGTCGTCGTGACCGGCGACACGCATCAGACGATCCCGGTCACCATACGGTGGACGTGCTATCCGCAAGCTCCGGCCTGATTGGCCTGCCGTCCTTCCGCGCCTTCGGCAAGCGCAATCAGACACTTGAAAGGAAACTCTCATGCAACTTTATCCTGTTGCAGGCGCGAAGATTTATATCGGGCCGGCTGGCACTGTCCCGGACGATGATGTCGACGCCTCCGATTTCGCTTCCATCACTTGGACCGAAATCAAGGGCTGGCAGACAATGGGTTCGGTTGGCGATACCGCAACGCTGATCACCGAAGCCGTCATTTCCGCAAAACGCGACCTGAAGGCGAAGGGCACCCGCAACGCCGGTTCGATGCAGAACAACTTCATCATTCTGCCGACCGATCCGGGCCAGATCGCCCTCATCGCCGCCGAAGCGACCGAGCACAACTATCCCTTCAAGATCGAGTTCGATGACGCGCCGGCCGGCACCGCCCCGACGCCGACGATCAAGTATTTCTACGGGATCGTCATGTCTGCGAACGAGCAGGGCGGCGGCGCCAACACCGGGCGCCTCCTCCAGGGCAACATCGAAGTCAATTCCAACGTCGTCACCGTCGCTCCGACGGCCGGCCCGTAAGAGGAGCTTTCATGGCTGAGAAGGTCAAAGAGGTGCAGGAAGCACAAGGCGCTGATTTCGGCGTTTTCGACGCGTTCCTCAAGGCCCAGGAAGACGGAATATCAGTTGATATCGTGGCGCCCAACAATAAGCCAATCGGCTTGCAGATCGTGGTCTGCGGACCCGACAGCGACAGAATGCAGAAGGCGATGATCGAGGTAGCGTCGGAATTCGCCGCAGAGGCCGCTAAGCGGGACGATCTCGGTGATGAGCCGCCTGACGCTGCCGATAAGCGGATGATCGCAATCCTCGCCAAGGCCTCTATATCTTGGGGGCCGAAGGATCCTATCGTTGACGGCGTGCCGCTGGCTTTCAACGAAGCGAATGTGAAGCTGCTGCTGACAAAATATCGCTTCGTCCGCGATCAGCTTGAGTTCAAGGCCAAGCGCCGCACGTCTTTTATGCAAGGCTGATCGTTCGGCTCTGCCGCTGCATCCGCGATCAGCACCAAGGCAAGAAAGTCCGCGTCCCGGCTGCCGGGGCGCATATATGGGCATGGTTCAGGGAACTGGACCGAGCCCGTGCCTCCAACGGGTACGGGCTTAACCCGCTTTCCTATTCAGACATCGACGCATGGGCCAGGCTGCGGCGCATATCGCTGCTGTCCTGGCACCTCGACGCGCTGATCTCAATGGATGGGCAGCGGCTGAAGCTGCTCTACGAGAAGACGGAAGCCGAAACCGAGGACAAGCCCAAGGTTTCGGAACGGCCACTGACAGCGCGATTGTTCGACGCGCTGTTCCCCATGAAAAGCAAGAGGAAATAGGATGACCGAGGCGAGGCTTGGCTTTGCGATCGACAGCTCACAGGCTGCCGGCGCTGCTTCCGATCTCGACAGGCTTACTGCATCTGCAGGCAAGGCAGAACAGGCGGCCAATAAGGTCAGCCTCGCCGCCACCAAGGCAAGCCGCGGCTTCACTGATGTTTCGCCAGCGCTTGAGCGGGTCATCGCGGGGATTTCGCGTCTCGAAGCCGTGGCGAATTCAATCGATCAGCGCCTCGCAGCAATGGCAAAGGGAGCCCAGAGCGCCGCTGCAGCAAACCGTATGCTTGCCGATAGCACCAATAGCGTTCAGGCAGCACAGTCGAAGGGAAGCAATGCTTCGGCCTTGGCAACAGCCGCTATCACTCGCCAGACCCAAGCCGTTGAAAAGCTTGCTGCCGCGAACAAGCGCGCCGCTCAGTCTGCGGCAAATAACAACGAGCTGTCCGAGGGCAATCGGCGGTTCATTGGCCGCGACATCGCCTTTCAGGCGCAAGACGTCATCACCACAGCATTCGGCGGCATGAGCCCGAAAATGATCGCCCTGCAGCAGGGAACGCAGATCGCCGGCGCTGTGCAGGGGCTGACTTTAAAGCAAACCGGCGCGGCTTTGGCTGGGGCTTTCGGAAATCTGCTCAACCCGATCTCGCTCGCGGCGATCGCTTTGACCGGCCTTTCTGCTACTGCAATTCAGTTCTTCATCAACGGCGCGAACAAGGCAAAGTCGCTCGACGACGCGATGAAGGACACCGCCGCAACGCTCGACCTTTTGAAGGACAAGTATGGCGACCTCGCAAAGGTATCGGCGAGCGTTACCAGTGTCGGCGGCAATTCCTTCGTGCTTTCCGATGCGCGGACGCAGCAGATCGCGCTCAATGCGACGCTGCGGCAGCAGTTGGGCGGCTTTCTCGGCGCTACCAACGACACGTCCCTGACGGGCTATGCGTTCAGCGCCAATAGCATGGAGAACGTCAAGAGCCTGCAGAACCTTTCAGGGAGCCTGAAGCAGTTTTCCGGACCGGTTCAGGCTCTCCTGAACACCGTCAAAACCGGCACGACGCCGCTCGACGAGTTCAATAGGCAGGTCGAGGATCTCTATGCCAATCTGGTGAAGACGTCGAGCGATCCTCAGGGATTGCGCGGCGCGGCTGATGCGGTCGAATCCTTGGCCGATGCTGCGTTCTCCGTTACCGGCAAGTTCAAGCCGTTTCAGGATGCCATCAACGTCTTGAAGGTTCAGGGCGTCGATGGTCTTGCAGCGTTTGCAGATCAGGTTCATCGGATCGGCGAAGAGAAGGGCATCTCCAAGCTCGCCGACGAGCTGATTTCGAAGGGCGGCGATATCGTCAAGCTTGCCCAGCAGGCCGAAACGCTGCGCCGCACGCTGCAGGCGATCGATCGAGAAGATACCCGGCCCGGCTTGCGCGACCGCGACAATCTGCAGGCCTATGTTGCCCGTCGTGCCGTTGATCTACGCCGTCTCAATGAGCAGTTCAGCGCAGATCAACAGCAGCAGGACGCGAGAACCTTTTCCGAACGGCTGGCGGCTGCCGAACGTGTGTCTAGGGCACAGCGTCCGGCGAACGCGGATGAAGGCGGCGGCGCCGATGCGCGAGCCGCGCGTGCGGTCGAAGCAGAAAGGAACCGGCAGGCTCGTGAGCTTCGAGATGCGGCATTCAACCGTTCGCTTTCCATGCAATCGGCCCTTGCCGATCAGCAGCAGGAAATCGACCTCATCGGCAAGACAGGTGCCGAACAGGCAGCCCTACAGAAGCAATACGAGCTGACATCACAGATCCGTCAGGAGGCTATCAAGAACGGCATCGAGGCCGAGGGCCGGATCAACGAGGTTTACGGCGAGGAACTGAAGAACATCCAGGCGGTCGCGGCTGAATATGGCCGCTATGTCGCAATGCGCAATCAGGCAACCTTTGATTTCGAGTTCGGGCGGTCCAAAGCCGATGCCCGCCTTTCGGATCGAGATCGCCAGATCGTGCAGACGCAGCGGCAATATGGCCTGCCAGAGAACCCGAACGACGCGAATGGCCGTGCCATCGGCTCGCAGCTCGATTGGCAGGATGCCAAGAATACCGCAAAGCAGTTCGGCTCCGCTTTCAGTAATGAGCTGATCTCCGGCAGCCATAACCTCGGTAAGGCCTTCCTCAAAGGCTTCCAGACCTCCATTGAAAATGAGGCTCAGAAGCTATGGAGCAAGCTGTTCGACAGCCTTGGAAATGTGTTCGCTGATTGGCTTACCGGCTCGAAAGGATCGGGCGGAACGCAAGCGAGCGCGGCAAACGGCATTGAAGCTATTGGGGCAAAAATACTTGGCGGTGGTACCTCCGGCGCTGCGGCAGTCGCGGCTCCGACGACACAAACTGGTGTAGCAGCGCAGGCTTGGAACTTCTTCGCCTCAAAGGGACTGCAACCGCATCAGATTGCGGGCGTTCTGGGAAATATTAGTGCTGAAAGCGGCTTCAATCCGAATGCGGTCGGTGATGCTGGAAAGGCTTTCGGCTTGTTCCAGAACCATGCCGCTCGCGGCGGCGGAAGCAGCCTTCTCGCCAGTGGTGCAACGGGTCAGCTAGAGCATGCTTGGTCGGAACTGCAGGGACCAGAGAATAGGGCCTTCCAGGCATTGATGAAGTCGACCGACGTTCGTGGCGCGACTGCCGCGTTTGCTGGCTTCGAACGTCCGCGCGGCTTTTCTTGGGGCAATCCGGAGGGTGCCGACAATTTCTCGGGCCGGCTGAATGCGGCGAACGACGCATTGAACAGGTTCGGGAGTACAACCAACCAAGCTGCTCAGGGTCTCGGAACGCTTGGCAATGGCCTCGGGCAGCTTGGCACTTCGCTCGGAAGCAGCGCAGCGAGCGCCGCGTCAGGCGGCGGTGGCGGCCTGTTCGAATGGCTCGGCAATTTGTTCAAGCCTGCCGCATCTATGGCTGGGTTTGACATCGGATCGAACATGGTGCCCTTCAAGGGCTTCGCCACCGGCACGAACTACGCCCCCGGCGGCCCTGCTATCGTGGGCGAAAACGGCCCGGAGCTTCTGGACCTGCCGCAAGGATCTCAGGTCACCAGCAGCCATAAATTGATGTCGGCACTTGCTGCGAACGCCAACCAGCCACGCCAAAACCAGACGCTCATGGTGAATGTCGAGGGCGCCAACGGCGATGAGCATGTCCGCTCGCTCGTTCAGCAAGGCGTCGGTGCGGCTCTCAGCGAATACAACACTCAGCAGCGCCGGGGCGGCTTTGGCGTTCTGCAGGCTCGATACGGAAATCAGAAGGGGTAACGATGGGCAGCTTTATCAACCAGCCCACCGTCCCCATTCTGTATCTGCGGCCGACGAGGGCGAGCTTTGATGTCGTCGGTTCATCGATCGATGGCGGAACGAACTCGACCGGCGAATCCATCTCGATTGAGATTGGCGGCGGCGGCCGGGTAACAGCGACATACGAGCGCTGCGTTCTACAAGGTGACGACACCGAACGGCACGAGGTCATCAACTGGCTCGGAGCGCGAGGAAATGGAGGCTTTCGGTTCTTCAATGTCCCGATCATCAATGATGGTATCGGGCCGTTTCCGGTGATCAACGGCAAGCGCCGGCCGATCATCGACCATATCCCGCATTCCGATGGCTCGCTGTTTTCGGATACATCAGGCTATTCGCAGGCATCTGTCTATGCCGTAGTGACCGCGAACGCCGTGGTAGGCGCCGGCGTGATCCAGATGCAGGTTTTCGGTGCTGCGCGGCCGCTGCGCTGGTCCGACTGGTTCTCGATCTATCATCCTACCAAGGGATGGAGAGCCTATCGCTACTGGGAGGTCCAATCGGTCAGCAGCGATGCAAATCCGATTTATACTCTGGCAATCGGGCCTGCGCTCAGGGAAGCGATCACGGTAGGGACGCGGGTCGAGCTCGCCCGTCCGATGTGTGTGATGAAATTTCCCAAGGGTTTCTCACTCCCATGGGACTATGAGGCTTGGTACCAGTCCCGGCCTACGCTGCAGTTTACCGAGGCCTTCTAATGGGTTGGATACCGGACAACATCATTGCGGCGATGAGGCAAAGCCATGCGCTGGGCATCTTCCTGCGCATCGATACAGATCCCGGCTTGCACGTCTGGTTTGGCGTCGAAGATAAGACCGCTCGTTTCGATAGCATCGATCCCGAGGGAACGGTCTACATCGGCGGCGGCTATCTGATTGGCGTCCCGACTCTCGAAATGCTGATCAACGGCACCGCGGATAACGTCGATTTCACACTCTCCGGTCTTACGCCTGGCATGGCAGCGAAGACCTTAGACAGCATACCGGCGGTTCGCGGTGCCGCGGTGCAACTCGGGCTTATGGTGCTGGATGATTGTTATCAACCGATGGGGCCAATCATTCCGATCTGGAACGGCACGGCGTCCCATCCCTCCGAGGTCGGCCAATCGTCGGAAAATGGCGATACCAGTGTCACCCTGACACTTTCCGTGGTCGCTGGTAGCAACACGCGATCACGCGCAGCATTGACGCTTTGGTCCGACGCGCAGCAGAAAGCCCGATCGCCGACAGACGATTTTTGTAAGCAGGTCCAGCGCCTAGCGCGCGGCATCGCTCCGGTTTGGCCGAACTACTGAGGCATCCATGAAATTGCGAGATTGGCTTGAAGGCCCGCACCGGTTTCGCTGGGGCGGGCAGGGCGGTGACGATTGCCTGATGTTCTGCGCGTCGTGGGTAGCGCATGTGACCGGCGTTGATCCCGTCGAAGAGTTCCGCGGCACCTATTCGACCGAACAGGAGGCAAAGGCCCTTATAATGTCGCACGGCGGGATCATTGCGCTCGTCGATAGCGTTGCTGCTCGTGCCGGTATTCGGCGCACCAGCGACCCCCGCAATGGCGACATCGGAATCATCCGAGCACCCACGAGCCTTGATGGCGACTTCAAGGATATCGGCGCCATCAAGTTCGGTCCGCTTTGGGCATGCCTTGGCCCAGCTGGGGTTGTGGGCAAGCCTGCGGAATGGATCGCAGCCTGGGAAGTGCCTCAATGAGCCTGCGCATCCTCTATGAAAATGTGTCGTCGGAAGAGGCTCTCCGGCGCGGCTGGGAATATTCACTTTATTCAAGCTCATCGCTCGTGCGAGCGCCTCCGGTCTACGATCCGATCTTCACGCCGCTCTTTACCGCCGTCTTTGGTACCGCTGGGATCACGATCGGAGCGCAAACGATCACGTTCGCCTCGATCGCGTCGGCTCTCGCCACGACGGCGCTTGCCGTCGGCATTCAGGCGCTCATGGCGCCGAAGCCCCCAGATCCGGAAAGCGGACGCGTCCCGAAGACACAGAGCACGCCGTTCCGCGTCTGGTCTATTGGACGGAACCGGCTTGCAGGCGCGTACATGCTTTGGGAGGCCAGCGGCGATTACCTTTATGCCGTCCAAGCGCTGGTCGGCCATCAGGTGAAATCGATCAACCGCTACTGGCTTCACGATGACGAGGTATTTCTCGACGCCAACGGCTATACGACCAATGACGACAATGGGCGGTATGGAAATAATGTTCGGTTGCTGACCCGGACGGGGCTTCCAACTGAAACCGCCTATGCGCCTTTGGTCGACAAGTTGGCGGCATCAGGTGTTTGGACCAACAATCATCGCGGCGACGGGCAAGCTTCGATCGCAATGATTGCCGAATCTACGGCGGCAAAAAACCAGAATAAGCGCTTTCCTTATGGCGCGCCTCAGGTATCCGCTGAAGTCGATGGCGCCTATTGTTGGGACTTCCGCATCAGTTCCGATCCATCGAACCCGTCCGCATGGGTCTGGACCCGCAACAGCGCCTTGGCGCTTTGCTGGCACGAATGTTTCAACGAGTTCGGCAATCATCGCGATTACCGCAAAGCCATCCTGCCTGTCCTCGACATGTGGATCGAAGAGGCGAATGTCTGTGATGAGGACGTTCCGCGTGCCTCAGGAGGCACTGAAAAGCGGTATGAGTGCAATATCTGGGACACGACGGAAAATGGTCCCAAGGTCGGCACCAATGCAATCCTTGCCTCGTGCGATGGCTGGACATGCGAGCGTGGCGACGGCGCGTTGCTGTTCACCGTTGGCAAATTTCGAGAGAGCCGGGTCGAGACGCTGACAGATGCCGACTTGATCGGCCATCAGATCCAATATGATGTGCTCTTCGAGGATGAGTGCAATCGGCTGGTGCCAAAGTTCACCTATCCTGATACCGGCTATTCGTCCTGCGATACTGATTATTTCGAAGATGCGGCAGCTCAGATAGAGGCTGGCCGCGTCCTTTCCCAAACTGGAGACTATCGCGCCTGCCAGCAATGGCGCCAAGCGCGGCGGCTCGGGATACGCGACTGGCGTCGTCTTAGGCAGAAGGTCAAAGGGACGATCGATGTTCGCCTTTCTGGGATGAACGCGATGTATAGCCGATGGGTCAGGTTATCCTCTCCCGTTCGCCTGCCGCGCCTCGACGGGAAGCTCTTCGAAAATCGCCGATCGACGATCGCGATCACGCGTGGCGGCTATACAATGGAGATCATCCAGCACCCCGACGATATCGATGATTGGAACCCGGCGACGGACGAGGGCATGCAGCCGCCAGTCCCCAACACACTCGGCACTGCCGAAATCTCTCCCGGTGTCATCAATACCGTGCAGGCTGTTGCCAACGGCGGTTCCGTTTATCTCCGTGTCGTTCTGCTCGATCCGGGCTCGGATAGCTGGACGCCCGTCGTTTTCTATCGCCTGACTGATGCTGGCGGTGGCGTTCCAGGCGCATGGGTCGAACAGCAGTTCCCAGATTGGAATCTTTCCGGCGGCTATATCGAGCTGAATACTGGCGCGGTGCCGGTGGATGTCGATCTTGATGTGGAGGCCGGATACATCGGTTCAAACGGATCATATGGCCCGCGCTCGCCGACAGAAGAGGTCCATACCACCGCTGATCCAACCCCAGCCGCCGCAGTAGTCAACGTTTCTGTTTCGCCTGGCACCGGAAACGCAACGATCAACTGGACCGGCCCGAACAGCGGCAACTATGCCGGTGCGCGCATCTATTGGAATACGAGCAATAACTTCGGAACTGCGAGCGCAATAAATCCATCAACAAGTGGCGCTCCAAACGCATTTTCGAGCACGACAATAACCCTGACCGCAGGCGTCAAGTACGCGTGGGTCGTATCGCTCAACCGTTCTGGCGTGGAGGGAACGCCGGTCGCAACCGGCGCATTCACGGTCGCCTGACTTCTTTCACAGTTTCACACAATCACCCTTGGCCACCAGCCGAGGCGAAAACGTATGGAGATCAATATGGCTGGCGAAATCCAGGCTGCTTTTGATGCTATCTATTCGGATGGTCCAACAACAGAGCCTGATAAACCAAGCAAGCCGCTAATTCGCACTCAAATCGGTGGTTTGCTGGAAAGCAAGATTACCGGGCTTGAGGCTGTCGTTGATGACCTTCAGGCATCCGGATCGCTCATAAATGTTGAGGATCTGCCAAGTGTTGGTGAAAGGTTCGATGACTGCAAGGCGCTCAATCTCAGTTTTCCGGTGACTGGCGTTACGACGACCCTGTCCAGTGAGGGGTATCCAATCGGCTTCACCATCCCTGCAAATGTGGATGGACGTTCAGCGAACATTTCGACCTACCCGCTTTCGGATGCGAAGGAGATTGCCGCGCTGGCGGGCAGAACCATTTACATCACTGCAGTTTTCGACGCGACTGCAGGTTTTTTTGATCGTGCTCCGCTGAGTACGGCTTATGTGGATATTGGTCGCGGACTAGGCAATAACGGTGGTATACTAGTTTCAGACAAGCAAGTCGGCGGCACGGTGACAAGGACGGTCGGCTATACCGTGATCGGCAATGAGCCGGCGATCGGTTTGATTGCGCAGGTCTCTCTTGCGGCAGTCGCCGCACCGTCAATTGCATCGTTGACACTGCGCTCTGTCACCTATCGTGTAGTCAGCACCCCGGACGCTTCGTCCGGTGCGGAGAACATTGGTCTTGCCCTACGCGGTCTTGCCCAGGCTCGCTTTGGGGTGTCACTTGCTGCTGAGAAATATGAGGGCATCGGCACGCTCGCAAGCGGGCTCTCGTGGCTTCGCGACCCTGAGACGAACAATATTGTCGGCTGGTATATTCCGGCCGGTACTCCTGGTGGGTTCACCTACATCAACTGGATCTGGTATCCACAGGATGACGACGCTCGTTATCTGGGTGGCGCAAATATCCGGGTGACGATTTTGCTTGAGACATCGCCGGATTATGCGCGCGTGATTACGCCGCTGGTCGGAGCATTTCTGCGCCCGACGGGCGGCGACTTTCTGACCAATTACCGAGTTCTCTCGCAGCAACGATCTAGCACGGTCCGGGCATATATCGTCGAGGGTACGACAATCGCAGGGATTGAGCAGCTAGTCGTCACTCTTCAGAATGGTAGACAGTCCGGCGGCTCCGTCAGTGGCGATATGACGACCTTGACGACGGACACCATGAAGATCCTTGATATCATCGTTGAGGTTCTGGATGCGCCTATAGCCGGTATCACAGGTGCGGCAGCGACTGCCCGCCTGCGCCACAATCTGTCAACCAGGCTGTCGGCCCGCAAGACCCGTCTTCGCTCGAGAGAAAAAGGTGCGACAGTCAAGATCGCCCCGGCTGGCGGCGATTTCACCACGATTGCCAGTGCCATCGCCGGTTCGCCGGCCGGTGTACGCTTTACGATCGATGGTGCCGGCAGCTATAGCGGATCGAACTATCCATTCTTTTATCCGAGCATCGACAATCTGGAATTTGCGGGTGTCGGCCTGCAGAGGCCTATCCTTGCCTTCGCGCTGCCTGCCAACGCATCACTCTCCGACATTGCCAACGATTCGACAGTGGATCTTCATCACGAGATCACTCTCAGAAATCTTCGTCTGACCGGGCAGAATTGCCGCTACGTCATCCACGCGGACAGCTCCAATACACTCTTTGGCCGTCGTCAGGTGATTGAGGATTGCCACCTGGAGCATTTGGGCAACGACACTGCCAAGGCCTATCAGGATGCAAACGGCGGCAGCGGTTCTTCTGTTTGGAGCAATTGCAGTGCGATCGGCGCTGGTATTAGCGATGGAGGTGGCTTTGAGCTGCGACGTTCGACACTGCTCGGCTACAATTTCGATGCTCTGCACTGCCACAATTGGGGATTGGCTGCAGCGCCGATCACGGTCGATATTGAGGGCAACGACCTCGATCCGCGCGCGACGACGCCAGGCTCTAGCTTCGCCTCATTCTATTGGGCAAACATCGGCTCACTTCAGAATGATGTCGTACGCCTTGTCGGCAACCGCCTTGGCGGCCCGGTAGTTTTAGGTTCATGGCCGTGGATCCCGACCGATCCGGCAAAGGTGCCCGCCAACAAGATGCTGGCGACGGTGACGGGTTACGGTAATACACCTGCGCCATATGTCCTCGACGATGATCTTTCTCGCGCACTGCGGATCACGAGTGCAACAACTGGCACGAGTTCGTCAGTAACCGTTTCCGGAACCGGAGCGGATGCGCTGTTTGGTGGCACGACGACCATCGCCGGCGCCGTCGGTCTTGCCGGCGGCGTCTATGGCTTCCTTGACGTGGGCGATCACTTGATCGGGCCGAATGCGGATCAGGCGGTGACGCAGATCGGCAAGCGCCTTGGCGACTGCTCGACCACAGCGAAGACGCTGACCGTGCTGATTGACGGTGCAACGACAAAGACGGTCACCTTCAATAGCGACTATCGCGCCGTTGCCAATGCCACGATCCTTGCGTCGATCAACACTGCGCTCGGCAGCTCGGCCGTCGCTGACCTGTTCAATGTCAATGAGTTGTTTCGGCCGCGCTTCACAGACGAAGAGGAGCGCGTCTATAACTCCAGTGCGACCACGATCCTGCGCAAGACGGCCGTCGCATGGGCAACGACCGGTCGGCCTGGCGTGCGCACCATGACGAGCACCGACGCCGCCCGCCTATTTGCCGGTATCGCGTATGAGGACATCCGGCCGGGTCAGTGGGGCCGTGTGAAGTCAAAGGGCGCCGTTCGCGTGTCGATGGACCTATTACGGAGCGACAGCATAGCGTTCGCGCACGGCGATATGTTCGGTGTCAGCGATGCGTCCGGCAGGTTTGCCGTTGGCGCGACAATCCCGCTGCTGATGGCGTTCAATCCAGCCGACGTCAAGTTTATCGATTGGTCTCGATCGGATCCAGCGACGGACAATGCCGCGGCCGCATGGATTTCTTTTACTCCCACCATTCGAGCGCAGACAGGCGCGCTTACGACGGCAAGCGTCAACGGCAAGTATAAGAAAATTGGTCGCCAAGTTCACTTTCAAATCGCCGGCAGCATAACGACGAACGGTACCGGATCTGGTGCGGTTGTTGTTGGCAATATGCCGGTAGCAACCGGCCCCGAAATTTTCACGTACGTTGGGAGAGAAATAGCGCTTAATGGCAAGGCATTGCTGGGATACCAGAACAATGGCACTACCGACGTGTTGATCACCTACTATGATTCAACCTATCCCGGCGCCAATGGTATGGCATTTATAATGAACGGAACATATGAGGCCGTTTCTTAGACGCCTAATTTTGCGGAGTATTTGGCCCGGGAATGCCTTGTGTGAAGTCCATGTGGCGAGTTATCGATGGATCACTCGCCACACTCTGCTTTGTCAATGAGGATAACGCATATAGGTCGGGCAATGGATGATTGGAAGTTTGAGATCACTCTCAGCCAAACCATTCTCAGCGGCGATACGTTTGGCCTCCTCTGGTTGCCCATTAGCCCTCAGTGCAGCAACGAGGAAAACTATCACACGACGGTTGCCAGGGGCGGTGCTCAGTGCTTCTTTTAGGAGATCGACAGCCCTGGGAATATTCACTTTGTAGGTCATGAGGAATTCTGCGTAGCGAAGCAACGCATAGCGATACTGCTCTACACCATGTTCTGCTCGCACCCTGAGTTGTTGTTCGAAAAATGGAACATGGAGAGACCAATCTTTGTGCGCCCGCTTTTTGACAATCAACATCCCTCCGGCAACTGTAATCTCGTCGATCTCAGCGTAGATCGTGTTCAATTTGTCGCCTGCATCGCGAAGGGATGTGACGTGTGCAGCTTTTGCTGCCAATAGGCGGGTAAAATAATGGAATACAGGTTCTCCGGTACCGTGCGTTGATGGCTCGACCTTTGCTCCATTGTCCTCGAAGTGGAACGCAAGATCCTCGACCACGTAAAGGCCGCCGCTTAACAATGAAGGAAATAGCACCTCAAAAGATTTGATGATGTGTTGCGCTTGGTGCGAGCCATCGTCAATGATAATCGTGGGCGGGAACTCCTTAACGACGTCGGTCAGGAATTGTTCGTCATCCTGTGATCCAATTCGAACTTTGAGCGGACCTCTTTCGAGTTTTGCGCACGCCGGATCTATATCAATTCCGACCAATGTGGCGGATCGAAAATAGCCGCCCCAAGTTTTAAGAGATGATCCTCCGGCCACGCCGATTTCGATTACGTTTATGCTAGCATCGCGAAACCGGCTAAATGCTTGTGCATAATGGCGATAATAATCCCATGAGCACGGTATATCGCCACGAACCGAGGATTTATCCCCCCCATCCAGAACCCCTCTAACATCAAGATCAAGAGCATCGATCTCATCAGGTGTTAGAGTAGTGGAGGGCTTTACATCCATCCTAATTTCTTGCTCGGGTTTCGAGCTCATAAGCTCGTCTAAATGTCTTGCTTCAATCATTTGCGGGCATCTTTGAATTGATGTTGGATGGCAGAACTGCGCACCCGTGAGTTGATTGAGAATGCCATCCCCATATGAATCAGGATTGGCGTGAATTGCGCTTATTGCTTCAAGCCAAAATCCAAAAAGTTGTCCCAATTATCGAGACCGATAACAGGGAAAAGCTTGCTGCGAAGCGCTAAATCTTGATTGTAACAGCGCCTGGCAAGTTGCTCTGACTGGAAGTGTTTAATCCTGAAATAGGTAGGAAAATCGGTCTTCCTGACAGATAGGCATCGTCTTGCGAACGCAGCTATAATTTCTTCTCGGCTTGGTTGTGCGGGCCGATCTTGAACAGGTCGAGAATAAATTTCCTCCGCTGACATTCCGGGTTTTTCGATCCGAACTTTGTAATGCTCCATCGGGTGCAAATGGTTCTGTTTCAGAACCGGGTTAGAGGCCGTTGGCGACAGTGATATCGTTATCTCGGCGCCTGCCATAAATGTTTCGATGTTCATCGTGCAATCGCTACTCAGGTTAAAGGCGAGCACCTTCCGGTACCGTCTGCCGCTTGCGGGCACCAAAGACCGCCTTCTGCTGAATAGAGCACGCACCCCATCTCTGAATCAAGCGCTCAGGTTGTGAAATATTTCGCAAGTTTTCCAATTGTTGCTGAGCCGCTCTCTTTATTGAACACACTATTGCTCCTGCGAATGTCTTCGCGGTGGCGCGTCGATCCATCTCTAAGGACATCCCATGAAACCGAAACTCGTCCCGCATGCGGGCCGGGTGCTTAAGCGTTCGCTCAGTCTGCGGATGATCGAGGCCTTCCTCGCCATCACTCTGCTGGAACTGGCGGCGGCGCTGGCGCCTGCGCTTGCCTCATACCTTCCATTCAATCCGATCTGGCTTCTCGCCCTCGCGTCCGTCTGCGGCTCGCTGGCGTGGGTTTTCCGGTTCGTCCTTCAAACCAAGATATCAGGAGATCGCAATGCCGATCAGTAAGCTCCGCGCCACGCCGCGGGCAAAGGCTCTCATTGCTTCGATCGTGGCGGCTTCTGTCGCGGGGTATGTCGCCATCTTCCCTGGTCAGCCGAAGGTTCACGACGACGTCGCCTTGGCGATCAAGACAGCCATGCCATGGGAGGGGCGGCAGCTCGTCGCCTACCTCGATCGCATCGCCAAGCCGCCGGTCTGGACCGGCTGTGACGGGGATACCGATGACGTAAATCCCTATCAGGTTTTCACGCCGGCTGAGTGTGATCAGCGAACTGCAATGAAGATGGAAAAGCGGTATCGGCCAGCGCTGGTCGCCTGCGTAGCCAATTGGGACAGGCAGCCGCTTTCCTGGCGCGGCATGATGCTCTCGCTCTCTTGGAACATAGGGACCGGCGGGGCATGTGGATCGAGCGCGGCGAAGATCGTCAACGAGGCGACGCGCCAGGGTAGGCGTCCCGACTATATCGCGAGCTGCAATGCGGCCACGGCTTTCAATAAGGCTGGCGGCCGTATGGTCGTCGGCCTCGCCAAACGCCGCGAGATGGGTGACGCCTCCCGTATCGGCGAAGGCGAGCTTTGCGTGAGTGGCCTGTGATGTTCGGTCTACTAGATTACCTCAAGCTCGCCGCCGGCGCCGTTGTCGGTGGTTTCCTCGTCTATGTCTTCATGAGCCTCATCACCGTGCCGGCCGCAGAACATCGCGCTCGGGCGGGATATGTCGAGCTCGCCGAAAAGACGACAGCGGAAGCCAAAGCGGCCGAACTGGAACGCCAGCGCAACGCCGCGTCTCAGGCCCTCGAAGAGGCCCGCAAGCGCCAGGCGGCCGATGATGCCGCCCAGCAAGCCAAAGACGCTCAAACCGATATCGAGATCGCCGACTATGAAAAGAAGCTCGCTGCTGCAAATCGCCAGTGCCTTGCTGATCCTGCTGACGTTCAGTTCCTGCAGTCTCACTGATCGGCTGGAAAAGGCGTCATCCGCAAAGGGTGTCATCGCGGCTGGGATCAATCTGCCGCCGCTTCCCGACGACTGCCGGAAGAAAGAGCCGCACGCCGCCGTCAGGGTAGGGGACGAGCTGCGTTCCGTGCTTGTGCGGGAGCGTGGCGCCCTCGACCGCGCAAACGAGCGTGGCGAGCGCTGCGCGGCGTTCTACGACGATACGAAGGCCAACTTCGGCGCTGCATCGAAATGAGGGTAGCCGCGAACCTTCTCGGCTTCCTCACATTCTCTTTCACGCTGGCGGCGCTTCTGCTGCTGGCGTGGCATTCCATCTGAAATTTCATAGGGCGGGCGCAGGATAAATGGGCACAGGCAAAGAGGATACGGCTATGAACAAGCCCCGGATAATCTTCGATTTCAATCTCGGCACTCTTCTCCCGCTCCTCGCCTTGGCGCTGGCGGGATGGGATCGTTATGCGGCTCTTGAGGCGAAAGTTCAGGTCATCGATCAGCGCGGCCTCGCACGGATGCAGATCTCCGATACCTTTCAGGCAGAGACCAAGAAGGCGCTTGCCGATGTCGCCAGCGCGCCCAAGGATATTGTCGAGCTAAAGAAGGGGCAGGAAGCCGCCAACGGTCGCATGGACCGGCTGGCTGATTTAATGATTACCGGCCAGGATGCGATGCGGCAGACGATGCAAACCGGCTTCGATCTTCTCCGCAAGGATATGTCCGCGATCTCCACGAAGGTCGAGGTCGTCGGATCGAAGGTGGACATGATGACCGGAAAACCGTCGCCCGGAGTGTACCGCCCGAGGTGACGAAATGCCGACTATCCCTTAGGCCGATCGCCATATCGCGGCTGGCGATAGTCCAGCCAGCGATGCTCGAAGCAAAACCACTTCGTCTCGCCCTTGCCGATATCATAGCCGAAGCCGCCCCATGCCTTGCAGCCGGGGTGCTCGCAATAGTGATTGACGTGGACGGTATCCATCGGGCGTTCGAGTTCTTCGGGCATTTCAGTTCAGATTGCCCTTCGGAATGCCCCCGAGCGACCCCGCCATATTCCCCGCGAAGTTCTCCAGTGTCTTCATGGCGTAGGCAAAGCGTCTCTCTTGCGCAGCGCCTGCAGCTTTCGAGGCGGATTGGAGATCGCGTGCGACGTTGCCGAGCACGCTTCCGACGAAACCCTTTATGTCACCTGTGCTTGAGCCAACCGTGCCCAACAATTGCGCGATAAGCAGCTCGTGCATCACGCATCGGCCATCGAGCTCGGCAACTCGTATTTCCAGTTTCTCTATTCTATCTTCGGTCATTGTTCTTCTCCTGCGGTTTTCTTCGGTGGCAACAGCACCAGTTCGTCATCCGGCAACGGCCGCTGAAGCGCCTTCGCTTCCTCCCAAGGCGCTGTAAGCCAGGTCTCGACTTCATCCTGGTTGCGAAGGATGGCAGGCATTGCCTTGTAGTGGATAGGTTCGACGATGGCGTTCGGCTTGCAGGTCAGGAATCCATAGAGATCGACCGTGATCTCTCCCTCCTTGACCTTCCTCACAGAACGCCATTGCGGCACCCATAGGCCCGCAAAGAACATCAGCGGTTCATCCGCGCTGCCCGCGAACCAGGCGTTGGGCGTCCTGCCTCCCTCGACCTTGCTTGCCGGATCTGGCTCGGCGAACCGCGTGAATGGCACCACGCAGCGGTTTTCCACTCCCAGCCATCGCGCCCAATGCTTGCTCGATGTGTTGCGGACGTTCGTCGTTCCGCCATCCGGCTCCATCCTCAAAAGCTCATCGAAGTTCACTTGCTTACCCTTGGCGCGCAGCTTATCAGCACGCTTCGTGGCGGCATCGAGTTGCGCCTTTTGAGAGGACGGCAAGCCCCAGCGAACCTTCGCCAGCTCTCGGCCGGCCGGTGTGTTCCGCACGATTGGCCCCATCTGATCCGGATAGAGATCCAGCTCCGGCTCAAGGTTGCCGATGCTGTCGATCATCGCCCTCGTGAGCTGCCGAATGGCTTCCTGGTTGGTTGTCACATTATAAAGGTTGCACATGGTCTTCCCCCCTAATCCCGCGGCGGCGAGCGGACGATGATCTTTGCCGAACCTTTGACGCCGCATTTTTTGCAGACAAGCTTGCCGGCTGCGGCAGAAATCAAGGCATCCTTTCCCAACGATTTCTCAAGTCGCTCTCGATCCAGCTCGTTTTTTCGTCCGCAGCTGCAATGCACGTAGAGCCTATGCCATCGGCTCAGATCGGAAAAGCGAAGTTCTCCACGCTTCTGCTCTCGGGGATCGATGTACCCCATGCGCTTCGCCCATTCGTCCGGCGAGAAATGAAAATGCATCTTGCATCGGTCATAGAAGGCATTCTCGGTACGCTTGCACCCCAGCGATTTCGCGACCAGCTCAGGAAGCGACGGCATCGTCTGATTGCCATATTCCTCCAAGAGAGCCGACGGCTTCAGCCGCTTCAGGATCTCGCAATCCTCGCAGATGAAATCGACCGTTTCCCCCTTATGATCTGCGAGCATGTTGGAAGAGGATTCTACAAGCCTAAGATCTGGCATCGGACCGCATATGCTCAATGACGCTTCGGGCATCTGTGATTTTTTGTAGGAACTTGTCCGACTTGGCGATGGCGCCGTCTCTTCGGCGCTGATCAAAAACGTCTTCGCCTAGAAATGCTATGAGATCTCGAATGATCTCCGCATCGCGGGGTGTGATCGTATAGCCGGTCGTTTGCATGGCGCACGTCTCCGTTCCGCCGATATGGCGGTTCCTTTCAGCAAATTTTGTGTAAACCGAGGCTCTCGGCCTCGTTTGTTCTCAAAATGTTCTCATTTTGGAGAAGAGTCAAGCACCCCTTAAAATGCTATGGGAAAGAGATGAGAATCGCCATCGCCGCCATATCCGCCCTGATGTTTGCGAGCCCAACCCACGCGGGCCAGTCTGTCGAGGCGAAGATCTCCGTCTGCTTCACGCCTGGCGAACAGTGTGAGGCCAAGATCATCGAAGCGATCGACCGGGCTCGGTCATTCATCCGCGTCCAGGCCTACGGCTTCACATCGCTTCCCATCATCCACGCGCTGCAACGAGCCGCGGGCAGGGGCGTCGAGGTATTAGCAATCCTCGATAAGACCAACGAGCGGAAATATTCGGGCGCGACACTGCTCGAAGCCGCCGGCGTTGCGGTGTGGATCGATTTCGAGCCTGCGATCGCGCACAACAAGATCATAGTGATCGACGGACACCTGACGATCGGCGGCTCTTACAATTATACGGCTGCGGCGCAGAAGCGGAATGCGGAGAACGTGACTTTTACCGAGAGCCGGGAGATCGCGCGTCAGTTCATGGCGAATTGGGATAGCCGCCTGAAGGTGTCGAGAGCTTTCGAAGGGGCGACGAACTAGCGCCGCTTGAAAAACCGAGCTAGGCTTTCGTCAAGAGCCATATCCTCGATCAGGGCAAGCATCTGGGCATCTACAAGCTCGACAAGGGCTGTGGCGACTTCCTCTTGATCCCATCCGGCCTTTACGGCTGCCTGAGCCACTTCCTGTAAAGCGACGTCCATGGCTTCCTGGCATTTCAGGTGCCGGTCAGGATCGCCACGGGGCAATGTAGGCGCTGGGATATAAGCCATAGGCGTAGGATGAACCTGATCGACGGAAAATCAAGAGTGGGAAATGCCGGTTTCCAATTCTTGTTATGTTCACGTGGTTTCTGGGGTGAAGCTATGCCGCCATTGGAAACCGATATCCTTCCAATGCAGTCTCTTCCGAAAAAATTTGATTACTCTTAATCAGCGGGTCGTAGGTTCGAGCCCTACATCACCCACCAAAAACTCCTTGAAATCGTTAGGCAATTTGTGACGCGTTAGGGTTTTCGGCTGTTGAGGCCGTCGGTCAATCGGAGAGCCTGCCCAGCAGAAGGCCGGTAAATAGACCGAGTAACGCTGTCACGATCAGGACCGAGCCCGTGGCTGTCGGATTTTCCCTTGCGGCCTGCACCACATTCCTGCCCTCGGAGCGGGCATGGTCCGAGATGCTTGCAACTTTTCCCCTTGTCGAAGAAAGAGCCTCGTCGGCGCGATCCGAGGCGCTGTCGATGCGCCTTGCCAATTCGGTGGAGAGCTTATCGATCTGGCTGCGGAGCTCGTTGATCTGAGCGTTGATATCCTTGTCCAGCGAGACGTCGGCCATGATGTTCTCCTTGATAGGGGGAAGTGCCTTTAGGAACGAACGGAGGCTTGCTTTGGTTCCCACCCATCGTGGATTGGTATCTGGATGCTGAAGTCTGTTAAACGGGAATGGAATTGATGATCCGCTGCCGGAAGAGAAGGCCCGGTTCAGCGCAGATGCAACAGAAATGCCGTTGGCGCGGCTAGCGACATCGTGAAGAGAAATAGGGACAGCCCGTATTTCAACCTTCTCATGCGGCGTGTCTTTACGCCCTCCCAGTCGTAACTCATAAGTATATCCTCTCTGCTTCATGTCTTATCGACGTCGAGAAATATCCCAGGAATTGTTTGCGCGAAGCTTGCGGAACATTTTTCTTAGATCGATGAATAGACGTGTCGGATTATACAATCCAGCGCTGCATATTTGCCTTGATTTTTGCAAGTATAATCATAAAGCCTCACCCTCAAAGCAAACGGACTTTGATCCGGTTCTTTTGGGATGTCTTGTTAGATCAATGCTCTTTGGTTTGACGATTACGAAGATGAAGAGCTTGAGTTGGGGTGCAAAAGCGGCTCGTCGATCGCTATATCCGGGTGATCGCGATCGGAGATTGCATGCGGACTGCAACATCGGAAATTCCGGCAGAAGCCCGAGCGGCTTTGGCAATTGCCAAGGGAGTTTTCGGCGATCACCTTCAAGCCGTCTATCTGCACGGATCGGCGGTCGCGGGAGGACTGCGTCCGCAAAGCGATGTGGATGTTTTGGCAATCATCGATCTCCCGATGACCGATTCCATGCGCAAACGCCTGCTTGCTCGTCTACTGGCGACTTCGGGTCGTCACCCAGTCCGGCCCGGTGCTTCACGCTGCATCGAGCTCATGGTGTTTCTGAAGGATCATCTTTCCGCACCATCTTTTCCGGCATGTAGTGAGTTTGTCTATGGTGAATGGTTGCGCGACGACTTCGAGGCCGGCGGAATCCCCGAGCCTCTTTGTGATCCGGACATCACGCTCGTCCTGGCTCAGGCGCGGCAGCAGGCCCTAACGCTATTTGGCCCGGCCCTTGATGATCTTCTTGTTGAAATTCCGCCCGGAGATATAGGGCGCGCTATACGGGAGGCGCTGCCGGCGTTGCTTGCCAATCTATATGGAGACGAGCGGAATGTTCTGCTGACACTGGCCCGTATGTGGAGAACGGCGGCGACTGGGGAATTCGTCAGCAAGGACATCGCCGCCGAATGGGTCATGCCGCGCTTGTCCGAACACGTAGCCCGAACGACCATGCAGCTCGCTCGCAATGCCTATTTGGGGGAAATACAGGATGATTGGAGGTTTCGACGGGGAGAGGCTCGCCACGCGGCGACCTGTCTGCATCGGCAGATACTGTCGCTGCTATAGGCGGCTGCCCATATAAGTCGACCACGTCGGATTGATGGCTTTGCCAGCTGGTTCAGCTGCGCGCTTCAAGCCACGTCAGACATGTCCGCCTGACGGCAACGGCCATCGCTTTCGACCGTATGCGGTCAGTGCTTCTTATGCACGCCTTCCATGACGCTGAACACAAAGATCGCAGCCAGAATCAGCATCAACGTATAGTCGAATGCGGTGAGCAGACGAAGTAGTTCCATGATGTTTCTCCTCCCACAGAGAACACGAACCAGAACAACCATTAGTATGTTCCTCGAACAGGTGTATGCCAAGTTTTTTACATCTTGCGATGCAAAAACAATGTTGTGCGCGGCACAAATAACCGTTTGTTTGTAAAGGCATATCAGCACTGTATTGACTGCCGTTGGTTGCAGAGAGGGCAGGCACGCGCTGCAATCGTATTGTCAACAAATTTTATAGAGTATATCACTGCCTCAACGATAATTGGGTTGCCGGCGGATGTAGAATTCGCGTGGCGATCGATCTGGAGGAAGTTGGCTATTGACCATCGGCTCGGACCACCAGGCGTCTGATCTGCCTGTTATTGTCATAGTTGGCGGCGGCGTTTCCGGGACGGCGGTTGCCTTCCATTTGCTACAGAATCAGTCTGGGCGGGGCTGTCAGCTCTTTATATTCGAGCCAAGAGAGCGTTTGGGGGCAGGGCTTGCCTACGACACGCAAGATCCTGCCCACCGCATCAATGTGCCGGCAGCGAAAATGAGCCTGTTGCCCGACGACATCGAGCATTTTCAGCGCTGGCTGCTGGAGAATGACGCGCTTGCCAATGATGATGCGGCGGTCGCCGTGAATGGCGGTTTTTTTCCGCGACGCTCCGTTTTTGGAAACTATATCAATAGCATGATCCGTCCTTTCGTCGAGAATGGGCGGCTCCTCCATGTCAGGCAAAGTGTCGAGCGTATTCAAAGGACGGGCAACCGCTGGACGGTCACCGGTACTGATGGACAGCGCGTGGATGCTAACATTCTCGTCATCGCCACCAGTCATCCGTCGCCCTTGCCGCCGCAAGTGCTGCAGGATGCGCTTGCCGATCACCCGCGCTTCATTCCCGATCCGACACGACCGGATGCGCTTGCGGCCATTCGCTCCGAGGATCGCGTTCTGATCGTCGGCAATGGTTTGACCTCGGCCGACGTCATTGCCTCGCTCGGGCTCAGAGGCCATAAGGGGCCGATTACTGCCATATCCCGACGCGGCCTGCGCTCGCGCGGCCATGCGGCAGTCAGGCAGGAGCCATTCGGCGATTTCGCCACTCAGCCGTCGAAGACGGCAGTCGAGCTGCTGCGCAACGTACGTACCGCCATCCGCAAGGCGCAGGACGAAGGCCGCAGCTGGCATGCTGTCATCGACCAGGTGAGGGCGCAAGGCCGGCATGTCTGGCACGCGCTGCCGATCGCGGAACGGCGACGTCTCGTCCGGCATTTGAGGCCATTCTGGGATGTGCATCGGTTTCGCGTTGCGCCGCAGGTGGAGGCTGTCAGCGAAGGGGCGCTTGCAAGCGGCCGGCTGGAAATACTGGCGGCTTCGGTCGCGGCGGTCGGCGTTGCAGATGACGTGGTCGACTGCACCCTACGCCTCAGCCGTTCGGAGCGATCCGTTGAAAGGCAATTCGATGCGGTCGTGGTCACCACCGGACCAGGGCACCGCGGGATCCTGCAATCGCAGGGCTGGATCGACGAGCTATCGAAGGCCGGATATCTCGCAATGGATCCCGCACGGCTGGGGTTTTCCTGCGATATGCGATCACGGGCGCTTGCCGGCGATGGAACGGTGGTTCCATCCTTGTTTATCTCCGGACCGCTTGCGCGCGGAACCTTCGGCGAATTGATGGGATTGCCCGAGGTGGTCGAGCATGCCGTTCTGGTGGCCGACCAGGTGGCGGGTGCGGTTGCCGACTTCAGGCGTGGGCAAAAGAAGGCATATTTGGACAGTAGCGCCGCCTAAATCCAAGAAAAGCCGCAAATTCGTTGCTTAGGCGATACAATTGCCTAAATTTACTCATATAAACTATACAATTTGTGAGTTACTGTCTTGTTCGTAAGGGGCTGCGGGGTTACTTCCGCAATCTGTGCTGACAGAACCGGCCCGTTGAGTCTCTTTTGAGCCACGCCGGGTTTTCAACAATCGACTTTGCAGTAAAGCGGACGGCGATGCTTACGAAAAAAGGAAAATACGGACTGAAGGCGCTGGTGGATCTCGCACGCCTTGGTCCGGGTGAAACCGCGTTCATCAACGATATCGCGTTACGCAACAATATTCCGAAGAAGTTTCTCGATACCATTCTCCTCGAATTGCGAAATGCCGGCGTATTGCGTTCGAAGAAAGGCCCAGGCGGCGGTTATTCGCTGTCGCGCCCCGCATCGGAAATCCGTATCGGCCATGTCATTCGTACCCTGGACGGCCCGTTGGCGCCTATCCGTTGCGCCAGCCGTACGGCTTACGAAGCCTGCGACGACTGTTCCGATCCGGAACGCTGTCAGGTCCGGCGCTCGATGACCGAGGTGCGTGACGCGATTGCCGAGATTCTCGACAACATGTCGCTGGAGGAATTCGTTGCCGGTGGCGCTGACGCCGATATCCCGGAACGGGAAAACCACCGGGCCTCACATATCGGCTGACCTTGTCGATTCTCCCGCGCCCATTAAGGCAATGAGGTCTTCGATGGCTTTACGCCGTTGAGATGGTAGTTGCCGACGATGTGGTATTTCCGGCGGGCCGGTTCATGCAGGGTGTGAATGCGGGCGTTGCGCCAGTGGCGGTCAAGGTTGAGTCCGATGCGCGCAGACTCCGTGCCCGCAAGCTCAAACAGCGCGTCGGCTGCTTCCATCGCGATATCGGCAGTAATCGTCTGGGCCGCCGCAACGGAGAGTGCGGCGTCGATAACATGATCTTCGGTGAGATTGATCTGTGCGGCATCGATCCTGCCGCCGGCGCGCTCCACCATCGCCGTCGCCGCCTCAATGCGGATGGCAATCTCGCCGATCCTTGTCACGATCAGCGGATCGTTGACGGCTCGCTCATCCCCGTTGCCTGAGTGAGAGCGGGTCCGCACGAATTCCATCGTCGCCGTCAGCGTGGAGCGGGCAATGCCGAGATTGATGCCGGCACCGGTGAGCTGGTTCACACTATCGATCACTGTAGGCTCAGCCAGCTTTTCTCGGTGCAGAAGAAGGGCGTCGGCATTGAGATAGACATTATGCAATATGATCGTGCCGTTTCCGGAGGTGCGCTGACCAAAGCCATCCCAGTCGTCGATGATCTGGATGCCCTCCATATCTCTGGACAGGACAGCGGCGATCAGCCCCTTGCGTTTGTCGGTCGTGAATAGCGCGATCCAGTCCGAAAACAGAATGCTGGCGGAAGGCTGGCTCCGTCCGCTGAGGCGGAAGCCGAGCCCGTCCGCTGTCAGATGCCAGGGATGCTGGTCGGTGCCGCTTGCACCGGATTGGGAAAAGATGCCGCCGAAACGATCGCCGATAATGGCGCGGTCGAAAAGGGATGCCCGTTGGTCCTCGCCGCCCCCAATTCTCACCGCTTCCAGCACATGAAAATGCGTTTGCAATATCTGTGCTATGGAAGGATCTGCCTCGGCGAGGATCGCAACGACCTCGGCGAGAACGCAGTTCGAAATGTCGATACCGCCATGTTCCGAAGGAACGGAAATCCCCAGCAGGCCTGACTGCGACAGGGCTTCGACCTCGTCATAGGGCAGGATGCGATTGATATCGCGATCGCTTGCATGCTGAGCGAAACCGGCGGCGAGCGAACGTGCGATGTCGAGCGCTTCCTCTTCGCTCTGGACGCGATGGGCGGGCGGCCTGACACGTTCGTGCAACTGCGAAACAGTCCCCATTCACCACTCCTCGGCCAGCGCCAAGTCGGTTTCTCAGGCGCAGCAAATCCCTGCGATCTTAATTTCGATAGATGGAGTGTACAACGGATTTTCCTGGCGCATTCATGTTGCGCCCTTGGGCACGATAGGCGCCGACCACGAAAATTGTAAGCGAGCGGCCCGATATAATGCGTTGAGGATGGCGGGTTGCGAACCCTCTTCTCTGGGGCCAACGAATAGCGAAAGCTGCTTCATAAGCTGATCCTAGGGCTTGGAATTGCTTTCCCTTTTTGCCGATCGACGCAGGTGCCGGATACGAAGGAGGTGTCCGGTCGCCCGCCGTTTTCTGTACCGCAGCTTCGTCGACCCTATTCCGCCCGGACAAGAAAGCACTTGCTAGCGGAGCGTTTTCGCGCTTTCATATACGACTAAATAAGTAGACAATGGCAATAATCCTGCTGCCTGATGGCTTTTGACGAAGTAATCATATGGCGGCTGATTGCAGGCATCTGGTGTTGGATCAGAGTTGGACCTGTCTGTCGCATCTTTCATTTTGGAAGGGTCCTGATTGAAGAAGCGCGACGCGTATTGAGAACGGAAGCGGCTTTCGTGCGTTCTGTCGGCCGCAGTCCCAAGGTTGCCGAGGCCCGGATATCGGCTCTGTGTTTCCGGACCTGTGAAGTCAGCAAGCCCAAGAAAGGCATGATCGACCACCTCTCGCCCCAGGAGTTGATATGACGGTTCAGGGATTCTTTTCCGCCAGGACGAACGCGACAGCGCGGCCTTATGCGATGCCTCGCATTGCCGTGATCGGGCGCGGTTTTTCCGGCATGATGATGGCGATCGCCCTGATGAAGACGGTTCGCTTTCCCTTCCATCTGCAGCTTTTCGATCCTAATTCCACCGTCAGCGGCGGACAGGCGCTCGCCTCCGGACATAGCAGTGAAATTCTCAACAGCCGTGTTCGCGATCTTTCCGTTTCCGCGGGAGATCCCGACGACTTCAATCAATGGCTTTGCGGTAATGCGCCTTTCCGCAGCGCCGTCCCCGCCGCCATACCCGGTTTTTTGCAGATCTTCGTACCGAAGAGCATTTTCAGCGACTACGTCTATCAGCGCTTTTCGGAAGCCTTCTCGTCACGGCGGGATGTGGCGGTGCAGGTCAGCAGCGAGACGGTCTTCGGCCTCCGGCGTGTTCGTGGCGGCCGTTTCGTAGTGGAAAGCGATGGCGCCGCCAATGCGCCTTTCGACATGGTGGTGCTGGCGACAGGCTATGGCATTAGCGATCACGAATTCCAGGCCAGCGATCTCGTGACTGTGCCGACGACGGTACGGGCGCGCCGTCTCGTGTCGCGACCGCATACGATCCTGCTCGGAAGCGGCCTGCGCGTCGTCGATCGGCTGCTGCAGATGCGTGAGAACGGCTATACGGGACAGATCACCATCGTTTCGCGGCGAGGCTTTCTGCCGCAGAGCCACACGCGCAACAATGCCGATCCGGTTTTCCCTGCCGACGAGATGCCCGGCAAACTCAGCGAGATCGTCCGCTTCGTCCGCAAGGCTTGCGTCGAGGCGGAGGCGAACGGCCAGAGCTGGCAATCCGTCATGAACGGCTTGCGCAAGCATGCGCGCTCGCTTTGGCGATCTCTGCCGGCGGGGCAGAAGCAGCAATTCAACCGCCATTTGCGGGCGCTTTATGACAGCCATCGCAATCGGCTTCCCGAGGCGCTGCATGTACGCCTCAATCAGGAGCTTGCCGAGGGCAATACGCTGCTGCGGCGCGGTCATTTTATCCGCCGCACGCCGACCGGGCTGGTTTTGAAGCCGGCTGGCCGGCAGGAGACCGACCAGCTCTATGCCGACGACGTAATCGATTGTCGGTGCCAGGCGCCGGATCTGAATGCACCCTTGCTGCGTAGCCTCATCGATGCCGGTCTCGCGGTGCCGGACGAGCTTGGCCTCGGTCTCGCCGTGGACGCGACAGGCTCGCTTGAGGTCAACGGGCGTACGACAGACGGGCTTTTTGCGATTGGTCCCCTGGGACTTGGAAGTCTCCCCGACATCGATCTGGTGCCTGAGATCGTGACGCAGGCCTATGCGGCGGCAGAGAGCGTCGCGGAGCGTTTTCATCCTCAGTGCAAGGCGGTCTGACAGCCCTGCGGTTTCTTTCATTCTGGATCGCGATTGAGTGCTTCCGCATATGCATATCGCAGTTGCGGCCTCGAGCGGAGATAATGGCTTGTCATTTGTTATGTAATAACGTAACGATTGCCTACCCAGGCCGAAGCTCCAGGACAGATGAAAGCGCATATGACATCCCCGTTGCCCGCATCCGCTTTCTATGACATGAATACCGCCGATGGTGCTGCTTTCGGATCGATCCGGATGGCGGCTGAAAAGGGAACACGGTGCGGATTACCCATCAGGGGCCAAGACCGTGGCTGCCCCCGCAACTGTAAGCGGAGAGCGCGTTCGCAACATGCCACTGGCTTCAAGCCGGGAAGGCGCGAACGAGTTGTGACCCGCGAGCCAGGAGACCTGCCATCGACGATATCAACCGCAACGGACGGGGTGTTCCGATGGAAAATCAGTGGTTGGGCGAGGGCGCCGCTGCGCCCGCTGGCCCTATCTTGACTGTGCCTCCGGCGAAATCTCCGGGAGGCATCTCATGGATAATACAAAAGAGGCGACGCACCGGATCACCGTGTGCACCAGTTGCCGTCATGTCGGCAAACCGTGCCGGCCGGGCCTCGAACTCCTGAAACATCTGCAGATGGCGATCTCCCAGGCTGACGCCGCACTCGCAGATGATTTCAGCCTGGAGGGCAGCGTCTGCATGGCGGGCTGCGAACGGCCGTGCACGGTCGCTTTCCAGGCCACGGCAAAGTCGACGTACCTCTTCGGTGACATCGAGGATGCGAGCGATATCGGTGCGCTCATCTCCTTCGCGAAGCTTTATCGGGATCGCCCCGATGGGCTGACCCGCGAAAGCGAACGCCCGAGAGCGCTGGCAGGCAAGACCCTCGCGCGCATTCCCGCCGCCATCGTATCAGCCGAACGCCAGCTGGTCGTGTTGCAATAGGAGCCGGTCATGTCCGAACGAAGCGCACGACTGGAAGCCGACGGCATCAGCTGGGGTCCCCAGAAGGGAATGCCGATCATCAGTAGCATCACGCTATCAGTCGAGGCCGGCGCCCGGCTTGCGATCATCGGTCCGAATGGAGCCGGCAAGTCGACCTTGCTGCGCTGCCTCTATCGCGGCCTCAAGCCGCAGCGAGGTTCGGTGCGTCTCGACGGCATCGATCTTTGGTCCATAGGTCCGCGGGAGGCGGCGCAGCGCATCGCCGTCGTGCCGCAGGAGACGCCAGGTGATTTTCCCTTCAGCGTGCGGGACGTGGTGTTGATGGGCCGCATCCCGCACCGCAAGGGCATGGCACGCTGGAGCGATCGCGACCATGAGGTCACGACCAAGGCGCTCGCCCGTCTGGAACTGGAGTCTTTGGCACAGCGGCAATTCGCGTCGCTGTCGGGTGGTGAGAAGCAACGGACGCTGATCGCCCGCGCCTTGGCACAGGAGCCGGAACTCATCATCCTCGACGAGCCGACCAATCACCTCGACATCCGCCATCAGCTCGAGATTCTTGAGCTACTCAAGAGACTCGGCCCGACGATCATCACGACGCTGCACGATATCAATCTCGCTGCTGACTTTGCGACGCAGATCGCCGTCATGGATTGCGGGCGGCTTATGGGCCACGGCGAACCTGCCGAAGTCCTGACTGTGGAGCATGTCTCGAACGCTTTCAGGGTTGGTACGCGGCTGCATCGCACCGACGGCGGCCCGCAGCGCTTTTCCTTTTCCCTTCGATAATACGATCATTGGAGTTATTCATGTTTTCTCGCATATCCCTGTCTGCCGCGGCCTTGCTTATCGGAAGCCTGTTTGCGGGCACGACGCTCGCCGAGCCTGTCACCGTGCGCAGCTGCAATCGCGATGTGACCTTCGACAAAGCGCCGGAGCGGGCCGTTTCCAACGACGTCAACCTGACCGAGATGATGTTGGCGCTGAAGCTCCAGGACCGCATGGTCGGCTATACCGGCATTTCCGGCTGGAAGACGCTGGATGAGAAGCTGCGTGACGGCGTGAAGGAACTGCCGGAGCTGTCGCCGAAATATCCGAGCAAAGAGGTGCTGCTCGGCGCCAATGCGGATTTCTTCTTTGCCGGCTGGAATTATGGCATGAAGGTCGGCGGCGAGGTAACTCCGGAAACGCTCGCCCCCTTCGGCATCAAGGTCTATGAGCTGACCGAATCCTGCATCTTCGTCATGCAGAAGAACAAGCCGACCATGGACGACATGTTCGTGGATCTCCTTAATCTCGGCAGGATCTTCCGCGTCGAGGACAGGGCGGAAGCGCTCGTCGCCAGCTATCGCAAGCAGCTTGGCGAGGTCCAGGCGAGGATCGGTCATGTCGCCAAGCCGACCAGCGTTTTCGTCTATGACTCCGGTGAGGAAAAGCCGTTCACATCGGGGCGCTACGGCATTCCGACTGCCTTGATCGAGGCTGCCGGCGGCGTCAATGTGATGGACGACGTCGAGAAGAGCTGGACTGAAGTGTCCTGGGAGCCGGTCATCGAGAAGAACCCTGACGTGATCGTCATCGTCGATTACGGCCAGGTCACCGCCGCCCAGAAGATCGCCTTTCTCAAGGGCAATCCGGCCTTCAGGAATATCGATGCCGTGAAGAATGACCGCTTCGTCGTGCTGCCCTATGTGGAGGCGACGCCGGGGCCGCGCAACATCGAGGCCATCGCCACGCTGGCCAAGGCCTTTCACCCGAGCGCCATGTAATCGTCTGCAATGCCGATCCGCACCAGTCGATCATGGGGCGGATCCTTTCCTCAAGATTCAAGCATGCGCCTCAATCTCTCCATCCTCATCCCCTTGCTCGCCGTAGGCTTCATTCTGTCGATCACCGCCGGTGTGTCGCTCGGTTCGGCATCCATTCCGTTCTCCACCGTCTGGTCGATTGTCGGCAACAGACTGCATGTTGGTGCCTTTCCGGTCACCTGGTCCAGCGGGCAGGAAAGCATCGTCTGGGACGTCCGTTTCCCGCGCGTCGTTCTGGCGGCGCTCGTCGGGGCGGGGCTTGCCATCACCGGCGCCGTCCTGCAGGCGCTGACGCGAAATCCATTGGCGGACCCGCATCTCCTCGGCGTCTCCTCCGGGGCGGCATTCGGCGCCATTCTGGCGCTATTGCATACCGGGCTGATCCTCGGCCTGTTGACGGTGCCGTTGTTCGCTTTTGCCGGCGCCTTGCTCGCAACCGCGGCCGTCGGGCTGACGGCGCGGCTGACGCGCTCGCATTCGGCCGATCGGCTCGTCCTGTCGGGCGTGGCGGTAGCCTTCGTGTTCACGGCGCTTGGCAACCTCCTGATCTTTCTGGGCGATCCGAGAGCCGCCAACACCGTTGTCTTCTGGATGCTGGGCGGGTTAGGACTGGCGCAATGGCAACATCTTATCTATCCCGCCGGCATCCTGCTGTTCTGCCTCGTTTCACTTCTTCCGAAGACGAGGGAGCTCAATGCACTTGCGATGGGCGATGAAACGGCCGTCACGCTTGGCATTGCCGTTGCACGATTTCGCTTGCTACTCTTCGTCATCACGGCGCTGCTGACCGGCGTGATGGTCGCCTTTTCAGGCGCAATCGGTTTCGTCGGGTTGATGGTGCCGCATTTCGTGCGGCTGATCGTGGGCGGCGACAATGTGCGCGTGGTGCCGCTGAGCGCCGCTTTCGGCGCACTGACGTTGATCTGGGCTGATGTCATCGCGCGCCTGGTGATGGCTCCGGAGGACATGCCGATCGGCGTGGTCACCGGGCTTGCTGGAGGCGTCGCCTTCATCTTGATATTGCGGAGCGGGCGCGCATAGATCGACCCATTGCCAAGGTGTTTTCCTGGCCTATTTCCGGGCGGGCGATGATCGGCGCGGCAGGTCGTCGTCAAGATGAGAGCGGCCGATATCCGATTTTGAAGGAGAGTCCGGACGGGATAACGGCATGGAATGCCTTCGTGTCGCCTTTCTTTGTCTTACAAGGCGTACGCGTAAAGACTATGGAATTCGCAATCCTACTATAGGACGACTCAGGTCTCCATTTTTGCGGCGATTTCGGTCATCCACTGCCTGCGACTTCATGTGCAACGAGGAGCTCTGCTTGCGCCCGCTGAAATCTCGTCTTTTTCTATTGTCCCTTTTGTTGCTGGGATTGGGTGTGTTTACCGCCATCATCCCGCTGGCGGGGGCTGCCCTTGCGCAGGATCAGCAGCCGGCCCAAGCGTCGCAGCAAACGGACCAACAGCCCGGGCAGCTTGCCAATGGGCTGCTCGACGCAGCTGTCACCGATCTTGGCAAAGCGAAGAAGACTTATGCGTCGCTTCAGGACGCGGCGAAACAGGCAACATCGGATGACGAGACGCTCGTGGCGCTATCCGGCCAGGTCGACGAGCTCAACCGCACCACAGCTGCTATTTCCGCACGCCTGAAACCCCGTACCGCCGAAATCGATGCACGCCTGACCCAACTCGGTGCTGCGCCCAAGGAAGGGCAGCCGCCTGAAGCTCCAATCGTCACGCAGGAGCGCGACCGGCTCAACGCCGAACGCTCCCAGATCAGCGCCGCGATTCTCGATGCCGACAATCTGACCGCAGAGACCAATCGGCTTGCGATGCAGTTCATGGAGATGCGCCGAAGGCTGTTTGCCGAGACGCTATTCAAGCGGACGGAGATTTCCACGGCGACATTCGACGATGCGGGGGCGGCTCTGGTCGACGAGGGCGTCAAGTTCAGTACCGCCGTGACGAGCTGGATCGGCTTCGTGCTTAAGGCAAAGCTTGCTTCATTCCTGGCCGCTGTCTGCCTGTCGATTGGCGCAGCTCTGATCTTTCTTTTCGGTGGTTATCGGCTATTCCGCCGCTATTACGTGCAGGACGAGGCCGTCGAGAATCCGCCCTATATCAGCCGGCTCTCCGTCGCATTCTGGTCGACCTTGATCCGCACGCTGTCGCTGGCTGCCTTTCTCGTTACGTCTTTCTTCTTCCTCTCGAATTTCAATGTGCTGCGGCCTGACATCGCACCGATACTGGCTGCGGTTTTCGCTTTTATTGGACTCGTCTATTTTGTCGGTCGCCTGAGCAATGCTGTCTTCGCGCCCTTCCGGCCCCATTGGCGGCTGGTCAAGCTGTCGAACAAGGGGGCACATTCGCTGACCTGGTGCCTGCAGGCCATGGCTGTGGTCAACGGGCTGGATTACGTCTTCGACCGCATCAGCGAGTCCATGGGATCGCCGGTCGTCGTTACCGTGGCCAAGAGCTTTCTGGCGGCACTGCTGATCGGCCTCATTCTGATTGCAGCCTCCTTCGGCTCGCCGATGCTTGCCAAAAACGGCAATCCGGATGCGCCAGGCCGCCATTGGCCGCATGGCATGGCCATCATTCTTCGCGTTCTCGGTATATTGGTGATCTTCACCTCGTTCATCGGCTATGTCGGGTTGGCCCGCTTCATGGCAACGCAGATGATCGTGACGAGCGCCGTCATCGCGACCATGTATCTCGGTTTTCAGCTCGGCAAAGCGGTATCCAAGCAGGGTGTCTTTGCCGAAACGATCATCGGACGCTTTCTGGAAAATCGCCTGAAGCTGCGTGAAGTGGCGCTCGATCAGGCCGGTCTTGCAGCTGGGCTTGCGACCTACGCCGTCGCGCTGCTGACCGGCATTCCGCTGATCCTGCTCTCCTGGGGCTTTCACATTCAGGATCTGGAAACCTTTGCCTATAGGCTCTTTACCGAGATCAAGATCGGCAACATGTCCATCTCGCTGCTCGGCATTTTCGTCGGCATCCTGCTGTTTGCGGGCGGCTATCTGGTCACGCGCTGGTTCCAGCGCTGGCTTGACAGCAATGTCATGGCGCGCGGGCAGGTGGATCTGGGTGTCCGCAACTCGGTGAGAACCGGCATCGGCTATCTGGGCATAGCGTTGGCGGCGATCTTTGCCATTTCCGCTGCCGGCATCGATTTATCCAGCCTGGCCCTCGTCGCCAGTGCCCTCTCGGTCGGTATCGGTTTCGGCCTGCAGAATATCGTGTCGAACTTCGTGTCCGGCCTGATCCTGCTGGTCGAGCGGCCGTTCAAGGTCGGCGATTGGATCGTCTCGGGCACATCGGAAGGCATCGTCAAGCGCATCTCGGTGCGTGCGACCGAGATCGAGACCTTCCGCAAGCAATCGATCATCGTGCCGAATTCCGAGCTTATCAATGCGTCCGTCGGCAACTGGACGCACCGCAACAGGCTCGCCCGCTCCGAAATCCCGGTATCCGTCAGCTATGATGCCGATCCGCGCAAGGTGATGGATATCCTGCTGGAGCTGGTACGCTCGATTCCGAAGGTGCTCAGGAATCCGGAGCCGCATGTAGAGTTCCTGCGTTTTGGTCCGTCATCGCTCGATTTCGAGATGCGTTTCTATCTTTCCGATCTCTCCGACGGCATGGAGATCCGCAACAATCTGCGCATCGAAATCCTGAAGCGCTTCAAGGAGGAGGGGATTTCCATTCCCTATCCGCATCAAGAGTTGCATATCGTTCGCGAGGGCAGACGAGGCAGGCAGTCGGATATCGCAGCCGATGCCTTGACGGATTTTGCAGACGGGCCTGAAGCTGAGGATGACGTAAAAGAAGATTCCGCTTTGTCGGCCGAAGGCAAGGTATCGGAAGCGAAGAGCACAGGCCGGCGCCGTGGCAGGACCGCGGCGGAGTGATCCCATTACCGGCAGAGCCCGGTGAAACAGAGCCATGTTGTTGCGGCTGGGAATGATGTCAGTCATCGTTCCCGCTGGTTCCGCTCGGAGGTTGCTAGTTTGCGCTCCTCGACGGGAGCGCGTGTCGCACTCTTTCGGATTGTTTCTTTCGGTCTGGTTTGGGATCTCGCGCATGTCGTTGCCGCGAGAATTCTGGCGATAGCACGCCTGGAAAGCCGCGAATGGGGCAATTTTCTTCACCTCCGGGAAACCAGTCGGCTTAACAAATCCGCAAAGGCTTTGTTCTAAAAAAATACAGAGGGGATCATTTTCAAAAACAGGTTTTCATTATGCCATTTCTGGGTGTTTCGGGGATGCAATATTCCGGTGCGTCTCTTGCCGGCTCGCGCATTCTTCTCGTCGAGGATTCCAATCTCTTTACATCGATGGTCCGGGCTAAGCTGAAGGAGCTTCTGGACATCGACGTCGAGATTTGCCGCAATTTCGAAGAGCTTCAGCTTGCCTACGACAAGTCGTCGGAGCCGATCAAACTGGCAATCTCCAATATGAATCTCCCAGGGGCCGAGAAGGGCGAAGCCCTGGCCTACCTGCTTGATCTCAGCATTCCGACGATCGCCTTCACGGGTACTTTTCTCGAAGGCACGCGCGACGAGCTGATCGCCAAGGATGTGGTGGATTACATTCTTAAGGACAATGTCTTTGCAGTGGATATGCTGGCGGAATCGATCTGCCGTTTTCTGACAAACCACCGTCACCATGTTCTCATCGTCGATGACAGCGCGACGGCGCGCGCTTTGCTCTCCAGCCGGCTGAAGCGCTATAATTTCCGCGTCAGCGTTGCTGAGAATGGTGCCAAGGCGCTCCAAATCCTCAAGGCCAGCCCGGATATCGGCCTTATGGTCACGGACTATAATATGCCTGACATGGACGGCTTCGAGCTGACGCGCCGTATTCGCGCGACCACCGGCTCCCATGAGCTGCGCATTATCGGCGTCTCCTCATCTAACAACCGGCTGCTTTCCGCTCGTTTCCTCAAAGCGGGCGGCAATGATTTCATCTTGCGGCCATTCATCGATGAGGAGTTCTACTGCCGCGTGAATCAGAATCTCGACACGCTGTTGCAGATTCAGTCGGCTCAGCCGCCCGCCAGGGAGATACGGGCTGGATAAATCGGCTGAAATAATCCCAAGAAAAGTGAGGAAAAATCACTTTTATGTAAATCTCCGCAATCAGCAGTTCCAAATTTTTCACGAATCCTGTTCAGGATACGTGCAACACGGTTTGGCAGACCTGCAATTGACTGACTATTCATACACCTGGCGGTGTGGGAGGAATTGACGGGAAATGGTACTGCATGCGGGAAACATTGGCGGCGGCATCGGTCACCGCGATGGCAGCCAGAAAATACTTCTGGTTGAGGATTCGCGCATGTTTTCCGCAGTGCTGTCGCATCGGTTCGAAACCGAACTCGGTCTTGCTGTCATCCATTGCTCTTCATTGAAAGTGCTGAACGAGGTGCTGGCAGAGGCGGATCGCAGCTTCACAATGGCGGTGATCGACCTGAACCTTCCGGATGCTGCCCATGGAGAAGCCCTGGACGTTGCCGTTGCCCATGACATTCCCACCATCGTCTTCACGGCGTCTTTTGACATGGCGACGCGCAATCGCATCATGGAGCGCAATGTCGTCGACTATGTGCTCAAGGATGGCGAGTTCGCCCTCGACAATCTCGTCTCCTCCGTCCGGCGCGCCATCGCCAATCGGTCTGTCCGCGTTATGGTTGTCGACGATGTGCCTTCGGCACGGAAGATGCTGACGGATTTGCTGCACGCTCAGCAATTCAAGGTCGCCGAAGCCGGCACGGGTGTCGAAGCCCTGGCAATGCTTGAGACATTCGACGACATCGAAATCGTCGTCACCGACTACAATATGCCCGACATGAACGGTCATGAACTGACCCGCCGCATCCGCCACCGCTATGGCTCAGATCGGATGCGGATCATCGGCATTTCGTCTTCGAACGATCGTTTGCTGTCTGCGACATTCCTGAAGGCGGGCGCCAGCGATTTCATCTACCGCCCCTTCGTTCAGGAGGAGCTGCAATGCCGTATCGCGTTGAATGTCGAGACACTGTCGCAGCTGAAGCAATTGCGAGCGGCAGCGGCGAGCGATTATCTGACCGGGCTCTATAACAGGCGCTATTTCTATGATCATGGTCCGCGTCTGGTCAATGAATGCCTGCGGCGCCAACGTCCAAGCTCCGTCGCCATTCTCGACATTGATCACTTCAAGAATCTGAACGACACCTATGGTCACGAGATCGGCGATCAGGTGCTGAAGGCCGTTGCCGGGAGGCTTCACGGGTTACTGGAAGGCACCGACAATCTGCTCTCCCGCCTTGGGGGCGAAGAGTTTGCCATTCTGTTTGCGGAAATGAACTCGCGCGCGGCGACCGCGCTATGCGACGAGGTCCGCCTCAGCCTTGCCAGCCTGAAGGTTCATGCCGACGACGAAGAGCTTTCGGTGACTGTTTCCATCGGCGTAGCGGAGATTGCCGGCTATGAGTCTTTCGACAACTATCTCAACGCCGCGGACCAGTTTCTCTATATGGCGAAGCACAATGGCCGAAACCAGGTCTATTCCGATTTCAAGATGGCCCAAGAGGCGGCCCAGTAGGCCGCCTGCCTGATCGCTTGCTTTGATTTCCACCGCTCTCAGACGACGATGCCGGTCCGGTTCGTCGACATAGTCAGCTTGCGCTCGGCGCGCTCCTGCTGTGGCGAGCGATTGTAGAGTTCGCGATAACACTTGGAGAAGTGCGAGGCGGAGACGAAGCCGCAGGCGACCGCCACTTCTACCACCGGCATGGAGGACTGCACCAGCAGATGCCGGGCGCGATCCAGGCGGATCTCGAGATAGTAGCGGGCCGGCGAGCGGCCCATTTCCTGGCGGAACAGGCGCTCGATCTGGCGGCGCGACAAGCCGGCATCGTCGGCGATTTCCAGAAGCGACAACGGCTCGGCGAGGTTGCTTTCCATCAGCTCGATGATCGATAGGACCTTGGAGTTCTGCACGCCGAGACGCGCACGCAGCGGCAGGCGCTGCCGGTCGTGCGGGCTGCGCACCCGATCGGTCAGCTGCTGCTCGCAGACGCGGTTGACGAGGTTCTCGCCGAAATCCTGGCCGATGAGGTTCAGCATCATGTCGAGCGAGGCGGTGCCGCCGGCGCAGGTGTAGAGATTGCTGTCAACCTCGTAGAGATCTGCATAGACTTCCGCCTGAGGGAAAGTTTCCGAAAAGCCCGGCAGGTTCTCCCAGTGGATCGCGCAGCGCTTGCCGTTCAACAGGCCCGCCTGGGCAAGCACATGGGCGCCCGTACAGAGGCTGCCGACGGCGACGCCGCGATTGTACGTCTCGCGCAGCCAGGCATTGACCGACTTGTTGTGGAATTCCTCGACATAGATGCCGGAACAGACCAGCACCATGTTCGGGCGGTTCTCTCCGCCAAGATAGCGACGCTCGTCGGTAAGGGAGGAATTGACCTCCAGCCCGATGCCGCTGGAGGAATAGACTTTCTGCCCGTCCGTCGAGGCGAGCCGCCATGTGTAAGCGGGATAGCCCAGCATGCGATTGGCAATCCGCAGCGTCTCGATCGCAGCGGAAAACGGCAGCATGGTGAAATGCGGAACAAGGAAGAAAACCAGGGAACGCGTCTTGATCGGGGTCTTGCTCATGTCGTGAAAATCCATGCTCCAGGGCCGTTACGTATTCCTTGCGTCAAATACGTCGGCCCGATGGTCTATAAGCGACATTGGCATGGATAATCGCGGCCGCAAAGGGATATTTGCGTCTACCATGAAAAATAGGGGAGCTGCAGGAGGGAAGCGAAGCGGAGCCGAGCGATATGCTCAAGGGGCAAAATATATTTGCGGGTAATTCTCGAGATTAAAGTGCAGTTCGCATCTGGATGTGCAAATGTTCAAAAGGCGACGCGTTCGGGTTAAGCGTCGCCTTTAGTTGTTATGCTCTTTCATTATCATCGGGTGGCTTTCGGCTTCTTGATTTCGTTTGCGGCCGGCCAGCCTAAGTCCTTGCGCATGTCATCGGATAGAGATTCGAGCTCGCGAAGGGAGCGCCACTGCTGCCAGCGATTAGCGAGGCGAGAAAAGAAAAGCATGTAACTTCCGCCTGACGGAAACGGGTTCCGTGCGCCGGTTTGTCTATAGCTGATGGTCGTCATTTTCAGGGTCCTTTCAGTGTCAACCGCTCAAAATGTCACGGGTTTAATATGGGCTCGGCAGATCCATCAATCAAACGAATAGATCTTATAGCTGCCATTAGTATTCTTGAACGAACGCAGCTTGCCGGGTTTGCGCTCCAGCACGGACAACGTACGATCCGGCGGGAGGCCGCGCGCATTGACGTCATCGATCAGGTGAGCGGGAAAGCGGGTGGCAATCTCGTCGAGTGTGTGCTGTGCCATCCGCTGAATTTTGCGGAGGCGTATGAGAGAGAGAAGGCGAGAGGCCTCGTCCAATGCCATGCCAGCCATGATTTTACTCCTTCGAGGCTGTCTGCGATGAATTTCCATTAGGTCTAATATGGTGCTTCGTTGACATTCAGACAAATGAAATGATATGGTGTTTAGGATCAGAAAAATTGAAAGGTAATCGATATGACCGTACCGTTCCGCCGGCCCATACCGTTGCTTGACAATGAAGTTCTGCGTACCTTTGTCGCGATTGCCGAAACGGGTAATTTTTCGACTGCGGCCGATGCTGTCTTTCGCACGCCGTCAGCTGTTTCGATGCAGATCAAGAAGCTGGAAGAGCAGCTCGGCGTGACGCTGTTCCTGCGCGATGCGCGCTCGGTCAGTCTGACGCAGCACGGCGAGATGCTGCTTTCCTATGCGCGCAATATACTGGCACTCTCCAACGAGGCGGTTTCGCGCTTCATCATGCCCGAGCTCAGCGGTGTGGTGCGGCTTGGCGCACCTGACGATATTGGCGAGCGCTTGCTGCCGACTATCCTTAAGAGCTTTTCCGAGACTTATCCGGGCATCATGGTCGATGTCGTTGTCGATATGAGCATCCAGCTGAAGAAGCGCATCGAGGAGCAGCGGCTGGATCTCGCCCTGATCAATTGCGCCACGCGGCCTTTCCCAACGGAAGGGGAGGTTATCTTTACGGAGCGCCTCGTCTGGGCCGGCGCCAAGTGCGGCACGGCCTACCGCCGCGATCCGCTGCCGATTTCCATCTGGGAGGAAGGCTGCATCTGGCGTTCGGAAGCCATGGCGCAGCTGGAGCGGCAGAAACGCGCCTATCGCGTTTCCTATCTCAGTGCCCATACGATGGCGCAGCGCGCCGCAATCGTCTCCGATCTTGCCGTCGCGCCATTCCCGCGCTCCTACATCACGGATGATATGGAAATCCTCGGACCGAATGAAGGACTGCCGGAGCTGACGTCCTTTGACATTCGTCTGCTGACGGCATCGCAGATGACCGGGCCTATGAAGGCGGTGGCAGACAGCATTCGCCAGGCTTTTGTCGAGATAGGGCGCAAGATGGCCGCGTAGCGCGCGGCCAGCCATTTCCTACTCGCGGCTGCGGCGGCGTCTGCGGCCTCCGCCTTCTCCGCCATCGTCGGAGATTTGCTTGCGCTCCGGCAGGGTCACGACCTTGGACAGTTCCGGGAAGCTGTCGACCTTGTTCGGCAGGGCCATGGCGTAGACGAAATGCTCCTGAAACTTTGATTCAAGCGCCGTCTCTATCTTCTCGATTTTCCTGACGGTTTCCTCGATCTCGCGGCGGTGGCCGCGATTGAGCAGTGCCATGCGCGCGCCAGTGCCGGCGGCGTTGCCGACGGCCTTGACCTTGTCGAGTTCACAGTCGGGAATGAGCCCCAGCACCATTGCATATTTCGGATCGATGAAAGTGCCGAAGGCGCCGGCAAGGCCGATGCGGTCGACGTGATCGATGCCTTGCTTGTCCATCAGCAGCTTGACGCCGGCATAAAGCGCTGCCTTGGCAAGCTGGATGGCGCGGATATCGTTCTGTGTCACCGTGATGCGCGGTTCGCCATCGCGCAGCAGATAGGAATAGGTGCGGCCGTTCTGCAGGATGCGCGGCGAGCGCGCCGCCATCGAGCCATCGACCACGCCATCTTCCGAGATGATGCCGGTGAGGAACATTTCGGCGACGACCTCGATGATCGCGGAGCCGCAGATGCCGGTGACCCCGACCTTGGCGGCGGCTTCTTCGAAGCCTGGCTCGTCCGACCAAGGATCAATGCCGATGACGCGGTAGCGCGGCTCCAGCGTGACAGGATCGATGCGCACGCGTTCGATCGCGCCGGGGGCAGCGCGCTGACCGCTGGAAATCTCGGCACCCTCGAAGGCCGGGCCGGTCGGCGAGGAGGCGGCGACGACGCGATGACGATTGCCGAGCACGATCTCAGCATTGGTGCCGATGTCGACCAGCAGCATCATCTCGTCCTGGCGATGCGGCCCTTCGGCAAGTGTCGCGGCGGCCGCATCGGCGCCGACATGGCCGGCGATGCAGGGCAGCATGTAGATGCGCGTGCCGGCATTCATCGGCAGGCCGATCTCGGCCGATTTCAGATGCACGGCCCCGGATACGGCAAGCGCAAAGGGCGCGCCACCAAGCTCTGTCGGATCGATGCCGAGGAAAAGGTGATGCATGATCGGGTTGCCGACGAAGACGGCGTTCAGAATATCCTGTCGCGACACGCCGCCATCGGCGCAGACCTTGTCGATCAAGCCGTTCAAGGCTTCGCGAACGGCATTGGTCATGGCCTCGCGGCCGTCAGGATTCATCATCACATAGGAGACGCGGCTCATCAGATCCTCTCCGAAGCGGATCTGCGGGTTGGAGGCGCCGGCCGAAGCGACGGTTCTGCCCGATAGCAGCGACGACAGATGCATGGCGATCGTCGTCGAGCCGATATCACAGGCAATGCCGTAGGCTTCGTTCTTCAGGCCGGGATAGAGCGCGATAAGGCGAGGGCGCTCGCTGTCCTGATCGCGATGAATGGCGGCCGTCACCTTCCATTCGCCCTTGCGCAGGATCGACTGCACTTGCGGGATGAGGTGAAAATCCACTTCGAGATTGTCGTATTTCCAATCCGCCGTGATTGCCGCCTTCAGGCGATCCAGATCGCCAAGCGGCTTGTGCATGTCGGGTTCCTCGACCTCGACGTAGCACATATGCACGGCCGCGTCGCGAGCAATGACGCGTTCGTCGGCCGCCTTGCGCACGACCTGTGCGTTGATGACGGTATCCTGCGGCACGTCGATGACCAGATCGCCCTGGATCAGCGCGGAGCAGGAGAGGCGGCGTCCTTCAGGCAGTTCGCGCACCTCTGCATAGCGCTTTTCCTTCGGCCCGATCGGCGAAAGATGGTCGTTGGAGGAGACGATCTTGTGCTTGGCGAAATTGCCTTCCTGCACGGAGACCTGGCAACGCCCGCAGGTCGCACGGCCGCCACAGACGCTCTCGACATAGACGCCGAGCTGACGGGCTGCCTCCAGCACGGGCGTTCCCACGGGGAAGTGGCCGCGCTTGCCGGATGGCATGAAAAGGACAAGAGGTTTGGCGCTGTCGCTGGCTTCGGCCACGGATCAGCCTTTCTATTTGCTAAGGCGGCGCACGTTCGAGCGAACACGCCTGCTATAGGGTTTTATCGCGGCGTGAGCGACCGCATCGGCGATGCTGCGCTGGCTTGTCGCGCCTGCGGCCGTCAGAGCGGCGAAACCCTGTTGCACCATTGCTGCGTTTACGGCAACGGCGCTTTCCGCCGCTGCCATCATCTTCTCCGAGATCATCCGGTTCATTTCGGCCGCGTTCACGCTGCCGGCCAGCGCGTCCATCCACATCTGCTGCAGCCGTATGCCGATCACGACGGGCGCCTGCAGCCAGAGCGTGGCAAGATCATTGGAGAGGCCGCGACCGGATGCCATCTTATTCCCTCGCTGCTCCCGCACCGGCGCGCGCGGCACGGCCGCCACGGCGCCCACCGCCGGCTGGGGCAGCCGTTGCTGCGGCGGCTGCGACGCCGCCTTCTGCAGGCTTGTAGTCACGATAGGTCATGATCCAGTTGGTGCAATTGGCATCCGTGCCGTTCAGCACGTTGGCGGCGCGCACGGCTTCCATTTCCTGCGGGCGGCAGGGGTTCATGATGGCGGAGGTCATGCCTGCACCGATGACCATCGGGATGAAGCCGGCATTGATGCCATGGCGATGCGGCAGGCCGAAGGAGATATTGGAGAGGCCGCAGGTGGTGTTGACCTTCAGCTCGTTGCGCAGCCGGTGCAGCAGCGCGAAAACCTGACGGCCGGCATCGCCAAGCGCGCCGATCGGCATGACGAGCGGGTCGACGACGATGTCCTCAGGCTTGATGCCGTGATCCATGGCGCGCTCGACGATCTTCTTGGCGACGGCGAAACGAACGTCAGGGTCCATGGAAATCCCGGTCTCATCGTTCGAGATGGCGACGACGGGCACATCGTATTTCTTGACCAGCGGCAGGATGGCTTCGAGCTTTTCCTCTTCGCCCGTCACCGAATTGACCAGCGGCCGGCCCTTGGCGACCTTGAGGGCAGCTTCGATTGCCGCCGTCACCGAGCTGTCGATCGAAAGCGGTACATCGACCAGACCCTGGACGATCTCAAGCGTCTGTACCAGCAGGCCCGGTTCGGTTTCGTTCGGGTTGACCGAAGTAACGCCTGCGTTGACGTCGAGCATGGTCGCACCGGCAGCGACCTGTTCCAGCGCGTCCTTGATGACGGTGTCGAAGTTGCCTTCGATCATCTCGGCGGCGAGTTTCTTGCGCCCCGTCGGATTGATGCGCTCGCCGATCACGCAGAAGGGCTGATCGAAGCCTATGATGATCTCGCGGGTGGCGGAGGCAACGATGGTACGCGTCATGTCTGATCCTCTGGTCAGTTGGCCCGATAGCTGGTCTATCGTGCGGTGATCTGGGTTACAAGCCGACCGGTTCCTCTCCCGGCCTGCTGCTATCGTCTCGAATTCAATGTGCCTGCGGCGGCGTATGGTGGGCTGCAATCTCCGCCATCGCCTGCTGGTTTTCTTCCCTGCCTTCGCTGATCTGGTGCAGCCGCTCGGCGACAAGCGCATCGGTGCGGCTTGCCTCGCGTTTCCATGGCTGACGGCCCTTCAACACGCCGGAATCATGCACCATTTCGGCAACATATTCTTCCTGGCGGTAGGCCATGACGTGAATGCCGGAAACGCCCTCGATCTCCTTCACCTCGTTGATGATGTCGATGCAGAGCTGCTTGCCTTCCTTCTTCTGATCCTGAGCCCCCTCAATGCGCTTGATGACCTCATCGGGAATATGAACGCCCGGCACGTTGGAGCGCATCCAGCGGGCCGTCTTTGCCGATGCCAGCGGGCCGACGCCGACGAGAATGAAGCATTTCTCGTGCAGGCCGAGGTCGCGCACCTTCTTCATATATTCGCGGAACATCGGCACGTCGTAGCAATACTGGCTTTGGACGAACTGCGCGCCGGCCTCGATCTTCTTTGCCAGCCGATAGGGGCGGAAGTCGTAAGGCGGCGCGAAGGGATTGATGGCGGCGCCAAGAAAAACCTTCGGCGGCGACGTCAGCTTGCGGCCGGAGAGGAATTTGGCGTTGTCTCGCATGATGCGCACGGTTTCGAGCAGTGACATGCAATCGAGATCGAAGACCGGCTTGGCGCCCGGCTGATCGCCGGCCTGCACGCCGTCACCGGTCAGGCACATGATGTTGCAAACACCCATGGCAGCCGCACCCAGCACGTCGCCCTGGATGGCGATGCGGTTCTTGTCGCGGCAGGCAATCTGCATGATCGGCGCATAGCCCATCCGCGTCAGCAGTGCGCAGATGCCGACCGAGGACATGTGGCAGTTGGCGCCGGAGGCATCGACGGCGTTGATGCCATCGACCCAGCCTTCGAAGATGGCGGCGCGTTCATAAACGTCTTCGGCATTGGCGCTATCGGGCGGGTTCAGCTCGGCGGTGACGGCGAACTCGCCGCGGCGGAGCACGCGTTCCAGCCGTCCCAGCGAAGAATGGCCGGGCAGGGGATCGAGCGGCAGATGGACGCCAAGCGGGTTTTCATCGATATGCGACATCGCTCAGGCTTCCTTTTTCGCCGCTTCTCGGGCTGCGGCCGCCTCTGCCGTGACGCGAAGCCACGATGACGTCTCGCGCAGCGACTGATTGACGGGCTTCTGCACCTTCAAGATTGCATCGCCCTGGATCATGTTCCGCGAGCCGTTCCAGGCCTGCACCCAGACGCAGGGCATGTCGGGCTCGACTTCGCAATTGCCGTTGGCGCGAACGCCGCCGCAGGGGCCGTTGCGCAGCTGCTTGGGACAGTTCATCGGGCAGGACATGCCCGTCGACGACAGCGCGCACTGGCCGCACATGCGGCAATCGAACAGGAAGCCCTTCACATTGCGTTCGATGAAGGTAATCGGGCGCTCCACGCGCTCATAGCCGAACGCTTTCCACAGCGGATGAAGCAGCAGGAATGTGTCGGCGAAACGACGGTAGAACCATTCCAGAAACCGCGAGTGACGGACGGCCCAGAGGCGGACCGTATATTTGCGTCTGGCACGGCGGTTAGGAGAGACGCCGGCCGGCGTGTAGGCGCCGCTGGCCGCTTTTGCGCCCGCAGCCGCATTGCCAGGCTTCTGGACGGCATCAGCCATTGTCGCGGCCTCCAGCCTTCACCAGCGCCACCAGCCGCTCGCGATCATAGGCGGCCTCAAGCTCGCCTGCCGCCTTGTCTGCCTCGGCTTCGAGATCATCGGAGACCGGCACGGGATCCGCCTTGCGCCATTCAGCCAGGTAGTCGTCGGTTTCGGCTGCGCCGGTGCGCATTGCGCACATGTCGATTGCTTCGGTAAAGCGCAGCGAAAGCTCGCGTTTTGCCGTCTGCCTGCCCTTCTTGATGATGACCTGGGCTGGAATGTCCCGCCAGTAAACGACAATGCGATCTGCCATGCGCAAAATCTCCTCTTCACGCCAGAATGCACGCCGGCAGACCTCGGGACTGCGCTCGCCACGACGCGGCACATGCCGAAAAGCGACGCGATATCGAAACCTCGCCTGCAAGCATCCCCAAAGCTTATTATCCTTTGAAACGGACGGGTTCGAACTGTGATTGAATGTCTTTGACTCGTCCAGCATGTCGGTCTCGGCAAAGAAGAGGAAGATCGAAAACCGACGCAGATGTCGTAATCAGACGGCCAATAATTCGCGGGCAAGATCGCCGTAGCCGGTATAGCGATATTCGTATTCCAGGCCGAGAAAGGCGGCAGCGTCCCTTGCCTTTGCCTGTAGCGCCGGATCTTCTTCCTGCGAGAGATAGACGACCTTGCGGTAGTTGCCGAAATAAATGTCCCGCAGCTCTGGATGGCGGTCGAGGCCGAGCGGAACCACGACAAAGGCTTCGAACTGGCGGGCGAGAAAATCTGTCAGGAAAAACGATGTGATGTTATCGTCGCGCGCGGCGAAAGCCTCGTTGCCGGTGAAGAAGGAATAACAGTGCGGACCGGAAAGGCGCTCTATTCCTTCACGCTGGCAGATCCTGTCGATATCGCCGCCGGTGCCGCAATCGGCATAGCCGATAAAGATCTTCTCGAAGCCGCGCGCGCGGGCATCGGCGATAGCCTCTTCCAGGGCTGGTGCGATCTTCTGCGGATAGGAATGATAGATCGCGGGAAGACAGTGAAGGTCGATGTGATCGAGCCCGTTTATTCTGGTGACCGCTAGTATTTCGCGCGCGATTGCGCCGCACGCAATCACATGAACTTTTTGGGTTTGTGTGCGTTTATCGCGCGGAGGGTTCTTCTCCGCATTTTTTTTATCGATATCCACTCAGAGGGGGTTCCCAATCATGACTGCACCGACACTCACGAAAATTGCCACCGCCTGCGTCGTTCTCATGGTGCTTGCCTCTTGCGCCAATACTATACGTGGCATGGGCAGAGATACCGCAAATGCGGTGAACGCAACCGAGGACGCCGGTCATACCGTCAAGAAGGCGGCTCAATAGCTAATCTGGGATACCAATGTGCCGGCGGCAACCCGTTGATTGTCGCCGGCACTCAGTTTCTTGCAATCAAGCGCCGGCAGCCAAGCTGTTGTGCTTGCGCTTCATGAATTCCTTGGCAGTCTCCACCGCCACGGCAGCGTCACGGCAATAGGCGTCAGCACCCACGGCCTTGCCGAATTCCTCGTTCAGTGGCGCGCCGCCGACCAGTACGACATAGTCGTCACGCAGGCCCTTTTCCTTCAGCGTATCGATAACGACCTTCATGTAGGGCATGGTCGTGGTCAGCAGTGCCGACATGCCAAGAATATCGGGCTGCTCGCGCTCGATGGCGTCGAGGTAGTTTTCGACCGGATTGTTGATCCCGAGGTCGATGACGTCGAAACCGGCGCCCTCCATCATCATGCCGACGAGGTTCTTGCCGATGTCGTGAATGTCGCCCTTGACGGTGCCGATCACCATCTTGCCGAGCTTGGGTGCACCGGTCTGTGCCAGCAGCGGCCGCAGGATCGCCATGCCGGCCTTCATCGCATTGGCCGAAAGCAGCACCTCCGGAACGAAGAGAATGCCGTCGCGGAAGTCGATGCCGACAATACGCATGCCCTCGACCAGCGCCTGGGTCAGAACATCGTAAGGAGCCCAGCCGCGCTCCAAGAGGATATTGGTCGCTTCCTCGATTTCTTCCTTCAAGCCGTCATACAGGTCGTCATGCATCTGCTGCACGAGCTCTTCATCAGAAAGTTCCGAGAGAATGATTTCGTCGTCAGACATGCGCTCCATCCCATTTTCGTGCAGCATCAGAGACTTGTATAAAACACTGCCGCCATTACGGATAGACCGGAAGGCCGCTAAAACTCTTTTTGAATGCGACGTCGCACGGAACAATCGCGACGGACGAGGAACAGTTGATATTGTCAGCCGATGTCTGTCCTATGCTAATTGCTGGCGCATTAAGGAACGTCCGCTTGTCGGAATCAGGTAGCATGGGGCCTGATAGACGCATCCATGCGCAGGAGTGAGGAAACATCATGGACGATATGATTGAGCAACCGGCTGCAGGCAATGATGGCGGCGGACGGCGTTCGCGCAGTGAGGGCAGGGGTGCGGCAGCGCGGCGCGCTTCGCGCAGCGGCGGCGGGCCGGGTCCTTCGCTCCCCTATATCACCCGTAAGATCGGCGTCTATGAAGTGCTTGACGAAGAGGGCCTGCAGCTCATCGAACGCAATGCCGATACGGTTTTGGAGGAAATCGGCATCGAATTTCGCGACGATGCGGAAGCTCTGGCGCTCTGGAAGGAAGCCGGTGCCGATGTACGCGGTCAGCGCGTGCATTTTCCGAAGGGACTTTGCCGCGAACTTCTGAAGACCGCGCCGAAGGAATTCACCTGGCATGCGCGCAACAGCGCCCGCAATGCCCATGTCGGCGGCAAGGCGACGATCTTCGCGCCAGTCTACGGCCCGCCTTTCGTGCGCGATCTTGAGGGCAACCGCCGTTATGCGACGATCGAGGATTTCCGCAATTTCGTGAAGCTCGCCTATATGGCGCCGTCGATGCATTCGTCCGGCGGCACGGTCTGCGAACCTGTCGATATCCCGGTCAACAAGCGCCATCTCGATATGGTCTATAGCCATATCAAATATTCCGATAAGCCATTCATGGGCTCAGTCACCGCGCCGGAGCGTGCAGAAGATACGATCGCTATGGCGAAGATCGTCTTTGGCGACGATTTCGTTGAAAACAACTGTGTGACGCTGAACCTCATCAACGCCAATTCGCCGATGGTCTTCGACGAGACCATGCTCGGCGCTTTGAAGGTCTATGCGCGGCACAATCAGGCTTCGGTCGTTTCGCCCTTCATCCTTTCGGGCGCCATGAGCCCGGTGACGGTCGCAGGCACGCTAACGCAGATTCTGGCCGAAGTACTGGCTGGCGCTTCCTTCACGCAGCTGATCCGCAAGGGCTCGCCGGTCCTGTTCGGCACCTTCGCGGCATCCATCTCGATGCAGTCGGGCGCGCCGACCTTCGGCACGCCGGAGCCATCGCTTGTTTCCTATGGCGCAGCACAGCTCGCGCGTCGCCTCGGTCTGCCGTTCCGTACCGGCGGCTCGCTCTGCGCTTCCAAGGTGCCGGATGCGCAAGCCGCGCATGAATCCGCCAATACGCTCAACATGACGCTGCTGGCCGGCACGAATTTCGTGCTGCATGCGGCGGGATGGCTCGAGGGTGGTCTCGTCTCCTCCTACGAGAAGTTCATGATCGACCAGGACCAGCTCGGCATGATGCAGAAGATGGCTGAAGGCGTGGATCTCTCGGAAAATGGCCAGGCGCTCGATGCCATCCGTGAAGTCGGCCCCGGTAGCCATTATCTGGGTTGCGGCCATACGCAGGCGAATTTCCAGTCCGCCTTCTATCGCTCGCCGCTCGCCGACAACAACTCCTTCGAGCAGTGGGAGATCGAAGGTCAGAAACGCATCGAGCAGCGCGCCAACGCGCTTTGCCGTTCCTGGCTCGATCATTACGAAGCGCCGTCGCTCGATCCGGCCATCGACGAGGCTCTTCTCGCCTATATCCAGAAGCGCAAGGACTCGATGCCGGACGCCTTCACCTGAAGAGAGCCCGAGGCCGCCAGGGAGCAAGGCGGTGCGACACGCGTTGCCGATCTCATCCAGAAGGAAGTCTGGCGGCCGCACTATGAATATAAGGGGCCACGGTGAGCCGCGGCCCTGCCATCTTCGAACAGCTCCGTGCGGCGCTCCGCGTTCACGGAGTTTTCGTTCGTGGCAGCTTGTCCTTCCATGAAGGCGAGGGGCCGTTGCTGACGGATGGCACGCCTGCACGCAGCGTCATCCTGCTCGGCAATATCGGCGGCTCGATCTGGCCGGCGTTTTCGAAATGGCTGGATATGCCCGTCAACAGGACGCGCAAAAATCCCCTTGATGACTGGTCGAAGGCGATTATCCGGCCGGTGGCAAGCAGGTTGGGGGCCACGGCCTATTTCCCCTCGGATACTCCTTGGCAACCGTTCCAGCGGTGGGCCATGCAGGCCGAGGGCTTGAAAACGTCGCCGCTCGGCATCTTGATCCATCCGAACTATGGTTTGTGGCACGGATATCGCGGCGCATTGGGATTTGCCGATGCGCTGGAAGGAATGGAGGTGTCGCCGTTTTCTCCGCATCCATGCGATCTATGCGTTGAGAAACCTTGTCTTGCAGCCTGTCCCGTTGGGGCGATAGCGGCAGCCGGCTTTGATCTTTCAGGCTGCCGGTCGCACTTGCGCACACCGCAAGGGCAGGTCGGCTGCATGGCCGGCGGCTGCCTTGCACGCAATGCCTGCCCGGTCGGAGCCAACTATCGTTATCCGGCCGAACAGCTTGCATTCCATATGGCTGCACTCCAGCTTTAGGTCTCACGCCTTCCTTGTTTCGCCGCATTGCGATGCGTTCTGAAGCCTGTGTTATTGATACGAGGCTATGCGCTTGATTCGATTGATGGTCATTCTTGCCGTTCTTGCCTTTGCCGCCACCGCGTCGGCCGGCGAAGCCTGCCGCAAGGTCCAGCATCTCGGGGACGGCTATACGGTCTGCACTTTCGATGCGGTCAGCGACGACATTCAGATTTTTCAGAACGATCGCAACGGCAAGCCTTATGGCTCTTTCCGTGCCCTGGAAAATGATCTGCGTCAGGATCGCATCTATGTGCGCTTCGCCATGAATGGCGGCATGTATCTCGACGACCAGTCTCCCGTGGGTCTCTTCGTCGAGAATGGACGTGAGGTGAAGGCGATCAACACCAACAAGGGCTGGGGCAACTTTCATCTCCTGCCGAACGGGGTCTTCTATCTCGGGGCGGACAAGGCCGGGATCATGGAAAGCAAGGCCTTCGCCGCTTCCGGCATCAAACCTTTTTATGCGACGCAGTCCGGCCCGATGCTGGTCATCAGCGGCAGGCTTCATCCGTCATTTCTGGCGGATAGTCCGAGCTTGAAGACACGAAACGGCGTGGGCGTTACCTCAGACGGCAAGGTCGTCTTCGCCATTTCCAATGGCGCGGTGCGTTTCCACGACTTTGCGACGCTATTTCGCGACGAGTTGAAATGTCCGAATGCGCTGTTTCTCGATGGCAGCATCTCCAGCCTCGATATCCCGGAATGGCAAAGGCGCGATAGCCTGTTTCCGCTCGGGCCGATCATTGCAGTGACGGAAATGCTGCCGGGCTAAGGCGCGCCGGAAATGCCAAGAGCTCCGCAGTGCGTTGCGGAGCCCTTGGCTATAGCTATCAAATCTCAGACGAACTGATCGATATAGGTCATAATGCTGAACAGGCCGTCCTTCGGACCCGGATTGGCCGGGAAATCCTCGGTGAAGCGGAGATAGGCCCTTGGCTTACCGCCATAGCTGCCGGTCTGCGGCGCTTCCCTCGAGAGATGCTGCCGGATCGACTGCGGGAGAAGGTTGATCGTGGCGTCGTCGATGATCGGTTCGATGATGACGGGCTCTCCATTGAAAGCGATCGCTTCCGTCGCGGCGGTGGAGATGCCTGCCAGTTTGCGGATCTGATCATAGGATTCGGGCGGCAATGGCGTCGGCAGGTAGGCCGCCATGCGGTGATACATGATATAGGCTTCGACCCAGTTCTGCGCGTTGACATGCAGGCGCATGGCGACCGCCTGACGCTGCAGCATGAATTCGGTGATGCGAGGCATCAGCGAGCCGCGATAATCAGGCGGATAGCGGTTGTCGCGCAGTGCCTGCGAGGCGAGGTATTCGAGGCCGCCTCTGTAGGTATCCCACTGGAACATGCATTCCTTGTTGCCCTGCTGCAGGCGTGGATCGTCTGAAACGGCGGTCACGCGCGCGAAAGGCTCCGGCATAAACAGCACGTCGGCCTTGTCCAATGCGCGGGTCGTATACAGGAATGCCCAGAAGATGAACGGCGTCGGGCTGGAAATTGATTTCAACAAAACGTCGCGCCGGATGATCATGAATTCGGGGAAGATGTGACGGTCGAGAATGAATTCCAGCATCGAGCGGAAATCACCCTTGGCGTGACGCGTCGGATAGGAGAGGTGATAGAAGGGTTCCATATCGCCGCCGCCAGGCCGGCCATCGACGAGGAGCCACGGCGCCTGGATCATGCCGATATTCTTGTCGTCCACCATGATACGAAGATATTCGACGACCTTTTCCGGGATCAGCAAATCGTCGTCGCCGAGGAAAACCGCGTAATGGCCGCGGGCTCTCTGCATCGCAAAAGCGTAGTTGCTGATGAAACCGGAATTGCGCGCCCTGCGATAGGCGCTGATTTCGGGATGATGCGAGATCGACTGAATGTAGGCTGCGGTCTCATCCGTCGAACAATCGTCGACAATGACGATTTCGAAAGGGAGGCCTAGTCGGCGAAACTCTTCCAGGTGGAAATTGACGTTCCGCTCGAGCATGAACTGACGGTTATAGGTCGGAACGCAGACCGAAAGGACGGGGACTTGGGCAGAAGACATCGATATTCTCCACGAGGCATCAGCGCGATTCTATGCACGGACTTTGATCCATGAATAAGCGGGATTGCTTTCGCGGGGCTGGAGAGTTTTGAGCGATCTGATTGTGGGAATTGCCTATGCTCCAGTTCAGTGCAAGTTCCGCTCTTTATGCTCCTGCCAGCGCATCCTGCAATCCCGGCAGGAAGCGATTGCCGTTTTCGAGGTTGCCTCTTCCTCGAAAATGGCCGGATAGCCCGAGGCACATGGATCACCGATACCTCCAGGGTTTGGCGTCCATGTCAGTATCAGGAGACCCTGTGAGCAAAGTCAGTGTCATCATTCCCGCCTATAAGGCGCAGGAATCCATCGGTGAAACGATTGCCGCGGTTCTGGAAAATCGTGACGTCCTGGAGGTGATCGTCATCGACGACATGTCTCCCGATGCCACCGCGATGATTGTCGAGCGACATGCTCAGCGCGATCAGCGGGTGCGCCTGCTGCGCAATCCACAAAATGGCGGGGCGGGATACAGCCGGAATGCCGGCATGGCCGCCGCCTGCGGCGACTATTATTACTTTCTCGACGCCGACGACATGGTAGCGCATCGCTCGATCGATGAAGTCGTGTATCACATGGAAGCCAATGCCTGCGATGTGATGGTGTTTCGCTATCGCTACGTCACCGAGAGGAACGGTCGTCTCGATCCGATGCTGCCGATCGACAATGATGCCTGGCGGGAGCTGGTCGGCGATACCGACATAGGCGTTTTTACGCTCGACCAGTGCGGGCGATTGCTGTTCACCGTGAATTTCCCCTGGAACAAGATCGTGAGCGCCAGGCTATGTCGGGAAACGGGTCTCCGCTTCTCGGAGACCCGCGTCCATAACGATATCTATGCTCACTGGCATATCTATCTGCACGCCCGGAAGATCGGCATGATGAATCGTTATCTCATCGGCCACCGCGTCTATCAGGACAGGGCGCAGCTGACCAATGTCTTCACCGAAAAGCGGTTCGAGGTCTTCAAGGCTTTTGCGGAGGTGGAAGCGCTGTTTGCGCGCCTGCCGCGGATGAAAGAGGCATATTACCAGTGGTTCCTTCGCAGCAAGTTCGATTTGCTCGATTGGATCTACCCGCAATTGCCGTTCGATCTCAGGGAGCGTTTCTTCGCGCTGGTTCGGCAATGCTATGAAGACTATGGCCAGGCTGACTATGAGAACGTGCGCAGGCAGTCGTTCGAGACTGCGGATATCGCGCTCAGGCTGAAACAGGCCCCTCATTTGATACTCGGCAAGACGCCGAGATAGCCGGCTAAGATAACTTTCTTCACCTGCCGTATTCGCAATAAAAAGAGAGAGGCGCCGCGGTACGACCGCGGCGCCTCTTCCATTTCAGGCTGGTTCATCTGATGGCGTCGAGTTCGTTGAGATCCAACGCGTTCTCGAATTCGTCGCGACTGTAGATTGCAAAATCCGCTTCAGTTGATTCCTTGAACTTGTATGGGTTCTCCACCAGCTTCAGCAGGCTCCATTGCGGGAACCGGTTTGCGATGTCCGTCGTGAATTTGCGGTGCCGGACATGCGACGCGCCGCGAATATCCGGGCCGTCGAAATTGGAGGCGTAGATAATCACATAGCGCTGCGGCAGAGAGAAAAGCTGGTCGAGGTAATTGACGTAAATATTGTCGTCAACCAAATGGTAGAGGACGTCGAGCGACAAGGCGCAGTCATAGGCGTCCTCGTGCATTTCCCAGTCAAGCGACTGATCGCCCAGCCAGACGAAATTGTAGTTCGGCTTATCCCTGTACATCATCATCGTGCGTTCGATGACCGTCTTGGAGACATCGAAGCCGGTATAGCGGTCGAACGAGAAGTATTTCAGCTGATTGCCGTCGCCGGAGCCCATCTCCGCGAAGGATTTCAGCCCTTTCTTCCGGGCGAAGCTATTCAGAAACTGTCCCTTGTATTTGGCGAGCACATCATAAGAGCCGGCACCCGAATTGCCGCCACTGCGGTAACGGCCTTCCCAATAGCCGGTGGAGTCAAAGGAAGGCGCAGCTTCCGATCGACGCATCGGCTGTTCCAGCGGTGTAACGGGAGCAAGTCGCTCCACAGATGGCGTCGGGATGGGCTGCGGCTGTGTCGGATAGGGCTGCTGCATCGGCTGCATCGCCACCTCGGCAACCGGCACGGCTTCGCGAACCTGCTGCACCGATATGGCCTGCGGAATAGGTGCGGGTTGCTGGGCCTGATGTGTGGCAGCCGGCCGCTGCGCCAGCCAGAGTGGAACGGGCCGCTTCATAGGCGAGCCGGCCTGCTGTTCCAGGGATGCCCAATTCAAGGTTTTGGGTGCTTCGGCTACCTGGTCGCCCATGACGATATCGAGTTCGCGCAGCTGCTTGGCGAGCGGGAATTTGTCGTGGACATATTGCGTCCATTGATGGGTCTGACCGGCAATGATCTTTTCGACGGCCTCATCCACCGATGAGAAGCGGATTTCGTCGGGCCAGAATTCTTCCGCACCGGGATAGTCATGGATCACCGGCAGGGCGCCGACAGCCATGGCTTCGGCGATGTTATAACCAAAGCTCTCGTGCACCGAGGTCGACAGTATCACGCCCTTGTCGGCGAGGAACGCCGGCATGTTGCGCTGCCAGCCATGGAAGAAGACGTTGCGGGTAAGGCCGAGCTTTTCCGTCGTGCGCTTCAGGTACGGCATCATGACGTACTCCTCCTGTTCGCCGGCCACATGCAGCGTGTAGGAAGGATCGCGCTTCACCAGCGAGTGCATGATTTGCAGGAACAGCGGCTGGTTCTTGCGCATGAAGGGCTTGGCGGCCCAGGCGATCTTCTTCTTATCGAGCGAAGGGATCGGCTTGAACTTGTCGAGATTGAGGCCGTTCCACACGACGTGGGTACGGGTTTTCTGGGTGACCTGAGGTGCCCTGAGTTTCAGGACACGCAGCATGTCATGGGACACCAGAATCAGATCATCGATGGCGCCGAAATCGATACGATCGGGAAAATTCGATTCGACGATCTCGAAGCGATGCCAGCGCGCGATGACACGCTTGCCGCGCCGCTTGATGTTCTGGTTGATCGCGTGGACGAAGAGTTCGTTGCAGAATTCGAACCAGACGATGTCGGCCCATTCCACAGCCGTCTCGATCTCCTTGAAAGTCTTCGGCTGTATGGCCATAACTTTGTAGGTCTTCGACAGATGTTGGAATATGTCGCCGATGAAGCTATCGACTTCGATGATTATGGCCAGCTTTTTCTTCTGATGCATCTTCTGCTACCGTAAAAGAGACGAGTGGTTCTTAGTCTCGACCTGACGGACGACACGACCGACCTTCGTGTCCGCCGAGCACCGACGTTCTTGGCAATATTCTGAACGCGCGATTGTCCCCCGCACAGAAATCCCAGCCCCGAGATTATGCCGACCAACTTTCGCGAGGCTGGATTGCTCGAAATGCGTTCTGGGCGACGGTGTTCCGGGCGGCAGGCGGCCTTTGATTTCCTGCACAAGCTTCGCAAAAGGAATGGTGGCCAAAGTGCCGATCAAACGAGCTCGATCGCGAGCGAATCTCCGGGAGCCATGTCGTCTGACTGCTTTCCTCGGATCGGGCCGTTACTTGGGGTTCGGAATTAGGGAACAGTCCACATGTCATTGGCAGCGAACAGCTTGCATAAGCCCGCCTACGAAGTGCATCCGGCGAGCCAGATACAATGGTCCGATGCGCCGCCGCTGACCCAGGACATGTTGAACGGCACATTTTGGAGCCTTGGCGACGTCAACCGCGGGATGTTCTCTCGCTTCATGGTTTTGGCGCCTGAGGGCATGATCGGCAATTATTTCGATCCCGCCGTCGATTTCTGGCATGTGATGGCCGGTCGGCTTTGCCTGATCGACAGAGATGGGCTGCCGTCGGTCATTTTCGATTCTGCCCATATCGAGGACGGCAATCTCATGGCATTGGCGGGCCGGGGCGTTATTGGAGGTGTCGATAGCACCTATCTGCTGGTGCCGGCCGATCACCCACCGCATCCGCTGTTTTCAACGCCCGTAGGTGTCGAGCGCAAGGCCAAGTTCCTCGTGCAGCCGCAGGAAGGGCTTAGGCGTCCCAATCTCGTTGTCGTGCCCGCCGGTTCGAAGTCGCTCCATCCGCGCTGGTTTGAGAAGATCAATGATGCCTCGCGCAACTGGGATCTCTGCATCGGCTATTATGGTGCCGAGACGCCGGAAGTATCCAATAGCCCCTACGAATATCTGGCGCATCTGCCGAAGACCAAGAAGTTCAAGATCATCTACGACCTCTTCCATCAAGGCAGCCCGCTTTGGAATTATGAGCGAATCTGGCTGCCGGATGACGATCTGCTGTGCGACGGCGAGGACATCAACAGGATGTTCCACCTGTCGCACAAGCATGGTCTGGATCTGGCACAGCCGTCCCTCAAAAAAGGACCGGGCTCTTATCCCAATCATCCTTTGACGGTTCAGCGACCCAACAGCGTCGTGCGTTTCGAGGGTTTCGTCGAAATCATGTGCCCGGTCTTCTCGCGGCGTGCGCTGCAAATCTGCATCGAGTCCATGAAGGATGTCGAATCCGGATACGGTCTCGATCATCTTTGGCCGTCATTCCTCGGACGGCCGGCGGCGCGCATGGCGATTATCGATGCCATTTCCGTCGCTCACACGCGGCCGCTAGGCGCGACCTACAACGTCAATGCAGCGGTGGAAGAACAGGCTGCACTCTTCAGGACGTATCAATATACGCCGCTGAAATATGCTGGCGTCTGGTAGCGTGCCTGGATTTTCCAAGCGCCGCCGACAGATCCGCGCCGTCACCCGCATATATCCAATTCCGTTTGGCACCTTCGATTGCAGCCGCGACCGAGATTTGGTGGTAGCGAGAGTTTTAGAGCATGATTGATTTTTCCAAGGTAGATTTATTGATCGTCGGTGCCGGCTTCTACGGCGCGACGATCGCGGAGCGGGTCGCGAACGAACTCCAGAAGAACGTGCTTCTGATCGACCGGCGCAGCCATATCGGCGGCAATGCCTATAGCGAGTTCGACGGCGAGACCGGGATCGAGGTTCACCGCTATGGTGCGCATCTCTTCCATACACCGAACGAAGTGGTCTGGACCTATCTCAACAGATTTACCGCTTTCACCGACTATAAGCATCGCGTCTATTCGACCTACCGCGATCAGGTCTATTCAATGCCGATCAATCTCGGAACGATCTCGCAGTTCTTTAACCGGCGCCTTTCGCCCGACCAGGCGAAGGCCCTGATTGCGGATCAGGCGGCAGAAATGGCGGGCCGTCATCCGGCCAATCTGGAAGAGAAGGCGATTTCGCTGATCGGCCGGCCCTTGTACGAGGCGTTCATCCGTGGCTATACGGCCAAGCAGTGGCAGACGGATCCGCGCGACCTGCCCGAACATATCATCACGCGCCTGCCGGTCCGCTACACTTTCGACAACCGCTACTTCAACGACAAATATGAAGGCCTGCCGGTCGACGGCTATACCGCGATCTTCGAGAGGATGCTGAAGCATCCGAAAATCCAGATCGCCCTCGATGTCGATTTCTTTTCGTTGAAATCCTCGCTGCCGGCCGATCTGCCGATCGTCTATACCGGCCCGATCGATCGCTACTTCGACTATTCCGAGGGTGAGTTGGGCTGGCGTACCATCGACTTCGAGAGGGAGACGCTGAATACCGGCGATTTCCAGGGGATGGCGGTCATGAATTATGCCGACGAGACGATCCCCTACACCCGTATCCTGGAGTTTCGCCACTTCAATCCGGAGCGCAGCTATCAGAATGAGAAGACGGTCGTGGTGCGGGAATATTCGCGCTCGGCCAAGCGCGCCGACGAGCCTTACTATCCAATCGATACGCGTCAGGACAAGGAGGTCTTCCTGCGCTATCGCGACCGCGCCGAGGCAGAGACCAATGTCCATTTCGGCGGGCGGCTCGGCACCTACCGTTATCTAGACATGCACCAGGCGATCGGCGCGGCCTTGAAGGCGTTCGAAAGCCGCATCGTCCCGCATTTCACCGAGGGGCGTGCTATCGGTGGTGAGAAATAGAGGGCTGCAGGCGCCGGCTCACTTTCGGCATGCTTTGAAGACGCGGCCGAGGGAAGATCCCTGTGGAAGCACTTGAATGATAAAAGAAAGCCCGGCAACCGGGCTTTCTTTTTCCTTAGGATCGTCTGCGACGTTCGCGTGCCGGGGCCGCGCCGCCTTCGTTGGCGGTCTTGTTGCGCAGGGGACCGATCCGTTCGATGATCGTCTCCAGCGTCGGGCGAGGCCCGGCTACGTAGCTGTCCAGCGCCTCCCGCATGGCGGCGAGATGGCCGCAGGAGGTGCCGCAGCAGCCGCCGATGATCTTGGCGCCGGCATCGCGGGCAAGGCGGGCATAATCGGCCATCAGCGGCGGCGTGCCGGAATAATGGATTTCGGCGCCGCGATATTCGGGAATGCCGCAATTGCCCTTGACGATGACGATCGCGGAAGCATCCGCTTCAGTCATGTCGAGAAGGCTGGAGAGGATGTCGGAAGCGCCGACGCCGCAATTGGCGCCGACGGCGAGCGGCCCTTCGCCGATATCGGTGGCGACGGCATGAATGTCCTTCGGATGCAGGCCCATCATGGTCTTGCCGGCCGTGTCGAACGAGCCGGTATAGGTATAGGGCAGGCCGACCTTGGCAGCGGCTTCTGCTGCAGCCCGGATTTCTTCCGGCGATGACATGGTTTCGATCCAGGCGACATCGGCACCACCCGCCTGCAGGCCTTCCATCTGCTCGACGAAAGCGGCGACGGCATCTTCATAGGTCAGGGCGCCGAGCGGCATGAGCAACTCGCCGGTCGGCCCGACGGAGCCGCCGACGATGACCTTGCGGTCGGCCTTGTCAGCGACGGCGCGGGCGATCTCGGCGGCTGTCTTGTTGAGGCTATGCACGCGATCCTGCGCATGATGGAGCTTCAAGCGATGACGGGTGCCGCCGAAGGTGTTGGTGAGGATGATATCGGCGCCGGCATCGACGAAATCCTGATGCAGCTTCGTGATCCGGTCCGGATGCTGTTCGTTCCAGAGCTCGGGCGCTTCACCTGCCTCCAAGCCCATGGCAAAGAGGTTGGTGCCGGTTGCGCCGTCGGCAAGCAGTACGCCCTTTTCGGCGAGAAGATCGGTCAGCGGATTGGTGGCGACGGTCATAGTGCGTCCTCGGATACGTCAGATGTTCGGATATCAAATGCAGATATAAACATTTCTTTATGTGAACACAACGACAAGATGGCTACCCATATGTCGACACGGCCATGGCGGCAGAAAAAAGCGCCCCGGTGAGGGCGCTCTATCGTTTGGGATGAAGATCAGCCGCTAGGCTGCCGCCATCTCTGCCGTCTCGTGCGATGTCGGCGTGACCATGGCGGCGATGATGCTTTGCAGATCGATCGTGCCGATAGGCTTGCCACCCGCATCCATGACGACGGCGCCGGTCTGGCCCGCCTCGGTGATCTGTTTGGCGGCGACTTCCAGTGTCATGTCGCCGGGTACGCGTGCGCCGCCCGGCTCGCCGGCAAGCGGCTTCATGATGGTCTGGGCTTGGATGACGCGACCGCGGTTCACCTCCTTCACGAAGGCTGTGATATAGTCGTCGGCCGGCTGCAGCACGATCTCCTGGCCAGTGCCCTGCTGCACGACCTTGCCGTCGCGCAGGATCGCGATCTTGTCGCCAAGGCGCAGCGCCTCGTCGAGATCGTGGGTAATGAAGACGACGGTCTTTTTCAGCTCCTTCTGCAGATCGAGGAGGACGGTCTGCATATCGACGCGGATCAACGGATCGAGCGCCGAATAAGCTTCGTCCATCAGAAGGATATCGGCATCGTTCGTCAGTGCGCGGGCAAGTCCGACGCGCTGCTGCATGCCGCCGGAAAGCTGGTTCGGAAAGTGCCTTTCGAAGCCCTTGAGCCCGACACGCTCGATCCAGTACTGACCCTTCTTCTCGCTCTCGGAGCGCGGCACGCCCTGGATATCCAGGCCGTAGACCGTGTTCTCGATGACGGTGCGGTGCGGCAGCAGCGCGAATTTCTGGAACACCATCGCCGTTTTGTGGCGGCGGAATTCGCGCAGGTCGTTTTCGCTCATCTTGCAGACGTCAACGCCGTCATAGAGCACTTCGCCGACCGTCGGCTCGATCAGCCGGTTGATATGGCGGATCAGCGTCGACTTGCCCGAGCCGGACAGGCCCATGACGACGGTGATGGCGCCGGCCGGCATGTCGATGTTGATATCCTGCAGGCCGAGCACATGGCCATGCGTTTCATTGAGCTCGGCCTTGCCCAAGCCGTTCTTGACCTGATCGATATAATCGCGTCCGCGAGGACCGAAAATCTTATAGAGGCTTTTGATCTGGATCGCGTGACTAGCCATGAATGACCTCCGAGTGCTTCTGGAGCCTTCTGCCATAGGCTTGGCTCGTACGGTCGAAAATGATGGCAATGGCAACCAGCGCGAAACCGTTGAGGAAGCCGACGGTGAAGAACTGGTTGTTGATCGCCTGCAGCGTGTTCTTGCCGAGACCGCCGACCCCAACCATGGAGGCGACGACGACCATGGCCAGCGACATCATGATGGTCTGGTTGATACCGGCCATGATGGTGGGCAGCGCAAGTGGGATCTGCACGTTGAACAGCTTCTGGCGATGCGACGACCCGAAGGCGTCGGCGGCTTCCAGCACCTCCTTGTCCACGAGGCGGATGCCGAGATTGGTCAGACGGATCATGGGCGGAACGGCGTAGATGACGACGGCGATGAGACCCGGCACCTTGCCGATGCCGAAGATGACGACGACCGGAATGAGATAGACGAAGCTCGGCATGGTCTGCATGACGTCGAGGATCGGATTGACGATCGACTGCAGGCGGTCCGAACGCGCCATCAGGATGCCGATCGGCAGGCCGATGACGATGGCGATGAGCGTACAGACGGTGACCATGGCAAGCGTGACCATCGTGTCGGTCCAGAGGCCGAAGATGCCGATGAGGATCATGGAGATCGCTGTGCCGGCAACGATTCTAAGGTTGCGGCTTGCCGCATAGACCACGAGCATCATCACGATGAGCACGATGAACCAGGGCGTGTTGGTGAAAGCCCATTCGAGATAGTTCAGAAACCATTGCAGCGGCTGCACGATGGCGTCGATGAGCGTGCCGTAGGCGCGTACGGACGCCCTGAAGCCGTCATCGATATTCTTGCGTGCGAGACGGATGATTGACTCGTCTATTGCCGGAAAGTTGCAGAGCACATTCGGCAGGATCGTACACTGGATAGCCATGTATTTCCCCTTCTTAGTCCGGTTTTGTCCCGCTCCACGCGTGTGGCCTTCACGCGTGGATGGCTTGCAGCGCTGCGACCGGTTCTTCAGGCTGCCCCTGCATTCTTACTATATTCGCCACCATCAATCTGCACTCGTTGCGACCTTGCGCCATGTCACTCTGTCGGTATGAGGGTCATTCGGGTTGCACTGTGCGAATGTAAAATCGGCGGCAGGCACAAGGCCGCCGCCGATTCCGCAGCATGGATTAGAGCGAAGCCTTGATCTTGGTGGCAACGTCCGGGGCAACCCACTTGGTCCACATATCGGGGTAGGTCTTGAGGAAGTACTTGGCGCCGTCCTCGTTCGTGCCCTGATTGTCGGTCATCCAGGCGAGAACCTTGCCAACCGTGGCATTATCCCATTTGCGGGTCTTCATATAGTCCATGGCAATGCCGGCCTTGGCCGCAAAGTCCTTGGTGACGACGGTGTAGACATCCGAAACCGGATAGGAGTTCACCTTCGGATTGGCGCAGTCCTGTTGCGACGTGCAGGCATCCCATTCCTTCTTGTCATGCGGCACGTTGAAGCTCAGACGAACCATGTCGTACTTGCCGAGGATCGCGGTCGGCGCCCAGTAGTAACCGAGCCAGCCGGTCTTCTTTTCGAAGGCGTTGGCGATCGAACCGTCCAAACCTGCGGCCGAGCCGGTGTCGACGAGAGTAAAGCCAAGCTTGTCGGCGCCGAGAGCCTTGTAAAGGTTGGTCGTGGAGATCTGGCAGTTCCAGCCTGCCGGGCAGTCATAGACGGCGCCCTTGGATGGATCTTCCGGGGCCGGGAAAAGTTCAGGATGCTTCAGCGCGTCCTGAACGGTCTTGATGTCGGGATGCGCGTCGGCGACGAACTTCGGAATCCACCAGCCTTCGACGCCGCCATCGCTCAAAAGCGGTGCAGCCACGATCAGACGGCCTTCCGATACGGCCTTGTCGAGCGCGGTGCGCACGGCATTGACCCAAAGCTCGGGTGCGACGTCAGGCTGACCTTTTTCGTTCATGGAGGTAAAGGTCGGCTGTGTATCGCCGGTTACCAGGGTGACATTGCAGCCGTAACCGTTCTGCAGGATGATCTTGTCGACCTGCGCGGCAACGCCTGCGGATGCCCAGTTCATTTCAGCGATGGATACGCTGCCGCAATCTGCGGCCTGCGCCGAGCCAGCCAAAGCATAGGCGCCGAATGCAAAAATGGCTGAAGCGAGAAGCTTCTTCATTGATATCGTCTCCCAATTTTTCGTTACGTTGCGGAAATCGACTCCAACGCGTTCGATTTCTGTCGATCCCCTGTCAGCGCGGTCTGATTGCAACCGTTCATACGCCGCTGACGACGCCCGTACGGTCCCCTTTGCTGCTGTCGTGCATTTGGTCTTTTTGCGACCGCCGAATTCTGTCGCGGCCGGGCATTCTTTGCATCGACATCAATCAGCGTAAGGATTTGGATGAAGAAATCAACAGCCCATCGGGTAATGGACGTTATCGTGCCTCTTGGAGAAGCTTAAATAAGCGCCTGAATTAGCCTGTTTTCTGCCATTCGTGGCTGCAAAACGTCCATTACATGGCTTCCTCAAAGCTCTGTTGCTCAGACGGATTTGAATGGCGCTTAAATCTCGCGTCCCTGGAAGACGTTTTATATCTTATTTGCGCCGTTTACGCTTTCTCAACGCAAAGAGGAAAATTTTCAAAAAATTTTCAGATTCACTCTAATTTAAGCACTTAATAACCCTCCAGTAACGATGTCCGTTTATCAATCGATGCGTGGCGGGGGACATACCGCTGCTTCCCTGGATCAGGTATTGCGTACCGGGGAAAGCGAACCTTGCGGTGTATGTGCAGGGAAGCCGGCGTTTTTGGCAAACCGCGTCGATCTCCGGATCGCGCGGTTTTCGCGCTTTAGAGGGTGCCTTTACGAGGCAGTTTGATCTGCCCGAAGCGGCACCCGTTCCATCTCGATAACGATCAAAAATAAAGCCGCCGATGCTATCGCATGGCGGCTTCTCATGTGTCGGCTAGCGGCTTGACGCGCTATTAGCCAACATTATAGGTGCGGATGAAGCCAACCGTACCGAAGCGCGTATCGAGCTGCTGCAGGCGGCTCTCCGGGCGGCGAACCGGAAGCTTGCCATTCCAGGCGATCTGAATGGAATTCTGTCTGTTGAAGATGAAGAGCATTGGGGTATCCTCCGACCCGGACCGGCCGGTTTCGTTGTTTGTTTTCGCGATGGAGATAATCCTCTTCCGCGTAACTCACAATGGATGAAATCGTCATCCAATGTCGCAAACAGAGCATGTTTGAGGGTGGTGCATTTTTGTATCGTGCTCGCTCTTTCCGGAGGCTCGGGATCGCGGCAGAATCAAGGCGGAATCTAGCGTTTTCAGTGGCTGTGGCGCATCGAGGTGGTGGGGAATGACAAGAGCGATCATGCTGCAGGGAACCGGCTCCGATGTCGGAAAAACGGTATTAGTCGCAGGTCTGTGTCGGCTGTTCGCAAACAGAGGCGTGAGGGTGCGCCCGTTCAAGCCGCAGAATATGTCCAACAATGCCGCCGTTGCGGAGGATGGCGGCGAGATCGGGCGCGCCCAATGGCTGCAGTCGCTTGCGGCGCGGGTGCCATCATCGGTTCACATGAATCCGGTGCTGTTGAAGCCGCAATCGGAAACCGGCAGCCAGATCATCGTACAGGGCAAGGTCTGGGGCCATGCCAAGGGCAGGGACTATCAGGCGCTGAAGCCGCAGCTGCTTGGTGCCGTACTCGAAAGCTTCGCCACGATGCGGGCAGGAACCGATCTCGTTGTCGTCGAGGGAGCTGGTTCGCCTGCCGAGATCAATCTTCGACGCGGCGATATCGCCAATATGGGCTTTGCGACACGCGCCAATGTCCCCGTCGTGCTGGTCGGTGACATAGACCGCGGCGGCGTAATCGCGTCACTGGTCGGCACGTATCATATATTGCCGGAGGAAGACCGGCGAATGATCCGTGGCTATCTGATCAACAAGTTCCGTGGCGATGTCTCCTTGTTCGGTGAGGGCATAGAGGCCATCGGCGGCTTCACTGGCTGGCAATGCCATGGCGTCGTGCCGTGGCTGAAGGCGGCGGCGCGTCTGCCGGCGGAGGATTCCGTTGTGCTGGAGCGGCTTGCTCGTGGCTCGTCCGGCGCGCTCAAGGTCGCCGTGCCGGTGCTGTCGCGGATTGCCAATTTCGACGATCTTGACCCGCTGCGAGCCGAGCCCGATGTCGATCTGGTTTTCGTTCGCGCTGGAGAGCGTTTGCCCGCCGATGCAGGGCTTGTGGTGCTACCTGGCTCGAAGTCTACGATCGGTGACCTTCTCGATCTGCGTGAGCATGGGTGGGATCGCGATATTGCTGCCCATGTGCGCCGCGGCGGTCGCGTCATCGGCATTTGCGGCGGCTATCAGATGCTCGGTCATACCGTTTACGATCCGCTCGGTATCGAGGGATCGGTGACCGAGACGCCCGGATTGGGTCTTTTGGATATCGAGACGGAAATGGCTCCAGAAAAGACGGTACGGAATAGCACTGCCGTTTCCAAGGAATATGATGTGCCGCTATCGGGCTATGAAATCCATCTTGGCGTCACGCGGGGTCCGGACTGCGAGCGGCCATCGACCATGATCGACGGGCGGCCCGATGGAGCCATATCGCCGGATGGCCGTGTTATGGGCACTTACCTGCATGGTCTTTTCGGCAGCGATGCTTACCGGGCGAAGCTGCTGGCAAGCTTCGGTCTTTCCGGCGAGCGCATGAACTATCGCGCCAGCGTCGATGCGGCGCTGGACGAAGTTGCGGCAGAGCTGGAAAGTGTACTCGATCCCGCCTGGCTCGACGGTCTGGTCGCCTAAAGTTCCCCCGACACTTCCCGCCGCCGGCGGTCGAGTTCTTCGCTGTAGCGGCGCAGCGTATAGCTCTCCGTCAGCAGACCGATGACTTTACGCTCGATCAAATCGTTGACCACAACGAGCGCTTCGCTCTTGGTCTGGTCGAACATCGCGGCTGCCTGCTTGGCGTTCATTTGCGGCTGCAGGAATTCGTTACGCAGCCGGATGAAATCGGAAAGGCCGTGCTCCTCGTCGTCTTTTTCGATCGGGCTCGCATAGACGTCGGGCACGAGAACCATTCCGGAATATTTCTCGTTCTTGTCGATCAGGATGACGCGCTGCGCCGAGCCGATCGGAAAATTCTTGCGGAATTCCTCGATGCTCATGTCGATGCTGCCCGTGTGCACGTCGGGGCGCATCATGCGGGCGACAGTGAGATTGCGGATCCACCCGACGTCGTGGGCGCTGCGGATGCTCTCGCCACGCAAATGGAAGCGCCATGTGGCGAAGGAGTAGCCGAAGGTCGTGCGCACCACGAGCGACGAGGTGATGACGGCGGCCAGCACCAGGGCAGTGATCGGAAAGTCCCCGGTGATTTCAAGCGCCAGGAAGGTCATGGTCAGCGGGCCGCCGATGATGGCAACGGCCAGCGAGCTCATGCCGACGACGGCATAGACGACCGGCGTCAGCGTGGCATGATCGAAATAGGGTGCACAATAAGCGAAGATCTTGCCGAGCAGCGCGCCCATGAACAGCGAAGCGAAGAAGAGGCCGCCTCTGAAGCCGGAGCCGATCGATATTGCGGAGGCGAGCGATTTCAGCAGGAATAGACCCAGCAAGGCGCCCAGCGTCACGTCCGTAGACAGATTGAGATGCAGCGCGCCATGGCCGGCAGACAGGACCTGCGGCGAAATCAGCGCCAGTGTTCCGACGACCAGCCCGCCGAGCGCGGGCCGGAAAGGCGGCGCGATGGAACTCTTGCGTGCCAATTCTTCGACCCAGGCGACGCCCTGCATGATCAGGATGCCGATACCGGCGCAGAAGGCGCCGAGCAGGATGGCAGGAAGATAATCCGCCGGAACGATCGCCCCGAAATGATCGATATCGATGGCAAAATCGTCGCCGGCGAGCAGTCTTGCTATCATGGTTGATATCAGCGCCGAGACGACGACGGGTGTGAGCGTCACGATCGAATAGCTGCCGATGATCAGCTCGAAGGCGTAAAAGGCGCCCGTCAGCGGCGCATTGAAAGCTGCGGCGATGGCGCCAGCCGCGCCGCAGCCGACGAGCATGCGCAGGTCCGCGCGGCGCATCTGCATCTTGTAGCCGAATTTGGAGGCAATGCCGGCAGCGAGCTGCGTGTAGCCTGCTTCGAGCCCGACAGAGGCGCCGAATCCGTTCGAGATCAGGTTCTGCACGGCGACGATGATGCTGTCGGTCAGCGACATGCGGCCGCCATGCAGCGCATTGGCTTCGATCGGGTCGACCATCGGCTTCTTGCGCGTGCGCGACAATACGTAAAGGAGAATGCCGAGAATGATGCCGCCGGCGATCGGCGCGATGAACAACACCGATTTGTCGGGAATCGCCATTGCTGCCGAACTCAAGCGTTCGTAGTCGGTTATACCGTAGATGACGCTGTGAAGCTTGCGCGAGATATAGCTCATCGCGGTGACGGCACAGCCGGACGCTATTCCCACCAGCGCGCCGGCAAAAACAAGTCCCAGCTCGCCACGGCGCAGCAATGCCCTGAAGCGACCGAGATCGAATAGGACCGAGAAGACGCCGAGACGTCGCGGTTGGAATTTCTGCAGCATTGGAAGCGGACGATACGTTTTGCTCGAATGTGAGGGCTTACCCTCTATAAACTCCTAACATCAAAGAAATACGGCAAAAAAGCCGCTGGTTTTATGGGAATTTTCAACCGAATTCGCAATCAGGATGGCGCAGGTCGCATCCATGCCCTTGATTGACTTGAACTCAGTGAAAGCCTAATCATTGCGGCATAACGAATGGTTCCTGAGCGGCGATCTGCCGCATGGGATGAAAAGGGAATGTGAAGGGGCGGACCCAATCCGGGCGTTCTCATCACAGCCGACCCCGCGACTGTAGAGCGGTCAGGGTCTTTCGTTCGGTTTGAAGTCTATTTCGTCGATGGTTCGCATGGGGCGAACGGGGCGGGGCAGGCGCAAATCGAAAAAGCCACTGGTGTGGCATCATGATTAACCGGGGCTGGACGCCTCTTATTCTACGAATCGTCCGCCTTTTCATGATGCATTGCCGGGAAGGTGAGAAAGATCCGCTGGCGCACGATCGGGGGCGACCGGTTTCGGTCCGCCCCCGTCGCGGCGCCTCATCCGCGAGCCAGGAGACCTGCCATGCGTGCCGGGCGCAGAGCCTGTTTTGGGACGCGAGTTCCGCTGCCAGCACGGAGGTTGTCATGGCGCAAGACGAGTTTTCGGCGTGTAGGCGCCTGTTTCCCGGTTCCAGCGACGTGCTGCCGACCCTCGCTTTTGCTCGAGAGCGGGCATAACGCATGTCGTCTTCGATTTCCCAAGCGATCTTCGTCCTTGGCGGCGCGCGTTCCGGCAAATCCAGGTTTGCCGAATCTCTGGTTTCGGACACTGGTCTTGAACGTCACTATGTGGCGACAGGGCAGGCGTGGGATGACGAGATGCGCGAGCGCATCGCCAAGCATCGTGCCGATCGCGGCGATCTATGGCAGACGCATGAGGAGCCGATGGATCTCGTCGGACAGCTTGCCGCTATCGACGCGGAGGGGCGGGCGGTGCTTATCGACTGCCTGACGCTCTGGGTGACGAATCTGATGATGGCCGAGCGGGATATGGCGGCAGAATTTGCCGCTCTCACTGCATTTCTGTCGACTGCACGATCGAGACTCGTTCTCGTTTCCAACGAGGTGGGCTTGGGAATCGTACCAGAAAATCGCATGGCGCGCGAATTTCGCGACCATGCCGGCCGCCTGCACCAGATGGTCGCGGCGGCAAGTGCCGAAGTTTATTTTATCGCAGCGGGCCTGCCGCTGAAAATGAAGGGCTGATCCATATGAACCAGGAAAAGATTCCCGCCACCGTCATCACCGGCTTCCTGGGAGCCGGCAAGACGACGATGATCCGCAACCTCCTGCAGAATGCCGGCGGCAAGAAGATCGCGCTGATCATCAACGAATTCGGCGATCTTGGCGTCGATGGCGATGTGCTGAAGGGCTGCGGAGCGGAGAACTGCACGGAAGATGACATCATCGAGCTGACCAATGGCTGCATCTGCTGCACTGTCGCCGATGATTTCATTCCCACCATGACGAAGCTTCTGGAGCGCGATGCGCGCCCGGATCATATCGTTATCGAGACCTCGGGCCTCGCGCTGCCGCAGCCGCTGGTCGCCGCCTTCAACTGGCCTGATATTCGTACGCACGTTACCGTCGACGGCGTCATCACGGTGGTCGACAGCGCGGCTGTTGCCGCCGGCCGTTTCGCCGACGATCACGACGCCGTAGAGGCTGCTCGCGTCGAGGATGACTCGCTCGATCACGAAAGCCCGATCGAGGAGCTGTTCGAGGATCAGCTGACCTGCGCCGATCTGATCGTGCTCAACAAGACCGATCTGATCGACACCGACGGACTCGGCCGCGTGCGCGCCGAAGTTGCCTCGCGCACGGCCCGCAAGCCGACGATCATCGAGGCGAAGAACGGCGACGTGCCGGCCGCCGTCCTGCTCGGCCTCGGGATCGGCACGGAAGACGATATCGTCAACCGCAAATCTCATCACGAGCTGGAGCACGAGGATGGCACGCCACATGACCACGACGAGTTCGACAGCTTCGTCGTCGAACTCGGCCCGATTGCTGATCCCGCTACTTTCGTCGAGGCGCTGAAGGGCGTGATTGCGGAGCATGATGTGCTGCGCCTCAAGGGCTTCGTCGATGTCCCCGGCAAGCCCATGCGCCTGCAGCTTCAGGCCGTCGGCAGCCGCATCGACACCTATTTCGATCGCGCCTGGACGCCGGGTGAAGCCCGCGCGACCCGGCTTGTCGTGATCGGCCTGCACGAGATGGACGAGACGATCGTTCGCAAGGCGATCGAAGCATTGGTCTAAGGGAAATCCATGCACCTTCTCCTGGCTCAAAAGGGAACCATCAGCGACGGAGAGGAGGCGATCGATCTCGGGCAGTCGCCCGGCGATATCCTCTTTCTGTCGGCTGCCGATACCGAGCTTGCGGCTATTGCCGCGGCCCACGGAGAGGGCGGCCGTTCCCTTCGGCTTGCAAGCCTGATGAGCCTCAAGCATCCGATGTCCGTCGATACCTATATCGAGAGAACGGCGCGGCATGCGAAGCTCATCATCGTGCGGGCGCTCGGAGGAGCAAGCTACTTCCACTATGCGCTGGAAGCGCTGCATGCCTGTGCAGCGCGCCAGGGTGCCTTGATCGCGGTGCTGCCGGGAGATTCGAAACCCGATCCCGGGCTAACGCCATTTTCCAACGTCGCACTCGATGATCTCAATGCGCTCTGGTCCTATCTGATCGAGGGCGGCGAGGCGAATTCGCGGGCGTTTCTCGCCTATGCCGAGGCGATGCTCTCAGGCGCCGAGAAGCCGATGCCCGCCGTACCCTTGATGAAGGCCGGGATCTGGTGGCCAGGGCGGGGCGTGATCGGCGTCGAAGAGTGGCGGAGAGTCTCCAAAGCGGAGATGGTGATCCCTGCAGGATTCGAACCTCCGACGGTCGCGATTTCCTTCTATCGCGCGTTGGTTCAGAGCGGCGAAACCAAACCGATCGAAGCCATGATAGAGGCGCTCATTGCCGAGGGCATGCGGCCGTTGCCGGTTTTTGCCTATAGCCTAAAGGACGCCGTGTCCGTCGGCATTCTTGAAAGCGTCTTTACCGAGCTGAAGCCCGGCGTGGTCATCAATGCGACAGGCTTTGCCGTTTCGGCGCCCGGTGCAGATCGTCAGGCGACGGTGCTGGAAACGGGCGACGCCGTCGTTCTGCAGGCCATCTTCTCGGCTTCATCGAAGGAGGCATGGGAAGCATCCTCGCAGGGGCTTTCGGCGCGCGATCTCGGCATGAACGTGGCGCTCCCCGAGGTTGACGGGCGCGTTCTCGCCCGCGCCGTGTCCTTCAAGGCTGCGGCCCGCTATGATGAAAGGGTCGAGGCCAATATCGTTGCCAGCGAGCCACTTCAGGATCGCATGCGCTATACGGCGCGGCTTGCAGCCAATTGGGCGCGGCTGCGCAATACGCTGCCCGGCGATCGCCGTGTTGCGCTTGTCATGGCGAACTATCCCAATCGCGATGGTCGCCTGGGCAATGGCGTCGGGCTCGATACGCCGGCCGGCACGATCGAAGTGCTGAAGGCGATGCGGGCGGCCGGCTACGGCGTTGCCGATCTGCCTGCCGACGGCGATGCGCTGATGCGGCACTTGGCGGAAGGGCCGACAAATTCGGGGTACGATGGCCGCGTGGTCCGCGAGAGGCTTTCCTTCAGCGACTACAAGCATTTTTTCTCGTCGCTTCCCAAACAGATTCAGGATGAGATTACGGCGCGGTGGGGCGGACCGGCGGCGGATCCTTACGCGATTGGTGACGGCTTTGCCCTGCCGTTCGCCCGCTTCGGGGATGTGCTCGTTGGTATCCAGCCGGCGCGCGGCTACAATATCGATCCGAAGGAGAGCTACCATTCTCCCGATCTCGTGCCGCCGCACGGCTATCTTGCCTTCTATGCCTTCCTGCGCCGCTCTTTCGATGCGCATGCGGTCATTCACATGGGCAAGCACGGCAATCTCGAATGGCTGCCGGGCAAGGCGTTGGCGCTGTCGGAAAATTGCTATCCGGAAGCAATCCTCGGACCACTGCCGAACCTCTATCCCTTCATCGTCAACGATCCCGGCGAGGGCACGCAGGCCAAGCGCCGCACGAGCGCCGTCATCATCGATCACCTGACGCCGCCGCTGACGCGTGCCGAAAGCTATGGCCCGCTGAAGGATCTGGAAGCGCTGGTTGACGAATATTACGAGGCTTCCGGCGGCGATCCCCGCCGCATCCGTCTGCTGCGTAAACAGATCCTCGATCTCGTCGCCGATATCGGGCTAGATCAGGATGCCGGCATCGCCAAGGGCGAGGGCGAGGACGAGGCCTTGCGCAAGCTCGATGCCTATCTCTGCGACCTCAAGGAAATGCAGATCCGCGATGGGTTGCACATTTTCGGCGTCTCGCCCGCTGGGCGGTTGTTGACGGATTTGACGGTGGCGCTGGCAAGGGTGCCGCGCGGGCTGGGCGAGGGTGGCGATCAGAGTCTGCAGCGGGCGATTGCTCGGGATGCTTTTGAGGGTGCAGAGCATAGGGAGGGTGCGGCACCCCCCTCTGTCGCTTTCGCGACATCTCCCCCACAAGGGGGGAGATCGGTGGTCCGCGGAGCTTCCTCGGATCAAACCAAGATCGAATCCGCTGATGTTGTCGATAAAGGGGCAGGAGAGACGGGCGGCATACTCCCACCAATCTCCCCCCTTGTGGGGGAGATGTCAGCGAAGCTGACAGAGGGGGGTATCCCTCCGAACAAGCCATTCGACCCGCTAGACTGTGACATGGCCGCCGAATGGACCGGCCCGCGCCCCACAATTCTCCAAGACATCTCCGACGCCTCCTGGCGCACACAGGGCGATACCGTCGAGCGCATCGAACTCCTGGCCGCAGAACTCGTGAATGGCGAAACGGCCTGCCCGGAGAACTGGCCCAACACTCGCATGGTTCTCGGCGAGATTGGCTCGAAGCTCCAGCCTTCCATTCTCGCTTGCGGCGACGCGGAAATCGCAGCTCTGCTCAAGGGCCTCGACGGTCGTTTCGTACCTCCCGGCCCATCCGGCGCACCGACTCGTGGCCGGCCGGATGTTCTGCCGACGGGGCGCAATTTCTATTCGGTCGACAGCCGTGCGGTTCCGACGCCGGCTGCCTATGAGCTTGGCAAGAAATCGGCCGAATTGCTCATCCGCCGCTATGTTCAGGATCATGGCGAATGGCCCGTTTCCTTCGGCCTGACAGCCTGGGGCACATCGAACATGCGCACGGGTGGCGACGATATCGCGCAGGCGCTGGCGTTGATTGGTGTCAAGCCGGTCTGGGACATGACCTCACGCCGCGTCACCGGCTATGAGATCATCCCGCCTGCCATGCTCCGGCGGCCGCGAGTCGATGTCACACTGCGCATCTCCGGCTTTTTCCGTGATGCGTTTCCCGAGCAGATCGCCTTGTTCGATAGGGCGGTCCGCGCGGTCGGCATGCTCGATGAGGATGCAACGGATAATCCGATTGCGGCGCGTATGCGCGGCGAGATCGCGCGGCTTGAGGTCGCCGGGTTGGACACCGCGTCTGCCAGTCGTCGTGCGGGCTATCGCATCTTCGGGTCGAAACCCGGCGCTTATGGAGCTGGTTTACAGGCGCTGATCGATGAGAAAGGCTGGGAGCGGCGCGCGGATCTGGCGGAGGCCTATCTCGTCTGGGGCAGCTATGCCTATGGCGCCGGCGAGGAGGGCAGGGTGGAGCGGGGCGTCTTCGAAGAGCGTTTGCGTTCGATCCAGGCGGTCGTGCAGAACCAGGACAATCGCGAGCACGATCTGCTCGACAGCGACGATTACTATCAGTTCGAGGGCGGCATGGCGGCAGCGGCCGAGCAGCTTGGCGGCGCGCGTCCCTCGATCTATCATAACGACCATTCGAGGCCGGAAAAGCCTGTAATCCGCTCGCTTGAAGAGGAGATCGGTCGGGTCGTGCGCGGGCGCGTCGTCAACCCCAAGTGGATCGAGGGCATCATGCGCCATGGCTACAAGGGCGCCTTCGAAATTGCGGCAACGGTAGATTATCTCTTTGCCTTCGCAGCGACGACCGGTGCGGTCCGCAATCATCATTTCGAGGCCGTCTATCAGGCCTTCGTTATTGATCAGCGCGTGCGTGATTTCATGGCAGAGAAGAATCCGGCTGCACTCAGGGAGATGCGAGAACGTCTGCTCGAGGCGATCGATCGCCAGCTTTGGACACCGAGAAGCAATTCGGCGCGGTTCGATTTGGAAAGCCTGAAGGAGGGCCGGGAGGCGGCGGTATGAGTACGGTCGACGAGCTTCTGACCGCCTTTCGGGATTATCTGCAATCGCGCAGTGATCCAGTGCTACGGCATTTCATTGAAGGCTTCGACTGGTCGATGAAGAAGCGCTTGCTCGTGCCGCAGGACTTGCCCGTCGTCGATTATCTTCGAAAACATGATCGGTCTCGCGATGGGGCGGAAGGCGTGCTGCTTGGCAGGCTCTTTCAAGCCGCGGACGAATTGCATTGGGCACAGACCTACAGCATCACCGATTTCGGCGCGGATTTCCTCGAGAGATACGGCTGGGTCGAGCTTTTTGGCACGCGCGGGCATTTCACAAACAAAGAAATGGCCGGCGGTTTTCTCTTGCTTGGTCCCGGCGTGCACTATCCGGATCATCATCACGAGGCGGAGGAAATCTATATTCCTCTGACCGACGGCTCGCTATGGAGCAAGGATGCCCAACCGTTCCTGCCGCGCTGGTCGGGTGAGATCATCCATCACCCCTCGAACATTCGCCACGCGATGCGCACGGAAGATCAGCCGCTTGTCGCGCTCTACCTCTGGCGCGGCGGGCCGCTGGCACAGAAATCGATCATATCAGGGAGAATGCAATGAGCGACGAATTGGCCGAAACCGGCGCGGGCGTGCCGAAGAACGACGATGCCCGTCACGCCGACAAGATGGCCAAGAAGAAGGCCGCGCGCGACAAAATCATGGCGACCAAGACCGACGAGAAGGGCTTGATCATTGTCCATACAGGCAAGGGCAAGGGAAAATCCTCCTCCGCCTTCGGTATGATCTTCCGCCACATCGCCCATGGAAAGCCGAGCGCGGTGGTGCAGTTCATCAAGGGCGCCATGTGGACCGGCGAGCGCGACCTGATCGAGAAGCATTTCTCCGACCTCTGCCAGTTCCATACGATGGGCGAGGGCTTTACCTGGGAGACGCAGGACCGTGCCCGCGACGTGGCGGCGGCCACGGCTGCCTGGGAAAAGGCCAAGGAACTGATCCGCGATGAGCGCAACTCCATGGTGCTGCTGGATGAGATCAATATCGCGCTTCGTTACGATTACCTCGACATCAACGAGGTGCTGGAGTTCCTCAAGAACGAAAAGCCTTACATGACCCATGTCGTCTTGACGGGCCGCAACGCCAAGGAAGAGCTGATCGAGATTGCCGATCTCGTAACCGAGATGGAATTGATCAAGCACCCTTTCCGCTCGGGTATCAAAGGGCAGCCGGGCGTCGAGTTCTGATCGCGGGCGGCTGTCAACCGCCCGGCAGCATCGTCTTCAGTTTTTCCGCCGTCTGCGGGTTTGCGGGAAAGAAGGATTCGATCGCCAGCTCCGACAGGGTGACATCGACAGGCGTTCCGAAGACGGTCGTTGTGGACAGAAACGAGAGATGTCCCGTATCGGTGACAAGCTCCAGCGGCACGACAATGCCGGCGAAATCCCGTTCCGGAGCCGTCGATTTTGGCGCAGCCGGTGCGGGATAGGCGGATAATTCCGCCAGCAGTTTTGTCAACACGGGATCGCCGGTTGCCGATATCTGCTGGCGCAGGCGCTCCAGCAGATGCGCACGCCATTCGGAGAGATTGGCGATCCGCGGCGCCAAGCCATGTGGATGCAGGCTCAGCCGCAGGACATTGATCGACCCTTCGGTCAGCGAGGCATCCGTCACGCCGGCAAGCAATGGTGCGACGGCGGCATTGGCAGCGATCAACGTCCAGTGACGGTCAACAGCCAGGGCTGGGAAGGGCTCGTGTCCTTTCAGAAGCATGTCGATGGCATGGCGTGCCGGAGCAAGCGACGGATCGTCCAGTTTGCGCTCTGGAAAGACCGGCGCAAATCCAGCCGCCAGGAGCATCGGATTGCGTTCGCGCAAGGGAACGCCGAGCCGTTCGGCGAGATGCATCAGCATCTCGCGGCTTGGAAGCGCCCGCCCGCTCTCGATGAAGCTCAGATGCCGTTGCGATATATCGGCTTCAAGGGCAAATTCGAGCTGGCTCAGGCGACGGCGCTGCCGCCATTCGCGCAGGTGGTCGCCGAGAGAGCGGGCCGGGTTCATCATGCGGCGGCCGGCAGCTGGTCGATGAAGCCGTGAACGGACTTCAGCTGTTCGCCTTCTAGAATTGCGAAATCCGTGCCCTTGATCAGCGGCTCGGCATCGGCCGGGCCGAAACCCCACGAGAAGCGGAGATGGTCGCCGTAGCGATCACCGTTCGTGAGGAGGGTGAAGCGAAAGCCTGGGAAGCGCTCGTGCGCCGCCGTGACCAGCGCGTGAATCTCTTCGCGATTGCGCGCGCGCATCATCGGGTCGACATAGCTGCAGTCTTCCGTCCATACCTCGGCGATGAGCGCACGCCGGCGGTCGGTATCGGCCTCGTTCCAGATGGCGATATAGCGGTCTGCAATGGTGTTCGCATCAGTCATCGGTCAACTCCTTTGGATCGCCTGAACCGTTCAAGCAGGGCGATCATCGGCGCGTACCGAAGCACTATCAATTACGTCGGAGGTAATCAAAGGCGCGTTTTCTTACAGTCCCAGCCAGATCCTGACGGGATGGGTGGGATCCGCAAGCAACTTGATTGCAAAGGCTATGCAGACGATCACGAGCAGCGGCTTGATCAGTTTCGCACCGATGCGCATGGCGAGTCGCGAACCGAGCTGGGCGCCGAGGAATTGGCCGAGCCCCATCGTCAGACCGACTTTCCAAAGGATAGCGCCGGAGGAGATGAAGACGATCAGGCCGCCGAGATTCGAGCCGAAATTGAGCAGCTTCGTATGCGCCGTCGCCTTCAAGAGGCCGAAGCCGGCGAGCGTGACGAAGGCGAGCATCAGGAACGAGCCGGTTCCGGGGCCGAAGGCGCCGTCATAGAAGCCGATCAGCGGCACAAACGTTACGCCGAAGAGTCCGGCGCTCATGCGCCGATGCTTTTCGATATCGCCGAGATTGGGTTTCAGGGCGAAATAGAGCGCAATCGCGATCAGAAGGAAGGGCAGGATGATGCGCAGAACCTGGCTTGGCATGATGGTTGCCAGCAATGCACCGAGCATGCCTCCGATCACAGCCATCGCCGCCATCGGAAGCTGTTCGCGAAGTTGCACGTGTCCTTGCCGGGCATAGGCGATCGTTGCGGAGGCTGCGCCGCAGATGGACTGCACCTTGTTCGTGCCGAGGGTCTGCAGCGGCGGAATACCGGCCAGCAGCATGGCAGGCACGGTAATCAGCCCACCGCCGCCGGCGATCGAATCGACGAAACCAGCGAAGAACGCGGCGGCAAAGAGCAAAAGCAGCAGTTGAAATGTGATGTCTGGCAAGGTGGGGAACTCTGAGGCGGGAATTAAACGGCCTTCTGGCACTTCGATCGCCGCAAGGCAAATGTTATCAGGGCACATCAGGCGAAATTGACGCGTCGAAACGTGCCCGCTACAGCTGTCATCTCGGTCGATGCTGTTGGGAGCGACTATGACGATCTACGCCAATACCACCCGCCGCTATCTTTTGGGTCTTGGCTGTGAGCGCGGCACGGACTGGAATGAGGTGCGGATGCTTGCGGAAAGAGCCTTTCAGGAGGCTGGGATCGTAAGCGAGCAGGTTCTGGCCGTCGTGTCGATCGACACGCGCATGGATGAACCGGCGATCCTGGAGACCGCCACGCATTTTCGCCTCCCGGCGCGCTTCTTCAAGGCAGCTGCACTGGAGCGGGAGACACCCAGGCTGAAGAACCCGTCCGAGATTGTTTTTGCGCATGTCGGTTGCCACGGTGTTGCCGAGGCTGCTGCGCTTGCGGCCGCCGGCCCCGATTCCGAGCTCGTGCTTCCCAAAATTAAGTCCGGCCTTGCGACTGCGGCGATCGCCAGGATCGCCTGAGCAGCGAATTCATCCCGCAAATCTCGCAAATGATCCGCAGAGGAGATGCCGACGGCATTTCACCGTCAGCTGTTCTCGTGTATGCCGATGGGTCAAGCATGATCCGCGACGGGAGGAAATTTCCGGAAGATCAAGCTTATTCAGTATGTTGATAAGGAAAAATCATGCAAAAGGTCATTTATGATACGGATCCGGGCGTTGACGACGCCATGGCGCTTCTCTTCCTGCATCGTCACCCGAATATCGACCTTCTTGGCGTGACGACGGTTTTCGGCAATGCTTCGGTCGACACGACGACCCGCAACGCGCTGTTCCTGAAGCGCGAGTGGAATATTCCGTGCCCGGTTGCGCGCGGCGCCAGCGTCACTTTCGATCCTTCGCGGCATGAGCGGCCATGGCCGACAATGGTTCACGGCCATAACGGTCTCGGCGACATCGACGTGCCTGACATGATCGATCTGCCGACCGATCCCCGGCCAGCCTATCAGTTCATCATCGACACGGTTCGCGCGCATCCGGGGGAGGTTACCCTAGTTGCCGTCGGCCGCATGACCAATCTGGCTCTGGCGCTGAAGCATGATCCAGATATCGCCAAGCTCGTGAAAGGTGTCGTCATCATGGGCGGCAATTTTTACGTACCAGGCAATGTCTCCCCGGTCGCGGAGGCCAATATTCACGGCGATCCGGAAGCTGCGGATTTCGTCATGACAGCAGCCTGGAAAGTCGTCGTGGTCGGTCTGGACGTGACCTCGGTGACGACCATGAGCCGCGGCTATCTGGCAGACATGGCCAAGGCAGGCGGCCCTTCGGTGCAGCTTCTGGCCGACCTCTCGCAGTCCTACATCGATTTCTACAAGCATGCGGTCGAAGACGGCATGATGGTCCATGATAGCTGCGCTTGCGTCTACGTCGTGGCACCAGAGCTGTTCGACACGATCGAGGGGGCGATCCGCGTCGTCTGCGGCGGTATTGCCGACGGCCAGACGATTATCAAGCAGGACGGCCGCCGCTTCCCGCCCGGCGATTGGGACAATCTGCCGAGCCAGATCGCCTGCACCGGCATCCGCTCGCAGCAGGTTCTCGATCTGATCCGCGACGTGATTCTGGGCAAGGTGAAGCATTAAACCCCGTGAAGGGGGCGTGGCGCCCCCTTCACAATTCGCTGAAGACCATTCTCCAGCCCTATCAAGAGCCTATCTGAGTGTCCGGATATATCGAGTCTGGGACGCAGTGATTGATCGACGTGTTTTCTGTGCCCTGTCGCCGTTGGAAAAGCTCATAGCGTGCTGTCGCTCATGTCGGGGAGATGCGTGACGTAATGTCCGCAATGGGAGCGATGTCGAACGGAGATAGCCTTATCCCGTTCTCAACGTTGCAATTTCGCCCATCCGGGCATAGGACACATGGGATGAACGATACCGCCTTTTCCAATCTGCCGGCCCTGGAGCCGGGGTCCGTCTGGCTCGTCGGTGCCGGGCCGGGCGATCCGGGGCTTTTGACCCTGCTGGCCGCCAAGGGATTGGCCGAGGCTGACATCATCGTGCATGATGCGCTCGTCAATGAAGATTGCCTCAAACTAGCCCGATCGGGCGCGGTGCTGGAATATGCCGGCAAGCGCGGCGGCAAGCCTTCCGCCAAGCAGCGGGATATCTCGCTGCGCCTAGTGGAATTGGCGCGGGCCGGCAAGCGCGTTCTGCGTTTGAAAGGGGGCGATCCCTTCGTTTTCGGGCGCGGCGGCGAGGAAGCGCTGACGCTTGTCCAGCACGGCATTCCCTTCCGCATCGTGCCCGGCATCACGGCTGGGATCGGTGGTCTGGCCTATGCCGGCATTCCCGTTACCCATCGCGACGTCAACCATGCCGTCACCTTCCTGACTGGTCATGACTCCTCCGGCGTCGTGCCGGACGCGATCGATTGGGACGCGATCGGCAAGGGATCGCCCGTTATCGTCATGTATATGGCGATGAAGCACATTGCTCAGATCAGCGCGAATCTTATTGCCGCCGGCCGATCGGCGGACGAACCTGTTGCCTTCGTCTGCAATGCCGCGACATCCTCGCAGCAGGTTTTGGAGACGACGCTCGGGCGCGCGCCCGACGATGTCGAAGCCTCGGGCCTCGAGCCGCCCGCCATAGTCGTCGTCGGCGAGGTGGTGAAATTGCGGCCGTCGCTCGATTGGCTGGGCGCGCTTTCCGGCCGCATATTGCTGCCAGCAACTGAAAGCCCGGGGGAAAACGGACGCAAGGTGTCGGCATGAGCGGGCTTCTGATCGCGGCACCCTCATCAGGCTCCGGCAAGACCACATTCACGCTCGGTCTGCTGCGGGCACTGCGAAACAGGGATGTTGCGGTCGCGTCCGGCAAGGCCGGGCCGGATTATATCGATCCTGCCTTTCACGCAGCAGCGCTCGGATCCTCCTGTCTCAACTTCGATCCCTGGGCCATGCGCGCCGAACTGATTTCCGCCAATGCCGCGCTTCATCGTGCCGGCGGACGGATGCTCGTGATCGAGGGGATGATGGGCCTGTTCGACGGTGCTGCCGATGGCACTGGAACTCCGGCCGATCTTGCCGCCCTGCTTGGCCTTTCCGTCGTGCTCGTCGTCGACTGCTCTCGCATGTCGCAATCGGTTGCAGCGGTCGTCAGCGGCTTTGCCAATTTCCGGGCCGATATCCGCATTGCCGGCGTCGTGCTCAATCGCGTCGCCAGTGACAGGCATGAGACCATGTTGCGCCAGGCGCTGAATGCGGTGCGCATGCCCGTCGTCGCCGTTATCCGCAGTGACGCAAGTCTGGCCTTGCCGGAGCGGCATCTCGGTCTGGTGCAGGCGGGCGAGCATGGGGCACTCGAGCAATTTATCGAGGCGGCTGCCGAGGTCATTTCGAAAGCCTGCGATTTCGATCTGCTCCTGCGGGCAGCGCAGCAGCATCTCGTTCGCACCTCGGCGGCCAATATTGCGCGGCTTATGCCGTTCGGTCAGCGCATTGCGGTGGCGCGGGATATCGCATTCGCCTTCTGCTATGAGCATATGCTGCTCGGCTGGAAGCGTCGTGGCGCGGAAATATCCTTCTTTTCTCCGCTCGCGGATGAAGCTCCATCAGCTGATGCCGATGCCATCTATCTGCCGGGCGGCTATCCGGAGTTGCACGCCGGAAAGCTTTCCGCTGCCCAGCATTTCCGGGGTGGCATGAACGCGGCGGCCTCGCGCGGGGTGCGCATTTATGGCGAATGCGGCGGGTATATGGTGCTTGGCGAAGGTCTTGTGGATGCGGCGGGTGCGCGCCACGAAATGCTGGGCCTATTACCCGTCGTTACCAGCTACGAGAAACGACAGCGCCATCTTGGCTATCGGCGTGTGGTGCCGCTTGCCGGCTCCTTCTTCGACAAGCCGATGACGGCGCACGAGTTTCATTATTCGACCATCGTATCGGAAGGTGAGGCGGACCGTCTGTTTGCGGTGAGGGATGCGCTCAATAACGATCTTGGTGCCGCTGGCTTGCAGCGTGCCAATGTTGCCGGCTCCTACATGCATTTGATCGATCTCGCCGGTGACGCCGTATGACCAGCAGGATTGTCCATGGAGGCGGCATCACGGCTGCGGCACGCCAATATGGCGGGCGTCCGGAGGAATGGCTGGATCTGTCGACCGGCATCAATCCCAATCCGGTGACGCTGCCGGAAATCCCCGTTGCGGCATGGCATAGGCTGCCTGACCAGCATTTGCAGGAGCGGGCGCGGGAAGCGGCGAGGAACTATTACCGGAGCGGCGATATTCTGCCGTTGCCGGTTCCCGGCACGCAGTCCGTCATTCAATTGCTTCCGAGGCTGGTGCCCGGTGGCAGCGTCGCAATCCTCTCGCCGACCTATGGCGAATATGCAAGAGCCTTCACACTGGCGGGGCTGCAGGTCCGCCAGGTTTCGACGCCTGCCGAACTTACCGCCGACGACAGGCTCGTGGTTGCCGTCAATCCCAACAATCCTGATGGGCGGAGGTTACCCATTGAGCAGTTGCGGGACTTGCACGACAGGTTACGGAGCCAAGGTGGGATCCTTCTTGTCGACGAGGCCTTTGGCGATATGGAGCCGGCAGCGAGCGTGGCGCCCTTTGCCGCCTCGATGCCCAACCTCGTCATCTTCCGTTCGTTCGGAAAGTTTTTCGGACTGGCCGGCCTTCGGCTTGGGTTCGTGATTGCTGAGGCCGCGATCCTAACCCGTTTCGAGGATTGGCTCGGTCCATGGGCGGTTTCCGGACCGGCTCTCTCGATTGCCGCGTCGCTCATGGAAGGCGACACAAGCGCCATCCGAAACCGCATTCTTCAACGACATTCGGCGCTGCAGACGGTTCTTCGCCGCTCGAGCCTGCATATTGCGGGAGGCACGGCCCTGTTTGCACTGGTTGCGGACGACCGCGCCGAGGGCATATATACGCATCTCTGCCGTCATCATATTCTGGTCCGCAAGTTCGATTACGCCCGCAATTGGCTGCGCTTCGGGCTCGCTCCAGATGAAGAAGCGGATCAAAGGCTCGCCGGGGTATTAGAGGATTATTCGACATGACCGCCGACGAACATTTGCTCATTCTGGTCCTGGCCTTGTTGCTTGACCGCCTCGTCGGCGATCCCGACTGGTTGTGGCAGCGCTTTCCGCATCCGGTCGTGCTGTTCGGCAAGGCGATTTCATCCTTCGACCAGCGGTTCAATGCAAAGCATCTGCCCGGCGTGCTTCGCCGCCGCAACGGGGTGATGTCGATCGTCGCGCTGCTCATGGGCGCCGTTATCGCCGGCTGGGCCATTCATGGATTTCTCGCCTTCTTCGGCTGGCTCGGCATCCTGGTCGAGGCGGGGCTTGTGGCGGTTTTCATGGCGCAGAAGAGCCTGGCCGACCATGTCGAGCAAGTTTCGCGGGCATTGCGTGCCGATGGTCTGGAAGGCGGGCGTCTCGCCGTATCGCGCATCGTCGGTCGGGATCCCGAGACGCTGGATGAGCCGGGTATCTGCCGTGCGGCCATCGAAAGCCTTGCCGAGAATTTTTCCGACGGTGTCGTCGCACCGGCGCTGTGGTACGGCGTTTTCGGCTTGCCAGGCCTTTTCTTCTACAAGATGCTCAACACTGCCGATTCGATGATCGGCCATAAATCCGAGACCTATGTCGATTTTGGTCGCGCTGCTGCGCGCCTCGACGATATAGCCAACTGGCCGGCCGCGCGCCTGTCCATCTTGTTGATTGCTGCCGGCGCTCTGATCAAACGTGGCATCTCCGCGCTTGGAAATGCGATCCGCATCGCCGTCCGCGATGGCGGGCTGCACCGTTCACCAAACTCCGGCCGGCCCGAGGCGGCTATGGCCGGCGCGCTCGATATCCAGCTCGCAGGTCCGCGAATCTATGGCGGTGAGCTCGTGCGTGAGCCGATGATCAACGGCTCCGGCCGCGACACTGCTACGGTCAACGACATCGAAGCCGGCATTTCCATATTCTATTCCGCCTGCACGATGCTGACGCTTCTCGCTTTCCTGGGTTTTCTGCTGCTCTTGTGAGCGTTCCGAAATTAAGCAATCGCTCACTATATGTATTAATTTGGTATAATCAGCATAGCGATAGACTCTCCCATCGTCTGAATTGCTTCATAAGGAAGCAAACAGTCGGAGGGGCAAGATGAGGCGTATCGCGTTCGCAGTAACGGCATGCCTGTGCATGCAATTCCACACCGTTTCGGCCCATGCCGGGACTGTTCTTGCAGTGGTCGATCTTCGATCGCAAACAATGACCGTTTCGGAGGATGGAGCTCTGAAGTATCGCTGGCGAGTGTCGACGGCGCGCAGGGGGTATGTGACGCCGACCGGCTCCTACACGGCCAAATGGCTGTCCAGGGATCACCGCTCGAAAAAATATGACGATGCGCCGATGCCTTATGCCGTGTTCTTCAACGGCGGCTATGCCATTCACGGCACCTATGAGGTGCGGCGGCTCGGCCGGCCGGCGTCGCATGGTTGCGTGCGGCTCGATACCCGCAATGCCGCTACTTTCTTTGCGATGACATCGGATGCCGGGCTCCACAACACCCGCATCGTGATCAGCGAGTGATCTTTCGCCAACAAGCGCTTTGTCATGCGGTTCGGCCGCAATGCTGCCGCATCTCGCGTCCATGTCGCGCGTGATTTCACAGGTATGACGCGGCAGTCATTTTGCTGTTTGCGCAACACTGTCTTGCCAAATTGCCGGGGTTTCTGGTGGAAACCATTGGCTTTTGGAATGGATTTCCCTATGAGGGGGATGAATTATTATTTCAAGAGGTATGGGCAGTGACTGCTACATTTGACAAAGTTGCCGACATCATCGCTGAAACCAGCGAAATCGACCGTGACACCATCACCCCGGATAGCCACACGATCGACGACCTCGGCATCGACAGCCTGGACTTCCTGGATATCGTTTTCGCGATCGACAAGGAATTCGGCATCAAGATCCCGCTCGAGCAGTGGACGCAGGAAGTCAACGAAGGCAAGGTCTCGACCGAGGAATACTTCGTCCTGAAGAATCTCTGTGCCAAGATCGATGAGTTGCGCGCCGCCAAGGGCTGAGCGACATCCTTGCATTTTTTGACGCCCAGCCGCCTTTGAATATGGCGGCCGGGCGGTTTCATTCTTAAATAGCGTATCCCGCCCGGCGCGTCCTGCATTGCCGGGTTGGATCGGAGGCGTTGATGCTGCTGGAATATTTCCAGATGATCGACAGGGTCGAGTCCGTCGATCTGTCCAAGGGCCAGTTGAAGGCTCATTCCGTCGTTCCGGCGAAAAGCCCTGTTTTCGAAGGCCATTTCCCGGGCATGCCCCTGGTGCCTGGCGTTCTTCTTATCGAAACCATGGCGCAGGCCTCGGGCATGCTGGTGCTTGCTGCGACGAATTTTGCCTATATGCCGTTCCTGATGTCGGTCGATGGCGCGAAGATGCGAACCTTTGTCGAGCCGGAAGCCGAACTCGATATCGAAGCAGATTTGGAACACGAGGGTTCGGGCTTCGCCGTCACCAAGGCGCGTATTACCATTGCCGGAAAGAAGGTTTGCGATGCGCAGTTGAAGCTGCGCACCATGCCGTTTAATGAGGTGCCGCTCGGCGATATCGTGCGCAAGCGGGCAGGCGAGGTCGGGCTTCTCGACGCCATCGCCGCCAACGGTTGATGCTGCCGGCTTGTTCGGCGCCGCATTCGAAGAGGATTGATGAATGAGCAAGGCTCAGAATGATGTGGTGATCACAGGTATCGGCATCGTTACCTGCCAGGGCGTTGGCAAGGACGCGCATGTCGCCTTGCTGACCGCGGACAAGGCGCCGGCGACCATCGTCGAAACCGAGAAGTTCAAGCCCTATCCCGTGCATCCACTGCCCGAAATAGATTGGTCGCAACAGATCCCGAAGCGTGGTGATCAGCGCCAGATGGAAAACTGGCAGCGCATCGGCGTGTTCACCGCCGGCTTGGCGCTCGACGATGCCGGCTTCAAGGATGATCTGGAAGCCTGCGGCACCATGGACATGATCGTGGCGGCCGGCGGCGGCGAGCGCGACATCAATGTCGATACGCTGATTGTCAATGAGGGTCTGAAGCGCAACGACCGCGAGCTGCTGCTGAACGAGAAGCTGACGACCGAATTGCGGCCGACGCTGTTCCTGGCGCAGCTTTCGAACCTACTCGCCGGCAATATCTCGATCGTGCACAAGGTCACGGGCTCGTCGCGCACTTTCATGGGCGAAGAGGCTTCCGGCATTTCGGCAGTGGAGACCGCGTTCCACCGTATCAAGTCCGGTGAATCGAGCCATGCTCTCGTAGGCGGCGCATTTTCCGCCGAGCGGCTCGACATGATCCTGCTGATCGAATCGATCAACGCGCATGCCACTGGTGACTGGCATCCCATCTGGTCGCGCAAGCCGGAAGATGGCGGCGGCATGATCATGGGTTCGCTCAGCGCCTTCCTCGTTCTTGAATCGCGTGCGCATGCCGAAGGTCGCGGCGCCCGTATCTATGCGATCATCGATGCCGTCGAGGGCGATCGCGGCCGGCGCGACGAGGGCAAGTTCGAGACGCGACTGGAGCGCATGCTCGCGCCAGCCAAGCAGATGTCCGGCGATGCGACCGTCGTCTTTTCCGGCACGACAGCGATCCCCGATCTTGCCCAGCGCGAAAAGGCAGTGCTCGATGCGCAGCTTCCGGGCTCGGCCATTCGCGCTTATTCCGGTGTTTCCGGGCATGGGTTGGAAAGCCAATTCCCGCTCGGGCTCGCCTTCGCGGCATTGGCTGTCGCAAGCCAGGCCAAGGTGCCGCCTTTCGATGCTGCGCATGAAAAGCCAATGACTACGGGTGCCCGCAAAGCCGTGGTCACGACCGTCGGCCATGTGCGCGGCGAAGGCATTGCCGTATTGTCAGCTGAAGCGTGAGGAACAGGATATGACCGCTTACAAGGATCATCTCGGACGCCCGATCGTTGCCGTTACCGGCATGGGGATCATCACGTCGCTGGGGCAGGGCCTGCAGGACAATTGGAATGCATTGTCGTCTGGCACTTCCGGCATTCACGGCATTACCCGCTTTCCGACGGACGGCCTTTCGACGCGCATTGCCGGCACCGTGGACTTCATCGATATTCCCGCTCCGAACGCGGTCGAGCGCTCCTATGCTTTCGCCCGCGAAACAACCATTGAAGCTCTGGCTCAAGCCGGGATTTCTGGCGATTTCGACGCGCCGCTGTTCCTGGCTGCGCCGCCGATCGAACCCGAATGGAGCGCCCGTTTCGAACTGGCCGACCGCTCTCCTCCGGCAGATCATGAGGGCGATGCATATGAGCGCTTTCTCGCCGCCATGCGCCAACGTCCCGATCCGGCCTTCCATGAAGCGGCTCTTTTCGGCGCCATTTCCGAGCGCCTTGCCGACCGTTTTGGCACGCGCGGCCTGCCGGTGACGCTGTCGACTGCCTGTGCATCGGGCGTCACTGCTATTCAGTTGGGCATTGAAGCTATCCGTCAGGGACGCACCACGCGAGCACTGACCGTTGCTACCGACGGTTCGCTTAGCGCCGAGGCGCTGATCCGCTTCTCGCTGTTGTCGGCGCTGTCGACACAGAACGATCCGCCGACCAAGGCTTCCAAGCCCTTCAGCAAGGACCGTGACGGTTTCGTCATCGCGGAAGGCGCTGCGACGCTGGTGCTGGAATCGCTGGAGGCAGCGGTCGCACGCGGCGCCAAGATCCTCGGCATCATGAAGGGTGCGGGGGACAAGGCCGATTCCTTCCATCGCACCCGGTCTTCACCGGACGGCGGCCCGGCGATCGCGACGATCCGCGCGGCACTGGCCGATGCCGGCATGGCCGAAACCGATATCGGCTATATCAATGCGCACGGCACCTCGACGCCGGAAAACGACAAGATGGAATATGGCGCGATGTCGGCCGTCTTCGGCGAGCGGCTTCCGACCATTCCGGTTTCCTCGAACAAGTCGATGATCGGCCATACGCTGACGGCTGCGGGTGCGGTCGAAGCGGTGTTCTCGCTGCAGACGATGCTGACCGGCACGCTGCCGCCGACCATCAACTACAACAATCCCGATCCGTCGATCATCCTCGACGTGGTGCCGAACAAGAAGCGTGAAAAGCAGGTAAGTGCCGTTCTTTCGAACTCTTTCGGGTTCGGCGGCCAGAATGCCAGCCTTGTCATGGCGCTTGAACCGGCTTAATCGGACTTCTGAAAAACAGGATACAACTGCGCCCGAGAGGCGAGGGACTTTGCCATGCGTGCTTTGCAACTGATCGACGACCGCAAACTTGAGATCACCGATCTGCCGGAGCCGGATGCGCCGGGCGCGGGTGAGGTGACCTTGCGCGTCAAGGCCGTCGCTCTCAATCACATCGATGTGTGGGGCTGGCGCGGCATGGCCTTTGCCAAGCGCAAGATGCCGCTGGTCATCGGCGCGGAGGCTGCCGGCGTGGTCGAAGCGATCGGCCCAGGTGTTGCCAATGTCCTGCCGGGCCAGCTCGTATCGATCTACGGCGCGCGCACCTGCGGTCTTTGCCGCCATTGCCGCGAAGGACGTGACAATCTGTGCGAACATGTCGGTGGCGTCCACGGTTTCCATCTCGATGGTTTCGCGCAGGAGAAGGTCAATCTTCCGGCTCGCCTGCTCGTTCCGGCGCCTCCCGGCGTCGATGCGGTGGGTGCCGCGCTTGCTCCGGTGACTTTCGGTACCGTCGAGCACATGCTGTTCGACAATGCCAAGCTTGAACCGGGCGAAACGATCCTCGTTCACGCGGGCGGCTCGGGTATCGGTACCGCCGCGATCCAGCTTGCCAAGAAGATCGGCTGCACCGTGATCACGACGGTCGGTTCCGACGACAAGATCGAGAAGGCCAAAGCGCTCGGCGCCGATCACGTCATCAATTATCGCACCGACCGCTTCGAGGGCGTTGTGCGCAAGCTGACGAAGAAAAAGGGTGTCGATGTGGTCTTCGAACATGTCGGCAAGGACACCTGGGCCGGCTCCATGCTCTGCATGAAGCGCGGCGGCCGTCTCGTCACCTGCGGTTCGACTTCGGGCGTTTCGACCGAAATGAACCTGATGATGCTGTTCCAGCAGCAGTTGAAGCTGCTTGGCTCCTTCGGCTGCCGCATGGAGAACATGGCCAATGCGATGCAGAAGATGGCGCGCGGACTGGTTCATCCCGTGATCGATACCGAAGTCGGCTTCAATGACATCGACCGGGCGCTGGAGCGGATGGAATCGCGCCAGATCTTCGGCAAGATCATCCTGAAGATGGACTGAGCAGCGTGAAGCTCTTCATCACCCGGATCGTCCTCGCGCTCAGAAATTTCCGGCAGTGGCGGGTGGCGCAGGTCATTTTCGGCTTCCTGAATTTCCTGAAGCTGTTTCCGGCGGATGCAGGCATCAACTTTGCCGATTGGCTAACCCGCAAGATCGGTCCGCGCATGCGCCGGCATCAATTGATGCTGACCAATCTGCGCAACGCCTTTCCCGAAAAGAGCGAGGCGGAGATCGAGGAAATTGCGCGTGCAAGCTGGGGCAATATGGGGCGCCTGGCAGCAGAATATGTGTTTCTCGACCGGCTTTTCGATTTCGATCCCTTCAGCGACAAGCCTGGCCGCATCGAAGTTTCCGGTATTCCGATCTTTCTCGATCTGAGGGACAATCCGCGCCCGTTCATCGTTTTTACCGGACATACCGGCAATTTCGAACTACTGCCGGTCGCGGGAGCGGCCTTTGGCCTGACCGTGACCGTACTCTTCCGACCGCCGAACAATCCCTATGTCGCTCAGAAGGTTTTCGACTTCCGGGCTAAACGTATGGGCAACCTCGTTCCCTCCCACGCCGGCTCCTCGTTCAGCCTTGCGCGGGAGCTGGAAGCGGGTCGCGGCGTCGGCGTACTGGTCGACCAGAAATTCCGCAAGGGTTTGAAGACGTCGTTCTTCGGCAGGGACGTAAAGACGAATCCGCTGTTGCCGAAGCTGGTGCGTCAGTTCAATTGCGAGGTCTATCCGGCCCGCTGCATCCGCCTGCCCGGCAATCGCTACCGGCTGGAGATCGAGCCGAAGCTCGAGATGCCGCGCAACGAAGCCGGCGGTCTCGATCTGACCGCAACGGCGCAGATGCTGAACGACAAGGTTGAGAGCTGGGTGCGGGAAAACCCTGAGCAATGGCTCTGGTATCATGATCGCTGGAATATCAAGAAGAGCGTTTTCTAGGCATCCATTGCGGCCCGTTAGCGACAGTTTTGCATTGTATATTTGCATCCGGTCTTCATGCAGTCATTACGCCAGGTAAGCCTTGCATTTCAGAAAGTTCTCCTTTCCCGAGAACTTCCGCTCATCCGGATTGAAAGTAGGGATAAGTCATGTTAATTCACAATGCAGAAAGTTTGGTGAGAATGCGGACACCAAGCTGAATATCCTTGGGCATGGTAACGCCGGGAAACGAGGCCCCTGCGTCCTGCTGTGTGCGGGGACAGGAGGGCAATTTTGCTGGCACTCTTTCATGCCTTCTCCACGAAATGTAACCAGATTCAGCGTGCGATAAAACTTGGCGATGATGAGCTTGTAGCGTCACTGGATCGCGAATTGGAGCCACTTATCGCGGCTATCCTGGCCTATAAGGCTACGAGTCTGCTTGAAATTTACATGCAGCTCCAGTTCATGAACAATCTCATCCGAGAAGAATCGGACGATCGCTCGCGCGTCATGCGCAACTCCGCATCGCTGTCGGTATTGATCGATCGCTACTTCGGCGGTGCAAGCGAAGCAGCAGGCGAAGTTCTTCGGGCGTTTTCAAGCGAGAAAATCGATCGGGACGATGCGTTCGGCTTCGAAGAAAGCAGCGTTCTCAATGATGTCATTCTGGACAGCCTGCCGGATCGCGTTGCCGTCGTGACGCGGGACTATCGCTACCTCTACAGCAACGCCGCCAATTCGGAGTTTCTGAAGTCGAAGCCGATGGAACTCGTGGGACGTCATATCTCGGAATTTGTCGGTGCGGAAGATTTCGAAAACAGCCTCAAGGCGAAGCTTGATGCTTGCTTTACCGGGGAGAAGGTGGAGTGCCTTTATCCCTCCTATCGCCAGATCGAACCCGGCAAGGTATTTCACTGCACGATGACGCCGTTGCGGGCAAAGGCGGAAGTGATCGGCGCATTGCTCGTCATGCACGAGATCATCGCCGTTCCTGCAGGCATGCTGGTGGCTTGAACTCGCGTTCAGGCCCCAAACAGCGGTTTTCCAATCACGTCCGGTATCAGGCGAAGATTGTGTTCGCTTGATCTGGTGCTGTCTCGATCCACTTCGACCGTATCGGACCGCGATCGATCGCTCGCCTCTTCGTTATCGCCGCTGCATTCGAAGCAGTAGCAGCGGAACCGGATCACTTTCGGCTGTTTCATGCCGGTAACCTGTTCCAGCTTGCAAAGGGATCGGGCAGATTGCGCCAACGCTCGGGCGTGAAGCGGTCCGCCTTGACGAGGCAGGCATCCAGTTCGGCGGTAATCTGTTTTTCGCTCATCGGGTCGGCGCCGATGAACACCAGCTCCTGGCGGCGGTCCCCCCAGATCGGATCGAGATAGGGTGCCAGCGCTCGCTGGAAGCCGGGATCGCGCGGCCATTGGTCCTGCGGCACGGCAGCCCACCAGAGGCCCATCTTGCCCGTGCGGACGAGCGCACCCGCCTGGCTCATTTCGCCGACATAATAGGGCCGCGTCGCCAGCCAGAAGAAGCCCTTGGCTCTGACAACGCCCGGCCACGAGCGGTTGAGGAAGGCTTGGAATTTCGCGGGGTCGAATGGTTTCTTCGCGCGGTAGACGAAGGAGCGAATGCCATATTCTTCCGTTTCGGGAACATGATCCTTGAAACCGTGCAATTCCTTGTACCAGAGCGGATGCGTTTCGGCGCGATCGATATCGAAGCGTCCGGTGCCGAGAACCTCCGCCGGTTCGACCGCACCGAAATCCGCTTCGATGAGACGCGCATCGGGGTTGAGGCCGACGATGATCTTGCGGGCGGCGTCGCGTTGTTCAACCGTTGCCGAACCGACCTTGTTGAGAATGACGACATCGGCAAATTCGATCTGCTCGACCAGCAGGTCGACAATGGTCCGGTTGTCGCCTTCACCTGCGGTTTCGCCGCGATCGGCCAGGAAATCGGTCGACCCGTAGTCGGCGAGAAGATTGGCCGCATCGACGACCGTCACCATCGTATCTAGCCGGGCAACGTCGGAAAGACTGCGTCCGTCTTCGTCACGGAATTCGAAAGTGGTTGCAACGGGCAGGGGCTCGGCAACGCCTGTAGATTCGATTAGGAGGTAATCGAAGCGATCCTGCTCCGCGAGCTGACGGACTTCCTTCAGCAGGTCGTCGCGCAGCGTGCAACAGATGCAGCCATTGGTCATCTCGACGAGCTGTTCCTCGGTGCGGGAGAGATTGGCGCCGCCATCGCGCACCAGAGCCGCATCGATATTCACTTCGCTCATGTCGTTGACGATGACAGCGACGCGCAGGCCCTCGCGATTGTTGAGGATATGATTGAGCAGCGTCGTCTTGCCGGCGCCGAGAAAACCGGAGAGGACGGTAACCGGGAGCTTCTTGTTCATGACAACCTCTTTTGTAATGTAATATCATTACATTTACTGTGGTGAAAAAAGCGAGCCATGCGCTCGCTTCCTTCGGCGATGTTCAGCCTTGTGCTGAAAGGCAAGTTTTCAGGGAGCTTGCGATGCCGCGCATCAGGTCGAAATAGAGATCCGGTCCTTGCGGCAGCGTTGCGGCTTCCGGGTCCAGAACACCAGATTTTGCCGCCGTGCCTTCCAGGACCACATTGACCAGCTTCGGTTCGAATTGCGGCTCGGCGAAGACGCAGGTTGCGCCGAGATCGGCGACCTTGCTATGGATCTCTGCGACGCGCTGTGCGCCCGGGATGGTTTCCGGGCTGACCGTGATGGAGCCAGAGACACGCACGCCATAGCGATGCTCGAAATACTGGTAGGCATCATGGAAGACGATGAAAGGTTTGTCCTTCACGGGGGCGAGCGTCGAAGCGATTTCCGTATCGAGCGCATCGAGCTTGTCGTCCAAGATATTCTGATTTGCCTCGTAGGTGAGGGCGTTGGCGGGGTCGGCCGCGACCAGTGACGTCGTGATTTCGGCGACCATCGCCTTGGCATTGTGCGGATCGAGCCAAAGGTGAGTGTCGAACTCGCCATGATCGTGGTCGTGATCATGTGCATGATCATCGCTGGCTTCGTGTTCGTCGCCATCGTCATGCGGTTCGAAGGCGCCGCCTTCGCGGAACTTCAGTTTGGCGATGCCGGGTGCGTCGTCAAGCTCAACGACGGTGGCATTGGTACCAAGTGCGGCAAGCGGCTTCTGCAGAAAAGCTTCCATGCCCGGCCCAACCCAGAAGACTACTTTCGCCTCCTGAAGGCTGCGCGCATTCGACGGCTTGAGCGCATAGGTATGCGGCGAAGCTGCACCATCGACGATCAGATCCGGGGTGCCGACGCCCTGCATGACAGCTGCGACCAGCGAGTGGATCGGCTTGATGGAGACGACGACTTTCGGCGCATCGGCTGCAGTTGCGGTTGTGCTGACGAGCAGGCCGGAAAGGAGAAGGGAGGCGGCGAGGGGAAGAAGAGTTTTTGCTGCGTTCATGCCAGAAATGCCCTTGAATGGGTCTGTTATGTTATTACATCAATTGCGTTATGCTATAACGTGTGCGATAGCATGGCGCAATAGTGCAATTGGAAATTTCATGCTTTCTTCCATCGACAGCAAGTGCCGGCCGCTGGTGTCGCTTCATGATGTCGGCGTCCGCCGCGACGGACGCTGGCTGGTGCGTGGCGTCGATTTCTCCGTCAGTCGCGGCGAGATCGTCACCCTGATCGGCCCGAACGGTTCCGGTAAATCGACCAGCGCCAAGACGGCGATCGGCGTGCTGAAGCCGGACGAAGGACGTGTCGACCGCATAGCCAATCTGAAGGTCGGCTACGTGCCGCAGAAGCTTGCCATCGACTGGACCTTGCCGCTTAGCGTGCAGCGGTTGATGACGCTGACCGGGCCTTTGCCGGAGCGCGAGCTGGTTGCTGCTCTTGAAGCCGTCGGCATCGCGCATCTCGCGAAAGCCGAGGTGCAGCATCTTTCCGGCGGCGAATTCCAGCGGGCGCTGCTGGCGCGCTCCATCGCCCGCAAGCCCGATCTGCTTGTGCTGGACGAGCCCGTGCAGGGCGTCGATTTCAGCGGTGAGATCGCGCTTTACGATCTCATCAAGTCGATCCGCAATTCGCAGGGCTGCGGTATCCTGCTGATCTCGCATGATCTGCATGTCGTGATGGCGGCGACGGATACTGTGGTCTGCCTGAATGGCCACGTCTGCTGCCGCGGCACGCCACAGACCGTCAGCCAGAGCCCGGAATATGTGAAGCTGTTCGGTACGCGGGCGGCACAATCCCTGGCGATCTACAGCCACCATCACGATCATACGCATCTGCCTGACGGTCGCGTGCAGCATGCGGACGGTTCGATTACGGACCATTGCCATGCCGATGATGGCCATCATCATGGCCACGATCACGATGATCATCATCACGGCCATGACCATGCCGAGGGGGAGCGTCATGTTTGACGATTTCTTCCTGCGCGCCGTCGTCGCCGGCGTCGGGCTGGCGCTGACGACCGGGCCGCTCGGCTGCTTCATCATCTGGCGACGTATGGCCTATTTCGGCGACACGATCTCGCATTCGGCATTGCTCGGCGTGGCCCTCTCGCTACTTTTTCAGCTCAATCTAACACTCTCTGTCTTCGCGGTTGCGGCTCTCGTATCGATCCTGCTTCTGTTCCTGCAGCGGCGGCAGGCGCTGTCGGCGGATGCGCTGCTCGGCATTCTCTCGCATGCGACACTGGCCATCGGCCTTGTCATCGTCGCCTTCATGAGCTGGGTGCGGATCGATCTCATCGCCTTCCTCTTCGGCGACATACTGGCCGTCAGCCAGTCCGATATCGCGGTGATCTGGGGCGGCGGCATCCTCGTTCTGGCGGCGATTGCCTGGCTCTGGCGGCCGCTTTTGGCCTCGACAGTCAATCCCGAGCTTGCCGAGGCAGAAGGATTGCGGCCGGAGCGCGCGCGGCTGCTCTTCATGCTGCTGATGGCCGTGGTGATCGCAATCGCCATGAAGATCGTCGGAATTTTGCTCATCACTGCATTGCTGATCATTCCCGCGGCCACTGCACGCCGCTTTGCCTCGACGCCGGAAACAATGGCGATCTTTGCTTCGCTGCTTGGCGCCATCGCCGTTGTCGGCGGGCTTTTCGGATCGCTGCGCTATGATACGCCGTCCGGCCCGTCGATCGTGGTTGCAGCACTCGTTCTATTTATCATCAGTCTGCTGCCCCTCGTTCGCAGGAGCGGCACGCCAGCGGCGCAACAGAGAGGACAGTCATCATGACCACTCCGATGCTCACCAAGAACCAGTCTCTCGTTTTCGATATCCTGACCAAGGCGGAAGCGCCGCTCAGCGCCTATACCATCCTGGACAAGCTGCGCGATCAAGGTTTTCGGGCGCCGCTGCAGGTTTACCGGGCGCTCGACAAGCTGCTGGAATATGGCGTCGTGCATCGGCTCGAGAGCATCAACTCCTTCGTCGCCTGCGCACATCCGCACGAGGATTGCCATAGCCATGGCCTCGTCGCCTTCGCTATCTGCGAAAGCTGCGGCCAGGTGATCGAGTTCCACGATCACGAGGTGGATCACCGGCTGATGGATTGGCTGAAGTCGCAGAAGTTCAAGGCGGAGAAGTCGACCATCGAAATTCGCGGTCATTGCGCCAATTGCGCGGCTTGAGCTACGGGCCGCAACGTATTCAGCGTTCCATCAATTGCTTATAAGAAAATTCTAATCCAATCTTTTAAGATCACGCGCGAAGCGCTGCCAGTTGGCGATGTAATGCTGAGCTGAGCGGCGCAGGCCTTCGATCGCAGCTTCGTCCAGGGTGCGGATGGCTCTTGCCGGTGCGCCGACGATTAGCGAGCCATCTGGAAATTCCTTGCCTTCCGTGACGAGCGCATTGGCGCCGACGAGGCAATTATTGCCGATCTTCGCGCCGTTCAGAATGGTTGCGCCCATGCCGATCAGCGAATTGTTGCCGATGGTGCAGCCATGGATGATGGCGTGATGGCCAATGGTGCAGCCTTCGCCAATGGAAACCGGAAAGGCCGGATCGGTGTGGATCATCGTGCCTTCCTGAATATTCGTCGCCTTGCCTATGGCGATCAGCTCATTGTCGCCGCGCAGGACCGAGCCGAACCAGATGCCGACATCCTCGCCGATCTCGACCTTGCCGATCACGCTTGCGTCTGGCGCGATCCAGTATCGGTCGGGGCCTGGCGTTTTCGGTGTGAGGCCGGCAAGGGCGTAGAGCGGCATGGTCGATCCTCCTCGATCAGACGACGTTCAGTACCAGGTTTGCGACGCCATCGACGGCGCAGCTGATCCGGTCGCCGCGGACAACGGGACCGACGCCGGCGGGCGTACCGGTCATGATGATATCGCCCGGGGCCAGTGTGAACAGCTTGGAGAGCTCGGCGATGATTTCCGGCACCTTCCAGATCATCTGAGAGAGATCGCCTCTCTGGGCGGACTCGCCATTGCGCATCAGCCAGATGCCGCCCTTGTCGGGATGGCCGACGCGGGTGGCTGGAACCAATGCGGAAACCGGAGCCGAGTGATCGAAGGCCTTGCCGATTTCCCAGGGGCGGCCGAGCTTCTTGGCTTCACCCTGCAGGTCACGGCGGGTGAAATCGATGCCGACGCCGTAACCATAGACGCAATCCAGTGCCTGTTCGACCGGGATGTCCGCGCCACCGCCGCGCAGCGCCACGATAAGCTCCACTTCGTGATGCACGTCCGCTGACAGCGAAGGATAGGGGAAATCGCTCGAGACTAGCAGATTGTCCGGGTTCTTCTGGAAGAAGAAAGGTGGTTCGCGGGTGGGGTCATGACCCATCTCTATGGCGTGGTCGGCATAGTTGCGGCCGACGCAATAGACGCGACGCACAGGAAAAAACTCGGTCTCACCTTCGATCGGCAGAAGGACAGGGGCAGGTAATGGAATGACTGTCGTTAGTGGGGCGTTCATATGCGCTTTCGAAACTCTCATCTTTTTCAGAGGGCTGCTGCCGTTTCAGAGGGCTGCTGCCGTTTCAGAGGGCTGCTGCCGTCCGACTCCTTCGGGCAAGCTAGCATTATTGTTACAGCCGCGAAAACTGGCGTTTTTGAGGGATTTGGTGTAGAGCGCGGATCAGAAAGGTTTCCCATGTATAGCGACGCACTGAAAACTGGCCGCAAGATCTTTGCGGTTGCCCCCATGATCGACTGGACTGACCGCCATTGCAGATACCTGCATCGGCAGATCAGCCGGCATGCGCTGCTCTATACCGAGATGGTGGTGGCCGACGCGATCATTCATGGGCCGCGCGACCGACTGCTCGGGCATGACGCTGCCGAACATCCCGTCGCGCTGCAGCTTGGCGGCTCCGATCCGGCCAAGCTTGCCGAGGCGCTGCGGATTGCCGAAGCGTATCATTATGACGAGATCAATCTCAATGTCGGCTGCCCCTCGGATCGCGTGCAGTCCGGCACCTTCGGCGCCTGCCTGATGCTGACGCCGGAGACGGTCGCATCCTGCATTGCGGCGATGAAGGCGATCTCGAAGGCACCCGTCACGGTAAAATGCCGCATCGGCGTCGATGAGCAGGAACCCGAAGAGGCGCTGCCCGAACTGATGACGCGCGTGCTCGATGCCGGCGTCGATGCGATCTGGATCCATGCCCGTAAGGCCTGGTTGAAGGGCCTGTCGCCGAAGGAGAACCGCGAGATCCCGCCGCTGGATTATGACATCGTCTATCGCATGAAGCAGCGTTGGCCTGAGGTTTTCATCGGCATCAATGGCGGCATCCAGACGTTGGATCAAGCCGAGGTGCATCTTGCCCACGTCGATGGCGTGATGCTCGGCCGCGCCGCCTATCAGAATGCCGCCATTCTCGCCGACGTTGACCATCGCTTCTTTGGCGAACCGGCCGCCGAGGTTGACTGGAACGGGCTGCGCGACCGCATGATGGATTATGCGGAGCGCCACATCGAAAATGGCGGCCGCCTGCAGCATGTCGCGCGCCATATGGTTGGCCTCTTCACTGGCCTGCCGGGCTCACGCCGTTACCGCCAGATCCTTTCCACCGACGCCAACAAACCGGGCGCGGGGCCGGAGGTGATTGCCGCCGCCTTCGCAGCGGTGGAATTTGCGGGTGAACGTGAGCGGGTGAGTGCTTGAGGCAGCGGTGCCTTATCTCGCCCCTGGCGGGCGAGAAAGCAAAATCAGCATTTAGCTTTAGCTAAGTGCTAGATTTTGCAAGAGAGGGGGTAGGTGTGGGAGCACTGAATCCTGAACTATTTCTCTCAAGAAGATGACCCACGCTCTTGCAATTTCAATGGCTTAGAAATTGCACTGGATTTTCGAGCATGTGGGGCCTGCGATATCGCAATTCCTAAAACAGTGAAATTGCTTTCTCGCCCGCCAAGGGCGAGATGGGGCCTGAGTTCGCCGCAAACCTCATCGAGCAAATGAAAACGGCGCGGTTTTCACCGCGCCGTTCGAAACCTTGTTCAGGCAGTCACCAGAGGCTTAGGCAGCCTGGATGTTGACAGCCTTCGGGCCCTTGCCCATGCGATCCGGCTCCGTGTCGAAGGTGACCTGCTGGCCTTCGCGCAGCGACTGGATGCCGGAAGCCTGAAGAGCGGAGATATGGACGAAAACGTCCTTTGCGCCGCCGTCAGGAGTGATGAAACCAAAACCCTTGTCCTGGTTGAAGAATTTTACAGTGCCCTTGGTGGCCATGGGGGATAGTCCTTTACCCATCAGTCTTAATTAATCCGGGGAAACCCGGACGGCTTTGCCTCCGCGCCATGCGAAAGCCAGTCGAGAAGTCACGTACGGGGAAAGAACGTCTGCGCGGGTCAGAAGACCCAACCGCTGCCTGCCGCAAGCGGATCACCAAATCAGTCCAGTCACCGGCATGCAAATGCCCGAGCATGCATATGGGTGACAGGGTTTGTGGAAAAAGGCAAGAGGTGTTTTAGTTGGCAGCCGTAATGAAAGACAAATCAATAGGTTGAAAGGCGATCACCTCGATTGCCCAACGAATCCACTATTTTCAGCCCATATAATAAGGATGCTGCCTATTCCTGAAACTCAGGTCAAAATTGATTTTGTAAAAGAGGCAGTCGTTGCAGGTCTTGTAAAAGTCGGTACTTTCCGAGGTTACAACCCTTGATAACGGACGCTTAGGTGGGCGCGTGGCAGAATTGAGCGATGTTGATGTGATGGGGCTGGCTTTGGAAGAGGCAGAAGCCGCTCTAGAGAAAGGCGTCTTTCCCGTTGGCGCAGTCCTAGTGGCGGGAAGCCGGATTTTGGGGCGGGCGCATAAAACATGATATCGAATCACCTGAATCATGCGGAAATGAACCTGTTTCATCAGGTATTTACTGGTGATTACACCTTGTCGCGAAGCGATAAGCTGACACTTTATACAACGCTGGAACCTTGCATCATGTGCTTCGGCACCATGCTCCATTTACCTATAAGCCGCCTCGTCTTTGCCATGTCCGATGCATATGGTGGCTGCGCGCATACGAAACTGGAGAATTCTCCCCCGAGGCATATTTCAAGAGCGGTAGAAGTCGTCGGAGGCGTTCGCCGCCAGGAAGCGTGCGAACTGTTTGCGAAGTTTCTTGAGACGACGACCGAGGAATTCTGGCTGACGGGCGGTGCTTCGTATTTTCAGGCAGCCGTGAGAGCCGATCCTCCCGCATTACAAGGCTGAGCGCATGCTCCTGGACCGGCGTGCGGGATACCAACTCTAGCTCGGCGTAAACACAGCACAAGCCTCCGCAATCCCCCGCAGCTCATGACTCCCTAAGGGCAGAAGCGGCATCGTTGTCTCGGCTGCGACCGACCCCGAAACGAGGATATTGTGTCCGAGCGGCTTGCAGAGGCCCTCCAGTCGGCTGACGAGGTTTACGGCGGGACCGATGGCGGTGAAGTCCAGCCGGTCGGCGGCGCCGATGTTGCCCCAGAGCATGTCGCCGAAATGCAGCGCTACCCCAAACGGAAGTGGCGGCAGGCCCTGGCTCGCCCGCGTCGCGTCGAGATGTGCCATGCCGGCGCGTATGGCGGTGGCGGCGCGCAAGGCCGCTTCGCAGGCTTCCTTCGGGGTCCCGCTTACCGGAAAAATTGCCAGTACGCCGTCGCCCATGAATTTCAGCACTTCGCCGCCGAAGGCATGCACGGCGCCGGCGACGCGGTCGAACCAGGCATCGAGTGCCGCGATCATGACGCTCGGTTCCGTCGCTTCGGAAAGGGCGGTGAAATCCCGCAGATCGGCGCAGAGCAGGGCGGCGCGGATGGTCTCGCCGCTATTGCGGCTGAGTGCACCGGCCTGCACCCGCGCCGCACTTCGGCGGCCAAGATAGGCTTCGAGCAGGGTCGATAAAGTGGCGCGGGCGGCCAACCCCGCCAAGGGGGCAGTGGCAAAGCGGGCGATCTCGCGCAGGTTTTCCGCCTCGAAGGCGGTGAAGGGCCGGGTGCCGGCCCAGGCAAGCACAGAGTTGCCGGGCGCAATCCCGATCGTTTCTTCGCATATCGGGCCGAGATCGCCCAGCCAATCGCGGCCGGCCTGTCCGAGTGTCGTGCCAGCGAAGCCGAGAGCTTCAGTCACCGCGCCGGTTTCGGCGCGCCAGAGCCATGTATGCTGCGTGATGATCGGATGTGGTGCGGCAAGCGTCAGGGCACTGCCGGCAAGCGGGAGACCGGCAGTCAGCAAGTGTCCGCCCAGATCGGCCAGAAAGCGTTCGGGGCTGGGCGAGGTGCCGGCTTCGTCGACCAGCCAGGCAAGGGAGGCGGGCAAATCCATGCGGCGATCATGCCATGGCGCTTGCCGGCTGTCATCCGTGCCGGTGAGGCCATGCCGGCCGCGTTGAAAAGCAAAACGACACAGGCAATCGCTGTCGCCGGTCGGCGATATCGCTGCCATCGAGCATCTAGCCCGATGACGCCGCGTCCAAAGTCGCGTCAGCTCCTGCCATCATGACCGCGCATGACATCGGGGCCGGGATCGCGCCCTGCGGCTACCGTGGCCATGCGGTCAAGATAATGCGCCCAACCCTTTGCGTGCGCTTCGCATTGTTCAACGGTTGGCAGGCCGGTATGGGTGAGACGCACCAGCGTTCCATCCGGCTGCTCTATCAGGTCGATCTCCACGAGGGTCGATTCGGGAGGCACTTCCTCGCTGCCTTCCCAGCCGAAGCTATAGGCGAGGCGGTGCACCGGCACGACCTCGCGGAAGGAGCCGCGCGCGACGCGGGCGCCGGTGACATTGACGAGATAGATGCCGCCGGGCTGCGGCTCCGTCCGCGCTTCCGTGCCCATCCAGCGCAGGATCTTTTCGGGATCGGTCAGCAATGCGAATATGGCTGCAGGCGGCGCCGAGACATGGGTCTCGCGACGGACGATCAAAGGCTCGGACATCAGTCTTTCTCCCCAGGTTTGCTATCGCTTCCCACCGGCCCGATATGCGCTCAAGCGCCTTCCGTCTCCCCCGTGGGCCTATTCAGATGATGGCATGTAGCGGCTGCGGCCTCGTCAGCAATTGCCATGTTCGCAGGCCTCTCAGCCTTCGTAAATCGGCAGCGTCGGGCGCAGATATCCGATAATCTAGGTCGCTTTATCGCCCCGGTCGCCCCGTCTTGCCTTTTGTCCGTCCTTTGCGCTGCTTCTCGTCCACCGGGTCCTCATAGGAGCCGACCCCCGGCTTTGCCCGGGTGATCGGCTTGTCCGGTACCTTGCCCGTGACAGGCTTTTCGGTGCGGCCGACGGTCATTTCGTCCAGCGTATTCTTGCGGAAGAGCGGCGTGCCGGCATCGCTGCCCGGACCCATTTCGTCGAGGTTAGGCTTGGCGAAGTAGGATCGGGAATCCGGCGCTGGCGGCGCACGCTTGCCCGTTGCGGAACCGCGGCTTTCGAGGCTCTTCGCCTCCTCGCGGGCCAGCGGATCGTCCATGGCGGCGAGCTCGACGGCCTTGAGGCGCTTGATCTCGTCGCGCAGCCGTGCCGCCTTTTCGAAGTCCAGGTCGGCGGCGGCATCGCGCATGGATTTTTCCAATGCGTTGAGATGGGCCTGCAGATTGTTGCCGACGAGATGGCCGCCATCGGCAAAGCCCTTGCCGGAGGCACCGCCGATATCGGCGCGGACATGGTCCTTCTCGTAGACGCTGTCGAGAATGTCGGAAATCTTCGCCTTGACCGATTCCGGCGTGATGCCGTGTTCCTTGTTGTAGGCCATCTGCTTTTCGCGCCGGCGATTGGTTTCGTCCATGGCGCGCTGCATCGAGCCGGTAATGGTATCGGCATAGAGGATGACCTTGCCGTCGACGTTACGCGCGGCGCGGCCGATCGTCTGGATCAGCGAGGTTTCCGAGCGCAGGAAGCCTTCCTTGTCGGCATCGAGGATGGCGACGAAGCCGCATTCCGGAATATCGAGACCTTCGCGCAGCAGGTTGATGCCGACGAGCACGTCGAAGGCGCCGAGGCGAAGATCGCGGATGATCTCGATACGCTCCAGCGTGTCGATGTCGGAGTGCATGTAGCGCACGCGCACGCCTTGTTCGTGCAGATATTCCGTCAGGTCCTCCGCCATGCGCTTGGTTAGCACGGTGCAGAGCGTGCGATAGCCCTTGGCAGCCGTTTCGCGGATTTCGCCGAGTACGTCGTCGACCTGCGTGCGGGCCGAGCGAACCTCGACTGGCGGATCGATCAGGCCGGTCGGGCGAATGACCTGCTCGGCGAAGACCCCGCCGGATTGTTCCATTTCCCAGCCGCCCGGCGTTGCGGACACCGCGATCGTGTCGGGGCGCATGGCGTCCCACTCCTCGAAGCGCAGCGGACGGTTGTCCATGCAGGAGGGGAGACGGAAGCCGTATTCGGCCAGCGTCGCCTTGCGGCGGAAGTCGCCTCGGTACATGCCGCCGATCTGCGGCACAGTGACGTGGCTTTCATCGATGAAGATGATGGCGTTGTCGGGAATGTATTCGAACAGCGTCGGCGGCGGCTCGCCGGGATTGCGACCGGTCAGATAGCGCGAATAGTTTTCGATGCCCTGGCAGGAGCCGGTGGCCTCCAGCATCTCGACGTCATAGCGGGTACGCTGCTCCAGGCGCTGCGCTTCCAGCAGGCGGCCTGCCTTTTCCAGCTCGGCAAGGCGCAGTTTCAGCTCTTCCTTGATCGCCTTGATGGCGCCGTTCAGCGTCGGGCGCGGTGTTACATAGTGCGAATTGGCGTAGATCTTCACCGATTTCAGGTCACCGGTCTTCTGGCCGGTGAGGGGGTCAAATTCGGTGATGGCGTCGATCTCGTCGCCGAACATGGAAATGCGCCAGGCGGCATCCTCCAGGTGGGCCGGAAAGATTTCGATCGTGTCGCCGCGTACACGGAAGGAGCCGCGCGTGAAGTCGATGTCGCGGCGCTTGTATTGCTGCGCCACGAGGTCGGCCAGCAGCTGCCGCTGATCAAGCCGGTCGCCGACATTCATCTGGAAGGTCATGGCCGTATAGGTCTCGACCGAGCCGATACCATAGATGCACGAGACCGAGGCGACGATGATACAGTCGTCACGTTCCAGCAGCGAACGCGTCGCCGAGTGGCGCATGCGGTCGATCTGCTCGTTGATCGAGCTCTCCTTCTCGATATAGGTGTCCGAGCGCGGCACATAGGCTTCCGGCTGGTAGTAATCGTAGTAGGAGACGAAATACTCGACCGCGTTATCCGGGAAGAAGTTCTTGAATTCGGAATAGAGCTGGGCCGCCAGCGTCTTGTTCGGCGCGAGGATGACGGCCGGGCGCTGCGTCGCCTCGATCACTTTGGCCATGGTGAAGGTCTTGCCGGAACCGGTGACGCCGAGCAGCACCTGGTTGCGGTCACCGTTTTGCAGCCCTTCGACGAGATCGCGGATCGCCGTCGGCTGGTCGCCAGCCGGCTGGTATTCCGAGGCCATGCGGATCTCGATGCCGCCTTCGGATTTTTCCGGGCGGGCAGGGCGGTGCGGAGTCCAGATCTTGCCGTTCTTATGCAGCGGGTTGCCGCTCTCGATCAGCTTCGACAGGGCTTCTACCGTCGCCGTTACGCCGCTCGTCGAAATCTTGTCGGCATCTTCAAGCGCGATATCGAGGCCGGAGACGGGATTGAGGCCTGCGGCGGCGCGCGTTTTGGGGTCGGTCGACCCACCCATGGAGACGCCACGCGCGGTCTTGCCGGCGGTGATCTCCACCTTCTTGCGGTGCTTGCCGGCCTTCGAGGCAATCTCGCGCTGGGTTTCGACGCTCGATGCTTCCGCATCGGCTTCGAGCTGCTTCACCCAGTCGGCAACGCTGCCGCTGAGCGGCGCGCCTTCAAACGGTGCCTGCGGCGCCTCTTCGAAACCGTTCGGGGCGGAGGATTTTTTCGATGATTTGGCCATGGGGCGAATATGGCGACAGATCGCGCAGATGTGAAGGGGTAAAGAGTACAAAAGGGAAACAAAATGGCGGATTTTTCCATTCGCCGGCGATGTCAAATATGTTACAACCCAAGGGCGGCCGATGCGTTATCGCTGATCCAAAGTCCGCATAGCGCGATCCTCGCAGGCGCCAAGGGAGGAGCCAGCCGCAACGTCGACATGCCCGGCCAGTGCCGGGTTCCCCCAGCTTCGACGGCATCCGGTATTGCCCGCCTCGCCGCCGCCATCCGGTCGGAGGATCATGATGACCGCATTGGATAGCTTACGTTCCCTGTCCCCCCAGCAACGAAACACCGTGATCGCAGCCTATCTGGGCTGGACATTGGACGCTTTCGATTTCTTCATTTTGGTTTTCGTTCTTAAGCATATAGCCGAGGAATTTCACACGGATGTCCCCGCGGTTGCCGTGGCGATCTTCCTCACCCTTGCCATGCGGCCGGTGGGCGCCCTGATCTTCGGGCTCGCAGCGGACCGCTTCGGGCGGCGCACGACCCTGATGGTCGACGTGCTGCTTTATTCCGTCTTCGAATTTCTGACCGGCTTTTCGACCGGCTTGACGATGTTCCTCGTGCTGCGCGCGCTCTTCGGCGTCGCCATGGGCGGGGAGTGGGGTGTGGGTGCGTCGCTCGTGATGGAAACCATACCCGAGGACTCGCGCGGCCTTGTGTCCGGTATCCTGCAGGCTGGTTATCCCTCGGGCTATCTGCTCGCCTCGATCGTCTTCTTTCTGCTGTTCCCGATCATCGGCTGGCGCGGCATGTTCTTCGTCGGCGCGGTGCCGGCGCTGCTGGTGCTCTATATCAGGCGCAATGTGGAGGAATCTCCGGCTTTCCTTCAGCGGCAGGCCAAGCCGCAACGGCCGTTCCTCACTGTGTTGCGTGAGAATATTCCGCTCTTTCTCTGGGCCGTGCTTCTCATGACCGCGTTCAATTTCTTCAGTCACGGCACCCAGGACCTCTATCCGACCTTCCTGGAAACCCAGCGGCAATATGATTCCTATACGGTCGGCGCCATTGCCATCGTCTACAATATCGGCGCGATTGTCGGCGGCCTGACCTTCGGTTCCCTGTCGCAGCGTTGGGGCAGGCGGCGGACAATTGTTATCGCGGCATTGCTGGCCATACCCGTCGCTCCGCTCTGGGTCTGGGGTCAGGGGCCGGTCATGCTCGCAATCGGCGCCTTCCTGATGCAGCTGTTCGTCCAGGGCGCCTGGGGCATCATTCCCGTGCATCTCAACGAATTGTCGCCGGATGAGGTGCGCGGCACCTTCCCCGGATTTGCCTATCAGCTCGGCAATCTGCTGGCTTCGGGCAATGCCTCGATCCAGGCGGGGCTTGCCAAGCAATGGAACGGCGACTATGCGCTGGCGCTGTTGATCGTGGCCTGCATCGTGGCTGTGGTCGTTGCTGTTTTCGCCGGCTTTGGCTTCGAGAAGAAGGGTATTCGGTTCGGCGGGAAGGATGAAGGCCAAGCGGATAGCGCCATAAGGGCCTGAACAGACTCGCCATCAAGGTCGCGAGGGCCGGCTGATATTGTCGGCCCTTTCGTCTATTTTCCGCAAATTTCCGAGATCTTGGCCTGGGCGAAGCCGCGGGCGAGCTCCTGCAGCCCGCCGACCGAGGATATCAGTTCGCCGATCGGGCCATTGATGCCGAGGTGCAGGTCGGTGATGTGGCATGCGCCGACGTCGACGGTCATGGAGGCGTCGAGCTCACCCTTGATCGTCGTCTTCAATACGCCATGCGATTTGCAGGCCATCTCGGCATGGGCATTGATCTGGACGCCACCGTTCGGGCCGTCGCAGACATCGAGCGACTTCACCTCGAACTTGTCCTTGTGATCGACGCCGGGCAGTTTCTTGCAGGGATCGGCCTCGTTCACCGACTTCTCGATCTGCGGCCCAAATTTGCTCTGCAGCAGCGACCAGCACGAGCCTGGCGCGGCCTCTGCCGGTGTCGCCGCTATCGGAAGCGGAGAGAGCGGCAACACGACCGCCGAGGCCAGTAAAACCATGCGAAGCGGCGGCAGAAGCGAGAAGGGGGGCATGAGATATTTCAGGTTCACGGCAATCTATCCTCTGAAAAGAAGAAGCAGCAAATCAGGCCTGGCGCGGCGACAGTCTTCCATCTCTTCGTCCGTCAAGGCAATCCCCCAGATTTTGATGGTTACGCCTTGACGACCATGGTGTCGCAGAAGCGGTCGTAGAAAGTTTGGCCGCGCCACACGATGAATGGGAAGGCCCACCAGATGAGCGCGAATACGAACAGAAGCGGCGCCAACGCTCCCGTCAAGGCGAAGAAGCCGATGGCACTGAGAAGGTTGGTATCGCGCGCCTGCTGAATCAGCTGATCGATCGGAGGCTGATATGAGGGCAGCAGAAACAGGCCGACCAGATTGACTGTGGCGACCAGGATCAATGGCAGAAACTTGAATATTTCCCGTTTGGCGGCAAGCCCGAAGGGCAGGGTGTCGCCTTCCACCGTTGTCACGCGCAGCGAGGTCAATCGCTTGCCTGGCGTCCGCTTGCCGCCGATGGAGCAAAGGGCGAAGGCGAAGGGAAGGAACAGCAGAACGACGCTCGAGGTCGGCCTTGCGGCGATATTCGGATCGACCGGATTGCCGTTGCCGTCGACGGGTATGGAAAAGGCGCGCTTCAATGTGGCCGATCCCTGCTGCGATGCGACGATTGAAAGGAAGACCGTGTATCCATTGCTGCCCAGCCAGGATATGCGACAAAGCTGGTTGCTCCTCACTTCGCCTGGCTGCAGCGGCCATTCGGCCTCCACTTTTGCAACGAGAGGCGCCGAAGTTGCTTCTTCGCATTGTTGCTTCTGAAGAAGCGGCAAGGTCAAGTCCCACGGCGTGGCCGCCGACAGCACGAGAAACAGCAGGGTAAAAGCGACCTGGAAAATGACGATATCGACCGTGTAGGCGCCGAGCCGCCGCCAAAAATGGCGACGCGGCAGAGAGCTCATTTGATGATCGGAAGCAGCAAAACTCATGGTTCCCCCCGGCTTAGCGCGTGTCACGACGCCCACCACGTCGCATCACTCACTTCAAGTTGAGCGCATTAGCATGTTTTGCTGCGATTCGCTGGGAGCGAAGGCAGGCGACGGATAGGCCCCCGCGATACCGATCGTCCCTTGCATTCATTCATATCGGAATGGTCTGTCCGCCGGATGGCTCATCTTGTTCGCCGTCCGCGTTGCCGTCATAGCCCAGGCGCTTTGCCTTGCGGAACCATTCGGCCGCCTTGCCCGCATCCGCAGCGACGCCATCGCCGTCACGGTACATCATGGCTAGATTGTAGGCGGCATCGGCATAGCGATGTTCGGCTGCCCGCTCGAACCAGTAGATCGCCTTCGGACCGTTCTTGGTGACGCCTTCACCATCGCGGAACATGACGCCGAGATTGTATTCGGCTTTGACATCATTCTGCGCCGCCGCTTTCAGGAACCACACGATTGCCTGGGCATCATCCTGCCTGATCCCGTCGCCATCCGCATACATGGCACCGATATTGAACTGCGCGCTCGCATCGCCCTGTTCGGCGGCCTTCTTGAACCAGGAGAAGGCCGCAGCGCCATCCTTGGCGACGCCTTCGCCGTCGCGATACATGATGCCCAGATTGTATTGCGCCTCGACTTTTCCCTGCTCGGCCGCCTTGCGATACCAGGTGACGGCCTTGCTCTTGTCCTTGTCCGTACCTTCGCCCTGGTCGTACATGGTGCCGACATTGAACTGCGCATCGGCATCGCCCTGTTCGGCGGCCTTGCTGTACCAGGCAAAGGCCTGCGGCTTATCCTGCGCTACGCCTTGGCCCGTGTCGTAGACGACACCGAGATTATATTGTGCATTAAGGTATCCCTGTGCCGCAGCCTTCTTGTACCAGACAACGGCTTGGCTCTTGTCGGCGGTGACGCCTTCGCCCTGGTCGTACATGGTGCCGATATTGAACTGCGCTTCGGCATTGCCCTGATCGGCCGCCTTCTTGTACCAGCTGAGGGCGAGCGTAAGATTCTTTTCGACGCCGTTGCCGTCCTCGTACATTTGTCCGAGCTTCAGCTGTGCGGCAACGTTGCCCTTGTTTGCCAGGGGGCGCCAGTAATCCAAGCCCGATTTGATATCGCCGCGATCGTAGCTGTTTCGTCCGACATCGGCTTGTGCCGTTCCCATGGACGCCAGCGCGAAGAGCAAACCTGCTGCCCCCTTCTTCCAATTCACGATTTACCCCTCAATCGAAATTCGTTGAATAAGATGCCGAGCTCTAAGGCACGAGCACCATCAGCAAATGAAACAAGAGCCAGCCCGTGCTGACGTCCGAGTCCTTTTTGCCGGCGCCCCCTTGTCCAAGCGGTCCAAGATCCTTGATCGGACCGTCGCCATTGGCTTCCATGTAGCTGAGTCCATGCTGCGCTTCCGGCAATCCCTTAGCCGCCGCCTTGTTGAACCAGTCCGCACCAATCTTGGAGTCCTTAGGCACGCCATAGCCGTTATAATACAGATATCCAAGACCGTATTCCGCCCGGGCGTCGCCGTGATCGGCTGCTTTGCGAAAGAGAGCGACCGTTTGGCCATAGTCCTTGGGAACGCCGGCGCCCTGATAATAGAGGTAGGCGAGGGCATATTCGCCCTGTGAATTGTTCTGGTCGGCCGCCTTGCGGTACCAGCTTGCGGCGGCCGATTTGTCAGCTGTCGTCCCCTGACCGTTTTCGTACATGTAGCCGAGTGCGTATTGGGCGTCAGCGTGACCCTGGCTCGCAGCCTTCTGGTACCAGTCAAAGGCTTTGCCATAGTCCCTGCCAACGCCGCGGCCGCCAGCATACATGTAGGCGAGGGCATATTGACCCTGTGCGTCGCCTTGTTCGGCGGCCTTGCGATACCATCTCGCCGCGCTGTCATCGTCGGTCTTCACGCCCTGGCCGTTGGCATAGAGGTAGCCGATGGCATATTGGGCGTCGGGGCGGCCCTGATCGGCAGCTTTGCGATACCATTGCAGTGCCTGCCTGTAGTCCCTGGCGACGCCTATCCCGTTTGCAAGACTGTAGCCGACGGCGTATTGCGCGTCAGCGCGTCCTTTTATCGCTGCCTTCATATACCAGGAATAGGCTTCGGCATCATTCCGTTCGACACCCTTGCCATTGGCATAGGCATAGCCGACCGCATACAGGCCTTGCGCGCTTCCTTGGTCGCCGGCCTTTTTATACCAGGCGACGGCCTGCTCCTGGTTTTCTTCCGTGCCTTGGCCGTTATCGTACATATAGCCGATGGCGTACTGGGCATCGGGCCGGCCTTGGTCGGCCGCTTTGCGATACCAGCCGAGTGCGATCGCCTCGTCCTGACGCACGCCAAGGCCATTGGCATACATGTAGCCGAGCGCATATTGCGCCTGCGCCTGTCCCTGAATGGCGGATTTCTGGTACCAGGTGACGGCGTTTTCATTACTGACGGCCATACCGCGGCCATTGGCATAGGAATAGCCGATGGCATATTGAGCATCGGCATTGCCGTTTTGCGCCGCCTTCAAATACCAGTCATTTGCCTGTTTCAGATCGGTGTCGACGCCCCGGCCGCTGGCATACATGTAGGCCAATGCATATTGGGCCTGCGCATTGCCTTGGTCCGCCGATTTTCGATACCAATCGACGGCCTCAGCATCATCCTGATCTACGCCCTCACCATTGGCGTAGCGATAGCCGAGACCATATTGGGCCGCCGCGTTGCCCTGTTTTGCGAATTCCACCCAGTATTTCAGGTCGATCTTCGTATTGGCGGGGCCAGGGGCGGGATCCTCGGCGTGAGCAAGCCAGGGCAGCGAAAGAGCGAGCGCCAACCCCAATGCGTAGCTCTTTGTCTTCAAGGCTTCAGTCTCCCACCTGCGTCCCAGACCGTAATCGATCTGAACAATATGGCGATGTCTTGGCCAAGGGATCGCAGGAACCCAAATAGCAGTGGATTTAATGCCCCCGGACGATGGGATCGCTATACCGGAAGCACGTCGTAGAGGCGGAAGATCCATGTGATCTGATAGATCAGCCCGACGATCACGAATGCCGCCTGGAAGCGCCGGTTGGCGGTGATCGAGGCAATGATGCACAGGATGACATAAACGACATTGCGTATTGGATATTCCCAGCCGAGAGAACGAAAATAGGCCTCTCCCTTCAGCAATGTGTCGATGAGATCGACGGCGTAGGTGACGGCGAGCAGGCCGAAGAACCAATGGCGGCGGGAGATGAAATATTCCTCGAAGCCGCCATAGTCCTCGACCGAGGGCGGATTGAGCAATACGCAGAGGAAATAGAAGAGGCAGCAGAAGCAGATGAGAAAGAGGTAGACGCCGAAATTGATCTGCGCGACGGATTGCAGCCGATACTCCCACCACCAGAAATGGATGATGAAGAGGAACATGGACAATACCCAGCCGATATGGACGAGATAGATCTTGTTCTTGCCCGGCGCCTGCACGAATCCGGCAAGCCGGGTCAGAAGCTGGGCGAGCGAAAGGCCGATCACCATGCTCATGACCGTCCTGATATAGACATAGACTTCCGGTGTGTGCGCGGAATCCATCGCGTCAGCTCTCCTCTGGTACAGCCTTCGGCAAGCCGCTTTCATCGAGCGCGACCATGATAAAGATCGCAGCCGTGACTTTCTCCAGGCTGTTATAACGGGCGCGGTGTGCCCATGCTTCGACGCTCAGCGTGATCGAGGTACGGCCGACGCGTTCGATATCGGTGAAGACGCTCAACGTATCGCCGATCTTGACCGGCAGTTCGAAGGCCATCTCCTTGACCGCTGCCGTGACCACGCGTCCACGCGCCCGCTCGGCTGCGCGGATGCCGCTTGCCAAGTCCATCTGCGCCATGACCCAGCCGCCGAAAATATCGCCGGCAGGATTGGCGTCGGCGGGCATGGCGAGCGTGCGCAATGTCAGCTCGCCTCTCGGTTTGACGCTGTCATTCATTCTTCTGCTCCTGTCCACGGTCGATTCCGACAATCAGCCTATGCAATCCTGCCGCGATGGAAAAGCCATGCTGACATTTCCATGGAGGACTCATGTGGGTCACGCGCTTTGCTTCAGGCGATTCCATGCTCACGCGGTACCGTTGTAAAACAGCGGGACCCCTGCGGTAAGCTTTCGTTCACCCTTCCCATTTAGGATTTGTAATCGTTACCGACCGTGGCTGGGGCAGCGGATCAGGACTATGGCCATTTTACCCATTCTACGGCGGGTCGCGCTGCCATTGCTGTTGTCGTCGGCGCTGGTCGCCTGTACGGCAGATAGCCTCGTGCCGCCTTCTGGCATCGACAGCTCCTCGCGCGTCGGCTCGATCAAGCCGCATCGCAGCGTGCCGCAAAGGCAATTCGCCTACCAAGGGGTACAGGATCCCGTCGTTTCCGCGTCGAGCAATTACAAAAGCGGCGGTCCCCTTCGTTCCAGCGGAACGGGTGAGGCGGTGACCACGACGGATGTCGAAGCCGGCTTAGCGCAGCAGTCGGATATTCCCTCCCAGGGCGTCAACATGGACGCCGAGCTTGGCGTCGGTCCGAGTGAGGAGGCGCAATCCGCCTCGGTGGTCGGATTGGCGCAGGAGGAGCAACAGAACATTGCCGAAGGTCAGTCCGACCAGCCCGTGGTCGACGGCATCGGCACCGATGCGCCAGTACAGACCAACCGCTCGGTCGTGCAGCGCTCGGCCGCGCAGGCCGAGCTCAATCAGTCGCGGATACCGAGGCAGTTGCCGGGAACGCAGGTTGCGATGCTGCCCCGTGTCGAAAATCCGATACCGCGCCTCGATCAGCAGTTCGAAGCGCCGCAATCAACGCCGGGGATGATGCCGCCTTCGGAAATCGCCTGCCGTCAGGAATTGCAGCGCATGGGCGTCGTCTATACCGACAAGCCGGCGATCTCGAACGGTCCTGCATGTCAGGTTCCCTATCCGGTTTCGCTGAGCGGCCTTTCCGGCAATATCGCGGTCCGACCGGCGGTGACCTTGAATTGCCAGGTGACGCTCGCCTTCGCCAAATGGGTGAAGAACGAACTCGCCCCAGCCGCACGCACGCGCTACTGGACCGGCATCGGCACGATCGTACCGCTCGGGGGCTATTCCTGCCGGCGGATGAATAATAGCCGGCAACGCTATAATCCGATGTCGGAACATGCGCATGGCAACGCGATTGATGTCGGCACCTTCATCCTGAAGAATGGCCATGTGATCGACGTGCGGAAGAAGGGCTTGTTTTCCTTCCGGGAAGGGCGGTTGCTCAAGGCGGTACGCAGCGACAGCTGCCGCTATTTCGATACCGTGCTTGGTCCGGGCAGCAATCCGGAGCACTGGAACCACTTTCATTTCGACCTCAGGGACCGAAAGGGCGGCCGGCGCTATTGCAGCCTTTGATTGGCCCTTTGCCGGAACAGCATCTACACTTGTCAAACGGGAAAGCTGATTTACCTTTCGACGGAATCGCGCTCAATTGCGCGCATTGAGTGCCAGAGAGGGGTCCATGGAAGACGTACCAAGACGAAAGAAAAGCCTGGGAAGGGCGCTCCTTGCTGCACTGATTGCCATCATTATCGTCATCGGCGGCCGCTGGTACGCTTATGTCGCCTATGCTGACGATCCGTTCGATGAAGTCGGCATCGGTCTCAACTCCATGATGCCCGGACCCATTCGCGACAAGGGTTGTGCGATGCTGAAAGCACGCTTCGAGCACAAGACGCTGCCGCCGGCGGGCTGCGGCGTCAATGGCAACTGGTAGCGGTCGTTTTCCAGATCGTAAGCTGGCAAAAAGAAAAAAGCCGGCTGAGCCGGCTTGAGCGGAGCATGGCAACGACGGGGAATCCTCGCCGGCTCCAGAAAAGAACTTCATGTTGCAATGATGATGCACGCAATATGAATGCGAAGGCAATAAATCGGCCAATACAACAGGCGCTGACGGTGTCGCCAAGAGGCGTTGGGCGGAGTTGCGACAAACGTTGCTCACCTAAGGAGCTATATGCCCGACGAAGGTCACGATTTGATGACAGCTTATTCCGCTTAGACGAACGCTGTGTTTCACTACCGTGGGGTGGTAAAAGCCCAAGACCGGCTATATAGCGGGCAAACGCCGCGAAATTCATCACAAAAGCCGGACTTTGCCTGACTATGGCTGCGATCATTTCCATACGCAATCTTACGAAAACCTATGCCAACGGATTCCAGGCGCTGAAGGGCATTGATCTCGATATCGAGCGGGGCGAAATCCTGGCGCTGCTGGGGCCGAATGGCGCGGGCAAGACGACGCTGATTTCCATCGTCTGCGGGATTGCCAATCCAAGCGGTGGGTCTGTGACCGTGGGCGGTTATGACGTCGTGCGCGATTTCCGCGCCACGCGCAGCCTCATCGGTCTCGTGCCGCAGGAGTTGACCACCGATCAGTTCGAAACCGTCTGGAATACGGTAAGTTTCTCGCGCGGGCTTCACGGCAAGAAGCCGAACCCCGAATATATCGAGAGGATCTTGCGCGATCTCTCGCTCTGGGAGAAGAAAGACAACATGCTTCGCCAGCTTTCCGGCGGCATGAAGCGGCGCGTGCTCATCGCCAAGGCGCTGTCGCATGAGCCGGAGATCCTCTTCCTCGACGAGCCGACGGCCGGTGTTGACGTGACGTTGCGCAAGGACATGTGGCATGTGGTCGAGCGCCTGCGCGCATCCGGCGTGACCATCATTTTGACGACGCATTACATCGAAGAGGCCGAGGAGGCTGCCGATCGCGTCGGCGTCATCAATGGCGGCGAGCTGCTGCTTGTGGAGGAGAAGAAGGCACTGATGGCCAAGCTGGGCCGCAAGCAGCTCATTCTCGATCTGAACGAGCCGCTCCACGCCGTACCGCAGTCCCTCGACGGCAACGGGCTTTCGCTAGGGCCGAACGGCCTGACGCTCATTTATGATTTCGATGCACAGCACGAGCAGTCGAGCATCGCGGCTCTGCTGTCGAAACTCGCTGCCGAGGGAATTCACTTCAAGGATCTTTCGACGCGCCAGAGTTCGCTCGAGGATATTTTCGTATCGCTGGTGGAGACAGGCAAATGAACTTCGAAGCGATCAAGTCTATCTATTCGTTCGAAATGGCCCGCACGCGCCGCACTCTGCTGCAGAGCGTCGTCTCACCAGTCATTTCCACATCGCTCTATTTCATCGTCTTCGGTGCCGCGATCGGTTCGCGCATCAATCTGGTCGAGGGCGTTTCCTATGGGGCGTTCATCACGCCCGGCCTGATCATGCTGACCTTGCTTGGGCAGTGCATTAGCAACGGCTCCTTCGGCATCTACTTCCCCAAGTTCACCGGTACCATTTACGAGGTACTGTCGGCGCCTGTCGCCATGACCGAGATCGTGCTCGGTTATGTGGGCGCGGCGGCGACCAAGGGGATGCTGATTGGCCTGATCATTCTCGCCACGGCAAGTTTCTTCGTCGAAATCAGGATTGAGCATCCGTTCATGATGATCCTGTTCTTCGTGCTGACGGCAGTCACCTTCAGCCTATTCGGCTTCATGATCGGCATCTGGGCCGGAAACTTCGAGCAGCTGAACCTCATCCCGATGCTGGTCGTGCCGCCGCTGACCTTCCTCGGCGGCAGCTTCTATTCGATCAACATGCTGCCGCCCTTCTGGCAGGCGGTCAGCCATCTCAATCCGGTCCTATATCTGGTCAGTGGTTTCCGCTGGAGCTTCTACGGCATCGCAGATGTCAATCCTGGCTTGAGCCTTGCCATGATCACGCTTTTCCTCGTCGTCTGTCTGATCATCCTGGGATGGATTTTCCGGACAGGATATCGTTTGAGAAATTGATGGCGATGCTAGCCTGGCGGGCTTAAGAAGGCCTGTGGCTTTTGCAGCCGCAACAAAATGGTCCAGGAAAGCATCCAATGTCGCAGGCTCATCTCAATCCCTCGCTGCCCCAAGCACTCTCCCGGCTCGACCAGCTGACCAACTGGGAGCGCAAGCCGCGCGGGGAGATGCGGGTCGGTCTTGAGCCGATGCTCGACCTCATGCAGCGCCTGGGCAATCCGCATCGCAGCTTTCGCGCCATCCACGTTGCCGGCACCAAGGGCAAGGGATCGGTTTCAGCGCTCCTCGAAGCGGGATTACTGCGGGCCGGCTGGCGCGTCGGTCGCTACGCATCGCCGCATGTCGACCGGGTGAACGAGCGTGTCAGTATTCTTGGCCAGGAAGTCGAGGATGATGCGCTGGCGGCGGCGATCATGCAGGTTCTGGACAGCTATGAGAGCGCGAAGCAGGCCACGACGGCCGGTGAAGACGCGACCTGGTTCGATGTGATTACGGCCGCTGCATTCCTTGTGTTCAAAGAGGTCGGCTTGGACTGGGCCGTCATCGAGGTCGGGCTAGGCGGCAGACTGGATTCAACGAATGTGGTCTTCGGCGAAGTCGCGATCGTGACTAATATCGGCCTTGAGCATACCGAAATTCTTGGGGTCACGCGCGAGGCGATCGCGGGTGAGAAGGTCGGCATATTGAAGTCCGGCGCCACGCTTGCCACCACGCTTGCTATCGACGATGCCGCGGGAAAGGTCTTGCAGCAGCGTGCCGATGAGCTTGGCTGCCAGGTCCTGCGAACCGATCTTCCCGAAGATGCGACGATTGCTGAGACGAATATCTCGCTGGCCGGCCTTGTGTTCGATCATCTGGGACGACAAGGCGAGAGCGTGCAGACAGCGAGCAAAAAAGGGCAGCCGGTCGGCGCGTGGCTGCTCGAACCGGCCGTTATCGACAAGGCGCGGCTGCCGGGACGGATGGAGCGCTTCGACCTTGCCCTACCACCCACGCTTCGAAGCGGGCGACAGAGCTTGCCCGTCATCATGGATGGCGCGCATGTGCCATTCAATATCGAAGCAGTCCTGCGCGATATCACGCGCTCGTCCAGCGTCAGCGGCGATTGCATCGCGGTTGTCGCACTTGCATCCGACAAGGATGCTCCCGCCTTCTTGAACGTGCTCTCGCGATATGTGGCCCATGCGGTCTTTACAGAAGCGTCCGGATCGGGCCGCGCCCATGCGGCGAGCGAGCTGGAGGCATTGGCGATCTCGATGGGTATGGCCTGCGAAGCCGAGCCCAACCCGCAGAAAGCGCTTCATCATGCCGTCGCGAAAGCTGCGGAGGTGGGCGGCTGGATCCTGGTGACGGGCTCGCTCTATCTTGTCGGCGCTCTGCGCGGCACTGTCCAGGGGAGTGTAGGGTGACGATGGAAATTACGATCAGGCCTGCTCTTGCCAGCGATGTCGCCGAGATGGCGAGGCTGCATCGCGCGATCTGGTGCGACACCTATCGCGACCTGGTGTCTGCTGAGATTTATCAGGCTCTCGACGAGGATTTCCGCCGTGTGCGGTGGGCGGATATACTCGCAAATCCCCGTCGGGATCAGCGCGTGCTTTTGGCCGAGCAGGGCGGGCGACTTGTCGGTATCGGTGCGATCAACGCGCCGTCCGATGCCATATTCGAGGGGCGAGGCGAGATTAAGTCGCTCTATATCGATGCTTCCATCAAACGCCAGGGACTTGGCCGTCGTCTGATGCGAGAATTGGTGCGGGAACTTTTATCCATGGGCTATTCGGGTGCGGCGCTAGGTGTGGTCGTCGGCAATGAATCGGCGATTGCCTTTTATCGTGCGCTCGGAGGGCAATTGATCGGTCGGTACACGGATCCGGGTCCGGTCTGGCGTTCCGACAATTTCATTTTTGCATGGGACGACTTGTCCGTTCTGATCTAATTGTCCCATGCAAGCCGATGAACGGGGATTTCATCCGGCTGCGATCCGCTTGCGTGGGGCGATGGTCATGGCCATGACGCCAGCCACGACACAGACAAGACCTATGGCTGCGGTCGGAGACAGAGGTTCGCCAAGGAAGACGACGCCGATGGTGACGCCGATCGGGACGCGGAGATAGGCTTGTGCCGTCGTGCCGACCGAGCCGAGGGTCTGGATAAGCCGGAAATAGATGCTGAAGGCAAGCGCGGTGGAGACGACCGACAGGCCGAGCAGTGCCAGGATTGAGGCTGTCGACGGCGCAATCTGCCAGGGATGTTCGACAATCAGGCTTGCCGGGATCAGGAGAGCGGCACCGCAAAGCAACGAGCCGGCTGCCGGCATCATCGGGTCCAGCCCCTTGAAGTTTCGGCCGAAAAGCGCGGCGCAGGCATAGCAGATCGATGCCGCGACGACGGCGAGCTGCGGCAGCAGCTGGCGGCCCATTCCATGCAGCGCATCGAGGCCGATGATCAGGCAGATACCGGCCATGCCAGCAATCACGCCGAAAAGCTTGCGGCCGGTCAACGGTTCGCTGCGCAACACGAAGGCGGCAATCAGAAAGGCGAAAATCGGCGTCGTGGAATTCAATATGGTCGCAAGGCCGGCATCGACAGTCTGTTCCGCCCAGGCGATCAGCGTGAAAGGGATGGCGCTGTTGAGGCAGGATTGAATGAGGAAGCGCTTCCAGGTGGCGGCGTCGCGCGGCAGATTCAGACCACGCCAGCGAATGATCGCAAGCAGAACAAGGCCGGCGATCAAGGTGCGGGCGGCGATCAGCGTGATCGGCGGGATGGTTGCTACGCCGATGCGGATGAAGGTGTAGGAGGCACCCCAGCAGGTGGCGAGGGCGAGGAGGAGAAGCAGTTCGGTCGTCAGGTTAGGTCTTGCCGGCGTCATCGTATTCACTCTTATAGGGTTTGGACATGCCGTCTTTTAGAGCGAAGAGACCGGCGAATGCTTCGCTCCCAACCGAACTATCGCGTTCGGTTCATCAATCACGCAGCCGAAGCTCGTCGGTTTGCATCTGCATCGACCCCAGGGTTTCGAGAAAGCTCATCCCGAGCAGGCTCTGATCGAGCTTGCCCGCTTCGGCCACGCTCGCCTCGACATCCCTGCGCTTGATCGGGCCGATTGCCACAGAGCCGAGTTCCACGGGAGCCGCCCTGGCGCGGCCGTTGGCGGTCAACACTGTCTGCGAATAGGTGAGGTTTTCCGGGATGATGCCGACGCGCTCGGCGTCCTCCTGCGATAAGGCGATGGTGCTGGCGCCGGTGTCGATCAGCATGTCGATCGGCTGGCCATTGATCATGACCCGTGCTTCGAAATGCCCGTTCGAGCGCTTGTGAAGGATGACTTCCTGACCGCCTTCGCTCGTCGTGACGACAACGGCGTGGCCGGGCATAAGGCCGGCGAAGACGCGATTGCCGACCTGTTGGGCATCGTAGCGATAGATATAGGCGGTCGCGAGCGCCATGATGATGACGAACCAGATCAGCAGATTGCGGATCGACTGGCTGACCGTATGCCGGCTCGCCCACACCGCGGCGCTCATCATCAGAGCGATCGGCAGGAGATAGACGACACGGGCGAAGTCGTCGTTGCGCATGCCGAAGGTGGAGCCGGTGTTATTGTTGAAGATGAGCAGTGCGAGGCCGATGCCGAGAATGGCGAGAACGATGTTCAGGCGGTTCATACGGCGCTGCGCTCCCGTGCCATCCTTTGGCGGCGAGTCTCCCGGCGCGGCTTGCGCTCGACCTTGGTCAGACGCTCCGGAAGCACTTCCATGATCTGACGGCGCTCGTCGTCGCTATAGCTCATCCACGCGCCGATTTCGGCCGATGTGCGGCCGCAGCCGAAGCAATAGCCGGTATTCTGGTCGATGGAACAGACGAGGATGCAAGGTGTCAGCATGGGATCATATATCGATGCTTCAAATGCACATGGCAAGGGTACAGAGGGAAGCGATCTCGCAAATCTGCTGCGTCGCGCCGATCGTATCGCCCGTATGGCCGGTCACTTTCTGACGGACATATCTTGTGGCAAGAAATGTCGCGACGCTCGTCGTGAGAAGGCAGCCAACCAACGCCGGAACGCCCATGGCGGGACCGACGAGCAGTATCGCGAGGCCCAATGTCGCAATCAGCGCCAGCTGCATGGCATCGCCATCCGGCTTGCCTGCCGATGCCGCGATCCCATCCGGTTTCGCGGATGGCAGGGCGTACCAATGCCAGACCATGGCACCGCGGCTCAAGGTGGCCGCGGCGAGAATTGCGACAGCGGCGTCCTCAGGCGGCAGATGCCGGGCGATAGCGGCAAGTGCCGCCGCCCGCAATCCGAACGACAATATCAACGCTGCCGCCCCAAACGTGCCGATGCGGCTATCCTTCATGATTTCGAGCGCGCGCTCGCGGTCCTTGCCGCCGCCCAATCCGTCCGCCGTGTCGCTGAGCCCGTCTTCATGGAGGGCGCCGGTCAGGATCGTCTGCACGGCAAGCGCCAGCAATGCGGCCATCAACGGATCGGCGCTGAGGGCGAGTAGCACGCTGAACGTCAGCGCCGAGGGCAGGGCAATCAGCAAGCCAGCAACGGGAAAAGCGCGTGAAACGCGCGAGAGCTTGCCGTCATGGCCTTCGAAGAAGGACGACGGCACGGGAAGGCGGCTCAAGAAAGCGACGGCGCGCGCGATGTCACGCATATATTCCCGCATTTCTTCCTCTCCCCGCCATACGCGCGACAGCATCGGGCGCTTTTGGAGTTGTTCGCACCGATTCCCAGGACTAATAGAGTCGCACGCAAAGAACCCGATTTGAGACCAAAAGACAAGGAACGCATTCATGAGCGTCAGCGGCCTCCCATTCGACGATTTCCGCGCATTGCTGCGCGACCTTCCAGGCCCGGATGCCCGGGCGCTCGTGGCCGCGCGCGAACGTGATGCGCAGCTCACCAAGCCGCCGGGCGCGCTTGGAAGACTGGAGGAAATCGCTTTCTGGCTGGCCGCCTGGACCGGTCGTGCGCCGGCCGTGACCCGGCCGCTGGTGGCGATCTTTGCCGGCAATCACGGCGTCACCAAGCAGGGAATTACGCCGTTTCCGCCTTCCGTAACCCAGCAGATGGTGGAAAACTTCGCAGCCGGCGGAGCCGCGATCAACCAGATTTGCGTTGCCTACGATCTCGGCCTCAAGGTCTTCGACCTCGCCCTCGATTTTCCGACAGGCGATATCACCGAAGAACCGGCATTGAGCGAGCGCGACTGTGCCGCGACCATGGCCTTTGGCATGGAGGCGATTGCCGGCGGTACCGACCTGCTCTGCATCGGCGAAATGGGCATCGGCAACACCACGATCGCCGCGGCCATTCATTACGCGCTCTATGGCGGCAAGGCCGAAGACTGGGTTGGCCCAGGCACCGGCTCGGAAGGTGAGATGCTGAAGCGCAAGATCGCTGCCGTCGAGAAGGCGATGGCGCTGCATCGCGATCATCTCAACGATCCGCTGGAAATCCTGCGCCGCCTCGGCGGCCGCGAGATCGCGGCGATGGCCGGCGCCATTCTCGCCGCACGCATGGAGCGGATCCCTGTTATCATTGACGGTTATGTCGCGACGGCTGCCGCTTCCATTCTCAAGGCCGCCAATCCCTCTGCGCTCGACCATTGCCTGATCGGGCACGTCTCGGCCGAGCCAGGTCATCTTCGCTCCATCGAGAAGCTCGGAAAGACACCGCTTCTGGCGCTCGGCATGCGGCTTGGCGAAGGTACGGGGGCTGCACTGGCGGCCGGCATCGTCAAGGCTGCAGCCGCCTGCCATTCGGGCATGGCGACCTTCGAAAGCGCCGGGGTTGCGAACAAGCACTGAAAACTTGGCGGCGGCGAGACGTTGAAATAAGCGTTTCGCCGCTCAATTTCCTGTAGATGATCGGTTTCTCGTCATAAATCTGCAATGAATTTTGAAGGCGGCGAGCGGCGTCGCCTTGCTTCGCCCACGGTGAGGCGGTATTCGCAAGGCATCCAGATTGCAACCGGGACACTACGGGCGGAGCGCGAATGGCTGAGTTTTCAAAATCTGCGGTCAACAAGGAGACCGGAATTCGGCATTTTTTCGCCGCTGCAGGCTACTCCTGGGGCGGATTTCAGCGGCTGTTGCAGGAATCGGCCTTTCGCCAGGAGCTGCTTTTTGCCGGGGTGGGACTGATCCTGTTGATTGCGGTCGGCGCGACCATCGGCGAGATTGTCATCGCCATGGTGTTGTTCCTCGCCGTCTTCGCAGTTGAGGCCATGAATACGGCGGTGGAAGAGGTGATCGACCGGATCTCGCCGGAGATTTCCAATGTCGGCAAACATGCCAAGGACCTCGGCTCGTTTGCCGTTCTCTGCATGCTGGTCGCGTCCGGCATCTACCTTCTTTATGTCATCGGCAGCCATCTGCTGTTTCGCTAAAGCAATTCCAGGAAAAGTGCGTAGCGGTCTTCCGTCCGGAATCGCAAGACAACAAAGAGATAGCACGGTTCAGAGATGCCGTGAAAAGCTGGCGCGTCTAGCGGACCCGAGCCGCGTTTAAGCGAAGCTCTTCTTGCGTCGTTCGGCGAGCGGCGCATCCTCGACCGCCGGCAGGCTTTGCAGCACGCGCTTGGGCGGCAATATGGCAATGACCTCCGTGCCTTCCCGCAGCTTTGATTTCAGCATGAACTGACCGTCATGCTTGGCGAGAATGGCCTGTACGATCGGCAGGCCGAGGCCCGTACCCTGTTCGGCGCTCTTGATGGCGATGGAGCCCTGGCCGAAGGCGGACAGGACGATCGGGATCTCCTCTTCGGGAATGCCCGGGCCGTTGTCCTTGATCGCGACATATTCGCCGCCGCCGGCCGTCCAGCCAACCTTGACGCTGATCTCGCCGCCTTGCGGCGTGAATTTCACCGCATTCGACAGGAGATTAAGGATCACCTGGCGCATCGATTTCTCATCGGCCCAGACCGAGGGCAGCTGCGCTTCGAATTGCGATGAGATCGAAATGTTTTTGGCGCGGGCGCGCAACTGCACCATGCCGATGCAATCCTCAGCAATATCGAGGAGGGAAATCGCTTCCTCGTTCAGCTCGTATTTGCCGGCCTCGATGCGCGAGAGATCGAGGATTTCGTTGATCAGGTTGAGCAGGTGCTGGCCGGATCGATGAATATCACTGGTGTATTCGCGATAGGTCGGATTGTTGAGCGGCCCCATGACCTCCGCCGACATGACCTCGGAAAAGCCGAGGATCGCATTCAGCGGCGTTCTAAGCTCATGCGACATGGAAGCAAGAAAGCGCGATTTGGCAAGGTTTGCTTCCTCGGCACGCCGGCGCGCTTCATCCGACATCGACTTCGCGACTTCCAGCTCGGCAATCAGATCGTCCTTCTCCGATTGGAAGGAGAGGATCTTCAGGTTCGATTGATACATGCGGTTGGTGATGAAGCTGAAGAATATCACGGCAACCGAAATGGCCGCAGTGAGGGCGATATCGGAGGGTCTTCGCGTGAGGATCGCGGCCACGGCCAGTGCGACGGTCGCCGGTGCGAAGGAAAATGGAACAGCCCGCGGCAACATGAAGCTGGACATGGCCGTGATGCAGATCGCCGCAAGCAGCGTCGTCCCTTTGTAGAAGGCAAAACTGTCGCCACCGCAGGTCGCACAATTTTGCATCGTGAAGAGCGCCCAGCAGAAGCCGACGAGCAATTGCCCCAGCAAGAGCAGCTGTCGCCACTTTCTGGCGCTTTCGGCCGACATTTCCTGCTTCTTGGCGCGCCGTCCGATCAGCATGTTGATAGCATGGGCCGTCAGGATCGGAATGGTCCAGAAGAGAATGCCGGCATCATGTGTGAGGTAGACGCCGAGGACGGCGACCACGATAACGAAGATCGGCACGACGGCAGCACTCTGCCGTAAGGTGTCGATGTGCATCATCATCAGTTCGCGGTCGAAATTGCGGCTATGGCCGCTTTGCAGGCGTTCGCGCGTTTGCCGCACGGCCTTCGACACAGCCCGGTTACGGTGACTGCGCGATCGGTCGACAATGTTTTTATCTGTCGATGTGCTGACGCCGGTGCTCATGGTTACATTGAAACTTGGCCTGCCTGAGGCTACACACTAGCCTTCAAATCTTAAGAAGATGCTGCGCCGAAATGATTTGTTTGCCATCTTCGCCAAGGATTTGTTCTTAAAGGAGGCAACAACGTGATGCGGTCGCGCCGCCTGTTTCGTGACGGCGTGGTCACTTTCGCGCTGCTTGTCATTCTTGCATTGTTCGCGTTGAAGATGAACAATCGACCGGAAATCGTTCAAAACGGCAAGTTTTATGTCGTCGATGGCGACACGCTTTCCGCCAACGGCGAACGCTTGAGGCTGAAAGGCATCGATGCTCCCGAATATCGGCAGCACTGCCAGCGCAGTGGCGCGGATTGGGCCTGCGGCGAAGAAGCACGCAAGGCGCTTGCCACAATGATTAAGACCGGAGCGCCCGAATGCCGGGGATGGGAGAGGGATCGCTATGGTCGCCTGCTGGTGACATGCGTCACCGGCGATCTCGATATCAACGCCGCGATGGTTCGCAACGGCATGGCGGTTTCCTATGGTGCCTATGCGAGCGAGGAACGGAGCGCACGGCAGGCGAAAGCCGGGCTTTGGGCCAGTGATTTCGAGAGGCCGAGCGACTATCGGCGCGAGGAGCGTATGGCTGGTGACAACGATCCGATTGCCGGATTGTTCGGCTATTTACGCCAGCTTGTCGGATGGAGCAGCCCATGAAGCAGGAGAGCAAATTGCAGATCCTGCGTTCCGCGATTGCGGCCTGTCGTCTCTGTCGGGATACACCGGCGAAAGGCGAGGCGGATCGCCTGCCACATGAGCCACGTCCGGTTGCGACACTATCGTCGACTGCGCGGATACTCATCGCAGGGCAGGCGCCGGGATTGCGCGTTCACGAGAGCGGCCTGCCATTCAACGATGCCTCGGGTGACCGTTTGCGTCAGTGGCTCGCCGTGGATCGCGAGAGTTTCTACAATCCGGACCATTTCGCCATAATGGGCATGGGCTTCTGCTTTCCGGGCTATGACAAGGCGGGAAGCGATCTGCCGCCGCGCAAGGAGTGTGCGCCGTTGTGGCGGCAGCGGGCAATGGATGCGATGCCGCAGATCGAATTGATCCTGACGATCGGTCAATATGCTCAGGCCTGGCATCTTGGGGCAGAGCGCATGGGGTCGATGACCGAGACGGTCGCGCAGTGGCGGCGTTACCTTCTAACCAACCGGTCGCCGTCCGTCCTGCCATTGCCGCATCCAAGTTGGCGCAACAGCGGCTGGCTGAAACGAAACCCCTGGTTCGAGGCCGAGTTGCTTCCCGTTTTGCAACAACGTGTGAAAAGTCTGCTTCCTTGAGAAAAAGTTTCTTTTCTATCGCTAAAAATAAGCTATAGAGAGAATATAATTCGAAGGGATGCTTTAAATGGACCGTCTTGACCGCAAAATCCTGCGCCTGCTGCAGGAGGATTCCACTCTGGCCGTAGCCGATCTTGCCAAGAAGGTCGGTCTCTCGACGACGCCCTGCTGGCGCCGCATCCAGAAGATGGAAGAGGATGGCGTCATTCGCCGTCGCGTGGCCTTGCTCGATCCGGAAAAGGTCAACACGAAGGTCACGGTTTTCGTGTCCATCCGCACCAACAGCCACTCCATCGAATGGCTGAAGCGCTTTTCGGAAGTGATCGCTGATTTCCCGGAAGTGGTGGAATTCTATCGCATGAGCGGCGATGTCGACTATCTTCTGCGCGTCGTCGTTCCGGATATCGCTGCCTATGACGCTTTCTACAAGCGCATGATCGCCAAGATCGAAATCCGAGACGTCTCCTCGGCTTTCGCGATGGAGCAGATCAAGTACTCGACGGAACTGCCGCTCGATTACATGCTGCTGGAAAATGCCAAGTCCAACGAGGACTGACATGAACTGAGCGCCGTTTTGAAGAGGCGCTCAGAAGAAGCCGCTGATTTCGCTGCGGCCCTTTACTTCTTGTCCAGGCGCGCGAGCAGCGAGGAGGTATCCCAGCGATTGCCTCCCATCGCCTGGACGTCGCCGTAGAACTGATCGACGAGGGCCGTGAGCGGCAGCTTGGCTTTGTTGCGGCGGGCTTCCTCGAGCACGATGCTGAGATCCTTGCGCATCCAGTCCACTGCGAAGCCGAAATCATATTTGCCTGAAATCATGGTCTTGTGTCGGTTCTCCATCTGCCAGGAGCCGGCTGCACCCTTGGAAATGACCTCAACGACCTTCTCGATATCGAGGCCGGCCTGCTTGCCGAAGTGAATGCCTTCTGCCAGACCCTGAACGATGCCTGCGATGCAGATCTGGTTAATCATCTTGGTCAGTTGTCCCGCGCCGACAGGTCCCATCAGGCCGACCATGCGCGCATAGGCGTCGATGACGGGGCGGGCCTTTTCGAACACGGCTTCATCACCGCCGCACATGACGGTTAGCACGCCGTTTTCCGCGCCTGCCTGTCCGCCGGAAACCGGGGCGTCGATGAAGTCGACGCCTTTTTCCTTTGCGGCGGCGTAGAGTTCGCGGGCGACTTCAGCGCTCGCCGTCGTGTTGTCAATGAGCACCGAGCCCGCCTTCATGGTTGAAAGGACGCCGTTCTCGCCTGTCGTCACCGAGCGCAGGTCGTCGTCATTGCCGACGCAGGTGAAGACGAAATCGGCACCTTCAGCGGCCTGAGCTGGGGTAGGGGCGAACTTGCCGTCATATTGTTTGGCCCATTCCTCGGCCTTGGCGGTGGTGCGGTTATAGACGGTGACGTCATGCCCACCCTTGACCTTCAAATGTCCGGCCATGGGATAGCCCATGACGCCCATGCCGATGAACGAGACCTTTGCCATTTCATAACTCCGTGACCGAATTTGTTTCGAAGGCTTAGCCGAAAGGCCAGAGAGACGAAAGACCGATTTGTCGGGCAACTTGTCGCCATGGCATATGATTTGAAATCTCATTTCCAATTTGTTCATTTATTAGAATGAAATTTCGCTTTCATTGCGAATTTTCATAATTTCCTTTGTCGATATAATCTATGGATTTGCGATCTTAAGCCATCGACAACGAGCCGATGGCCGCGGAAGCGCCGAGGCCTTATGAAAAGGGATCTTCGATGATTTCGCGCAGACAGACACTCGGCCTTCTCGGTGCGACGGCGGCAGCTTTCGCTTTACCTTCCGTTCGACAGTCACGTGCGGCCGCAGCCACGACGCTTCGGATCGGCTGGCAGAAGAACAGCGTATTGGCATTGGCGAAGCGCGAAGGGGCGCTGGAAAAGCGACTTTCCGATCGCGGCATATCCGTGGAATGGTCGGAATTCACATCCGGTCCGCCGCTACTTGAAGCTCTCGGCGCCGGTGCTCTCGATTTCGGCGCGACGGGCGACGTGCCGCCGCTGTTTGCGCAGGCCGCCAACGGCAATCTGCTGTATGTCGGCATTTACACCGGCAGCCCCGAAAGCTCCGCCATTCTCGTGCGCAAGGATTCGCCGATCCAGACGCTTGCCGATCTCAAGGGAAAGAAGCTTGCCTTCAAGCGCGGCTCCAGCGCCCACAACGTCGCCGTTAAGGCGCTTCGCAAAGGCGGGCTTGGTATCAGCGATGTCCAGCCGCTCGATCTCGCGCCGCCGGATGCGTCCGCTGCGTTCAAGACGGGCGCGATCGACGCCTGGTCGATCTGGGATCCCTATCTCGCCATTGCAGAGGCTGATCCGGATACACGCATCCTCGCGACTGCGCGGGGCATCGTCGATTCCTTCAGCTATTTCCTGGCGAACGGCGATTTCACCAAGAATAATCCGCAGGTGATTATCGACGTCATCGACGAACTGGCCAAGGTGGGGGCGGCGGCGCAATCGGATTTGGACAACACCGTTAAGGCCATGTCCGAAATCACCGGCGTGCCGGCCGAGGTGACGCGGGTGGTGCTGACGCGTCCGGGTGCGAATCTTGGCGGCGTCTCAACCATTACAGATGCGGCGATCGCCTATCAGCAGGGGCTGGCTGACGAGTTCTACAATCTTGGCATCGTTCCCAAGAAGCTCAACGTCACGGACATCGTCTGGCGGCCGAAGGCGAGCTGAGGCTGACAAGATACGCGGATATCGCCTGCGCCCCAAACACTACGGGCGTAGGCTTTATCAGCAAAAATATTTCGCCAGATACAGGCGATTAGAAAATCCATATTGTCGATATAATCCCTGGTCTATGCCACTATCCGGATCGAACATCGGGAGGTGGCTCCCGACCACGCGCATCCAGAAAGCAGGAAAGCTTCATGACCGCGACCGCAAAACCCATCGATTTCCTTTGGTTCATTCCGACCTCCGGTGACGGCACCTATCTGGGAACGGCCGACCTCAACCGCGGCCCGGAGATCGGCTATCTCCAGCAGATCGCGCAGGCGGTCGACCGGCTGGGCTATACGGGCGTGCTTTTGCCGACTGGCGTTTCCTGCGAAGAATCTTTCGTCACCGCTGCAGCTCTTTCGGCACATACGCAAAAGCTGAAGTTCCTGGTGGCGATCCGCCCGGGTACGGCGTCGCCCGCCTATTATGCCCGTCTCGCCTCGACGCTCGATCGTGTCTCGAATGGCCGCGTGTTGCTCAACATCGTCGTAGGCGGCAGCCCGGCAGAGCTGGCCGGTGACGGCATTCATCTGGAGCATGACGAGCGCTACGCCCATGCCGATGAATTCTTCCATGTCTGGGAAGAGCTCCTGGAGACGGGATCGTCCACTTTCGAGGGCAAGTATATCAAGGCCACCAATGCAAGGCTCGGGTTGCCGCCGGTGCAGGCGCCGCGCCCGCCGCTCTATTTCGGCGGTTCTTCCGATGCCGGCATCGAATTCTCAGTCGGTCGCGTCGACAAGTATCTGACCTGGGGCGAACCGCCGGCACAGGTCGCCGAGAAAATTGCAAAGGTGCGGGCGGCCGCTGCCAAACGGGGACGCGAAGTCAGCTTCGGCATTCGCCTTCACTTCATCGTTCGCGAGACGGACGAAGAAGCATGGGCTGCGGCCGACAAGCTGATTTCCAAACTCGACGACGAGACGATCCGCGAAGCGCAGGAGCAATTCGTCAACCAGTCCGATTCCGTTGGCCAGAAGCGCATGGCCGCGCTGCACGGCGGTCGCCGCGACAAGCTCGAAGTGTCGCCCAACCTCTGGGCCGGCGTCGGGCTGGTTCGCGCCGGTGCGGGTACGGCGCTTGTGGGTTCGCCGAAGACGGTTGCCGCGAGGCTGCGGGAATATCAGGAGCTCGGTATCGAAACCGTGATCGGCTCGGGCTATCCGCATCTGGAGGAAGCCTATCGTGTTGCAGAGCTTCTCTTCCCTGAACTGGGATTGAAGCGTGACGAGCAGCGTGCCGGGTTCCGCAACGAATTCGGCGCCAAGCAGATTTTCGCCGGCGGCAGCCATGGCGGCAATCTCAAGGTCGTTTCCGGCTCGTAACGCCAGCTCAAAAGGGAGATTCCCATGTCGGCATTCGACACGTCCTTCGTCCGCGTGGCCTCGGAACGGCGCGCGCGCCAGGCCAGGGTCGCGCGGCAAGGCATCTCGTTCCAGAGATTTCTGCCGTTCCTGCTGCCGATCGTCGTCATCGCGGGATGGCAGCTGGGCTCGTCGCTTGGATGGATCTCCACCCGTATCATGCCGTCGCCGGCGGCGGTTGTGATCGCCTTCTGGCAAACCACGATCTCCGGGCAGCTGCCGAACAATATCCTCGTCAGCGCCGGCCGCGCTTTCGCCGGCCTGCTGGTCGGCGGCTCGATAGGCTTTCTGCTCGGTATCGCCAATGGTGTCTCGCGGCTGTCTGAACAGCTGACGGATACGACGCTGCAGATGCTGCGCACCATTCCGCACCTTGCCATGGTGCCGCTCGTCATCCTCTGGTTCGGGATCGGCGAAGAATCCAAGCTCTTCCTGACGGCGCTCGGCGTGCTGTTCCCGATCTACCTCAACACCTATCACGGCGTGCGCAATGTCGATCGCGGGCTGATCGAGATGGGCCGGGTCTATGGCATGAGCAGCTGGACGTTGTTCCGGAAGGTCATCTTTCCCGGCGCGCTTCCGTCCATTCTCGTCGGCTTGCGTTTCGCCCTCGGCATCATGTGGCTGACGCTGATTGTGGCTGAATCGATCGCGGCATCATCGGGCATCGGCTACATGGCCAACAATGCCCGCGAGTTCGGCATGACAGATGTCGTGGTGCTGACGCTGGTCATCTACGCCATCCTCGGCAAGCTCGCCGATGTCGTCGCCCGGACGATCGAGCGCAGGGCCTTGCGCTGGAACCCGGCCTACCAGAATTGAGGAGCTTCCCATGAGCGTCAACACACTCGATCGCCCGCGGGCGGAAGCCAAAAATGTCGCCTCCCAAGTTACGGGCGCCGCAGCCATCCATATCAAGGGTCTGGAGAAGAGTTTCGGCAACAACCGCGTCCTGCGTGGCATCGATCTCGATATTCCCGCCGGCCAGTTCGTCGCCGTCATCGGCAAGAGCGGCTGCGGCAAGAGCACGCTGCTGCGCATCCTTATGGGGCTGGAAGAGCCGAGTGCGGGCCATTTGCGCTTTGAGGCAGCCGACCGCAGTGACGCGCAACCGAATACGCGCATCGTGTTTCAGGAGCCGCGTTTGCTGCCTTGGCTTTCTGTCGCCGACAATGTTGCGGTAGGTCTGGGCGAGGGCGTCCCGCAGGATATTTCACGCAAGGAAACGGCCGCCGTTCTTTCCGAGGTGCAGCTGGCCGAGAAGGCCGGCGAATGGCCGTCCAGCCTTTCCGGCGGACAGAAGCAGCGCGTGGCGCTGGCCCGTGCGCTTGTCAGCAAGCCCGGTATCCTCGCGCTCGATGAACCGCTCGGTGCGCTGGATGCTTTGACCCGCATCAGCATGCAGGAATTGCTGAACCGCGTCTGGCGTGAATTGGGCTTTACCGCCGTGCTTGTTACCCACGACGTCAGCGAAGCCGTGCATCTGGCCGATCGCGTCGTGGTGCTGGACGAGGGCAGGATCGTGCTCGATCTTGCCATTCCCTATCCGCATCCGCGCCGCCATGGCAATCCGGCGCTGGCAGAGCTCGAAGGGCAGCTGCTGGCGGCGATCCTTGGTGACGCACGGGGTTAATTCGGCCTGCTATCGTTCCCCTCGACGTAGAGCCTGAGGTTGTCAAAGCCGATTTCCGTGCCCATGAAGCGCGAGCCATTGTCGCTATAGCCGTCGAGGAAAACGACCTGCTCGACGAAGGTCATTTTCGTGCCGCCGGGTTCTGAGGCAAAATTGACAGTTGCGAGCGACACGGAAATCCTGACGTCGTCGAGCATCATGTCAAAGGCATAGATGAAGCGCTCGTTCTGGACGACGTCGATATAGCGCGCCTGATAGGCATGCACGACGCCATCCGTGGAGGCAGTACGGTTGCTTTCGCTGCCGCCAGTGCGGAAATCGAGCTGGAAATCCAGCTGCTTCCATTCGCCGTGACAGGCAAACCATCGCTGCTTCTGTTCGGGGATTGCCCAGGCATTGAAAACCTTCGGCAGGGGCGCCTTGAAATAACGCTCTATGGTGATGGTCGTATGGTCTGTCGATCTGATGCTCATTCGTCTGTCGTCTCCGTCGATGTATCAGCGAGAAAGAGGTCGAGCCGGTCGAAGGTCCTGTTCCAGGACGCCTTGCGCTCGGCAATCCAGCGCTCGACAGCTGCCAGCGCTTCCTTGCGCAGGTGATAGGTGCGCACCCGGCCGGTCTTTTCAGATAGTACCAGTCCGCTCGTCTCCAGCACCTGCAGATGTTTCATCACGGTCGGCAGCGCCATGTCGAGCGGCTGTGCCAGTTCCGTGACCGAGGCCGGTCCACGTCCGAGCCTGTCGATCATGCCGCGCCGGCTCTGGTCGGACAGGGCTTGGAACATCCGGTCGAGTGCCTGTGTTTCCTCAAGCATGCGGCTTTTCCGGCCGGAACTGCGCCGGCAGCTTGTCACTATAGGGGTACATATGGAAATAAGGCATTGCTTCCTGCAGCACGCGGGCGAAAGACGGGCGCTCGATAAGGCGTTGATAATAAGCTCTCAGCCGACCATGCTCTTTGGCGAAGGGGACAAGGGTTTCAGCGTAGAACAGAGCTGGCGCGGCGGCGCAATCCGCCATGGTCAGGCTGTCGCCGGTGATCCAAATCTTTCCGTCCAGCTGCTTTTCGATCATGCCGTAGGCGGTGCGCAGTAATGTCTCGGCGTCGCCGACGCTTTGCGGGCTGCGATTCTCGTCTGTGCGGCGGACGTCCGCGACGATCGCTTGCATCGGCTCCTGCACATAGAGATCGAAGAAGCGATCCCAGAGCCTGACGCACAGGGCATCCGAAAGTTCGGTCGGCAACAGCTGCGTTGCGCCGGGATAATGCCGGTCGAGATATTCGATGATGATACTGGTCTCCGGAACGGTGCTGTCGAGTGCTTCATCGCGCAGGACTGGAAACTTGGCGAGAGGCCAGAGGCGCACCAGCGAGGCACGCGATTCCGCATTGCCGAGATCGATGATGCGGCTTTCGAAGGGTGTTCCGTTCTCATAAAGCGCCATCAAGACCTTGTGGCAGAACGAGGCGAGCGGATGCTGATAGAGAATAAGGGACATGCGACAACCTTCCGAGCTGATACTTACCCGAATGGCTAAGTATCCGGTTGCTGGTCGCCGCGCAAGGAAATAGTTATCCAAATGGATAACTATTTTCGGCGTGATGTATTTCGCTTCAATCGGCGAGACGACGGGCAATGACCAGATGGCCGGGCGTTGGCTGGCCATCTTCCATGCGGACGTTGATGTCGGTGATTTCGACGAGTTCGAAACCCGTCGCAGTCAGCCGCTCGCGTACATAGGCTTCCGAATGGGCGAAGCGCTGATGCGGGCCGACCATATAGGGACGTCCAGCCATGGTCGCCTCAGGCAGGGTCTCCGAAGAGAAGATGAAGAGGCCACCTGGCGTCATGTTTTCGGCTGCGCCAAAAAAGAGCGGTTCCAGGGCGCCGAGATAGGGTAGGACATCCGTCGCGGTGATGAGATCGAAGGCATCCTCATCGTTATCGTCAAGGAAATCCTCGACCTCAGCGACGAAGAGCGTCTCGTAGATGTCCTTCTCATGGGCGACTTCGACCATGTTCTCGGAAATGTCGATGCCGGTGATATCCTCGACGATATCGCGCAACGTGCCACCCGTCAGGCCCGTGCCGCAGCCGAGATCGAGCATGCGCTTGAAGGGGCCGAGACCAAGCGCCTGCAGGCGCTGGCGCACAAGAACCGGGACGTGGTAGCCGAGCTGCTCCACCAGCACATCCTCGAAAACCTCGGCATGCTGATCGAAGAGCGTCTCGACATAGGCATCAGGCGCCTTGACCGGCGTTTCGCCGCGTCCCATCGAGGCGATGCGCACGGCTGCGCCGCCATGATCCTCCGGGTCGAGAGCCAGAACATGCTCGTAGGCCTGCACCGCAGCGTCGATATCGCCGGCCTTCTCCAGCGCCAATGCCCGATTATAGGCTTCCGCCAGAGCGTCTTCGTCGATCTTCTTCTTTGCCATGGTTGCAGGCCCTTCCTTTTGTCACGCAGGCATTAAGATGCCTGATCGGCTTTTGCAATGCTTGCCGTGCAGGCGCAGAATATGACCTTCGGCATAGGCGGCTTGGGGAGGGCGCTATCCGGACAAAAAATAAGGGAGGAACCACCATGGGCAATGAACTCACCGCACCGAACCCGACAAGCGGCCCGGCGGAGCGCGGCCGCCCCTCCTTGCCGTCGACGTCGGCTGAAGTCACCAATACGCTGACCCATTATTATCGGGGTGAATTGGGGAGGATGACGAGTTGGCGGGATCGCATCGACCGGACATCGAACTGGGCGATCACGGTGGTTGCGGCTCTACTGTCCGTGTCGCTGTCGACACCGACATCGCATCACGGTGTTTTGCTATTCGGCATGATGCTGATCACCCTGCTGCTGATGATCGAGGCGCGGCGATATCGCTTCTTCGATGTCTACCGCTCGCGGGTGCGGCAATTGGAGCGGCACTATTTCGCCCAGATTCTGGCGCCGCAGGCCGAACTCAGTTCCGATTGGGCGCTGCCGATCGCGGCCAGCCTTCGGTCTCCGCGGCTTTTACTCAGCTATGCAGAGGCGGCGCAGCGGCGGTTAAGGCGCAATTACTGCTGGATGTATGCGATCCTGCTCCTTGCTTGGATATTGAAGATTTCGACACCGAGACTCCAGACGAATGGTGGCGTGCAAGAGATGGCGCATTCGTGGAGCTATATTATCGACAATGCGGCACTCGGACCGATGCCCGGCGAAGCGGTCATCATCCTCGTCGCGGTATTCTATGCCTTTGTCCTCTACGGCGCGCTCCGTCGCGGGCCGGACGACGGGGATTTCATCCATGGCGAGGCGCATGTCTGACGGCGGCACAGCCGATCGCAACGTCGTCCAGGCGATCCGGCTGCTTAGTGCAGAATGAATTCTCCTTTTAGCGCCCGCCATTCGGTTGCTGAAATCAGCTTGCGATGGACATAGCGCACGGAATGCAGCGGGCCATCCAGCGTTTCCTGCCAGAATTTCAGGAAGCCGCGCATTTCCGGGAAGTTCGGGGCGAGATCATAGTCCTGCCAGATATAGGTCTGCAGGAATTGCGGATGATCGGGCAGGCGGTAGAAGATCTGCGCCGTGGTCAACCCATAACCCTGCAACTGCTTTTGCATGTCGTTATGCATGAGCTTTCTCTTTCCGTTCCCATTTTTTCGTGACTCATGGTCACTCAAATATGGAAACAGCAGATGGTAAACTCAAGCTTTACAAAAATGTCATGAACCAAATTTATTCACAGAAATCAATGTGTTAGCAGCATCTATGTGGGAGTGCTGCCAAGGTTGCGCCTGGGCGCAGCCTTGGCGAGATCAGCGCTTGAGATGCCGCGTCAGCCGGCCTTCCATCCGTGCCCAGCCATTCCGCATGAGTTCGACGATCACGAGGTAGAAAATCGCTGCCCAGAGATAGATCTGGTAATCATAGGTGCGTGAGAAGGCATAGCGGGTCTCGCCCATCAGGTCGTAGACGGTGATGATGGAGACGGTGGCCGAGCTCTTGATCAGGAGGATGATCTCATTGCCGTAAGGGCGGAGCGCCACGATGAGCGCCTGGGGAATGATAATCTTGCGGAAGGCGATCCAGGTATGGATACCAAGCGCGCTGGCGGCTTCCCGCTGGCCCCTCGGCACGCTCTGAATGGCGCCTCGGACGATTTCCGTCTGATAGGCGGCCGTGTTCAGTGTCATGGCGAAGACGCCGCAATAGAAGGGATCCTTGAAGAACCACCAGAGACCTATGTCTTCCAGCAACCAGCGGAAGCTCGGGAAACCGTAATAGACCATGAAAATCTGGGCCAGCAGCGGCGTGCCGCGAAACAGATAGACATAGCAATAGGTCAGCGTGCTTAGAAATTTATTGCTCGACATACGGGCGAAAGCGAGCGGTATCGAGAGGATGGCGCCGAGGATGAAGGATGTGGCGACCAGTTTGATCGTAATGCCCAGGCCATGCAGAAGCCTCGGGCCGTAGGTTTCGAGCTTGTCGACGTCCCAGCCGAAGACGATCATCGCCAGCAGCGAAATACCGAGAATGGCCCAGAGGGTCAAAAAGAAATAACCGGCAATGCGCGCTTTGGACAGTTTCCTGACCGTCTCCGGCGGTGCCGGTCGCGCGGCGATCAGAACTTCGGCATGGCTCATCGATGGACCTCCGCGCGTTTAGCCCATCGATCGAGATAGAAGAGGCCGACGGAAGAGATGACGGCCAGTGTCAGATAAAACAGGCAAGCGATGGAATAGAAGGTGAAAGGTGCCTTGGTGGCACGAACGGCAATCCCCGTCTGCCTGATGATGTCGGCAAGGCCGATGATGGACACGTAAGACGTATCCTTCAGCAGGTTCATCCAGAGGTTCCCGAGATTTGGCAAGGAAATACGTACGAGTTGCGGCACGATGATAAGCCGCATGGTTCGCGCCCGATGAAATCCAAGGGCATCACCTGCCTCATACTGACCTTTGGGAATGGCTTTGAAGGCAGAGAGGAGGACTTCCGAGCAATAGGCGGAAAAGACGATCGCCAGTGCTACCATGCCGGCCGCGAATGCATTGATCTCGACGGGGCCATTGTAGCCGAACTTGGCGAGTAGCGATTGCAGAAGGATCTGCATGCCGTAGTAGATGATGAAGAGCGTCAACAGTTCCGGCAGGCCACGGAAAATCGTCGTGAAGACACCTGCCGCAAGCCGCAACGGCCTTTCCCCGGATTGCTGCGCGAGCGCGACGAAGAAGCCGATGATGACGCCAAGCGGCAGCGTCAGGACCGAGACGGCTATGGTTATCTTCAATCCGCCGGCCAGTTCGTCGCCCCAGCCCGTATCGCCGCAAGCGAGCATGGTATCCGGTCGGAACATGCTGAACACGGTGAACAGTCCCGCAGGACCGCACAATGGATCAAAAATCGTACTCAACCAGGTCCACAAGGAACCAAGGGCGGAAAACAATCCGCTCATGCTATATTTCCCCTAGCGGCTTTTGCCGCGTTTCTGCTTATATTCTTCTCGTTGTCAAACAAAAACGGCGGAAGGGCAAGCTTCCGCCGTCGTCTTTTCCCAGGGAATCGACGGGCGATCAGTCGCCGTAGACGTCGAAATCGAAATACTTGTCCTGGATTTTCTTATAGGTGCCGTCAGCGCGGATCGCAGCGATCGCGGCGTTCAGCTTGTCCTTGAGAGCCGTATCGCCCTTGCGGACGGCGATGCCTGCACCCGCACCGTTGATGACCGGATCGATCTTCAGCGTGCCGAGCATCTTGCAGCAATTGCCTGCATCGGACTTTACCCATTCCGACAGCACGACCACGTCGTCGATGGCGGCGTCGATGCGGCCATTGCTGAGGTCGAGCTTGTATTCGTCGGCCGACGGATAAAGCTTCAGCTCGGCATCCTTCAGGTGCGCCGAGGCGTAGTTCGCATGCGTCGTGGACGACTGCGCACCAATCGTCTTGCCCTTCAGGGCTTCGTCGGTGGCTTCCTTGAGGGTGGAGTCCTTCGGAACGGCGATCGCCGGCGGCGTGTTGTAGTACTTGTTGGTGAAGTCGACGATCTTCTCACGCTCGGGCGTGATCGACATCGAGGAAACGATCGCGTCGAACTTCTTGGCCTGCAGAGCCGGAATGATGCCGTCGAAATCCTGGTTCACGAAGGTGCACTTGACCTTCATCTGATCGCAAAGCGCATTGGCTATATCGATGTCAAAGCCGACGAACTTGCCACCTGCATCGAGTGATTCGAACGGCGGGTAGGTTGCGTCGGTGCCGATGACGAGCGTGTCGCCGTCGGCAAGCGCCGCGCCGGCGACAAGCGACATCGCGGCAAAGGACGCGGCGGCAAGAAGACGAGTGGAGATGCGCATATTGACCCTCTCTGTTGGTGGCCGGCAGCCCATTATTGTTTTTGGCAGACGGCTCGAGTGGAGCGGACCGGTGGCCCGCCTTGCGGCGATATTCGTACTTTTTTTCTGGAAAATGCAACTGGAATTACGAAGGCAACCTGCCTTTGCGCAATGCCGCCGCAATGCAAGCCCGCCACAGGGAAATCTGAACGAAACCCATCCGCTGCGTTCAGCCAGGGTTAATTGCGGCAACCTAATAGTGCGGGAACTTATAGCGGCTTGCCGCGATTCAGCCTCACGAGAACCGAAAATTGGCCGGGATCTTGAGGCAATCGCCTTGCCGCTGAGATTCGCAATTCGGCGGACAAAGATCATAAGAGGAGACCCCTATGGGAAAGCGATCCAGACTATTTGCCAGCGCCGCGTTTCCGCTGCTTTCGCTATCGCTCGCCTTCGAGCCGGCAGCAGCGGCGGCACTTCGTGAACAGCCCATCGCACCGCTGAACAATGGGATCGGCGATGTGGCCGCGATGGCCCCCAACGCCAGTTTCGAGGTGGCGCAGCAGGAAGCGCCGGCAGCTCAGCCCGATGAGGAGCAGCTCAAGCACAAGAAGCCTGCCGAAGGCGGAGAGGGTCAGAAGCATCAGGGTGGCGGCGAGCAGCAGCACCAGATGAAGCAGGCCGAGCCCGAGGGGGAGCCGCAGCAGAAGGCGCCGAAGCAGCAGCAGCCGGAAGCCCAGCCACCGAAGGCCGAACATCAGCAGCCTGCTGAACAGGAGCAGCTCAAGCCGCAGAAGCAGCAGCCGGCCGCAGAGGCTCCGCCCGAGCCCAAGAAACAGCGCCAGCAACCGGCTGAAGAGCAGCCTCAGGCACAGCCCGAAGCCAAACCGCAGCCCAAGGCCGTCGCTCCCGAGGCAGAGCCACAAGCCCCGCAGCCGAAGCAGAAAGCCAAGCAGCCGGAAGCAAAACAGCCTGCGGAGCAAGAGCAACCGAAGCCGCAAAAGCAGCAGCCGGCCGAAGCGCCGCAGCCGAAGGTAGAGCAGCAGCCTGCTACGGAAGCGCAGCCGGAAGCCCAGCCGCCGAAGGCCAAGCCTGGTGCGAAGGCACAGCAGCCGGCTCCGACCGAGAAGCAGGCTCCCGCCGCCAGCGAACAGCCGAATCAGGAGGCTCAGCCTGGAAAGCAGGCGCAGCCCGAACAGAACGCCCATCCCAAGCCGCAAGGTCAGACCGAGGCTCCGGCAAAGCAGCCTGCCGAGCAGCAGCCGGCACCGGCCGGCGAGCCTACCCAGGGACATAAGGCACAGCCGGGAACGCAAGCTCAGCCCCAGACGCAGGCGCAACCTGAGGCCCAGCCCGGGACACCAGCGACACCTGGCGCCCAGCAGGGCCAGAAGCAGGGTAGCGATAAAACTCACGGCAAGCAGCCGCAGAACCAGCAGCAGGGCGAGCAGCCCGCAGCCAATCCGCAGCAGCCGGCCCAGCAGGGCACGCCGCAAGGACAACCCGCTCAGGCTGGCAACCCGGCGACGCCGCAGCCCGGCAAGCAGCAGCCCGCCAATGGCGCCGCGACGCCGGCCCAAGGTGGTGCAACGGCTCCCGCCGCAAACGGCAATGGCCAGCAAGCTGGCGAAATCCAGGTGCCTCCGGCCGAGCAGGTCTCGCCGCAGGAACTGGAGCGCCGCAAGAAGATCGCGGAAAACCCAGCCTCTGCCAATGGTCCCGTCATCCTGCCGGTCGAAAACGGAAGCGCGGTTCTGGACAGCCAGAAGGATGCGGTTCGTCGAGGCGAGCATCGGAACAACGGACAGAACCCCGCTGCTCCGGGCGCCCAGGGTGGTGGTGGACAGGCGGGTCAGGCTCAGCAGAGCGGACAGGCTCAGAATGCTCCGGCCCAGCAGCCGCCACCGGCCTACACCAAGCCGCCGACCTCCGATGCCGAGGCGCAGCGCGCGGCAGCCGGCGCCCAGCCGCAACCGCCGGTCAAGATGGAAGCCGTGACCAGCGAGCAGGGCCGCCGCATCGATCGCCGGCCGGACTTTGCCCCACCGCAGGGAACGACGGTCCAGACTATCATCAATCAGGACAACCGGACCATCGTGAATGTCGACAACACCTATGTCGTTCGTCACGACGACAGCGAGCGCTTCATCCGGGGCGGCGAGCGGCCGGTCTACGAACAATTGCCGCGCGACCGCTATCGCGAAACGATCGATCAGCCCGATGGCGATCGCGTCGTGACGATCCGCAATCGCTACGGCGACATCATCCAGCGCTCGCGCATCGACGCCAGCGGCCGTGAATATGTGCTGTTCTATTCGCCGGAACTGGAAGATCGTCCAGACAATGACGACTACTTCCGCGATCCGGGCGACAGCCTGCCGCCGATGCGACTGCTCATTCCGCTGAGCCAGTACATCATCGACACGGCATCGAACCGCAACGCCGACTATTACGACTTCCTGCGTGAGCCTCCGGTCGAGCCGGTCGAGCGCATCTATTCGGTCAATGAAGTCCGCTATTCGGCTCGTATCCGAGACAAAATCCGCCGCATCGACCTCGACACGATCACCTTCGCAACGGGCAGCGCCGAGATTCCGATGTCGCAGGCGAGCACCCTTCGCGGTGTCGCCGATGGCATGTTGAAGATCATCAAGCGCGACCCGACAGAAACCTTCCTGATCGAGGGCCATACGGATGCGGTGGGTTCGGCCCAGAGCAATCTGATCCTGTCGGACCAACGTGCGGAATCGGTTGCCAACGTACTGACGGATGTCTACGGCATTCCTGCCGAAAACCTGGTTACTCAGGGCTATGGCGAGCAGTATCTCAAGGTGAATACGCTCGGTCCGTCGCAGGAAAACCGCCGCGTCACGATCCGCCGTATCACGCCGCTGGTGCGCCCGGTTGCGTCGAACCGGTAAGGATCAGCTTACGGCCTGATAGATGGCAGGGGCCGCCGGGAAACCGGCGGCCTTTCTCATTTCGGCTGGTTGCCGAGGCCCACTTTTGCAGCGATGAAATCGGCGATTGCGATCGTGTCGTCGAGGTCGAAAACGACGAGCGAACCGGCGTCTTCAACCGGGTGGTCCGCGGCGATGGCCACGATGTGAGGGTCTTGCGGGGCGAGCGGTTCGCGCTTTGCCGCTTCCAGCCGGCGCGCCTCGATCTTCGGAATCGGTTCGCGCTTGTAACCTTCGATCAAAACGAGGTCGCAGGGGGCGAGACGCGCCAGTATTTCTTCGAAGCTCGGTTCGGGCGCGCCGCGCAATTCGTGCATGATGGCATAGCGCGTGCCTGAAACGATGGTGACTTCATGCGCGCCCGCCTCGCGATGACGAAAACTGTCGGCGCCGACCTTGTCGATATCGAAATCATGATGCGCATGCTTGATGGTCGAGATGTGATAGCCACGCCGGGTGAACTCGGTGACCAGCCGTACGGCAAGCCCCGTCTTGCCGGAATTCTTCCAGCCGGCGATGCCGAAGATTTTGGGCCGAGATTTCGTCATGACGTGCGTTCCAAAGCTGCCAGCCATGCCTCCGCTTCTGCGAGATCGGCTGGTGTATTGATGTTGAAGAAGGGGTCGAGAGGCCCGATTGCCGTTTGGATCGCGGGAAACTCCACCCGCCGCACTTTATGCCGGGCGAGGAAATCTCTCACGCGCCGCTTTGCGTCCGTGGCGATCCATCGCTCCAGATCGTCGGCTGCGGAGACGGGCCAGAGACCGAAAACAGGATGATCCTGACCAAGAGATGCGGCAATGGCAATCTCGTCAGGGCCGTGAATGACCTCGGCGAGGCGGGCGATAAGATCGGCTGGAAAAAAGGGGCTGTCTATGGGGAGAGTGGCGATATGCGAGACTTCAGAGTAACGCGACCGCGCGTCCTGCAACGCAGCGAGCACACCTGTGAGCGGCCCCAATTTACCGGGAATTGTGTCCGGTATGAGCAGCATCCCCATAGCGTCTGGCCAATCGGCATCCGCATTCAGTGCGATTGGCTTGCTTTGCCGTTGCTCAATCTTGGAGACGATGCGGGCGAGCAGGCTTTCGCCGGCGAGCGGTGCGAAGGCCTTGTTTGCGCCCATGCGACTGGAACGGCCGCCCGCAAGCAGAACGACGGGAATATCTTCGGGATTGGCGATGAAGTCGGACATGGTTGCGACCTCAGGCGGGAACGCCGGGTTCTGATTCCTGCGCGATGGGCTCGGCCGCCCGCCGTTTGCTTTCGCGATAGAAAGTATAGATGCCGGAGGCGATGACAACGGCAGCGCCGAAAACAGACCATCCGTCAGGCACTTCGCCAAAGGCGATCAGGCCGAGCAGGGCCGACCAGATGAGACTGAGATAACGGAACGGCGCGACGAAAGAGATTTCGCCCGTGCGCATGGCCAAGATGACGCTCTGGTAGCCGATCAGCACCAAGACGGAGGCCAGCAGGATTTGCAGGAGCGATGTCGTGCTCACTGGCTGCCAACCGCCAAAGGGGACGATGCACAATGCTCCGAATATGGAAATGGAAATTGCCGTACAGAACGTGACCATCAGCGACGGCACATTCTTATCGATGCAGCGTGTCGCCAGATCGCGGGCGGCGGTCGCAAACATGCAGGCGATGGCAAGGAGGGCCGCTGTCGTGAACCCGTCCCGGCCGGGCCTGATGATGATCAGCACACCGACGAAGCCGACGACAATGGCCGTCCATCGCCTCCATCCCACAGGCTCCTTCAGGAAAATCATCGCGCCAAGCGTCACGGCAAGCGGTACTGCCTGTTGGATGGCGGAGGCATTGGCGATGGGCATCATTCCAAGAGCGGTGATATAGGTTGCCGCCGCCAGTGCTTCGCAGGCGATGCGCAGCGCAATCATCGGCTGCAGGATGACGCGCCAATTGCGCAGAGCGCCCATTCGGCGAGCGAGCAGATAGACGAAAAAACTCGTGAACAGGCCGCGGATGAAGATGATTTCGCCTGCATTCATCGTGGCGATGACTGTCTTGGACAAAGCATCGCTGCAGGAGAAGCCGGCCATGGCAGTCGCCATGAAGAGCGCACCCTGCGTATTCTTGGTCAGTCGCATAAGAGATGAGTCCCCGATATACCCATCTGGATTAGCGCCGTTTTCGGCAAATTGGAATCGGCTGTGCTTTGGGTGCAGTTGAATTCGATTGTGCAGTGCGGCGAAATTGCTGCGAAAGAAAGGTTGGTTTTTCGCGTAATGGTCGCGAAATGATACGGCGGTTGTAATTTTTTTGCCAATGCGAAGAGTTTCGGGCAGGCGATTAATCCTTATTCAATCTTATTTCCCGAGGCTCACAGCGGTTTTGCATGAGGCAGAAGCACCTACCGCAGCGCAGCAGGAATGACGATCCCGCCTCCGCTGGAGATTTTTAATAATCCAGTTGAGGCGCCGCATGTTTTTCATTGATCGTCTTTTGCAAGGCCGCAGGATTGTCACCAAAGTCCTAATTTTCGTGGTACCGCTGGTGGTTCTCATCGCCGGTGTCGGCCTCGTCGGTTATCACACCGCCAATATTCTGAACGGTCACATGACCGTGACGCGCGCCACGATCGAAAATATCAGCGATTTCGAGAACCTGCAGGCCGCCCTGCAGGAATTCACCGGATCGCCTTCGGAAGAGACGCGCCAGGCACTGGCCGACAAGATCGATGCGCAGGAACAGGGTGTCCGTCGATTGAGCGGGCTGCTCAGCGACGATCAGCGCGCCAAAATCGTTCCGGTCACCGAGCTCGCCGCCAAGATGCGCACGCAGGAAGCCACGCTCTGGTCTATCAAACAGAAGCAGGACAGCGACGTCGAAGCCATCCGGAAGGCGGTGCAAAATGTCGAGGCGACCGCCAAGGCGGCCGGCAAGCAAATCGACATCATCCGCAAGGATTTCAGCGACAAGGAGACCTTTGCCAAGGAACTGCTTTACGATGCTGCGGCCTATAAGGGCCTTTCGGAGAAGATGAGCAATCTGCGCATTCAAGTCCAAATGGCAGCCGACTCCACGGAAGAAATTTCCGATGCACGCACCTACGCCGATGCCATCTTGAAGCAGGTGACGGTTTCAAAGGCGCTGGTTTCAAAGCGCGGTGCGGGCCTGGTCGCGAATGCCTCCGATGCTGCCGACAAGCTCGACGCGGTACTGAAGGGTTCCGGCACGCCCGATCAGAAGGTCGAGGCCATGGGGCCGATCCTGCAGAGCTTCGTGAAGATCGAAGGCGAGATGACGCTGCAATCGGCCAAGAACAGCGATACCGCCGCCGATCGTTTCGTCAGCCTCGACAAGATCATCGATGGCCAGAAAGAGCTTCTGGATCACGTGGATCAGGCACTCGGTCTCGTCGATCGCCTGACCCTGCATGCCTCGCGTATGGAAAATGTCCGCGATGCTGCATCGCGCGAGCCAGTGCTTGCGGACCTGAAGGATTTGCAAAGCGTTGCTGCCAGGATTTCGGAACTTGGCCAGACCAACGCCACCATGCGTGATTTTTCCACTCACATGAAGCCGCTGATCGACGGCCTGACCAGTGGATCGGCCGATCTGCTTCAGACGGCTGCCGACTGGAAGACGACGCGCGTTCAGTCCAATACCCTACTGGCCGATGCGATGACCTCGCTGCGTGGCTTTGTCGCCCAGGCGCAGGAACTCGGCAAGGAAGACAGCGAGCGCTCGGCCAATGTCTCGGTCATCGCCATGATCGTCGGCACGCTGCTTGCCATCATCGGCGGCCTCATGCTGGTGGAAACCCTGCGCGGTCCGCTGAAGCGTGTCACCGATGTCATGACGCGCCTTGCCAGCGGCGACTTGGAAGTCGCGATCGACGGCCGCAATCGCGGAGACGAGATCGGCGACATGGTGCGCTCCGTCAGCGTCTTCCGCGATGCCGCGCTCGAAAATGTCCGGCTGGAGCGGGAGGCTGAAAGCGCCCGTGCGCTCTCCGCCGAAGAGGCTGCCCGCCGCGCCGCCGAGCGCGCCCGCATCGAAGCCGAGCAGAAGCAGGCGCTCAATGCGCTGGCCGATGTTCTCGCCAAGCTTGCCGACGGCAATCTGGAGGAGAGCATGCGTGAGGATCTTTCCGCCGATTTCGTGGAAATGGCCTTCACCTATAATCATGCAGTCGAAGCTCTGCGCGAAACCCTGACGGACGTTCGCTATACGGCCGAGGAAATCAAGGGCGGCACTGGCAATCTTGCCATGTCGGCTGACGATCTCGCCCGGCGCACCGAGCAGCAGGCGGCTGCTCTTGAGGAAAGCTCGCGGGCGCTGCATCGCCTCAGCGACGTCGTGCGTTCGACTGCCGATCGTGCACGGCAGACCGCAAGCTCCGTCAATGAGACGCAGGCTTATGCGACGCAATCGGGCGAAGTGGTTGCCAAGGCTGTGGGCGCTATGAGCGAGATCAACCGTTCCTCCGAGAAGATCGCCACGATCATCGGCGTCATCGACGAGATCGCCTTCCAGACCAACCTCCTGGCGCTAAATGCAGGGGTCGAGGCAGCCCGTGCCGGCGAAGCGGGCCGCGGTTTTGCAGTCGTTGCCCAGGAAGTGCGTGAACTGGCGCAGCGCTGTGCCAACGCGGCGAAGGAGATCAAGGGCCTGATTTCGGCAAGTTCTGCCCAAGTGCAGAATGGCGTACATCTGGTCGAGCAGACCGGCGCGGCGCTGGCGGAGATCATCAACCATGTCACCGGCGTCCAGCGGCTCGTTGCCGATATTTCGTCTGCCACTACCGAGCAGTCGACCGGTATTGAGGAAGTGACCCGCGCCGTCTCTGAAGTCGAGCTGATCACGCAGCGCAACGCGGCCATGGTTGAGGAGAACAATGCGGAGATCCACGGCCTTCGCCAACGGGTCGACATGCTGTCGGAAAAGATTGATCGCTTCCGCACCGGCGATAGCGAGGTGGAATATGCGCGCTACAGCAGTACGGATGCGCGGTATCGCGCCGCATAAAGCGGTGCTTTAGATAAGGCTAATAACCGATTGATGCGCCGGGCTAATGGTTCGGCGCATTTTGATTGAAGCTTACTGTCGCGATCACGGCGCCGTGGACGAATTACCGGCCGAGATTCAGCGTTTCACCGTCGGCGGGGATTAACAGGCGCGACGGATCGAGGCCGCTGGCCTCTGCGGTTTGGCGAAGATCCTGGCGTGTGACGGTCGCGTGATCGAGTGCTTCCATATGGGTTGCGACAATAGTCGCTTGCGGGGCGAGGCGGCTGACTTCGAGCGTCTGTTTGTCGTCCATGACGATCAGGTCGCCGTCCCAACGGGCGCCGCAGGAATGGGTGACGATAATATCGGGCGAGAATTCACGGATCGTTTCGGCGACTGGAGGGTAAAGCACGGTATCGCCAGCCCAATAGACGGTGGGTTCGCCATCGGCCTCCAGCGTGAATCCGATGACCGGACCCATTTTTTCCACTACTGGCCCGACACCGTGGCTGCCCTGCCGGGGCGTGATTGTCAGCCCTTGCCAAGTGACCGATTGCGCGAGCGGAATGACATTTGTGAAGCCGGCGTCGCGGATACGTCCTTCGTCACCGGGTTGGCAAAGGATCGGCAATGTTTTCGGCACGTGCTCCTTGGCCACAGCATCGAAATGATCGGTATGCAGATGCGATACAATCACCAGCTCGACGCCCTGGAGAATATCGTCGATCGAACGTGGCAGTTCCGTCATCGGATTGGGAAAGCGGCCAGTGAAGGACGGAAGACTATGGCGCGGTGCAAAGTAAGGGTCGATCAGCAGCACATGGCCGCCATAGCTGATCTTCAGCGTCGCGTTGCGAATAAGCTCAAGCTGCATGTAGATTGTCTCGATTTAATTTAACCGCCGGTAACGCTCATGTGGCGCGCGACCGCCGGGCGGTTGTGCGTGCGGTCGATGATGAAGTCATGACCTTTGGGCTTGCGGGAAATGGCTTCATCGATTGCGGCGTGGAGCAGGGCGTCATCCTCGCTTGCGCGCAGCGCTGTGCGCAGGTCGGCCGCATCGTTCTGCCCCAGGCACATGTAAAGCGTGCCCGTGCAGGTGAGCCGCACGCGATTGCAGCTCTCGCAGAAATTATGGGTCATCGGCGTGATGAAGCCGAGGCGGCCGCCGGTCTCTGCGACTTCGACATAGCGGGCAGGGCCGCCCGTCTGGTAAGGGATGTCCGTCAGCGTGAACTGATCTTCGAGATCGGCGCGCAACTGGGAGAGCGGCAGATACTGGTCGGTGCGGTCTTCGTCGATCTCGCCCATGGGCATGGTCTCGATGACGGTCAGGTCCATGCCGCGACCATGCGCGAAGCGCAGCAGGTCGGGAATTTCGGTATCGTTGAAGCCTTTGAGCGCGACGGCATTCAGCTTGATCTTCAGGCCGGCCTTCTGCGCCGCGTCGATGCCTTCCATCACCTTGGAGAAATCTCCCCAGCGGGTGATCGTACGGAATTTATCAGGATCCAAAGTATCGAGCGACACGTTGATGCGCCGGACGCCGCTATCGTAAAGTTCTTCGGCATGGCGGGCGAGCTGAGAACCGTTGGTCGTCAGGGTTAATTCGTCGAGTGCCCCATTTTTCACGCTCTCGCCGAGTTTGCGGACCAGAAACATGATATTCTTGCGCACCAGAGGTTCGCCGCCGGTAAGCCTGATCTTGCGCACGCCCTTGGCGATGAAGGCGGAGCAGAGCCGGTCGAGTTCTTCGAGCGTCAGCAGATCCTTCTTGGGCAGGAAGGTCATGTGTTCGGCCATGCAGTAGGTGCAGCGGAAATCGCAGCGGTCGGTGACGGAAACGCGCAAATAGGTGACCGCGCGCCCGAAAGGGTCAATCATCGGGCTTTTATCCGCTGCCAGCGGCGAAGCGCCGCCTATGGTACCGACAATGCTATTCACTCAAATCTCCATCACACTGCTAATGTGTGCATAGGCGATTGTTGCGTCAAGGAAAATGCCTTTCAATTATACTTGCGTGTGGAGCTGTGGCGGCATAATTCTCGGAAAGACGCTGAAAGACATGGGAAAATCGATGAGTGACGTTTGGCCGACCGAATTGCGGGTTTCGAAGGATCGCCGTCACCTCATGGTGACGTTCGATAACGGCACGAGCTTCGACTTGCCGGCCGAGATGCTGCGGGTGCTGTCTCCCTCCGCGGAGGTCCAGGGACATGGGCCGGGACAGAAGGTTACCGTACCGGGCAAGCGCAATGTCGGCATCATGTCGATGACGCGGACCGGCAACTATGCTGTTCGCATCGGGTTCGACGACATGCACGACACGGGAATTTTCACATGGGCCTATCTGCGCGAGCTCGGAGAAAAGGGGCAGGAGCTTTTCGCGGCCTACGAGGCTGAGCTGAAGGAAAAGGGTCTCAGCCGCGACCCGGTCAGAAAGCCGCACTAGAAAATCTCCAGTAACGGACAGGGGGCGTAAGCATGATCCTTGGGGGTAGGGAAAACTGGCTTCGCGCCAAGGGCAGCAAGAACGAGAGCAAGGTTTCCTTCGTCGAGCTGTTTTTCGATCTGGTTTTCGTTTTCTCGATCTCGCAGCTTGCACATGCGCTGGCCGAGCATTTCACCCCATTGGGGGCGCTCGAAGCCATCATGCTGATCTTTGCGGTGTGGTGGGTCTGGGTTTTCACGGCGTGGGTGACGAACTGGCTCGATCCCGACCGCATGCCGGTGCGTATCATGCTGTTCACGCTGATGTTTGCGGGGCTTATCCTCTCCGCTGCAATCCCCGAGGCTTTTGGCGAGAAAGCGATTTTCTTTGCCGGCGCCTACGTCTTTATGCAGGTCGGGCGCTCGCTGTTCACAGTCTATGCCCTCAAGAATGTCAGCACCGCTAACCATCGCAACTTCCTGCGGATCACTTGCTGGCTTGTCTTGTCCGGCATTTTCTGGATTTCAGGGGCGCTGGTGGAAGGCGAGGCTCGTATCGTGCTTTGGCTGATCGCACTCGTTATCGAATATTCGGCTCCGGCACTCGGCTTCCGGGTTCCCGGCCTCGGCAAATCGACGACGGCGGACTGGGATGTATCGGGCGCCCATCTAGCCGAGCGTTGTGCGCTGTTCATCATCATTTGTCTCGGCGAGGCCGTTCTGCAGGCGGGCAAGACCTTTGCAGAACAGCCGGTGACGCCGTTGATCGTAGCAGTATTCATTACCGCTTTCGTCGGCACGGTTGCTCTGTGGTGGATTTATTTTCAATTCGGTCATGAAAGGGCGGCCCATCGCATCGAGCATGACGACACGCCCGGCAGCCTCGCGCGGCAGGCGTTTACCTATGCGCATATTCCCATCCTCGCCGGCATTATCCTGAGCGTCGTTGGAGATGAATTTCTCTTTGCTCATCCACATGATGCCGCCGACATGCACGCTGCAGCCGCGCTACTCGGCGGACCGGCGGTCTTTCTCCTTGGAAATCTCTGGTTCAAAGGGGTAACCACCGGCCGGCCGCCGCTATCGCATATGGCGGGGCTTGTTGGGCTGGCGCTGTTGCTGCTTACATTGCCGATGGTTGTGGTCTATCAGCTCGGCATCCTCGCCACGGCCGTACTCGTCGTCGTTGCGATCTGGGAATTCGCCTCGCTGAACCGGGTCGTTCCTTCGGCGCGCTCAGCCGGCGATCATTGATCGCCAGCAAGCTCCAGCGGTTCACGTTCTTCCTGTAGCAGGAGACTGACGACGCGTTCCATGTGCACGGTGATCGCTTCACATTCTTCGATCGGCGCATCCGAGAGCATCCGGTCGATGAGCGCGGTCTGGATGATCATGGCTTCCTCGGTTACACGGCGCCCTTCCTCCGTCAGGTAGAGGCGAAGCACGCGTTTGTCCTGCTTGTCGCCGCGCCGTTCGATCAGCCCGCGCTTTTCCATCTGCGGCAGCAACATGCTCATGTTGGAGCGGCCGACCAATAGCTTGCGGGCGAGTTCCTGCTGGGAAATGCCTTCAAAGCGAAACAGGTTGACGAGAATGTCGAGGTGCGGCGGCTTGATGTCGAGATGCGCCAATGCCCGTCCGAGTGATTGTTGCATCAGCTGACAGGCGCGCGCCACCGCGATCCAGCTTCGAAAACGCGGATGGTCCCAGGGAAGGGGTTGATTTTTGTTCATCGTTGTACTTTATTGTTCATAGTTGAACATTATCGGATTCCCACTATGCCATCCTTTGCGCTCAAGGTCACCCGGTCGAGTCTCGCCGGTCTCGAAAGGCTGTCTCCGCGGCTCGCCGGCAAGGCGGCTTTCCGGCTTTTCTGTCTGACGCCTTCGCGTCGCCCACGCGGCTCGAAGGCCAAGGCGGCGCATATGGAAGGCAGGCAGCGTCTTCTCGCAGCAGAGCAGGTGATGCTGCCGCTTCCGGGCGGCCGTGCCATGGCCTACCGCTTCAACGGCGGAGCCAAGGGAACGCGCAAGCGCTATCTCGTAGTCCATGGCTGGGGTTCCAGCAGTGAATACATGTCCGAACTGGCCGCATTCCTTGCCGACGATGGAGCGGAGGTGATCTCGCTCGATCTTCCCGGGCATGGTCGCTCAGGCGGGCGGTTCTTGAATGTGCGTTTGGCCGTCTCCGCCATTGCCGCGGCGTCGGCCCGTTTCGGAGCCTTCGATGCCGCGATCGGACATTCTTTCGGCGGCGCATCGCTGACGCTGGCATCTGCAGGCTTTCTGCCTGGTATCGAACCGATTCGGCCAGGCAAACTGGTGTTGATCGGCGCGCCGAGCGCCATGGGCTGGCTGTTTAAGGATTTCGGCCGTCTGATGCGACTTGGACCAGCGACGCAGGCGGCCCTGGAAGACGAGGTTCGCCTGGTAACGGGCAGGACGCTCGCTTCCTATGACCAGAAGCGCGACCGGCTCGATCCGAGCCGGCCAGTTCTTGTCATCCACGCCGAGGATGACAAGGAAGTGAGCGCCGATCACGCGCGCGGCTATGCTGCCGAGGGCGCGCATGTCCGTATCTTCTGGGCCAACGGTTTCGGGCACCGGCGCATTGTGAGTGCTGCACCCGTACTTGACGCCATCCAGAGCTTCCTTGCCGAAGATATCGAGGAGGAAAATCCGCTCGAAAATCATGACGGGACGGTGCTATCGTTCTACCGAACTCCGCTGCGTCGCTCGTCATAACGATGTCTGCGCCGCCTCGGATCTGAATGGATTGCCACAGAGAAGCGTGAGGCCGCATGCACATCGTCACATCCGTCGAGGAACTGAAGCAGCTCTATGGCGACGCCGGTGAAGCGTCGATCACGAAGGTAACGAGCGTCCTGACACCACTTTATCGCCGGATGATCGAAGCGTCGCCCTTCATGGCTCTGGCAACGGTCGGGCCTGAGGGGCTTGATTGTTCACCACGCGGCGACTTGGGTGGAGTCGTTCGCGTGGAGGATGAGAAGACCCTGCATCTGCCGGATTGGCGCGGCAACAATCGCGTCGACTCTCTTGCGAATATCGTGCGCGATCCGCGCATAGCGCTGATGTTTCTCATCCCGGGATCGAATACGACGATGCGGCTCAACGGTCGGGCTGTCGTCTCGATCGAGCCAGCATTGCTCGACAGTTTCGAGATGGATGGGAAGCATCCGCGCTGCGTTGTCGTCATCACGATTGAGGAAGTCTATTTCCAGTGCGCACGGGCGGTGATGCGGGCCGAGCTGTGGAATGCGGAACGGTTCGTCGATCCGGCAAGTCTGCCGAGTCCAGGTATGATGCTTAAGGCTGCAAAGGCCGATTTCGACCAGGAAACCTATGACCGCGAGGCACCGGCGCGGGCCGCCAAGACACTCTGGTAAACAAGCCGCCGGCATGCCTGGGAAAGCAGCGCCGGCGGTTGGTTGGCTTCGCTTCTAATTCTTGTAGATGAGCCAACTTTTGGTGAAATCCTTCTGCATGCCGTCCTGATAGACGCTGCTGCAATTGCGGCCGGCATTCTTGGCGCAGTAGAGCGCCAGATCGGCCTTGTTATACAGCTCTCCCGAATCGGCTGCTTCCGAAGCCATGCAGATGCCGAGGGAGAGGGTAATCGGACCATAATCGACCCTGGTGCGCGAATTCTTGAACGGCGTCGCTTCCAAGGTGCGACGTACCCGTTCGCAGACCGTCGTAACGTCGTCGATGCTGGTGGCTTCCAGAATGAGAGCGAATTCCTCGCCGCCGACGCGGGCGACGAAAACGTCGCGGCGCACATTGGCGCGGATGATCGAGGCGACGGTCGCCAAGATCTTGTCGCCGACCGGATGGCCGAAAGTGTCGTTGATCCGCTTGAAATGATCGATATCGGCAAGCACCAGAGCGGTCGTCGGTCTGGTCAGCTGATTGTCGAAGATCGAGACCAGCCGGTCCTCGAAGGCGCGACGATTGGAAAGCCGGGTCAGTGCGTCGGTATTGGCGATGCGCTTATATTCGTCCAGTTCCTTGCGAACCAGCTCCATTTCCTGGCTCCGCTGGACGACGTTCTCGACCGTCTTTTCACCATGAGCCATGGTGTCGCCTGTCGCTGCGGCGAGCATGTCGATGGCGCCGCGCAGCAGTTCGGCGCTGTTGTGGCTCCTCGAACTTATGCTCTCACAGGTCTCGCCAAGCAGGCGATTGTAGCTTTGGAGCGTCGTCTGTTCTTGGCGCAGGGCGCGCAGGACGGCATCGAGTTCGGTGGTCAGACGGGTATGCGCATCGTCGAAGACACGACCCGCGTGATGCGGAAAATATTTGGCTCCGATGTCGTCCAGCTCTTCCTGGGTGGCGCTCTTGCCGAGGGCTGCCAGTTCACGGGTGAGAGCGAGATTGGAGCCTATATAAGCTTCATAGAAAAGTTCGTAATTGCGCGGAATAGGTGCGATCCCCATGGATCGCATGGCGTATGTAATCTGCCCTGCCACGTCGGGAATTTGCGCCTTGGGCGCAATCGCCGTACTCATCGTGAGCTCCGTAACATGTATTGGTTAAATCCCTTCTTTATCTATGCAAAGATTCTTTGAGAAAATATTAAGGACGTGATTGTGAAAAATCCTCTGTGATTACGGTTTTATTCGGAAATAATTACAATTGAAGGATGGTTTTACAGAAGGGGCGCTGATGCGCCCCTTTCGATATGTTCGATCGCAAGTGGTTTTTTCTATCCGAGATTGAGTTCCTGGAAGAAATCGTTGCCCTTGTCGTCAATGACGATGAAGGCGGGAAAATCCTCTACTTCGATCTTCCAGACGGCTTCCATGCCGAGTTCCGGATATTCGAGAACCTCTACCTTCTTGATGCAATCCTGAGCAAGGCGCGCTGCCGGACCGCCGATGGAGCCCAAGTAGAAGCCGCCGTATGTCTTGCAGGCTTCGCGCACGGCGCGCGAACGGTTGCCCTTGGCAAGCATGACCATGGAGCCGCCGAAGGACTGGAACTGGTCGACGTAGCTGTCCATGCGGCCCGCGGTCGTCGGACCGAAGGAACCGGAAGCATAGCCAGCCGGTGTCTTTGCCGGGCCGGCGTAATAAACCGGATGGTTTTTCAGGTATTCCGGCATGCCTTCGCCTTTTTCCAGGCGCTCGCGGATTTTGGCATGCGCCAGGTCGCGTGCCACGATGATCGTGCCGGTGAGCGACAGCCGTGTCTTGACGGGATGTGCGGATAGTTCTGCCAGGATATCCGCCATAGGCCGGTTGAGATCGATGCGGACCATGGACTCCGAGAGCTTGGCTTCATCGATCTCGGGCATGTACTTGGACGGATCGGTCTCGAGCTGCTCGATGAAGATGCCATCGCGCGTGATCTTGCCCTTGGCCTGGCGATCGGCAGAACAGGAGACGCCGAGGCCGATCGGCAGCGATGCGCCATGACGGGGCAGGCGGATGACGCGGACATCATGGCAGAAATACTTGCCGCCGAACTGGGCACCGACGCCGAGGCTCTGCGTGAGCTTGTGGATTTCCTTCTCCATTTCGATATCCCGGAAGGCGTGTCCGCTTTCGGAGCCTTCCGTGGGAAGACAGTCGAGATACCGTGTCGAGGCGAGTTTGACCGTCTTTAGGTTCATCTCCGCTGACGTGCCGCCGATAACGATGGCGAGATGATAGGGTGGGCAGGCTGCCGTACCAAGCGTCAGGATCTTCTCTTTCAGGAAGTCCAGCATGCGATCGTGGGTCAGCAGGGAGGGTGTGCCCTGATAGAGGAAGGTCTTATTGGCCGAGCCGCCGCCCTTGGCGACAAAGAGGAATTCATAGGCGTCGGTGCCTTCCTCATAGATATCGATCTGGGCGGGCAGATTGTTTTTGGTGTTCTTTTCCTCGAACATCTTGATCGGTGCGAGCTGCGAGTAGCGCAGGTTCTTCTTCTCATAGGCATCGAGTACGCCCTTTGCCAGCGCGCTGCTGTCGCCGCCCTCGGTCCAGACGCGGCGGCCTTTCTTGGCCATGATAATGGCGGTGCCGGTGTCCTGGCACATGGGAAGCACGCCGCCAGCGGCGATATTGGCATTCTTCAGCAGATCGTAGGCGACGAAGCGGTCGTTATCGGTGGCTTCCGGGTCTTCCAGGATCGAGGCGAGCTGCTTCAGGTGGCCGGGGCGCAGCAGGTGGTTGATATCGGCGAAAGCCGTCTCGGCGAGCAGGCGGATGCCCTCGGGTTCGACGGTCAGGATTTCCTGGCCCTTGAAGGTGTCGACGGAGACGTAATCGCCCGAAATCTTGCGGTAGGGGGTCGTGTCGTCGCCGAGAGGAAACAGATCGTCAGCCATTTGGGAAACCTTTCAAGCCGGATGGCGGGGAAGATGTTTGGAAACGATCTAAATCCGGCTTGAGGCAAAAGCAATTGTTGATAGTGACCTAGTGGTGCGAGGCATCATCCGATTAGTTCAGACAAGCAGAAGGCGAGCGCTTGATGCCTGCGTTGCAATGCTCTCAATATTTTATAGATAACCGAGGCCATCTGATTAGGAAATCGGCGCATTTTCGTTGGAACAGGTCTGGCTGTGCATTGGCGGGGTTTATGCGCAATACGCCGTGCCACATGTCATCGAAGCCATCTGGCGCGTACACGCTTCCATCTTCTGCTCTTATGCCAACACGGGTGCAGGAAATCAGATAGCGATCAATGCCTTCTTCCGCGCGCTTAAGAGGCGGATAGGGCTTTCCGAATTTTTTCGAATACCAAAGATGAACTCGAGCCTGATTTCGAACCTCGATCCGGTCCGCCAAACGTCCGAGAGCCCGCTTCACCTTCTGAATGACTTTATCTTCGGCTTCCCACGATGGATCTCGATCATCAAAATAGAAGATATCATAATCTTTGATGCCCCATGTCGGCGGATGCCCACTTTTGAAATTCCACACCGTTTGAAATAGGCATCCGGCAGTAAGGATGCATTGGGGTAGCTCGAGAGTAGGAAGGCGATCAAATAGTTCCCTATTGATCTGATTCTCCATTACATGCGCGACAAAGTCGGATGTCGTTATCGACATTGATACCTCCATTTGTTCGCTTTATGTTCTAAAGATTGATCAATCTCGTCAAGGGAGTGGAGACTGTCTCCACAGAGGGTGCCCCGGCCATTTGCCGGGACGACTTGTTCCAATGGGTGATTTCACTTCGGACCGATCATCGTTTCCGGCCGGACGATGGCATCATATTCTTCCGATGATACCAATCCACTCGCCAGAGCTTCTTCCTTCAGGGTCGTGCCGTTCTTGTGAGCGGTCTTGGCGATCTTGGCGGCATTGTCGTAGCCGATCTTCGGCGCGAGTGCCGTCACCAGCATCAGCGAACGTTCGAGACCGGCCTTGATATTGTCCTCGCGCGCCTCGATGCCGACGACGCAATTATCCGTGAAGGAGACGGCGGCGTCGCCGAGCAACTGCACCGACTGCAGGAAGTTGTAGGCCATCATCGGATTGTAGACGTTGAGCTCGAAATGGCCCTGGCTGCCGGCAAAGGTGAGGGCTGCATTGTTGCCGAAGATGTGAATGCAGACCTGCGTCAGCGCTTCGCATTGCGTCGGATTGACCTTGCCCGGCATGATCGACGAGCCCGGTTCGTTTTCCGGCAGTGCCAGTTCGCCGAGGCCGGAGCGCGGGCCGGAACCCAGCAAGCGGATATCGTTGGCGATCTTGAAGAGAGCTGCGGCCGCGGCATTGATGGCGCCATGGCTGAAGACCATCGAATCATGGGCGGCCAGCGCCTCGAACTTGTTCGGGGCGGTAACGAAGGGCAGGTCGGTGATCTTGGCGATCTCGTCAGCGACCTTCTCTGCAAAGCCGATCGGCGCATTGAGCCCGGTTCCGACCGCGGTGCCGCCCTGGGCGAGTTCGCAAAGGCCCGGCAGGGTCAGCTCGATGCGCTTGATCGACGAGGCGACCTGGGCGGCATAGCCTGAGAATTCCTGGCCGAGCGTCAGTGGCGTTGCATCCTGCGTGTGAGTGCGGCCGATCTTGATGATATGGGCGAAGTCGGCGACCTTCTTTTCCAGGGCCGCATGCAGGTGCCTGAGCGCCGGCAGCAAGTGATGGACGATCTGTTCGGCGCAGGCGATGTGCATGGCAGTCGGATAGGTATCGTTCGACGACTGGCTCATGTTAACGTGGTCGTTTGGATGCACGGGCTTTTTCGAACCCATGACGCCGCCGAGCATCTCGATTGCGCGATTGGAGATCACTTCGTTGGCATTCATGTTCGACTGCGTGCCCGAGCCGGTCTGCCAGACGACAAGCGGGAAATGATCGTTAAGCTTGCCATCTATGACTTCCTGTGACGCATCGACGATTGCCTTGCCGAGCGCCGGATCCAACTGGCCGAGCTCCATATTGGCGCGCGCAGCCGCCTGTTTGACGATGCCGAGGGCGCGGACGACCGAGAGCGGCTGCTTTTCCCAGCCGATCTTGAAATTGCCGAGCGAGCGCTGCGCCTGCGCGCCCCAATAGCGGTCGCTGGCGACTTCGATCGGGCCGAAGGTATCGGTTTCGGTGCGGGTGGACGTCATCTTCGTGGTCCTGCTTTCCATTGAGACAGATAGCAGCCATATAGGTGCGAACCGTGCTCATGAAAACATCAAAGCGCCATTCATGATTATAAAAATCATGTTTTCAATGCGGTCGTCGGGCGTGCCCTTTTTAACACGCCTGGCATATATTCGCGGAGGCGCATTTTCCGCCCCTCAAAAAGCCCGGCAAATTTCAATAAAAGATTAACCAATAATTTCATAATTCGGTGTGGACTAAGCGCGGAAGACGCCACTGCTTCGTCACGTGAAGTTGAGGCATTGAACGAAAGGCGGGGTCTCGTCGTTTTCAGTGTAGTGGGTGTATGATGTCTGAGACATCGCGGCCGAGTTGAAAACAGCACCGTCGAGCTCGAAGTTACCGTACGATACAGGGACTGATTAGAGAATGAAACTTGCCATCAAAGCCACAGCATCCGTCCTGGCTCTTTCCTGCTGCCTTTCCTCGATTGGCGCAACCTCCGCAAGTGCTATGACCCTCATGGATTTTATCCGTGGCGGTCAGGGCCGTCAGCAGAGCACGCAGGTTTCGGCTCCGGTTCCCGTCAACCCGGCGCAGACGCTGAACTCCGTTGAGCCTCCGCGGGCAAAGCAGCCGCTGCCGACCGTCGATGCGCCGAAATACTATACTTACAAGGCCGACCAGATGCGTCTGGTGTCGACAGTGCATTTCGCCGATCCGGTTGTGACCGGCGCCGTTGCAGACGCCTCTCCCACGCCGGTCGCTATCGATGCCGAAGTCTCGCAGCGCCGCTATCTGGCGGATGCCCGTGTCATGGCGACCAACGATATCGCCAAGGCGATCGAAACCTATTATGCCGATCAGAGCAAGCCGCTTCTCTGGGTTGCAGATCATGCCGTTAGCGACAAGGCGAAGGCCGCGATGGCGGTCCTTGCCGATGCTGGTTCCGTCGGCCTCGATCCTGCCGACTATGCGGTAACACTGCCCGGCGACAATGCCGCAAATGCCGACCCGGTGCTGCGTGATCGGGCTCTCATGCAGTTTGAGCTCACGCTCTCCAGCAAGGTGCTGATGTTCGTCCAGGATACGGTTCGCGGTCGTCTCGACCCGAACAAGATCTCCGGCTATCACGACTTCAAGCGCAAGGACGTCAATCTGACGGCTATGCTCGATGTATTGCGCGCCAGCCCCGATGCTGCCGCCTATCTCAACAGCCGCAGCCCGTCCAACCCGCAATTCATGGAATTGAAGGCGGAGCTTGCGAAGCTTCGTTCCGAGGCCGGAACGGACGGCAGTCACATTTCCATTTCGCTCGCCGGTACGCTGAAGCCGGGTGATAGCTCGCCGGAAATGGCCAATATCGTCAAGGCGATAGAGAATCGCGGCTCGAATGCACTGAAAACGGCTCACGCCGATCTTTTCTCCGCTTATCTGGGCACGCCGAGCTATACGCCCGAGCTCGTGTCGCTGGTCGAGGACTTTCAGCGCGAAAAGGGTCTGACGGCCGACGGCGTGATCGGCCCGTCCTCCGTTCGCGCGATGGTCGGCGAGAATAATGATGTGAAGATCCAGAAGCTGGTCATCGCCATGGAGCAGCTGCGCTGGCTGCCGGACGAACTGGGCCCGCGCTACGTCTTCATCAATCAGCCGGCCTTCATGGTCTATTATTACAATAACAATCAGGAGCAGCTGTCGATGCGCGTCGTCGTCGGCAGCAAGCAGCACCAGACCTTCTTCTTCGAAAATCAGGTGCAGACGGTCGAATTCAACCCATTCTGGGGCGTTCCGCAGTCGATCATCATCAACGAGATGCTGCCGAAGCTGCGTTCCGATCCGAACTATCTCGATCGCATGGGCTATCAGGTCGAAGTGGGCGGCCGCGCCGTCGCTTCGTCCAGCGTCGACTGGTATGGCTCGACGAAGAGCATTTCGGTTCGCCAGCCGCCGAGCAGCGACAACGCACTCGGTGAACTGAAGATCCTCTTCCCGAACTCGCACGCCATCTACATGCACGACACGCCGCAGAAGAGCTTCTTCAAGAAGGATATGCGCGCACTCAGCCACGGCTGTGTCCGTCTTGCCGATCCGCGCGCGATGGCCGCCGCCGTACTGAACACCACGGTCGACGACGTCGCCAAGCAGATCGCTACCGGCCAGAACAAGGCTGTGGCCGTACCGCAGAAGTTCCCGATCTACATCGCCTATTTCACCGCCTGGCCGAACAAGGACGGCGTGATCCAGTATTTCAACGATGTCTACGATCGCGATGCTGCCACACAGAAGGCGCTCGATGCGACCTCAAAGGCGCGGACTGCTCAGATCTAAAGTCTGTTCAGTGGCGAAAACAAAAATGGCGGCCATGTGCCGCCGTTTTTTGTTGCCTGTCGTATGAGAATATCACGCAGCGTCAGCGGGCGTTTCAGTTCAATTCTTCGCCTCGATCCGCCATTCCCTGCTGCCGAAGGTAACGTCGAAGCGGGAGAGGAAGGAACGACCGAGTAGTCCGTCGACTTCGGCGCCAAGTGCCGCGGTGTCGTCGAGAACCACGGCCGTGATATCGCTAGCTTGGACATGACCGACCTTCACCGTGGTCGCCGTTGTGCGTGTGGCTTGAGAAACGCCGTTTGCCGTTTGAAGAGATATTCCGTTGTTGCCGTCGACCGGCAGCTTGGCTCGTGCGGCGAAAGCTTTGCTCACCGCGACGAAGCTTGCACCGGTGTCGACGATGAACACGCCGTCTGTGCCATTGATCGAGACCTTGGCAAGGATGACGTTCTTGCCCTGCGTCGGAAATCGATCGCTGCCTGTCGCGTAAGTCGAGGCGCATTTGCCCATTGTTTCATAGAGTTTAATGATCCCACGCACGACCGCTGTGTCGTTTCTATCGGGGTTGGTTGAAACCCAGAGTTGCAGCGGTCCGATCGCCTCGCAATATTCACCAAGCTCGCGGTAGCTGGCGGAGATTCCCTCAAATACGGCACTATTCAGTATCGCGATATTGTCGGTAAGGCCGATGACCGAATAGTAGTCGTCAATGGCGTCCCGATATTTCTTGGCATTTTGGCGAATTCGCGCTCGCTGGAAATAGAAATCGGGCATCCCCGGGGACATTGCTATCACTTGGTTAGAGACTTTCAGCGCTTCGTCGAAGTCGCTGAGATCGTCAAGAATTTGTGCCGCTGAGCTCAAGGCGATGTTCGACGGCTTGCACTTGTCGGAGAAGGCAATGAAGACTTTGGCCGCTTCGCGGCGATAGCCCTGCTTCGTTAGCTCATCTGCGAATTTGTAGACCGCGTTCCAATCACAATGCTCTCGCCGTAACATATCGAGATCGGCTGCCATCGCGGGTCTGCCTGCAACAATATTCGGCAAAGGTGCGATGTCGAAATGCTTATAGACCGCGGTCAGAGCGGCATCGGGTTTGGCTCCAGCTCCGGTTTCCGTCTCGACGTACCCTATAATGCGGTCGCCGTAGATGTAGAACCAAATACCTGCGCATAGTGCACCACAGATAATCAATGTTCGGACAATAGAAGCAAACCACCCCCTGCGGCTTGGCAATCTACCGGCGTTACGGTCTTCAGGATCTGCTACGAGCAAGGGGGAGCGCTCCGCTATCGAGTGATCGTCCCACCTCGGCAACATCGCGCAGCGGGCCTTTCGCTTGCGCGGTTATGACGCTGATAGCAGAACGTCGATAAGTTGTGGCTGAAGCGCGTGAATCGCGCAAGACCCGTTACAACCGCGCCGTTCGAACCAACAGGGATTTTAGTATTCTCAGGCCGCCAGCAGTCCCTCGACCAGTTCAGGCGTCAGCTCGTCATAGTGATAGATGATGCGGTTCGGTCCAAGCGTTTCGATGCCGACATCGGAGTAGCCGAAGGGGACCGCGATGGAGGGGACGCCGGCATTGCGGGCGACAAGGATGTCGTTGATGCTGTCACCGATCATGATCGTCCGGGCGATGTCGCCGCCCGCGCGCTCGATGGTGCCGATCAGGTGTTCGGCATTCGGCTTGCGGACAGTGAAGGTGTCGCCGCCGGTAATGGCCTCGAAATATTGGGTCAGTTCGAGCCGGTCGAGAAGTGTGCGCGCAAGCGATTCCATCTTGTTGGTGCAGACGGCCAGCTTGTAGCCTTTGTTCCGCAGTGTTGTAAGCGCGGCCAGGAGCCCGGGGTAGGGCTGCGTGACGCCGGGCATCGTCTCGGAATAATGGGTTATGAAGCGCTGTAGCAGAGCCGGTAATTCTTCCGATGTCAGCGTATAGCCATGCAGCTTGCAGGCCCGCTCGATCATCACCTGCGCGCCGTTGCCGACAAGATGCGTCACGTCGTCGTAAGTGACCGGCGGAAGCTTGAGTGCGGCGATCGTATGGTTCAGGCTGACGATCAGGTCCGCATGCGTGTCCAGCAGCGTGCCGTCGAGATCGAATACGACAAGGGGAGATTTCACGAAGAATCGGCCTTTGCATAGAAAAGAGTGCGTCTTCCGGAGTTAAAAGATCGCGCGGGCAATTGCAACCGAAGTGCCGGAAAGCCTAGGCGGGAAGGCCTCGGGGATTTCTATATCATGCCGTTATTTTGGCTTTCGTTTGGCTGGAGAGCCGTGTAAACAGCAGACCAACGTAACAATGGGAGCAGGTGGCGCATGGACGCCCGCCAGATGAAAATCGAGGCTGCGAGAGCCGCGCTCGCTCACGTCGAAAGCGGCATGCGGCTCGGGATCGGCACCGGCAGCACGGCGGAGGAATTCGTTCGCCTGCTCGCCGAAAAGGTCGCCGCCGGCCTCTCGATTGAGGGCGTTCCCACATCTGAAAGAACGGCCAAGCTCTGCAACGAACTCGGCGTGCCGTTGAAGTCGCTCGACGATCTTCCGGAACTTGACCTGACCATCGACGGAGCCGACGAGCTGGATGGTGCGCTGACGTTGATCAAGGGTGGCGGCGGCGCGCTGCTGCGCGAGAAGATCGTTGCTGCTTCCTCAGCCCGCATGATCGTGATCGCGGATCAGAGCAAGGTCGTTGAGACCCTCGGAGCCTTTCCGCTACCGATCGAGGTCAATCCCTTCGGTCTCGTTTCCACTCGCATCCTCATCGAGAAGGCGGCCTCGCGTCTTGGGCTTTCCGGCGCGCTCAACATGCGCCGCGCGGGCGACAGCCTCTTTGTCACCGATGGGGGGCATTATATCGTCGATGCATCTTTCGGCCGTATTCCTGATGCAGAGGCGCTGTCGAGCGAGCTCTATTCGATTCCCGGCGTTGTCGAACACGGGCTCTTTATCCATATGGCGACACAAGCGATCATTGCCGGCCCCGCCGGTGCGCGCACGTTGCAGGCGAACAATACATAGGAGCACTCATCTCATGATCAAATTTGCGGGTCTTGGCCGTCTTGCCGCTGCAACCATCCTTCTCTCCGGCATTGCTTTCGGTTCCGTAAGCGCTCAAGAGGTTTCCGAGGATCAGATCAAGGCTGCCCGCGCCGCGATCAATGCTCTCGGCATCACCAACCAGTTCGACAACATCTTGCCGAACCTCGCCGAGCAGCTGAAGAGCACGATGATCCAGGCAAACCCGAATTTCGGCGATGCGATCAACTCGACCGTCGACGCCACCGCGCTCGCGCTCGCACCGCGCCGTGCCGATCTGGAGCGTGAAGCGGCCATCACCTATGCCAAGGCCTTCTCTGCCGACGAACTGAAGGCGATTGCAGATTTCTACAATTCGGCGGCAGGCAAGAAGCTTCTCAAGGACGGTCCGCTCGCCACCCGCGAACTCTACAAGGCGGCCGATATCTGGAGCCAGGGCATTTCGCGCGATCTCGCAAAGCAGAGCAACGATGCTCTGCAGAAGGTCGTCAAGCAGCCGGTCGTTACGCCGGATGCCGGTGCGGCCGCTCAGCCGGCGCCGAAGCAGTAATTAATGGTTCGCCGCCGCAGCGGTTTCGAAAGCTAGGTTTGTAGTTTTCGGTATCTGCGGCAAGCAGTTACAAATTCGAAGCCCGGATCGATTCCGGGCTTTTCTTTTTGGGTCTCGGCTCCCTATATGAGTGCCGACCCCCAATGGCGCTTCGCGCGCAACTTGATGTCTACAGGAGCGATCCATGCCTTCGTTTGATTTCGACCTTTTCGTGATTGGCGGCGGCTCGGGCGGTGTGCGCAGCGCGCGCGTGGCCGCATCGCTTGGCAAGAAGGTCGGGATCGCGGAGGAATATCGCTATGGCGGCACCTGCGTCATTCGCGGCTGCGTGCCGAAGAAATTGTTCGTCTACGCTTCGCAATATAGCGAGCATTTCGAGGATGCGGCCGGTTTCGGCTGGACGGTTGGCGAAAGCAGCTTCGACTGGAAGAAACTGATCGAGGCGAAAGACAAGGAAATCGCCCGGTTGGAGGGCCTCTATCGCAAGGGGCTCGACAATGCCAAGGCAGAGATCTTCGATACCCGCGCCGAGCTGGTCGATGCCCACACGATCAAGCTGCTGAAGACCGGCCAGACCGTGACCGCCGAGACCATCGTCGTTGCGACTGGCGGTCGGCCGAATCTGCACACGGCACTGCCGGGTCACGAGCTTTGCATCTCCTCGAACGAAGCGTTCCATCTGAAGGAACTGCCGAAATCGATCCTCATTGCCGGCGGCGGCTACATCGCCGTCGAGTTCGCCAACATCTTTCATGGTCTGGGCGTCGAGACGACGCTGATCTATCGCGGCGCCGAGATACTCTCGCGCTTCGATCAGGACCTGCGCAAAGGCCTTCACGAGGCCATGGAGGAGAAGGGCATCCGTATTCTCTGCCATGACATCATTGAGAATGTCGAGAAGGTAGAGGGCAGGCTCAGTGCTCGGACGAAGAACGATAAGCTCCTGACGGTCGATACCGTCATGCTGGCGCTCGGCCGTACGCCGAATACCGAAAATCTCGGGCTTGAGGCTGCCGGGGTCGCAATCAACGAGCAGGGCGCCATTATCGTCGACGAATATTCGCGCACTTCCGTTGCGAACATCTACGCACTCGGCGACGTCACCGACCGGGTACAACTGACGCCCGTGGCGATCCACGAGGCCATGTGTTTCATCGAGACGGTCTACAAGGACAATCCGACCCGGCCGGATCACGAACTCATCCCGACGGCCGTTTTCTCGCAGCCGGAGATCGGTACGGTCGGCCTGACCGAGGAAGACGCTGCCAAGCGTTATCCGGAGCTCGAAGTTTACCGGGCGCAGTTCCGGCCGATGAAGGCGACGCTTTCGGGCCGAGCCGAGAAGATGATCATGAAGCTGATCGTCAACGCCGCGGACCGCAAGGTCATCGGCGCGCATATTCTCGGCCACGATGCCGGCGAGATGGCGCAGCTTCTCGGCATCACACTGAAGGCCGGTTGCACCAAGGACGATTTCGACCGCACCATGGCGGTGCATCCGACGGCGGCGGAAGAATTGGTGACGATGTATTCGCCGAGCTATCGCATTCGCAACGGCGAGCGCGTGTAACGCGCTCGTTTTGGCTCTGAGATCGACTGCACCATAAAAGATTCGCACAGTAGTTTGCCCGCCTTTGCAAGCGGGCGGCAAAGGTTTATAAGCGCGCGTTATTTACGACGACGGGCCGCCCGACCAAGATCGGGCGTACAAGCAGGTGAGTGAGATGGCACAGAATTGGACCCCGAGCAGTTGGCGGCAGAAACCGATCCAACAGGTGCCGGATTTTCCGGACAAGGCAGCGCTGGCAGAGACCGAAGCGCAGCTTGCAAGCTATCCGCCACTCGTTTTTGCCGGTGAAGCCCGTCGCCTGAAGGCGCATCTCGCCAATGTCGCAGAGGGCAACGGTTTCCTGCTTCAGGGCGGCGATTGCGCCGAAAGCTTTGCAGAACACGGTGCCGACACGATCCGTGACTTCTTCCGCGCCTTCCTGCAGATGGCCGTCGTGCTGACCTTCGGTGCCCAGCTGCCGGTCGTCAAGGTTGGCCGCATTGCCGGTCAGTTCGCCAAGCCGCGCTCGTCGAACATCGAAACGCAGAATGGCATCTCGCTGCCGAGCTATCGCGGTGACATCATCAACGGCATCGAGTTTACCGAGGAAGCACGCATTCCCAATCCCGACCGTCAGATGATGGCCTACCGTCAGTCTGCCGCGACGCTGAACCTGCTGCGCGCCTTCGCCATGGGCGGCTATGCCAACCTGGAAAACGTCCAGAAGTGGATGCTCGGCTTCGTCAAGGACAGCCCGCAGGGCGAGCGCTACCGCAAGCTTGCCGATCGTATCGGCGAGACCATGGATTTCATGCGTGCGATCGGCATCACCGCCGAGAGCAACGCAAGCCTGCGCGAAACCGATTTCTTCACCAGCCACGAAGCGCTGCTTCTGGGCTATGAAGAAGCCTTTACCCGTGTCGATTCCACGACCGGCGACTGGTATGCGACCTCCGGCCACATGCTCTGGATCGGCGACCGCACGCGCCAGGCCGATCATGCCCATGTCGAATATTTCCGCGGCATCAAGAACCCGATTGGTCTGAAGTGCGGTCCTTCGCTGCAGGCGGACGATCTGCTTAATCTGATCGATATTCTGAACCCGCAGAACGAAGCTGGTCGCCTGACGCTGATCTGCCGTTTCGGTCACGACAAGGTTGCCGACAACCTGCCGCGCCTCATTCGCGCCGTCGAGAAGGAAGGCCGCAAGGTCGTCTGGTCCTGCGACCCGATGCACGGCAACACGATCACGCTCAATAACTACAAGACGCGTCCGTTCGAACGCATCCTGTCGGAAGTCGAAAGCTTCTTCCAGATCCATCGCGCCGAGGGCACGCATCCGGGCGGCATCCATATCGAGATGACCGGCAAGGATGTGACGGAATGCACGGGCGGTGCCCGCGCGGTCGGCGCCGAGGACCTGCAGGATCGCTATCACACGCATTGCGACCCCCGTCTCAATGCCGACCAGGCGCTGGAACTCGCCTTCCTGCTCGCTGAGCGGATGAAGGGCGGTCGGGACGAGAAGCGTATGCGCGCACACGGCTGAGCGAAGCCGCATTCATGATCTCTCGAACGGGCCGGCGAAAACCGGCCCGTTCGCTTTTGGGCTAGGAGCGATCAGCTCGGCTGAAAGACGCTTCAGTTCTTTGAAATTGACCCAAATTCCGTTCTCGGGAAGGCTGCCTTCAAAACAAGGGGAGCGATGATGAGCGACGAACACACGGGAGCCTGCCTTTGCGGCAGCGTACGTTTCAGGGCGCATGGCAAGCTGCGCGAGGTCGTCGCCTGCCATTGTTCGCAGTGCCGCAAACAGACCGGCCTCTATTATGCCGCGACCAATGTCGCACGCGAAAATCTTGTCATCGACGGAGAAGAGGCGATCACCTGGTATCGTGCCAGCACATTCGCTCGCCGCGGCTTTTGCAGGATCTGCGGCTCGGCTCTGTTTTGGGTGGCCGATGGCGCCGAGGAAATATCGATCATGGCCGGTCTGTTCGATCAGCCGAGCGGCCTTGAGATGGGCTATCATATCTATTGCGCCGACAAGGGCGATTATTACGAGATCAGCGACGGACTGCCGCAATATCGGCAGGGGCGACCGGGGCTGTTGACGGGCGGCCCCTCCGATTGACCCTCAGATACTGCCTTTTTCGGTAACGAGCTTGCTCAGTTTGGCGAGTTCTTCACGCACCACCGCAAGCTCGGTCAACACCTGCATATCGATCTTCTGATGCAGGGACAGCACTTCCAGCTCGGACTTGAGATTGACTTCATAATCCTTGGCCGCCTCGAAACGATCCCGCTCGGCCTGCCGGTTCTGTGACATCATGATGATCGGCGCTTGGATGGCGGCGAGCATGGAGAGAACGAGATTCAGGAAGATGAAGGGGTAGGGGTCGAAGGCGTTCGTGGTGAGGAGGATCGTGTTGATGACGCACCAGAAGGCCAGAAACAGCAGGAAGGCGATAATGAAGGACCATGAGCCGCCGACACGGGCGATGCTGTCTGCGAGACGCTGCCCCCGGGAGGATTCCGCCGAGATGGCGGCGTTGATATCGGTGGAGATGATTTTCCGCTCGTGCGCCTTTTTAAGAACGCGCTTTTCGATATCGCCGAGCTGATCGGCTGTCTTGTCAAAATGCAGATGAACGAAGTTGGGAAGATTATGCATTGGGAGGGCTCCAAGGTCCTTGTGGCATTGAATGCAACTATTCGACCAATGGGGAAAAATGCAACGAGGGAAGGGTTTCAAACTCGATTGCGCATGGAGCTGCTGCGCGTACTGTTATCGCAAAAAACACCCGCACTAACTCATGTTTATAATGGGCTAGCTGTCTTCCTGGTCCATTAGCTCCGCATGAGACGGGAAGAAGCGCTCCAAACCATATTGGTGGCCGAACATCATGTCGTGCTGCAGATAGCGATAGTCGCGCACGGTCGGGTCAAGCTCCGGCTCCTTGCGGCCCCAATCGGGGAAGGTCTGGCTGTCGCGGGTTGCCAGCTGATAGCGGTCGACGATGTTGTATTTCTTCTGCACGCGGCCGAGAAAGCCCGTGTAGAAAGGATGCTCATAGCCTGCCGTTTTCAGCAGGTGATAGGGCAGCTGCGAGGGGCTGATGGTACCGATATCCTTGCGAACGCCCTTCTTGCTCGACCAGACGACGAGCGGCGTTTCGTGCTCCTTCTTCATGACGTCGAGCGGTGCCTTGCGGGTTGCCACCTGCTGCGGCATGTAGCCGGTGTTCGGATAGACGCTGCCGAGCGGCGGCAGATGATCGCCCCAGAGGACGATAATGGTTTCCCGGTCGCGCTTTTCGGCCCAATCCATCAGCATCTTCAGGCTGTCATCGGCTTCGCGAACGCCCTGTGCATAGGTAGCGAGCGCCGCGCGGTCATCGTCGTTCAAATTGCCCGCGATATCGACGGTATTCTCAGAATAGCGGTCGGCTTCGTAAGGCCCATGTCCCTGAAGAGTGACCGCGAAGAAGAAGAAGGGACGCTCGGCGGCGTCTCCTTCGCTCATGATTTCCTTCATAAGGGAGTCGTCGGCGGCGAACATGCCGCGTTTATCCATGGGCGGCAAAGTCTCCTGGGTATGAAATTCTTCGAAGCCGAAAGCCCTGTAGACCTCGTTACGGTTCCAGAACCAGCCGCTGAAGGGATGCAGTGCGCGCGCCGTATAGCCTTCGCCGCGGAAGAAAGTGGCAAGCGACGGCAGCGGGCGGCGCACATATTGCTGATAGGGAATGCTGCCATAGGGGAGAAAGGCGTTGGAAAAACCCGTCAGTGCCTCGAACTCGACATTGGCGGTCATGCCGCCAAATTCCGGCGAGAAGACATTGCCCGATTGTCTGGCGCGGATCGTCGGCATCGGATCCGGTGTGAAGGCGATGTTGGAAAGCCGCGTTGGATCCCAGAGGGATTCGCTCATCAGCATGATAATGTCGGGCTTTTGGCGCGGACCGGAGAGATAGCCGTAATTTCTTGCGGGCATGGCGTCGATGGCGCCAGGGCCGTATCCGGCCGGTGACTTGATGTCGGCCATGGGCAGGTTCAGCGCGAAGGCGACGATGAAGCCGTTGTGGTTGTAATTTTCCGTCTGGTCCCAGACGATCGGTATGATCCCCAGCTTCTCGCGAACATAGGAATATTGTGTGGGGTCCATCTGTGAGGCGAAAAGTGCTGCCAGCGGCAGGCAGATCGAAAGCCGGGCAAGGCGCTCGTTTCGCGAAAGTGCGACCGTGTGGCTCCGGATATAGCGCCAGAACAGGATCATGGCGCCGGTGCCGGCGATGATGCCGATTGCCAGGGCAATCGCCGTCCAAGGGCGATCACGTACCATGACCGGCATCAGCTCCATGATCTGCCGCCCAAACAGGAAGTCCGAAGGGTAGAGCGGATCGGAGAGAAAATTCTGCTTCTGGCTGGAAATGAAGGCCGGTATGAGCAGCACTGGAGCGACGATCAAAGCGGATAGATGCGCGCGACCGATCAAGGCATCCAGTGTCAGCATGGTCAGCATGACAACGCCGATGGTGGCAAGGCCCGGACGGGACGGGGAAAGGAGATAGGTCCAAGCGGAGGCGAATTCGCCGCGTGCAACCCATTCGACCGTCATAACGATGGACAGGGAGAAAAGGAGGGTCAGCGTAAGGCTCAGAAGCAGGCGCAGAGCGGCAGACTTCTGTTTTGCCGCGCCGATCTTCTGGAAAAGGGCAAGCTTGCCCGCCAAGGCGGACACGATGACCAATGCGACCAATGCTTTCTCCAAAAGCTACAAAATATTCATATAAGCGTCACGCTTCTGTCATGAATGCTTCATGAACCGCAAGGCTGGCCTGGTATTTTTTGGGGCAAAAATACCTCCTCTGCGCGTAGTGCGATCTTTGATGCGTGTGCGGGAAGGAAGGCGGTTGCGGAAGAAAGATGGCATCGCTAAATGTATGGCATGACAGAGCAAAGCCAGATTACCCACACCATCCGCATCGCCGTCGCGCAGCTCAATCCGACGGTCGGCGACGTCTCCGGCAATCTCGCCAAGGCGCGTGAGGCCCGGGCCGAAGCGGCGCGCGAAGGCGCGCAGATCGTCCTGCTGACGGAGTTGTTCATTTCCGGCTATCCGCCGGAAGATCTCGTGCTGAAGCCGGCATTCATCCGCGCCTGCTGGAAAGCGGTCGAGGCTCTGGCTGCCGATACGGCCGATGGCGGCCCTGGCGTGATCATCGGCTTTCCCCGGCAGGACGAGGCGGGCCGCTACAATTCGATTGCCGTGCTCAATGGCGGCAAGGTGATTGCGATCCGTGACAAGGTAGACCTACCGAACTACGGCGAGTTCGACGAAAAGCGCGTCTTCGACCAGGGTGCCATGCCCGGTCCGGTCAATTTCCGCGGCGTGCGGCTGGGTATCCCGATCTGCGAGGACATCTGGGGCGAGCTCGGCGTCTGCGAGACGCTGGCTGAGAGCGGTGCGGAAATCCTTCTGTCGCCGAATGGCTCGCCGTACTATCGCGGCAAGGTCGACGTGCGCCATCAAGTCGTGCTGAAGCAGGTCATCGAGACGGGCCTGCCGATGATCTATGCCGCCCAGCTCGGCGGCCAGGACGAACTGGTTTTCGATGGCGCCAGCTTCGGTTTCAATGCAGACAAGACCCTGGCCTTCCAGATGAGCCAGTTCGAGACCGCGCTGGCGGTGACGACCTGGAAGAAGAATGGCGATGGCTGGCATTGCGCCGAAGGGCCGATGGCCCATATTCCGGAGGGCGAGGAGGCGGATTATCGCGCCTGCCTGCTGGGCTTCCGCGACTATGTCAACAAGAACGGCTTCAAGTCGGTCGTGCTTGGCCTGTCCGGCGGCATCGACTCGGCGATCTGCGCAGCGATCGCGGTCGACGCGCTCGGCGAAGAGCGTGTGCGCACCGTCATGCTGCCTTACCGCTATACGTCGCAGGATTCGTTGAAGGATGCGGCCGATTGCGCCAAGGCGCTCGGCTGCCGTTATGACATCGTGCCGATTGAGGATCCCGTTACCGGCTTCAGTTCGGCTCTGTCTGATCTTTTCGAAGGCACGGAAAGCGGCATCACCGAGGAAAACCTGCAGAGCCGCGCCCGTGGCACCATCCTGATGGCGATCTCCAACAAGTTCGGTTCGATGGTGGTGACGACGGGCAACAAGTCGGAAATGTCTGTCGGATACGCCACGCTTTATGGCGACATGAACGGCGGCTTCAACCCGATCAAGGATCTCTACAAGATGCAGGTCTATGCGCTGTCGCGCTGGCGCAACCTGCACGTGCCGCCGGGCGCGCTCGGCCCTTCGGGCGAGGTCATTCCCCATAATATCATCGACAAGGCGCCTTCGGCGGAACTAAGGCCGAACCAGACGGACCAGGATTCGCTGCCGCCCTATCCGGTGCTCGACGATATCCTTGAATGCCTGGTGGAAAAGGAAATGTCGGTCGAGGAGATCGTGGCCCGAGGCCATGATGTTGCGACCGTGCATCGCGTTGAACATCTGCTCTATCTCGCCGAGTACAAGCGCCGCCAGTCGGCGCCGGGTGTGAAGATCACTAAGAAGAATTTCGGTCGCGACCGTCGCTATCCGATCACCAACCGGTTCCGCGATCGCTGATCGCGGTATCCAGCGGCAAGGGAGAGGAAGAATGCGCAGCTCGGTCGAGATTTATAATATCCGCACGGGTGCGAACCGGATCGTCTGGCAAACGGACCAGCTGATCGAGGCGCCGAACTATTCGCCTGACGGGCGCTATCTGCTGCTGAATGGCGACGGGCTGCTCTATCGGCTGCCGCTGGATGGCAGTGGGATCGTCCAGGTCGATACCGGCTTTGCGACCCTGTGCAACAACGATCACGGCATCTCGCCGGACGGTTCGCTGATTGCCATTTCCGACAAGACGCAGCACGGTAAATCCTGCATCTATGTTCTGCCGGCTGAGGGCGGCACGCCAAGGCAGGTGACGACCAATCTGCCCTCCTACTGGCATGGCTGGTCGCCGGACGGAAAGCGCTTCTCCTACTGCGGCATCCGCAACGACGTTTTCGATATCTATACGATCTCGATCGATGGCGGCGAAGAGACCCGCCTGACGCATGGCGAGGGCCGCAATGACGGACCTGATTATTCGGCCGACGGGCAATGGATCTATTTCAATTCGAGCCGCACCGGCCTGATGCAGATCTGGCGCATCCATCCTGACGGCACTGGCCTCGAGCAACTGACCGACGACAATTACGGCAATTGGTTCGCGCATCCATCTCCGAAGAACGACAAGGTGGTCCTGATCTCCTATGATCCTGACGTCTTCGATCATCCGCGCGATCTCAATGTGCGGATGCGGCTGATGGATATGGATGGCGGCAACCTGACGACGCTGTTCGAGCTCTTTGGCGGGCAGGGATCGATCAATGTGCCGAACTGGTCACCGGATGGGGACGAGTTCGCCTATGTCCGCTATGAGCCCGCCTAAGCTCTGGACAGAGCGCAACCGGCGCGATAGATCTGGATGCGTTCTCAGGGCGCATCCGATCCGCGGGAAGGGCTAGGCCCACCTGATGCATTTAAAGTGAGACTGCCACACCTCTTTTCAGTCTGTGGGCGCGGATACCGGACGTAAATGGAAGGAGGTCTACCGTGACCACGCGCTCTTTGGCTGTCGACGCCACTCTCGATTCCCTGAAAAAGCAGGCCAAATCTTTCCTCAAGGCCGTTCAAGCCGGCGATACTTCGGCGCGCAGCCGCGTTGCGCCCTATTTTGCCGATATCGACAGCGTTGGACTGCAGGACATTCAGCTCGTTCTTGCCCGCGAATTTGGCTTCTCCAGCTGGACGAAGCTTAAGGCACATCTGGAAAGCGGCGATCGCAAGCATATCCCACGGGATCAGCTCGCCAACCGTTTCCTGTCGCTGGCGACGGTTTCGTATTTTGCCAATATTCCCGCCGATCCCGCGCGCTTCGATGAGGCGCTAATGCTGCTGAAGGCCAATCCGGAGATTGCAGACGAAAGCATCCATGTCGCCGCCGCGCTTGGCGACGCCGACCGGGTAGGTCGCTGGCTTGATCGACAGCCACAGCTTCTCGATCGCAGGGGCGGGCCGCATGATCTAACTCCGCTGATGTACGCAGCCTATGCTCGCGTGCCGGGTCGTTCCAGCCTGCCGGCAGCCCGTGAGCTGGTTCGGCGCGGGGCCGATGTCAACGCCTTCTTTCTCGATGCCGGTCAGTATCGCTTCACCGTTTTGACCGGCGTCTTCGGCGAAGGCGAGGCGGGAAAGGATCGTCAGCCGCCGCATCCGGAATGCGAGGCATTCGCGCGGCTGCTGCTCGATGCGGGCGCTGAAGCCAATGATAGTCAGGCGCTCTACAACCGCATGTTCGAACGGGACGATACATGCCTGAAATTGCTGATCGAATATGGCTTGTCCGCTAGGGATAAGAACAATTGGCTCGTGCGCGAAGACGGGAAGTTTGTCGAGAACACGCAGACTGTGTTCGACTATCAGCTTGCCTGGGCGCTGGAACATCGCATGGGCGAGCGAGTGCGCCTGCTGGTGGAGCATGGCGCGGATGTTCACAAGGTCGTCAATGGCAGAACGCCGTATGAGTGGGCACGGTTAGGGAACGACAAGGATCTGGCGTTGTATCTCGTTCAGCAGGGAGCAGTGGCGGTTCGCCTTAAGCCCGAGGATTCGGTCTATATCCAGATTCAGCAAGGGGCCAGGAATGAGGCAGCGGGTCCGGCAATAGTCGTCGAACACATAAAGAGAATTGCGAGGGAATTCGATATTCCTGAGGCGATGCGCCAGGCTCATCCCGACATGCTGCACGAGGCTGCTGGCGAAAATGATCTGCGCGCCGTGGGTCTCATGTTGGCGCTGGATTTTGACGTCAATGCCATGACAAGCCGAACACCGCTGCATGAAGCCGCGCTGCATGGCCATATGGAGATGGCGAAGCTGCTGATCGAGCATGGAGCGGACACCACCGTTCGTGATCCCAATTTTCATGCGCCGCCGATCGGTTGGGCCGAATATAACGGCAAGGATCAGATGGTCGAGTTTCTGAAGGCCTATCCGCTCGATATTTTCGCGGCGGCCACTTTCGGTCAGGTCGATCAGCTGGCTGCTATTCTCGATAGGCATCCGGAACAGGTGAATATCCGCTTCGGAGACTTCCGCCCTCATGGGCAGGCCACCGATCGCGATTGGATGACGCCGCTTGGCTTTGCCATTGTCAATCGCCGCGGCGAGGCGGTGCGCATCCTGCTGGCGAAGGGTGCGGATCGCTCGGTCAGGGATGTTTCCGGACAGTCCTATCGCGATCTCGCGAGAGAGACGGGCGATGAGGCCATCATCTCCTTGTTGCGCCAGCCTTGAACGACATGAAATCAACGCAGTCGGCGGATGGGCGACATCCCCCTACGCATTATTGCGTTGGCTGCGGCCCGGCCTCTTTCGGATGTTTGAGGTCGATGCTGCCCTGGTCGGTCGCGAGAAATTGCGGGCCGACCTGGCGAACCTTATGGGCCGAGGGATCATAGGGGCGATCCGGCGGAAATTGCTGCGGCTGCGCCTGTGTTACCTTGGGCGCCGCCGTCGGTGGTGCCTGCTTTTGTTCGAGGCTGGAATTCTTCTGGAGCCTTGGCGTCTCGATGACGGTAATGGAGCTTTCTGGCTTGGCCAGGGATTGCTCCTGCGGCGCATAGGCATCCATTTTCGTATGGGTATCGATGACGATATCCGGCGTTGCCGAAGCCGGCAGGCTGCAGCCGTTGCGCTGCATCGTGTCCAGCAACTGCCGGCGCTGCATGGCAACGGCATCGACGCGGCCGACGCTCTGCTCGCGCTGATCCATCAGCAGGGAGAGATCCTGCCGCATCTGATCGATCGACTGCCTGATGTCATCGCAGACGCCCTGACTGTCCTGGCCGCTAAATACGCCATCGTCGCCTTCGACGCAGCCCTGGTTGCGCAGATCGTTCATCGTCCGGCGGATCATCAGGTTCTGTTGCACGATGGCGCGCGAGAGCTGGCGCGTTTCCTGGCTGGCGCCGATCACTTCGCTGATGTCGACATAGCGGCCGCGCAGTTCGTCGCAGAGATCGACCTGTGCGAGGGCCGCCGATGTGGCCGTCAGCAGGGAAAAGAAGGCAATGGAAGCTTGTTTTATGCCGCGGTTCACGGTTCTGCTCTCGAAAGCGGTTTTAAGTCGCTGAAGATTACACGCAGCAGCTTAACAACGTATCCATGAAAAAGCACGGATTTCGAGAGGATTTTCGTGAAATTGCAGGTCGCAGCCGCCGATAGCCAGGGGATAGGCGACACCGCGAATGCATGAAACGCGGTGTCATTCTGGCTGTGGCTGCTAGACGTGATATCAGGCGATCTGCGAGGCTTCGACGACGGCGAGCGCCGCCATGTTGACCACGCCGCGCGAAGTGACAGACGGCGAGAGAATGTGGGCCGGGAGCGCCGTCCCGAGCAGAATCGGGCCGACATGCAGACCATCGGTCATGGTCTTGACCACGCCGAGCGTGATATTGGCCGCATCGAGATTGGGGAAGACCAGTAGATTGGCTTCGCCGGAGAGCGCGCTGTCCGGCATTACGTGCCGGCGCAGACTCTCGGAAATGGCACTGTCGCCATGCATTTCGCCGTCGACCTCCAGATCCGGCGCTGCCTCGCGAATGAGAGCCAGTGCTTCGCGCATCTTGGTAGCGCTTTCCGACTCCCTTGAGCCGAAGTTGGAATGCGAGACGAGGGCGGCGCGGGGCTCGATGCCGAAGCGCTTGATCTCCTCGGCTGCCAGCCAGGTGGATTCCGCGATTTCCTCGGCGGACGGATTAAACGTCACATAGGTATCGGTATAGAAGGTGGCGCCGCGCTGCGAAATGAGCAGGCTCAATGCCGAGAAATCCCGAACATCAGGCCGCTTGCCGATGACCTGACGGACGATGCGCAAATGACGCTCATAACGGCCTTCGAGACCGCAGATGAGCGCATCAGCTTCGCCGCGCTTCAGGGCAAGCGCGCCGATAACGGTTGTATTGGTGCGGACGATCGTGCGGGCCGCTTCTGGGATAACGCCCGCGCGGCCGACCAGCGAGAAATAAAGTTCGACATACTCGCGGAAGCGCGGATCGTCTTCGGGATTGATGACAGCGAAATCCGTATGAGGGCGAATCTTCAGGCCGTAGCGCTTGAGGCGCGTCTCGATGACGGAAGGACGACCGATTAGGATCGGGACGGCGGTGCCTTCCTCGAGCAGGACCTGGGCGGCGCGCAGCACGCGCTCATCTTCGCCTTCGGAGAAGACTACGCGCTTGCGCTCGGCAATCTTCGCTGCCGCAAAGATCGGCTTCATCACGAAGCCCGAGCGGAAGACGAAGCGGTTAAGCTCGTCCATATAGGCATCGAAATCCTTGATCGGGCGCAGAGCGACGCCGCTTTCCGCAGCTGCCTTCGCCACAGCCGGCGCAATACGCAGGATCAGGCGCGGGTCGAAGGGCGAGGGGATCAGGTAATTAGGCCCGAAGACCGGCGTTTCGCCGGTATAGGCGCGGGCGGCGACGTCGGAAGGCTCTTCGCGGGCAAGCGCGGCGATGGCGCGCACGGCGGCCATCTTCATCTCTTCGTTGATCGTCTTGGCACCGCAATCGAGCGCGCCGCGGAAGATATAGGGGAAGCAGAGGACGTTGTTGACCTGGTTCGGGAAGTCCGAGCGGCCGGTGCAGATCATCGCGTCCGGGCGGGCGGCACGGGCGAGATCCGGCATGATTTCCGGCGTCGGGTTGGCGAGCGCCATGATCAGCGGCTTTTCGGCCATCTGCGCCAGCAACTCGGGTTTCAGCACGCCGGCGGCGGAGAGGCCGAGGAAGACGTCGGCACCCGGAATGGATTCGGCGAGCACGCGCTTGTCGCTATCTTGAGCGTAGACGGATTTCCACTCGTCCATCAGGACGTTGCGATCCTTGTAGACCAGACCCTCAATATCGTGGACCCAGATGTTTTCGCGCCTGGCGCCAAGGATGACGAGCAGGTTGAGGCAGGCCAGCGCCGCCGCACCGGCGCCGGAGGCAACGATCTTGACGTCTTCGATCTTTTTGCCGGCCAATTCCAGCCCGTTGAGGATGGCGGCGGCGACGATGATAGCGGTGCCATGCTGATCGTCATGGAAGACGGGAATTTCCATTTTCTCGCGCAGGCGGCGCTCGACGTCGAAGCATTCCGGTGCCTTAATGTCTTCGAGATTGATGCCGCCGAAGGTCGGCTCGAGCGCCGAGACGGTATTGACCATCTCATCGACCGTCGGTGCTGCGATTTCGATGTCGAAGACGTCGATGCCGGCGAATTTCTTGAAGAGAACGGCCTTGCCTTCCATAACAGGCTTCGAAGCGAGCGGACCGATATTGCCGAGCCCGAGCACGGCGGAACCGTTGGAAATCACCGCTACGAGATTGGCGCGGGACGTATAGTCCGCTGCCGTTTCCGGGTTGTCGCGGATGGCGATGCAGGGGGCAGCGACGCCGGGGGAATAGGCAAGTGCCAGATCGCGCTGATTGCCCAGCGGCTTGGTCGCTTGAATTTCGAGCTTGCCGGGACGGGGATAACGATGGAAATAAAGCGCCTGCTCGTCGAAATTTCCGCTCGCCATGTTCTTGGCTGCTTTCGAAGTGTCGTTCGTATCCAACTTGCGTCTCCATTCCTGCCTGCGCTTTGAGTCTTCTGCATACATCAATCGCTTCGCCTTCACAGTATGGAATTGAGGTCACAAGGCGTTTTTGTCGTGGCAAAACTGAATTGCCTTTTCCGCAATGATCGCAGATCGCGCGATGTCCTTTCCGCAAGTCGAAGGCTGCGATCGCGTCATCTTGGAAAGAATGGCGTGAAAGTGCACAGATGGGCGGCTCATCCAAGCGAGGCGGCGCGGGCCATGTTTCGCCTTGGTATCGCCAGCTTTACAAGCAATCGTCCTGACCTCGCAGTTGCCGCGAAACTTGGTTGAACGCCGCCGCTGGGCCGCCAAGCACAGGGTTTGTCATCTTCCTGAAACACGAGTCTGGTTTTGGAATAGCCAACGTAGGATAGGGCACGGACATAAAGTTCGTGAATGAAAACATGGACCCCCGGCATTTCCGAACGCTATTCATTTCTGACGTGCATCTCGGCTCGAAGGCCGCCAAGGCGGATTACCTGCTCGATTTTCTCCGTTATCACGAGGCCGATACCATCTTCCTGGTTGGCGACATCGTTGATGGCTGGAGACTGAAGCGAAACTGGTACTGGCCCCAGGATTGCAACGACGTCGTACAGAAGCTCCTGCGCAAGGCGCGCAAGGGCACGCGCATCGTTTATATCCCCGGCAATCACGACGAATTCCTGCGTGACTTCCCTGGAATGCACTTCGGCGGTATCGAGGTGGCGCAGCGCGCTATGCATGAAACGGCCGATGGGAAGAAATATCTCATCCTGCACGGCGACGAATTCGATGTTGTCGTCCGCAATGCCCGCCTGCTCGCCTATCTCGGCGATTGGGCCTATGACATGGCCATCTTGATCAATATCGGGCTTGCGGCGGTGCGCCGACGCCTGAACATGCCCTATTGGTCTTTTTCGGCCTGGGCGAAGCTGCAGGTGAAGCACGCCGTCAATTTCATCGGCGAGTTTCAGCGTGTCGTGGCCGAAGAGGCCAAGCGCAATGATGCCGATGGCGTCATCTGCGGTCATATCCACCATGCCGTGATCGAGGATCTCGATGGGATCCGTTACATCAACACGGGCGACTGGGTGGAAAGCTGCACCGCGATTGCGGAACACGAGGACGGCACGTTCGAGCTGATCACGTGGCAGAATATTCTCGAAACGCAGCCAGTCGGCTCGCAGGTCGGAGAAATACCGCAGGCCCTCGGCGCACAGGCGGCCTGATTTCTGGATCTTCACAGGCTTGATAATGGCTTGTTATAATTATTGATCGCTGCAAGACAGCCCTGGCTTCGGATTTTTCCGAAACGTTACGGTTTTGGCCATTTCTCGCCATAGTCGTATTCTCGATAGCATGATAGGGACAAGTACGTTCCCCTTCAGGTCTGTCATGATTCCCGCGATCAAGTCCTTCCAGGGCGAGGGTGCGCCTCCATATTTCCGCTTGCGCGCCGCCTTGTCCTATTGCGCTCCGTTGTTCGTCAACGGCATAGCCGTACCCTTCTTTCCCGTCTGGTTGGCGGGGCTGAATTTCAATGATCACGAGATTGGCCTGGTGATCGCCATTCCCATGGTCGTGCGCGTCCTCGTGACACCCATCATCGCGGTACTCGCCGATCACATGAGAGAGCGGGCCGATGTATTGTTGTGGTCGGGTGCCTTGTCGCTGCTGACGGCAATCGCGCTTTACTGGACCAGCGACTTCTGGCCGGTGCTTCTGGTCTACGGCATTCAGGGCGCTACTTATGCGCCTTATGTACCGGTGGTCGAATCGATTGCCATGTCGGGCGTGCGCCGCTGGGGTTTCGACTACGGTTCCATGCGGGTCTGGGGATCGATCACCTTTATCCTGTCGACCCTTCTCGGCGGCCAGCTGATCGGCATGTGGGGCGGCACGACAGTATTGCCCGTGATGGTGGCGGGGTTCATTCTGACGACGATGATGGGCTTTTTCGCGCCACGTATCGGGCCGACGCGCCGGCGCAACCAACCGATCAATCTGCAATCGCCGACCGGAAATCTGCGCTCGCCGCAATTGCTTATAACCATGATGGGCGTATCGATACAGCAATCGAGCCATGCGATGCTCTATACATTTGCGTCGATCTACTGGCATAAGCTCGGCTTTTCCGGCGCCGAGATAGCCGTGCTGTGGAGCATTGGCGTCACGGCCGAGGTGATGGTGTTTTTCCTGTCGAGAAAACTGAGCAGGAGGTTCAGCGCCTGGACGCTCATCTTCTTCGGTTCGACCATGTGCATTCTGCGCTGGGTCCTGTTTCCGAGCAATTTCGGCTTCATCGGCTATTTTGTGCTGCAATGTTTTCATTCATGCACCTATGCCTGCGTCCATACCGGCGTTCAGCGTCGTATCGTGGCGTCCGTCCATGAGACGCAGGAATCATCGGCTCAGGGCGCCTATTATTTCTACAATGGCATGTTCCTGGGATTGATGACGCTTGCATCCGGCTATCTCTACGCCTGGCTCGACCTGACGAGTTACTATGTCATGGCCGGCATCGCCGCCTTTGGGCTCGCCATGGTCGTTTTTGCCTATGGGCTGCAGGCGAGAAAGCCGGCAATCGGCGGAGGCGCTCACGGCGTATCCTGACGCGGTGCAACAAATTCATTTGGATATCAAAAAGCCGTGACATATGTTGGCGCCGGCGCGAGATGGAAATTCCATGCATAGTCGGTGTATTAAGCACTGACCATGCGGACTCACCGAGTCGGCGTATGTTGTGCCAGATTTGAAAGACGCATGAGTTTGAAAGCAGCCGAGCAAAGGTCCGATGCACCGAAGATCGATGATGCGCCCGAGGGCGCAGGCCATCGCTATCGGCTGCAAGGCAATTGGCGCAGCGCCAATGTGCACGGCGTGCTGCGCCAGATCGAGCTGCTGTCGAAGCGCAGCTCCGGCGGTGAGGTTGTGATCGATCTTTCCGGTCTTTCGGATGTGGATACGGCGGGTGCGCTGCTGATCCGCCGGCTGAAGGAAAGCCAGGAAGCACACAAGGCCCACGTCACGATCGAAGGCTCAAATCCTCATATTGACGAGTTGTTAACGACATTCGATACGCATCCCGACGATGAGGCGGCAGCGGCAAAGCCGAGGAAATCATGGGCGGAGCGTGTCTTCGCGCCTATTGGCGAAAGTGTCTACGATATCTGGGGCAACCTCATCGCCGCCATGTATATCCTGGGTTCAGCCGTACGCGGCGGTCAGCTCAAGTTCGGCCGCGGTAGCGGGGTTTCGCCTGCCTCGATCATCAACCAGATCGATCACATGGCGGTACGCGCGGTTCCCATCATCCTGCTGATGTCGTCGCTGATCGGCGCGATCATCGCCCAACAGGGCGCTTTCCAGCTGCGTTATTTCGGTGCGGAAATCTTCGTGGTCGATCTGGTGGGCATCCTGCAATTGCGTGAAATCGGCGTGCTTTTGACCGCGATCATGATTGCGGGTCGGTCCGGCAGCGCGATTACCGCTGAAATTGGTTCCATGAAGATGCGCGAGGAAGTGGACGCGCTGAAGGTCATGGGCCTCAATCCCGTCGGCGTACTCATCTTTCCCCGGCTGGTGGCGCTGACGGTTGCCTTGCCGCTGCTAACGGTCATTGCCAATTTTGCCGCGCTTTTTGGTGCTGCCTTGGTGTCCTGGGCATATTCCGGCATTACCTTTGCAACCTTCATCTCGCGACTGCATGAGGCCGTCAGCCTTTCGACGGTCATTTCGGGCATGATCAAGGCACCGTTCATGGCGCTCGTTATCGGCATCGTCGCGGCGGTCGAGGGATTGAAGGTGGGGGGCAGTGCCGAGTCTCTCGGTCAGCACGTGACGTCATCGGTGGTGAAGTCGATCTTCGTCGTTATCCTCATGGACGGGCTCTTCGCCATGTTCTACGCAGCAATCGATTTCTGAGGGACGATAACGATGAGCGCGCTTCACTCGGAAATCCCGTTGGAAAAGGATGAGCAGGGCAGGGACATCGTGCTGTCGGCACGGGATGTCACCGTTGGCTTCGGATCGAAAATCGTCCTCGACAAACTGAACCTCAACATCTATCGCGGCGAGATTCTCGGTTTCGTCGGCGCTTCCGGGGCGGGTAAGTCCGTGCTGTTGCGTACGGTGCTGCGGCTATTGCCGCGCCGCTCGGGCAAGATTGAGATTCTCGGCGAAGATTACGACAAGCTCGACGAGCAGGACCGCAACCGCCTCGACATGCGGCTCGGCGTTCTCTTCCAGCAAGGCGCGCTGTTTTCCTCACTGACGGTCAAGGAAAACATCCAGGTGCCGATGCGGGAATATCTGGACCTGCCCAAGGAGATGATGGACGAGTTGGCGCTGATGAAGATCCGCATGGTGGGTCTGGCCGCTGATGCCGCCGACAAATATCCTTCCGAACTTTCCGGCGGCATGATCAAGCGCGCGGCGCTTGCCAGAGCCCTGGCGCTCGACCCCGATCTCGTTTTCCTCGATGAGCCGACATCGGGTCTCGATCCGATTGGTGCGTCGGAATTCGATGAACTGATCGCCAAGCTGCGCGACACGCTCGGCCTGACCGTTTATATGGTGACTCACGACCTCGACAGCCTATTTTCCGTCTGTGACCGTATTGCTGTCCTCGGACAGAAGCGGGTATTGGTGGAAGGTACGGTTGAGGACATGCTCGCCTGTGATGATCCCTGGGTGCAATCCTACTTCAGGGGCAAACGCGCACGTTCGATCGTGCCGCGCGAGGACATCAAGGGGCACAACGACGACAAAGGCGCAAGCGCCCACAGCCGCGAGAAGTGACTGGAGACTATGGAAACCAAAGCCAATTATACGATCGTTGGGTTCTTCACGCTGCTCGTCATCGCGGCTGCCTTCGGTTTCGTCTACTGGATGGCCGAGTATGGCCGCGGCGGCCCGATGGTCGAGCTCGTCGTGCGCATTCCCGGCTCGGCAAACGGCTTGAGCGTCGGCTCGCCAGTTCGCTTCAACGGCATTCAGGTTGGTTCGGTGCAGGGTCTGTCGATCGATGCCGACGATCCGAACTATTCGCTTGCCTTCACGCAGGTGCGTGCCGATGCGCCCGTCTATACCTCGACCAAGGCCATTCTTGAGATCCAGGGTTTGACGGGAGCGGCCTACATCGAGCTTTCCGGCGGACGCAATGGCGACGAGAATATTTTGAAGCGTTCGATCGATACGGGTAAGCGGGCGGTGTTGCTTGCGGATCAATCGAGCGTCACCAATCTCTTGACGACGGCCGATAAGATCCTGAACCGCGCCAATGATACGATTGGCGACATTCAGGGCTTCGTCTCGGATTCGCGTGGGCCGTTGACGGATACCGTGCGCAATGCGCAGAAATTCTCGAAGGCCATCGCCGACAATTCCGACAATATTGACAAGTTCCTGGCGAGCGTCGGGCAGCTTTCCGATACCTTCAAGACGGTTTCGGTCCGCGTGGATTCGACATTGGATGCGATCGAGAAGCTAGTGCGTGCAGTCGATGCCCAGAAGGTCAACGACGTCATCTCCAATGCCGACAAGATCACGGCCAATGTTGCCGACGCGACGACCGACTTGAAGGCGACGATTGCGAGCTTCAAGCAGACGGCCGACACCTATACGACGTTCGGTCAGAATGCACAAAAGACGCTGGACCGGGTCGATGCGATCGTCGCACAGATCGATCCGGCCAAGATCAAGGGATCGGTTGACGATATTGCCGACGTGACGAAACAGGCGCGCACGGCGGTCGCATCGATCCGCGACGTCGCCAATTCCGTTGCCGCGCATCAGCAGGATATCGACCAGACAATCGCCAATGCCCGCGACATCTCCACCAAACTCAACGCGGCGTCCGGCAAGGTCGACGGTATCCTGACCAAAGTCAATTCCCTGCTCGGCGACGACAGTACGAAATCGCTGTTCGCAGAAGCCAAGGACACGCTCGAATCCTTCAAGAAGATGGCGGACAATCTCAATTCCCGCATCGGCCCGATCGCCGACAATCTGCAGAAATTTTCGAGCGGCGGCTTGCGCGATGCCCAGACCCTCATCAACGACATGCGGGGCACGGTTGACAACCTGAATAGTACAATCACTAATTTCGACCGCAATCCGCAGCGACTGATTTTCGGTGGGGATACGGTCAAGACTTATGACGGCCGCGCGCGGCATTGATGAAGAGCGATATCTGGTCTCCAGGGGATAAGCGAAATATGGTCGGTTGCGTGTCGAGTGAGCGTCATCAGGTGTGGAAAGCTGTGATCGCGTTGCCGTTGCTTGCAGCTTTGCTGGGGGGCTGTGGAACCTCCTCCAACAACGATACCTATGATCTTTCCGCGTCGGCGAAGGCGAATGGACCTTCGGTCAAAAGCCGCCAGATCCTCATCCCGCCGCCAACCGCGCTGCAGGCGCTGGACAGCAATCAGATCGTCATTCGCGTCTCGCCCTCGGAAATTCAATACCTCGGCAAATCGCAATGGAGCGACAAGCTGAGCAAGATGGTGCAATCGAAACTGGTCGAGGCCTTCGAAAACACCGGCAAGCTCGGCGGCGTCGGCGTGCCAGGGCAGGGGCTTGCGATCGACTATCAGATCGTCACCGATATCCGCTCCTTCGAGATCAATGCGTCCGGCGGCCAGAAGACGGCAATCGTCGAGATCTCCGAAAAGATCCTGAACGATCGCACCGGCACAGTGAAGGCCCAGAACGTGTTCCGGAAGGTCGTGCCGGTCAGTGGTGGCAGCAATCCCGATTTCGTCCGAGCACTCGACGCTGCATTTGCTGGCGTGACCGGCGAACTCGTCGACTGGACATTGCGCTCGCTGTAAGGGCGATCAGCGCTCCATCAACTCTTTCAGTGTCTTCAGATCGCGCATGACATGCGCGGCATCGGCTGCGAATTGTGCTTCCTCCATGCCTGGTAGCTGGAGCACGGTGAACATGATCTCGCAGCCGTCGCCGTTCGGTACGACGCGCAAGGCATTGTAGACCTGCAAATCGGACTCCAGCGTTACCCAATGATCGATGACGCCGAAGTCATTGCGAGGCGCGAAGCGCACGCGTGCAGTCCCGAGCATGCCTTCGGCGATCCAGTCGTCCCCATCCTGCGTCAGCCCTGATGCCAGGCCAGAGGCCCAGAAAGGCATGTTTTCCGGGCGGCTGGCGTAGTCGTAGACCTCCCTCCAGTCGCGAGCGATGGAGACATGTACGATCTTCGCGCTCATGGTCGACATGATGGTTTCCTCCTCTATATCACCCTCATAGGACTGCGATCGGCAGAAAAAACGTTAGTTCGGAAACGGATGAATCGCGAATTCCGCAACATTGTTGCACAGTCCTGCAAAGAGAACGATTCACGGCTTTCGAAGACTTGCCGTTTTCCGTCCGGAGTGCAACAACAGCCCCCAACGCAGGGCTGTCGCCGGTCGCGTCGAGCGTCGGTGGCATTGCGTCATATCGGATGTTGCTGTGTCTTCCGGGTCTTCAGGGTGGGGCCGGGCGCAGTCAACGGCTCATTGGAGGATTGTCGTGGAAAAGGCAGAAATCGGGCTGATCGGTCTTGCTGTGATGGGATCGAATCTGGCGCTCAACATCGCCGAGAAAGGCAACAAGATCGCAGTGTTCAACCGTACACCTCAGGTAACGGATGAATTCTATGCGAATGCGGGCGCACTCAAGGACAAGATCATTCCCTGCAAGACGATCGAGGAATTCGTCGAGGCGATCCGTCCGCCGCGGCCGATCATCATCATGATCAAGGCTGGAGAGCCGGTCGACCAGCAGATGGCGGCGCTGCAGCCCTATCTCGACAAGGGCGACATCATGATCGATGCCGGCAATGCCAATTTCCGCGATACGATTGCTCGCTTCGATCGTCTGAAGGATACCGGCCTGACCTTCATCGGCATGGGCGTATCCGGTGGCGAGGAAGGGGCGCGTCATGGTCCGTCGATCATGGTCGGCGGCACGGAAGAGTCCTATAAGCGCGTCGAGAAGGTGCTGACCTCGATCGCTGCGAAATACAACAACGATCCATGCGTTGCCTGGCTCGGCAATGATGGCGCTGGTCACTTCGTCAAGACCATCCACAACGGCATCGAATATGCCGATATGCAGATGATCGCCGAAATCTACGGCATCCTGCGTGACGGTCTCGGCAAGAGCGCGGCCGAGATCAGCTCGATCTTCGGCGACTGGAACAAGGGTCGCCTCAACTCCTACCTCATCGAGATCACCGAGAAGGTTCTGGCTGCGAAGGACCCGGCAACCGGCAGCGCCATGCCCGATGTCATCCTCGACAAGGCCGGCCAAAAGGGTACCGGCAAGTGGTCTGCCATCGAAGCCCAGAACATGGGCATTCCCGCGACGGCGATCGAGGCTGCCGTTGCCGCCCGCAGCCTCTCGGCGATCAAGAGCCAGCGCGAAGCAGCCGAGAAGATTTTTGGCACGCCCGACTACAAGTTCCCGATCGCCTTCGGCCCCGACTTGCTGAAGGACCTGGAGCTGGCGCTCTTCGCCGCCAAGATCGGCGCCTATGCCCAGGGATTTGCCGTCATGGCCGAGGCCTCGAAGGAGTTCAATTGGTCGCTGCCGATGCCTGTCATCGCTAAGATTTGGCGTGCCGGCTGCATCATCCGTTCGCAGTTCCTCGACGAGATCACCAGCGCTTTCACCAAGACCCCGGATGCGGCGAACCTGATCGTCACCCCGGCCTTTGCCGAGATGGTCAAGGAATCGATCCCGTCGCTGCGTCGCATCGTTTCGGCTGCGACCGCATCCGGCCTGCCGGTTCCAGCCCTTGCTTCGGCGCTGACCTATTTCGATGCCTATCGCCAGGCGCGGGGCACCGCCAACCTGATCCAGGCCCAGCGTGACTTTTTCGGCGCACATGGTTTCGACCGCGTCGACGGCAAGGACATTCACCACGGCCCATGGGGCAGCGGGGCTCAGGGCTGAGAAAACAGTCGGATGAGATTATGAAAGAGCCCGCCGGAGGAATCCGGCGGGCTTTTCGCTGTCAGCTCGTCGGCCAGACGGGTGGGCTGATGCTTTGCAGCAGTTCCGGTTCTACACCGTCGATACGGGCGATGACCGCCTTGGCGAGTTCGCGGCCGGCATGGCGGAAATCCTCCGATACCGTAATGATCTCGGGCCTGATCCAGCTCAGCACGTCTGTCGATTGTTTGGCGACCATGTCGATGTCGCGACCCAGGCGGAAGCCGGCTGCCTCGATGCCGGCATTGACGGCAATCGCGCCGCCGCTGCTGGAGCAGACGATCCCGTCAGGCGCATGCGGTGAGCGCATCAGCGCCTCGACCGTGTCCTTGATATCGGCCAGCGCGTTATCGGTCGTAATCCTCAAGGGGATTTCTTCGGCGCCATATTGGTGCAAGCCGGTTTGGAAACCGATGCGGGTGTGCGAATAATAGGTCAGCTTGCTGGAGGGCTGCAGCAACGCCAGGCGGCGACGCCCTCTTGCGACCAGTGCCCGCACGGCCTCATGCGCGAAGGCCTCGTTGTCGAAGTCATGGAAGGGGTGGATGATGCCCATATCCGTCCGCCCATGCGTCGAGAAAGGCATGCCGCGCTCATGCATGAGCTCGACGCGCGGATCATCCGGCTCCGTACGCGATATGATGACGCCATCGGCCGAGCCGGTGTCGAGAATGTAGCGCACCGGCACCAGTGGATCCTTACTGTGCGAATGCGGCGTGATGACCAGGTGATATTGCGTGCCGGCGAGAACTTCGGAAATGCCGAAGACAATGTGGCTGGTGAAGCCCATGATTTCTTCATCGATGCTCAGCACCAGGGCAATCACATTGGTCTTGCCGGTTCTCAGGCGCACGCCCGCGCGGTTCGGTTGATAACCCAATTGTCGGGCGACCATGCGCACCCGCTTCTTGGTCTCGGCTCCGATATCAGGGGCATCCTTCAATGCGCGAGAAACGGTGGTGATCCCTAACCCCGTCATGAAGGCGATTGTTTTCAATGTCGGCCGTTCGGGAGTGGCTGGCGCGCCGCTCCCTGACATTTTTTTATTGTCCATTTCGCTCACGCTTGCCTCCCGGCCGCCTCCCGCAGCCAATCCGCTTATATTGCCTACATGGCCACCGCAAGCATAGACGCCATGCGGCTTCGCCAATGCAATGAGAAAAACTGTAACGATACAGTTGAAAAGTCGAGCCTTATTTTTATGCCGATTTTCATGCCTATTCTCATGATTGTATTCGTACTCCTGTCTCGAAAATTGAGCGGGCCAGGATTATGCAAGAGGGCCGCATGAGTGCGTCCCTGAAATAAAACATTTAATATCAGCTATTTGTAGAGGGTACGCAGATTTTTTGGCGACCGATATCACGACGGAATGAAGTTATCTTCCACAGGTAAAATGTAATCAATGATTGTATATTCACGCAGTCATGAAAAATTTATGGTCAGGCGGTTGCGCGTTGAAAATGATTCGAATACGTTTTTCCGGCAACGTTTCAGTGAGGGAGGAGAACTCATGAATATTCGTTTGATGGCTGCCGCTTTGCTTGCATCTGTCGCGTTTCCCGCTTTCTCAGCAAATGCGACCGATCTTGAGGTAACGCATTGGTGGACATCGGGCGGCGAAGCAGCTGCCGTGAAGGTTCTGGCTGAGCAATACAACGCCTTGGGCGACAATCACTGGGTCGACGGCGCGATCGCCGGATCCGGTTCGACCGCAACGCCCCTCATCGTCAGCCGTATCCTGGGCGGCAATCCCATGGGTGCAACGCAGCTCAACACGGGCCGCGACGCCGAAGAGTTGGTCAAGGCCGGCCTGATGACCGATCTGACCGACCTTGCCGAGAAGGAACATTGGAAGGACATCATTCGTCCGGCCAGCCTGCTCAACTCCTGCACCTATGAGGGCCGGGTCTATTGCGTGCCGCTCAACATTCACTCCTGGCAGTGGATGTGGGTCAATCGTCACGTCTTCGAAGACAACGGCATGAAGGTCCCGGCCAACTGGGATGAATTCGTCGCCGATGCGCCGAAGCTGCGCGAGAAGGGCATCACCCCACTTGCGACCGGCGCTCCCTGGCAGGTCGACGGTATCCGCAACGTCATGCAGATCGGCATCGGCGGCAAGGAGACCTATCTGGCGATCTACCAGAAGAAAGACGCAGACGCTGTGAAGAGCTCCGAAAACCGCAAGGTTTGGGACGCTTTCGCGCAGGCGCGCGATCTGGTTGATGAGAGCTATTCCGGCCGCGACTGGAATGTCGCCACCAACATGGTCATCACAGGCAAGGCCGCCGCACAGATCATGGGCGACTGGGCGCAGGGTGAGTTTGGCGTTGCCAAGCAGGTTGCCGGCAAGGACTATGATTGCCTTCCGGGCCTCGGTTTCAACGGTTTGCTCGATACTGGCGGCGATAGCTTCTACTTCCCGAAGAACAGCAATCCCGACATCACCAAGGCGCAGCTCGAGCTTGCCAGCATGCTGGTTTCCAAGGAAACCCAGGTCAAGTTCAACCTCGCCAAGGGCTCCCTGCCGGTGCGCGGCGATATCGATCTGAGCGCGGCCAGCAGCTGCATGAAGAAGGGTCTGGAAATCCTGAAGAATCCGGACAACGTGGTGCCGGGTGTCACTCAGCTGATCGACCCGGATACGCGCGGTCAGATGACCGATCTCGGACTGCAATTCTTCTCGTCGAAGATGACCGTGGATGAGGCGATCGAAAAGCAGGCCGCCATCTTCAAGCAGGCGCAATAAGCAAGACGACCATCTATCAATCGCGATGGCCGGCATCGGGGCAGGCGAGGGATCTCGCCTGTCCTGAGGCAGGTCACCAACGGAGGTATCGATGGCTAACGCTGTCCGGCCACTGGGTCTGTTCCGTAACCTCAATGCGAAGATCGCCGCCATTCCAATGGTGCTGACGGTGATCGTCGTCTTCGTCGGTTGCACGCTCTGGACCGTCATCTATTCGTTCACAGATTCAAGGCTGCTGCCGAGCTCCAATTTTGTCGGTCTGGCGCAGTATCAGCGTCTGTGGGGTACCGATCGCTGGAACATCTCGATCGGCAATCTTGCGACATACGGCATTCTCAGCCTGGTTTTCGCTTTCGTCGTCGGCTTCTTTCTGGCCGTGCTGATGGATCAGAAAATCCGCTTCGAGAATACGTTCCGAACCATTTTCCTTTATCCTTTCGCTCTGTCCTTCATTGTGACCGGCCTCGTCTGGCAGTGGATCCTCGATCCTGCGCTCGGGCTGCCGAAGCTGATGCAGGATATGGGCTTTACGAGTTTCAACTTCGCTCTGCTCGGCAATCAGAAGACCGTGCTTTATGCGCTCGTCATTGCCGGTCTCTGGCAGGGCACCGGCCTTGTCATGGTGCTGATGCTGGCGGGCCTGAGGGGGATTGACGGCGAGATCTGGAAGGCGTCGCGCGTTGACGGCATTCCAGCCTGGCGGACCTACATCTTCGTCGTCATTCCAATGATGCGAGGCGTCTTCGTCACCACGCTCGTCATCGTCGCGTCAGGCATCGTGCGCGTCTATGATCTCGTCGTCGCCATGACATCAGGCGGGCCGGGCTTCGCATCCGAAATGCCGGCCAAATACGTCTATGACTTCATGTTCCAGCGCTCCAATCTCGGTCAGGCGCTTTCCGCCTCCACCGTCATGCTGGTGACCGTGTTCATCTTCGTCGTGCCGTGGGCTCTCATCGAGTTCCGCCAGAAGCGCCGGTAAGGGAGGAAACCATGGCACTTGCCGCTACCATCGAACCTTCGGGCACCAAGCCCAGGCGCCGCTTTGCCCCGCGCACGATCATGCTCTATGGCATACTCGGGCTGGCCGCGCTCTACTATCTCCTGCCGCTCTATGTGATGGTCGTCACTTCGCTCAAGGGCATGCCGGAAATCCGCATGGGTAATATCTTTGCTCCGCCCATGGAGATTACTTTCGAGCCCTGGGTGAAAGCCTGGTCGCAAGCCTGCACCGGCCTTTACTGCCACGGCATCCAGGTCGGCTTCTGGAATTCGGTGAAGATCCTCGTTCCGAGCGTCATCGTCTCGATCGCCATTGCGTCGGTCAACGGCTATGCGCTCGCCAACTGGCGGTTCAAGGGATCGGAAATCTTCTTCACGATCCTGCTGTTCGGCGCCTTCATTCCCTATCAGGTCATGCTCTATCCGCTCGTCATGGTGCTGCGTGAGCTTGGGCTGTTTTCGACGCTCGGCGGCATCGTCCTCGTGCACACCATCTTCGGCATGCCGATCAACACGCTGTTGTTCCGCAACTATTTCGCCTCGCTTCCGCCTGAACTCTTCAAGGCGGCACGCGTCGACGGTGCGGGCTTCTGGCAGATTTTCCTGCGCATCATGCTGCCCATGTCGCTGCCGATCTTCGTCGTCGGCATGATCATCCAGATCACCGGCATCTGGAACGACTTCCTGTTCGGCGTCATTTTCGCCGGCACGCAGAACTATCCGATGACCGTGCAGCTGAACAACGTCGTCAACGCCGTGCAGGGTGTCAAGGAATACAACGTCAACATGGCCGCAACGCTGCTGACGGGCGCGGTGCCGCTTATCGTCTATTTCGTGTCCGGGCGGCTCTTCGTCCGCGGCATCGCCGCCGGCGCAGTGAAGGGGTAATTCATGAACAGTAGCGTTTCCATCAAAGACCTTTCGCTGAATTTCGGTGCGGTCAACGTTCTGAAAAATCTCAATCTCGAGATCAATGACGGCGAGTTCCTGGTGCTTCTCGGCTCATCGGGATGCGGCAAGTCGACCTTGCTCAACTGCATCGCCGGCCTGCTCGATATCAGCGAGGGACAGATCTTCATCAAGGGCAAGAATGTCACCTGGGAAGAGCCCAAGGATCGCGGCATCGGCATGGTGTTCCAGTCCTATGCGCTCTATCCGCAGATGTCGGTCGAGAAGAACCTCTCCTTCGGCCTGCGCGTTGCCAAGGTGCCGCAGGACGAGATCAACAAGCGTATCGCGCGCGCTGCCGAAATCCTGCAGATCGAGCCGCTGCTGAAGCGCAAGCCGGCCGAGCTTTCGGGCGGTCAGCGCCAGCGCGTTGCGATCGGCCGTGCCCTGGTGCGTGATGTCGACGTTTTCCTTTTCGATGAGCCGCTATCGAACCTCGACGCCAAGCTGCGTTCGGAGCTGCGCGTGGAAATCAAGCGGCTGCACCAGTCGCTGAAGAACACGATGATCTACGTCACCCACGATCAGATCGAGGCGCTGACGCTCGCCGACCGCATCGCGATCATGAAGAACGGCGTCATCATGCAGCTCGACGACCCGACGACGATCTATAACGCGCCGCGCAATCTCTTCGTCGCCGGCTTCATCGGATCGCCCTCGATGAACTTCCTCAAGGGCGAGCTGGTCAATCGCGAAGGCAAGGTCGTGTTCGCGACCAACGACGTGCTGTTTTCGCTCGATGGCTACAAGGCTGGCGAGGCTCTTCAAGGGGGGCGCAAGGTCGTGCTCGGTGTTCGCCCGGAGCACATCAAGGTCAATGAAGCGACCGCTCCCGGTGCGGAGGTTCACGATGCCATGGTGGATATCGAGGAGCCGATGGGTGCCGATAACTTGCTGTGGCTGAAGCATGCCGGACATACGATGTCGGTTCGCGTCAACGGTGCCCGGCGCTTTGGCCCCGGTTCAGCCGTAAAGCTTAGCTTTGATATGTCGCTCGCATCGCTCTTTGATGCGCAGACAGAACTCAGAATATAATCCCATGCCCGGAGGCGGTTTGACCGCCTCCTTCTCTACAGCGGTCCGGGGAGGTCCGATGTCGTCTTCGATCAATGATAATCTTGCCATCGATCTCGTCGGTTCGTGGAGGCTGACCTCTCCCGACAGCGATCATTCCCTCTCCATGTCGCTGCCCGGTGATATTCATTCCGCGCTACATGCGGAAGGGCTTATTCCCGATCCCTATTTCGCGCGCAACGAAGAAGTCGTGCAGTGGGTTGCCCAGCAGGATTGGGAGCTGACACGCAGCTTCACGCTCGATGATGCCGGCGGCGACTGGTATCTCGATATCGACTATCTCGACACCGTCGCCAGTGTCTATGTCAACGATACGCTCGTGCTGGAGGCCAACAACTGCTTCCAGCGCTATCGCCCCGATGTCTCGAAGGCGCTGAAGGCGGGCGAAAATACCATTCGCATCGTCCTACATTCGAGCATTTCGGCTGGTGCTGCCCTTCAGGCGAAACAGCCTTTCTACATCCCCTACAGCACCGGCAATTCGCCGATCCCGAACGGCAACATGCTGCGCAAGCCGCAATGCCATTTCGGTTGGGATTGGAACATTGCGATCGCGCCGCTCGGTCTCTATGGCACCATCGCGCTGAAGAAGCTCGAGATCGCCCGTATCGAGAATGTCGTCACCCAGCAGGTTCACAATGATGACGGTTCGGTCGACCTCAAGGTGACGGTGGCGCTGTTTGCCAAGGGAACGGGGATTGCGCAGCTTTATTTCTCGCTCGACGACGAGCGCGTGCGCCTCGATGTCGGCGTCAATGCCGGCGAGACATCGATCACTCACTTCTTCCATATCGACAAGCCCAGGCTCTGGTGGCCGGCCGGCAATGGCGAGCAGGCGCTCTATGCGCTTTCAGTGGAAACCAATTTCGAAACCGTCACGCGGCAGATCGGCTTGCGCACGGTCGAGTTGATCACCACCGAGGATGAAGCTGGCAGCCGTTTTGCCTTGAAGGTCAATGGCCGCGAGATCTTTGCCCGTGGCGCGAACTGGATTCCGGCCGACGCGCTGTTTTCACGTTCCAATCCGGCCGCGACCGAGGATCTGCTGCAATCGGCCGTCGATGCCAATATGAATGCGATCCGCGTCTGGGGCGGTGGCTTTTACGAGCATGACTGGTTCTATGACACTTGCGACCGCATGGGGTTGATGGTGTGGCAGGACTTCATGTTCGCCTGCAATCTCTATCCCTCGACGGGTGATTTCCTCGAGAATGTCGAGGAGGAGGTTGGCTATCAGGTTCGCCGGCTTGCGACGCATCCCTCCATCGTTCTCTGGTGTGGTGATAATGAGCTGGTGGGCGCGCTTACCTGGTTCGAGGAGTCCCGCAAAGATCGGGATCGCTATCTCGTCTCCTACGATCGCCTGAACAGGACGATCGAGACGGCGATGAAGAAGGCTCTGCCGGATGCGATCTGGTGGCCGTCGAGCCCGGCTTCGGGCTATCTCAACTTCGGCGACGCTTGGCATGCCGATGGTTCCGGCGACATGCATTACTGGTCGGTCTGGCACGAGAACAAGTCCTTCGATAACTATCGGACCGTGCGTCCGCGCTTTTGCTCGGAGTTCGGCTTCCAGTCCTATACCTCGCTACCCGTCATCAAGACCTATGCCGAGGCGAAGGATATGAATATCGCCTCTCCGGTCATGGAGCTGCACCAGAAGAATGCCGGCGGCAACGAGCGGATTGCCGGCACGATGTTCCGCTATTTTCGCTTCCCGAAGGATTTCCCGAATTTCGTCTATCTGAGCCAGGTCCAGCAGGGTCTCGCCATCAAGACGGCGGTGGAATACTGGCGGTCGCTGAAGCCGCATTGCATGGGTACGATCTACTGGCAGCTCAACGACACCTGGCCGGTGGCCTCGTGGTCGAGCCTGGATTACGGCGGCCGGTGGAAAGTGATGCATTATCTGGTGCGGCGCTTCTTCCAGCCCGTATCGGTTGCGGCCATTCCCTCCGAAGACAACAAGACGATCCGCTTCTCCCTGGTCAACGATACGAACGCCGACATCATGGCCGATATTTCGGTATCGCTGCTGAAGCTCGACGGTGAGCGCGTGCCGCTGACGACGGCGCACGCCGTCTGCACGCCGGATGCGGCTGTGACGGCATTGTCGATCGACGCGGATCAGGTGCCGGCCGATTGCCTGCTGGCGTGGCGCTTCACCGCATCGAACGGCATGGGCGGCGAGGGGCATTATGTTCACGGCACCTACAAGGCGCTCGAGCTTCAGCCCGCCGGCCTGACGGTGTTGAGGGAGGAGAAAGAGGAAGATGGGACGATCGAACTCGTCGTCACCGCAAAGGGACTTGCGCTGTTCGTGATGATCGAGAGCGAGACGGACGGACGCTATTCCGACAACGCCTTCGATCTCGCTGCCGGTGAGAGCCGCCGCATCGTCTTCACGCCGGCCAAGCCGCTCACAAGCGGCGTGCCCGAATTCCGCATCTATGATCTGCAATCCAGCCAGTCGGTGGACAGCTAGCCGGTGGCCAGCAACCGACGGATTGAGCTATCGCGCCGTTAAGGCGGCGCTTTCGGGGCCACAAGCCCAAGACAGACGGCCGGGAGGCCATTGGAGGACTATCGATGACGAAACTTGGATTTCAGCTTTATAGCGCCCGCAATTTCCAGCCCTATTCAGAGATCTTCGCCAAGCTCGGCAAGGCCGGCTATGCCGAAGTCGAGGGCTTTGGCGGCATCTATGCCGATCTCGACGAGACCGGCCTCAAGAACCTGCGCGCCGAACTCGACAAGAACGGCCTGCGGATGGCAAGCGGCCATTTCAGCCCGGATTTTCTCGATGGCGAAGTGCAGAAGTCTCTCACCATTGCCAAGACCCTCGGCATGGATTCGATCTATGCGCCGCATATCGGCGCCGACCAGCGCCCGAAGGATGCGGCCGGCTGGCGCGCCTTCGGCAAGCGCCTGCATGAGATGAGCAAGCCCTACAAGGATGCGGGCTTCGAATTCGGCTGGCACAACCACGACTTCGAATTCGTCAAGCAGGCCGACGGCTCGCTCCCGATCGAGCAGATCTTCGAAGGCGCTCCGGATATTTCCTGGGAAGCCGATATCGCCTGGGTCATCCGCGGCGGCGGCGATCCCTTTGCCTGGATCGAAAAGCTCGGTCCGCGCATCACGGCCGTTCACGTCAAGGACATCGCGCCGGCTGGCGAGAACAAGAATGAAGACGGCTGGGCCGATGTCGGTCATGGCACGGTTCCGTGGGCAAAGCTACTCAAGGCGCTCGCCGGCACCAAGGCTAAGCACTTCGTCGTCGAACACGACAATCCGAGCGATGTCGATCGCCTGATCACCCGCTCCATCGCATCCTTCAAGAGCTTTTGAGGCATTTCCACATGGCTAAGGAACTTGGCGTCGGCATCATCGGATGCGGCAACATCTCAACCACCTATTTCTCGCTCGCGCCGCTCTTCAAGGGCCTGAAGGTGCTGGCCTGCGCAGATATCAACATGGAAGCGGCGCGGGCGCGCGCCGAAGAATACAAGGTCAAGGCCCAGACCATCGACGAACTGCTCGCCAATGACGAGCTCGATGTCATCGTCAACCTGACCATCCCGGACGCGCATTTCCCGGTTTCGAAGCGCATCCTCGAAGCCGGCAAGCACGTCTATTCCGAAAAGCCGCTGGTATTGACGCTGGAGCAGGGCGAAGAGCTGCGTCGCATCGCCAAGGAAAAGGGGTTGGCCGTCGGCTGCGCCCCGGACACCTTCCTCGGTGGCGCCCACCAGCTTGCCCGCAAATTCATCGATGACGGCGGTATCGGCCGCGTCACTTCGGGCGCATGCTATGTCATGAGCCCGGGCATGGAAATGTGGCATCCGAACCCGGACTTCTTCTTCCTGCCCGGCGGCGGCCCGATTCTCGATCTTGGCCCCTATTATGTCGCCAACCTCATCAACCTGATCGGTCCCGTGAAGCGTGTCGGTGCGATGACCTCGATGGCATCGCCGACCCGCACGATCACCAGCCAGCCGCGCAACGGCGAGATCATCCCGGTGAAGACGCCGACGACCATCCAGGCGCTGCTCGAATTCGTCAGCGGTGCGCGGATCACGCTGACGGCAAGCTGGGATGTCTGGTCACACCGCCATGCCAATATGGAGCTTTACGGCACCGAGGGCTCCCTCTATGTGCCCGATCCGAACTTCTTCGGCGGCACCGTCGAGGCGAGCGGCCGCGACAAGGACATCAAGCCGCTGGAAAACTGGGCGCATCCTTTCGGTATCGTCAATCAGGAAAGCCCGAACGGCTCCCGGGCCAACTATCGCACGGCCGGGCTTGCCGACATGGCGGCCTCACTGATCGACGGCCGCGATGCGCGTTGCTCGCTCGACCGCACGCTGCATGGCGTCGATGTCATGACTTCGATCCTGAAGTCTGGCGAGGAAGGCCGCTTCATCGATCTGACGACAACCTGCACGCAGCCGGCAGCCCTCGGCATCGAAGAGGCACAAGCGCTCTTGAAGTAAGCGCCGGAAGAGCTAGTTTGCGCGCGGGTGACCAACCCGCGCGCTTTTCATCTCGAAGGAATTCCATCATGGCCTGGCAACCGGCATCCGATCGTTATTCAAAAATGAAATACAACAGGACCGGTCGTTCCGGTCTGAAACTGCCGGCGGTCTCGCTGGGGCTCTGGCACAATTTCGGCGGCGACACACCGCATGACCGCAAGGTCGACATGTGCCGCACGGCCTTCGACCTCGGCATCACCCATTTCGATCTCGCCAACAATTACGGACCGCCTCCCGGCAGCGCAGAAACCGCATTCGGCGAGATCCTGCGAACCGATTTTGCCGGCTTGCGCGACGAGCTCATCATCTCCTCCAAGGCAGGCTATGACATGTGGCCGGGTCCCTATGGCGAATGGGGCAGCCGCAAGTATCTGATCGCCTCCTGCGACCAGAGCCTGAAGCGCATGGGCCTCGACTATGTCGACATCTTCTATTCCCACCGCTTCGATCCGGACACGCCGCTCGAAGAAACCTGCGGTGCGCTCGATCACATCGTCCGCTCGGGCAGGGCGCTCTATGTCGGCATTTCCTCCTACAACTCGCAGCGCACGCGCGAGGCTGCCGCCATCCTCAAGGACCTCGGCACGCCATGCCTGATCCATCAGCCGAGCTATTCCATGCTCAACCGCTGGATCGAGGACGACGGTCTGGTGGATACGCTCGAAGATCTCGGCATCGGCTCGATCGTCTTCTCGCCGTTGGCTCAGGGCATGCTCTCGACCAAGTATCTCGGCGGTATTCCGGAAGACAGCCGTGCCGCGCAAAACCACTTCCTGAAGCGCGATTTCATCCGTCCGTCGATCATCGACAATATCAGAAAGCTCAACGAGATCGCCGAGAAGCGCGGTCAGACGCTGGCGCAGATGGCGATCGCCTGGGTTCTGCGCGGCGGCCGTATCACCTCTGCCCTGATCGGCGCGAGCCGTTCGTCGCAGATCGTCGATTGTGTCAAGGCGCTCGATAATCTCGACTTCACCGCCGAAGAGCTGAAGCAGATCGATGTCTACGCCAAGGAGGCCGACATCAATCTCTGGGCCAAATCCGCGGAACGCGATTGATCATCCCAAGGCGCCCGGAACTGGTTTCCGGGCGTTTTACCTTATTGCCGTTGCCATGGTCTCCGGAGGAGAGAGTTCATGATCCGCAATCCGATCCTGCCGGGGTTCAATCCGGATCCGTCCATCTGCCGCGTCGGCGAGGACTACTACATCGCGACCTCGACATTCGAATGGTATCCGGGCGTGCAGATCCATCATTCGCGCGACCTCGTGAACTGGACCCTGGTGAGGCGGCCGTTGGAGCGTGCGTCGCAGCTCGACATGCGCGGCGAACCCGACAGCTGCGGCATCTGGGCACCTTGCCTCTCCTATGCGGATGGTCTGTTCTGGCTCGTCTATACCGACGTCAAGCGCTATGACGGCAACTTCAAGGATGCCCATAACTACGTCGTGACCTCGCCGGCGATTGAAGGCGAATGGTCCGAGCCGGCCTATGTCAACTCCTCCGGTTTCGATCCGTCTCTGTTCCATGACGATGACGGACGCAAGTGGTTCGTCAACATGCAATGGAACCACCGCACGGAGAGCTATGGCGGCTCGCCGAAGACGCCGGCCTTCGACGGTATTCTGCTGCAGGAATGGGATCCAGCGACGAAATCCTTGAAAGGGCCGATCAGGAACATCTTTGCCGGCACGGAGCTGGGACTGGTCGAGGGGCCGCATCTCTTCAAGCGCAACGGCTGGTATTATCTGACCACGGCAGAAGGCGGCACTGGTTACGATCATGCCGTGACCATGGCGCGCTCCCGCGACATTGCCGGGCCGTACGAACTGCATCCCAACAAATACCTAATCACCTCGAAGGACCATTCGGAAGCGGCATTACAGCGCGCCGGCCACGGACAATATGTCGAGACGCATGACGGACAGTTCTATCATACGCATCTTTGCGGGCGGCCTCTGCCGCCGCATCGTCGTTGCACGCTCGGTCGCGAGACCGCTCTGCAGAAATGCGTCTGGAAAGAGGATGGCTGGCTCTATCTCGAAAACGGCACCAGCGTTCCCGATGTCAATGTGGCCGGCCTGAACGGTGCGGTGCCGATCGAGAGGCCGCGCCGTAGCGGTTACAATTTCGATCAGGCCAGACTGCCAACGGATTTTCAGTGGCTGCGCACGCCGCAGCCGGAACGCATTTTCAGCCTGACGGACCGCCCCGGCCATTTGCGGCTTTTCGCACGCGAAAGCATCGGTTCCTGGTTCGAGCAGGCGCTCGTCGCCCGTCGCCAGGAGCATCACAGTTTCCGCGCCGAAACGGTCGTCGATTTCCAGCCCGACACCTACCAGCAGGTTGCCGGCCTGACCCATTACTACAATCGCTTCAAACTGCATGCCATCGCCGTGACCCTGCATGAGAAGCTCGGCCGCTGCATCACCATCATGACCTGCCCGGGCGATTATCCGAACGGCCGCCTGAGTTTTCCGATCGAGGGTGGCGTCGCAGTGCCCGATGGGCGGATCCAGCTTGCCATGGAGGTGCGGGACAACGATCTGCAGTTCTTCTGGCAGGCCGAGGGCATGGACGCATGGCAGGCGATCGGGCCTGTGCTGGATGCTGGCGTCATCTCGGATGAGGGCGGGCGCGGCGAGCATGGCTCCTTCACCGGTGCTTTCATCGGCATGTTTGCTTTCGACACATCCGGCCGGGCAAAGACGGCGGATTTCGACTGGTTCAACTATGATGAGCTATAAGACTTCCAGCGGAGCAGGCGCCTGGCCGAACCAATCGCGCCCATTACGGAATTGTAATTCGACTGTCAGACTCGTTTCATGTCTGTCACGATAAATTCGCGTGCAGATTCTGAAATGAGGAAACAACCAATGAGAAAAGTCTTCACTGTCCTTCTTGCAGCGTCCATCATCGGAATGCCGCTGGCTGCGACTGCGCAAGTCAAGCCTGCGCCCGCCGGCAAGCAGGCCGTCGTCCAGAAGGAAGTGGTGAAGAAGAAGGTCGTCATCCGCAAGGGCGGTTGGGTCAAGGGACGCCGCCTATCGGTCTCCGACCGCCGCCGCGCAACGGAAATCGACTATCGCGCCTACCAGCTTTCCATGCCTCCGCGCGGCTATCACTGGGTTCGCCTGAAGAACAACTTTCTCCTCGTCGGCATTACCAGCGGTTTGATTTCGAAGGTGCATGAGGCCCGGTAAACCCGGACGGGGCTACTGCCAAGCAAAGCAAGGGCGGGCGAGAACCGCCCTTTTCCGTGCCCTAAAACTTTGGAGCAGCCTGAAACAGAAATCCCCGGCATCTCTGCCGGGGATCGCTTATTCGTTCTTTGTCTATCTCAGCTCAGGCGACCCGCTGCGTGGGCCAGCATGGTGTAGACCTTGCCGGTATCCGATGTGAGATAGGATTGCGTGACCGTCTTGTCGCGATCGGTGCGAGCAACGTCGGTGAGCAGCTTTTCGAAATCGGCGATGTAGCGATCGACTGCGGTGCGGAATTCCGGCTCGCGGTCGTATTTGCGCTTGATCTCATCAAAGGTCTGCTGGCCCTTGAGCGTATAGAGGCGGCGTGTAAACACGTCGCGTTCGCCACGCTGGTAACGGCGCCACAGATCGACCGAGGCGTCATGATCGATCGCGCGGGCGATATCGACCGAAAGCGAGTTCAGCGATTCCACGACATGGCGCGGGTTGCGTGCAGCAGGAGCAGGAGGCTGTTCAGCCGGCGCTTTCGGTGCCGGTTGACGGGCTGGCTGGAGACCGGCATTTTCATCGCGCGATGCGCCACGCAGCAGATCGCTGATCCAGCCGCCGCCGGCTGCTTCCTGACGGACAGGAGCTGCTGTTTCCGCCGGACGCTGCGGCTGTGCCGCCGGGCGCTCGGCCGGGATCGACCCGCGCAAGCCGAGGGACTCGATCGAGGGCGGCTGCGGTGCCGGGCGCTGTGCGGGCTGCTGGGCGACCGGCGGCTGTTGCACCGGTTGCTGCGGAGCAGGTTGTTGCTGCCGCGGAGCTGCAGCTGCCGGGGCAGGTGCGGCGGGTCGTGGCGCAGGCTGCGCATCCGCCAGGGCACGGGCTGCAGGCTCGGAAATCTCCAGCTGCTGCGTCGAGCGGCCAACAATTTGCGAGATGTCCTGCAGGGCCTTGATCTGTTCAGCAACGGCGCGACGCATGGCGGCGGCGCTTTCCTTTGCCTCTTCCGGAAGGTCGAAGGCACCCCGCTTCAGTTCGCTGCGGGTGAGGTCAAGCTCGCGGCGAATATCACCGGCCGAGCGGCGGATCTCATCCGTCGCACCGGCGAAGCGGCCGATCGCATCATCCACCGCAACGCGCAGGGTTTCACGCAGTTGCTGGGCTGCCGTCTCGGAGGTCTTGCCGGCGTCGGCGAGCATTTGCTCGACCTCTGACAGCGAGGCCGTGAGACCGCCGCGCAGGCGATTCGTGAGATCGCTGGAGCGGCGCTCGGCATTGGCGAATGTATTTTCGACAGCCTGGTTCGCTTCCTCGCCGGCCTTCTGCAAGGCGGCGCGCATGTTTTCCGCCGCATCTTCGGCGCGTTTCTCGGCGTCGGAAAGAACGCGGCCGATATCGCCGAAGGAAGACTGCACGCTCTGGCGAAGGTTGCCGGTCACCTGGTTCGACCGCTGCTCCGCCCGATCGAAAGCTGTTTCGACCATCGAGCCGAGGGCGCGCATGGTGTTTTCGATCTCCTCAGAGCGCTGAACGAGGCCGACGGCCAGATTCTGCAGTGCCGTTTCGCGCTCTTCCAGCGTCGATACGAGGTTCGACTGGGCTGCGCCCAGGAGCTGGGATGCCTGCGTCAGCACCTTGGAGTGATCGTCGAAACGACCGACGATGCTGCCGACCTGCGACAGGGTCTGGCCGGTTATCTCCGACAGCTTGTCGACCTTGCCTTCGAGGAGGCGGCTCGACGCCGAGACCATCTCGCCGGCTTTCGCGGCAGATTCGGCGAAGCGCGACGAGGTTGCGGTGAGGCGATCGTCGACGTTTGCGAATTCGGTGGCCGCATTGGACAACAGGCCGGCAATCGCCGAGTTGTTGTCCGCCAAGCGCGCAATGATGCCGTTGACGCTTGCAAGCAGGTTGTTTTCGAGCGCGCTGACCGTGTTGACCGCATGCTCTGTGCGCGATGAGATCGCGTTGATGAGAGCGGCGTTTTCAGCGCGCAGGCGCTCCGTGCTTTCCTGAGCTGCCGCCGAAATGAGGGCTGCAGCTTCCTGACCCGTTGCCGCGTAGCGATCAACGATCGGGCGAGCCTTTTCGTCGATGAGTCGCGACAACTCGGTAGAGCGTCCGGCAAGCATCGAATTCAGCTCGCGGGTACGCTCGTCAAGCGAGGTGCGGATGGATGTGCCACGGGCTTCCAGCGCCTTGTCGACATCGGCAAGCGTCGAGCCGATTTCACGGGCTCGCTCTTCCAGAGAGCTGCGGATCGCGGTGCTGCGCTCGTCGAGTGCACGCTCGACCTGGGCCATGGAGGCAGCAATCTGCTCGCTGCCGCCGGCAAGCGTGTTGCGAATAGCTGCGCCGCGGGCTTCCAGCGACTGTTCCGCGGAAGACAGGGCCTGCGAAATCGTATTGACCTGATTGCTGACGAGGCCCTCGGCTTCGGCAACCTTGTTGACGATCGCATTACCGGCTTCCGAGAAGGTCTGGGCGACGGCCGCAGCTTGGCTTGCCAACCGGTTCTGCGTTTCGGAGACACGGTTGACGAGGTCGTTGGAGCGCTCGGTCATGGCGCGGGCGAAGGCATCGCTGTGGTTGCCGAGGTTTTCGGCGAATTGCTGGCCGGTGTTGGCGAGCAGCTCGGCCGTGCGCGTCGCCTCCGTGTCCATGCCTTGCGCGGCGTCGGCGACGGCCGTGCGCAGCGTGGTGGCCAGATTGGCGGCCTTGCCTTCGATCGTGCGATTGACGGCTTCGAGGCCGACATTGAGGGCACGGTCCATCGTTGAAAGGCGCTCTTCGATGCGGGCGGATGCCTGGCTGCCGCTGTCGTCGATCTTCGCCGCGCCACTCGCCAGCGTATCGGAGAGGCGGTTGCCGGCAGCGTCGACCTGAGCGGCAACGCCTGTAACACCTTCATTGATGCGGTTTTCAAGAGCCGACAGGCTAGCCTCGACCCGCGAGCCGGTCTCGGCAAAGCGGTTCGTCATGCCGTCGATCGACTGGTTGAGGTTGGACGAGAAGGTTTCGGCCGAGCGCGCGATGTCGCCTGCTGCCTGCTGGATACGGCCGGCAATGTCGCCCGCGCCGCTATTCAGCCGCTCTTCCAACATCCTTGCGCTCGCGTCGATGGTCTGGCGCAGGGAAGCCTCGCGATCTTCCAGCGACATTTCCAGCATGCTGGCGCTGGTGGCGATCGAGGTGCCGATAGCGGTCGTCTGCTCCATCAGCGTATTGTCGATCTGCGCATGGGCGTCACGCAGGGCGAGATTGATCGCATTGCTGCGATCTTCCAGCGTGGAGCGCATACGCTCGTAGGCCGAGGCCAGGTTCTGATCCATCTGCGACAGACCGGCACCGAGGGCGTTTTCGAGCTGACGGGTGGTGGTGCCGAGAACGGTCTCGACGCGATCGCTGTTGCTGCCAAGCATTTCGGAGAGGGCGCTCGTATGGGCAGCGAGCGAGCGGTCCAGGCGATCCTGGTTTTCGCTATAGGCGGCACGAATGGCATCCGCCTTGTCGCCAAAGGCGCCGGCGACGCGGGACTCTGCGCCGGAGACGCTGTCCAGAAGCGCGTTGGCACGGTCTTCCAGGGCGCTTTCGAAACGGTTCTGGTTTTCGGCGAGCGAGATCGCGAAGGCCATGCTCTTGTCATCGAGCGTGTTGGTCAGTGCCTCATGACCGCTGGTGACGGTATGGGCAATGGCCTTGGCGCTGTTGGAAAGAGTGTCTTCGAGCTTCGCGTGGCCTTCCGAAAGGGCGATAGCCAGGGCCATCGTCCGGTCGTCGAGGCTGTTGACGATCCTGTCGTGAGTGCCGGCAACCGTTTCGGAAAGGGCGTCGAGACGGCTCGATACCGCATCCTCGAGGCGAGACTGGGTGTCGGAGAGCGAAATGGCCAGCGCCATCGCCTTGTCGTCCAGTGCGTCGGCCAGCGCGTTGTGGTTGCTGCTGAATGCGTTGGTGATCGCCTCGGCGCGGTTGGCAAGCGTTGCTTCAAGGCGCGACTGGCCGGAGGTCAGCGCATCGGAGAGTGCCCGTGTCTTGCCTTCGAGCGTATCGGCAACGCGTTCGGCGTGGCCTGAGACGGTGTCTTCGAGACGGGCCTGAGCCTCCGACAGCGCGATGGCGAGTGCCATCGTCTTGTCGTCCAGTGTGGCGCCGACGCTTTCCGCATGGCCGGAAACGGCGTTTTCAAGGCGGGCCTGGCTTTCGGAGAGGGCAACGGCCAATGCCATCGTCTTGTCATCCAAAGTGCTTGCAACGCTTTCCGCGTGTCCGGCTATGGTGCTTTCCAGGCGGGATTGGCTTTCACTCAGCGCGATGGCGAGCGCCATCGTTCTGTCGTCCAGCGCCTCGGTCAGAGCATTGTGGTTGCCTGCAAATGCCTTGATGATCGCCTCGGCGCGGTTGGCGAGGGTTTCTTCGAGACGAGATTGGCCGGACGTCAGGGCGGCCGCGAGCGCACTGGTCTTGCCTTCGAACGTGTCGGCGACGCGATCGGCGTGACCGGCAACGGTTTCCTCCAGCCGGGCCTGGCTCTCGGAAAGCGCGATAGCGAGCGCCATCGTCCTGTCGTCGAGGGCATTGGTGACGCTTTCGGCGTGACCGGAGACCGTGCTTTCGAGACGAGCCTGACCCTCGGCGAGCGCACGCGCAAGGTCCTTGGTCTTCGCATCCAGCGTGCCGGCAACGTGTTCCGCATGACCGGAAACGGTGTCTTCCAGGCGGGATTGGCCCTCGGAAAGCGCAATAGCAAGCGCCATCGTCTTGTCGTCGAGCGTGTCGGCCAGCTTGCTATGGGTGTCGGCCATGGCACTGTTGATGGCATCGGCGCGGCTCGCCAGCGTGTTTTCGAGGCGCAACTGGCTTTCGGCCAGCGAAATGGCCAGCATCGAAGTGCGTTCGTCGAGCGCGGCGGTCAGATGCTCGTGGGAACCGCTGACGGCATTGGTGATCGCTTCCGAACGTTCGGCAAGCGTCTGCTCGAAACGAGACTGGTTGTCTGCCAGGGCGCCGAAAAGCGCGTTGCTGCGAGCGGCCATCACGGCATCGACGCGCTCATGGGCGGAACTCAAAGCCTGCGTGATCTCGCTGGTGCGGGCAGAGAGGGTATTGTTGATGTCATTGGCGCGGCCGGTAAAGGCCGAGGTCAGTTCTTCCGTGCCACTTTGCAGGGCGGCGGAGACGTCGCGCGTGACACCCTGCACGGCGGAGGTGAAGGCGCCGGCATGCGACGCGAGCGTGGTGTTAAGTTCGCTCGTGCCCGAGGTGAGGGCCGAGGAAATGCCAGTCGTGGCGTTCTGCAACGCCGACGTGATCTCGTTCGCCTTGGAACCGATGGCGCTTTCGAGCACTTCCTGTCCGGTTGCCAGCGTCGTTGCCAGCGCGAGGGACTGATCGGTGAGATGCGAACCCAGGCGCTCGATGCTGGAGGTCAGGATGCCTTCCAGCGCATCGGAATTGCTGCCGAGCGACTGATTGATGCGGGCGAGGCTTTCCGTGAGCTTGGTGTCCAGGGTGCCGGCGCGCTTGTCGAAGGCCGAGGTGAATTCCGATACACGCTCGTCGAACGCCGTCGAAAGCTGCGCGATGGTCGACTGGAAGCGCTCGTCGAAGAAGCCGGAGCGCAGATCGATGTCCATGATGGCATCATCTGCGGTCGACTGCAGGCTTTGACGGAAGCTCGCGCCCTTTTCGTCGAGGGCCGTGTTGAGGCGGGACAGAACAGTGTCGAGCGTGCCGGTAATGGAACGTTCGCCACCGGTGAGGCTCTCGCTGATTTCCCGGGTGCGGGCAACCAGCGTCTCGTTGAGCTGGCGCGCACGTTCGTTCAGTGCAGAGTTCAGCTTTTCGGTGTTGGCATCGAGCGTCGACGCGCGCGTTTCGAACTGGCCGAGCAGCGCGTTGCCGCGTTCGGCAAGGGTCGAGGACAGAGATTCCAGGCGGGTGTCGAATTCGTGGCTGAGGGCGAGGCCCGAAGCGTTGAGGTTCTGAAGCAGGCTGTCTGTCTTGGCGGCAAGGAGGGTACCGAGGGCCTGGACGGCGGAATCCGATTTCTCCATCAGCGCGGCGGCGCGCGTATCGATCATCGATGCGAAGGCTTCGCCCGAGGTCGAGAGGCGCACGGCGATTTCCTCGGTCGCCAGCGACAGGTCTTCCTTGATCTGATCGTGCACGCCGGAGATTGACGAGCGGATCCGCTCGGCGTGATTGACGATGGCGTCACGCTCGGTACCCAGCTCGTGGACCAGGCTGCGCACGCGCAATTCGTTGTCGGCGTAGCTGCGCTCCAGCGCATTGACCTCGGTATGGACGAGGGTTTCGAGCTCCGTGGCGCGCGCAATGGTGCGTTCGATGCCTTCGTTCATGGCCGAGACTTCGCGGCGCACGGCCTGACCGACCGTCATGATACGCTCGGATGCAACGGTTTCCGGCTCGACGAGACGCAGAGCGACTTCCGCCATGGAGCGGGCTGCATTGCGCATGTCGTGCGCACGCGAAATCATCATGCCGAAAGCATAGAAGAGCAGCACCGGAACGATGATGCCGACGATGCAGGCGATGACGCCTGGAAGGGCTGCGAGATCCGCGATCGAATGGATGTTTCGGATCTGCGTGCCATAGAGCATGAAGGCGAGGCCGGCGCCGCCGATGATCCAGAACAGCGAGAAGATCGTGGCGTTTCGCACCGCGTGGCTCTGCGAGGCTCCGTCGAGCGCTCTCAATATGCTAGCGGAACTCGCCCGGCTGCCGTCATTGGCGGCTGCAAGGTTCGGGTTCTTCGGCGCCTCGGCGGGGCGGGGCGGCGTAGCAGGGGCGGCGGTGCTGCGTGCGCCGCCATTCTTGCGGGCGGCATCATCCCTGGTCTGCTTTATCGGCTGTTTCGGCGGCTCAGACACATTTCGCTCCGGGACATCGGGCGTAGTGCCGCTGCGGGACTCCAAGCTCTCGTCACTGAAATCGATCTGCAGCGCTTCGTCCAATGCCTGAAAGGCCTTGTCCTCGACCGACTCGATGTACTTTTTGTTCGCCATGCGGTTACGCCTCGTTACAACTCACTCGGGCTTGCCGTGTCTTTTCCGGTAATTCCGCCGCGTCCGGAAAAGACAAACCCTGCCTCCCGCGGGTCTTCCGCCTTCGATCAACATCGAATTTGGATTTCCCATTACATTCAGAGTGGATAACTGGTTTTTCAAACGGATGTTATGAAAACATTACCATCATCCACTTCCGGGGCAAAGGCATGTGCCATCTACCCAATTTACTAGTATCGTAGTGACACATTCCCCTAGTCATGACAATTAATTCCACCTTAAAGCCAGTGGATCGTTAAGGTGACATTAACCCTGTTTATCTGTTCAACGCCATGAAAACCCAAGATTTTGAGCATGTTTAACGCACGTTAACCATGTCTGGAGTTTTCGGCCCTCAATGTGCCAAAATTTAACTGGATGGCCATGTCCGAGCCGCAACTATGCGGCAGGTCCCTAAAACAGTCATAGATAAATGACGGGAGCATTGGCACATGGCAGCTTTGAACATCGCATTTGAATCTCCTGATAATTCGCGGGGCGCTGCTCCGTCGCGGGAGCGGGCGATCGATCTCGTCCATCTCGGCAAGCAGACGATGGGCGACAAGGCACTTGAGGTCGAGGTGCTGCAGATGTTTGCAAGGCAGGCCCGTTCCTGTCTGCAGGAGATCGGCAGCGGCGATCCCAAGCGAGTGGAGGCCGCATCGCACAAGCTGAAGGGCGCTGCCAGCGCTGTTGGTGCCTTTCGCGTGGCGGATGCGGCTGGAGCGCTCGAAAGCAATGTCGGCGACGCCGCTCACATGGCAGCGGTCACAACCAGCGTCATCGAGGCCGAAAACTTCATTTTGAAGCTTTCGCGCTGAGCCGATCCGCTCGACGATCAATGATGTGCACCCTTGCGCCGCCGGACGGGACAAACCGTTTCGGCGGCGCAAATGTTGACTGCCCCATCGATTTGTTGGAAGTAAAATTCCGATCACCCTTCATTCACGAAATATCGGAATTCACCCACATGACCAAATTGACCATCGTCGCCTTCGACGGGACGCGCTTTGACCTCAATGTCGACGAGGGCTCCACCGTGATGGAAAATGCCGTACGCAACTCCGTTCCAGGCATCGAAGCGGAATGCGGCGGTGCGTGCGCCTGTGCCACCTGTCATGTCTATGTCGATGAGGAATGGACCGAGAAGGTCGGCGGCCCGGAAGCCATGGAAGAAGACATGCTCGACTTCGCCTTCGACGTTCGTCCGAACTCGCGGCTCTCCTGTCAGATCAAGATGAAGAGTGCGCTGGACGGCCTTGTCGTCCACGTGCCGGAGCGGCAGGCCTAACACCGGACCTCGGGCACGTCCCGTCCGATCCGTCGCGATAATCCCGCTGAGGGTCGAATGCCCAAAAAAGATGCCCCGCTCAGCTGGTGCAGCGAGCGAGGCAAGGCGGGCGCATCACCGCAGGCAAGGGAGGAAACACCTGCGGCTTCAGGACGCGCCAGGAGAACACTTAGCGCATGCTTTAAGAAACAAACCCGACTGCGCCGAAGAGCGAAGAAACCCGCCAACGCAGGTACTCAAAATCGATTCTTTTGCGACATCCGCCCGGTCTTCTTCGAATCAACCAGTGCGTTTGTCTCTGTAATTGATAGAAAAAACCTATTTCAGATTCTCGTAAAGTTCAAAGAGCGACGAGATCACACGATTCACAGGATATAGTGACTGATTTCCCACAGTTGGCGCTTCTGATCGCCTTTTGCACCGAAGGTAGTTTTTGAAAGGCTACTGCCGGGCACCTTGGCGGCTGCGATAGTGGAGCAGCCTCTGCATCCGGCTCGTAAAATTGATCGCTTCGATGCGGTCGAAGCGCGCCTGATCGGCATCGTGCCGGTCGGTTTCCCGCGACGTCACCTCATTCGCCTTTTCCTGAAGCGCATCACAATTGCCGGCTGACGGCAGAGATAGGATCTGCCTTTCCATCTGCCGCGCATGTTGACGGGCGATTTCGACATGCCGGTCCTCATGGCGCCGGATATCGGCGGCCAATGTATCCCAGATCATGGAAAGCTGCTTGCTGGCATGCCGCCGGTCACGCCAGCGCGGCAGAATGATTTCCGTATCGACCGTAACCTTGACGCCGGAAATATAGCAGCGGCCGTTTGCTTCGCTGTAGGTCGCATTGCCGCCGAAGCGGATTCTCGTCGCACCGGGATGGTGACTGCTGGAGCCGATCGCCAGCGGTCCGCGTTGGTTCAGGGCGGCATCGAGCTCGTCGGCAGTGCTGCCCTTGATGTCGAAATAGGAAATGGATTTGCGGGCGATGACTTCCGCGCCGGCTACATTGGGTATGCAGAACGCGAGCAGCAATGCACACGAAAGACTGAACTTATGGGATGCAAGCGGCATTCGTGTCGCTACCATGTTGAACTTCTGCGAACCTTGCGGCATAGCCACTGTGAGCGCAATATCAAGCGCGAGGTTTTTTCCTTTTCAATGGGATGGACGGTTCGTGACGGAGCTTCGCAGCCAAACCTGGCATGTCGCGCATGGCCGCAGTATCGATGTCGGCGGACAAAGCGTCATCATGGCTATCGTCAATGTGACGCCGGATTCCTTTTCCGACGGCGGGCATTATGAGGCCGTCGATGCGGCCGTTGCCCATGCGCTGGCCTGTGTCGAGGACGGGGCCGGCATCATCGATATCGGCGGCGAATCGACCAAACCGGGTGCCGCCGCCGTCAATGCCAGCGAGGAGCAGGGGCGGGTACTGCCCGTCATCGAAGCCTTGCGCGGCAGGACCGATGCGCTGATTTCCGTCGATACGTATCGCGCCGATACGGCGCGATTGGCGATCGGCGCCGGCGCGCATATCGTCAACGATGTGTTCGGTCTGCAGCGCGAGCCAGATATTGCCACCGTGGCGGCGCAAACGGGTGCTGGTCTCTGCATTATGCATACCGGGCGTGAGCGGCAGAAGCTGCCTGACGTGATCGATGACCAGCTTTTCTTTCTCAATCGCTCGCTGGAGATTGCCGCTGCGGCCGGCGTCGACAGGCAGACGATCGTGCTCGATCCGGGCTTTGGCTTCGCCAAGGAGAATGCCGAGGAAAATCTCGAGCTGATGACGCGTTTCAATGCTCTGCTGCGCTTCGAGCTGCCCCTGTTGGTCGGCACCTCGCGCAAGCGGTTCGTCGGCACTATAACGGGTCGCGACGCAGCCGATCGGGACGTCGGCACTGCCGCAACCAGCGCGATCCTGCGGTTGCAGGGGGCTGCGATATTCCGCGTACACAATGTCGCAATCAACAGGGACGCGCTGGCGGTTGCGGATGCTATTCTCAGGACGCGCGCGAGGCTTAAAGCATAATGCTCGAATGCAGGGAGCGGTTTTCGGACCCGATCGCGCCTGTTCGAAACGGAGAGACGCCATGAGCGCTGTGACATATACCATTACTTTGCAGAATTGCGCCTTCTTTGCCCGGCACGGCGTCCATGATGAGGAGGAATTCCTTGGCCAGCGCTTCTTCGTCGATGCCGAACTCGATGTCGAAGCCGGCGATGCGCTGGAGCGTGATTCGATCGACGACACCGTCAATTACGGCATCGCATTCAGCGTCATCGAGGAAATCGTGACCGGGCGCCGACGCTATCTGATCGAGGCGCTGGCGCTTGATGTGGCGAAGGAACTATGCCGTCGTTTTCCGGGTATCCGCCGCGCCAAAATCACGGTACGCAAGCCCAATGCCCCGGTTCCGGGCGTTCTCGATTATGTGCAGGTGAGCATTGAGCATTTTGCCTGAAGGTGTAGCCGTGCGGACGACGCTCGGTTTGGGTGGCAATCTGGACAACCCGGTCCGCGCCATGGCGCTCGCCTTGCGTACTCTGGATGCCCGTGCCGATTGTCAGGTGATTTCGGTGTCGCGGCTTTATCGCACGCCGCCCTGGGGCAAGACGGACCAATCCTTCTTCTACAATTCCTGTGCTGCGGTCGACACGACCCTCACGCCGGAAGCTTTGCTGGACGTGTGCCTCGACATAGAGCGGCAGATGAAGCGGGTGCGGATCGAGCGCTGGGGTCCGCGAACGATCGATATTGATGTGCTGACCTATGGAGATCTGGAACAGGCCGAGCCGCTGCTCACCATTCCGCATCCGCGAATGGTCGAGCGTGGTTTCGTGCTGATGCCGCTTGCCGATTTCGCCGCGGATCTCGTGGTAAAGGGGAGGGCAATCGCCGATTGGCTGCGGGATGTTGATGTCGAAGGTATCGAGGTCGCGGACGAAAACCGTGACTGGTGGCGAACGGCCTGAGCTGGACCATATGACTATAAAGAGAAAAGCCGGCAAAATTGCTGGCCTTTCTCTTTGTGAGTTGCTGTCGGACGCTTACTGGATCGATCCAACCGCCATCTGGTCAACGTCGGCGCGCTTCAGCGTGACGCCGATGACTGGCACCATCTGTTCGCCGACCTTCACCGAAATGGTGACGTTCATCGACTTGCTGTCCGGAATGCGGGCGATCATGGCACCGTTCAGCTTCTGACGGTTCAGTCCAAGAACGACCGTATTGTCGTTGACTGTGCCGGAGGTGACATCGAGGCCCTTGCCGGCCGCACCATCCAGGAATTTTCCGCTATAGGAGCCACCGCTCTGCGTGATTTCGGCCGACATCGGCTGCTGGAAGACGCCGACGCGGCAGGTGCCGTCGAGCTTGACGCCGGCGCTGCTGCCATCGGATGGCTTGCCCGTGAGATTGCAGGTGAACTTCGTGCCTTTGTACTTGCCGGCAACGATCTCGCCGGGGCCGCTCCATGTGCCCGAGATCGACTGGAAGAACGCCTTGTCGCGGGGAGCCGCTTCGGCTGATTGCGTCCAGGCGCCGGTGGAGATGGCTGCGGCGGCAAGGCTGCTTACAAGAAGAAATCGACGCGAAAACATGGACATTCCCTAGCGAGGCGAAACCGTGAAACTGGTTGTCACTTTTGCCCGAGAATGGTTAATGCTTGGTTTCCGAAGGTGCTGAAGTCCCTAATTTGCAGGTCATCACGCCGGGTTGCGGCCGGTGACATTCGGCGTGAGGTCGCCGGCGAAATCGGTAATGCCCGGACGTTTGAGCGCCTTGAAGGGGAGCGGTCGGCAAAGGTCCATGGCGGCGATGCCGATTCTCGCGGTCATCATGCCATTGACGACGCCCTCGCCGAGGCGTGCGGAGAGTTTCGACGCCAAGCCATGACCGATCAACTGCTGGACAATGCTGTCGCCGACTGCGATGGAGCCGGTGACGGCGAGATGAGCGATCACATCGCGCATCAATCTGACCATGCCGAGCGTGCCGGGTCTGCCGCCATAGAGTTCGGCCATGGCGCGGACCAGTTTGGCCGCTTCATAGAGAACGTAGAGAATATCGACGAGGGCGCGGGGACTGACGGCTGTTACGACGGACACGCGTTTCGACGCGCCAAGAATCAGCGCCCGGGCGCGGCGGTCGAGTGGGCCGAGCAGCTCGCGTTCGGCAAGATCAATGAGCTGAGGCGCATCGATGATGTCGTCTTCTGCCGCCTTCAGGGTTGCGCGGCCTCTCGCCGTGTCTGGATTGGATTCGAGTAGAGTGCAGAGTCGCTTGACCAATGCTTTGGCGCGCGCCGGTCGGGTTTCGACGATGGCAGCTTCCGCCTCCGCCTTGATGGTCTGCACGGCGGCGAGCCGCATCATTCCTGCGGTCTCGCGGATGACTATGGCAAGGACGGCCAGAATGCCGATGGCGACGACCGCAAGGGCGGTATAGCCAAGCCAGTCGGCCCGGCTGAACAGGTCGCGGATGAGCTGATCCGTCCAGAGGCCGAAGGCGAGGGACACCAGAATGCCGAGCGCACCGAGCGCCACCTTGCCGAAGGAGAATCTCTTGCGGCGGGGCTTGGCGATGGCAGTTGCATCCGAATCGGCGCCGAGGGCCGGATTGATGAACGGATCTTCCGCGTCGGGCGTCAGCACGATGTCGGTATCGAAGCTTTGCGGCTTGCGAACCGTTGGTGGTGTCGCTTCTGTTCTGGAGGTTTCAGGTTCCACTGTGAAAGCGCTGGGACGACGATTGCCGTTCGGCTCGTTTTCGGTCGATTTCGTCATGCGAGACGGTCTCCGAACAGGAACTGCATGGCGCGGTCGAGGCGGATATGCGGCACCGAAAGCTTGATGCCTTCACCGGTTTCGTCGAGCTCCGGCGGGCGAAACCGGACAACGTTCACCTCGGGCAGATGGACCTTCGCCCCATCCGATTCAAGGGCTTGGAACAGCCAGCGCGGGTTTTCCGGCAGATCGCCAGGGAAGATCGCCATCTTGCGATTGCCGTCGAAAGCCTCGCCAGCGATAGTTTCCTTGTCCATCGGCGTGCCGACGATGACGGGAAGCGTCTGGCCGTCGCGGGTCACGGTTGCCTCGCGGGTTGCGCGCACCGAGGCTATGGCCATGACCTCTATGCCGGCACCCGCCATGCCGATGCGCTCGATCGCACGCTCGACGAGCCGGCGAGTGAGAGCCTCCAGGCGGTCGTGGCTTTCATGATGGAGGTGGTCGGCTTTGGTCGCGGCCACTAGCACACGGTCAATCCGACGGCCGAGCAGCGAGGAAATGAGCGAATTCGTGCCGGGTCGGAAGCAGGCCAGTACGTCCGTCAGCGCCCGTTCCAGATCCTGCACGGCTTCCGGGCCGCGATTGATGGCCTGCAGGGCATCGACAAGGACGATCTGCCGGTCGAGGCGTGCGAAATGTTCGCGAAAGAAGGGTTTGACGACAACGGACTTATAAGCCTCGTAGCGGCGTTCCATCATCGCCCAGAGTGAGCCCTTCGGCGCGCTACCTTCGGGGGGCAGTTTCAGCGGCGCGAAGGTGAGGGCCGGCGAGCCGTCAAGATCGCCAGGCAGCAGGAAACGGCCGGGCGGCAATGTCGAGAGTGAGCGCTCATCGGATTTGCAGGCTTTGAGATAGTCCGCAAAGGCGGTGGCGAGGTCGCGTGCTTTCATTTCATCCGCCGATGCTGCGATGTCTGCCGCCTCCGTCATGGCAAGCCAATGACGTGAAAGCTCGGCGCGAATGCCGGTGTTTGCCAGAGCCAGCGTTTCCTCGCTGAAGGTACGGAAATCCTTGGCGAGCAGCGGCAGGTCGAGCAACCATTCGCCGGGATAGTCGACAATATCGATGGAGAGGCGGCCGGGGGAGAACAGGCGGTTCCAGCCGCTGGCGCTTTGATAATCCAGCGTGATACGCAGCTCGGAGATGGCACGCGTCGAATCCGGCCAGATGCGGTCTTTGACCAGGGCACGGATGTGGTCCTCGTATTGAAAGCGCGGCACGGCATCGTCCGGCTGCGGCTCGAGGCGGACGGCGGAGACGCGACCGGATTGCACCGGCTCGAACAGCGGCAGACGTCCGCCATTCAGGAGATTATGCACCAATGAGGAGATGAAAACGGTCTTGCCCGAACGGGAGAGGCCTGTAACACCCAGACGGATCGTCGGATTGACGAGGCCGGCGGCGCGATCGGCCAGATTGTCAAAGGCAATGAGGGCGTCGTCAGTAAAAGAGGTCAGGCTTGGGGGCAAGGCGGGATCCCTGGATGACAGCGTGGCCGTGAATATAGGGATCGAAACTCGCGCCGAAAAGGTGAGCAGATATGGCTCTGCAATCACTCGCGAGCGGGATTGCGGCTCATATTGGTAAGTCCCTACTCGGTGACAAAATCCGTCAGAGTCCAGCCTGACGATGTCGCATCGATTACAGCAAGGCCGGCTGTCGGAAAACCACGTGGGAGGGCATCGGCGAAGGCCTCATGTCCGATCAGCGCGGCGAGCGTCAGCTCGATGATCGGATTGTGCGCGACCAGCATGACGGACTCCTGGTCGGTCTGCGCCGAGATGAGCGACAGATAAATATCCGGCGTGCCGTTATAGAGCGCATCGACAAAGCGGAATTCCGTTGAGGGCGTGACGGCGCGGCGCATGGCGGCGGCCGTCTGACGACAGCGCAAGGCAGTGGAGGAAATGACGAGGTCCGGCTTATAGCCTTTGCCGACCGCTTTCTCCGCGACGATCTCGGCCGCCGCATAGCCATTGTCGCTCAAAGGGCGATCGAAATCCTTCTGTCCGGGCGTAGCCTGCCGGGCCTCGGCATGGCGTAGAAGATAGATCCTGGACGGCGGCGGCGAAATTCTGGTCATGGCGAAATTCCAGGGCTCGATTCCCCCCAATGAGGTAGCGTCTGTTCGCATGCGCCGTCAACTGCGAGGCGATCCGCGAGAGGGCGAAATGCCTCGTCTTCACGGGAAGGTTACGAGCGCGGAGAATCGGGGCTGGCGAGAAGAAGTGATGAAAAAATAGACCCTTAGCCGAATTTTATGACAAATTTAAAAATCAGTTGACAGCATCTATTTGGCTTGAATCGGTACTATTGGTTGGGATATACACCCCAGCCATATGAGATGTTCTTCAGGAGAATCGCGTTGAGTGAGAAGATCGATCTTAGCAACTATGTGCCCTCGGAAGACGAGGAGTTCATGAATCTGAACCAGCGAGCTTATTTTCGAGCGAAGCTGATAGCATGGAAAAACGACATCCTTAGAGAAGCGCGCGAAACCCTGGATCATCTAGCAGAAGAAAGCGCAAATCATCCCGATCTTGCTGATCGGGCTTCCTCGGAAACCGACAGGGCCATCGAACTTCGGGCTCGCGACCGCCAGCGCAAACTCATTTCCAAGATCGATGCCGCCTTGCAGCGTATTGAAGATGGCACTTACGGCTATTGCGAAGAAACCGGCGAGCCGATCGGCTTGAAGCGTCTGGACGCTCGTCCCATTGCCACCTTGTCGATCGAAGCACAGGAACGCCACGAGCGCCGCGAAAAGGTTTACCGCGACGAGTGAATGGCGCTTCGGTTTTAACGGGGCTTATAGAACAAAGGCACGACGGGGATATCCGTCGTGCCTTTTTCCATTCCGGCGGTTGAGAGGACGCGGCCTATTTGTCGCGGCTGACGCTCATTTCCCCGAAGATGCGAGCGACTTCTTTCTGAAGGGCGCTGTCGGCTCCGGTCAGCGGTGCAAGTTCGGGTTCGACGCGTTTTGCGGGGCTTGAGACGGGGGATGGCGCGGCATTTGGCTGCTGCTGCACCTGCCGTGGTGCCGGCGCGTTCGGAATGATCCGTTCGGCGGTCAAGTTCTTCGACATTTCCGCTTCGAGGATGCGCTGGAAATCGTTGCCGGGCTCGGCAGCAGGCGTCGGCGCCGATGCGACGGTGGGTTCGACTGCCGCCTGGCGCGCGGGAGCAGGCTGCTGCTGCGGCAGGACAACGTGGCGAGCGGCATCCAGTATGTCGGCTGCCTCAGCCTCGCTGATTGCCGGAGCGGGTTGTTGGGCGGGTTGCGGCGGCTTGACATGGGCGGCTTGTGGGTGCTCGGCAACCTGCGGCACTGAAGCGGGTTCCGTTGCAGGCGCAAGGCGGGGTTCGTTGCGCAAATAGGCTTCGATCTTGTCTTCGGCGGATTGCTGGCGCTGCGGAAGCGCTGCGGGAGGAGCTTCCACCGCAGTCGCCTTCTGCAGCTGCGACTGCCTCTCTTCAAATGCCATGGGAATCTCGACCGGCGTCGCGGTGGTTCCAGCCCGGGTGGCATCGGAAATGCCCGATTCGATGACGATGTCCGTTGGGCCGCCGATCATGATCAGATGTTCGATCCCATCGCGTCGCACGAGCACGAGACGGCGGCGGGCATCGACGGCGGCGGCATCCAGCACCTGCAGGCGAGGCTGACGGTTCTTGCCGCCGCGCACGAAGGGAGAAGGCGCTCGGTTGCGCATGATCCACAGAATGCCAATGAGTACGAGCAGGGCAATGCCAACTCCACCGGCTGCGAGAAAGAAGCGGCTGCCATAGGCTCCGGCGATATCGTCCAACATATCGAGATACTCCGTAATTGTCCCCGATGTCGCGGTTTACAGCGCAGCGCGCCAGATGTGACGCGCAAAGGTCGCTGTAGTACTTTAAATCCACTGCATAATTTTACCCTTAAATCGAATCCTATTTAAGGAATTATGCAGTAGGCGCAACTGTTGCGGGTAATGCTTTGACCGTGACCCTTCTATATCGCGATCATATGAACAGGATTGCGCCGGAGACAAGATGCGATTGCAGGCTGTTGTATTCTATTGCTTGTGAATTCAAGTCTTTCTGGTCCGGCAAAGCTTTTTGCGGATGACGCAAATTGATAAAGAAGATTCGAAAGGTCCGGCTCCGGCGACCCCAAGGTGTATGACATGTCGCGAGGAGAACGGCCGGTACGAGGGGTTTATGACGAAGCAGCGTCCGTCCGACGAGTATAGCGTGCCGCTGGTGGATCGCGGAGTTCGTTCTGGAACCGTGCTGCGCATCATCCTGCTCGCGCTCGTTCTCGTGGCCGCCGCGGCGGCCTTTGTCGTCTTCAAGAACCAGCTCGACAATGAAGCGGTTCTCGGCGGTCTCGGCATTCTTGCCATGGTCGGCATCTTCTTCCTGGTCTCTTCGATCATCGGTTTCGTCGAGGTCATGCCGCAGCCGCAGTCCGACAGTCTGGCGCGGTCCTTCCTCAACAGCCATCCCGACGGAACGCTGATTACGGACGAGAAGGGGCGCATCGTTTATGCGAATGCCGCGTACGGCCGCCTGACCGGTGCGACGAAGGCGACGGAAGTGCAGTCGCTGGAGATGCTCCTGTCGCGAAATCGCGAATCCAACGAGGCTCTCTATCGTCTTGCCAATGGCCTGCGCGATGGCAATGAGGGATCGGAAGAGTTTCGCCTGCTGAAGCCGCTCGGCCCGGTTGACGGAAGCGGCAATAGTGCACATTGGTACCGGCTGAAAGCGCGGGTGCTGCCGCCGGAGCAGGGCAGCAGCAAGGTACTGCATATCTGGCAGGTCACCGACATCACTTCCGAGCGTGACGATCAGGAACGTTTCTTCAAGGAATTGCAGAACGCGATCGATTATCTCGACCACGCGCCAGCCGGCTTTTTTTCCGCCGGACGCAAGGGTGAGATCTTCTATCTAAACGCGACGCTTGCCGAATGGCTGGGCTTCGACCTGACGAAGTTCGTGCCGGGCTCGATGACGATTGGCGATCTGGTGGCCGGCGAGGGCCTAGCGCTCATTCAGTCCGTTCAAGCCGAGCCGGGCTTGAAGAAGACGGTGACGCTCGATCTGGATCTGCGCCGTTCCAATGGTCAGAGCCTGCCCGTGCAGATCGTCCACAGCGTAACCTCAATGCGCGATGGCGCTCCGGGCGAGAGCCGTACCATCGTCCTGACCCGCCAGAACGGTGGGGATACCGAGCAATCGGCCTCCGCCGCCGCGATGCGTTTCAGCCGCTTCTTCAACAATACGCCGATGGCGATCGCGTCCGTCGATGGCAATGGCCGTATTCTTAGGACGAATGCGCCTTTCCTGAAGCTCTTCTCGGATCTCGTCTCGCGCGATGATATCGAGCGCGGTGCCGCCCTTGAGAGCGTCGTCAACGAAAGTGATCGGCCGCAGCTGCAGCAGGCGCTGGCGGCCGCCAAAGACCGGCAGGGCGATATTCCGCCGATCGACTCCCGCAATCCGAAAGACGAAACGCGGCATTTCCGCTTTTACGTCAATGCCGTCATCGACCAGACCGACGAGGCGCCGGAAGAGGCTGCCATCGTCTATGCGGTCGAGGTGACCGAGCAGAAGGCGCTCGAAACACAGATGGCGCAGACGCAAAAGCTCAATGCCGTCGGCACGCTCGCAGGCGGCATCGCGCATGACTTCAACAACGTTCTAACGGCGATCCTGCTTTCATCAGACCATCTGCTGCTTCAGGCGCGGCCCTCCGATGCCAGCTTTGCGGATCTGATGGAAATCAAGCGCAATGCCAATCGCGCGGCCGTGCTGGTTCGGCAGTTGCTCGCCTTCTCGCGCAAGCAGACGATGCGGCCAACGGTTCTCAATCTGACCGATGTGATCGGCGATCTCCGCATGCTAGTGGACCGGCTGCTGTCCGGTACGCATGTGAAGCTCGACGTGGATTACGGCCGCGATCTCTGGCCCGTCAAAACCGACCTGTCGCAGTTCGAACAGGTGCTCATCAATTTGTGCGTCAATGCCCGCGATGCCATGCCGGGCGGCGGGACGCTGACGCTGCGCACCCGCAATCTGCTTGCGGCCGATGTCAGCGCCTTCAACTATCCCTATCTTCCGCATGAGGACATGGTGCTCGTCGAGGTCAGCGATACCGGCACCGGCATCGCGCCCGAAATCATGGACAAGATCTTCGAGCCCTTCTTCACGACCAAGGAAGTCGGCAAGGGCACCGGCCTCGGCCTTGCGATGGTCTATGGCATCATCAAGCAGTCCGGCGGCTATATCCAGCCGGAATCGGAAGTGGGCAAGGGAACGACCTTCCGCATCTTCCTGCCGCGACACATCGTCGAAATGCCCGCGGTGACCGAGACGAAAGTGTCGGAAAGCCGCGATGTCGCGGCCATGGACCAGAGTGTCGGTATAGCCACCTCTGCAGAAGAACCGGCCGATCTCACCGGCAAGTCCGCTGTCGTGCTACTTGTCGAAGACGAGGAGGCGGTGCGTCGCGGCGGCAAGCGTATGCTCGAGACGCGCGGCTATACCGTCCACGAGGCCGGGTCCGGCGTCGAGGCACTGGATATCATGGACGAGCTCGACGGTCAGGTCGATGTCGTCGTCTCCGATGTCGTCATGCCCGAGATGGACGGGCCTTCGCTGCTGCGCGAACTGCGCAAGAAATATCCGGATCTGAAGTTCATCTTCGTTTCGGGCTATGCCGAGGATGCTTTCGCGCGCAATCTGCCGGCGGATGCGCAATTCGGCTTCCTGCCGAAGCCGTTCTCGCTGAAGCAGCTTGCCGTCGTCGTGCGCGAGACGCTGGACAAGAACTAACTGAGGGGCGTTCGCGCCTCTCCATGTTGCCGATTGCGGCGCAACGGTGTAATCAACCGCCCATGATCGACCTTGCCAAGCCCATTTGCCAAATGTGGTGGCGCTCCTTCTAGGAGCGGCAGTCGTCATGTCTTGAAATCGACCCTGCCGCCGTGATCCGGCAGGCATGGTCCATTCCGTTTTTCCTTCCCGATTGCGGCGGCTCCTTTTACGGAGCAACGAAATGCAATCTCTTATCAATACCCGTCTCGTCATTCTGACAGGCGACCGGACCACCGGTCCACTCCATCTCGGCCACTACGTCGGCTCGCTGAAAAGCCGCGTTGCGCTTCAGCATAGTCACGAGCAATTCCTGCTCCTGGCGGATACCCAGGCGCTGACCGACAATGCCCATGATCCCGAAAAGGTCCGGCGCAACGTTCTTGAGGTCGCCACCGATTATCTTGCCGTCGGCATCGATCCGGCGCTGACGACGATCTGCGTGCAATCCGCCTTGCCGGCGCTGGCGGAGCTGACACTGCTCTATCTGAATTTCGTCACGGTCAGCCGCCTGGAGAGAAATCCGACGATCAAGACGGAGATCCAGCTGCGCGGTTTCGAACGCGATGTGCCGGCCGGCTTTCTCTGCTATCCGGTCGCCCAAGCCGCCGATATCACGGCCTTCAAGGCGACCGTCGTTCCCGTCGGCGAAGATCAGGCACCGTTGATCGAGCAGACCAACGAGATCGTTCGCCGTCTCAATCGGCAGATCGGGCGAGACATTCTCGTCGAAGCTGCAGCCATGGTGCCAAAAGTCGGGCGCCTTCCGGGTGTCGACGGCAGGGCGAAGATGAGCAAATCGCAGGGCAATGCGATCCCGCTCTCGGCATCGCCTGACGAGATCAGGAATGCGGTGCGACGCATGTACACCGATCCGGATCACCTGCGCGTCAACGATCCCGGCAAGATCGAGGGAAATGTCGTCTTCACCTATCTCGATGCCTTCTGCGAGGATCGGCAACTGGTCGAGGAGCTGAAGGTGCATTATCGCCGCGGCGGGCTTGGCGACATCACCTTGAAGGGACATCTTGAGGACGTCCTTCAGGCGTTGCTTGCGCCGATCCGCGAACGGCGCGCGCGTTTTGCCGCCGAGCCGGGCTATGTCCTTGATATAGTGCGCGAGGGTACGCGAAAGGCGAGGGAGCGGACGGAGGCGACGCTTGCCGAATTGCGCGACACCTTGGGCTTGTTCACGCTCACCTGAAACAAGGGGCCGGGCGATCTTCTGACGCGCCCGGCCGCTCTCGTAGCTGCTGTCTGATTATTCCGCGAGCGCGACGGCGATCTCGGCGGCCAGGCGCGCATTGTTTTCGACAAGCGCGATGTTGGTCTTGAGGCTGCGGCCTTCGGTAATGTCGAAGATCGTGCTCAGCAGATAGGGCGTAACCGCCTTGCCGCTGATCTCGTCCCGTTCCGCGCTGTCGAGTGCGCGCTCGATGTAGATTTCCATCTCCTCACGCGGGATCTCGTCGGCTTCCGGAACCGGGTTGGCGATCAGCATGCCGCCGTCGATACCGAGCTGTTCGCGCGTCGTCTGGAAGTTGGCGATCGCAGCAGGGCTGTTCAGCGTCAGCGGGCTCGTCAGACCGGAGGAGCGCGACCAGAAGGCCGGGAATTCGGTGCTGTCGTAGGTCACGACCGGGACACCGCGAGTTTCGAGCACTTCAAGCGTCTTCGGAATATCGAGGATCGCCTTGGCGCCGGCGCAAACGACGATGACGCCGGTGCGGGAAAGCTCTTCAAGATCGGCCGAAATATCGAAGCTCTCTTCGGCGCCGCGATGCACGCCGCCGATGCCGCCGGTGGCGAAAACCTTGATGCCGGCGCGGGCGGCGGCAATCATCGTGGCGGCGACCGTGGTCGCGCCCGTGCGGCGCTCGGCGATCGCAAAGGCGATGTCGGCGCGCGAAACCTTCATCGCACCTTCCGTCTTAGCGAGGGCTTCCAGCTCTTCCGGCTCAAGACCGATATGCAGCGTACCGTGAATGACGGCGATAGTCGCCGGAACAGCGCCCTCCTGCCGGATGATCGCCTCAACGCTGCGGGCCATCTCGATATTGCCCGGATAGGGCATGCCGTGGGTGATGATCGTCGATTCCAGGGCAACGATCGGCGCACCGCGCAGCTTGGCGGCAGCGACTTCCTTCGAATAGGAGATCGGAAGCAGGGGCGAGATAGGCTGGGTCATTGTCGTTTCCAATTCACTGAAACAGTATACGCGTCTTGAGCAGGCTTCATGACAGAATTTCGGCCTCGGGAACAAGGGCCAAAGCCGCCTTTAGCAGCTCTGGAGAGAGATTTTCTGCCGTCGCATAGGGGGACTGGACGGTGATTGCTGCCGCCGCTGCCCCATGACGGACGGCTTCAGCGAGATCGTGGCCGGCCAGCAGCGCCGAAAGAACGCCGGAAGCAAGCGAGTCTCCCGCGCCGGTGACATCGGCCACATCTTCGACCACAGGCGGCTGCAGGCTGACGATGGCATCACGCGAGAATGCGATCAGGGGGCGTTTCCCGCGGGTGACCACGCCATTGCGCAGGCCGAGCGCACGCAAAGCATTTACCCATTCGCGCGGATCCTCCGGGCGGATTTCGGTCAGCGCCGCGGCTTCGGCCTCGTTGAGGAACAGGTGATCGATGCCGGCAAGGCTCGGTTTCAGCCGCACGACTTTGGCCGGCGAGATGGCGATAGCAGCGACCGGCTTGCCGCAAAAGACGGCCCTTGCCGCAATTGCGCCTAAGGTTTCGGCTGGCAGATTGGCATCGCAGAGAATAAGGTCGGTTTCTTCGAAGGCGTCTCGAACGGCGCGAATCGCCAGGCGTCTTGGCACGAAGAGCTTGTAGAGCTCCATGTCGGCAAGCGCGATGACGAGATTGCCATCATTCTCAAGGATCGCCGTATAGCTAGGCGTCTTGCGATCGAGGAAGACGAAGGGCTTGTCATCGATGCCGGCATGGCTTGCGGCTTCCGCCACCATTTCGCCGGAGGGATCGCCGCCGCGCGGCGAGATCAGCTTTACGTCGAAGCCGAGGCGAGCGAGGTTTCGAGCCGCATTGAAGCCGCCGCCGCCGGGCTCCTCGAACCATGCGCCGGGATTGCTGGCGCCGGGTGCCGTCTCGCCGAAAATGCGGCCGCGCCGGTCGATATGGGCGCCGCCGAGAACGAGAATCTTTTTCGCCATAGGGTTATCCTCAGCAGTCGAAAAGGCGAATCGAGCGAGTCGCAAACATCTCGCAATTCACCGTTTCTGGCATGTAAGTGCCTGGGAAGAAAGAAGAAAACAAAAATAGAACGAAATTCATTTTACCTTTTTCTTTCAATCGCTTGTTGTGCCCTTGCGATACGAGAACAAATCGAGTACACAATTCTCATCAGCGGCGACATTGCTAGAGCGGCTTCAATAACCTAAAGGTGGATCGAATGTCTCAGAATTCTTTGCGGCTTGTAGAGGACAAATCGGTGGATAAAAGCAAGGCACTTGAAGCGGCACTCTCTCAAATTGAGCGGTCGTTCGGCAAGGGCTCGATCATGAAGCTCGGTTCTAACGAGAACGTGGTCGAAATCGAAACGGTTTCCACCGGCTCTCTGAGCCTCGATATCGCTCTCGGCATTGGCGGCTTGCCGAAGGGGCGCATCATCGAAATCTACGGGCCGGAAAGCTCGGGTAAGACGACGCTGGCGCTGCAGACCATCGCAGAGGCCCAGAAGAAGGGCGGCATTTGCGCCTTTGTGGACGCGGAACATGCGCTCGATCCGGTCTATGCCCGCAAGCTCGGCGTCGACCTGCAGAACCTGCTGATCTCGCAGCCCGATACCGGCGAACAGGCGCTCGAAATCACCGATACGCTGGTGCGCTCCGGGGCCATCGACGTTCTCGTCGTCGACTCCGTTGCGGCCCTGACGCCGCGCGCCGAAATCGAAGGCGAGATGGGCGACAGCCTGCCGGGCCTGCAGGCCCGTCTGATGAGCCAGGCGCTGCGCAAGCTCACGGCTTCGATCTCCAAGTCCAACTGCATGGTGATCTTCATCAACCAGATCCGTATGAAGATCGGCGTCATGTTCGGCTCGCCGGAAACGACGACGGGCGGCAACGCGCTGAAGTTCTACGCCTCGGTTCGCCTCGATATTCGCCGTATCGGTGCCGTCAAGGAGCGCGAAGAAGTGATCGGCAACCAGACCCGCGTCAAGGTCGTCAAGAACAAGATGGCGCCTCCCTTCAAGCAAGTCGAGTTCGACATCATGTATGGTGAAGGCGTTTCCAAGACCGGTGAATTGGTCGATCTCGGCGTCAAGGCCGGTATCGTCGAAAAGTCTGGTGCCTGGTTCTCCTATAATAGCCAACGCCTCGGCCAGGGCCGCGAAAACGCGAAGCTCTTCCTGCGCGACAATCCGGATCTTGCCCGCGAAATCGAATTGTCGCTGCGCCAGAATGCCGGTCTCATCGCCGACCGCTTCCTGCAGAATGGCGGTCCCGATGCCGATGATGGCGACGCCTCCGGGGAATAAGGATTTTCGGGAGCACTTCCCGACCAGAGACCGAGATTAAGAATTGGAACCGGCCGCATTGTCCAAGGGATGTGCGGCCGGTTTTGTTCGTGCGGCTGGACAGCGCCCGGAGCGGACGATAAAAGCCACTGACTTTGATGCAAGTTGCTGAGCGCAGGACTGAAGGGCCCCATATGAGCGGTGTGAATGAAATCCGGTCGACCTTCCTCGACTATTTTAAGAAAAACGGCCACGAGATCGTGCCGTCGAGCCCGCTGGTGCCGCGCAACGATCCGACATTGATGTTTACCAATGCCGGCATGGTGCAGTTCAAGAACGTGTTCACCGGTCTGGAGCAGCGTCCCTATACGACGGCTTCGACGGCGCAGAAATGCGTTCGCGCCGGCGGCAAGCACAACGACCTCGATAATGTCGGCTATACCGCGCGCCATCACACCTTCTTCGAGATGCTCGGCAACTTCTCCTTTGGCGACTATTTCAAGGAGCGCGCCATCGAGCTTGCCTGGAACCTGATCACCAAGGAATTCGGCCTCGATGCCAAGCGCCTGCTTGTCACGGTCTATCATACCGATGACGACGCCTTTAACCTGTGGAAGAAGATCGCCGGCCTTTCCGACGACCGGATCATCCGCATCGCCACCAGCGACAATTTCTGGGCAATGGGCGATACCGGTCCTTGCGGTCCCTGTTCGGAAATCTTCTACGATCATGGCGATCATATCTGGGGCGGCCCTCCCGGATCGCCGGAAGAAGACGGTGACCGCTTCATCGAGATCTGGAACCTCGTCTTCATGCAGTTCGAGCAGATCACCAAGGAGCAGCGCGTCGACCTGCCGCGTCCGTCGATCGACACCGGCATGGGTCTCGAGCGCGTTGCCGCCGTGCTGCAAGGCAAGCATGACAATTACGATATCGATCTCTTCCGCGCGCTGATCGAAGCCTCGGAAGAGGCAACGGGCGTCAAGGCTGAGGGCGAGCATCGCGCCAGCCATCGCGTCATCGCCGATCATCTGCGTTCCTCCGCCTTCCTGATTGCCGATGGCGTGCTGCCGTCGAACGAAGGCCGCGGCTACGTGCTTCGCCGCATCATGCGCCGCGCCATGCGCCACGCGCAGCTGCTGGGTGCCAAGGAGCCGCTGATGTGGAAGCTGCTGCCGGCGCTGATCCAACAGATGGGCCGCGCCTATCCCGAGCTGGTTCGCGCCGAGGCGCTCACCTCCGAGACGCTGAAGCTCGAAGAAACCCGTTTCCGCAAGACGTTGGAACGTGGCCTGTCGCTGCTCAACGATGCCACTTCGGACCTGCATAAGGGCGACAGCCTGGACGGCGAAACTGCCTTCAAGCTCTACGACACCTATGGTTTCCCGCTCGACCTGACGCAGGACGCGCTGCGCGCCCGCGGCATCGGCGTCGATATTTCCAGCTTCACGGATGCGATGGAGCGCCAGAAGGCGGAAGCGCGCTCGCATTGGACCGGTTCCGGCGACAAGGCGACCGAGACCATCTGGTTCGAGCTCAAGGAAAAGAACGGTGCCACTGAATTCCTGGGTTACGATACGGAATCTGCTGAAGGCGTGATCCAGGCGATCGTCAAGGGCGGTGTTGCAGTCGATAGCGCCTCGGCCGGCGACAAGGTGCAGATCGTCGTCAATCAGACGCCTTTCTACGGCGAATCCGGTGGTCAGATGGGCGATACCGGCGTGATCTCCAGCGACCACGGCAAGCTCGCCGTCAACGACACCCAGAAGAAGGGCGAGGGCCTTTTCGTTCACAGTTCGGAAGTGTCGGAAGGCAAGATCAAGGTCGGCGATGCCGTCGTCCTGACGGTCGATCATAACAGGCGCTCGCGCCTGCGCGCCAATCACTCCGCCACCCATTTGCTGCACGAAGCACTTCGCGAAGTGCTCGGCACCCATGTGGCACAGAAGGGATCGCTGGTCGCGCCGGAGCGCCTCCGTTTCGACGTTTCGCATCCCAAGCCGATGTCGGCCGAGGAGCTGAAGGTCGTCGAGGATATGGCCAACGAGATCGTTCTGCAGAACTCGCCGGTTACGACCCGCCTGATGAGCGTCGACGATGCCATCGCGGAAGGTGCGATGGCGCTGTTCGGCGAGAAATATGGGGACGAGGTCCGCGTCGTATCGATGGGGCAGGGCGTGCGCGGTGCCAAGGCCGGCAAGCCCTACTCGGTCGAGCTTTGCGGCGGTACGCATGTCTCCGCCACCGGCCAGATCGGTCTCGTGCGTATTCTCGGCGAAAGCGCAGTTGGTGCCGGCGTACGCCGCATTGAAGCCGTCACCGGTGAATCCGCGCGCGATTATCTCGCCGAGCAGGACGATCGCGTGAAGAGCCTCGCCTCGGCGCTGAAGGTCCAGCCGGCCGATGTCGTCTCACGCGTCGAAGCCTTGATGGACGAGCGCCGCAAGCTGGAACGCGAACTGGCTGACGCCAAGCGCAAGCTTGCCATGGGCGGCGGCCAGGGCGGTTCGGCCGATGCGGTACGGGACGTCAACGGTGTCAAGTTCCTGGGCAAGCCGGTTTCCGGCGTCGACCCCAAGGATCTCAAGGGCCTGGCGGATGAAGCCAAGGCAGGTCTCGGTTCTGGCGTCGTTGCGCTGATCGGCGTTTCGGATGACGGCAAGGCCAGCGCCGTCGTCGCTGTCACTGAAGATCTGGTCGGTCGCTTCAGCGCCGTCGATCTCGTACGCGTCGCTTCGGCTGCGCTCGGCGGCAAGGGCGGTGGCGGCCGTCCCGACATGGCCCAGGCCGGCGGCCCAGATGGCGCCAAAGCTGATGAAGCCGTTGAGGCGATTGCGGCGGCGCTTGCCGGCTAAGACGCTAATCTCCGATGGATAAACAAGAATGGCGGATGCTTCGGTGTCCGCCATTTTTCTTTGTCCGGACAACTCCGCAGGATTTGTCAAATCGAGTTATGCTCTTGTCGGGCCGATCGAATTTGCAAGAGGTTTGATATGAGTGGCGGCACGGCGTGGACGCTTTACGAGACCCGGCTGCGGCGGGTTTCGGCCTACATCCATGAGCATCTGGATGATGAGCTCGATATGGAAAAACTCGCCGAGATCGCCTGCATGTCCAGCTATCACTGGCATAGGATCTATCGGGCGATCTATGGCGAGACGGCAGCAGCGACCGTCAAGCGGCTGAGGCTGCATCGCGCCGCCGGCGATCTCGTCAACACCCGTCTATCCGTCAGCGACATTGCAAAGCGGTCGGGCTATCCCAACCTCCAATCGTTCAACCGCATCTTCAGATCCGTCTACGGCATGCCGCCGGCGCGATATCGGAATGAGGGAAGCCATACGATCTTCGAACCCAGTACCCAAGGAAGGATCATGGTCATGTTCGACATTACGCTTCGCACGATTTCCCCGATGTCACTGATCGGTGTCGCCCATCGCGGCTCCTACATGCAGATCGGTCAGGCATTCGAAACACTCTTCGGCACTATCTTTGCTCGCGGCCTTGCCGCGCCTGACATGCGCATGATCGGCATCTATCTCGATGATCCCGATGCCGTGGAGGCAGAGAAGCTGCGGTCGTATGCCTGTGTCACCGCCGGTGAAAGCATAACAGTCGATGCGCCGCTGGAGCGCCGCTCTCTCGATGGTGGCGAATATGCCGTGCTGCGCCACAAAGGGCCTTACGCAAACATGCATAGGGCATATCAGTGGCTCTATGCACAATGGCTGCCAGCCTCGGGTCGGCAGTTGCGCGATACTGTCATGTTCGAGGAATATATCAACAATCCGCGCGACGTGCCGCCGACGGAGCTTTTGACCGATATCTATATGCCGCTGCAATAGCGGCATATGACTTCGATCGAGGATTTCCTCTTAATGCCTTGTATTGTCAGGCATTGGCCGGCTTCGGCATAGCAGCATTGTCGATATCGTTGCCTCGGCGGTAGGCGTCGCGATCGCTGACCCTGGCCCAATAATCGATGAAGGCTTGGCGCTTCTCAATGGTGCCGAAATTGAGACCCCAGCCGACATGCGAACCGACATAGACGTCGGCGGCCGTAAAGCGGTCGCCAGCTATGAAGGGCGAGGCTGTGACCGCCTGTTCCAATGTATCGAAAACATGGTCCAGACTGCCGCAGCCCGCCATGCGCAGGCGTTCCGCAGGGATTTCAAAGCCGAGGGCGCGGTTGGTCACCGCCATCTCCATCGGGCCGGCGGCAAAGAACATCCAGCGGAAGTAGCGGCCGCGCTCGGCTGCCGTCGGGGCAAGACCTGCCTGCGGGAAGGTTTCCGCCAGATAGGCACAGATGGCCGCACCCTCGGTGACGACCGTATCGCCATGCTTGATGGCGGGAACCTTTCCCATGGGATTTACGGCCAGATACTCAGGGGCCTTCATCGTCGTGCCAAAGTCGAGATATTCGGTGCGATAGGGCTGGCCGATCTCCTCGAGCATCCAACGGGCGATGCGTCCGCGTGACATCGGATTGGTATAGAAAACGAGTTCTTCGGCCATCTGCCTCTCCCTTTTGCTGCAAGCATTTTTGTCACCGGTTCGCCCGCGCGGCAAGATTCAGGGCAAAAGAAAACCCGGCGTTGAGGCCGGGTTCCCGTATCTGCTTTGTCGGTGAGGCTTAGGCAGCCATGGCCTTCTTGAGGTTCTCGTCGATCTTGTCGAGGAAAGCGGTGGTGGAGAGCCACGGCTGGTCGGGACCGATCAGCAGTGCCAGGTCCTTGGTCATGTAGCCGGCTTCAACCGTGTCGACGCAAACCTTTTCGAGCGTGGAAGCGAACTTCGCGAGTTCGGCATTGTCGTCGAGCTTGGCGCGATGAGCGAGGCCGCGGGTCCAGGCGAAGATCGAGGCGATGGAGTTCGTCGAGGTTTCCTGGCCCTTCTGATGCTGGCGGTAGTGACGTGTCACCGTGCCGTGTGCGGCTTCGGCTTCGACCGTCTTGCCATCGGGCGTCAGCAGGACCGAGGTCATCAGGCCGAGCGAACCGAAGCCCTGGGCAACGGTGTCGGACTGGACGTCGCCGTCATAGTTCTTGCAGGCCCAGACATAGCCGCCGGACCATTTCAGGGCGGAGGCAACCATGTCGTCGATCAGGCGGTGTTCGTAGGTGATGCCGGCTTCATCGAACTGAGCCTTGAACTCGTTCTGGTAGACTTCTTCGAAGATGTCCTTGAAGCGGCCGTCATAGGCCTTGAGGATGGTATTCTTGGTCGAGAGGTAGACCGGCCACTTGCGCATCAGGCCGTACATCATCGAGGCGCGGGCGAATTCGCGGATCGACTCATCGAGGTTGTACATGGCCATGGCAACGCCGGCGCCAGGAGCGTTGAAGACTTCCTTCTCGATGACCGTGCCGTCTTCGCCGACGAACTTGATGGTCAGCTTGCCCTTGCCGGGGAACTTGAAGTCGGTGGCGCGATACTGGTCGCCGAAAGCGTGACGGCCAACGACGATCGGCTGCGTCCAGCCCGGAACCAAGCGCGGAACGTTCTTGCAGATGATCGGCTCGCGGAAGATGACGCCGCCGAGAATGTTGCGGATCGTGCCGTTCGGGCTCTTCCACATTTCCTTGAGGTTGAATTCCTTCACGCGGGCTTCGTCCGGCGTGATCGTGGCGCACTTGATGCCGACGCCATACTTCTTGATGGCGTTGGCGGCGTCAACGGTCACCTGGTCGTTGGTGGCGTCGCGGTTTTCGACCGAGAGGTCATAATAATCGATATCGATGTCGAGGTAGGGGAAGATCAGTTTTTCTTTGATGAGCTGCCAGATGATGCGAGTCATTTCGTCGCCATCGAGATCGGCAACGGGATTTGCGACCTTGATCTTCTTCATGCTTCTGCCTCGTTTAAGCTGATGGGACCAGATGGTCCTGTGGGTAATAGGAAGTCCCGAGGGCTATAGCACCGCAAGTGCAGAACGCAAAGCCGATAGAGCCTTCGGCATCGCGTTTTTGATCATTCGTGACATCACCCGCTTTTTGCAGTCCGGCCATTGCCAAAGCGATCCATGGGTCTAATGTCGCGCATGTTTTGCCTGCTGCCACGGAATCAAATCATGCAGAAATTTGCCGCCTCCGCACTCGCCTTCACGCTTTTTCAGTTCTCGCTTGGCGCGCATATGGCGCTCGCGGCCGATGCGACGACGCCGGTCAAGACCATCATGGACGCGACCGTCTCCAATTGGGCGGGCGGCGACAGCGACTGGCAGGATATTTTCGGTGAGGACAAGCTCAAGGATTACTACAGCAAGGATTTTGGTGCGAAATACCAGGCGGCGGCGCAATTTCCCGCGGCCGACGAGGATGGTATCTCGCCCTTCGACTACGATGTCATTGTCAATGCGCAGGATGCGTGTCCGCTGGAGGACGTGAAGATTGCCGCGCAGCCGTCGAAGAACAATGTGACTGAGGTGCTGGCGACCTTCAAGAAATCGACCTGCATGGGCTCCGACGCCGACTATCAGAAGGTGACCACGGTTCGTTTCGAGGTCATCGAAGAGGGTGGCAGGCCCGTGGTGGACGATATCGTCACCAACGACGACAACGGCAATCCGAGCTCGCTCAAGAGCGTGATGGTGGATCTTGTCAAACAGCAGCAGCAGCAGCCGGCAGACCAGACGCAGCAGCCGTCGGATCAGAAGAAGCCCGTCAATCCGCAATGATCGGGCCGGATTCGTTCTGCCTTTCAAGCGCAAAAACCTTGCCGATCGGCTGGCGTCTCGCTATTGCGACACCGGAATCAGGATACTGAGCATGATGTCGCCCGAAAACCGCTAACACTTTTCGGCATCATGCTCGAATTAGCGCGATTGGTTTCGCGCGCGGAGATTTAGGCATCATGGCAGGCACGAACAGCGAGCGTCAACTTCTGGCCGAAGGGCCGGCCATAATTCTGGTCGAGCCGCAGATGGGCGAAAATATCGGCATGGTGGCGCGCGCAATGGCGAATTTCGGCCTTGCCGAGTTGCGCCTCGTCAATCCTCGCGACGGGTGGCCGAACGAGAGGGCACAGGCGACTGCCTCCAAGGCGGATCATATTATCGAGGCGACAAAGGTCTACGAGACGCTGGAGCAGGCGATCGCTGATCTCAATTTCGTCTATGCGACAACCGCGCGGGAGCGGGATGGTTACAAGCCGGTGCGCTCGCCTGTCATTGCGGCCGAAACGCTCCGTACCAAATTCAAGGCGGGCGAGGGGACGGGCATTCTTTTCGGCAGGGAGCGCTGGGGCCTGACGAATGAGGAAGTGGCGCTGGCCGACGAGATCGTGACATTTCCCGTCAATCCCGCCTTCGCTTCTTTGAACATCGCGCAGGCCGTGCTGTTGATGTCCTATGAATGGATGAAATCGGGCATGGAGGATCTCGGCGATGTGCCTTTCCAGGCTATCGAACAGCGGCCTTCGACGAAGGAGCAGCTTTTCGGTCTGTTCGACCAGCTCGAAGAAGCGCTGGATGCGCGCAATTATTTCCATCCTGCCGGGAAAAAGCCGAAAATGGTCGACAATCTCCGGGCCGTCCTCTCGCGCCGGGCCTTCACTGAACAGGAAATCAGCGTCTTGCGCGGGGTGATCTCGTCTCTTGACCGCTTCTCGCGGAAGTCCCCGCGCGGCAGTGGCTCGCATCCCCGATCCTCGAAAGCACCGAAGGAAGCTCCAAGCGATGACAGCAGCGGCGAATGAGCTGAAACCAATACTCGTTTTCGATTCAGGGATCGGCGGTTTGACGGTGTTGCGCGAAGCACGCGTGCTGATGCCGGAGCGGGGTTTCATCTATGTCGCCGACGATGCCGCGTTTCCCTATGGCAGTTGGGAAGAAGCGGCGCTGAAGGAGCGCATCGTCGATCTCTTCGCAAAGCTGCTCGTGCAATATGATCCGGAAGTCTGCATCATCGCCTGCAACACGGCGTTCACGCTGGCCGGTGCCGCTCTTCGTGCCGCCTTTCCGCAGATGACGTTCGTGGGTACCGTGCCGGCGATCAAGCCAGCTGCGGAGCGCACGCGTTCAGGCCTCGTTTCGGTGCTGGCGACACCAGGCACTGTGAAGCGCGCCTATACACGCGACCTGATCCAGTCCTTCGCCACGCAATGTCATGTCCGGCTTGTCGGATCGGAAAATCTGGCACGTCTGGCGGAAGCCTATATTCGTGGCGATGTCGTCAGCGACGAGGCCGTCATGGCAGAGATCGAGCAGTGCTTCGTCGAGATGGATGACCGCAAGACCGATATCATTGTGCTTGCCTGCACGCATTATCCTTTCATGGCGAATATTTTCCGTCGCCTTGCGCCCTGGCCGGTCGATTGGCTCGATCCGGCTGAAGCTATCGCAAGGCGTGCCCGCAGCCTGGTGCCGCAGGTGGCCGATGCCGTCCATCCCGATAATCTCGACTTTGCGGTGTTTACCTCTGGGGCACCCGATTTCCCCACCCGCCGGCTGATGCAGGGCTTTGGGCTCAAGGCTTGATCATGAAAGACAAGGTTTCGCTGCGAAAACTCGATCTCGCGGATATGCCGGCGGCTGCCGCTGTCCATCGCGCTTCCTTCAACGAAAGGCTGCCGACGCTTGCGGGGCTTCATACGCCCGAAGAAGATGTTGGCTTCTGGAGTGCTGTCGTTTTCAAAGATTGCCAAATCTGGGGTGCGGAAGAGGGCGGTCGTCTCGTCGGCGTCATCGCCTTTCTCGAGGATTGGATCGACCAACTCTACGTGTTGCCTGAGGCGCAAGGGCGCGGCATCGGCAGCCGGCTTCTTGATATCGCCAAGTCGGCCTATCCGCAGTTCTCGCTCTGGACGTTCCAGAGAAATGAGCCGGCGCGCCGCTTTTACGAGAAGCACGGCTTCTTCGTGGTTGACGAGTCGGATGGGGCAGGCAATGAGGAAAAGGAGCCGGATGTGCTTTACAAGTGGGAGGCACGCTTGCACCGGTTGTAATGCAGGATTGGGCTGAGCGGCGGAATATTGGGAGGGCGATATTTGATGTCTTTTGAGATTGATTGCAGTGTTGTCGGGGCAAGCTATGCGTCTGAGTGAGTGCCACAACTTCCATGATTTTCGCCTTCTCGCGAAGAAGCGTCTTCCCGGTCCGATCTTCAACTATATCGATGGTGCTGCCGACGACGAAGTGACGCTCCGGCGAAACACGACGAGCTTCGAAAGCTGCGATCTCGTGCCCAACGTTCTCCGCGGGGTCAGCGAGATCGACATGTCTGTCACCGTCATGGGACAAAAGCTTGCGACGCCCTTCTATTGCTCTCCGACGGCGCTGCAGCGGCTCTTCCATCATCAGGGCGAGAATGCGGTTGCAGCCGCCGCCTCTTCGCTCGGCACCATGTTCGGCGTCTCCTCGCTCGGCACCGTCAGTCTTGAGGAAATCCGCAAGAAGCATGCGGGACCGCAGGTCTACCAGTTCTATTTCCACAGAGATCGTGGCCTGAATCGGGCAATGATGGAGCGGGCTAAGGAAGCCGGCGTCAACGTCATGATGCTGACTGTCGACAGCATTACCGGCGGCAATCGCGAGCGCGATCTTCGCACTGGGTTTTCCATTCCTTTCAAGCTCAATCTGGCCGGGATCACCCAATTCGCCATCAAGCCCGCTTGGGCGCTGAACTACGTCACCCACGAGAAGTTCCGCCTGCCGCAACTCGACGAGCATGTCGATATGAGCGGCGGCGCCATGTCTATCGGCAAGTATTTCACCGAGATGCTCGATCCGTCGATGAACTGGAACGACGTCGCTGAGATGGTGATGCATTGGAACGGACAGTTCTGCCTGAAGGGCATCATGTCGGTCGAGGACGCCAAGCGTGCGGTCGATATCGGATGTACCGGCATCGTGCTGTCGAACCATGGCGGCCGGCAGCTGGATGGCTCGCGCTCGGCATTCGACCAGCTGGCGGAGATCGTCGATGCCGTCGGCCATCGCATCGATGTGATGATGGATGGCGGCGTGCAGCGCGGCACGCATGTGCTGAAGGCTCTGTCGCTCGGCGCCAAGGCCGTTGGCCTCGGCCGCTTCTATCTCTATCCGCTGGCCGCTGCCGGTCAGGCGGGCGTGGAGCGGGCGCTCAGGCATCTGCGCACGGAAGTCGAGCGCGACATGAAGCTGATGGGCTGCACGTCGGTCAGCCAGCTTTCGCGCGCGAACCTGCGCTTCAGGTAGGTCTCGCAATCGCCTGTGGGTTTTTTCAATCCACTGGCGCGAAGCCTGGAAATCTTTGCTAGACGGAGGCGCGTCCTTTCAGAAAGATGGGACGCATCCACATTTGATTCTTGCTCATAGGGGAAGTGCATTGCAGGTCGGCATCGACATGGGAACGGCGTCCGGCGGGACCAGCGCCCAGCTCGATATCGAGGAGCTGCTGGCGACGCGTCTTCTGGTGCAGGGCAATTCCGGCTCCGGAAAATCGCACCTGTTGCGGCGGCTGCTGGAGCAATCCGCACAATGGGTGCAGCAGGTCATCATCGATCCCGAGGGTGATTTCGTCACGCTGGCCGATAAATTCGGCCATGTCGTCGTCGATGGAGAGCGTACGGAAGCCGAACTTGCCGGTATCGCCAACCGCATCCGCCAGCATCGCGTTTCCTGCGTTTTGACGCTGGAGGGGCTCGATATCGAGCAGCAGATGCGCGCTGCCGCAGCCTTCCTGAATGGCATGTTCGATGCCGATCGCGAATTCTGGTATCCGGTGCTTGTTGTGGTCGACGAAGCGCAGATGTTTGCGCCTTCGGTCGGCGGCGATGTTTCGGAAGATGCACGCAAGATGTCGCTCGGCGCCATGACCAATCTGATGTGCCGCGGCCGAAAGCGCGGCCTTGCCGGCGTCATCGCGACGCAGCGGCTTGCGAAGCTTGCCAAGAACGTTGCAGCGGAAGCCTCCAACTTCCTGATGGGCCGTACTTTCCTCGATATCGACATGGCTCGCGCGGCCGACCTTCTCGGCATGGATCGCAGGCAAGCGGAAATGTTCCGCGACCTTAAGCGCGGCAATTTCGTCGCCCTCGGACCGGCACTTTCCCGTCGGCCGCTGCCGATCACCATCGGGGCGGTGGAAACCTCGGCACGTTCTTCCAGCCCCAAGCTGATGCCGCTGCCGGATGCACCGCAGGATGTCGAAGATCTGATCTTCACGCCGGATCCGGAAGAGTTCACTCGCCCCGTTGTCCGCCGTACCACACCGGCACCGCGTCCAACGACCGATATTCTGGCAGAGCTTTCCCGCTCCGTGCCGGCGGCAAGCCCGGCGCCTTCCGAGCCGAAGATCAGCCAGCCGGAACTATCGAGCGAGGATCGCGAGGCGAGGGTGAGCGCCGTACTCTCCGAAATCCTCGACGACCCTGCCTCCGGCTTCCGCACGGATTCGGTGCTCTATCAGGAGTTTCTCGTTCGTTTGCGCATGCGCCGCGTTCCCGGCGCGCCGATGAGCCTGTCGGAGTTCCGTCGGCGCGTGGCGATCGTCCGTTCCGGTGCGGACGAAGAGGTCATGGCGACGGACCAATGGGCGACCGCGCTCTCGCTCTCCTCCAGCGTCACCGATGACTTGCAGGGCGTGTTCCTGATGCTAGCGAAAGCCGCCATCAGCGGCGAGCCATGCCCGTCCGACGCCCGCATCGCCCGCGCCTACGGCACCCATTCTGCACGGCGTGCACGGCGACTGCTGAGCTATTTCGAGGAGCAGGGCAGCGTCGTCGTCCACACGGATTTTTCGGGCAAGCGCATCGTCGCCTTTCCGGATATGGCATCGCAGACGGCTCCGGGCGATGCCAATGCGCCCGATCTGGACGGTGGCGAGCAGGCGGCGGCGGAATAGCTGCCGGTTACGAATTGCTGCTGATGATATGGAGTGCGGCTTTGCCGTCTTTAACGGCTGAAGTCGATAGGCGCCGGTCGAGCGTTGCCAGTTGGCCTCCATGGAATTTCGCCAATGCCAACAGATAGGTGTCGGTGATCTGTCCAGGAGTCAGAATGCGTGTCGAATCCACCAAAGTATCGTCCAGCAGACTGATATCGTCGGCCCAGAACTGGTGACCGGGCAAACGGCGAAGCTGGGCAACAAGAAGCGCGGGCGTCGATGGTGGACCGGGCGAGTTGGGATAGCTCGGCTGACTGAGAATTCGGATAACGCCATTTTCCGTTAACGGGCACGTTGCCCAACTGTCGCCGCCTAGGGAGTGAAACCACTCATGGGCGACATCATGCGATACATGGCTCGGATCGAATAAAGCGATCAGAACATTGACGTCCAACAGAAATGTCACGGAAGCTCGTCACGAAGTTTGTTGACAAGATCGAGCGTAACAGGGGGATTGCCTGTCTTGGGCGTGAGCAACGGAATACCATTCCGCTCCTTTGCCGGCTGTGAGCGGTTTAGCGATCGGCGAGCAAGGTCGGAAATGACATCACCGATGCTGCGGTGCTGCTGCTCTGCCATCGCCTTTGCCGCGGCAAGTACGTCGTCATCAATTGCAAGGGTTGTTCGCATCATTGCACCTTGATCGAGCATCAGTCATCACGCATCAAATATAGCATTTGTTGCTTCATTCTCAACAGCAACCGCGCGGGCTGTTGACATTTTCATGACGACCCCTTACAGACCGCGCCAACGCCGGGCAGAAATGTCCGGTGTTTCATTTGACATGTCCCGTGGCCTCGTCCGTTCGCTAACGTGAGAGGCCTGTCAGAGCTCGAAAACGGAGTTCAGAGGAGGGCGTGTTTCCTTCGCGGTTCGGCAACGGGCCGCCATAACACTTGAAAGGAAATGCGATGAGCAAGCGCGAATCGTCCAAGTATAAAATTGACCGCCGTATGGGCGAGAACATCTGGGGCCGTCCGAAGTCCCCGGTAAACCGCCGCGAATACGGCCCGGGCCAGCACGGCCAGCGCCGCAAGGGCAAGCTTTCGGACTTCGGCGTGCAGCTGCGCGCCAAGCAGAAGCTGAAGGGCTACTACGGCGACCTGCGTGAAAAGCAGTTCCGTGCCATCTTCGACGAAGCCAACCGCCGCAAGGGCGACACTTCGGAAAACCTGATCGGCCTGCTTGAATCGCGCCTGGACGCGATCGTCTACCGCGCCAAGTTCGTTCCGACAGTCTTTGCTGCCCGTCAGTTCGTCAACCACGGCCACGTCACCGTTAACGGCGTTCGCGTCAACATCGGTTCCTACCGCTGCAAGGCCGGCGACGTTATCGAAGTTCGCGAAAAGTCCAAGCAGCTCGTAACCGTTCTCGAATCGGTTGCTCTGGCTGAGCGCGACGTTCCGGACTACATCGAAGTCGATCACAACAAGATGGTTGCGACCTTTGCTCGCGTTCCGGCTCTCGGCGACGTACCGTACGCCGTCGTCATGGAACCGCATCTGGTCGTCGAATTCTATTCGCGTTAATAAGCGGATAACTTTCTTGATGAATGAAAAGCCGCTCGGTTCGAGCGGCTTTTTTGTCTTTGGAGCGCCTCATGACGGATTTGCAGGCCATTCTCGACGGCATTCATGCGGAGCTTTCGCCGCGCATCGGCGAAGGCAAGGTCGCCGATTACATTCCCGAGCTGGCAAAGGTCGACCCGAAGCAGTTCGGGATGGCAATCGCGACGGTCGACGGCAAAGTCTACAGCATCGGTGATGCCGGCGTTCCTTTCTCCATCCAGAGTATCTCCAAGGTCTTTATGCTGACCCTGGCGCTGGGCAAAGTCGGCGAGAGCTTGTGGAATCGGGTAGGGCGCGAACCGTCCGGCACGGCCTTCAACTCCATCGTCCAGCTGGAGCGCGAAGAGGGAATACCGCGCAATCCCTTCGTCAATGCGGGTGCCATCGCCGTCAGCGATGTCGTGCTGGCCGGCCACGAACCGCGCGAGGCCATCGGCGAGCTGCTGCGCTTCGTCCGCTATGTGGCTGACGACGAGACGATCAGCATCGATGACAAGGTCGCGCGTTCGGAAACCCAGACTGGGTATCGCAATTTTGCTCTTGCCAATTTCATGCGGGCCTATGGCAATATCCACCATCCGGTCGAGCATGTGCTCGGCGTCTATTTCCATCAATGCGCGCTGTCGATGAGCTGCCAGCAGCTTGCCAAGGCGGGGCTCTATCTCGCTGCGCGCGGCAGCAATCCGATCACCGGGCATTCCGTCGTTTCGCCGAAGCGGGCGCGGCGTATCAATGCGCTGATGCTGACCTGCGGCCATTATGATGGCTCTGGAGATTTTGCCTATCATGTCGGCCTGCCGGGCAAGAGCGGCGTCGGCGGCGGCATTCTGGCCGTAGCGCCGGGTATCGGCTCGATCGCTGTCTGGTCGCCGGGCCTGAACAAGGTCGGCAATTCACAGCTCGGCGCTGTTGCGCTGGAGATGCTGGCGGCGCGCACCGGCTGGTCGGTATTCGGCGATTGATGCGGTGTCTTCTCGTTCCGCTTTCTGCTATCAGCGTGGCGAGATGCAAGGAATGAGCAATGAATATCGCGACCATGGTGAAAGACGATATCGATATCGAGGCTGACGATGGCGGTTCTGCCGTCCATCCGATGTTTTTCGATGCGCCGCGTACGGTCTCCTTCAACAGGCTTCGCAAGCGCCTGTTGCGGCAGGTGCGCCGGGCAATGGAAGACTTCCAGATGCTGAAGGGCCAGAAGCGCTGGCTGGTCGGCCTTTCCGGCGGCAAGGATTCCTACGGTTTGCTGGCGCTGCTCCTTGATCTGAAATGGCGAGGCTTGCTGCCGGTGGAGCTGATCGCCTGTAATCTCGATCAGGGGCAGCCGAATTTCCCGAAGCATATCTTGCCCGAATACCTCACGAAAATCGGCGTCACGCATCGCATCGAGTATCGCGACACCTATTCGATCGTGAAGGAGAAGGTGCCGGAGGGGGCAACCTATTGCTCGCTCTGTTCCCGCCTGCGCCGCGGCAATCTTTATCGCATCGCCCGCGAGGAAGGTTGCGATGCGCTGGTGCTTGGCCATCACCGCGAGGATATTCTCGAGACCTTCTTCATGAACTTCTTCCATGGCGGTCGCTTGGCTTCGATGCCGGCAAAGCTGCTCAACGACGAAGGCGACCTCATGCTGCTGCGCCCGCTCGCCTACGCGGCAGAGGACGATCTCGCCAAGTTTGCTGCGGCCATGCAATTTCCGATCATTCCCTGCGATCTCTGCGGCTCGCAGGATGGGCTGCAGCGCAATGCCATGAAGGACATGCTCGCCGATATCGAACGGCGGATGCCGGGCCGTAAGGACACGATGCTGCGCGCTCTGGCGCATGTAAATCCGTCGCACCTGCTCGATCCCAAGCTGTTCGATTTTGCAGGGTTGATGACGCAGGGCTCTTCGAGCGACCCGGCGTAAATTCGGCGCTTTTGCCACACCGATGTCATCGAATCGGGCATAAGAGGAAGCCCTTTCAAAACAGAGGCTTCCGATGACCTTCTCCGATACGGATTTCGACTATGTGATGACGACCGTTGCCGCAGCGGCGGCAAAGGAGATCATGCCGCGCTTCCGCAATCTAGATGCCGGCGACATATCGGAGAAAACCTCGGCTATCGATCTTGTAACCGAGGCCGACCTTCTGGCCGAACGCCATATTACCACGGCGCTGAAGGCACGGTTTCCAAGCGCTTTGATCGTTGGCGAAGAGGCCTATGAGGCGGATAAGTCCGTCGTGCCGGCGCTGGCGCATGCGGAATTGGCTTTTACAATCGATCCGGTGGATGGCACCTTCAATTTCGCGGCCGGACTGCCGGTCTTCGGAACGATCGTCGCCGTCATTGCCAATGGCGAGACGATCGGCAGCATTATCCACGATCCCGTGCTGGGTGACACCGTGACTGCCATGAAGGGCGGCGGCACTTTCCTGCGCCGGGAAAGCGGGGAGGCGAGGCGGCTTGCCGTTACCGCACCTGCCCCTTTGACTGCTATGACGGGCGCCATATCCTGGGGGCATATGGATGAGCCCGACCGGTCGCGGATCAACGCCAATCTATCGAAGACCCGCATGGTTTTCTCAGTGAATTGCTCAGCTTACGAATATTGGATGGTGGCGTCTGGCAAGTGGCATTTCATCGGCCATTCCAAATTGATGCCCTGGGATCATCTGGCCGGCGTGCTGGCGCATCAGGAGGCGGGCGGCTATACCGCCAAATTCGATGGTACGCCCCATAAGCCCGGCGAAACGATCGGCGGCATCATTTCTGCGCCTGACGAGGAAAGCTGGCGGATGATCCGCCGCGAGATCATCGGCGCCTGACGCGAAAGGAAAATGCATGACATCGCTCGTTGACGTTACCACGCTCGCTCATGTGCTGCGCCGCGCGGCGCAGACGGAGATCCTGCCGCGCTTTCGCAGGCTCGGCAGCGATGATGTCCGCGCCAAGAGCGAGGCGACGGATCTGGTGACGGAAGCCGACGAACGGGCTGAGCGCATGATCAAGGCAGAAGTTGCCCGGCTCTGGCCCGAAGCTTTGTTCATCGGCGAGGAATCGGTTGCGGCCGACCCGTCGCTACTGAAGAAGCTGCAGGATGCCGATCTCGCAATCATTGTCGATCCCGTCGATGGCACGTTCAATTTTGCCGCCGGCATTCCGGCTTTCGGCGTCATGGCCTCGGTCGTGTCGAAGGGCGAGACCGTTGCCGGTATCATCTTCGATCCGATGGGTGATGACTGGGTGCTGGCGGAGCGCGGCAGCGGCGCATGGCTACGCCGTCCGGATGGCGAGACGCTGCGTCTCAACGTTGCTCCTTCCGTCCCGCTGGAAGAGCTGGTCGGCATGGCGGCTACCGGCTTCCTGCCGAAGGAAAAGCGCGCCGAAATCATGGGCAATCTTGCCAAGGTGCGCTACACGACCTGCTATCGCTGTGCTGCGCATGAGTACCGCACGCTCGCTGGCGGCTATGTGCACTATCTCATGTACAACAAGCTGATGCCTTGGGATCATCTGGCGGGATCGCTGATCTCGGCCGAATCCGGCGCATATGTCCGCCGTTTCGATGGTTCGCCCTATCTGCCGCATCACCTCGATGGCGGGCTGCTGGTCGCGGCGGACAAGGATACCTGGGAGCTGCTGCGGCGCGAGGTCTTCACTCTTTAAGGTGAGTCACGCGCGAGGATAGTCCGCGAGGCCCTTGGAAAGTCACTGCGGCGGGGCTATCTTTGCTTCGACAGGCAAGAGCCTTGGTCGGCGCTTGCCGCGGGGATGAGACAGATGTCCGAGACGAGCCGCAAGCTGACCACCATTTTCTGCGCCGACGTGCAGGATTATACGCGCCTCATGGGGAAGGACGAGGAGGGGACGTTATCCACTCTTCGTCGTTACCGCGACGCGATGAAACGGCTGATCGAAGCGCATGGCGGCCGGGTCATCAATACCTGGGGCGATGGCGTCTTTGCCGAGTTTCCAAGTGTCGTCGAAGCCGTGCGCGCTGCGATCGATACGCAAAACGAACTTGCCGGTTACAATGCCGTGACTGACCCCGACAAGCAGATGCTGTTCCGCATCGGGCTCAACCTTGGCGATGTGATCGCCGATGGCGATGACCTTTATGGCGACGGCGTCAATATTGCCGCCCGGCTACAGTCGCGCGCCGCTCCGGGTGGAATTGTCATTTCCAACACGGTTTACGATCAGGTCCGCAACAAGGTAGCGGTCGGTTTCGATTTTCTCGGGCAGCTCGAGGTCAAGAACATCGAAGGCGGCGTACCGAGCTATGCTGTGCGCATCGGCAGCGTGCGGGTCGTCGATACCACGTCCGATTATCAATCGGTTCCGGAGCCCACTCCCGCGCGGGCGCCCGAGCCGGTGATGCGGGAACCTTTTCCGCAAGACTGGCGGCGGAGTTATGGTGGCGTTGTCATCATCTGCGTCGCTCTCGCCATCATCAATGGGCTGACCTGGCAGGGCGAATTCTGGGCGAAATGGCCCATACTCGCGATTCTATGGGGTGCGGCGTTCCGCTACGTCCGCAGCAACAGACAGATCGATATGGCGATTGCCAGCCTTGTGATTACTGGCATCGGGATCGTTGCCATCAACCTTTTCACCTGGCATGGAACACCTTGGGCGATGTGGCCGCTCTTTGGGCTTGCGATCGCTGCGGCGGTGCGCTGGGTCAGTCGGCCGCGCAGCGGCGCCTGAGGAAGGCACGTCGTTCAGACGTGCCCCATGCCCGGTTCCAGCGCCGGCGCATCGCCGGGATGGGTGAAGAGCTTGCCGCGTTCCGCCCATAGCGTCGCGACGATCGACAGCGCGCCAAACACCGTGAAGCCGGCAAGCAGCGGCTGTGCCGTGCCGTCGAACATCTGGCCGACGATGCCGCCGAGCAGGACGCCGACCGTCGTGGAGATCGAGCTGGTGATGGCGGCCGCCGTACCCGCCAGGTGTCCCATCGGCTCGAGGCTTATCGCCATGCAATTGGTGGTGATCACTGCAAACATCATTAGCATCACCGAGATCAGTACATAGATGAAGGTGAAGCTCGGCTGGCCGAACATGCCGACGATGTAGCCGATGGCGCCTAAAACGGTGAAAAGGATCATGGCAGCGTGGGAAATGCGGCGCATGCCGAAGCTGCGGACGAAATAGCCATTAGCGAACTGTGCGACGGCGGTGCCGGCTGCCGTTGCCGCAAAGGCGATCGGAAACGTGTCTCCAAGCCCGTAAACTTCGCCGAAGACCTGCTGCACCGAAACGACGTAGGCGCAGATGATGCCAGTGTAGAGCGTCAGGCCGATCATGTAGCCGCAGGTGATGCGGTTGGTCAGCACTGTCTTGAAACCGGACAGTACGGAGGTGACCGAGAGCGGCAGGCGCTCTTCAGCGGGCAGCGTCTCCTTCATGCGGAAGAAGGCAACCAAGAAAAGGCCGGCGCTGACGATGCCGAGCAGAATGAAAATCCACTGCCAGTTCGAATAGGCGACAATCATCTGGCCGACGAAGGGCGCAACCATCGGCATAATCATGAAGACGATCATGATATAGGACATCACGCGGGCCATTTCGCGACCGCCGAAGCAATCGCGGACGATGGCGAGCGTGGTGATGCGCACGGCCGCGGCGCCGACGCCCTGCGCAAAACGCATTGCCAGCAAGGCAAACAGGCTGCCACTCCAGGCTGCGGCAAATAGGGTCACCGTATAGAAGGCCAGACCGCCGAGCAGGATGTACCGTCGGCCATAGGTGTCCGACAAGCTGCCGAAGAAAAGCTGACAGATGCCGAAACCGAGGAAATAGACGCCGATAACGAGCTGGGTGTCATTCGGATTGGCGACATGAAGCGACTGGCCGATATTCGGCAGTGCCGGCAGCATGCTGTCGATGCCCATCGAAATGCTCGCCGTCATCAGGGCGATCGTGAGGATGAATTCCACGATGCCGAGGCCGATGCGGCTGGAGCCGGACTGTGCAGGCTGCTGGGCCGGCTGCTGGGATTGAGGCGGGGTTGTCATTCGAATATGCCTGTCAATGTAAAGCGAGAGACTGGTCGGCCGGAGGCGGCGCATTGTGCGAGCGGAACAGCTTTCCCTTTTCGGCAATCAGCACGAAGACGACGCCGATGAGAGAAACGGTGAAATAGCCGATGACCATCGGTGTCGCCGTGCCGTTATAGAACTGCCCGATGCAGGCGCCGATCGATGCGCCGCCGACCGTGCTCATAAAGCCGAGAACGGAGGATGCCGTGCCGGCGACGTGGCCGAGGGGTTCCATCGCCAGAGAGTTGAAGTTGGAACCGATCCAGCCGAATTGGAACATGGCCAGTGCGAAAAAGACCATGAACAGAGGGAACGGCATCGGTGATGGCCCGTAAAGCTGCACCAGCAGCCAACAGAAGGTGATGGCGACAAAGCCGAGCAAGGCCGTGTGCGACAGCCGGCGCATGCCGAACCGACCGACGAATTGGGAGTTGACGAAAGACGACAGGGCCATGAACGCCGCCACGCCGCCGAATGCCAGCGGCGTATAGACGCCAAGGCCGTAGATGTTGTTGTAGATCTGCTGGGCGGAATTGATGAAGCCGAACAGCGCGCCGAACAGGAACGTGCTCGCCAAGGTGTAACAGAGTGCTACCCGGTCCGTCAGAACGATCTTGAAGCCGGCGGCAACCGATCTGACGGTCAGGGGGCGGATATTTTCAGGCTTAAGCGTCTCCGGAAGCCGGAAATACATCCAGAGACCGACGAGGGTTGCCATGGCGCCGATGAAGACGAAGATCATGTGCCAGGTGCTGACCAGCAGGATGATCTGGCCGCTTCCCGGCGCGATGACCGGAACGATCATGAAAACCATCATGATGAGCGACATCACCTCGGCCATCAGGCGGCCGCCGAACACGTCGCGGACGATGGAGACGGTGATGACGCGGGTGGCCGCCGAGCCGAGGCCCTGAATGAAGCGGAGTGCCAGCAGGCCGGCGAAAGACGGGATGAGGGCGATGCCGAACGCCGAAATCACGTAGATGGTGATGCCGATCAAGAGTGGCATGCGGCGGCCGAAGCGATCCGACAAGGGGCCATAGATAAGCTGGGCCGAGCCGAAGCCGATCAGATAGGCTGTTACCACATATTGCCGATGGTTTTCATTCATCACGCCGAGGCTGGAACCGATCTGCTGCAGCGCGGGAAGCATGATGTCGATTGCGAGTGAGTTAATCGCCATCAGGAAGGCCGCGAGTGCGATGAACTCACGTTTGCCCATGGGCAGTTGCCCATGGGACATGGCCTGGGATGAAGTCGTCACGGTTTTATTCCCATAAACATGTCAAGGGCGCCGCCCGGCGGCAGCGCCTTATCGATCAAATTGAACTATGGAAACCGGACGGGGAGCCCGGTGCCCGGTCAGGCGGCGCCGCGAACGCTGATGCCGTGTTCCTGAAGGTGTTGCTGCAATTCGCCCGCCTGGAACATTTCGCGCACGATGTCACAGCCGCCGATGAATTCGCCCTTTACGTAAAGCTGCGGAATGGTTGGCCAGTTGGAATAGTCCTTGATGCCCTGACGGATTTCAGCGTCGGCCAGGACATTGATGCCCTTATAATCGACGCCGATATAGTCGAGAATCTGGACCACCTGGCCGGAGAAACCACACTGCGGGAACTGGGGGGTGCCTTTCATGAAGAGAACGACGTCGTTGTTCTTAACTTCGTTGGCGATGAATTCCTGAATGCCGCTCATTGTCCAGTTCCTTTCACATGCGGGGTCAAGGTCCGCAGCGTTACATCTGTCCCTTAAATAGCAAGCGCCCGGCTTGATTTCCAGCGGCAAAACGTAGGTGCCGTCTTTTTCATCGCATGAATAGATTTCCGGCATCAGTCGTTAACAGGAACGTTCAAAAGGTGTCGATTGACTGCCTTTTCTGAACAGTGCGTTTTGAAATCACCCCTTCAACTCCAGCCGTGAACAACACACATGAATTTGAAATCAAGGGACGATGAATATTAGTATGCTACCTAATTTACAAACCATCGGTATGTTTGTTAGAGTTTGCCGATTGATGCGATTTGGCGCGTATCGGTCCCTGGCGGCATTGCATTCGCATATTTCTTGAGGGAGCGGACTCCATGAGCCACCATCACTATTCCGAAGGGCAGGTTGGTGAAGAGCGGGAATTTTATAGCTCTGAAGATACGAGCGAAGGCGAGCGGGAATATTACGAGCATGTGCGCACACCACGAGCATCGATTCTGAACAGTACCGTGACCGTCAGTGCCATCGTGCTCATTCTGAGCATCGCTTTCGGTTACCGGGCCTCGACCGCACCGACGCCGCAATCGACCACGCCGCCGGTCGCCGAGAAAGTAATAACTGCGCCGTCGCTGGACTCCTGTGCCGATATCTCTCCATATCCGCGCCGGGAATGCTGATATGCCGGAATTCGGATTTTACACTCGGCATGGCGAAAAAGCCGGCTGAGGACGATTGTGCATCCGTCATGCGGGCTGACGCGATTATAAGCGTTTGACCCTATCTTTTTGTTTTTGGACGATTTGTTGCGGTCTGCCATGAAAAAGCCAGCAGGCCATGGTCTTGGCTGATTTTCAAATTTCATCAGTACTACTGGCGCCCCGGGGACAGACTACAATATGAATTCTATCAAGAAGAGGGTGGTTCTCCACTTCCCTGGCTTCGAGCCGCTGAATGCTGCCGCACATCGGGCTCGTTATGAGCGTTCCGCCCGGCAGAGCGCCGCCACCTGGGATTTTTCCGCCTCGGTGGGAGAATTGAAGAATTTTGGCAGGGCACCGTATTTTGATGTCACGGCGACGGCTGCGGATTGGCATACCCAAAGCCGCATTCATATCGTCGATCATAACGATCTGGTTGCCGTCCTGAACGGCAGGCCGTTCTTTACGCGGCTCATCCAGGGCTATCTCGCTGCCGCAAGGGTTGCCATTTCGGGCGGCATGGCCGGCTATTTCCGTCATGCATGGCGCTTCGGCCTGTTCTTCATCTTTCCCTTTCTGCTGATGCTCGCAGGCCTTGTTCTCAGCCTGTCGATTGCGTTTACGCCAATCCTGTTAGGATTGCCGGCCTGGAGCCATATCGGCAGTATCGCGCTCGCGGTCGCCTTCTTCGTCTATGTCTTCCTGCCGCAGGCCGAGAAGTTGCATACTCTGCATCTTTTCTCCGACTGGGAAATGGCAGTCGCGATGGCGGGGCTGAACGGAATAGGCGCAGAACAATGGCTGGAAGCGAGCGCCGTCAGCGTCCGGCAAGCCTTGGATGAGCCCGACGTCGAAGAATTCGTCATCTCCTCGCATAGCATGGGCTCGTCCGTGGCAGCTCACGTGGTCGGCCTGTTGCTTGAGCGCGAGCCGGAGCTGCTGCTGGGCAAGCGCGTGGTATTTACGACGCTTGGCAGTGCCATCCTGCAATGCGCCCTCATGCGGCCGGCAAAGGTGCTGCGCTCACGCGTGGGATTGATCGCACGCTGCAAGGACATCTTCTGGCTCGACGTTCACTGTCTGACCGATGCGATCCATTTTTATAAGACAAAGGTTGCCGCCGTTTGCGGGCACGAGGATGCCCGGCAGGCTTCGATCCTGTTCATACGTTTCAAGCAGATGCTGTCGGAGACGCATTACAAGAAGATCAAGCGCGATTTCCTGCGGGTTCACCGGCAATATGTGCTCGGCCCCGATGTGAGGGCGTTTTTCGATTTCACGCTGATGACGGCCGGTCCGCTGCCGGCCTCGGATTTCGCTGAATTCTCACCGAAGAGATTGCCGGAGCTGAGCTTCAACTCCGGCGAAGAGGCGCTGGCGCTCTCAGTCGGGCGCTGACGTCTGCAGCGCAAGGGCGTGCAGCACGCCGCCCATATTGCCTTTCAGGGCATCATAGACCATCTGGTGCTGCTGCACGCGGCTCTTGCCGCGGAAGGCTTCCGCGACAACTTCGGCGGCATAGTGATCGCCATCCCCGGCCAGGTCGCGAATCGTCACCTTGGCGCCGGGAATGCCGGCCTTGATCATGTCTTCGATATCGCCGGGATTCATTGGCATAAGTGGTACCTCGATTATTCAGCAGCGGCGAGCGCGCCGCCATCCATGAAGGCAGGAAACCACGATTCATGCGCCTCGCGCAACTGTTCAACCGGAAGCGTTAACAGCCCGTCGACGACGAGTGCGTCACCGCCAACGGTACCGAGGCGGCGGAAAGGCACGCCGGCGCTTTCGGCATTGATGCAGACGAAGTCGGCGACATCGGCCGGAACAGCGATGACATAGCGAGCCTGATCCTCGCCGAACAGGGCTGCATGCGGCAATGTCTTGCATTCGCCGAGATCGATCCGCAGGCCCTTGCCTGAAGCCATCGCCATTTCCGCCAGAGCGAGCGCCAGACCACCGGAGGAGATGTCGTGGCAGGCGGTGACCTGACCGTTGCGGATGGCGGAGCGCACAAAATCGCCGTTGCGGCGTTCGGCGAAGAGATCGACTTCCGGTGCAGGGCCATCCGTCGAGCCGATGATATCGCGAAGATAGATCGAAGAGCCGAGATGGCTGCCGTCGAGGCCGATCATCAACACGCGGTCGCCTTCGGAGGCTGAGCCGATGCGGGCCATCGCCTTCCAGTCCGGAAGGAGACCGACGCCGGCGATGGTCGGGGTCGGCAGGATCGCGACGCCATTGGTTTCGTTGTAAAGCGAGACATTGCCGGAGACGATCGGGAAATCCAGCGCGCGGCAGGCTTCGCCGATGCCTTTGATGGCGCCGACGAACTGGCCCATGATCTCAGGCTTTTCCGGATTGCCGAAGTTCAGGTTGTCGGTCGCAGCCAGCGGCTCGGCGCCGGTTGCCGTAATGTTGCGCCAGCATTCGGCGACGGCCTGCTTGCCGCCTTCGAACGGATCGGCTTCGACATAACGCGGTGTGACGTCGGACGAGAAAGCGAGAGCCTTGGTCGGATGGCCTTCGACGCGGACGACGCCGGCGTCGCCGCCGGGAAGCTGCAGAGAGTTACCCTGGATCAGCGTATCGTACTGCTCGTAGACCCAGCGGCGGCTGGACTGGTTGGCGGAGCCAACGAGTTTCAGCAGAGCCTGCGCGTAGTCTTCCGGCGCGGCAACGAGGTCGGCCGGCAGGGCGGCGCGCTTGTCTGACTCGCGCCACGGCCGATCATATTCCGGGGCCTGGTCGCCGAGATCCTTGATCGGCAGGTTGGCGACTTCCTCGCCCTGATGGATGACCCGGAAGCGCAGGTCGTCCGTCGTCTTGCCGACGATCGCGAAATCCAGGCCCCACTTGACGAAGATCGCCTTGGCGATGGCTTCCTTTTCCGGCTGCAGCACCATGAGCATGCGCTCCTGGCTTTCCGACAGCATCATTTCATAGGCCGTCATCCGCTCTTCGCGCACCGGCACCTTGTCGAGATCGAGCTCGATGCCGAGGTCGCCCTTGGCGCCCATTTCGACGGCGGAGCAGGTGAGACCGGCGGCACCCATGTCCTGGATGGCGATGACGGCGCCCGTCTGCATCAGTTCCAGGCAGGCTTCCAGCAGGCACTTTTCGGTGAAGGGATCGCCGACCTGAACGGTCGGGCGCTTTTCCTCGATCGATTCGTCGAATTCAGCCGACGCCATTGTCGCGCCGCCGACGCCATCGCGACCGGTCTTGGCGCCGAGATAGACGACCGGCAGGCCAACGCCCTTGGCTTCAGACAGGAAGATGGCATTCGACTTGGCCAGGCCTGCCGCGAAGGCGTTGACCAGGATATTGCCGTTGTAGCGCGCATCGAACTCGACTTCGCCGCCGACAGTCGGAACGCCGAAGGAATTACCATAGCCGCCAACGCCGGCAACGACGCCGGAGACGAGGTGGCGGGTCTTCGGATGATCCGGCTCGCCAAAGCGCAGGGCGTTCATGGCAGCAACCGGCCGGGCGCCCATGGTGAAGACGTCGCGCAGAATGCCGCCGACGCCGGTCGCAGCACCCTGATAGGGTTCGATATAGGAGGGGTGATTGTGGCTCTCCATCTTGAAGACGACGCAATCGCCATCATCGATGTCGACCACGCCGGCATTCTCGCCCGGGCCCTGAATGACGCGCGGTCCCTTGGTCGGCAGAGTGCGGAGCCACTTTTTGGAGGATTTGTACGAGCAGTGCTCGTTCCACATGGCGGAGAAGATGCCAAGCTCGGTGAAGGAAGGCTCGCGGCCGATCAGATCCAGGATGCGCTGATATTCATCCGGCTTGAGGCCGTGAGCAGCAATCAGTTCGGGGGTGATCTGGATCGAATTGGAAATGGTCATGGGCGCTCGAGTGTCCTTGCCTGTAAAGGATTTGAAGACCGGTCAGGGATCGGGGTCTCTTTAGCGCAAGTCTCCCTGTCGTGCGACAGGAAAATCACCGGCGTTCACAACACGCCGGCGTAGATGCAACGAAAATCAAGCGCGCGGCCATAGGAGACCGCCTCGCGCGGTTAGAATTTATAGCCAACCATGATACCGGCGCGCGTCATGCCGCCATTAGGCCCATCGCAAAGATTGGCATGCGAGGAGTGCGCGATCTGCGCCATTACGTTCCAATGGCTGTCGAAATTATAACCGAGGCCGGCATATTCGTGGAAGAGCAGACGGCAGCCGAGCATCGGACCGTGCTCTCGCCAGTCGTCCAAGTTACCCGTGTGCACCGTGCCGCCGAAGCCGAGTTCGGTGAAGATGCCGTTGCTGTGAGTCAGCGTCCAGGAAAGGCCACCATAGACCTGCGTCGCGGAGCCTGACGTGCCGATCGATGTGCCTACGTGGATACGCGGATGCGTCAGCTGATCCTTCCAATCTGCTGTCGGATTATAGCCGAACGGATTGAAAAGTACCTGGACATCCGGGAAGACACCGCTTTCATGCTCGTTGCCGTTCTGGATGGAGCCGCTCGCGCCGAAACGCAATTCGTCGAAAATCTTGACTGGGGCGGCGGGAGTAGCTGCCACCGCATCTGCAGCGGTTGCGGCCGATTGACCTGCAACAAATACCGAACTGATTACCAGAAAACTCGAAACTAAACGTTTGCTGAAAAAGCTTGCAATAGCCATGCACTCCCCCTGGTGTGGCGGGCGAATCCTCATTTTTCATTGATAGAATGGTAGCGTGCTAAGAGTCGAGACGGCGAAATCGCATTTGCGCAAGATGTACGTCGATAAATTGATAAGGCTTGCTTAAATGTGACTATCGTATCCCGATGAGCCGTTTTCCAACAACCTGCGTAATGTCATAAAGCCGGCCGCAACATCTTCTCGCTGTGGGGGCGACGAAAAGGCGACACGGACCCTGTGGAAAACCCGTTCGATTCGCGCCGCCTTGAACTCGTCTTCGTCATCGATCAACACACCCTCGGTCAGGGCGGCGTTCTTGAAGGTGCCTGACAGCCAGGGTTCGGGCAGCTTCAGCCACAGGAAGGGCAGATGCGGATGCGAATTGAATTCAAAGCCCGCCAATGCCACGCGCGCCAGCTGTTCGCGGGCCTTGATTTCTTCGACCGCCTTGCGACGCAATTCCAATGCGTGACCACCAAGGACGAGCCGCGCGCAGGTTTCGGCCAGGATGAAGGGGAGGCCGCCAGTCGTCATCTTATGGGTGACTTTGATGCGTTGGGCGAAATGCGGCGGGCAGGCGACCCAGCCACCGCGCACGCCAGCGGTCACCGATTTCGAAAGGCTGCTGACGACAAAAGTTCGCTCCGGCGCAATGGTGGCCATAAGCGGGTTCTGGTCGCCGGTCATGCCGCCATAGAGATCGTCCTCGATCAGCCAGACACTATGTCGGCGCGCAATGGCGGCAATCGCGCGGCGTCTTGCCTCGGGCATTGTCACCAGGGTGGGATTATGGGCTGTCGGCATCAGGAAGGCGAGGCGAGGATGCTGCTGCTGACACAGGCGCTCGAAATCCTCAGGGATCATGCCATGCTCGTCCGAATCCACCAGGATCGTGCGGCGTCCGAGCAGGCGTGCGGCGCGGCTGATCTGCGTATAGGTGAGATTCTCGAAGACGATCTTGTCCCCCGGCGAGGTAACGGCCGAAATGACGGCAATGGCGCCGGCATGGGCGCCGAGCGTCGGCACGATCGTCTCGATTGCCGGCTGCCAGCCGTTGCGGGCAAGCCAGATCTGTCCCGCCTCAAACCAGCTCGCCGGGAAATTCCTTGAATAAGAAGAGATCTCGGATTGATGCTCGCTGCTGATGTCGGCGAAAAGCTTGCCGATGATCGTGCCCTGACCGATATCGGGAGCGGCGGTCGTATCGAAGCGGATCTTGGCATCCGGCGTGTTCAGGCCGCGCGTGCCGGCAAGCGCCTGCGTGATCGGATCCACGAGTTCGATCTGCTTGCCGTTCGAACGTTCCAGAACATAGGTGCCGCGGCCGACTTCGCCGGCGACCAGACCGCGTTCATGCACAAGGGCATAGGCCCTGCTCACAGTGCCGATGGTCACGCCGATATCATAGGCGAGATTGCGCTGCGGCGGCAGCTTGGTGCCGGGCGGCAAGACGCCATGGGTAATCGCGTGTTCGATGGCGTCGGCGACGCGGATATAGACCGGGCCGGTTCCGCTGGAAATGTCAGGAAGCCAATTTGTCATAATGACAATTTCCTAGATTGTCCCTGTCATTGAGTCAAGAGTATGAGTCAATTTGCATCGTTTGGCTCGATGCATCGAAATTGTCACCATCATGTGGAAATGAAGATGAGTACAATGGCTACAATCTGTTCGACCGAAGCGGGAGATCCCTGCGCGGCGGGCGTTGGAATTAGAGCGGCGCAGCCAAGGCCGCATATGTTGCGCCGGCTCTGGACGTCCTATTGGGATTGGCTGGAGAAGCGCGAGGGACGGCGTGTTTTAAGAGATCTGACCGATGATCAGTTACACGACATCGGCCTGACGCGTCGCGAGGCGGCAAAGGAAGTCAGTAAGTCATTCTTCTGGGATTGAATGGGCTGAGCCGCATATCAGGCATCGAGCTGTCCGGCGTCTAATTGAGACCCAGAACGGAATGAACGAAATCGGCGCGTTCCTCGACGTCGATTTTCGGCAGGACATGGACGTCGTAGCCGAGCGTGGGATAGGCGGCGGTTAGCCGGTCATACTCTGCAACCGCCGCCGCAAGATTGTGTCTCCGCTCGCGATCGCCAACATAGATTTCCGGCCATGGCGGCGTCAGGAAGACATGTCGGTTGTAGCGGTGCAATTGACCGAGCGAAGCCAGGGCCGGTTCGCCCGTCAAATGTTCGAGCGCCGAAGCGGCATCGATCAATCCTCTGTCGAAAAAGACCAAGCCGGATAATTGCGCCGCTTTCTCGCGGTCAGTCAGCGACATGGCGATCGCCCGACGGGCAAATGCCGGCGCATCGACCCATGGCAGGGCCGATCCGTCGCCTTCCAATTCCTCGATGACGATGCGGCGGCCCGGCTCCTCGACGACGTGGTGACCACGTCGCTTGAGCGCCTCCAGCAACGTCGATTTGCCGCCGCCGGAGCAGCCCGAAAGAATGATAAATTTGTCCATGACAATGATCCCTGATCATAAGAGGGCACGTCATGCGTTGGCTGTGAGGTTTCCGCATGAAGCGGAAAGCCTCGGGTCATCAGCCTAGCTGCAAGCTTTCGAGCCTGCAGCCCAACGGTTGACGTCGCCCGTGATGCGGCCGCCGGAGGCGCCTGACATCATCGGACCGAAGGCCTGCAATTGCGCGGGATTGCCTTCCGCTTGCACGACGAGCGATGGCCGGCCGGTCGGATGCTTCTTGTCGACCACGAGGATGCGTGGGCGACCGGTGAAGGAGTTGAGCTCCGGAGCGAGCTGATAACTCGCGAAAGCCGGGTCCGAAGACTTGAACCAGCAGGCATTGGCGTTGAGCATGATGCGCTCCATCGTCGACAGGGCGCTGTGATCGGTCGCAGTGATGCTCGGCGGACGCGGGCCGCAAGAGGTGACCAACAGCCCAAGCATCGCAATGGCAGCGGCGGAATAAAGTCCTGTCAGGAGGCGAGGGCGCATCAATCTCTTTCCAATGAAGCGGTTAGGGCTGGTCTGCTAATGTGTACCGGGCCGCTTTCCGGCGCCCTGCTGTTCTATGCAAAGACGCCGATTTTATGGTTCCGATAGTGGATCGGCCGTTATCAGGCTGCGACCACCCCAAGCGCGGAGGCGAAGAGGCCGCGGCCATCGCTACCGCCATGGGCTGCCTCGATCAGGTTCTCCGGATGCGGCATCATACCGAGCACATTGCCCTTGGCGTTCATGACGCCGGCAATGTCATTGACGGAGCCGTTGGGGTTCGTGCCTTCGGCATAGCGGAAGACCACCTGACCGTTGTCTTCGATCGCCTTCAGTGTCTCGGCATCGGCAAAATAGTTGCCATCGTGATGCGCGACCGGGCTGCGGATGACCTGGCCCTTGGCATAGGCGGCCGTGAAGTCCGTCTCGGCATTGACGACTTCCAGCTTCACTTCACGGCAGACGAATTTCAGCGAGGCGTTGCGCATCAGCGCGCCCGGCAGCATGCCGGCTTCCAGAAGGATCTGGAAACCGTTGCAAACGCCCAAAACCTTGACGCCCTTGTCGGCCTTGTCCTTGATCGCCTGCATGATCGGCATGCGGGCGGCAATCGCGCCGCAGCGCAGATAATCGCCGTAGGAGAAGCCGCCGGGAATGACGATCAGGTCGACATCCGGAATCTCGGTCTCCGTCTGCCAGACCGTTACGGGCGCCTGGCCGGAAATCTTGGTCAGCGCCGCGATCATGTCGCGATCACGATTGAGGCCTGGAAGTTGGACGACTGCTGATTTCATGATGCTGGTCCCGCAATAGGCAAAGGGATAATCGCTGGAAGTGCTTCGCGAGCCATACTCCATTGCCTCAGACAAAGGAAGAATGGCTCGCGAAAGAGGACAATCAGTCGATCGAAATGCTGAAGTTCTCGATGACCGTATTGGCGAGAAGCTTTTCGCACATGGCCTTGAGATCGGCTTCAGCCTTGTTCTTGTCGGTGCCTTCAAGCTCGAGATCGAAGACCTTGCCCTGGCGGATCTGATGGACGCCGTCAAAGCCGAGTGCGCCGAGCGCGCCCTCGATTGCCTTGCCCTGCGGATCGAGAACGCCGTTCTTCAGCGTGACGGTTACACGAGCCTTGATCACGATTGTCCTTTCTGAACTTACTTGACGAGAACCGGGCCCGTGCCGCGCACGGGTTCGTTTTCATTGATGATGCCGAGGCGGCGAGCCACTTCGGAATAGGCTTCGAGCAGGCCGCCCATGTCGCGACGGAAGCGGTCCTTGTCCATCTTTTCCCGGGTTTCGATATCCCAGAGACGGCAAGAGTCCGGCGAGATTTCGTCGGCGAGGATGATGCGCATCATGTCGCCTTCGAACAGGCGGCCGCATTCGATCTTGAAGTCGACGAGCTGGATGCCGACGCCGAGGAAAAGACCCGTCATGAAGTCGTTGACGCGGATGGCAAGCGCCATGATGTCATCCAGCTCGGCCGGGTTGGCCCAGCCGAAGGCGGTGATGTGCTCTTCGGAAACCATCGGGTCTTCGAGCGCGTCGGACTTATAGTAGAACTCGATGATCGAACGCGGCAGAACCACGCCTTCCTCGATGCCGAGGCGCTTGGCGAGCGAGCCGGCGGCAACGTTGCGCACGACGATCTCGAGCGGAATCATCTCCACTTCCTTGATCAGCTGCTCGCGCATGTTGAGGCGGCGGATGAAATGGGTGGGAATGCCGATCTTGTTCAGATGGCTGAAGATATACTCGCAGATGCGATTGTTCAGTACGCCCTTGCCATCGATGACTTCATGCTTCTTTTTGTTGAAGGCGGTGGCGTCGTCCTTGAAGAACTGGATCAGCGTGCCCGGCTCAGGCCCCTCGTAAAGGATCTTGGCCTTGCCCTCGTAAATACGGCGGCGACGGTTCATTGGTATTGTTCTCTGTCTTTGGCGCTCATGGGACAGCGCAAGTGGATCGTATGTGGGCGTCCCCATAACGGATAAGAAGCGAATTCACAATCCGCCTGCGCCTCCTTCCTCGGAATTCCGGCCTTGGCGGGGTGCCAACGCAAGATTCGGGGGCCAGTCATGGCCTGTTTTACAAGCTTTTATCTGACGATGGAATGAAGCTGCCAGGTACTTCACAGGCTAGTGAGGCGAGGCATGCCTCTATCCATCATCGTTGATGAATAATACTACGGCTTCAGCTGGCTGAGAAACTTCGAAAAGACCATAGTGCCCTCCGGCCAGGGCCCATGACCGGATTCGGTATTGATATGGCCGGATTCGCCGGCATCGATCAGCAGCGAGCCCCAGCTGTTGGCAATATCATCCGCATGTTCGTAGCTGCCGAAGGGATCATTGCGGCTTGCGATCGTGATCGACGGAAATGGTAGGGGGTCTCGCGGATAGGGGCCGAACGTCATCAGATGCTTCGGCCGGATGGCTGGATTGGCGACATCGGGCGGCGCGACGAAGAAGGCACCAGCGACCTTGTTGCGGAAATGCTGGATCGCATGGATCACCGAGGGAACGCCGAGCGAATGCGCGACCAGGACGACGGGCTTGTCGGAGGCATTCACTTCTTCCGCAATGCGGGCCACCCAATCGTCGCGTACGGGCTTCGACCATTCCGCCTGTTCCACGCGCCGTGCGGTCGAGAGCTTCTGCTCCCAGCGCGTCTGCCAGTGGTCGGGGCCGGAGTTCGTATAGCCGGGGATGATGAGGATGTTTGCGTCGGAGGCTTTCATGATTTCGCCGATTTGGAAAAGGGGAGGCCAACTGTCAAGGGAAAAAGGCGACAATTGCGGCAAAATTTGCTAGCATTGCCGCTGCCGGTAGCGAATGACGATGTCGGCGCCCCGTTTGCCGCCATCTTGAACCGCCAGCCGAGCACCACGGTTGAGGAGGAGAGCATTATGACGGCCTTTCACGTCATGGCTGGAGCAGACCACACTTTTACGCGCCCCGCCATCCGTAAGATCGGTGTCGCCGATCTCGTCGACGCCCTGAAGATGGGGCTGGACGATTTCAGCGAGAAGCCATCGCATTATGTTTTTCTGTGCCTGATGTATCCGATTGCCGGCATTGCGCTGGCGATCTGGAGCACCGACCAGAATCTGCTGCCATTGCTGTTTCCGCTGATGTCCGGTTTCGCTCTGCTCGGGCCGCTGGCCGCAATCGGCCTCTACGAGATCAGCAGGCGGCGGGAAAAGGGGCTGGATACGTCATGGAGCCATGCGTTCGACGTGCGCTTCTCATCGGCCTTGCCGTCGATCATCGTTGCCGGCCTCATGCTGTTCGGTCTGTTCATCGTCTGGCTCTTCGTGGCGCAGAGCATCTACTTCATCTACTTCGGCGACGGTGTTCCTCCGACGCTTTCATCCTTCGTGTCGAGCGTGCTGACGACGCGCGAGGGCATGGCGATGATGCTTTGGGGCGATCTGATCGGCTTCCTCTTTGCTCTCGTCGCGCTGGTGACAACGGTCGTTACGTTCCAACTGCTGCTGGATCGCGACGTCGGTGTCGTCGCCGCGGTGGATGCGAGCATCCGGGCGACGCTGACCAATCCGGTACCGATCGCGGTCTGGGGCTTGATCGTGACGGCGCTGCTCGTCATCGGCACCATCCCGATCTTTGCCGGGCTGGCGGTCGTCATGCCTGTTCTCGGTCACGCATCCTGGCATCTCTATCGCAAGCTGATTGTGACCGGGAACTAGACGAGGCCGGCATTGGCCGAAGCCGTCATCATTGGAACCGCGGCGCGGTTTCTTACGTTGATCCGCATCATCAGGAGATGCGGATCATGGCGCGACTTACGCATATTTTCACTCGTTTCGCGGTTGTTGTTTCGGAACGGACCGGCAAACCGGCCATCTTCGTGCTTGCCCTGTTTTGCGTCGTTCTCTGGGGCGCTACCGGGCCGATTTTCGGTTACTCCGACACATGGCAGCTGGTCATCAACACCAGCACGACGATCGTCACCTTTCTGATGGTTTTCCTGCTCCAGAATGCGCAGACGCGCGATACGAGGGCTATCCAGGCCAAGCTCAATGAACTCATCCTGACCAGTGCCGCCGAGAACCGCTTTGTCGGGATTGAGAATCTTGACGAAGAGGATCTCAAGCACCTCGACCGGCTGGTCGAAAAGGCGGCGAAGCGCGAACCTGAACAACATCAGGGCAAGGCTGGCGAGAGTATCGAGCATGATCGCGCTATCGCGGCCAAATCCACCGACAAAAGAAAGAGGCGGCGCGTCAGCCGCACCGCCTCAAGCAAAGCGCAATCGAAAGCGGGAAATTCTAGCCGAAAACCCGCTTGAAGATCGTATCGACATGCTTGGTGTGATAGCCGAGGTCGAACTTTTCGCGGATATCTGCTTCCGAAAGGGCGGCGCGCACTTCCTGGTCTGCCAGCAGCTCCTCGAGGAAGTCCTTGCCTTCCTCCCAGACCTTCATGGCATTGCGCTGGACGAGCCGATAGGAATCCTCGCGGGACACGCCGGCCTGGGTCAGTGCCAGCAGCACGCGCTGTGAATGAACAAGCCCGCGGAACTTGTTCAAATTCTTCATCATATTGTCCGGATATACCAGAAGCTTGTCGATGACGCTGGTGATGCGGGCCAGCGCGAAATCGAGCGTGACGGTCGCGTCAGGGCCGATCATGCGTTCGACGGAGGAGTGCGAGATATCGCGCTCGTGCCATAGAGCGACGTTCTCCATGGCCGGGATGGAATAGGAGCGGACCATGCGGGCGAGGCCCGTCAGATTTTCCGTCAGCACCGGATTGCGCTTATGCGGCATAGCGGAAGAACCCTTCTGGCCCGGCGAGAAATATTCCTCGGCTTCCAGAACTTCGGTGCGCTGCAGATGGCGGATTTCGGTGGCGAGACGCTCGATCGAGGAGGCGACGACGCCGAGCGTGGCGAAGAACATCGCATGGCGGTCGCGCGGGATGACCTGGGTGGAGACCGGCTCCGGCTTCAGGCCGAGGGCGGCGGCGACATGTTCCTCGACGCGCGGATCGATGTTGGCAAAGGTGCCGACGGCGCCGGAGATGGCGCAGGTGGCGACTTCCTCCCGGGCTGCGATCAGGCGCTGCTTGCAGCGCTCGAATTCGGCATAGGCGAGCGCCAGTTTCACGCCGAAGGTGGTGGGCTCGGCATGGATGCCATGCGAACGGCCGATGGTGACGGTGTCCTTGTGCTCGAAAGCGCGACGCTTCAGGGCCTCCAGCAGCTTGTCGATATCGGCGATGAGCAGGTCGCTGGCGCGCACGAGCTGGACATTGAAGCAGGTATCGAGCACGTCCGAGGAGGTCATGCCCTGATGCACGAATCGGGCGTCGGGACCGACGATTTCGGCCAGGTGCGTCAGGAAGGCGATGACGTCGTGCTTGGTGACGGCTTCGATCTCGTCGATGCGGGCGACGTCGAACGTGGCCTTGCCGCCCTTTTCCCAGATCGTATCCGCTGCCGACTTTGGAATGACGCCGAGCGCGGCCAGCGCGTCACAGGCATGGGCCTCGATCTCGAACCAGATGCGGAACTTGGTTTCGGGAGACCAGATGGCGACCATTTCCGGTCGGGAGTAGCGCGGGATCATAGGCTCAAAGCTTTCTTGGCTAACGGGACAAGGAGAACTCGGCGCCCCCATAACAAAGACGGGCGGTAATCACAATGTTTCATGGGCACAATGTTTAGCGGGACTTCAACGCGCCCGTCGCGCAAGATAGGCCGAAACGGCTGTCAGGCATAGCAGGCCGAATGGCAGAAACAGGGTGAGGCCGAGGACGGCGAACTGGTAGACGGCGCTGGCGCCGGTGAACAGGAACTGGAAGATCCAGATAAGCGAGCCGAATGGCGCGTGCCAGCGCGAATAGAACCAGCGATAGTCCATGGCAAAGAGGAAGGCCGTCATTGCCGCTGTGCCAATGGAGAGGGCCAGAAAGAAGGCGGCGAAGCGTGCGCCGGTCGGCCGCCGACGGGCAAAACGTTGGGTGAGCGGCACGAGGATGGGCCAGGAGAGGGCGCCGCCGAAGAAATAGACGAGGGTAAGGGCGGCAATGTGGCTGGTCAGTAATCCGTTGCGCAAATAGAGCGCCGCGATCGCCGATGCGGACATGGCCGCACCCCAGCAGAGAGCACCGCCCAGAACTTCCAGGCAATGCGAGGCGACGGTCCGTACTCGGCCCGTCGCGATAAAGACATCGGTCGGATTAATTTGATCCAACGCGGCCTCGTTCGGCGGCAGCCCGGAGATCGCCGACCGTCTGACGATAGGCGTCGACCGATTCGCCCTTGAAGATCGCCGAACCGGCAACGAGGACATTGGCGCCGGAAGCGGTGATCAGAGGGGCTGTTTCAACGGAGACGCCGCCATCGACTTCCAGTTCGATCGGACGGTCACCGATCAGGGACTTGGCGTTGCGGATTTTATCAGCCATGGCCGGAATGAACTTCTGGCCACCGAAGCCCGGATTGACCGACATGATCAAAATCAGGTCGATATCATCGAGCACGTTTTCCAGCACAGAAAGTGGCGTTGCCGGGTTGAGGGTGACGCCGACTTTCTTGCCGAGATGGCGGATCGTCTGCAGCGAGCGATGCAGATGCACGCCGGCTTCGGCATGAACCGTGATGCGGTCGCAGCCGGCCTTGGCGAAGGCTTCCAGATAGGGATCCGCCGGCGAAATCATCAGGTGGCAATCGAAGGTCGCGGTCGTATAGGGGCGCAGTGCCTTGATGACATCGGCGCCGAAGGAGATGTTCGGCACAAAATGGCCGTCCATGACGTCGAGATGGATCCAGTCGGCACCGGCTTCGGTCACATCCTTGACTTCCTGCCCGAGCTTGGCGAAGTCGGCGGCGAGAATGGAAGGGGCAATACGGATCGGCAAGGTCATGGGTAGCTGAGCTCCAACTGATTATTTCGCGCCTGGATTAGCACCGCTATCGCGGGCAAACAACCGCCAGAACGGCTTACCTCAGTTCGATGGCGTCACCGGCACGAAGGTATTGCCCCGCCACTCCAGCAGGCGATAGGGATTTTCGGTCAATTCGTGGTTCTGCCCGAAGGAGATCGGACCGATCGCTGTTTGGAAAACTGTTCCCACGAGCTTTTCGGCGACGGGTCTATTGTCCGCCTTGGCGCTGTCGGCTGCCTGGCTGGCAATCTGAGCCGCTGCTGCGGCCGGCAGAGTATAGCCGTCAGGTTCGGTACCGGCCGCACGCATTGCCTGTACCGTGGGCTGAGCTGCCGGCAGGCTGGCATAGTCGGGCAGAGCGATTGCCTGCACACCCTCCAGCAAAGGAAGAGGCTGATCTGCGGCACGCATGGCATCGCCGCCCATCAGGACCAGCGGAATATTCTCGCTCTTAGCGTCGCGTGCGATCACGGCAACATCGCTGCGGTCGCCGCCGATGAAGACGCGTGTCGCACCCGCCTTTTTCAGTCGTCGCACGAGGGCGATCTGTTGATCCTGACCGGGACGATAGGTATCGGTGAAGACCGGTTTTAGCCCCTTTTCCTCGAGCGCATTGCGGATCGCGCCGACCAGTTCGCGACCGTGTATCGTACCGTCATCGATCAGCGCCATCGGTTCCGCGGCCCAATTTTTCAAAATGGTGTCGATCGCCACGGCCGCCTCGGCGCTATCGACCGGCGCGAGGCGAAAGAGCGGCCAGCCATTCTTCAGCGCGTCTTCCATGAGAATGCGCGAGCGTACGGAAACGGTGATGACGGGAATGCCGGCATCCTTGAGGCGCGGCAGCGCGCCTTCCAAGGTCTCCGTGCACAGAAAGCCGATCGCGACTTGTGCTTTGGCGGCTACCAGCGCTTCCGCTGCGGCTCGGCCGCCATCCTCGGTACAAGGCTCGTTGACGACGGTTGCCGTATCCTTTTGGGCCTGGATCGCGAAATTTGCGCCACCGGTTATCTCCGTCCCGAGCGTTGCGAAATTGCCGTCCTGTGGTGCGACCACGCCGATGTGAATTCCTGCGGCATAGCTGCTGCCGGCTGCCGAAAGCAGCGCAAGCAGGAGCGGAAGGCGACGCAGAACGTTCATCGATGGAGTATCCCGGACAATTTTCCTGCTCTATTTATCCGTCTGCGGGGCATCGTCAAAGAAAAAGCAGCAAAATCGCTCTGTTTTCAATAATGCTATTGTAGAAAAGCTAACACCTGACCGTCATATTGAATGTTAGGCAAGCACGACTCAACAAAGGAGACGGTGGTGCTAGACAGGCAACGTATGGACCCGGCGCTTTATCGCGATGCCATGAGCCGCTATGCGGGGCATGTGCAACTGGTGACGACGGCGCTCGGTGCTGAGCGGCGCGGCGTGACGATCACGGCGGCCTGCTCGGTATCGGACAGCCCTGCAACGGTTCTGATCTGCCTCAACAACAGCAACGTCAAGAACGAGATCTTCTTCAAAAGCGGCATTTTCGCTCTAAATTCGCTCGGTGCGGATCATCAGGCCCTGGCCGATGCCTTTTCCGGCAAGACGCAGCTGACCGTCGATGAACGTTTCGCTACCGGCAAGTTCGAGACGCTGGTGACGGGTGCGCCAGTGCTTGCCGATGCTCTTGCCGCCTTCGATTGCCGTGTGATTGAGATCAAGCAGGCCTCTACGCACAACATCATCTTTGGCGAGGTGATGGCTCTACGCTATAGCGAGCCGAAGCCGGCACTCCTCTATATGAACCGAGGCTATCACGCGCTATAACCCCTGCAAGGGAGTTATCATGGCGGATCAGACAATACTTTCGCTGCCGGGTTCCATCGATGAGACCATGACGTTGCTCGGCGCCCATGACTATCTGGCCGGTCGCGCGCTCGGCACTGTTTTGTTTCTCGCATTGAAGATGAAGCGGCCTCTCTTTCTGGAGGGGGAGGCTGGTGTCGGCAAGACAGAGATCGCCAAGGTCCTGGCGAAGGCGCTTGATCGGCCGCTGATCCGCCTCCAATGCTATGAAGGTCTGGATGTTTCCTCGGCCGTCTACGAATGGAACTATCCGGCGCAGATGCTGGAAATCCGCCTCGCGGAAGCATCCGGCCTCACCGACCGCGATCGTATCGAAGCCGATATCTTTTCCGAGCGCTATCTGATCCGCCGGCCGGTATTGCAGGCACTGTCCGGTGTCGGCGGGCGTGCACCTGTTTTCCTGATCGACGAACTGGATCGCACCGACGAGGCTTTCGAGGCATTCCTGCTGGAAGTGCTGTCGGATTTTCAGGTGACTGTGCCGGAACTCGGGACGATCCGGGCAGCAGAGCCGCCTGTCGTCATCATCACCACCAACCGGACGCGCGAAGTGCATGACGCCTTGAAACGACGCTGTCTCTATCATTGGGTCGATTATCCTGAGGCCGAACAGGAGCTTGAGATCATCCGCCGCAAGGTGCCTGGCTGCAATGAAGTGCTCTCGCGCCAGATCGTCGCTTACGTCCAGAGGCTGCGTACGCTCGATCTCTTTAAGAATCCGGGAGTCGCCGAGACGATCGACTGGGCGACCGCTTTAACGGAGCTCGATCGGCTGGCGCTCGATCCGGAGACTGTTTCGGATACGCTCGGCATCTTGCTGAAATATCAGGACGATATCGCCCGCATTCAGGGCGCCGAAGGCAAGCGTGTGTTGGACGAAGTCAAATCCGAACTGCTTGCGGCGGGATGAGCCATGGAGCCGGGTGCAGATGATGGCATTATGGTTGCGCCGTCACCGCCCGGTGACGGGCGCCTCGCTGACAATATCGTGCTATTTGGCCGGGTGCTCCGCAGGGCCGGCCTGAAGATCGGTCCTGGGGCGATTGCCGACGCCATAGAAGCGGTCGAGGCCATCGGCATCGGTTCCCACGAGGAGTTTCATGCTGCCCTCTGTTCCGTTTTCGTCAAGCGGCATGAAGATCTGGTCGTCTTCGACGAGGCGTTCCGGCTGTTCTGGCGCTCGCGCGATCTCGTTGCGAAAATGATCGCGATGATGTCGCCGGTCGCACCTGACCATCGCGAGAAGGAGAAGCCGAAACCGGGCGAGAGTCGGGCAAGCGATGCATTATTGAGCGATCGGAGCGACCGGAGCCCGCAGCGCGAGACGCCCGATATCGAGATAGATGCGCGATTTACAAGCTCCGGCAGCGAGGTACTGCGCCATCTGGATTTCGCGCAGATGTCAGCGGCAGAGATTGTTGTTGCCAAGAAGGAGCTGGAGAAGCTGCAGCTGCCGCTGGATCGTGTGCGCACGCGCCGTTTCGCACCATCTCGCACAGCGGCCAAGGTCGATCCGCGCGCGACAATGCGGTCCGCGTTGCGCACCGGAGGAGCGCTGATCCTGCCGCGCTTCCGGAAGCCGAAGGAAATCCAGCCGCCACTTGTGGTACTTGCGGATATCTCAGGCTCGATGAGCCAATATACGCGCATCTTCCTGCATTTCCTGCACGTGCTGACCGAGCGCCGCCGGCGTGTGCATACGTTTCTGTTTGGAACCCGCCTGACCAATGTCACCAGAGCGATGCGCCACAAGGACCCGGATCAGGCGCTGGACGAATGCGCGGCAGCTGTGCGCGACTGGTCGGGCGGAACGCGGATCGGCGAGACGCTAAAAGAGTTCAACAGATTATGGGCGCGCCGCGTGCTGGGGCAGGGCGCAGTGGTGCTCTTGATCACTGATGGGCTGGAGCGCGAGGGCGTGGAATTGCTCAGTGCGGAGATGGATCGACTGCATCGCTCCTGCCGGCGGCTCATCTGGCTCAATCCATTGTTGCGTTTCGAAGGTTTCGAGGCTCGGGCGCGCGGCGTAAAAGCAATGCTGCCGCATGTTGACGAATTCCGTCCCGTTCACAATCTATTATCTCTGGCCGATCTCGTATCGGCTCTCACCGCCGGCCGCGCGGATATCTATGATCCCCGACGGTTTCTCGGCAAGCAATGAGGCTCCGATGTCAGATATATCCGAAAGTCTGGATCCGCTCGTGATTGCGGAGGAATGGGTGTCGGCAGGACGCAACGTGGCCATGGCGACCGTTGTCGATACGTGGGGTTCCGCGCCGCGCCCGTCGGGCAGTCATCTCGTGATCGATGGCGAGGGTAATTTTCACGGATCGGTTTCCGGCGGTTGCGTCGAAGGCGCCGTCATTACCGAGGCACTGGACGTCATCGAAACGGGCAGGTCGCGCATGCTGGAATTCGGTGTCGCCGATGAAACGGCCTGGCGCGTGGGTCTCTCCTGCGGCGGCCGCATCCGCGTCTATGTCGAAAGGCTCGCCTGATGGATCGGCAGATACTGGCGCGGCTGAATGAGATGCGGCGCAGGCGTCAGGCGACGATCCTCGTCACCGATCTCTCCGGAGGACCGGATCGGCTCATCGTCGAAGGCGATGCGCTGGAAGGCGCGCTCGGCGATGCCGCTGCAGCGGCGTTCCGTTCGGGGAAGTCCGCGGCCCTTGATATCGATGGGCAGAGCCTGTTCTTGAACGTGCATCTCCCACCGCCGCGCATTATCATCATCGGTGCCGTGCATATCAGCCAGGTTCTCGCGCGAATGGCGACCCTAGCGGATTTCGATGTGACGATCATCGATCCGCGCACCGCCTTTGCAACGCCGGAGCGCTTCGAAGGCATAGACCTAATTGCCGACTGGCCCGTGGATGCGCTGAAAGAGCGGCCGCTGGACAGCTATATGGCGCTGGTCGCCGTGACCCATGATCCCAAGATCGACGACGAGCCGATCATTCAGGCGTTGAAGACGGGCTGTTTCTATGTCGGCGCGCTCGGCAGCCGCAAGACACATGCCAGCCGCCTGGAACGTCTGAAGCGGGAAGGCGTGAGCGAAGCTGAGCTTGGCCGCATCCATGCGCCGATCGGACTCCCTATCGGTGCTGCAAGTCCGGCCGAGATCGCCGTCGCCATCCTGGCTGAAATCATCAGCTCGCTTCGCGGGCGGGATGTCTCGTCGCCAAAAGGCGGCCATCCATGATCTTCGGCGAATTTTTGACAATGGAGGCGGAGGGGGCGGTTCTCGCGCATTCCGTTCGGCTGGCGGACGGCGGCTTTTCCAAGGGGCATAAGCTCACCGGCGGAGACATCGAGCGGCTCGCTGCGGCCGGAATTGACCGCGTTATCGCCGCGCGCATCGAACCGGGCGACCTCATGGAAGACGAGGCGGCTGAGCAGCTGGCGCGGGCAGTTGCCCCCGATCATCTGACTTTTTCTGAAGCCGCAACGGGACGGGTGAATGTCCATAGCACCGTCGACGGCCTGTTTGTTGTAAATCGTATAGCGGTCGATCGCGTCAACAATCTCGATCCGGCGATCACCCTTGCCTGCCTTGCAGACCATGTACCTGTTCGAGCAGGCGACATGGTAGCGACCTTCAAGATCATTCCGCTCGCCGTTTCCGGAGTCAAAATCGCTTCAGGTGTCGAAATTTTGCGGCGGATGCCGGTTTTCGAGGTCAAGCCCTTCATGCCGCACGCCATATCGCTTGTCGCCACGGAGCTGCCGTCGCTGAAGGCTTCGGTGATGGACAAGACGGCGCGGATATTATCGCAGCGACTGCAGCCTTCGGGCAGTGTGTTGCAGCGGGAAGAGCGGGTTGCCCATAGAGCAGCCGATGTTGCCGGCGCGATCCGTCGCGCTCTTGCCGCGCAGGACCGGCTGGCGAAACTGGTGATCGTTTTCGGAGCGTCGGCTGTCATCGATGCCGGTGATGTCATTCCGGAGGCGATCCGGCTTGCCGGCGGCGAGGTCATTCAGGTCGGCATGCCAGTCGATCCGGGTAATTTGCTGGTGCTTGGCAGGGTGGGCGACGTTTATGTCGTCGGGGCGCCGGGATGCGCGCGCAGTCCGAAGGAGAATGGCTTCGACTGGGTGCTGGATCGCATATTAGCCGGCGAACGACCGACTCCGGAGGATATCAGTGCCATGGGCGTTGGAGGGCTGCTCATGGAAATTCAATCACGCCCGCGGCCGCGCGACATAGTCAACAAACCGCCGTCGGAGATCTCGGTTGCCATCGTCCTGCTGGCTGCGGGAAAGGCGAGCCGCATGGGCGAGGGGGGCTCGCACAAGCTTTTGGCGGAATTCGATGGCGTGCCGCTGGTACGCCGGTCGACATCTATCGCCATTGCAAGCGGCATATCGGATATCGTCGTCGTCACGGGGCACCGGCGCAATGAGATCGAAACCGCACTCAATGGTCTCACCGTCGAGGCGGTATTCAATCCGGATTATGGCTCGGGCATGGCCAGTTCGCTGGTTGCAGGTGTCGGCACACGGGCAGCACGTAGGGCCGATGGTGTTCTTGTCATGCTGGCCGATATGCCCGGCGTCACCAGCGATGATCTGAAAGCCCTGATGGCCGCCTTCCGGGAGGCGAACGGCAAGGCGATCGTGCGGGCGGTATCGGGCGGCAAGCGCGGCAATCCCGTCATCCTGCCGCGCTCGGTCTTGAACGCCGTGATGCGGCTGGAGGGCGATGTGGGCGCCCGGCATATCATCGAGACATCGGGCCTTCCGGTTGTCGATGTCGAGATCGGCGAGGCGGCACATCTCGATGTCGATACGCCTGAGGCCGTTGTCGCGGCCGGTGGGACTTTGAAGGGGTAGGGAATGGACAATATCGATATCGAGGAGATGTTTCAGTCGCTCGGGCCGATCACCATCAAACGGATGTTCGGCGGGAAGGGAATTTATCATATGGGGCGAATATTGGCACTCGAGGTCGATGACGAGATTCTCCTGAAAGCGGACGATGCCAGTGCCTCCCAATTTGAGGCCGCCGGCGCGCGACGCTGGGCCTACGAAGGCAAGAAAGGCAAGGCCGTCAACATGCCCTATTGGTCGATACCCGACGACGCGTTCGACGATCCGGATGTGATGGCGCGCTGGGTGAGGCTTGCCTATGAGGCGGCATTGCGCTCGGAGAAGTAGGTCTCAGCGGAAGTCGTCTTCGCTGAGATGGGCAATGGTTGCTCTGGCGAATTCCGAAAGCTGAGCCGGCAGCTCGTCGCGGCCAAACCAGCCGAAATCGGAGAGCTTATCCGGTTCCATCAGGCGCGGTTCGCCGGAAAAATCCCTGCAGATATAGATGAGCGAGATCCAGTGCTGGCGGTCGGCCTCGATGATAACTTCTTCAGTGCAAAGATAGTCGATCTTGCCGATCGCGAGGCCAGTTTCCTCCTCCGCTTCGCGGATAGCGGCCCTGGCGGCTGGCTCCATATGGTCGACCTTGCCACCGACGATGCTCCATAAACTGGCTTCCGGCGCCTTGAGACGCCGATAGAGCAGAAGCTTGCCGTCCCGCAAGATTGCGAGACCGGTTCCTAGTCCTGGGAAATCGATGCCGGGCTTGCCCAATATTCAAATCCCGAGATTGGACGCAACATCCGGCAAGCCGATCTGCTGCGTGTCTGAGCGGAATCTATCAGGCCTTGGCGTTTGCCACGATGAGCATGAAAGCCGGGATATCATCGCCGAAGCCGACTGGCGTCGGACCGTCATCCTGATCGCGATAACGGTTGCGGCGCTCGCGGTGATCGTCATTGGCAGCAGGAAAGGGCCGGTGGTTGTTGCGAGAACCGTTATGGGATCTGTTATTGTTGTTCTCAGACTTGCGCTCGTTCTTCACGCTTTCGGCCTTTGCTGGTGCTGCTTCGATCGCTACGACGTCATTATCCTCGACGTCGATATCAGATTTATGACTCGAGGCGTTGCGGCCTCCACGGCTGCGATCTCGATCGCGGCCCTTGCCCTTCTGGTCACGGCGGCGAGACGAACGGTTGTCGTCGCTGCTCTCGTCTGCCGGTGGCAGAGCCGAAAGGTCGCCGTTCAGCCACTGAACGTCTTCACCAATGAGCTTCTCGATGGCGTCGACATGCTTGGTGTCGCGCTTCGTGACGATGGTGAAGGCGGCGCCGGAGCGGCCGGCGCGACCGGTGCGGCCGATACGGTGAACATAGTCTTCCGAATGGATCGGAACATCGAAATTGAAGACGTGGCTGACATCGGGAATGTCGAGGCCGCGTGCTGCGACGTCGGAGGCAACGAGCAGCTGCAGGTTTCCATCCTTGAAGTTCTGCAGCATGGTCATGCGCGAGCGCTGATCCATGTCACCATGCAGCGCGCCGGCGGAAAAGCCGTGGCGATCTAGCGAGCGGAAGAGGTCGGAAACGTCCTTCTTGCGATTGCAGAAGATGATAGCGTTCTTCAAATCCGTCTGGGCGCGGATGAGATCGCGCAGCGTGGCGCGTTTCTCGTAATCCTTGCCGTGGGAGGCAACGAAACGCTGTGTCACGGTCTTGGCCGTCGATGCCGGCTTGGCGACTTCAACGCGTTCCGGGTTCTGCAGGAAACGATCGGCTAGCTTCTGGATTTCCGGCGGCATCGTTGCCGAGAAGAACAGCGTCTGGCGCGTAAAGGGGATGAGCTTGGCAATGCGCTCGATATCCGGGATGAAGCCCATGTCGAGCATACGGTCGGCTTCGTCAATTACGAAGATCTCGACGGCGCTCATCAGCAGCTTGCCGCGTTCGAAATGATCCAGCAGACGGCCGGGCGTGCAGATCAGCACATCGGCGCCACGCTCCAGCTTACGATCCTGCTCTTCGAAGGAAACGCCGCCGATGAGAAGGGCAATGTTCAGTCGATGGTTCTTGCCGTATTTTTCGAAGTTTTCGGCGACCTGCGCTGCGAGTTCGCGCGTCGGCTCCAGAATAAGCGTCCGCGGCATGCGAGCGCGGGCGCGACCCTTTTCCAGCAGCGTCAGCATCGGCAGCACGAAGGAGGCCGTCTTGCCGGTTCCGGTCTGGGCAATGCCGCAGATGTCACGGCGCTGAAGCGCAAAGGGGATTGCACCGGCCTGGATCGGAGTCGGTGTGGTGTAGCCCGCGTCAGTCACCGCGGAAAGGACTTTTTGGCTCAGGCCAAGGTCAGCAAATGTTGTCAAAGGGAAATCTAATTCCGTCTTGGTTCAGTCGAACACCATGAGTCGACACGCAGGAGCGTGCCGCAATGCAGCGCGACATAGAACCAAATACCCGGGAAGTCAAGGAAAGCAGGCGCTTCAACAGGCCTGAAGTTCATTGATAACGCAATTTTTGGATTAGTGCCATCTTTGTTGCGCGTTTGTCACAATTCCGGCAGCTAAATTGCGCCCAATCCGCTGATGTAACTTGCGAGTTTCGTGCCGGCACCGATGAAATACATGGGGTCTATGGGATGTCCGTTCTCGCGCACTTCATAATGCAGATGTGTTCCTGTCGAGCGCCCGGTACTGCCGGCCAGACCGATCGCATCGCCGGCGCCGACCTTGTCGCCGACTTTGACGAGCACCTGTTCCATATGCCCATAGCGAGTGGAGATGCCGTCGCCGTGGTCGATCTCCACCATGTTGCCGTAGCCGCCGGTCCATCCAGCCGAAACCACCTTGCCGGGAGCGGTAGCCTTGATCTTCTCACCGGGACTGAAATGGAAATCCGTGCCGGTGTGAAGTGCCAGCGTACCGAAGAAGGGATCCTTGCGATTGCCAAACGGGCTGGTGACGAGCTTGCCCGGCGCCGGGTTGCGGAAGGGTAGGCTTTCGGCCGCCCCCCGAACGGTTTCCAGATGTGTCAGGGCGGTGTCGAGTTCCGCCATGGATCGTTCGAACTGGTCGACATTTTCCGGAGGTGCGTATGGACCGCCCACACCGTCATCCGCATCGTCACGCGCAATGCCGGCGACCTCGTTCGGCACTTTGATACCGACATTCTGCATGATCGATTGGATCGAAGTGGCAGTTTCCGACGCATCGGCGGTGAGATTGTGGATGCGGGACAACTGATCCTGCTCGATATGCTTCAGCGACAGCGTCACTTTGGAGAAGACCCGATCGGCACGGTCGGCAACGGTTTCGGGGGCAGGGACGTAGGCAAGCGTGGAGTTGTCGGGTGTCGCGTCAGCCGGCTTGCCGCTCACGAGAAGCTTTTCGATTGCCTTGGGTGACGTCAGCTGCGCATGTTCGTTCTTTGGCGCGGCAGCGTCGGCATCGGAATGCGCGCCCTTGCCGGTCAGGCCGGAGTTCTCTGCCCGGTCGAGCAGGGTGCTGAGCTTACCGTTGCGTGATGAGAGTTGCTGCTGCTGTTCGATCAGCTTGTCGACCTTTTCCTCCACCACCTGCTGGTCCAGGAGCTGGCGAGAGGTGACGCGATCGACCTGGGCGCGCAGGGCGGCGATACGGTCCTCATAATCATATTGCATGCGTGCCTGGCGGGCCATCGTCGCACCGATCAGATCATCGCGCAGGACCAGGTAAGACGTGGCAAGGAGATAGCCGATCGAAAAAATCCCGACCATGCAGACGGCAATAGCCGCCATCCATGGGCGCACGGTCATATGGCGCACCGTATCGCCGCTGGCGAGGATGATAGTGTGATGTCGCCTTTGCTTGCCGAAAACCCGGTTCTGAGGCTTTGCTGTCACCGAGACTCTCCCAATCGGTGCCCTTTGGCACCTGATGGAAGTACACGGCATTATGGTTAATGAATGCTTTCTATGGCAGTATTAAATACTGGAAAAAGCCATTTTACGTCAGTATATCAAGCATTGCTTGTAGATGTCAGTGAACGGTAGAAAGAGGGTGTCAGTCCGGCTTCCGCCCGGGCGATATCGTTGAACGGTGCCTTCAGCGAGCCCCGAAAATTAGCGCGCACCAGCTCCTGGAAGGTTCGGGCCGGATCGCGCTTTTCCCGCGCGCACAGGAAGCGAAACCATTTCGCACCGACGGCAACATGGCCCTTCTCGTCATTATAGATGACGTCGAGTATGGCGGCGCTTTCGAGATCGCCGGTTTCGCGCATCTTTGCCTGAAGGGCCGGCGTCACGTCCAAACCTCTCGCTTCGAGGATCAAGGGCACGACTGCCAGGCGCGCGGTCAGATCGGTGCGGGTAGCATGGGCAGCCTGCCAGAGGCCATCATGGGCGGGCAGATCGCCGTAATCTGCGCCGAGTTCCCGCAAACGCGCCCGCACCATGCGAAAATGCTTGGCCTCTTCGAAGGCGACCTGCATCCAGCCGTCGAAGAAGGAATTGGGAACCGGGCCGGTTGCAAAGCGCGCGACAATGTCCAATGCGAGATCGACGGCATTCAGCTCAATATGGGCGATGGCATGCAGGAGCGCGATGCGGCCTTTCAGCGTATGCAGCGAGCGCTTCTCCATGTTTTTCGGCGGCACAAGCTCCGGCTTTTCGGGCCGACCGGGCCGATCGGCGAGCGGCGGGTCGAGCGGCGAACGCAGCGACAGGGTGCGGGCAAACCAGCGTGTCGCCGATTCCTGGGCGAGCTCGGTCTTTATATCGAGATCGGCCGAACGGATGGCGGCGATGGCGCCGCCGCGCAGCGACGTGATGGTTTCGGGCCTGCCGGACATGCCTTCAAAGTTCCTTGGCCGCAGCGAGAACGGCTTCGGCGTGTCCGGCGACCTTGACCTTGTCCCATATTGCAGCGATGCGCCCATCGGCGTCGATCAGGAAGGTCGAGCGCACCACACCCATATAGGTGCGGCCATACATGCTTTTTTCCCGCCAGACGCCATAGGCCATCGCCATGGTCTTTTCCTCGTCGGAGGCGAGCGGAACGGAAAGCGCGTGCTTCTTGACGAATTTGTCATGGCTTTTCACAGAATCCGGAGAGACGCCGAGGAGGGCGACACCGAGCTTTGCGAAATCGGCTGACAGTGCCGTGAAGGTAATCGATTCCGTCGTGCAGGCGGTGGTGTCATCCTTGGGATAGAAATAGATCACCAACGGCTTGCCGGCAAAATCGGCAAGGTGAACGCGATCGCCGCCATCGCGCGGAAGATCGAAATCCGGCGCCTTGTCACCGATGTTCAGTTGAATCGGAAAAACTTCCGCCACGGGAAAACCTTTCTTTTGCCGGTTTTTTAGATGACACTTGAGGTAAGGCATATATACTGCTCGCGTGTGCCGTCCAATGGGACGCAGCGTCACCAACAAAATTGTATAAGTGAAAGGCACGCGCAGGAGTGATCCGAGGCGAAAAGGTAACATTCCGCAAAAAGGATCTCGTGTCGCTCGACCATCTGCCGTCCGCTCAGGTCGAAGATCCGTTGATCGTGCACGTGCCGGAGCGCCGTCGACGCAGGCGATCGCATGTTTGGCATGTCTGCCGCATAACGCTGGTTTTCTTTGCGTTTCTCGCCATCATTCTCGGTGCCGTCATCGCGACCATCGAAGGCGGTATCTTCGATGCGCCGCTGTCACAGAAAGCGCAGACGGCTCTCGATCAGGCCATCGGCCCGCGTTACAAAGCAGAGGTCGGCGCGACCGTGATCCGATTTACCTCCGACCTGCGCCTGGCACTGGAGGCACGCGACGTCAATGTCGTCGATCAGGAGAGCGGCAAGCATCTGTCGACGATGTCAGCCGTCAATATGGAGCTGGACCCCTTGGCCCTCATCGAGGGCAGGGTGGAAGTGGCAAGTGTAGCGGCAGAGGGGATCGCGCTCGATACCTCACTGCTGCCGCAAGGCGACCCGGTGGATTTGACCGCCTTGCGCGTCGATGCTTTACCCAAGGCCTTGAATGCGGCCTTCGACAATCTCGATTTTCTCGAACACTTCGTCCAGCGCGGCGGCACGAATTCCGTGCGCATTTCCGGCTTCTCGATGAAGCTGGCGCGACAGGAGGGGGATCCGATCTCCCTCGTCGTCGACAACCTCACATTTGAGCGGGCGGCACCGAATTCTTTGCATTTATATGGCCAAGTCGCGCTCAACGGGTCCGTGGCGCTTCTGGATGTGAGGGCGGATCAAAACGAGACCGGTCACAGCTCGTCGCTGACGGCGAGGATATCGAATCTCGATCTCAAGCCACTCACGATGACCTATGACCCGAACGGGACGCCGCGACAGGGTCTGATGACCTTCGGAGACATCACGCTTTCGGCGGTCAAGGGCGAGGCAGGCATCGATCCGAAGCTGAGCGCCACCATCAATGTCCAGCCCGGCGTCCTCTATATGGACCATGATATGCAGGAGTTGACGCAGGCCAATATCAACCTCGCCTACAACTTCGATCACCAGACTTTGGAGATTGCGCCGTCAAAAGCGCAGTTCCTCCGGACGATCGCGCCCTTTTCCGGCGCGGTCATCGATCTCGATCGTGTCGACGCCAGTGCAGGCAAGGGTTTCGGCATCGATTTCGTGATCAAGGACGGTGTTGCCGCTTCGTCCCTCTCGGGGGAAAAGCCTGTCAGCTTCGATGGCCGCGCCACAGGGCGGTTTTTTTCCGCAACGAAGGAATTCCAGTTCGACAATCTCGGCATATCGACGCCGCAAGGCGCCCTTTTCGGCTCTCTGCATATGAAACTCGGCGACAGCTCGCCGGAAATCAGTTTCGGCGGCCGGGCGGACAAACTCGACACAACTGTTGTCAAGCAGCTTTGGCCTTTCTGGATGGCTTCGAAACCCCGGGTCTGGGTCGAGGGCAATCTTTTCGGTGGCTCGGTGACCAATGCTGCCATATCGGTCTTCATTCCGGCCGGACGACTGCGAGAGGCATCGCAGACCGGCAAGCTGCAGCTTGGCAAAAACGAGCTGCATATCGCCTTCGACATAGATGGCGCACGGATGAACGTTCCCGGCGAAATTCCGCCGTTGCGCGATACCAAGGCCCATTTCGATCTGACCGGTCCGAATATGGTCGTCGATATCGCCACGGCCACCTCCTATTTTCCAACGGGGCGTACGATCACGCTGAGTGACAGCAGCTTCTCGATCCCGGCGACCTACGACAAGCCGCTGATGGCCGATCTTGATTTGACGATTTCAGGCTCCGGCGATGCGATCGGCGAACTTCTGACCTACAAACCTCTGGAGGTGCTGCAGCGGACCGAGTTCAAGCCGGAGGATTTCAACGGCAAGATCGTCGCCAAGGTCGATGCCAGGATAGGGCTCATCAAGGACCAGCAGCCGCCCCCGCCGGAGTGGCAGGCGAAGCTCAATCTCGACAATGTCGATCTGCTGAAGCCGATGAACAATCGCAAGATCGACAATCTGACCGGGGTGATCTCGGCCGATCCGCAATCCGTGCATCTGCAAGCCCAGGCCCAGATCGACAATATTCCGGCCCAGATCGACATGGTGGAGCCGACCGACAGCAAATCGCCGGTCAAGCGCGCCCGCGTGGTCACGGCAACGCTGACCGATGCGCAGCGCAACACCGTTCTACCCGGACTACGGGATATAGTTGATGGGCCTGTCAAAGTGGAGTTGACGCGCATCGACGACGACCGCCAGGGTGTCAAGGTCGATCTCGGCAAAGCGGCTCTGACCGTGCCGTGGATCGGCTGGTCGAAGGGCAGCGGCATTGCGGCGACCGCGCAGTTCGAGGCTTCCGGTCCGGACAGCCAGACGACGCTCAAGAATTTCACGCTCAAGGGCGATGGGTTCGGCGCCAGCGGCGATCTTCTGATCAGCAAGGGGAGCCTTACCTCGGCAAGCTTCGACAGCGTGAAGCTCTCGGCGCTCGATGATTTTGCACTCTCGCTGAAGCGGGGCAAGGGTGGCGGCTACGACGTGGCGATATCGGGCAGTTCCGCCGACATACGTCCGATCCTCGCGCGCCTGAAGGCGTCCACATCGGGCGGCCAGCAGAGTTCGGACGGAGACGCTTCGGCGAGCGCGACCGTTCGTGCCAATCTCGACAAGGTCATCGGCTTCAACGATGAGACCATCGGCAATGTCAAGGGCGTCTATTCGATCGCCGGCGGCAAGACGACGGCTGCGGACTTTTCCGGTGTGACCCGTAGCGGCGAAGCGCTCGTTACCCAGATGAGCAAAGGCGCCAACGGCGTCATCCGTATCACGAGCGGCGATGCCGGTGCCGTTGCGCGTTTCACCGATCTCTACAGGCATCTGCAAGGTGGATTGCTCAATCTATCGCTGCGCTCGATCGGGCAGGATGATTGGGACGGTTCGCTCGACATCCGCAACTTCTCCATCATCGACGACAAGAAACTCTCGACCATCGTATCGACGCCGAGCGGAAAGAACGGCAAGAGCCTGAATTCGGCCGTGAAGCAGAATATCGATACGCGTTCGCAGAATTTCGAGCGCGGCTTTGCGCGGCTGGTGATGCGCGATGGTGTGCTCTCCGTCGAAAATGGCGTGGTGCGCGGCGTACAGGTCGGAGCGACGTTCCAGGGCGTGCTGAAGGACGCCGATGGCAAGATGGACATGACGGGGACCTTCATGCCCGCCTATGGCCTGAACCGGCTGTTCGCGGAAGTTCCGATCGTCGGCTTCATCCTGGGCAATGGCAGCGATCGCGGCCTGATCGGCATTACCTTCAGATTGACTGGTACGATCGAGAAATCGAACCTGCAGATCAACCCTCTCTCGATCATCGCGCCAGGTGTTTTCAGGCAGATATTTGAGTACTGAAGCGGCGCGAAGCTGAGGCTGCCGCCTTTTGATAGCAGAGGCAGGGCAGATTATTTCTCTTCCGCCAGTCGCTCTCGTATGCGTTCCGGCCCGCCGTTCATGCGCCGTGCGAATGGTCGATCGGGGTCCACGATGCGCCAAAACGGAGCCGTGCCGTTTTGACTGATCTGCACCAAATGTCGCTGAACGGTGACAGGGCAGCAGGCATCGGCACCATATTGCCTGGCAAGCGCCTGTCTTACTCCCGCAATATCGGACAACCGACCCGGTGGCGCTGCCCAGAGGGCGCGGGCGAGCATCTCCTCGCTCGGAATCAACATGCTTTGCGTAAGGTTTCGGCCTTTGCGCCTCGTTTTGATCACCGGCACTTCATCCATAAGTCACCTCCGAGCGTGCGATCTGGACTGAGGACGAATAGGCGGGCCGTAATCCGACATCGGGATGAAAAAATCATCCGGCCAGCGGTGATAATGTTCTGCATCTGCACCGGCACAAATGATAAAGCCGGCGCGAGGGCGCCGGCTCTCTTTGTTCTCTTTCTATTCGGACGCTCAAGCGGCCGGACGGATCAGGATGTGCTTCTTCTTGCCCAGAGAGAGCTTGATGACACCATCGGCTGTGACTTCGCCGGTGCCAATCACCTTGCGCTCGTCGCTGATGGCCTGATCGTTGATGCGTACTGCGCCGCCCTGAACATGGCGGCGAGCTTCGCCATTCGAACTGGCAAGACCGGCGCGCACGATCAGAGCCAGCAGGCCGATGCCAGCTTCGAGTTCGGAGGAGGGAACATCGATCGACGGAAGGTTTTCGGACAGGCCGCCTTCCTCGAAGGTCTTGCGTGCCGTTTCGGCTGCCTGTTCGGCTGCCGCGCGGCCGTGAAGGATCGCCGTGACTTCGGTCGCGAGGATCTTCTTGACCTCGTTGAGTTCGGAGCCTGCGATGGCTGAAAGCCGTGCGATTTCATCCATCGGCAACGTCGTGAACAGCTTGAGGAACCGCGGAACATCGGCATCCTCGGTGTTGCGCCAATACTGCCAGAAATCGTAGACCGGCAGCAGGTCGGCATTCAGCCAGACAGCGCCGGAAGCCGATTTGCCCATCTTGGCACCCGAAGAAGTGGTCAGCAGCGGCGAGGTCAGAGCAAAAAGCTGCTTCGTCCCCATGCGGTGACCGAGATCGATGCCGTTGACGATATTGCCCCACTGATCCGAGCCACCCATCTGCAGGCGGCAATCATAACGCTTGGCCAGTTCGACGAAGTCGTAGGCCTGCAGGATCATGTAGTTGAATTCGAGGAACGACAGCGACTGTTCGCGGTCAAGTCTCGTCTTCACGCTGTCGAAGGACAGCATGCGGTTGACCGAGAAATGACGGCCGACATCGCGCAGGAATTCAAGATAGTTCAGCGAGCGCAGCCATTCGGCATTGTTGATCATCAAGGCTGCGTTACTCGGCTTGTTGTAGTCGAGGTAGTTCGAGAAGCAGCGCTTGATCGAAGCGATATTGTCTTCGATCATGTCGATGGTCATCAATTTGCGGGCTTCCTCCTTGAAGGAGGGATCACCGACCATGCCGGTGCCGCCGCCCATCAAGGAGATCGGCCGATGGCCGGTCGCCTGCAGCCAGTGCAGCATCATGATCTGGGTGAGGTGGCCGACATGCAGGCTCGATGCCGTCGGATCATAGCCGATATAGGCCGTCACGGTTTCCTTGGCGAAGAGGTCGTCGAGGCCGGCTTCATCGGAAATCTGATGAATGAAGCCGCGCTCTTGCAGGGTTCGCAGGAAATCGGATTTGAACTCAGCCATGATCTTGGTCTCTCGATGCCGCAACTCTGGAAGGCGCGGCGAAGTCGCTATTGTTTGATGTCGCGGGGCGCGTTTATCACCGATTTACCGGCGCGTCACCATTTTGGTGGGGAGGACGACAAGTTTCGGCGCCAGCGGGATGTGTAAACGAGCGTTTCTGAACGTCAATAGATCGTAACATCGCCGCGATGCCGCCGGGAATAAGTCGCGCATTCGCCCGAATCAAATCCTAATGATTTCCTGTTGATCCCGTACGCACCTCATGTTTCGTGAAAGAAACCGGTATGTCGCCTCTGCTTTCGAAGATGGGATTGTCATCCAAAAAGACGATCTGGGCTTTTTTTGCCATGATGTTGGTTTTGGCCGGTATCGCTGCTGCGAATCCGGCCGAAGCTCAAGGTTCCCCTGAAAAGAGAATAGCGCTTGTCGTGGGTAACGCCGCCTACACGGTGGGTGCGCTTCCGACGCCGGCCAACGATGCCGGCCTGATCGCGCAGACGCTGCAGGCTGCGGGCTTCGATGTGATCGGCGCGCGCGACCTCGACCAGAACGGGTTGCGCGACGCGATGCGCGACTTTCTGACGAAAGCCAACGCGTCAGGTCCTAATACCGTCGTCTTCGTCTATCTGGCGGGCTATGGTGTGCAATATCAGGGCGACAATTATTTCGTGCCTGTCGATGCACAGATCGCCAATGCCACGGATGTCCCCGTCCAGGCAGTCCGCGTGAGCGACTTCACCAAATCGCTGTCCGCCATTAACAATCGTGGCAGCATCGTCGTGCTGGATGCGGCGAGGGCCAATCCGTTCGTGCAGTCCAATCAGCCGCTGGCCGGCGGTCTGGCGCTGGTCGATCCCGACGTCAACCAGCTGATTGCCTTCAATGCGGCGCCTGGCACGGTCGCACCGCAGGAGGCCGGTCCGTATGGTTCCTATGCGCATGCGCTGGCGGAGATGATCCGTGTTGGCGGCCTTTCGCTTGATGACGTCTTCGATCGCACACGGTTGCGGGTCGGCGACTTGACCAAGGGCGCCGAGATTTCCTGGGACGCCTCCAAGTTCAAGAATGCCTTTACCTTCTTCGATCGTGGTCCGAATGCACCGGCTGCTGCGGTGTCGAGCACCGAGGATGTGGCAAACCGGACGAAGCCCATTCGCGATTTCGACGAGCGTGATGCCTATTTCGCCGCGCTCGATCGCGACACGCTGCAGGGCTATGAGGATTTTCTGGCCGCCTATCCGAACGACTCCATGGCAAGGCGTGTCCGCGCCATTGTCGCCGCCCGCCGCGAGGCTATCACCTGGCGCGAGACCTGGATTGCCGATACGCCTGAGGCCTATTGGTCTTATCTGAGGCGTTATCCGCGCGGTCCCCATGTGTGGGATGCCCGCCGCCGTCTCGAGCATTTCGAGGCAGCACTCGAGCCGCCGCCATCCTTCACCGTCATCGAGTATGATGTGCCGCCACCGCCACCGCCGGAAGTGGTCTATGTCGACCGTCCCGTGCTTTATTTTGATGATGCCGATTTCGGTTATGCCCCGCCGCCGCCCGTCGTTTTCCTTGCGCCACCGCCGCCGGATTTCGTCGTGCTGCCGCCGCCTCAGCCCGCAGTCGATCTCTACGTGTTGCCGGCGCCGGTCTTCGTTCCGGTCCCTCAATGGGTCGAGCAGCCACGCGATATCGCACCGCCGGAAAACAACATCATCTTCAACAACATCCACAATACGGTCGTGAACAATACGACCGTCATCAACAACAATACCACCGTTAACGAGAATGGTGCGGCACCTGCCACATCGGGGCTGACGACGGGACAGAAACTCGCCGGTGCGGCTGTCATCGCCGGAGCTGGGGCTGCAGCACTGCATGTTGCCCTGCCGCCATCGGTACAGAAGAAGGCGGCAGTTCTGCAAAAGCAGAATCCTGCCGCGGCTGCCAAGACGGTGCCTGGAGCCGCTCCGGCGGTCACGCCTTCAGCCCAGCCACAAGGCGGAAATGCTGCTGCCCATGTGCTTCCCGGCGCCAATGGCCAGCCGCTGCCGGCTGGTGGCAAGCTGCCTGTCAATCCGGGAGCCGCTCAGACGAAGCCGGGGCAATCGCCACAAGCTGCGCCGAATGCGGTGCATAATCCGGCTGTTGCGACTCAACCTGCCCAGCAAGGCACAAATGCCAATGCGCACACGCTTCCCGGCGCGAATGGTCAGCCTTTGCCAGCCACGGGCAAGCCAGCCAACCCTGGCGCGGCTCAGACGAAACAGGCTCAACAGCCTCAGGCTACGCCGAACGCCAAAGCCCATGCGCTTCCCGGAGCGAAGGGACAACCGCTGCCGGCGGTTGGCAATGCACCTGCCGTGAAGGGGCAAAACCAGATTGCCAAGACCCCGGCACCCCAAGCAGCGCCGAGCGGCAAACCAAATCCGGTTGCCGCTGCACCGAAGCCCAATGCGCATGCCCCGGCAGCGCCGGCCGTCGCCGCCAGAACGCCGGCGAAGCCCAAGGCGCTCCCCAGCAACCAAGCTCGGGTCAACAGTCAGCCTCATGTCGCTGCCGCCCCGCCCCGGCAGGCCAATCCGGCTCCTGCACAGCCCAAACCCGCGCCGCATGTGGTGGCACAGGCACCCAAGCCACAGGCTCAACCGAAGCCGCAACCGCAGCCGAAGGTCGTGCAGCAGCAGGTGAAGAGACCACCTCCGCCTCCGCCGCAGAAGCCTCCGGAAAAGAAGAAGTGCGGCGCACCCGGCCTGCCGGCATGTCACTGACCGATAATACCAAGCGGTAATCTGGAGGCCCGCTTCGGCAGGCCTTCGCATTCAATATCGCCGCTTGATCGGCTTGTTGAAATCAGACCGAGCGGTTAGCACTGAGCCGCCGGTTGTCAATCGGCGCTGGCATGCACGTTATGGCAGGCTGCAGATCCATCACGAAAACAGGCAGGCAGATGAGTGACACCATCATACTCGAAACCCCGCGCCTCGTTCTGACGATGTGGGACAAGGGTGATGCCGAAGTGATTCGGCAATTGCATTCGACCATCGAGACCACGCGCTATCTCTCGGGTGCCGCGCCTTGGACGCTGGAAAAGGCCGAGGAACGGCTGAAAAGCTGGTTCGATGAACAAGCGCGAGATGGCACGACCAAATACAAGATGCTGCGGCGTGAAGACGGCCGCTTTATTGGCCGCGCCGGCTTTTCGCGCTTCCAGGAGAGAGGGCGAGGCGAGTTCGAACTCGGCTATTCGCTTCGGCAGGACGCGTGGGGCAATGGCTATGCCACCGAAATGGCCGGCGCACTCGCGCAGTGGTTTTTCCGCCGCGGCTTTGCCGACCGCTTCATCGCATTCACACATCCTGAAAACGTTGCTTCGCAGCGAGTTCTCCAGAAAATCGGCATGCAGTACGAAGCGCCGATCGTTGTCAGCGGCACTCCAGGCCTTTGCTTCAGGATGTCACGCTAGGAGCAGTTCCGGCAAAATGCGCGGCGGATTTTCGACCGGAATGCGTAAAAGAGCGAAATTGAGCGTTTCCGTGTTTCAAAAAACCGCGGAAACGCTCTGAGAGGGGCTTCTTAGCGGATACGCTTGGCGGCCGGTTCCGGCACCAGTTCGCCGTTCAGGCGACGGTCGAGATAGTCCTCGCATTCGCCGAGCAGCGTTTCGACCTGGCCGTTGAAGAAGTGGTTGGCGCCCGGCACGACCTTGTGCGTGATCAGGATGCCCTTCTGTGTCTTCAGCTTCTCGACGAGGCCGTTGACGTCCTTTTCCGGGGCAACCTTGTCCGCATCGCCGTTGATGATCAGGCCGGACGACGGGCAGGGTGCGAGGAAGGAGAAATCGTAGATATTCGGCTGCGGCGCGATGGACATGAAGCCTTCGATTTCCGGACGGCGCATCAGCAACTGCATGCCGATCCACGCACCGAATGAGTAACCGGCAACCCAACAGCTCTTCGAATCGGGATGGAGGCTCTGCACCCAGTCGAGTGCAGAGGCTGCATCGGAAAGCTCACCGGCGCCGTGGTCGAATTCGCCCTGGCTGCGGCCGATGCCGCGGAAATTGAAGCGGAGCGTGGTGAAGCCGCGCTTCTGGAACATATAGAAGAGCTGGTAGACCACCTGATTGTTCATCGTGCCGCCGAACTGCGGATGGGGATGAAGGATAATCGCGATCGGGGCGCTCTTTTCCTTGGAGGGCTGATAGCGGCCTTCAAGGCGACCAGCGGGGCCGTTGAAAATTACTTCGGGCATCGATACTCCGGCTCTTCTTTTTCTGCGTTCAAACCTTACGGCACGCAGCAAGTTGACTTGACGAATGCGCTCATCTTTTCTAGAACGCAGTTTAGAACAATTCGAAACTTGATGCGGTGGTCCGCGCGTTGTTTGCGCAACGGTTTGTGGAACGTGTCATAAGGCATGCCCGGCTGAAATTTCAAGGAAAATGAACCGGGCGCAGCAAAGCAAAGTCGCGCAGGAAGAAGATTATGGCGGCAACACGCCTCTATCTCGACTGGAATGCTACCGCACCGCTCCATCCGGCGGCGCGCGATGCGATGTTGCGTGCGATGGATATTCAAGGCAACCCCAATTCCGTTCACGGTGAAGGTAGGGCAGCTCGTGCAGCTGTCGAGACTGCACGTCGCCAGGTTGCAAGATTGACGGGCGCCGAATTCACCCATGTCGTTTTTACGAGCGGCGCCACCGAGGCGGCCAATATGGTGCTGACTCCGGAATTCCGCATGGGGCGCACGCCGCTTCTCGTCAGCCATCTTTATATATCGGCCGTCGAGCATCCAGCCGTGCGCGAAGGCGGGCGATTTACCAGGGATAATGTCAGCGAAATACCGGTGACATCGGACGGTACGGTCGATCTTTTCGCGCTGGAGGCCATGCTCGCTGCCCACGACAAGGCCAGCGGCTTGCCGATGGTTGCCATCATGATCGCGAATAACGAGACCGGGATTCTCCAGCCTGTCGGCGAAGCGGCCAAGCTCGTTCAGGCCGCGGGCGGCCTCTTCGTGGTGGATGCTGTCCAGGCAGCCGGCCGGGTGCCGCTCGATATCAATGCGATCGGCGCGGATTTCCTGATCGTCTCCTCGCACAAGATCGGCGGCCCCAAGGGTGCCGGCGCGCTCGTCTCTCGCGGCGAGGTGCTGATGCCGAAGCCGTTGATCCATGGCGGCGGACAGGAAAAGGGCCATCGCTCGGGTACGGAAAACACGCTTGCCATCATCGGCTTCGGTGCCGCTGCCGAGGCTGCTGCTGCAGACTTCGAGGTTCGCAATGCCGCGATCGGTTCCTTGCGCAACCGGCTGGAAGCGGGCATGGAACTGGCGGCACCCGATGTCATCATTCATGGCAAAGGCGGTGCCCGCGTTCCGAACACCAGCTTCTTCACACTGCCGGGACTGAAATCCGAAACCGGCCAGATCGCCTTCGACCTCGAAGGTGTGGCGATTTCTGCCGGGTCCGCTTGTTCGTCCGGCAAGGTCGGAGAGAGCCATGTGCTCGTGGCGATGGGATGCGATCCCAAGCTCGGCGCGCTCCGTATTTCGCTGGGTCCGACCACGACCGAAGCGGATATCGATCGCGCTATCGCCGCGTTTGCCCGCATCGCGGGAAGGCGGAAGCTGGCGGGTGCGGCGGCCTAACGGCCACAATTTTGCGGAAACCGAAATTTCCGCTTGCCAAGCGGGGTGAAAAGTCCCTTTTGGCCGACTACATAGAGGGCAGACATAAGTCTGCCGCAACGTTGACAAGCTGCCGGACCTTGGATCCGGCGAGATTGGAGAACGAAATGCCTGCAGTCCAGGAAACGGTCGATCAGGTCCGCCAGATCGACGTGGACCAGTATAAGTATGGTTTCGAGACCACCATCGAAGTGGAAAAGGCTCCCAAGGGTCTTTCCGAAGATATCATCCGCTTCATCTCCGCCAAGAAGCAGGAGCCGGATTGGATGCTGGAATGGCGCCTCGAGGCCTATCGCCGCTGGTTGACGCTTGAAGAGCCCACATGGGCCCGCGTCGATTATCCGAAGATCGACTTCAACGACATTCATTATTATGCCGCCCCGAAGAAATTCGCCGGTCCGAAGTCGCTCGATGATGTCGACCCGGAACTGTTGAAGACCTATGAGAAGCTCGGCATTCCGCTGCGCGAGCAGGAGATTCTTGCCGGCGTCGAGAAGTCGAAGATTGCCGTTGACGCGGTGTTCGATTCCGTCTCGGTCGTCACCACCTTCAAGGAAGAGCTGAAGAAGGCCGGCGTGATCTTCATGTCGATTTCGGAAGCTATCCGAGAGCATCCGGATCTGGTGCGCAAGTACCTTGGCTCCGTCGTGCCGACCTCGGACAACTTCTATGCGACGCTGAATTCCGCGGTCTTTACTGACGGCTCGTTCGTCTTCGTGCCGAAGGGCGTTCGTTGCCCGATGGAACTGTCGACCTACTTCCGCATCAACGAGAAGAACACCGGCCAGTTCGAGCGCACGCTGATCATCGCCGAGGAGGGAGCCTATGTCTCCTATCTCGAAGGCTGCACGGCGCCGCAGCGCGACGAAAACCAGCTGCACGCCGCCGTCGTCGAACTGGTTGCGCTCGATGACGCTGAAATCAAATATTCGACGGTGCAGAACTGGTATCCGGGCGACAAGCACGGCAAGGGCGGCATCTACAACTTCGTCACCAAGCGTGGCGATTGCCGCGGCCACCGCTCCAAGATCTCCTGGACGCAGGTCGAGACCGGCTCTGCAATCACCTGGAAATATCCGTCCTGCATCCTGCGCGGCGACGACAGCCGTGGCGAGTTCTATTCGATCGCGGTTTCGAACGGCCATCAGCAGGTCGACAGCGGCACCAAGATGATCCATCTCGGCAAGAACACGTCGAGCCGCATCATCTCGAAGGGTATTGCCGCCGGCGTCTCGCAGAACACCTATCGCGGCCAGGTCTCGGCGCATCGCCGCGCGACCAATGCCCGCAACTTCACGCAGTGCGACTCGCTGCTGATCGGCGACAAGTGCGGCGCGCACACTGTGCCCTACATCGAGGCGAAGAACTCGTCCGCGCAGTTCGAGCATGAAGCCACAACCTCGAAGATTTCCGAAGATCAGCTGTTCTACTGCCTGCAGCGCGGCATTCCCGAGGAAGCGGCGATCGCACTGATCGTCAACGGCTTCGTCAAGGAAGTGCTGCAGGAACTGCCGATGGAATTTGCCGTCGAAGCGCAGAAGCTGATCGGCATTTCGCTTGAGGGCAGCGTCGGCTGATGTCTACGAACCAGAATTAGCTTTGGCGCGCTGCGCGCGCCGCACCTTCATTCCTGCGATAGGATACTCAAATGCTTGAAATCAAGAACCTGCACGCCCGTATCGCCGAAGACGGCACCGAGATCATCCGTGGCCTGAACCTGACCGTGAAGGCCGGTGAAGTTGCCGCCATCATGGGCCCGAACGGCTCCGGCAAGTCGACGCTCTCCTATATCCTCGCCGGTCGCGAGGACTATGAAGTCACCGAGGGTGACATCCTTTATAACGGCGAGAGCATTCTGGAACTCGACGCCGCCGAGCGTGCCGCCAAGGGCATCTTCCTGGCGTTTCAGTATCCGGTCGAAATCCCCGGCGTTGCCACCATGCAGTTCCTCAAGGTTGCCCTGAACGAACAGCGCAAGGCACGCGGCGAAGACGAGCTGACGACGCCGGATTTCCTGCGCCGCGTCAAGGATGCTGCCGCCAAGCTGCAGATCAACATGGACATGCTGAAGCGGCCGCTGAACGTCGGCTTTTCCGGGGGTGAAAAGAAGCGCGCCGAAATCCTGCAAATGGCGCTCTTGGAGCCGCAGCTTTGCGTGCTCGACGAAACCGATTCCGGCCTCGACATCGACGCACTGAAGATCGTCGCCGACGGCGTCAATGCACTGCGCTCTCCCGACCGCGCCGTGATCGTCATCACCCACTACCAGCGCCTGCTCGACTATATCGTTCCGGACACCGTTCACGTCCTCTACAAGGGCCAGGTGATCAAGTCCGGCGACAAGACGCTGGCGCATGAGCTGGAAGCCAACGGCTACGCCGACATCATCGGAGCTGCAGCCTGATCGAGGCGGAAAGGACACGTCGATGAACATTCAGACGACGAATCGCCTCACCGCCGCGGAGACGGCGCTGATCGAGGCGTATAACGACCAGATGGGCGATCTGCCTGGCGATGGCGAAGTTTTCGCCGTTCGCGATCGCCTTCTGGACGAGCTGAAGACCGCCGGTCTGCCGACGCGCCGGATCGAGGCATGGCACTATACCGATTTCAAGAACCTGCTGCGCCTGGTTCCGAGCGATATCGGCAAGGGCCTCGTCGAGGCGCTGCCGCCGACGGTCGAAGGATCGCCTGTCATTGCCGTCCTTCAGGGCAAGGCAAGCGAGAAGGCATCGGTCAAGAACCTGACCGTTGCGCGCTACGCCGATAGCCTGATCAACGGCACGGCTGCTGCCGGTCTCGAAGCGCTCGGCAGGGATGACGCCATCGGGCGTATCAATGCGAGCTTCGTGCGCGATGGCTATGTCATCGATTTCCCCGATGGCGCAGAACTCGATGCGCCGCTCGAAGTGCAGTTCATCCATGCTGGCGGCCAGATCCACAGCCGTCTGCCGGTTACTTTCGGTGCCGACGTCAAGGCGACCTTTATCGAGCGTCATCAGGCGGTCGAAGGCGCTGCCGCGCTGGTTTCTTCGGTCAGCGAAGTCAGGATCGGCAAGGGATCTGAGATCACCTGGATCATCCTGCAGGAGCAGGGTAGCGAAGACACCCATCTCGGCCAGCTTCGCATCGAGCTCGGAGAAGATGCCAAGCTGAAGCTGTTTGTCATCAACGCTGGCGGCAAGCTGGTGCGTCAGGAGCTGTATATCAAGGTCGTGGGCGAGGGCGCCGATCTGACGCTGCGCGGCATCAACCTGCTCGGCGGCGATACGCATACCGATGTGACGATGGTGCTTGGCCATGACGTTCCGAACACAGGTTCCACGGAAGTTATCCGTAATGTGGTGTTCGACCGCGCCCGCGGCGTCTTCCAGGGCATGATCCGGGTCGCACCGGATGCGCAGAAGACCGACGCCAAGATGGCCTGCAACACGCTGCTGATGTCCGACGATGCCGAGTTCTCGGTAAAGCCGGAGCTTGAAATCTTCGCCGATGACGTACAGTGCGGCCATGGTGCCACTGTCGCCGATATCGACGGCAACCATCTCTATTACCTGATGGCGCGCGGCATCCCGGAGAAGAAGGCACGGGCCATGCTGGTCAACGCCTTCGTGGCCGAGATCGTCGAGGAACTGGAAGACGAAGCCCTGGTCGAGGCGCTGGAAGGCGTCATCTCCGGCTGGCTGGAAAAGCACGCCTGATTGGAGGCAAAGCTCGTGGACAAGATCGTGCCGGCAACGGCCTATGACGTCGAAGCCATTCGCCGGGATTTTCCCATCCTGGCGAAGACGGTGCATGGCAAGCCGCTGGTCTATCTCGACAACGGCGCTTCCGCGCAGAAGCCGCAGGTCGTCATCGATGCCATCTCGCACGCCTATTCCAGCGAATATGCGAATGTGCATCGCGGCCTGCACTTCCTGTCCAATGCCGCCACGGAAGCCTATGAAGCGGCTCGCGAAAAGGTGCGCCGCTTCCTGAATGCGCCATCGGTCGACGACATCGTCTTCACCAAGAACTCGACGGAGGCGATCAACACGGTCGCTTACGGCTGGGGCATGCCCAAGATCGGTGAGGGCGACGAGATCGTCGTTTCCATCATGGAGCATCACTCCAATATTGTCCCCTGGCATTTCATTCGCGAGCGCCAGGGCGCCAAACTCGTTTGGGTGCCTGTCGATGACGAGGGCGCATTCCATATCGAGGATTTCGAAAAGAGCCTGACGGAGCGCACCAAGCTCGTGGCTATCACCCACATGTCGAATGCGCTTGGAACCGTCGTTCCGGTGAAGGAAGTGTGCCGCATCGCGCATGAGCGCGGTATTCCGGTCCTGATCGACGGCTCGCAGGGTGCCGTGCATATGCCTGTCGACGTGCAGGATATCGATTGCGACTGGTATGTCATGACCGGCCACAAGCTCTATGGCCCTTCGGGCATCGGCGTTCTCTACGGCAAGAAGGAACGGCTTGCCGAGATGCGGCCGTTCCAGGGCGGCGGCGAGATGATTTTCGATGTCACCGAGGAAAACGTCACCTACAACGATCCGCCGCATCGTTTCGAAGCGGGTACGCCGCCGATCGTTCAGGCGATCGGCCTTGGCTATGCGCTCGACTATATGGACAGCATCGGCCGGGAAGCGATTGCGCGCCACGAAGCCGATCTTGCCGCCTATGCGGCGGAAAGGCTGCGCGATATCAATTCGCTGCGTATCATCGGTACGGCGCCGGGCAAGGGCGGCATCTTCTCCTTCGAGCTGGCGGGTATCCATTCCCACGACGTCTCGATGGTGATCGACCGGCAGGGTGTTGCCGTTCGTGCCGGCACGCATTGCGCCCAGCCGCTCTTGAAACGCTTCGGCGTCACCTCCACATGCCGTGCATCGTTCGGCATGTACAATACCCGCGCCGAGGTGGACGCCTTGGCCGATGCACTGGAATATGCACGGAAATTCTTTGCCTGAGGAGGCAAGCGATGTCACTCGACGAAAGCGAACAGAAGATCGACGCGCGCGAAGGGATCGTGCATTCCAGCATCCCCGCAGATGAGCTGGCGCGCCTCAGCGACGATATTATTTCTGCGCTGAAAACGGTCTATGATCCGGAAATTCCCGCCGATATCTTCGAGCTGGGTCTGGTCTACAAGATCGACATCGAAGACGATCGCATGGTGAAGATCGTCATGACGCTGACAGCGCCAGGTTGCCCGGTTGCCGGTGAAATGCCGGGCTGGGTGGAAAATGCCGTCGGCGCCGTTGAGGGCGTTTCTGGCGTCGACGTCTCGATGACGTTCGATCCCCCTTGGACGCCGGATCGCATGTCCGAAGAAGCGCAGGTTGCCGTGGGCTGGTATTGAAGCTTTAAGCCGCCGGCTTTACATTAAAACTCGAAGCACCGGATCTTGACCCCGGATGTGGAAGGAGAATGAGCCCATGGGCTTTGCAGTCATGAGCATGACGGATGCGGCAGCAGCTCGCGTCAAGGCGATCGTCGAGAATTCCGGCCCTGATGCCAAGGGCGTTCGCGTCGGCATCAAAAAGGGCGGCTGCGCCGGCATGGAATATACCATCGACCTAGTAACCGAGCCGAACGCGAAGGACGATCTGATCGAGCGCGATGGCGCCAAGGTCTGGGTCGAGCCGTCGGCCGTGCTTTATCTGCTCGGTACGGAAATGGGCTTCGAGACGACAACATTGCGCTCAGGCTTCATTTTCACCAATCCGAACCAGACGTCGGCTTGCGGCTGCGGCGAGTCCGTCGAATTGAAGCCCGCCGATCTCGCTGCCCTTGCGGCGCAGCGACAGGCCGCGCAACCCGCTTAAAGCGCATCTCACCACATTTCGCCTCGCTGCGTTTCATGCTTTGATCGACGGAGGCCGAGGGTTTTTCCGTTGCCCCTTGGCTGACCGGCTGAGCCCGATAAAGTCGACATGGCGCGCGAGGGGGAACATATGGTGGCTGCGGCATGGGTTTACACATTGATCCCGGCAGGCGCTGCGATCGCGGGCGCCACGGTTGCCGTGAATACGCGGCCAGGCCCCAATCTTGTCAGCGCTATCCAGCACTTTGCCGCCGGCGTGGTGTTTGCGGCCGCCGCCGGCGAAATTCTGCCTGATGTCATGCATCGCGGCTATCCCTTTGCAACAGTCATTGGCGGCGCGATTGGTGTCGGCGTAATGCTGCTGGTCAAGCAGTTGGAAAACTGGGCCAAAGGACCGGTTGGCCTGCTGGCCGCCATCGGCATCGACATCCTGATCGATGGCCTCGTGCTTGGCATTGGGTTTGCCGCCGGCCCGAAAGTTGGCTTGCTGCTGACGATTGCCCTGACGATCGAGGTACTATTTCTTGGCTTGACGGTTGCGAACGAGCTTGGCGAGAGCGTCCGCTCCCGCGCGAGGATCGTCGCGGTCACGGCGGCGCTTGCACTCCTTCTGCCAATCGGCGCTTTGCTGGGGACGCCAATCGCTTTGTTGCCCAACCCAATCCTGACCGGATTCTTTGCGTTCGGTTTGATCGCACTTCTCTATCTCGTCACCGAAGAGCTTTTGGTCGAAGCTCACGAAACACCTGACCGTCCTTGGGTCACGGCCATGTTCTTTGCGGGCTTTCTGGTGCTGCTTCTGCTCGAAGAAGCGATCGGCTAGCGACGCTCGGCCTAGAATTGGCAATCTTTGGTAAGCGCCGGAACCGGCGTCAACTTGAGGCCGAGTGCCCTGACAACCTTCAGGATCGTCGCGAATTCCGGATTTCCGTCTCCGCTCAGCGCGCGGTAGAGGGCCGAGCGGTTCATGCCGACATCCTTGGCCAGCTTGCTCATGTTGCGCGTGCGGGCGACTTCGCCCAAAGCCTTGGCGATCGAAGCAGGATCGTCCGTGGCGAATGCGGCGGCGATGTAGTTGTCGGGATTGTCCACGTCGAATCGTTCCGGCATAAATCTGAATTCCAGGGCCCCACTGTGGCGTCATCAAAAACGCCGCGCATCCTTTCGGACACGCGGCGTTTTCATAGACAAGTTTCACGATAGATTTATGTCTGTTTCCAGCGAAGCGACTGAACTGCTTCGCTTTTTTGCAAAAAATCCTATTCTGCGGCCTCGGCGTAGGATTCCAGCGGCGGGCAGGTGCAGATCAGGTTGCGGTCGCCATAGACGTTGTCGATGCGATTGACCGGAGACCAGTATTTGTCCACGCGGAAGGCACCGGGCGGGAAGCAGGCCTGTTCGCGGGAATAGGGTCGATCCCATTCGCCGACGAGATCCTCCACCGTGTGCGGTGCGTTCTTCAACGGATTGTTGGTCTTGTCCATCCGGCCGTTTTCGATGGCGCGGGCTTCCTCGCGGATGGCCAACATCGCCTCGCAGAATCGGTCGAGCTCTGCCTTCGTTTCCGATTCGGTCGGCTCGATCATCAGCGTGCCGGCAACCGGCCAGCTCATGGTGGGCGCATGGAAGCCGCAATCGATCAGACGCTTGGCGACATCATCGACCGTCACGCCGGCGCTTGCGGCCAGCGGGCGGGTGTCGATGATGCATTCGTGTGCCACGCGTCCGGCCTTGGACTTGTAGAGCACGTCATAGGCACCCTTGAGGCGGGCAGCGATGTAGTTGGCGTTGAGGATCGCCACCTTGGTCGCCTGGGTCAGGCCTTCGCCGCCCATCATCAGGCAATAGCTCCAGGAGATCGGCAGGATCGAGGCCGAACCGAAGGCTGCTGCCGAAACCGCACCGCTGCGGCCATCTGTTTCCGGATGGCCGGGCAGGTGAGGCGCCAGATGCGCCTTTACGCCGATCGGGCCCATGCCGGGACCGCCGCCGCCATGCGGGATGCAGAAGGTTTTGTGCAGGTTCAAGTGGCTGACATCGGAGCCGATATCGCCGGGACGCGAGAGGCCGACCATGGCGTTCATATTGGCGCCATCGAGATAGACCTGACCGCCATGCTTGTGCACGAGATCGCAGATCTCCTTCACCGTCTCCTCGAACACGCCATGCGTCGAAGGGTAGGTGATCATGCAGCAGGAGAGATTGTCGGCATATTGCTCGGTCTTGGCGCGGAAATCGGCCATGTCGATATCGCCATCGTCGCTGACCTTGACAACCACGACCTTCATGCCCGCCATCTGCGCCGAGGCGGGGTTGGTGCCGTGGGCGGAGGTCGGGATGAGGCAGATGTCGCGATGACCCTGACCATTGGCAATGTGGTAGTTGCGGATGGTCAGTAGGCCGGCGTATTCGCCCTGCGCGCCGGAATTCGGCTGCATGGAGAAGGCGTCGTAGCCGGTGACGGCGCAGAGCTTGTCCGTCAGGTCGTCGATCATCTCGCGGTAGCCGAGTGCCTGATCGGCCGGGACGAACGGATGGATATCCGAAAATTCCGGCCAGGTGATCGGCAGCATTTCCGCAGTCGCGTTCAGCTTCATGGTGCAGGAGCCGAGCGGAATCATCGAACGGTCGAGCGCCAGGTCGCGGTCGGAGAGACGGCGGATGTAGCGCGTCATCTCGCTTTCGGCGCGGTTCATGTGGAAGATCGGATGCGTGAGATATTCGCTGGTGCGCAGCAGGCTCTTCGGCAGGCGATAGGACGGCTCGAAATCGGCGATGCGGAAATCACCGCCGAATGCGCGCCAGACGGCTTCGACCGTGGCCGGGCGCGTACGCTCGTCCAGGCTGATGCCAATCTTGGTTTCACCGACCTTGCGCAGGTTGACGCCCTCGGCGACGGCTGCGCGCAGGATGAGGCCTTGCATGTGGCCGACTTCGACAGTGATCGTATCGAAGAAGGTCTCCGGCTCGACTGAGTAGCCTAGCTTTTCCAGCCCCTTGGCCATCAGCACGGCCTTCTGGTGGACCTGTTGTGCAATCGCTTTCAGGCCCTGCGGACCGTGGAAGACCGCATACATGGAGGCCATGACGGCGAGCAGCACCTGCGCGGTGCAGATGTTCGACGTCGCTTTTTCGCGGCGAATGTGCTGTTCGCGGGTCTGCAGCGACAGGCGATAGGCGCGATTGCCGCGCGCATCGATGGAAACGCCGACGAGACGGCCCGGCATAGAGCGCTTGTAATCGTCCTTCACGGCCATAAATGCGGCGTGCGGCCCGCCATAGCCGACGGGAACGCCGAAGCGCTGCGAAGAGCCGATGGCGATATCTGCGCCCATTTCACCCGGGGATTTCAGCAGGGTCAATGCCAGAAGATCGGTCGCCATGATAGCGATAGCGCCGGTCTGATGCAGGCGAGCAATCAGGCCGGAGAAATCGTTGATGTGGCCGTGCGTGCCCGGATACTGGAAAATCGCGCCGAAAACATCGACCGGATCGAGGTCGGTGAAGGGATTGCCGACGATAACGGTCCAGCCGAGTGGCTCGGCGCGCGTCCTGATCAGCGCCATGGTCTGGGGATGGCATTCGGCATCGACGAAGAAGGCTTTTGCCTTCGATTTTGCGACGCGTTCCGCCATCGCCATGCCTTCGGCCGCGGCCGTCGCTTCATCGAGCAGCGAGGCGTTGGCGACATCAAGACCGGTGAGATCGCTGATCATCGTCTGGTAGTTCAGCAGCGCCTCAAGGCGGCCCTGGCTAATCTCGGGCTGATAGGGCGTGTAGGCCGTGTACCATGCAGGGTTTTCCAGAATGTTGCGCTGGATGACCGGTGGCGTGATCGTGCCGTAATAGCCCTGACCGATAAGCGAGACGAGAACCTTGTTCTTGTTGGCGGTCTCGCGCAGCCTGTCGAGCGCCTCGCGCTCCGTCATGGCCGCACCCCAGGCGAGCGGCGCCTTCTGGCGGATGGTCGGTGGCAGCGTCGCGTCGATCAGGCCGTCGAGGCTCTTATAGCCGATCACCTTGAGCATATCGGCCATCTCAGAGGGAGACGGGCCGATATGGCGGCGATTGGCGAAATCGTATGGCTGGTAATCGGTGAAGGTGAACTCAGTCGGCGTCGTCATTATCCGATCAGCTCCTTGTAACCGGATTCATCAAGAAGACCATCGAGATCGCCGACGTTCTTCAGCTTCAGCTTGAAGAACCAGCCAGCGCCCATCGGGTCGGAATTGACGAGGGCCGGATCGGCGGTGATGGCTTCGTTGATTTCGGTGATTTCTCCGTCGAGCGGACAATAGACTTCGGAAGCCGCCTTGACGGATTCGACGGTTGCCGCGTCCGCGCCCTTGGAGAAGCTGGCGCCTACCTCGGGCAACTCAACGAAAACGAGATCGCCGAGCTGCTCGGCGGCATGGGCCGTAATGCCCACGATTGCGACATCGCCCTCGACCTTCAGCCACTCATGTTCTTCGGTGAATTTCAGCATGGATAATCCTCTCTGGAAAAGACGTTCAACGTTTGTAGGTAGGTTTGATGAAAGGCAGCGTGCTGACGGCAACAGGCAGATATTTGCCGCGAACCTCAGCATAGACGGTGGTGCCGGGGCCGGTGAATTCGGTCGGCACATAACCCATGGCAACCGGGGATTCGACACTCGGACCAAAACCACCCGAGGTGACTTCGCCGATCTCCGTCTTGCCTTCGGCGTCGGCGTAGAGCTTGGCGTGACCACGCACCGGCGCCTTGCCCTCCGGCTTCAGGCCGACGCGGCGGCGCGAGGTGCCGTGATCGAGTTCACCGAGAATGCGGGATGCTCCCGGAAAGCCGCCGGTGCGGGCGCCGCCGGTCTTGCGGGCCTTCTGGATAGCCCATTCGAGTGCGCCTTCAACCGGCGTTGTCGTCTGGTCGATATCGTTGCCGTAGAGGCAGAGGCCCGCCTCGAGACGCAGGGAGTCACGCGCGCCGAGGCCGATCGGCTGGACGTCCGGATGCTCCAGCAGCCGCTTGGCGATATCCTCGGCCTTGTCGACCGGGACCGAAATTTCGAAACCGTCTTCGCCGCTATAGCCGGAGCGCGATACGAGGCAGGAGACATCGTGGAGGCGACAATGGCGCACATCCATGAATTTCATATGGGCGATGTCGGCCCAGAGCTCGGCAAGCACGTCGACCGCGCGCGGTCCCTGCAGAGCAATGAGGGCGCGATCGAGTAATGTAACTTCGCAGCTATCGCCGATATGATCTTGAAGATGCTTGAAATCTTGCTCTTTGCAGGCAGCGTTGACGACGACGAAAAGATAGTCGTCCATATGGGTGATCATCAGATCATCGAGGATGCCGCCCTTGTCGTCGGTGAAGAAACCATAGCGCTGGCGATTTTCAGCAAGGCCGAGAATATCGACCGGCACCAGGCTTTCCAATGCCAATGCCGCATCCTCATATTTGCCGGAACGGGCGCGGATCGTCACCTGACCCATATGCGACACATCGAACAGGCCAGCGGAGGATCGAGTCCAAAGATGTTCCTTCAGCACGCCGGGCGCATATTGTACGGGCATATCGTAGCCTGCAAATGGCACCATGCGGGCACCGAGGGACACATGCAGGGCATGAAGTGGGGTGGTCTTGAGGGCAGCGGTCTCGTCCAAATGACGCCTCCGGGTTTTGCGCTCGTTTAGAAGCGCAGAGCTCACACTTTCGGCGCGGTAGCGCCTGACGATGAGCCCCCTCTGTCTGTTTGCCTGAGATTGTTATCCCTTCGGCGAACGCTTGCGCGCTTCTCTCCAGAGTTCCGTCTGCCCCTTGCTGGTCCTTTGGCCTGAGAGTTTCCGGGGCGGTTGCTCCTTCGGCACCGGCTTGCGCCGGATTCTCCCAACAGGGTTGAAAGCCATTATCCGGTCCCGGACAGAGATGGCAAGGGGCAAATGTCGCCGCTGAACAAATTTTTGTCGCGCCGATCAATCCTGCGTTTCGCAATGATTACGGGCCTTTGCAACAGGGATGGGAGAGGCTATCCCTTTTTATCGATTGAGGAGCCGGGCAGGAGACAGAGATGAATCGCAACCACGCCGCCGCATTGCTGATTTCGATTGGCACATTTTCGCTTCCCCTCGGTGGAGCGATGGCCGAGGATAGCGGCGCGATGAAATCCATGGCCGGGATGCACATGGATGCAGGTGCAGCGCCTTCCGGCTCGGCGACTGCCAAGCTTGGCGATCTCGATATCAGTGGCGGTTATGTTCGCGCCATGCTTCCCGGCCAGCCGGTCGGTGGCGGCTATATTACCATCCACAATACCGGCAAGACCGACGACAAGCTCACCTCCGTGACCTCTTCATCCGCCGGCAAGGTGGAGCTTCACGAGATGAAGATGGAAGGCGAGATCATGAAGATGCGCGAGGTGAAAGGCGGCATCGCCATTCCCGCCGGCGCGACCGTGACGCTCGCGCCGAATACGATGCACATGATGTTCAAGCAGGTGAAGACGCCTTTCAAGCAGGGTGGCACGGTGCCTGTGATGCTAATGTTCGACAAAGCAGGCATGGTCGACATCAATCTGCCGGTCGTCTCGGCCAAGGGAAGCTGAGCCAGAAAATTATCCTGCCATATAATTCCGGTTTCCACTTTTCCTCGAAATGCTCTAAAGCCACGTCAAAAGGCCGGAAATCTCCGGCTGCGGGGCAGATCGTCCCGTTGTTTGAATTTGCATGATCCCGCCGAACGCGGTTTGGCAATGTCCGGAACATGCTGCGTATTTGAAAGAAGAAGAATGGCCGGGATTGAGCATATTAAGGTCGAGCCTGACGAGGCCGGCATGCGCCTCGACCGCTGGTTCAAGGTGCATTTTCCAGGGCTCGGATTCGGGCAATTGCAGAAACTGATGCGCTCGGGCCAGGTGCGTGTCGATGGCGGTCGCGTCAAGACCGATGCCCGCGTGCAGCCGGGGCAAATGGTGCGGGTGCCGCCACTCGACGTCGACGCCAAGGCCACCAAGAGCGGACCGATCGCCGGCAAGGAATTGAAGCATTCCGGCGACGCCGAGCTTTTGGCGCGTATGCTGCTGCATGAAGACGACAAGGTCTATGTGCTGAACAAGCCGGCGGGCCTGGCCGTGCAGGGCGGCTCCGGCGTCAGCCGCCACATCGACAAGATGCTGGAGGCGTGGACGAACCAGAAGGGCGAAAAACCGCGCCTGGTGCACCGCCTCGATCGCGATACCTCAGGCGTTCTCGTCATCGCCCGCACGCGCGGCGCGGCGCAGAAGCTGACGGCAGCCTTCCGCGAACGCGATACCAAGAAGACCTATTGGTCGCTGGTCAAGGGTGTGCCGCGCAAGCATGAGGACAAGATCTCCACCTGGCTGGTGAAGGAAGCGACGCCGGATGGCGATCGCATGCGCATCGCCAAGCACGGAGAGGAAGGCGCCGATCACGCCGTGTCCTACTATCGCGTCGTCGAAACGGCGGCCCAGCGGCTCGCTTGGCTTGAAATGGAACCCTACACCGGGCGTACTCACCAGCTGCGCGTCCATGCGCTGCATATCGGCCATCCGATCATCGGCGATCCGAAATATTTCGAGGACGATCCGAACTGGGATTTTCCGGGCGGTGTCCAGAAGCGCCTGCATCTGCACGCGCGCCACATCGATATCCCGCATCCGAGCGGTGGACGCCTGCGCATCACCGCTCCTCTGCCGCCGCATATGGTGCAGACATGGAATCTCCTCGGTTTCGACGAGGCATCGGCAGGGGAGCCGGACGACGAATGAAGCTGGTACTTTTCGATTGCGACGGCACGCTGGTCGACAGCGCGCGGCTGATCCATGAGGTCATGGCGCGCACCTTCGTGGCCTTCGGCTATAAGCGGCCCGATGTTTCCGCGACGAAATCGATCATCGGCCTGACGCTCGATATCGCCATTGCCCGCCTGCAGGGCAAGCCCCATGTCGACGACGAAGCGATTGCCATGACGGCGCATTATAAGTCGATCTTTCCGGAGGTGCGAGACGAGGCGGACATGCAGACACCGCTTTTCGACGGCATTAAGCCGCTCATTGAGACGCTTGCCGCCCGCGACGAACTGCTGATCGGCGCGGTGACGGGTAAATCCCGCCGCGGTTTGACCCATATTCTTGAGGTCAACGAGTTCACGCCCTATTTTATTGTCTCGCGCACTGCTGATGATTGCCCGTCGAAGCCGCATCCGGCGATGGTGACGGAGTGCTGCGATGAGACTGGCATGGATCCCCACGACACAATCGTGATCGGCGATGCCATCTACGACATGCAGATGGCGAAGGCGGCAGGTGCGACCGCCATCGGCGTTGCATGGGGCTACGCCTCCGTCGAGGAATTGCTGGCGGCTGGGGCAGATGCCATAGCCCACCATCCGAACGACTTGTTGAGCCATATTCTCTGAGGTGACGCCATGCGCGACCTGTTGAACGATCTTTCCGAAGGTCTCAGCCATCCCGATCCGATCCGCCGTGCGCAGCTCCAGATGAAGAAGCCGTTGCCAAAACGCTTCTACAAGGATGTGACAATCAGCAAGGATGAGAGCGGACACGCCATCGCCCTCGATGGCAAGGTGGTGAAGACGCCGGCGCGGCACTCCCTGGCCCTGCCGACGGAAGCGCTTGCCAGACTGGTGGCTGCCGAATGGGCACGCCAAGTCGACGTGATCGATCCCGCCACCATGCCGGTAACGCGTCTCGTCAACACGGCCATCGACGGCGTTGCGACGGAAAGCCAGGCTGTATTCGACGAAATTGTCCGTTTCTCGGGCAGCGATCTGCTCTGCTATCGCGCCGAGGGGCCGGAACGGCTCGTCGAGCGCCAGTCGGAACGCTGGAACCCGGTGATCGAATGGGCAGCGCGCGATCTAGGCGCCCGCTTTATCCTAGCCGAAGGAGTCATGCATCAGGAACAGCCCGAAGAAGCTATCGCGGCCTTTTCCGCCGCACTCCGCAAGTATGACACGCCGATGGAACTTGCGAGCCTGCACACGATCACGACGCTAACCGGTTCGGCGATCCTGGCGCTGGCCTTTGCGGAAGGTTTCCTGCCGCTGGCCGACGTCTGGTCGCTCGCACATCTCGACGAGGATTGGACGATCGAGCATTGGGGCAGTGACGAAGAGGCCGAACAGCGTCGTGCACAACGTTTTGAAGAGTTTCAGGCCGCAACTGACGTTTTTTCTGCGCTGCGCAGTTGAATATTGTTGATTTCCAGTCCTTTATATCGATCTGCATATCTTGCAAATTCGAAGGTCGGGGCAGGGATCATGTTGTTGTTGAGGACGAGAGCCGTACCGGCGCTCGTGGGATGTCTGGCACTGGCCGCATGTTCGAGCTGGTCCGTCGATCCTCCGCCTCCAACCTATGCCGTGCGCAGCGCAACCGTTATAGCCGATCAAGCTTTGCCACCGGTGTCGCCAGCGCTGGTTGCAGCCGTCAATGATCGCGTCAACGCCGCGATCGCTGCAACAAGCTTCAGCCCGCAATTGCCACAGGTTGCCATCACCGTCCGACTGAGCGACGTCCGCAAAGCGCGCGGCTTCAATCGGGACCGCAGCAGCGCCAAGATCAATATCGATGCCGCGGCGGCCGATGGTGGCTCTGTGGTTGCCATGGCATCGTTCGAGATCAGAACAGTCGCACCTGATCCTGCCACCGCAGATGAGCTGATGGCGGAAGATATCGCCGCGCGGGTTCGTTCCATCTTTTCGCTGAACACGCCACGGCTCGCAAACTGAGCCAACCAGCTTCAAACAAGGCTCGCGCCATGCTAAGCCCGAGCGATGAGGGAGAGAGGGCCGCATGAAGGAAATCCTGCAGGAGCTGGAACGCCGTCGTGAGATCGCGAGGCTTGGCGGTGGGCAGGTGCGCATCGACGCGCAGCATGCCCGCGGCAAGCTGACGGCGCGTGAGCGTATCGATATCTTCCTTGACGAGGGCTCCTTCGAAGAGTTCGACATGTTCGTCGAGCATCGCTCGACCGATTTCGGCATGGACAAGAGCAAGATTGCCGGCGATGGCGTGGTGACCGGCTGGGGCACGGTCAACGGCCGCACCGTCTTCATTTTTGCCAAGGATTTCACAGTCTTCGGTGGGTCTCTTTCAGAAGCACATGCAGAAAAGATCACCAAGGTACAGGATATGGCGCTGAAGAACCGGGCGCCGATCATCGGGATCTATGACGCCGGCGGCGCCCGCATTCAGGAAGGCGTGGCCGCGCTTGGCGGTTATGCCGAGGTATTCCAGCGCAATGTGCTGGCCTCCGGCGTCATCCCGCAAATCTCGATTATCATGGGGCCTTGTGCCGGCGGCGATGTCTATTCTCCGGCCATGACCGATTTCATCTTCATGGTGCGGGACACCTCCTACATGTTCGTCACCGGGCCGGATGTGGTGAAGACCGTCACCAACGAGACGGTGACCTCGGAACAGCTCGGCGGCGCTTCGGTGCACACGACGAAATCCTCGATCGCCGACGCAGCCTACGACAATGATGTCGATACGCTCTTGCAGGTGCGCCGTCTCATCGATTTCCTGCCGCAGTCTAATACCGCTGACGTGCCCGAGATCGAGTGCTATCAGTCGGTAACCGAGCCGGATAACTCGCTCGATACGCTGATTCCGGCCAACGCCAACAAGCCCTACGACATCAAGGAGCTGATCCTGAAGGTAGCGGACGAGGGCGACTTCTTCGAAATCCAGGAGAGCTTCGCCAAGAACATCGTCTGCGGTTTCGGCCGCATTGAGGGTGCCACCGTCGGCTTCGTCGCCAATCAGCCGATGGTGCTTGCCGGCGTTCTCGACAGCGACGCCTCACGCAAGGCGGCGCGCTTCGTGCGCTTCTGCGATTGCTTCAATATCCCGATCGTCACCTTCGTCGACGTGCCGGGCTTTCTGCCGGGTACAGCCCAAGAATATGGCGGGCTGATCAAGCACGGCGCCAAGCTGCTCTTTGCTTATGCCGAAGCGACTGTGCCGAAACTGACGGTCATCACCCGCAAGGCTTTCGGCGGCGCCTATGACGTCATGGCCTCGAAACATCTGCGCGGCGATCTCAACTATGCCTGGCCGACGGCGCAAATCGCCGTCATGGGCGCCAAGGGCGCTGTCGAGATCATCTTCCGCAAGGATATCGCCGATCCTGAGAAGATCGCGGCTCACACCAAGATGTATGAGGACCGCTTTCTGTCGCCCTTCGTTGCCGCAGAGCGCGGCTACATCGACGAAGTGATCATGCCGCGCTCGACGCGGCGCCGGCTGGCGCAGGGGCTTAGAATGTTGCGCAACAAGGACCTGACCAATCCCTGGAAGAAGCACGACAACATCCCGTTGTGAGCATGTGACAACAAGTCACGGATTTGACACGGAAAATTGATTGAGCGTCAGAATCCGTGTTTTCACGTTCGCGCCCGTGCGCTCTATTGCTTCCTCGTGGGGGATTAAAACTGGAGTTTAACATGGCGCTTTCCGATCGGCTGAATCAATATCAGCCCTATGCTCTTACCGTGCTGCGTATCGTCACCGGTGTGTTGTTCATCGAACATGGTCTGCAGAAGCTTGTTGGCTTTCCGGCCGGCGGTCAATTTCCAAGCCCGCTGCCGACCCTGCTTCTGGTTCAGGGCATCATCGAAATCGTTGGCGGATTGGCGACGATCGTCGGCTTCTTTACCCGTCCGGTCGCGTTCATTCTGTGCGGCAACATGGCTGTCGCCTATTTCATGGCGCATTATCCGAAGAATTTCTTCCCGGCCAACAACGGCGGTGACGCAGCGATTCTCTATTGCTTCATCTTCCTGTTCCTGATCTTCGCAGGTCCGGGCCTGCTGGCCATCGACAACAGCAAGAAGTAACCAGCCTTTTCGTCGGGCTCGGCTGATCGTCGGGTCCGGCGAATAAATTCGTCTCTCGCGTGTTCATTCCGTTGTCAGCGAAGCGAGAGCACTTTTGACGGGATCTCCTTCGCATCCCCTATCGAACGGAGATCCTCATGTCATTTTCCGAGCGCTTGTTGCGCTATCAGCCTGCTGCCCTTGCTATTTTGCGAATCGTGACCGCGTTGCTGTTCATCGAGCACGGCACGCAAAAGGTCTTCGGCTTTCCGCCGGCGCCTTACGAGATCACGACGCTGTTCTTCGTGGCTGGGATCATAGAGCTCATAGGCAGTGTCTTGATCCTGCTCGGGCTTTTCACCCGACCGATCGCCTTTCTCCTGAGCGGCGAAATGGCAATCGCCTATTTCATGGTCCACATGCCGATCGATTTCTTTCCGGCCAATAATCAGGGAGACGGAGCGATCCTGTTCTGCTTCATCTTCCTGTTTCTGGTGTTTGCCGGACCGGGAAGCTGGGCGCTGGACAATCGCCAGCGCCGATGACCGCCGCCGTCTCAAGCAGCAAGCTTCAGTCCGGCGATGCCTGCCACGATCAAGCCGATGCAGAATAGCCGAATCAAGGTCGCGGGATCACCGAGCAGCCATATGCCGAGCAGAACCGTGCCGACGGTGCCGATGCCGGTCCAGACCGCATAGGCCGTACCCATCGGCAAGGTTTTTACGGCCAAGCCAAGCAGCACGACGCTGATGACCATGGAGATGACGGTGAGAACTGTCGGCATCGGCCGCGTGAACCCATCGGTATATTTCAGCCCGACGGCCCAGCCAATTTCGAACAAGCCTGCGAGGAAAAGCAGGAACCAAGCCATGTTACGCTCCTTTGTTAAGAGCGAGGCCGTCCCCGGGATGTCTACGACCGGTTTGGTTGCCGGCCGCCGCAGTCGTCTGCGCATTTCCTATATGCATTTGTTGATTGCCTATTTCAAGGTGATGGTACTACCTTTAATTTTCCAATCGTTCTGCATGCCACTTTAGGTGATCGTCCATGAAGGTTGAGATGAAGTAGTAGGAGTGATCGTAACGCTCGTGCAGGCGCAGCGTCAGGCCGATACCGGTTCCCTTGATCGCATCTTCGAACAGCCAGGGGCGCAGTCCGTTTTCGAGGAAGCTGTCGGCCTTGCCTTGATCAATCAGGAATTCGGGGAAGCGGGCGCCGTCTTCGACGAGCGCGCAGGCGTCATAGCGGCGCCATGCAGCCTTGTCCCTTCCCAAATATTTCTCCAACGCGGGTGCGGACCAATCGGCCGTCGACGGCTGCACGATCGGCGCGAAGGCGGAGCAGCTCTTGAAGCGCTCCGGATTCTTCAATGCGATCGTCATGGCGCCGTGGCCGCCCATGGAATGGCCGAAGATGCCCTGGCGGCTCATATCGGCGCGGAATTGCTTCGATATGATCGCAGGCAGTTCCTCGGTGATGTAGCTGTACATCTGATAGTTTTCGGCCCAGGGCGTCTCGGTGGCATCGAGATAGAAGCCGGCGCCTTTGCCCATCTGCCAATTGGTCAATTCGTCCGGCACGTCGTTGCCGCGCGGGCTGGTGTCCGGGCAGACGATGATCAGGCCGAGCTCGGCGGCCATGCGTCGATATTCACCCTTGTCCATGACGTTGGCATGGGTACAGGTGAGACCGGAAAGATACCAGAGGACCGGGCAGGGCTCCTTGATCGCCTGCGGCGGCACGAAAACGGCAAAGGTCATGTCGCATTTGCAGGCGTCCGACTCGTGCGAAAAGACACCCTGCATGCCGCCGAAGGCCGTATTCTGGGAAATGATGTTCAAGACTGGTCTCCAGGCGATGATTGATGTGCTTTGGCACGCCGGCAAAGCCGGTCGAAGGTTTCGAGGAAGGCGGAGCGGTCGCGCGGCGAGAAGGCGGCATTATAGCCCTTGCTTTCGCCGGTTTCGCGAAGATGTGCGCCGAGATCGCGCATGGCCGTTGCCATGCCGATATTGGTCTTGTCGAAGATACGGCCGGTTGGTCCCGTCACGAGTGCTCCGGTCGCAACGCAGCGGCCGGCAAGCGGTACATCCGCAGTGACGACGATATCGCCGGCGCCAGCATGCTCAGCGATCCAATTGTCGGCAGCGTCAAAGGCGTTGGAGACGATGACATTGTGCACCATCGGGTCCCGCGACGGCCGCAATCCCGAATTGGCGACAAAGGTCACCTCCATGCCGTGGCGTTCGGCAACCTTCAGGATCTCCGGCTTGACCGGGCAGGCGTCGGCATCGACATAGATCATGATATCAAATCTTTTCAGCTATATGCGGCGCATTTCTCATGCGCCGCATACGTTCAGTCGAGTGGCTTTCTGCCTCAGTAGAGCACGACGCTGCGGATGCTTTCACCCGAATGCATGAGCTCAAAACCCTTGTTGATGTCGTCGAGCGGCATGGTGTGGGTGATCATCGGATCAATCTGGATCTTGCCCTCCATGTACCAGTCGACGATTTTCGGCACATCGGTGCGGCCACGCGCGCCGCCGAAGGCCGTGCCCATCCAGGTGCGGCCCGTCACCAGCTGGAACGGACGCGTCGAGATCTCCTGGCCGGCGCCGGCAACGCCGATGACAACCGATTTGCCCCAGCCGCGATGGGAAGCTTCCAGCGCCTGGCGCATGACCTTCGTGTTGCCGGTGCAGTCGAAGGTATAGTCGGCGCCGCCGATCTGGTCGGCCCCGCGCTTCGTCATGTTGACGAGGTAGGGCACGATGTCGTCGCCGACCTCCTTCGGATTGACGAAATGCGTCATGCCGAAGCGCTCGCCCCAGGCCTTCTTGTCATTGTTGAGATCGACGCCGATGATCATGTCGGCACCGGCAAGCCGCAAGCCCTGGATGACATTGAGGCCGATGCCGCCGAGACCGAAGACGATTGCCGTTGCACCCATCTCCACCTTGGCGGTGTTGATGACCGCACCGATGCCGGTCGTCACACCGCAGCCGATGTAGCAGATCTTGTCGAAGGGAGCGTCGGGATTGACCTTGGCGACGGCAATCTCCGGCAGCACGGTATAATTGGCGAAGGTCGAGCAGCCCATATAGTGATGGATCTTGTCCTTGCCGATCGAGAAGCGCGAGGTGCCGTCCGGCATCAGGCCCTGGCCCTGGGTCGAGCGGATCGCGGTGCAAAGATTGGTCTTGCGCGAGAGACACGAGGGGCATTCGCGGCATTCGGGCGTATAGAGCGGAATGACGTGATCGCCCTTCTTCACCGAAGTCACCCCCGGACCGACATCGACGACGATGCCGGCACCCTCATGGCCGAGGATTGCCGGGAAGAGGCCTTCCGGATCGGCACCGGACAGGGTGAAATCATCGGTATGGCAGATGCCAGTCGCCTTGACCTCGATCAGCACTTCGCCGGCCTTCGGCCCTTCCAGCTGAACCGTCATCACCTCAAGCGGCTTGCCAGCCGCAACCGCGACCGCTGCTCTTACGTCCATGATCTCATCCCTTCCTGCTATGATTTGGTCCGCGCGACATTGGCATGGGCGCACGGGGCGGCTCAAGCCAAAATCAGACACTTAGCGTCGCAATTATCATGTTTTGGCCGAGCAATCGCCACGCAAGCTTTTCCATATGGCCGCGATGGCGAAGCTTCTCGATCAGGCGAATTCCATGATCACGGCGTCGACGGCGAGGCTTTCGCCCGGCTTGGCGTTGATCTTGCCGATGACCAGATCGCGTTCAGCGCGCAGGACATTTTCCATCTTCATTGCTTCGACGATGGCCAGCGTTTCGCCCGCCTTGACTTCCTGTCCCTCGGCAACGGCAATCGCCACGACCAGGCCCGGCATGGGGCAGAGCAGCAGCTTCGACGTATCCGGGGGCAATTTGACGGGCATCAGCTTGTCGAGCTCGGCCTGGCGCGGTGTGAACACCCTGGCCCGGACGGAAATGCCTTGCCAATCGATGCGCAGAGCATTGAGCACGGTGCGGATCTGGGCCGTCAGCTTGCGGCCGTCGATGGTGCCGACCCATACCGAGTCGCCGGGACGCCAGTCGGTTGCGACAGTTACGGTTTGGGCGCCGATCTGCATGTCCATCTCGAAGGGAATGGTCACCACGCCTTCAAGCAATGTCACAGGCAGATAGTCGGCACCGAGCTTGACGACCCAGCTCTCCCGCAGCGGCGCGGCGGTCGGACGCAGCCGGTCGCCATAGCGTTCACGGCGGTTGGATTCGATGAGGCTGCAGGAAAGGGCGATTGCCGACAGCAAAGCGGTTTGGTCCTCGTCCGGCGTCGCCGGCGCGAAGCCATCGGGATATTCCTCGGCAATGAAGCCCGTGGAGAGGCGGCCTTCGCGCCAACGCGGATGTTTCATCAATGCGGATAGGAACGGCATATTGTGCTCGATGCCATCGACGACAAACCCATCCAGGGCTTCACCCATCGCTTCGATCGCCTCTAGCCGCGTCGGAGCCCAGGTGCAGAGCTTGGCGATCATCGGATCGTAATACATGGAGATTTCGGCGCCTTCGAAGACGCCGGTATCGTTGCGCACGACCGATTTCTCCGTCTTACCCTCGCGCGGCGGACGATAGCGCGTCAGACGGCCAATCGAGGGCAGGAAGTTGCGATAAGGATCTTCCGCATACAAGCGGCTTTCGATCGCCCATCCATCGAGCTTGATATCCGATTGCTTGAACGGCAATTTTTCGCCGGCCGCAACGCGGATCATCTGCTCGACGAGATCGATGCCGGTCACCAGCTCCGTCACCGGATGTTCGACTTGCAGGCGGGTATTCATTTCGAGGAAATAGAAGTTCCTATCGCGATCGACGATGAATTCGACCGTGCCGGCGCTCTGATAATCGACGGCCTTGGCAAGCGCCACGGACTGCTCGCCCATGGCCTTGCGCGTCGCTTCATCCAGGAAAGGTGAGGGCGCTTCTTCGACGACCTTCTGGTTCCGGCGCTGGATGGAGCATTCGCGCTCGCCAAGATAAACGACGTTGCCATGGGCATCGGCCAGCACCTGGATCTCGATGTGCCTGGGATCGACGACGAATTTCTCGATGAAGACGCGGTCGTCGCCGAACGAGCTTTTCGCCTCCGAACGGGCGCGCTCGAAACCATCGCGCACCTCGTCCTTGCTCCAGGCGATGCGCATGCCCTTACCGCCGCCGCCGGCGGACGCCTTGATCATCACGGGATAGCCGATCTCGGCAGCGATCCTTTCTGCGTGATCGGCATCATCAATGATGCCGAGATAGCCCGGAACCGTGGAGACCTTGGCGGCATTGGCGAATTTCTTCGATTCGATCTTGTCGCCCATGGCTTCGATCGCCTTTGGCTTCGGGCCGATGAAGACGATGCCTTCCTTCTCCAGCGCCGCGCAGAAGGAGGCGCGCTCGGAGAGAAAACCGTAGCCTGGATGAACCGCCTCGGCGCCTGTCTGCTTGCAGGCAGCAATGATCTTCTCAGCGACGAGATAGCTTTCGGCTGCGGGAGCTGGGCCGATATGCACGGATTCATCGGCCATTTCGACATGCAGAGCATCCCGATCGGCATCGGAATAGACGGCGACCGTGAGGATGCCCATTCGTCGCGCGGTCTTGATGACGCGGCAGGCGATCTCGCCACGATTGGCGATCAGGATTTTCTTGAACATGCAATCTCCGCCCAAATACCCTATTCAGTCAGTGTTTTAGCCATAAATTGCGCGCCCGGTCCATGCGCAACATGTTTGCGCTTACGTCGTTTTTTCCAATCTCGATTGCATACGCTCCCGCCAGATGATGAAGAGGCCGGAGCCGACGATAATCGCAATGCCGATCCATTTGGAAAGATTGGGGAAATCGCCGAAGATCGCGTAGCCGAGGACGGTGGCGGAGATGATCTCGAAATATTGAAATGGAGCGAGTAGGGACAAGGGCGCCAGCCGGAAGGCTCTGACGACAAGCATATGCGCGTAGCCCGATATCGACCCGAGAATCAGCAGGAGCGCCAGTCCAAGCGTCGAGCCGGGCAGGGACGGCTCAAAATCTGCAATACCGGCTGAGGAGCCGGCAAGCAGAGCCAGGGCCATGAAGACGGTGCCGCCGAGACCCGCCATGATCTGCATCGTCAGCGGCGAATCCGCCTCACCGACGGCGCGGTTCATGAAAAGATACAGCGCATAGAGAAATGCACAGGCGACCGGCAGCAGCGCCTTAAATCCGAAGATCGCAAAACTCGGCTGAATCACGATCATTGCGCCGCCGAAGCCGATAATGATCGCCAGCCATCGCCGCCAGCCGACCTTATCGCCCAGAAACAGGGCAGAAAGCGCCGTCAGCATGAACGGCTCGACGAAATAGATCGCGAAGACATCGGCAAGCGGCATGTATTTGACCGCGGCGAAGAAGAGCAGGCTCGCAGCGCCATGAAGCGCGCCGCGCAGCAGATTCATCCAGGGGCGTTTTGCCGAAAAGGCTGACCGTCCGGTTGCGGTCGCGAGCAGCGGCAGCATGCACACAAGCTGAAAGAAGAAGCGATAGAAGGTCACCTGGCCCGGCGACATGCCTTCGAAGCTCGCCATGTATTTGGCGATCGCATCCATCGTCGGCAACAGGATCATGGCGCTTGCCATGATCGCCATGCCTCTAAGCGGATTTTGCTGTGTGGAAACGGCGGGAGAGATGGACATGCACGAACATCAAACACAGGAAAAGCATGCAATCAAGGCGCGATCAGGAGCGAGCTGCAAGTCTCGCCGACAGCCAGCGAAAAGTGTCAGACTTTTCCAATTGGGACAGATCGCCATGGCGAGATGACGCCCTTAGACCTATCTGGAGCTTTGGAAACAGCTAAAACATGAATGCGCGGCACAAAACTGCCGGCGCAACCAGGAAAGGGATCGCACCGATGTTCAAACCAGAACAAGAGACGACCGTTTTTTCGGATGAAGGCGGTGATACGCTTGGAGGGCGCTTGTCCATGGCGCGCGATGCAGCGGGAATCAGTCTCAAGACGCTCGCTGGGCAGCTTGGCGTCAGCGAGGAGACGATGCTCGCCTGGGAATCCGATCGGGCTGAACCCAATCCCTCCGCTCTGGCGAAAATGTCGGCGCTTTTCGATGTTTCTCCGGCATGGTTGATGACGGGATCTGGTGATGGGCCGGGAGAAGACAGCGACGAGCGCGCGCTGGAAGCTGTCAGGAACGAGCTTTCGCGGCTTCGGACGGCCTATCAGGAGATCGGCCGGCTGATCGAGGCGACGACAAACCAGCTTGAACGCCTCGACCATCAGATCAGGCTACGCAATCTCAGCAAGGATGTGGCGCATTGAGCGTGGCGACCTTTAACATTCATGGCGCTGCGCTGAATTTCTCTTGAGAGGCTCAGCTTTTCATGGAATCCCCGAACCGCTCTATCTTTTTGTTTTCTTTCAATTCGGGACGGAAAAACGCTACGCACTTTTCCTGGAATTGCTCTAACTGAGACGGGCAATCGTATCGTCGAGATTATCGATCGCGAGCTGTTCGCGGGCGATCATGCCGTCGAGATCGATATCCTGGCCAGCCCCTTTGGTATTTGCACCCTGCATCTTCATCGCCAGTAGTTCGTTGCGATGGGCGATCTTTTCGCCTCTGATTTTAATAAGCCTCAAGCGAAAATCATCATTCATCTCCAATCCCTCCGTTGGAATGAGTTATCCGCTGTTTCGAGCTGTCATTCGTTCTCCGGGCTCGTATCCCTCAATCTCAGTCGTGTCCGCGGCCGCGATAAGTGGTTGGAACGCCGGCTTTCTCATGGCATTGCGCTAGAGTTTCCAGCCATTCCGCCAACCCTTCCGGGACTTTGGCATTTCCAGCTTCCAGCGCCTCCACCCATGACAGGTCGCATTGCAGAGCGCTCGCCAGATTGATGGGCGTCCAGCGTATATGCAAAAGGCATTCTGAAAAGCGTTCCGGCGTCATTCATCTTCCCCATATCTGAAGAAGTTCACGGTGCCAGAGAGGAGCGCGAAGTCAAGTGACCATGGAAATACGACGGCTGTTCCGGCCCATCAGGGTAGGTGAATTACCTCTTGGCATAAATTTCGTGAGCAACTTGTTTGGATAACGGGGCGGCACCGCAATATTCCCGACGCTTTGATCGGTTCGCGTGTCGTCCGCGGGCGGACGATGGCATGTCAGATAATGTCACGCTGAAACAAGAGCTGGCTAGGTATTGTTTCAAAAACAAAAAACCCGGCCAAAGCCGGGTTCTTGGTGCGGTCGAGAAGACTCGAACTTCCACGGGTTGCCCCACAGCGACCTCAACGCTGCGCGTCTACCAATTCCGCCACGACCGCATCGTGGTAGGCCAGATTGCTCCGGCGCGGCTGCATGTAGCAAAAGCATTCGGGGGGCACAAGAGCGATATGTCAGTTTTTTTAAATTCCTTCACAGCTCGCCCGATCGAGCTGGTCCGGATGCGGCGGAAACGCCTTACATGTTTGAATTCCCGCCCGAATAGCGCCATATGTGGACAACCCGTCGGCACGCAAGTTTTCCACATATGCGGCCGGCGCGGCGCGCAAAGGACTGCCATATGCTTCGCACCGAACTTTCTCACCAAATGTTTCCCGTTCAAGGCACGCCACCCGTCCGCTGGCGGATCAGCGACGGCCTCGTGCCATATGAGGAGGCCGTAGCCACGATGGAGGCGGAAGTGGCCGCGATTGCTGAGGGGCGGGCGCCGGAACTCGTCTGGCTGGTCGAGCATCCGCCACTCTATACGGCAGGCACCAGCGCCAATGCCGCCGATCTGATCGAGCCGGATCGATTCCCGGTCTTTGCGACCGGACGCGGCGGCGAATATACCTATCACGGGCCAGGTCAGCGCGTGGCCTATGTCATGCTGGACCTGAAGTGTCGGCGACAGGATATCCGCGCCTTCGTCGGCGCGCTCGAGGAGGTCATCATTCGCACGCTTGATTCGATGAATGTACGTGGCGAGCGGCGAGAAGATCGGGTCGGCGTATGGGTCAGGCGCCCGGAGAAGCCGATTCTTGCAGACGGTACCGTGGCGGAGGACAAAATTGCAGCCCTCGGCATCCGTGTGCGCAAATGGGTGACATTTCACGGCCTTTCGCTGAACGTCGACCCCGATCTCGGGCACTTCACCGGCATCATTCCTTGCGGAATCTCGGCTTATGGCGTCACCAGCCTCGTCGATCTTGGCCTGCCGGTCATGATGGCGGATGTCGATATCCGTCTCCGCGAGGCGTTCGAACAAGTCTTCGGCGAAACGATCAATGACGCTTGAAGCCAATCGGTGATCGCCGGAAGGCGATCCAGGATGCTGCGCGGAATTCCAGCGCTAAGCAGGACAGGTCAAACGACCTGTCCGATCTACTGCGAAAAAGCCGCCATCCCTCACAGGGAAAACTGTTCGGCATCTTCTGGCACGGGCACTTCCCATTCATCCAAAGCGCGCCGTTTCGATTTTTCCAAAAGATCTATTTTGTCTTCTGCCCTGAGAAGATCATGCAGTTTCTGATCGCTCAAGATATTGTCGTGATTATCATGCGAGGTCATGCGGGTAACTCCTTGACCTCTGCAGGCGAGAGCGCGTCGTCTCTCTCAGCCGATGGCGCCTACGGGTTCGGTAGCCAACGGTGAGGACAGCTTACGCCCATTTGGGAGCCGTTGCGAATCATTTGGTGCGATGGTCCGTTTTCACCGCATGCCCGGCTCGACAAGAAAAGTGCCACAAAAGAAAAATGCCCTGGAAGGGAGAGCATCCAGGGCACAGAGAGGGGAACTGCACTAATGAAATTAGGGCGATGCGTCTGCACTTCAAGGTCCAAGTTTCAGGATAGGTTGTATCCCTCCCACAATCGCTCCTATTCCTCGCGAAACCGTGATCGCCGTCGGCCTTTGATAGGGTCCTAACGACTTTTTCCCTCCGCGCGGTGGTGATATCGTCGGCAAGGGGGTTGGACGTAAGCCACAGGGGTTTTCCCAACCATTGTGCCGAGACGCGGCACCGGCGACGTTCCGTTCATCTCATGGCTGAAAATTGCGGACAGGAAAGGTTTAGCAACAGACGGAGAAACGGAAGAAACATTCCGAAATTAGAGTTCATTCCCAAGCAAAACTGCAGAATGGAGTAAGGACAATGAGAGCCGTTTTTGGCGTGACCCGTTATTGGAAGACAGGCTTCAAGGCGCTACTCCTCCTTACCGTGTCCGTCTTGCCGGTCATGGCTCAGACCGCCGGCGGCAACCAGAATGCCCAGAATTCGGCTTCAAGCTTCAGCTATCGGCGCGCGGATCTTGGCAGCGGCTATTCCACCTCGAGCATTCTGAAGATGCCGAACAATTCATCCTATTTCGTAACGTGCAATTGCGACGACCGGACATTGCAGGACATGACGTGCCCGACCCAATCTTACGCATGCACCTGCGTTCCGCACGCTTATCTGATGTGCCAGTAGGAAAGGTGGGCGCGAGATATGGCCAAATCGTCTTCCAGGCTATTGCTTGCCATCTTCGGTGTGCTCTGTCTTCCATTGATGGCGTGGGGTCAGCAGGATAACTCGCCGCCGCAAAGCGCAACTTCGACCTATTCCTTCAGCGTCGGGTCTCGTCCGGCCGATATCGGCACCGGCTTTTCGATCTACAGCGCGACATCCGCAACGGCAGATCAACAGTTTCACGTCCAATGCAATTGCCAGGATTTCAGCCTCGCGACCGCAACCTGCCCGGCTCCTCGTTATGAGTGCTATTGCAGCCCAAGCGCATCGCTGACCTGCGAATAGCAGAATCATGCCGATCAATATGCCAGATCGGGGTTGCGGTCTCTTTCTACCTCCGGCTGCACTCGGCGCGCCGGCGAACCGCCATCAAGGATTGTCAGCCCAGCCAAGCCACTCTTTTTGATGGCTATTTTTGTACAGTTTGCGTTCATGTTCGTCCGCATATGGTGTCTTCCGTCGCCCCCAGATCGCGCGTCGATTGACAATCGATATGGACGATACGATTAATAGTTTCGACATTCGTCATAGAGCGGAGGATATGCCAATGACAAGTCGTGCCATCCTGTTGATGTCTCTTGCGTCTCTCACAGTTGTAGGCTCGATGGGCCTCGCTTCTTCGGCTTCTGCGCTAACCATGAAAGAGTGCAGCGCCAAATACCAGGCGGCCAAGACCGCTGGTACCTTGAATGGCCAGAAGTGGAATGACTTCCGCGCAACGCAGTGCAGTGCGGACGCCAGCACCACTACGACTACCGCTCCCGCAGCCACCGTACCAGCGGCTACGACGCCTGCCAAGCCGGCGAAGACCACTGCGGCTGCCAAGGTCGATGCCAGCGAGCCCGACGCGACGAAGCCGCCAGCAGCCGAACCGGCAAAGCCGACGACGGCTGCGCCGGCTGGCGTAACCTTCCCGGCAAAGGTCGACCCCAAATATGCTACCGAGACGCCCGGCAAAGCCCGCTTCCACACCTGCGTCGATGCATACAACGCCGCCAAGACCAGCAATTCGCTCGGCGGTCTGAAGTGGATTCAGAAGGGCGGCGGCTACTACAGCCTCTGCAATTCCAAGCTCAAGGGCTGATTGAGAAGCCAAGCGATTACGGAGCGGGCGCCTTTGGGCGCCCGTTTCCTTTTATGGAGATCAAGCCCGCATCTTTTCCCATTTTTTGACAAGCCGGTCGCGCTTGAGCTTGGAAAGCTGCTGCAGCCAGAAAATGCCGTCCAGCTGGTCGATCTCGTGCTGGAGGCAGATGGCCAGAAAGTCATGCGCCTCCGCTTCATGGGCCTCGCCAGCGACATCCCGATAGCGAAAGCGGATCGATTTCGGTCTGACGATCTCTTCCGTCACTCCGGGCATGGAAACGCTGCCCTCCGTATGCCGCATGGTTTCCGGCGACGACCATAGGATTTCCGGATTGATATAGGTGCGCACGCCATCCTCGCGGCTGAGTTCAATCACGACGACTCGCTTGAGGACGCCGATATGCGGGCCGGTGATGCCAACGCCGGGCGCAGCCCGCATCGTATCCAGCAGGTCGGTGACGAGCGCTTGCAGATCGTCGTCGAAGGCGGTGACAGCAGCGCAGGCGGTTCGTAGTAGCGGATCGGGAAAGCGGATGATGGGGCGAACCGGCATGGGACCCTCTATGGATGGAAGACATAGGTAGGAGGCTGCCAGAATAAGGGGAAGGTGGTTGCAATGCCACCGTCCCGATGGCTGCGCTTTCCCTATGAGCCTTTTCCATCATCCACTTGTTTTACATCGATTTCAATCGAGCCCCATAAGGGACGTCGGGCGAGCCGGAGGCCTTCTAGCCGAATGACGTCTGCCATTGCTGAAGATGCAATCACCGCATTCCGCCATTCGAACCTCCATCGCATGATTCGTGCATCGAATGGCTGAGGCGTCCTCTGCTTTTATGACCGTTCCCATCGAATTTACGAGGAATTTTGCCCTCTCGGGGCTTGCGAGCCTGTGATTTTGGGCGGCACTGGTGGGTCGGGAGCTGACTGCAACCCGCGAAAATTGACTATTACGTAAAAGTCAATATTATCATGGACAGCAGATAGGGGCGGATTCTTGGTCGACGGATACTATAGCATAACGGAGCTTACTCGGGAATTCGGGGTTTCGACTCGGACCTTGAGGTTCTATGAGGACGAGGGTCTCATCCACCCTGAGCGCAGGGGCCGTACGCGCCTGTTCCGTCCGGCTGACCGGCGTCTGATCATGGAAATCCTGCGCGGCCGCCGCATCGGCTTCACCATTGCCGAGATTCGCGAGATCATTCAGGTCTATAAAGAGCCTCCGGGCGAAATCGGTCAGCTCAAGCTGCTGATGAAGCGCGTCGATGAGAAGCGCGATGAGCTGCGCCAGAAGCGCAAGGATATCGACGATACGCTGAGCGAACTCGACAATGTCGAAGAGGCTTGCCTTGGACGTCTCGCCGAAATTGGCGTCGGGACGTGATCGCGACCAGGCCTTCAGCTTGTCAGAGCCAGCGGCGCGTCCGCTTGCAATAGAATTCGAATTCACAGCCGAATCGCGAGAGGAGATGCATCTCTTCGCAACGGATGACGAGCAATGTCGTCAAGGCAGCCGCCACGGCTGCCATCGCCAGGAACCAGAGATTGCCGATCAGCAGGCCGAGGCCCGCGGTAAGCAAGGTATAGCCGAGATAGGTCGGGTTGCGGGTGAAGCGAAAGGGGCCAGTCGTAACCAGATGCGCCGTACAGCGCTGTGTCAGAACGGTCGTGCGGCGCTCTAGGAGCGTCTTGACGGCCCAGACGTTCAGCGTCACGGCGAAGGCGGTCAGAAGCGCGCCAAACACCCAAGAAACAAGCGCCCAGACAAAGGGCAACGGCAAGGGATACACCCGCTGCAGATACAGCGCCGCCATGACGGCGAGGCTATAGAGCAGCGGCGGCCACGGAAAACTCAGCGACTTCGAACGATAGGCATTCATAGAATAACCCTGTCATTGCGCTTCATCCGTACATTGTATCGCGATTCGGCTTACACGTTCATCGCTATCTGCTTTGATCGCCCCGGATTCCAATGATTTGAAAAGATTCTGGGCTTGTAATTTATCGAGTGTGCATTGGCAGAAGCTGCGGCACATGGATTCGCTGCCCGACCGGATGCAGGAGGCCACGCATTGCCTGATATAGCCGACGGTCGCGTCCTGAGGCGGAGCCGGTGCGACCAGTGACAAAAGGTAGACGAGGCCGAACAGCACCGGCTGGTGCAGCAGATAGAAGATCAGACTGTGCCGACCGGCCCGGGCAATGAGATTGCGGCCGGGGCCGAATTTTGCCAACCATTTAAGCCAGCCAAGAGATGTCGCCAATTGCGCCACGCCGAGGCCGAACAGGAATGGCGTCAGCCATGGGAAAAGCGGCACATAGTCATTCGAGCGCTGGATGTTTTCCGAAAGCCCCACCCACCAGAGCCAGGGCACGTCGAAAAATGTCGAATGCAGCGATAGAGGCGCAATGACATTGTCGACGACAATGCCGACGGCAAGCACGATTGCGACGAGAAGCGTGGCAAGTGCCGGCAGACGCAAGAATAGGAGCCCAATGAGACTTGCCGCCGCGATGCTGTGCAGGATGCCGAAGAATATCCACTCCTCGCGCATGCCGATGAAGGTGACGAGAGAGATCGCAGCGGCCGCCGCGACAATCATGCCCAGCCGCCGCCAATAAGACCGCCAGCGAATCTCCGGCGTATTGGCAAGCACGAGGCTGGATCCTGCCAGAAACAGGAAGGTGCTGGCGATCGCGCGGGCGTAAAGCTTCAGCCAGCCTGTTTCCGCCGTGCCGGAATCGAGATAGCCGAAGAACTCGAAATCCCAGGTGCAGTGATAGCTTGCCATGGCCAGGAGTGCGACGCCGCGCGCCGTGTCCAGAATGCCGATGCGGGGCGTCTTTTGCGGTGCATCGGCACTCTCGGCGATAGCGACCATTGGCGGGTCCTTCCAGGCATGAACTCAGATCACGAGCGCCGCTTGAGACGGCGCGAGCATGTCATGGCACATCGCTATCCATAATGGCCAGACGGGCATCGGAAAAAAACTGCCGGCGGACCAGCACGATGATGATGAACATGGTCGTGACCATGAAAACGTAAGGGCTCAGAAACCAGCCGAGATAGCCAATCGACAGGAAAATGGCTCGCAGGCCCGAGTTGAAATTCCGGGCCGCGATGATGTTCATGCGGATGACCCGCTCTGCGGCGCGTTCGGCACGCACGGGATCACGAATGGCATCTTCCAGCATCGGCAGGGAGCCGAAGAGAATGGTGCAGTAATTGAATAGGCGATAGGCCCAACCGAACTTGAAAAAGGCATAGCCAAAGAGACAGGCAAGCCCGGCCACCTTGATTTCGAAAGCTGTCCGGCCGCCGTTGAAGATGAAGGGCATGTCGGAGAAGAAGGCATTGATCTTGTCGGTGGCGCCGAGCAACGCAAAGCAGCTGCCGATGGCGAAGATCGAGGTGGAGGCGAAGAAGCCGGTGCCGTTCTGCAGGCCTGAGAGGATCTGTGTGTCGATCATCTTCAGGTCGCGGCGAAGGGAGTTGTAGATCCATTCGCGGCGACGCTCGTTCATTGCCAGCGTCAGGCTTGTACGATTGAAGAAGCTGGCGCTGCTGACGATCCAGTTCAGCGCGACCCAGAGAAGGATGAAGAGGGCGAGGGCGACATAGTCGGCAGTCGTCATAAAGGGAGATTCTCCAGATCAATCCGATGTGGACTGTAGCGCAGCGCGGGCCGCGTGCAATGGCCTTCTGTTTGCTTCCCCGAATGCCTATATGTAATGTCGCTGCCATGAAATCCGATGTCGGCCAATCGCCGTGCAAGCTTGCCCCGATAGCGTAGCCTTGCCGGAAATCGATTTGCCTGGAGGCACCAAAGGTCCATGTTTCTCTCAGTTTTCGATGTGTTCAAGATCGGTGTGGGACCGTCCAGCTCGCACACGATGGGGCCGATGTCGGCCGCGAATCGCTTCCTCGACCTCGTTCTTTCGAACGAATGGCCGCGTCCGTCTTCGAATGTGCATGTCGAGTCGATCAAGGTCAGCCTGCATGGCTCGCTCGCCCACACGGGCATTGGCCACGGCACGGGCAGGGCGGTTATTCTCGGCCTGATGGGCGAGAAGCCTGATAGTGTCGATCCCGATCATATGGATGCCATTATCGACGAAGTGGAGCGCAGCGGGCGCATCACGCCGCCAGGCCATCCGGCCTATCGATTCCAGCCCAAGACAGATCTCATCTTCGACAAGAAGGTGCCGCTGCCCGGTCATGCCAACGGCATGAGCTTCTCCGCCTTCGACAAGGACGAGCGCCTACTGGTCAAGCGCATTTATTATTCCGTCGGCGGCGGCTTCGTCGTCACCGATACAGAATTGGAGCAGATGAAGGCCGACCGGAAAAAGCCTGCCCCAGCCGGCGAGCGTGTTCCGTTCCCCTTCGCCAGTGCCAAGCAGATGCTCGAAATGTCCGAGCGTTCCGGCCTTTCGATTGCGCAGATGAAGCGCGCCAATGAAGAGACGCATATGAGCGCCGAAGAGCTGGATGCCGGCCTCGACCGCATCTGGGCGGCCATGAGCAGCTGCATCGATCGTGGCCTCAAGGTCGATGGCATCATGCCTGGTGGCCTGAAGGTGCGCCGGCGTGCGCGTGCCATCCATGATAAATTGCAGGAAGAATGGCGCAGCAACCGCATCAATCCGCTGCTCGCCAATGACTGGCTCAGCGTCTACGCCATGGCCGTCAATGAAGAGAATGCGGCCGGCGGCCGCGTGGTCACCGCGCCGACCAATGGAGCGGCAGGCGTCATTCCGGCAACGATCCGCTATTATCAGCATTTCCACGAGGATTGGGATCAGGACGGCATTCGCAACTATCTTCTGACCGCCGCCGCCGTCGGCGGCATCATCAAGCACAACGCCTCGATCTCAGGCGCCGAAGTCGGCTGTCAGGGCGAGGTGGGCTCGGCGGCCGCGATGGCGGCTGCGGGACTTGCCGCTGTCATGGGGGCGACGCCGGAGCAGATCGAGAATGCCGCGGAAATCGCGCTTGAACACCATCTCGGCATGACCTGCGACCCAATCGCCGGCCTGGTGCAGGTGCCTTGCATCGAGCGTAACGCACTTGGTGCAGTCAAGGCGGTCACTGCCGCTTCGCTTGCGATCAAGGGCGACGGCCAGCATTTCGTACCACTCGACGCCTGCATCGAAACCATGCGCCAGACGGGTCACGACATGAGCGAGAAATACAAGGAAACCTCGACTGGCGGCCTCGCCGTCAATGTCGTGGAATGCTGATGTGGCCCAAGGTCGAAACGCGATCTTGGGAGCAGATCATTTGCTTATAGGCGTGGTGAGGGGGATGCCGGCCACGCGGCTGCCCAAAAGCATGGCTTGCAATTGCTCGATTTGAGCGCTGCTCGGCCCATTATTGGTGTCGTTTACTCTGTGAACCAGGACCGTCGCTAAGTCCGGAAACACCATGAGATATTGGTTTCCCATGCCGGATGCCCAGTAGAATGGCTTGTCTTTGACAACTTCGCCGTCGAATGCGGTTAGCGGCTGCAATGTGTATCGCCCGATCCACCAGCTATAGCCGAAACCTGCACCTCGCCCGAGATCCGTATAAGGCGCGATGCTTCTGCTGATCCATTCCGCCGGAATGATTTGCGCATCGCGCCATCGGCCGTCATTCGCCAGAAGCACGCCCAGGCGTGCCAGGTCACGCGCGGACATTCTGATCTTATAGGCAGGATGTATCGATTGAGGAATCGTCTTGAAATAGAAGTGTTCCGGCCGGAAATCCTGCATCTGAAGCGGGATTGCAATGCGACGGAAAAAATCCTCGGCAATTGGAACGCCGCTCAGTTGCTGGAGGATGCCGCCCAGGACATTGAAGCTCCAATTGTTGTAAAACCATTGCTCTCCGGCAGCATGGATACCTCGTGGAGGCAAAAGGGCCGGGTCCTGGTCGGCGGCGGCATGATAAACACCCGACCTCGACATCAGAAGATCAGCGATCGTCGCCTGCTTCTCTTTCGGTGTCAGCGCTGGTTCGCAATCATCGATATCCAGTTCGGCCAGAGTCATTGCCAAATCGATCGTGCCCTCGATCTCATGCGTGCCAATCAATGCGCTCAACAGGCTTTTGCGCATGGAGGCGATGCCGGTCACGTCGGCAATCTTACCCCATGAGCTCATAATCAAGCCATCTTGCACGATCATGATCGCGGACGATCCGATCGACTGCGCATAACGGTAGGCGTTCGCGAGAGCAGTGCTGGACCAGCCGAACCGGCCGGGATCATCCACTGTTGTCCACTCATTGGCCGGGTAATCCGATGCACCGCTCATAATCGCCTCCGAGAATCACCTCTTGCGCTTTCAGGTGATGTTACCCACTCTGTGGATGTCCGCAGTGAAAAGCTTGACGCTGCCGGTCAAAAGGACTTCAACGGCATTATGGCTTTGCATCTCATTAAATTGTGCGTGGGCGCGGATTCGCTGGATGATCTGCGCGAATGGGTTTCCGAGCGGGCAATGAACGCCATTGCTGCTGGGCTCGAGCCGCATACAACCCACACGACGCGCATGGTGCCGAAACGGGTAGACGAGCTGTTGGACGGCGGTTCGCTTTATTGGGTGATCAAAGGGCAGGTGCAGGCGCGGCAGAAATTGCTTGGCATCGAAACCTTCACCGACGCGGACGGCATTCAGCGCTGCCGGCTTATTCTCGACCCGAGCGTTGTCGAGACGACAGGGCAGCCGAAGCGGCCATTTCAGGGCTGGCGGTACCTGCCGCAGGACGACGTGCCGCGCGATCTCGACAGTCTCGGCGCGGCAGCCGAATTGCCCGCCGATCTGCGGCGGGAACTTTCCGAACTCGGATTGCTTTAACGCAGTCGCATCATGATCGGCGCACGGCCGGTCGGGGCGGTGATGTGCAGATGAATATGTGCTTCCGGCTGCGAATAACGCCAGGCGCGTGCGCCATGGCAAAGCAGGATGCCGATCAGGTCTTTCGTCTTGTTGCGCGAACGCGAACGGCTGAGACCTAGGTCCGCTAGCCGCATCGCCGCCTCATGCAGCGGATGAAGAGCAAAGCCCTTCGGTTTCATCTTGCCCCCGCCGTCGAGCGAGAAACCGGGAAAGTTCTCGTTCATTGCCATTTCAAAACCCCGTACACGTTACAAACTCAGGGCCGGCCCGTTTGACATTCGGAACCGGAGGATCGGGCGCAACAGAAGGCCCGACCAATCTTCAGATCATGCGGCGCGAAAACACCGGCCACATTGCTATTCCGTGCTCGCCCAGCACTTGACGCCAGCTCGCTTGAGCGCCTTGCAGGCATTCACCGCTTCGCTCTGATCTTCGAAACCACCAAAACGGGCGCGGTAACCGCCATCGAAGGCGACTGTATAGGGCTTTGCCGAACGCAGCGCCTTGCCACCCTTGGTCTTAGCCGTATCAAGCAGGTCGGTTGCGCCATCCTTACTGGAGGAAATGCCGATCTGCACGACCCAGCCAGTCGGCCCGCGCTCGCCTTTGGCTGCTTTTGCAACCTTCTCTGTCTTTTCGGTCCGCTGCAGCTTCGCGAGATTCGTATCGCTCTTGGAGGTTGATGCAGTCGTTACGGTATCGATCTCATCCTCATCGGCATCGTCCGACGATCCGGCGGAGGCCGTTTCGTCATAGGCTGGCCGCTTCACGGACTCCGGTTTCGCCGAAAGCAGTGGATTGGAGGAGGAAGACTGCGGCGTTACCGCTGCGAAGGCCGCCGCACTGGAAGGGTTGGAATCGGCGACTTCGGTCGTTCCGCCATTCTTGATCTTTGCGCGGCTGATATCCGCCATGCGTGCGCTGGCTGCCTGCACATTGGGCGTTGCGGCCGGGACCTGTGCGATCACATTGGAATCAATATGCTTTGTCGATGCTTTAGGCAGATAGTCAGCGATCAGCTTGCGCATCTGGTTGTCACGAGCCGGCGTCGAAGCGCCGCCAAGGACGACACCAACGATGGAGCGACCATCGACTTTCACGGAGGTTGCGAGATTATAGCCGGCGGCACGCGTGTAACCAGTCTTGATGCCGTCGACGCCGCGCACGGAGCCAACCAGGCGATTGTGACCGAGGATCGTGCGATTGCCCAGCCGGAAGCTCGTTTCGGAGAAGAAACCGTAATATTCCGGGAAATGCTCGCGCAAGGCGATGCCAAGGCGGGCCTGATCGCGCGCTGTCGTCATCTGCGCCGTGTTCGGCAGGCCGTTCGGGTTGCGATAGGTCGTGCGCGTCATGCCGAGCGCTCGCGCCTTATCGTTCATCATCCGGGCAAAGCCTTCCTCCGAACCGCCAAGCATTTCGCCAAGCGCCATTGCGGCATCATTGGCAGATTTGGTGACGATGCCGAGAATCGCCTCACGAACAGTCACGGAGCGGCCGGCTCCAATACCGAGCTTGGTCGGCGCCTGTGCTGCAGCGTTCTTCGAAAACACGACGGGGGTGTCGAGGGTGATGCGGCCGGCTTCGAGCGCTTCGAAGGTTAGATAGACCGTCATCATCTTGGTCAGCGAGGCCGGATAGTGCAGCGTGTCGGCGTTTTCACTGTAGAGAACGTTGCCGGTATTGGCATCGATGACGATACCGGCATATTTCGGACCGGCCGCGCTCGCGTCAATGACAGTCACCGTGACTGTCGCCGTTGCGATCGAAAAACCAACAAGCGCTCTCGCCAGAATCTTACCGGTTTGAGACGACGAAACGGAAAGAATGGATCTGGACACTAAATCACTCTCTGCTTGCATTTACATTCTCGATTATCCGGCCGCCGCCTCCATGAACGGCCATTCCGTTCGACAGTAGAGGCTTAGCGTTACCAATCGGTTTATGATGAACAGTTGGTTTCAGGTTTCTGCGCCATTTTAGCGGCCGCCCACAGCTGTCGTCGCAGGTACGGCATTATCCACAAGACGCGTTTTGACGAAGTTCTGGACCGCGGCATCCATGGCGCGCCAGTCACCCAGCTGATTGCTGGAAAAGCGGTAGAGAACGCTCAAATCCTTACCGACCTTGATGTCCCTCTGGCAATCGCCGCTGGTTGCCAGCGTGGGCGAGGAGGGCAGGAGACAGCGCACGACATAATCGGTCTCGTCAGGCCGCGGCGCCGTCAGAAGGATTTCGTCGTTGTAGCCGGCATCCGCACGAAGCCGATGTGCGGTCAGGCCGAAGGGGCCGGCATAGGCCGCCCCATCCATTAGTTGCGAATAGATCGGACCGAGCCGGCCGGACATGTCATGGGACATTGTGCTCTGGCTGATTTGCAGGAAGATCAGTGAGGACGATTGCGAGATATCGTCGAAACGCATGCGATCGGCTTCGCTATAGCCCTGCATCTGCGGCCAGGTCAGATAGAGATCGACACGTTCGGCCATACCGTCCGAACGTTCGCTCGGAAAGCGAATGGTGTTTGCAGCCAGACGCATTGTGTCGTCGCCGATCGTGACAGAGATGGGCTTGCTATCCGTCGTATGCCCTGCCAGCGAAATTTTCTCACCAAGCCAGTGTCCACCAACGGATATGGCTACGGTCAAGGCTGCCAGAACGGCGACACCGGCCGTGAACCGATAGACAAAGCCGCTCGATATCAGCGGTCTTTCTTCGATCATTGCGGCGGATGACAGAGGAGGAGCCATACTCTTGCCTTCATTTCCTTCCGCTCAGGTCGCCATCATCGACGGCAAAGCCTCGCGGCGCCTGACTTTTTTGAGTCTCGTTGGAAATGATGATTGGCGCCACGATGGTTAACCGACGGTTAAATATGTGTCGCAAGCCATGCTAATGGCGCACTTAAATTCTTCGGGTATTTTCAGCCTTAGCTTTAGGCCCACTCATTAAACGAAAAAGAGCCGTTCCCTGGGACAGTGGGAACGGCTCAGAGGCACCGGCCTGGACAGAAATCAGGGGACGAGACCGGGCCTCTGACTTTGACCATCGACGCTAGGTCGCCGATGATCCTGTGAAGAACGCTTATTTCAAGCTGCCGACTGCGACGGCGCGGCCATCCTGGATCTTGACCCAGCGAGCCGGGTGGTCGGCGGACTGGCGCTTGAGGAAGGTATACTCGGTTTCGGACCAGAGCTTCACCTTGTTGCGCATGTTATCGAGAATGAAATCGCCGCGATCCGTGCGGACGGTTAAAACGGCATGGCCTTCACCGTTCGGCTGCAGCACGACGGTCATGAGCAGATCGGAAGGCGAGAAGCCGGCATCGATGAGCTGCTTGCGCTTCAGGAGCGCGAAATCCTCGCAGTCACCGGCGGTGGTCGGGATCGCCCACTTTTCCTCAACGCCGTAAAGCTCCATATCGGTCATCGGCTTGATGGTGGTATTGACCGTGTAATTGACCTTCAGGATAGTCTTCCAGCTATCCTCATTGAGGATCATCGGCCCTGCATCGCCACCGGAATAGGTGCATTCCCGCGGATTTTCCTTGCAGAATTCGTAATGGCCGATCGGAGGAGCAGCGTCGCCTGTTATCGTCATGTTGGCGGGTGCCGCCTGGGCCGCACCGAAGAAGCCAAGAGCGGAAAGCGCCAGAGCGGCAAGGCCGCGAAGTGCGATTTGAAAGTTCATGTCCCTGTCCCTGTTTTATTGGGATCAGAATGACACGCGTGATTTTATCTGACGCAAAATTGCGCAGTTAAATTAATGGCTTAGTTGAATCAAATCTGGAGAAAATTCTCATAAAACACGCAGAAAACTTGATTCAAGTTTGCGGCAAATTCGATTAAAATTTGAGGAATTTTGGTATGAAGTGCAGCAAAGCGAGAGTTTGATATCCGGCTGTTTCGGAACGGTTTTCAACAATGAGGATCGTTAACGTCCGGGTGCAGATTTGGGCAGCAACCGTGTTGTATTGATACAGAGCCCACCTCGCGATAGGCCTGCCGAGTGCCGGAAATGACCGCAAGAACCTCGATCTGTCCCATTTTGGGAAAGCCGGCTCAAAAAATATTTTTGATTTTTATTGTCGGCCGTTGGGGCGAAGCCCGTCGGTTGTGCGAATGATCGCGGCAGCCATCTCCGCGACGGCCGGCGAGTGGGCCGCGTTCGCAACGATCACCAGTTCCGCCTCTGGCCATGCTTGCGACAATTCCCAGGCGGTTACCAGCGGCGCCTCGAGATCCATACGGCCCTGAATCATCGTGCAGGGGATACCGGCGAGCCGATGGATGTCGCGCAGGATCTGCCGTTCCTCGAGCCAGCCCAGATGGTGGAAGTAGTGGGTGATGATCCGGGCACGGGCCGTCAGATAGCGAGCATCGGACCACCGAGATGGGAGGGTCTCGCGCGGATCGATCAGGATCGAGGCGCCCTCCCATTCGTGCCAGTCTCTTGCAGCTCTCACGTGGATTGCGGGATCTGGGTTAAGCAGGAGGCGATAATAGGCAGCGACGAGATCATCGTCGCGATCCTCTTCGGGCACGGCAGCGCGAAAGCGTGCCCATTGCTCCGGAAAGAACCGGCCAAGACCTTGATAGAGCCAATCGATTTCCGATTGTCTCGTCATGGTAATGCCGACGAGGAGCAAGCTTTCCACCCGTTGCGCATGGGTTTCGGCATAGACGAGCGCAAGCGTGCAGCCCCAGGAATTGCCGAATAGGATCCAGCTTTCAACGCGGAGACGCAACCGCAATTGCTCGATATCGGCAATCGTATGCCATGTCGTGTTGGCCGAGAGATCGATCGCCGGTTCCGACGCATGCGGAAGGCTGTCACCGCAGCCGCGCTGGTCGAACTGAATGATTCGATAGTAATGCGGGTCAAAATAACGTCGCGTTCCGGCCGAACTTCCTGAACCCGGACCGCCGTGCAGGATAAGGACAGGCCTTCCTTGCCGGTTGCCTGATTGCGTCCAATGAATCCGCTGGCCGTCACCGACCTCAAGCAGGCCTTCGTCAAAAGGAATTGTATCCGGGTAAAGCATTTGCCGTCACGCGTTGAGAAGAAGACAGGCATCGCTGTTTCGCGACGCCGCGTGACAGGAGGATGACAATATCAGAGAAATTCGCGCAAGGTCTCGCGCGACTGCAGCGAAAGGAATTCGATCGCCACGCCCTCCATGAAATGGCGAACGACGCGGCCACGCATATTGCCGAGGCGCACCGGCGTCCCGATCGTGGGGCGTATCTCGACATCGACCGCGGCACCCGAGAGCGAGAGGTCCATGATGCGGCAGACATATTGCGTACCGTCGTCGAGCGTAAGCTCGCAGCGGGTGTTGCGCGGCGTCAGGCGATCATGGCGGCGATCTTCCGGCAGGCCAAGTTCGTGCTTGTTGGCAAGCCAGGTCAATTGGGCGGCAAGCTTTTCGCGTTTCCGCTCGGTCGCATTGATCGACATGGTGAAACCGCGGCCATCGACGGCAACGACATTGCCTTCAACGCGGCCAAGGTGATCGATATAGGCGACAACGCGCTCGTCGGCGCGCGGACGTCCCAGGCAGGTGACATGAAGGTCGCCCGGCGACATCTCGGTGACCAGGCACTCGAACTCCTCGTAATTAGCCAGCATCAGGCGACCCTGCATATTGATCGGAACCCGTTGAAAGGTCCGCTGATCATTGCGAACAGCATTGCCTGTCATTTGGTTGGGCCGCGTCGCATGGGCCGGTTGGAATGAGTGCATGAAGCGTCTTGAACCCTATTGCGTCTCTTCCAACTATTAGCCGCAACTCCTTAAAGTAAGGTTGTCTTTCCCAAGGCATGGCTTAGAGATGATCGTCGATTTTGTTCCGAGCTGGGTCAATTCCAGCTCTCTCGCGCCCATTTTTTGCTTGAATTAACTTTCGGCGCATCCATTCGCCCAGGCTGGTGCTTCGCTGATGCGGCAGAAGATCTGTCGGATCGGGATGCGGCGGCGCATTCACGAGCCGGACGGGGCGGTCGCGAAGCAGGCGGCTGCGGTCCAGCGCCAGAAATTCCAGGCGCTCATTGCCGAGCCATGTCGTGTAAACGGTGGGCGTGAGGCAGCCGAGCAGTCTGTCGCAAGTGTCGCTCGATGTTCGAACCGGCAGCAATATCAGCTCGAAGGTCATGCTGCGGCCACTGATGCAATATCCCGTTGCATGGATCGATGCGGGAACCACGTGCCTCATCACGCCGGCGGCGATGTGCACCGGATCGTCCTGCTGGCTGCCAGCCCAGAGCGCCGCGAAATTCTCGCCGCGAATCTCGCGCCCCATGAGGTTGCAGATCGCCGTACCGGCCAGACGGAAGCGGGGATTGTCGTCGGCGGTGTTTTCCAGGATGAACAGCTCGGGAAGAATATGTCCGATCGCCGATGGCTGTATCAAATTGCGCAAGGGGGCATCAGCGTTGCCGCGTATATGCTCCCAATAGGTAAATATATCGATGCTCGTCTTCTGGCGCATAATGCGTCCGTGTCCCATTTCATTTCAAATACAAAGGCATTCATTGCCCTCGACTCCACCGTTGCGAATTCCATGCCAGAACCGGGCCATTAGGGTTAACAAGGGGTTTCGCTTGCTCCGCCCGATGGTCGGTGTAAGGCTTTGTTCATCACTTCACCAAGTGACCTTCAGCACGAATTTCCCGGGCGCCGGACGGACCAGCGTGGTCCAATCCGGAGAGGAGCATCCCGGCGCGCCGCCCCATACTGCGGGCGGCTTTTTTTTTGATTTTTGCTGCGGTATGTGTCGAAGACCTCTATTGATAAGCTGAGCAAGACATGGACGATGAACAGCTGCCGCGCCCAGAGCCGGAAAATCCGCGGCCGCAGCAGCATGTGCCCGCCTTCAATCTGCCTCCCGCGATTCTGGCGAGTCTTGCTGTTCTGATCGTCATCTTCGCGGTCATGAACCTGCCCTCGTGGTCGGACGATACGTTGAACTGGATTTATTTCACCTTCAGCTTCATCCCGGCCCGTTATGCCTTCCCCTTGTCGCAGCAGGGGCTGGAATGGCTTTGGACGCCGGTCACCTATTCGCTGCTGCATGGCGGGATCGAGCATATCGTCTTCAACAGTCTCTGGCTGATGGTCTTTGCTGCGCCCGTGGCGCGACGCATCGGCGCGCTGCGCTATGTGAATTTCTGGATTTTTTCCTCCGCCGCTTCCGCCTTCCTGCATGCAGCGCTTTATTGGGGAGACCAGACGCTTTTGATCGGTGCATCCGGAGTCGTCTCGGCGCTGATGGGGGCAGCTTGCCGCTTTGCGTTTCCGGCCATGGACGGTCGCAGAGTTTCCATGCGGCAGGCGCATCTCAATCCGCGCCTCAGCATCTTGGAGTCGCTTCGAAGCCGTACCGTCGTCGCCTATATCGTCATGTGGGTCGCCGGTAATGCACTCGTCGCCTTCGGCATCAATCTTGCGGGCGACAGCTCGCAGCCGGTGGCCTGGGATGCTCATATTGGCGGATTCCTGTTCGGATTCCTGCTTTTTGCACCCTTCGACCGGCAGCCGCCCGTGGAAGCTCAGGAAGCTTTACCACTCGATGAATGAGCTGTTGCTTTCTTACTGACACAGGCGCACCATTGCTATCCGTCGGTCGTGGGATGAGGAGATCGACCGACCGACGGGCGAGGCGCCGGTTTGAGCTCCGGGGGTAATTTCGGAACATATCGGACGCTTCAGGTGTTCATCATGCTTTCGAGATGGGAGGATCGAATGTCAGTTTCCGTAAAGGCCATACTTGAAGCCAAGGGCCGCGACGTCGTGACGACGGGCGGTAATACGACCGTTGCCGAGGCCGCGAAGATTCTCAATGAGAATCGCATCGGCGCCATCGTGGTCGTCGGACCGGGCGGCAAGATTTCCGGCATCTTCACCGAGCGGGATGTGGTCAATGCCGTTGCCAAGCAGGGGCAGGAATGCCTCGACAAGCCGATCGCATCGATGATGACGGCCAAGGTGCATCGCTGTAAGGAAGATACGACGACCGACGAATTGATGGAACTGATGACGATGCGCCGCTTCCGTCACGTTCCCGTTGAGGAGAAAGGCAAGCTTTCCGGCATCATCTCCATCGGCGACGTCGTCAAATGGCGCATCCGTGAGATCGAACTCGAGGCCGAGCAGATCAAGGCCTATATCGCCGGGTAAGAAGCGGTTCGGCGTGACCGAAGCAATCGGCGCGGTGGATCGCCTGCGGTAAGCAACGGCCTGAATTCCCAGCAAAGCGCCGATTGCGTTTTTCAAGGCTTAACGCGCGTAGGCTTCTTGCATGCGCCGGATCTCGGTCAATCTTGCCGATGCTTCCTCATAGCCGCGTTCTATTGCTTCGCCAGCACGATGAAATTCCGAAAGGCCGATATCGCTGAGGCGCGGATGCAACGCCAGATCGGGCGGGTCGCCGGCAAGGCGCGCACGCGCAATTCTGTCCTGTATTATGTTGAAAGCCTGCACCATGACACCCGTCATGCCAAGTTTCATGGCGGGCGCATCCTCGCGGCGCAGCAGATCGCCGTTGGGCGAGCCGACATTGTGCTTGACCACCGCGGACCGGCCATAGAGATCGTAGTGCAGGTTTACCGCAACCACCAACGTCTGTTCATAAGTTCGGCAGACCGAAACCGGCACCGGATTGACCAGGGCGCCATCGACCAGCGTACGGCCGTTGGAGCGCACCGGCTCGAAGATGCCAGGCAGGGCATATGATGCCCTGAGCGCAGTGATGAGAGAGCCGTTGGCAATCCAGACTTCATGGCCTGTGTTCAACTCCGACGCGACGGCGACGAAGGGACGGTCGAGATCTTCGATGGAAAATCCTTCCAGATGTTCCTGCATGCGCTTGGTGAGCCGCATGCCACCGAACAATCCGCTTCCGCCGATGGTGAGGTCGAGCAGGCTGGCGATGCGCCGCATGGTCAGCGAACGCGCGAAGGCCTCAAGTTCGTCAAGCTTGCCCGCAAGATAACAGCCACCGACGAGGGCGCCGATCGATGTGCCGGCAATCATGCCGACTGCAATGCCGGCTTCGTCGAGTGCACGCAAAACACCGATATGCGCCCAGCCACGCGCAGCACCACCGCCAAGCGCCAAGGCAATCTTTACTTTTTTTGGAGGGGCGGGAGGGAGAAGCGGGGTAGACGTATCCTGCGTAAGGCCTGAACCGGTCGAGCTCTGTCCGCCGATGTGACGATTCAACCCCCAATTCAGCATTTTTACGCCTCCTCCGAGGCTCCGTTTGCCTCGGCTAAAATACTGTCCCTTTTTCGTTTCCAAATCGTATACTGGTTGTGGCTTGTTGAAACACCATCACCGATAGGTCTACTGCTTGTAGACTTCTTCCGGATTGAAATGCAGGTGATCGTCGACCACGCTCAGCACCGGCTTCCCATCTTCGAGCTCAACTGTTCGGTAGAAGCAGGAACGGCGGCCAGTATGGCACGTCGCATCATGTCCGGCGACCTCCACTTTCAGCCAGATTGCATCCTGATCGCAATCCGTTCGGATTTCCTTCACCGTCTGAAGGTTTCCGGAGGTTTCACCTTTTTTCCAGATCTTACCGCGCGAGCGGCTGAAATAATGCGCCGTGCCGGTCTTGATCGTCAGCGCGAGCGCCTCGGCATTCATGTGCGCGACCATCAGCAATTCGCCATCATGCGCATCCGTCACGATCGCGGTGATCAGGCCGCGATCGTCGAAACGGGGCGTGAAATCGCCTGCATCCTCCAACTCGGATTTATCTTCGGAAGGAGCATTGAAAATCAGGTTCATTTCCGGCTCTTTCGTTGAAGCCCGGTCAGCGACCCCGGACCAAGGACATGAAACGAGCCTGCTCGGCCGGATCGGCCTTGAAGGCACCCGTGAAGGTCATCGTCAGCGTCGAGGAACCCTGCTTCTTTATGCCGCGCATGGACATGCACATATGTTCGGCGTCGATCATCACGGCGACGCCGCGCGGACGCAGGGACTCGTCGATCGCATTGGCGATCTGGGCCGTCATGGCTTCCTGCGTCTGCAGGCGACGCGCAAAAATATCGACGACACGGGCGATTTTCGACAGGCCGAGGACACGACCGCTCGGCAGATAGGCGACGTGCGCCTTGCCGATGATCGGCACCATATGATGTTCGCAATGCGAATAGAACGGGATGTCCCGCTCAAGAACGATATCGTCGTAGCCCGAGACTTCTTCAAAAGTGCGGCCGAGCACATCCTCGGGATTCAGCTCGTAGCCGCCGAACAGCTCGCGATAGGCCTTGGCAACGCGCGCAGGCGTATCGAGCAGGCCTTCGCGACGCGGATCATCACCGGCCCAGCGAAGGAGAACGCGGATTGCGTCTTCAGCTTCCTGCTGCGACGGGCGTTCGGAATCAGTGACTTGCGGAAAATTCTTTACAATGGCGTCCATTACCTGTGGTTCTCCTGATCCGCTGTGCGGATATCATCTTGTCGGACTCGCCACTGGCATTCCCCGAGGTACGGAGATTTTGTACCTTTGGCGGGCTCCGGGGCGTTCTGGCTGGCGGACAAGCCTGCCGTCCTGCACGGTTTCCCATCAAACTTACAGAAGACCATTGCATTTCGATGGTCTTCGAACGACATACATATAGTATGGCATTGTCCCTGTGAAAGTGTCCTAAACGGACACGCTGTGTTTTTTGTTACGAAACACGAACAGGTGCATCGGAGCAAAATCTGTGATGGACGACATCTACAACAGCAAAATCCTAGAGTTTGCCGGCAATATCGGCCGCATCGGCAGTCTTCCTGACGCCGATGCCAGCGCCCAGGCCCATTCCAGACTGTGCGGTTCTCGCGTAAAAATCTGGCTGAAAATGGACGGCGATGTGGTGACCGATTTTGCCCATGACGTCAAGGCCTGTGCGCTCGGCCAGGCGTCATCTTCGATCATGGCGCGCCATGTGGTCGGCGCTACTGCAGACGAAGTACGCAAGGCCCGCGAGGATATGCTCGCCATGCTCAAGGCCGACGGCGAGGGGCCTGAGGGGCGTTTCGAAGACATGCGCTATCTAAAGCCGGTCAGGGATTACAAGGCCCGTCACGCTTCGACCATGCTGACATTCGATGCCGTCGTGGATGCGATCGGCCAGATCGAAGCGGCGCGGGCGGGCGGTATCGCCAAGGCTGCAGAAGCTGTTTGATAGGGGCTTCGTGCGATGTGCCAATTCTGTCTCATGCAGGATGACGATGAAGATGAGGGCGGTGCCGCTCCTTCGAGGTCTGCGCGACCTCACGTATCACCGTCCGGCGACAAGCCGGTCAAGTCGCGCAACTATTCCAGCCCGTTCCGGAAGACGCCGGACCGGCTGTTGGGCATGGGTTTTATTCGCCTCTACCAGCTGACACTTTCCGGCTTTATCGGCAATTCCTGCCGCCACATTCCGACCTGTTCGGAATATGGCTATGAGGCGGTTGCCCGCCACGGGCTCTGGGCGGGCGGCTGGATGGCCCTATTTCGCGTCGCGCGTTGCGGGCCTGGCGGAACGAGCGGGCTCGACCCGGTGCCGACCGAGCTCAATAGTCGCTATCACTGGTGGACTCCCTGGCGCTATTTCCGCCTCGGACAGAAGGTCGCCTGACCGCATGAGCGTTTACGTGGCGTTGCTATACAGCATCGGGCTCGGCGCCCGTCGCCGGATCGTGATGAACGATCTGAAGGCGATGGCGGAAGGGCTTGGCTTTCGCAATCCCCGCACGCTCGTTGCGACCGGCAATCTTGTTTTCGAAGCGGAGTCTCAGCCGATCGCTGCGATCGAGTCGAAACTCGAAGCCGGCTTCGCCGCAGCCTTCGGCAAGCATGTCGACATCATTGTGCGAGATGCCGAGACATGGCTGAGGCTCGCCGAGAGCAATCCGTTCCTCGATGGCATCGGCAGCGAGGTCATCATTCGTGTGATGCGTCAACCGCTCGACCCCGAAATTCTCGATATGCTAGCGAAGTACCGACAGGGCGAACGTATGGCCATTGTCCATGGTGATCTCTGGATCGATTTTGGGCTCAAGGCCAGCGAGACGAAGATGTTGCCGGCTCTGACGACTAAGCGGCTTGGCGTTGGAACGATGCGAAACTGGAACACGGTACGTGGTCTGGCGGAGATGATCGGACGCTAAGGAAGAGCCAATATTTAGAAGCCCTAGAGGTATGATTTTGCTATCGTACCGATCTTGTGATCTGGTGTTCAAACATAGTCACGGCGACAGATATGGATGGGAACGCGTTGGGTGAGGATATCTCAAAAGATCCCAAAGAGGAGTTGCAGGCAAAAATCGCCGCTGCGAACAAACGCGGCCAAGTGCTTATGTCTGTGTGGGGTGTCTCGCTTCTTGTGACGATCGTGGCTTGGGCACTGTTCCGCTACCAGCTGCAATCCGCTGCTTGCTATTTCCGCGACAATCCATTTTTACGTGATCTCTGGCCGCCAAACGTTACCGTTCTCTCGGAAATGCCGAGCTTATTCTATACCGAGCGGGATCAATGTATTTTCTTCGGAGTGAGATCGATAGCGAGCCTGACATTATTTTTAGGTCTTGCCGCTCTTTTAATTTGGTCAGCCAAAGGTTTGCGAAATTACAAACTCAAGAAAGTATCCCTAACACTTCCGGTTTTGCTTGTAGGTTTCGCCGTATTTTTTATGTGGCTAGACAAGTTCGACAATTACAACGGCCGGTTCGCTTGGATTGGCTTTCACCCGAATGATTCTGTCAGCGCCGCAATCATCAAAAGCCTCTTTAGAATACATTTTTACTATTTTTTGCTTTTCTTTTGGGTTCTCAGCCTCATTATCTATTTTTTACAGAAGCCTGCTCCGAGTTCCCCTCATCCAACGGACAAAGGGCCGCTCGATTTGTAGGGCTCCCAAACTCTCTGTCCTTTGACTAACAGGTGAAAAGCCTTTATCAGGCACGCGGTCATTTGTCCGCAACGATGCGGATACGTGATCGTTTCCACTAAACCACCCGCATTCGTTGGCGGGACTGGACAAGGAGAATATCGATGTCCCAATCCGTTTCCCTGACATTTCCCGATGGTTCCGTGCGCAGCTTTGCTGCCGGCACGACCGGTCGCGATGTCGCCGAATCCATTTCCAAGTCGCTGGCCAAGAAGGCTGTCGCCATTGCGCTCGACGGCACGGTCCGCGACCTTTCCGATCCGGTGACCGACGGCAGGATCGAGATCATTACCCGCTCGGACGACCGCGCGCTGGAACTGATCCGCCATGACACTGCTCACGTTCTCGCCGAAGCCGTTCAGGAGCTCTGGCCGGGAACGCAGGTGACGATCGGTCCGGTCATCGAAAACGGCTTTTACTACGATTTCGCCAAGAACGAGCCTTTCACACCCGATGACCTCCCGGTCATCGAGAAGCGGATGCGCGAGATCATCCAGCGCAACAAGCCGTTCACCAAGGAAATATGGTCGCGCGAGAAGGCGAGGGAAGTCTTTGCCGCCAAGGGCGAGCGCTACAAGGTGGAACTGGTCGATGCCATCCCCGAAGGTCAGGATCTGAAGATCTATTACCAGGGTGATTGGTTCGATCTTTGCCGCGGTCCGCACATGGCCTCGACCGGCCAGATCGGCAATGCCTTCAAGCTGATGAAGGTTGCCGGCGCCTATTGGCGTGGCGACAGCAACAATCCGATGCTGACCCGCATTTACGGCACGGCGTTTGCCGAGCAGGCGGATCTTGACAACTATCTGCACATTCTTGCCGAAGCCGAAAAGCGCGACCATCGCCGTCTCGGCCGCGAAATGGACCTGTTCCATTTCCAGGAAGAAGGCCCTGGGGTCGTCTTCTGGCACGGCAAGGGCTGGCGCATGTTCCAGACGCTGGTGTCCTATATGCGCCGGCGGCTGCAGGGCGATTATCAGGAAGTCAACGCGCCGCAGGTGCTCGACAAGTCGCTTTGGGAGACCTCGGGTCACTGGGGCTGGTACCGTGACAACATGTTCAAGGTCACCGTCGCCGGCGACGATACCGATGACGATCGCGTCTTTGCGTTGAAGCCGATGAACTGCCCCGGCCATATCCAGATCTTCAAGCATGGCTTGAAGTCTTATCGCGAACTGCCGATCCGCCTTGCGGAATTCGGTGCGGTCCATCGCTACGAACCCTCGGGTGCGCTGCATGGTTTGATGCGCGTGCGCGGCTTCACGCAGGACGATGCGCATATCTTCTGCACTGACGAGCAGATGGCGGCCGAGTGCCTGAAGATCAACGATCTCATCCTGTCGGTCTATGAGGACTTCGGCTTCAAGGAGATCGTCGTCAAGCTTTCGACTCGCCCCGACAAGCGCGTCGGTTCGGACGAGCTCTGGGATCGCGCCGAAAGCGTGATGATGGACGTGCTGAAGACGATCGAGGCGCAGTCCGAAGGCCGCATCAAGACCGGCATTCTGCCGGGCGAGGGCGCTTTCTACGGCCCGAAGTTCGAATATACGCTCAAGGATGCCATCGGCCGTGAATGGCAATGCGGCACGACGCAGGTCGACTTCAACCTGCCGGAGCGTTTCGGTGCCTTTTACATCGACCAGCACTCCGAAAAGACGCAGCCGGTCATGATCCATCGTGCCATCTGCGGCTCGATGGAGCGCTTCCTGGGCATCTTGATCGAGAACTTTGCCGGCCATATGCCGCTGTGGGTTTCGCCGCTGCAGGTCGTCGTGGCGACGATTACCTCGGAAGCCGATGCCTACGGCGAAGAAGTAGCGGAAGCGTTGCGCGACGCCGGCCTCGATGTCGAGACCGACTTCCGCAACGAGAAGATCAACTACAAGATCCGCGAGCATTCGGTGACGAAGGTTCCGGTGATCATCGTCTGCGGCAAGAAGGAAGCCGAGGAACGTTCGGTCAACATCCGCCGCCTCGGCAGCCAATCGCAGACCTCGATGTCACTGGACGAAGCGATCGCGTCGCTTGCTCTCGAAGCAACGCCGCCGGACATTCTGCGCAAGCGCGAAGCACGGCGCGTCAAGGCGGCTTGACGCTTCTGTATCTGGCGGCACCTTCAGGGTGCCGTCAGAGAACTGACATACGACTTTCATATAATTGATGAATCAACGCGTTGCTGTGGCTGCAGCATGTGACGCAACTGAGACCATAGGAGCGGGGCAGCCCCGTCGCGCACTTGGAATTCAAAGAATTATCCTACGCCAACGAACGGGACACGCGGATCAAGCGCTGGTTCATCCGCTCCATCGAAGGCCTTTCCGGCCGAGACCGTTATGCCCGGCTCTATGATATCTGGCGCACCGATATCGTCGGCAAGAGCGAGCGGGTTTTCGGCAAGATGCTCGATCTCATCGATGTGCGCCTGCTCATCAAAGGCGAATGGCCGCCGAACCAGATCCCCGAGGCGCCGATCGTCATCGTCGCCAATCACCCCTACGGCATCGGCGACGGCATTGCGGTGCTGGCGCTTGCCGAGCAATTGGGGCGCCCCTTCAAGGTCCTGATCAATAACGAATTGTTGAAAGTGCCTGAGATGCACGACTATTCGCTGCCGGTCTCCTTCGAGGAAACCAAGGAAGCGATGGCGATCAACATGAAGACGCGGCACGAGGCCGTTCGCCTGCTCAAGGAAGGCACGACGATCATCGTCTTTCCGGCCGGCGGCGTCGCAACCGCCAAGAAAGGTTTCGGCCGGGCAGAGGATCTGCCTTGGAAGATATTCCCGGCAAAACTCATCCAGGCCGCGCGTGCGAGCGTCATTCCCATTTATTTCGAAGGGCAGAACGGCCGGCTGTTCCATCTGGCGAGCCGCATCTCGATGACTTTGCGCATCTCGCTGCTGATCCGTGAATTCCGGCGTCTCTCCGGCAGCACCATAACAGCGCATATCGGTGCTCCCAGGAGCTGGGAGGCCCTCAGCGAGGGCAGTGACCGCAAGGACCTGCTGACGAAGCTCTATGGAGCGGTCTTCTCCATGGCACCCCCTAGAAAGATGCTGCGGCGTAAGGCCGGGTGAGCGGAAAGGGTTTCGAGCTTTTCATCACCGAACGGTGACTGCACTGATAGCGCTAGCCGGCGACCAAACGCGGGGCTTCGCTGTCAATCCATGCTATCGCCGTCGTCGCCACCAGCGGCAGGCGCCAATTGTTCATAGGTGGGCAGCGGTTGCTGGTTGGTCGTGGCCGGCGGCGTCTGGCTCTGGCGCATCGGCGGCATCTGGATCGGCAGCTGGATCGGCAGCTGTCGGGCCGACTGTTCGGTATCGGCATCCTGCGGCTGCTGCTGCTTCATCAGCACTTCCACATCCGTATTCATGCCGGCGGCGACCGTGAAATCGCGCTGATAGATCTTGTCCTTGTTGCGGGCGACTGCGGTATAGCGGCCTTCCGCAAGCACCATGGTCGGAAACGCACTGACACTTTCGCCAACGATATCGCCCGCAGATGTGAGGATCGACCAGGCCGTATCGGCGATCGCCTCGCCGCCGGCATCCGAAACCAGCTTGAACGTGAGCTTTGCCGCCCTGTGTTGAATGGTCGCCTCGGTCACCTTGCCGGCTTCCACCTGGATGTCGGCACGGATGACGGCATTGACCTCGCCATATTCGGAAACGACGTGATAGGTGCCGGCACTGAGGCCGACCAGCGTATTCGGCTTGACGTCGTCCATGACAAGACCGCGTTCGCCGTCTTCCTTGGTCTCGCTCGAATAGATCGAGAAACTCAGCTCGTTTGGAGGGATACGGACATCGGGGCCGGATACGGCATTCAAGACCATGCCGCCGGCGTCGAGAACCATCGTCTGCTTCTGGGTCTCGCCGCTTTCAGGCACGCTCAACCGCTTGGTGACACCGGCGCGGCCGAAAGAGACATTGACGAAGTAATCGCCCGGCAAAAGGTGAAAGGAGGCCGAGCCTCCGCGCGAGCTGGCAACCAGCGGCAGTTTGCCGTCTGCTCCCGCTATCGGGCTGAAGACGTACCAGGCAAGGCCCTGCTGCTGCGGGCCGCTCTGGGGCGTGAGTTTGGCTTCGAGGGAAACGTCGCGCAATGTGCGCGCAGACGAATTCTCGCCATTCGGGGCCACGAAAGCATTGAGCTTCGGCATCTTGACGCTGCCGTCGAGCTGCTTGAATTCCTTGAAGGCATCCTGTGCCGAGGCGGCGGTACTCATGCTCGCAAGCATTGCGAAAGCCGCGCTCAATCGGCGAGCGGATGAAATGCCTGACATGGATACCAACCGATTGACTTCCGATAAAACACACGCCACTTCAAAACCAATGCGGTGGCAAATTCAAGACCTCATCATACCACAAGCCAAAATGAAGGCAGTTCCTCAATGAAAACCGATATCAAGCTGGTCGACTATCTCGCGGTGCGCCGATCCATCCCTGCGTTCCAGATGTCGGAGCCGGGACCGGACAAGGCTGAGATCGAGGAGATTCTCCGGTTGGCCTCGCGTGTGCCGGATCACGGCAAGCTCGCGCCCTGGCGCTTTATCGTCTATCGCGGCGAGGAACGCGCTCGCATCGGTGAAGAGCTATTGAAGCTTGCACTGGAAGCTAAGCCTGACCTGTCTGAGGAAATGATTCAGGTCGAACGCACTCGTTTCACCCGTGCCCCGGTGGTCATCGCCGTCGTCAGCAAGGCGGCGCCGCATTTCAAGATCCCGGAATGGGAACAGCTGATGTCGGCCGGCGCGCTTTGCATGAACCTGCTGATTGCGGCCAATGCCCATGGTTGGGTCTCCAATTGGCTGACCGAATGGTTTGCCTTCGACCAGCGCGCCTATCCGTTGCTCGGCGTCCAGCCTGGCGAAAAGGTCGCCGGCTTCATCCATATCGGCTCGACAAGCTTTCCTCCGGTCGAACGCCCACGCCCGGAACTTGCCGAAACGGTAACATGGGTCGGCGGCGAGGACGCGTGATGTTCTATACGACGGATACCAATCGTCATGGGCTGGCGCATGATCCGTTCAAGGCGATCGTGGCGCCGCGGCCGATCGGCTGGATCGGCAGCAAGGGCAGGGATGGTTCGCTGAACCTCTCGCCCTATTCCTTCTTCAACGCCGTCAGCGATCGGCCGAAGTTGGTGATGTTCTCCTCTGCCGGCAGAAAGGACAGCGTGCGCAATGTCGAGGAAACCGGCGTCTTTACGGCCAACCTCGTCAGTCGCCATATCGTTGAGAAGATGAACCATTCTTCCGTTGCCGTTCCCTATGGCGTCAATGAATTCGAACTTGCCGGACTAACCGCAAAACCTGGCGAGCTGATCGATGCGCCCTATGTTGCCGAGGCCTTTGCCGTGCTCGAATGCCGGGTAACTGAAATCCTGCAGCCCAAGGGTCTCAATGGCGAGGTATCGGAAAATATCATGGTCATCGGCCAGGTGGTCGGCATCCATATCGACGAGACGATCATTCGCGACGGCAGGCTGGACATGGCGCTGGCACGTCCCGTCGCGCGCATGGGCTACATGGATTATAGCGAGGGCAGTGACGTCTTCGAGATGATCAGGCCAAAGGCGCCCTGATGGGCGCCACTCGTGCCGGTAGGCGAAAGGTTAATAAGCAAGGTAAACGTCCCGTAAACCTTTGCCCGATAACGTGAAGCATATGAATTTGCGGGGCAAGAATCGCCTCGTTGATATCGGGGCGTTACGTGATCATAGAAGCATTCCTTCGCTGGGCTGAGACCGCCAAGGCAGAAAGCAGGACCCGGGCGGCCAATGCACTAGGCAGGGCCTATCTGCAGTCGGAGATGCCGAAGGACGAGCGCGCGGCTGCCGAGATGGCGATGACCTATCTGCTCGACGACCCGTCTCCCCGCGTGCGGCTGGCGCTTGCTGAGGCGGTCGCGCATTCGGCCACCGCCCCGCGGAACGTCATCCTGTCTTTAGCCGAGGATCAGCCTGAAATCGCCGGGCAGATCATCCTATTTTCGCCCGTGTTCACCGATGCCGACCTCGTCGATCTCGCATTGCGGGGTAGCGATGTGACGCGGGTGTTGATCGCGTCTCGCGGCGAGGTGCCACGTGCGGTCTGCGCTGCACTTGCCGAGATCGGGGGCGAGGCTGAAATTCTGTGTCTGCTCGAGAACGATGGTGCCTTGCTTTCGCAGGCCTCGCTCAAACGCATCGCCGAGCGAATGGGTGACTGCGCCGACATACGCGGACTGCTTCTTTCACGAGACATCTTGTCCTCAGATATCAGGCACCTGCTGATGCGCCAGGTCAGCGACGCGCTTTCGGAATCGGCGCTCGTCCAGAGCTTCGTCGGCAGCTCCAGGCTGCAACAGGTAACGCGTGAAGCGACCGAATCCGCAACTGTCACGATCGCGGGAACGGCACAGCACGAGCAATTGCCCGATTTGGTCGAGCATCTCAGGCAGAGCGGCTGGCTGACGCCGGCGTTCCTGATGCATGCGCTATGTTCCGGCAAGGTCGATTTCTTTGCCTGCGCGATCACCAATCTTTCCGGATGCGATGAACGGCGCGTGCGCTCGATCGTTTCCAGGGGGCGCGCTCACGCCTTGCGGGCGCTTTACGAAAGCGCCGGACTGCCTCGGGATATCAGCACGATCTTCGTCGAGGCGACGATGATATGGCGCGAATCCTCCCGCAAGAACGGCAGTGCGATGCTGGAAGATGTGTCTTCGCGATTGATGCGCAAGTTCCGCCTTGCGAAGCCAGTCCCCGCCGCGGCAACGCAGTTGCTCGACATCGTCGAGAAGCTTGCCAATGTCGAGAAGCGGCAGACCGCGCGGAGCTTTGCCGCACTGGCGACGCTCGCCGCCGCGTGATATCCAGCGGGCATTCTATCCCTCAGAGGTTCATCTTGTCACTGACGATTGCTATCGAATCCCCGCGTCAGGAGGGGGTTATCCGCCTTCTCGACATGTCGATCGCCTATGCGGAATCGCTCTATCCGGCGGAGAGCAACCACATGCTCGATCTCTCTTCCCTGGAGAAGGCCGAGGTGACCTTCTGGGTTGCCAGGGTAGAGGGCGCGATCGTCGGATGTTGCGCCTTGGTGGAAGCCGGCGACGGTACAGCGGAGATCAAGCGCATGTTCGTCGATCCGATCGCCAGAGGCCGCAGTGTCGCGCGCAAGCTCATGGAGACGCTCGAAGCGGCAGCGCTCGAAAAAGGCCTTTCCGCGGTGCGGCTTGAAACCGGCATATATCAGCCGGAAGCGATCGGCCTATACCGGAAATTCGGATATCTCGAAATTCCCGCATTCGGCAGCTATCAGCCCGACCCGCTCAGCCTGTTCATGGAGAAGCGGCTGGAACAAACCAGCTGAGCAATCAGCCTTCGGCAGCGTCCCGAACATGCAATTGCAGTTCGGGTTCCTGCGCGTGCTGTTCCTCGGTCAATTCAGCCTCACGAATCCATTCGCGCCAGATGGCAACGATGATGGCCATTAGGACCGGGCCGATGAACAGCCCGAGGAAACCCATGGTCTTCACCCCGCCCACCAGACCGAAGAAGGTGGGGAGGAACGGCAGCTTGATCGGACCGCCGACAAGCTTGGGACGGAGCGTTTTATCGACAATGAAAAGCTCGATCGTGCCCCAGAGAAAGAGGGCGATACCCGCCCAAAGCGAGCCGCTGGCGACGAGATAGATCGACACAAGCGACATGGAAAGCGGTGCGCCGCCCGGCACGAGAGCCATCACGCCCGTCAGTACGCCGAGCGTGATTGCGGACGGAGCGCCGGCGATCCAGTAGGCCACGCCGAGGACGATGCCTTCGCCGATGGCGATCAGTGTCATGCCCATGACCGTCGAACTGATGGTCGCGGGTACGACCCGAGAAATCCGTTCCCAGCGATTTGGGAGAATCTTCTCGCCAAGCAAGTCGACCTGACGAACGAAGGTCGCGCCGTCGCGATAGATGAAGAACAGCGCAATCAGCATGAAGAGCAAGGTCAGCACGACGTGGAATGCGCCACCACCGGCTGCAAGAACCGCTCTGTAGATATTGCCGATATGGGCACCGCTCACCAACTGCGCCAGCTCACCGAGCGAGCCCGGGCTTCCGACATATTGCGTCCACTGCTCGCCGAGCCAGGAGCCGACGACCGGCAAAGCGAGAATCCATTGCGGTGGCGGCGCACCCTCGCGATTCACATGGATCGCCCAGCTGAACCACTCGCGCACCTCACCAGCCATATAGATGGCGGATAGGACGATGGGCAGGACAAGGAAGGTGACGATGAATGCGATGGCGATAGTGGCGGCAACTGTCGTATTCCCGCCCGTTCGCCGCACGATATCGCTATAGAGCGGCCAAGTGGCGAAGCCGATCACCGCTGCGGCCAGAACCGGAACGAGAAAGCCATAAAAGAAATAAATGCCGGCAATGGCAATCAGAATCAGCAACCAGCGTGCCGCGGAAATGGATGGGATCAAAGGCATGCGCGCATGCGCGCTCGGCCCCAGCCACCGGTGTTCCTTTGGCTTATGACGTTCAAATACACCCACCGGTCTTACTTCGCCCCTATTTACTAGATCATCCGGTTATGGGGTATGATCTAGGCCGTTTCAAGAGCAACGGCTTCAAGCTTCTTATTCAGCCGTCATGACAATAGCACGACTGTTCTACACGCCGTAAGTAAGGCCACGGAGCATCTTGAACGCAAAACACCGAGTTTTCTGCGTCGAATTGAAACCGTTATCGGTGGGCAGATCAACAAATCCGCTCTGCGGTTGGTTCACCGTCAGATATCGAGATCCTCGGCGAAGGCGGCCCGCTCCTGAATGAAGCGGAAGCGAGCATCGGCCTTGGTTCCCATCAGATTGTCGACGGCGTCGCGCGTTCCCTCGAAATCGACTTCATCGATCTCGACGCGCAGCAGCGTGCGCTTAGCCGGATCCATCGTGGTCTCCTTGAGTTGGGCCGGCAACATTTCGCCCAGACCTTTGAAGCGGCTGATCTCAACCTTGCCTTTGCCCTTGAACTCCGTCGCCATCAGCTCCTGCCGGTGGGCGTCGTCGCGGGCATAGATGGATTTCGAGCCCTGCGTGATCTTGTAGAGCGGCGGGACGGCCAGGAAGAGGTGGCCCTGACGGATCAGCTCCGGCATCTCCTGATAGAAGAAGGTGATCAGCAGCGAAGCGATGTGGGCGCCGTCGACGTCGGCATCGGTCATCACGACGATGCGCTGATAGCGAAGGTCTTCCTCACGGTATTTCGTGCGCGTGCCGCAACCGAGCGCCTGCACGAGGTCGGTAATCTGCTGATTGGCAGAAAGCTTCTCCCGGCCGGCGCTGGCGACGTTCAGAATCTTGCCGCGTAGCGGCAGGATTGCCTGGTTGGTGCGGTTTCGTGCCTGCTTGGCCGAGCCGCCTGCCGAATCGCCCTCCACGAGGAAAAGTTCGGCACCTTCCGCCGCGCTCTGCGAGCAATCCGCCAGCTTGCCCGGAAGGCGCAGCTTGCGCACGGCCGTCTTGCGGTTGACTTCCTTTTCCTTGCGCCGCCGCAGGCGCTCCTCGGAGCGCTCGATCACCCATTCCAGCAGCTTCTCGGCTTCGGCCGGATTGTCGGCAAGATAGTGATCGAAAGGGTCGCGCAGTGCGTTTTCGACGATGCGCTGGGCTTCGACCGTCGCGAGCTTGTCCTTCGTCTGGCCGACGAATTCCGGCTCGCGGATGAAGATCGACAGCATGCCGACGCCGGAAATCATCACGTCATCCGTCGTGATATTGGCCGCACGCTTGTTTTGGGTGAGATCGGCGTAGCTCTTCAGGCCCTTGGTCAAGGCAATGCGGAGGCCCGCCTCGTGCGTGCCGCCTTCAGGGGTCGGAATCGTATTGCAATAGGAATGGATCTGCGGGTCGCCGCCATACCATGTGATCGCCCATTCAAGCGAGCCGTGGCCGCTTTCCTTTTCCGACTTGCCGGCAAAGATCTCGCGGGTGACAGTGAACTCGTTGCCCATCGTCGCCTTAAGATAATCCTTAAGGCCGCCCGGGAAATGGAAGACCGCCTTTTCCGGAACATCGGCGCCTTCCGGCGCCAGCTCGGGATCGCAGCCCCAGCGGATTTCGACGCCGCCGAACAGATAGGCCTTGGAACGGGCCATGCGGAAAACGCGGGCCGGATCGAAACGGGCGTGATCGCCGAAGATCTGCGGATCGGGATGGAAGCGGACGCGCGTGCCGCGGCGATTATGCACGTCACCCAGTTCTTCCAAACCGCCAATCGGCAGGCCGCGCGAGAAGCGCTGGCGATAGAGCTTGCGGTTGCGGGCGACTTCGACTTCCAGATCATCCGACAGCGCATTGACGACGGACACGCCGACGCCATGCAGACCGCCCGAGGTCTCATAGGCCTTGCCGTCGAATTTGCCGCCGGCATGCAGCTTGGTCATGATGACTTCGAGCGTCGACTTGCCAGGCACCTGCGGATGGTTTTCCACGGGGATACCACGCCCGTTATCCGTGACGGTCAGATAACCTTCCCGATCGAGATAGACCTCGATGAAATTGGCGTGGCCGGCCACCGCCTCGTCCATGGAATTGTCGATGACTTCGGCGAAAAGGTGGTGCAATGCCTTCTCGTCCGTGCCGCCGATATACATGCCGGGACGCATGCGGACGGGCTCGAGCCCCTCGAGAACACGGATTGAGCTTGCGCCATATTCCTCTGACGACGAAGTCGTCGGAGCCGGGCGCTGTGCTGGCGCGGCGGCTGACTTTTCCGGCTTTGCGGCCGGCTTTTCCGCTGCTTCCGGTTTCGGCGAGCGGGGGAGGCCGGAGAAGAGATCGTTGCTGTTATCCATAGAACTTCGAGCTACTAGATTTGTCCTGGAGGGGCCAAACCCCTTTAATATCGCATTTGTCGCCGCTATTCGCGAATCATCGTGATTCTGCCAGAAACGGCGCACAAGAGCGATGGCGCCCCGTGACGGGGAAGATTCATGAATGAGATTTGCGTTGCCGAGTGACGAATGGCAACCCCGATGGCTGATTTGAGGAAGTATCCGCATGCGAATGTCCACAGCTCATTTGCCTATCCTGCCCGCAATCTCGGCCATTTTGCTTCTGGCGACGGGGCAGACCGCCTCTGCAGATATGTTGAAGCCGTTCAAGGACGAGCTGTTTTCCAATCAGACGGTCATCGAAAGCCACGACAACGGCGCGTTCCAGACGATCGATTACCAGGAAATGCGAGATATCAACGGCCGCGACCAAATTCCGGAAAAGCGCGTCAAGCCGGCCTATGTCGATACCGGCGTGCGCTGGAAAGCCCAGGAAGACGAAACGCTTGCGATCGGCGGCCGCAAGGTTGATGTCACCCGCATAGGTCCCGCATCGCAACAGGCATTTACCGTGATCTTTATCCATGGCCGCGGCGGCGACCGCCGGCTCGGCTCCAACGACTATACGTTCGGCGGCAATTTCAACCGGCTGAAGAACCTGGCCTATCGCAACGGCGGCACGTATTACGCACCGAGCGTCAGAGGTTTCGACAGCAACGGAGTTGCCGATATCGCCGAGCTCATCCGCTATTCCTACGAGCAATCCGCCGGCAAGCCCGTCATCCTCACCTGCGCTTCCATGGGCAGCTTCATTTGCTGGGGCATTACGCGCGATTCCGAAAGCGTCAAGCGCCTGAGGGGCATGGCGATCCTGAGCGGCGTCACCGATCCTGATTTTACCAAGAGCGCCTTCTACAAGGCAAAGCTGCCGCTCTGGTTTACGCATGGCAGCAAGGATCCGGTCTATGCGGCTGCGGACCAGCAGGCCCTGTTTGAGAAGCTTTTCAAAGCGCATTATCCGACACGTTTCACGCTTTTCGAGACCGGCAATCACGGGACGCCCGTCCGCATGACCGATTGGCGCAAAGTTCTCAATTGGATCGTTGATCCGAAAGCGTCATAAACGCTCGCGCAATCCGACTTATTTTCCGGATAAGCATTTTTCAAACGATTTGAGCTGGTTCCGGCGGCATTCGATAACTTTCCTTTCCCTTTCCTTTTTGTTAGTCCGAAGCTGGATCAAGGGGGAGAATATCGGAATGACGAAGACCATACGGCCGCTCCTGGCCGGAAACTGGAAGATGAACGGCACACGCGCGAGCCTGGATCAGATCAAGGCGATCGCGGACGGCGTCAAGGCGCCGCTGTCGGAGAAGATCGATACGCTGCTCTGCCCCCCGACCACCTTGCTCTATGTCGCGACCGCGCTTTGCGACGACAGCCCGCTCGCCATCGGCGCTCAGGATTGCCATCAGCAGGTCAGTGGCGCCCATACGGGCGATATTTCGGCCGAAATGATCGCCGACTGCTTCGGGACCCACGTCATCGTCGGCCATTCAGAGCGCCGCAGGAATCATGCCGAAAGCGACATGCTGGTGCGCGCAAAGGCGCAGGCAGCGCATGATGCCGGGCTGATCGCCATCATCTGCATCGGCGAAACGGCTTACGAGCGCAATAGTGGCCAAACGCTCGAGGTGCTGAAGCGGGAGCTCGTGGGCTCCATTCCGGATGGCTCCACGGCACAGACGACCGTGATCGCTTACGAGCCAGTCTGGGCGATCGGCACCGGCGTGGTTCCAACCCAGGAAAACGTCGAGGAGGCACATGCCTTCATCCGCGCCGAACTCATCGAGCGCTTCGGCAAGGAGGGGGCGAATATGCGAATCCTCTATGGCGGATCGGTCAGCGGCGCCAATGCGCGCGACCTTCTGGATGTTCCGCATGTCAACGGTGTGCTGGTCGGCGGACAGAGCTTGAAAGCGGTCGACTTCCTCGCCATTTATGCCGCATTCGAACGGCAGTTCGCCTGAAGCAACCACTTGCCCGGAATTCCAGCCTTAAAAGGGCTTGGAATAGGCGAGAGCCTCATGTAAAGAGCCGCGAGCTTTTATTTTTGATGCCCGCACCGGGCAGGACTGGATCTATGCAAACCGTACTGCTTGTCATCTATCTCATGGTTGTCGTCGCCCTTATCGGCGTGGTGCTGATTCAGCGCTCCGAAGGTGGCGGCCTTGGCATCGGGGGCGGCTCGGGCTTCATGTCTGCGCGCGGTACGGCCAATGCGCTGACGCGCACAACGGCCATTCTGGCAACGCTGTTCTTCGCGCTTGCCCTCGGCATGAATGTGCTGTCCCGCTTCGAGGCTCGCCCGACCGACATTCTCAACCGCATTCCGAGCACGGCGGGTCAGGGCAACGGCATTCTCGATTCGCTTGGCGGTCAGAAGGGTGCTGCTCCGGCAAACACCCAGCCGAAGCCCGCCGATAATAGCGGCGTTCCGAATAGCGGTGCCGTCGCTCCGCAGTCGCAGGCAACACCGCCTGCCACGACGAATCAGGCAGCTCCTGCCCAGCAGGCTCCGGCCGCGACCGGTCAACAGACCGCGCCGGCAACGACCACTCCCGCGCCAGCCGACAACGGCGGCGTCCCGACCGGTAAGTAATTCCGGTCGTCGAAGATCATCCCCGGCAGGTCCTCGGATCTGCCGGTTTTGTTTTGTCCATATTCCGCGTTCTGTAGCCAAAATTCCGGAAACGAATTTTAGGGCTAGCGGAATCATTTGTGAAAAGGTATCCGGTGACTCCCATGGCGCGATATGTATTCATCACTGGCGGCGTGGTTTCTTCCCTCGGAAAAGGAATTGCGGCTGCGGCTCTAGGAGCGTTGTTGCAGGCTCGTGGTTATCGAGTCCGCCTGCGCAAACTCGACCCCTATCTGAACGTGGATCCGGGCACTATGAGCCCGACCCAGCACGGCGAGGTCTTCGTCACCGACGACGGTGCGGAAACCGACCTCGATCTCGGCCACTACGAGCGCTTCACCGGCCGCTCGGCCACCAAGACCGACAACATCACCACCGGTCGCATCTACAAGAACATCATCGACAAGGAACGCCGCGGCGACTATCTCGGCGCGACTGTTCAGGTCATTCCGCACGTTACCAACGAGATCAAGGATTTCGTCACCGAAGGCAATGACGACTATGATTTCGTCATTTGCGAGATCGGCGGCACGGTCGGCGATATCGAAGCCATGCCTTTCATGGAAGCGATCCGCCAGCTCGGCAACGATCTGCCGCGCGGTACGGCTGTTTACGTCCATCTGACGCTGATGCCCTATATCCCGGCTGCCGGCGAGCTGAAGACCAAGCCGACGCAGCATTCGGTCAAGGAATTGCAGGCACTCGGCATTCATCCTGACATTCTGCTTGTACGCGCCGATCGGGAAATCCCCGAAGCCGAGCGTCGGAAGCTTTCGCTGTTCTGCAACGTGCGGGAATCTGCCGTCATTCAGGCGCTCGATGTCGCCAACATCTATGACGTGCCGATGGCCTACCACAAGGAAGGCCTCGACAACGAAGTTCTGGCTGCTTTCGGCATCGAGCCGGCCCCGAAGCCGCGCCTGGAGCAGTGGGAAGAGGTCTGCAATCGCATCCGCACGCCGGAAGGCGAGGTGACGATTGCCATCGTCGGCAAATATACGGGGCTCAAGGATGCGTATAAGTCGCTGATCGAAGCACTGCATCACGGCGGCATCGCCAATCGGGTCAAGGTCAAGCTCGAATGGATCGAATCCGAGGTCTTCGAAAAGGAAGATCCGGCGCCGTATCTTGAGAAAGTTCACGGCATTCTCGTCCCCGGCGGCTTTGGCGAGCGCGGTTCGGAGGGCAAGATCCTGGCAGCGCGCTTCGCACGCGAACGCAAGGTGCCGTATTTCGGCATCTGCTTCGGCATGCAGATGGCCGTCATCGAAGCGGCCCGCAATCTGGCCGGTGTCGAACATGCCTCGTCGACCGAGTTCGGCCCGACCAAGGAACCTGTCGTTGGCCTGATGACCGAATGGCTGAAGGGCAATGAGCTGCAGAAGCGCACGGCATCCGGCGATCTCGGCGGCACGATGCGCCTCGGCGCCTACAAGGCGGCCCTGAAGAAGGGCACGAAGATTTCCGAGATCTACGGCTCCACAGATATTTCGGAGCGTCATCGCCATCGCTATGAGGTCAATGTCGACTACAAGGACAGGCTGGAAGATTGCGGCTTGACCTTCTCCGGCATGTCACCGGACGGCGTTCTGCCTGAAACGATCGAATATGCGGATCATCCGTGGTTCATCGGCGTCCAGTATCACCCGGAACTGAAGTCCCGTCCGCTGGAGCCGCATCCGCTGTTCTCGAGCTTTATCGAAGCGGCGACGGAACAGAGCCGGCTGGTTTAAGATTTGCAAATCGCTTGCGGTAGTCGCTCGGGCTCACCGCAAGCCTCTCCCGAAAATGATGGCGCATGGTGGCGAGCGATCCAAACCCGCTCGCCGCGGCTACATCGTCCAATGAAATGGCCGTTTGCTTTTCAAGCAGATCGCGGGCGCGCCGCAGCCGCTCGCTGAGCAGCCATTCCCCCGGCGTCATGCCGGTGGTCGCCTCGAAACGGCGCTGGAAGGTCCGCACACTCATGCCGGCCCGCGCTGCAAGTGCCGCAATGGGCTGATCTTCCTGCAAACGCTCGCGCATCCATTCAAGCAGCGGGCCTAAACGAGCTCCCTCACGCTGTCTCAAAACCGGCGTTTCGGATATATTGCGCCTGGCCGCCCTCGCGATGGGGTGGAACCACAAGACGGCGGGCGACGCTGTTGGCAATATCCGGTCCGTAATCGCGGCGCACGACATGCAGACAGAGATCGATGGCGGCGGCACTGCCGGCGGCGGTCAGCACCTTGTCTTCATCGACATAGAGAACATCGGCATCGACTAATATATCCGGATAGCGCGTAGCAATGGAATCGACGTAGCGCCAATGTGTGGTCGCCTTGCGGCCGGCGAGTAGACCGGCCGCGGCAAGGACTGCGACGCCAGAGCAGAGGGACATGATGCGGACACCGCGGCGGCTGGCCGCTTGGAGTTCGGCAATCAGCAGGGCAGGGACCGGCGTTCCGATACCGCGCCAGCCGGGCACGATGATGAGGTCGGCATCGGCAAGGACTTCAAGACCGTGGTCGACCTGTATCGTCAGCCCGCCTGCGGCGCGCAGAGGGCCATGCTCGATAGCGCAGGCGGAAAAGCGATACCAGTCCTCGCCCATTTCCGGACGCGACAGGCCAAAGATCTCATAGGCGACCCCGAATTCGAAGGTGCACAGCCCGTCATAGACAAGGGTGACGACATGGGGGCCGCGGAGATTGGGGTGATCTGAGTTTGGCATGATTTTGACGTTATATGGCATTTCGGCCAATTTCAATCATGGGATCGCTCAGGCATGAATGCACCGAACCAAATAAGGAGCGTTCCATGTCCCTCGTCAGTGAAATCCCCGTTGCAGACCCTAGTCTCGTCGCTGAGCACTATGCCAAGAGGCTTGGCTTCGAAACCGATTGCTCCGACGTCTACCAATCCATGACATCGGGCAATGTCGATTTCGTCCTGTTCGATGTCCGCGGCCCGGCCATGTTCCAGGAGAAGCATATCCCGGGTGCGATCAACCTGCCGCATGGCAAGATGACCGCGAGGAAGATGGCGGAATGGCCAGACGATACACTCTTCGTCGTCTATTGCGCCGGACCGCATTGCAACGGCACCGACAAGGCGGCCTGGCGTCTGGGCACACTCGGTAAGCGCGTGAAGGTCATGATCGGCGGCATGACCGGCTGGGCCGATGAGGGGTATCCGTTCGAGAAGGACTGAGCGCCAGGGGCAGAACCGGCATAGACGGGTCTGCCCATTTTTACGACACTGCGAAAAACTTCGGCATCTACGTCATTTGACTGTCGCGCTGCTTTCGTTTCCGTGACATTGTGCGAGTAAGCATAACGGGAACAAAAGTATGATTCTCAATCCATTTGATGATCGCACGGAAAGACCGCGGGCGAAGATCGCCTTCACCTTCGCGCTGCTGATCGTTTTCAATATTGCCGCCTGGATCTGGGCTTGGGTCGCTTTTGCAGACCGTCCGTCTTTGCTTGGTATTGCGCTTCTTGCCTATATGTTCGGCCTGCGCCACGCCTTCGATGCCGATCACATCGCCGCGATCGACAACGTCGTGCGCAAGCTCATTCAGGAAAAGAAACAGCCTTATGCCGTCGGCTTCTTCTTTTCGCTCGGTCATTCCTCGATCGTCGTGATCGCCTCGATCCTGATTGCCGCGACCGCGGCTGCCATGCAGAGCCAGCTCGATTCCTTCCACGATATCGGCGGCGTCATAGGTACGACGGTTTCGGCGGTCTTTCTGCTGCTGATCGGCGTCGCCAATCTCTTCGTCCTTAAAGGCGTCTGGTCCGCTTTCAGAAGGGCGCAGAGGGGTGAGCGGATCGCAGAGGAAGACCTCGACACGCTGCTTGCCGGCGGCGGTTTTCTGGCACGCATCTTCCGTCCGATGTTCAAGGTCGTCACCCGCTCCTGGCACATGTATCCGATCGGCTTCCTTTTCGGCCTCGGCTTCGATACCGCAACGGAGATCGGGCTTCTCGGCATTTCGGCCGCTCAAGCCGCACAGGGCATGTCCTTCTGGACCATCCTCGTCTTCCCGGCGCTGTTCACCGCCGGCATGTCGCTGATGGATACGCTGGACAGTACGCTGATGACGGGAGCCTATGGCTGGGCCTTCGTCAAGCCGGTGCGCAAGCTCTGGTACAATCTGACCATCACTGCGGCTTCAGTTGTCGTCGCCGTCTTCATCGGTGGTATCGAGGCTTTGGGGCTCATCGCCGACAAACTCGGCCTCGAAGGCAGCTTCTGGAGCTTCGTCGGCGAACTCAACGACAACCTTGCCAATTTCGGCTTCGCCGTCGTCGGCATCTTCTTGCTGAGCTGGCTGGTTTCGACCGTGCTCTACAAAGCCAGAGGCTACGACAACTTGCAGATCAATCGCTCATGACGCATCATCGCCCCAGGGATCGGGCATACCGTGACTGGAAATCGCCGTCCGCGGCTCCAGTCGCATGCGATGAGGGGCCACAATCATGATCCACGCAAGCAATGTTCGCAGCCTAGTGCTGGCAGCAGGCAGTCTATGCATCGTCAGCGCCGGCACGGCTTCTGCACAAGCCGTCGCAAATTGCCCATTGCAGCCTGCCGTCAGCACGACGCGCCAGGTCTTGAATTGCGAAGCTGGGCTTAGCGTCACCGTCGAGCGTGGCGCTCACTACCGGTTTGCAGACCGAAACCATGATGGTCGGGCGGATGCTCTCGTACTCGACAGCAAGGCAGCACTGGTTGATGTCGATCGCAACCGTGTTAAGGGCGGATTCGAAGTGGTGACGCCGCAGGCGATCGCCGCCGTGCGCGGCACGCGCTGGGCCGTCGACGTGAAACGGGGCAATACCTCCGTGCTTGTCCTGCGCGGCCGGGTCGCGGTCAATAAGGTATCGACCGGGCAGGGGGTTACGCTAGGCCAAGGACAAGGCGTCGACGCCGACCGGGGGCGCGCCGCATTGCGTGTCACCCAATGGGGACAGCCGCGCATAAATGCTTTGATGGCGCGCCTCGGCCAGTGAGATTCCGACATCATGCGCAGACCGCCGCTGCAGACGCTGATTGCGCTTTTCTTGACTGCCGTCTGGGGGATGGGCCTGGGCGTCGCGCATCTGCGCGGTGACATTCCCTTTGTCGACGGCGCCGAAGCGACGCTCACGAACCTCCGCAATACGCTCGGCGGCAGCTTCCAGCCACCCGATCTCGTCACGATCATTGCCATAGACGATGAGACGTCGCGTATGGCGGGACACTATCCTTTGCCGCGCGCCACGCTCGCCAAAGTGATCGATGCCATCGCCGCATTGGGGCCGAAAGCCGTCGCGCTCGATCTGCTTCTGGTCGATGCCGGCGACGAGGCCAACGATGCAGCATTGGAACAATCGCTCAAACGGACCAAGGTTGTGCTGGCCGCAGCCGGCATCTTTCCCGAAAGCCGCCAGCGCGTCACAGAAGATAGCAAGGAACCTCTCGCTCGCGTGCCCAGTGCGCTGCAATTCCTCGAACCGCAGCAGCGGTTCGCCGACGTCGCAAGCTATGGCATCGTCAATGTGCAGACCGACAAGGCGGGCACGCCGCGTTTCGTGCCTTTGCTGTTTCGCAGCGGCGAGCGGATCGAACCATCCTTTTCGCTGCGTGTCGTTTCCACCGCAACCAACGAGCAGACAACCGTCATCTCCGATCATATCAAGATCGGTGACAGGTCTATCCAGACCGATACCGGCTATCTCATGCCGCTCTCGTTCTACGGTCCGCGCGGAACAATCCGCACCGTCAGCGCCAGTGCTGCGCTCAATGGGCACTTGCCGGAGGCTGCGATAAGGGATCATATCGTCGTTATCGGCGCGACCGTTACCGGCGGCGGCGATGTCTTTCCAACACCCTTCGATCCCGTTCTGCCTGGGGTCGAGGTTATCGCGACCTCGATCACGCATCTGATTGCCGGAGACGGGCTGGTACGCGACCGCAACGTCCGTTTTATCGACCTTTATTTCGCCGTCGGCCTGCCGCTGCTCGTCATTGCCCTTCTCTCCTGGCGGCGCAGTGCCATCGGCCCGATAACAGTACTCGGCGTCATGCTTGTCTGGTTCGCAGTCAACGTCAGCGCATTCAAGCATGGAATATGGCTGAGCGCAGCACTGCCGATTGCTGCGACCGTACCACCGATGCTGCTATATGGCGCCACGCAACTTTGGCTCGACCGCAGGCGAGCGACGCGATTTGCCGAGCAAAGCGAGCTCCTGCAGCGCATCGAGGCGCCCGGTCTTGCCGAGCATCTTGCACGCGATCCCGATTTTCTCGCAAGCCCCGTGCAACAGGAAGCAGCCGTCGTCTTCATCGACATCAACGGCTTCACAGGTCTTAGCGAGGCCATTGGCCCAGCAGCGGTTCGGGAACTGCTGAACGGCTTCTACAATCTCGTCGATGAAGAGGTAACCGCATCCGGCGGCGCCATCACCAGCTTCATGGGTGACGGAGCTATGATCCTTTTCGGCCTGCCGCAGCCGAAGCCGAGCGATCCCGCCAATGCGGCGCGCTGCTGCATTCGTCTCGCCGCGCGGATGAAGGGCTGGCTCTCAGCACTGCCGGAGACGGTCGCTTCCCGCATCGGCTTCAAGATCGGTGCGCATTGCGGCACCATCGTCGCCTCCCGGCTGGGTGGTGGAGGACGACAGCAGATCACCGCAACCGGCGACACCGTTAACGTCGCAAGCCGGCTGATGGAGGTCGCCGCCAGCAATCGCGCCGAAATCGCCATCAGCCATGAGCTATTGCTTTCCGCCGGTCGGGACAGCGCGCCTTTCAATGAGGGGAGCCTCGATGGCCCGATCGAAACAGGCTTGCGTGGTCGCGCCGGGACCTTGACCATATGGCTTTGGCACAGCCGGCCGTGATCAAACCAGCCTCCATCTGCCTGGTTTCATTCTCCCCACATCGGAATGATTGAAATCACCAGGAGGCACGCAAGAGAGATATTGACCGCGCGCCACTGCCATGCCGCTTTCAGCAGACGTCCGAGCATCTGCCCGAGAAGGCACCATACGGCGAGCGAGAAGGCTGCGATAAGGCAGAAAGTCACACCGAGCAATATACCAAGTCTGACGGGACTTTCTGCCAACGCAGCGAAAGAAGCAGCAGCCCCCATCGTCATGGCCCAGCCCTTGGGATTGTGCCAGAGCATCCATACGCCGGCAAGGAAGCCCGTCGGCCTCGCCATCTGCCCCACCTCGTGCGGCTGGCCGCTTCTGCCGATCCGAACGGCGAGCCAGAGCAAATAGAGGGAGCCCAGCGTCTTCATGGCAATCTGCAGCATCGGCAGGGCCATCAAAACGCTGCCCAGCCCGGCAGCCGCCGCGCAGGCCATGAAGCCCAAGCCGAAGGCAAAACCGCCCATGACGGGTATGGAGCGACGGAAGCCGAAATGCGCGCCGGACGCAGTTGCGAGCGTGGTCGCACCGCCCGGCGTTATGGTGGAAACCAATGCGAAGAGTATTAGCGGCAACAGAGATTCGATTGTCATATCCAGCCCTTCTCTAATCGAAAAAGGCATAGGCGCAGCTCCCGCATTATGAAATCGAATATTGAAGGATCAAGGCATTAGCAATTATAATGCCCAGATGATCCGAAACTTCGATATTACCCTCATCAGAACCTTCGCCACCGTTGCCGACCAAGGCAGCATGACGATATCAGCCAATATGCTGCATATGACCCAAGGCGCCGTCAGCCAACAGATTAAGCGATTGGAGGATATGCTCGGCTGCGCTCTGTTCGAAAGGGACAGGCGCAGATTGCGGCTGACGGAGGCCGGTGAACGCCTGCGCGGCAATGCTCGCCGCCTATTGGCGTTGAATGACGAGATCTGGGACGATATGACGGAAAGCACCGTTCGCGGCGGCGTCCGGCTCGGCGTTCCCTATGATCTTGTGGGCGCGACGCTAGCGCCCGTGCTGAAATCCTATGCCGAACGCCATCCGCAGGTGGAGATTTCGCTGGTCTGCGCATCGTCGCCGGAACTGCTGGAAGAGTTGGGGAAGGGAACCGTCGACCTCTGTGTGGTGGAGGAACCATACGGCACGTCGCAGGGCGAATGCCTTGCTGTGGAGCGGCTCGTCTGGGTCGGAGCGAAGGGCGGCAATGCCTATCGCAAGGTGCCGCTGCCGATTTCGATGGTTGCCGATACCTGTGCCTTCCGATCGTCGGTCTTTGCTGCACTCAGCAAGGATGGGTTGCGCTGGCGGACGGTCTTTGAGAACGGCAATATCGAAGCGACCACGGCGACGGTGCGCACGGATCTGGCTATCACCGCCTGGCTCGCTTCGACCGTTCCCACCGATCTCGATATCCTCACCGGCGAACAGGGTCTGCCCGAGCTGCCGGTCTTCTCAATCAACCTGCATTTGCCGAAGGGCGGCGCAACACCGCAGGCGCTGGAGCTTGCCCGCCATATCCGCGAGGGCATGATGCGGCCGCGCCAATCCGCGGCCGCCTAAATTCCATCTCCTTGATAAAACCGCCTATGCCGCCTTCGGCAGCGGACCGACATAGCGCGACTGCGGACGGATCAGACGCCCATCGAACGTCTGCTCGCGGGCATGGGCGATCCAGCCGACCGTGCGGCCGATCGCGAAGACGCCAGTGAACGAACTGCGAGGAAAGCCGAGGGCGTCGAGCAGCAAGGCGGTGTAATATTCGACGTTGACGTCCAAGGGCCGATCCGGTTTGCGCTCCTTCAGCAACGCCAGCGCCGCCGCCTCAATGGCTTCCGCCAGCGCGATACGTCCAGCATCTGCCTGGCCGCTCGCAAAGATCGGCTTTAATGCAGTCTTCAGCGCATCGGCGCGCGGATCGCGGACGCGATAGATGCGGTGACCGAAACCCATCAGCCGCTCGCCACGATCGAGCGCGTCAGACAACCATGCCCGGGCATTTTCCGGTTTGCCGACGCCGTCAAACATGTCGAGGACAGGGCCGGGGGCGCCGCCATGCAACGGACCTTTAAGGGCGCTGATTGCGGCGAGCACCGAGGAGGTCAGACCGGCATGAGTCGAGGCGATGACACGGGAGGCGAATGTGGACGCATTCAAGCCGTGATCGGAAATCGTCACCAGATAGGCATCGAGGCCTGCGGTCTGCTCTGCGGTCGGGCTTCGACCCGTCAGCATGCGCAGGATATCACCGGATTGGGACAAGGATGCATCCGGCTTTATCGGTGCTTCGCCTTTCTGCAATCGCAAGATGGCCGGCAGGAAAACGGCCGGTGCCGCCATCAGGCGGATCGCGGTGGCGAAATCCTCACCGTCGGCCACGCGCGCCAGCAAGGCCCGCACGGCATCCACGGGTGGTAGCGCGAGCAGAGCGGCATCGGCGGCCTTCACATGCGGGAAAAGCGCAACACGAGCCGCGCCGAGTTGAGTTCGGATGGAAGCTGCGTCGATATCTTCGTCAAACAGGCCATCCAGCAGCAGCGCCGCAACATCCTCGAAGCGGCTGGTTGCCACCAGATCATCGAGCGACACGCCGCGGATGATCAGGCGACCGGCAGCGCCGTCGACATCGGACAGCTTGGTTTCTGCGGCAATGACATCTTCAAGACCACTTTTCATTACGGTTCTCCTTTGACTATCCGATTAGATCGGATCTATTCCTATTGACGTCAATCTTGACGCAATTGATCAATATGAGGACCGATGAGCTGGCTGACGGCAGAGCAGGCGCTGAACCTGCTGGGAACGAAATCACAGACGCTCTACGCCAATGTCAGCCGCGGGCGCATTCGTGCGAAAGCCGATCCCGCGGATACGCGGCGCAGCCTCTATTTTGCCGATGACGTCAAGCGATTGGCCACCCGCCACGCCGGACGGCGCAAGACCGAGACGGTGGCCGCCGAGGCCATTCAATGGGGCGATCCGGTATTGCCATCGGCACTGTCGACGGTTTCGAACGGAAGGCTTTTCTATCGCGGCAAGGACGTGGCGATGCTTGCCGAAAGCGCAAGCCTCGAAGATATCGCGCGGCTGCTTTGGGACATGAAGCGGCCGTTGCGATTCGATCCAAGCGAGGCGTGGCGGAAGCCGCCTTCCTTGGATAGTGCTTTCTCCGCGCTTGCCGAGCGCATAACAAGCGATCTGCCATCACTCGGGCGTTCGCTTCCGGCACTGCAAAATGAAGCCGAAAGCGTGTTTGGTACGGTGGCTGAGGCCCTGGCCCCGGGCGCGTGGGATCAACCACTGCATCGCCGTCTCGCGACTGCCTGGGACCGCCCTGATGCCGCCGATATGATCCGCCGCAGTTTCGTCTTGCTTGCCGATCACGAGCTGAACGCTTCGACCTTCACCGCAAGGATCACGGCATCCGCAGGCGCCACGCTATCCGCCGCCACTCTATCCGGCCTCTCCACACTGACAGGTCCGCTGCATGGCGGTGCATGGCAGAGCGTGTGTACGCTGATCGCGCGGGCAGCCACGACGGGGGTGGATGAGGCGGTCCGCAGCTATCTCGCGGAAGGACGGCCATTGCCGGCTTTTGGCCATCAGCTTTATCCTGATGCCGATATCCGGGGAGAGGCGTTGCTTGGCTGCTTCACGCTGCCGCCGCTCTTCGCCAGAGTTCGCGATGTCGGCGAGCAACTGGTCGGAGAACGCGTCAATGTTGACTTCGCCCTGACAGCGATGACCCACGCCTATCATCTCCCGGAGAATGCGCCGCTAATCATCTTCGCGCTGGCACGGACGGTCGGATGGCTTGCGCATGCCATGGAGCAGGCGACCAGCGGTAGGCTCATTCGGCCGCGCGCGCGTTATGTCGGTCTGCCGGTACCATGATCTCATCCTTACCGGACGTAGGGCGCTTTTTGCTCAACTCACCGGCAGGTGACAAACAGCTTCGATATTGTGGCCATCAGGATCGAGAATGAAAGCGCCATAGTAGTTCGGATGATAATGAGGGCGCAGACCTGGGGCACCGTTATCGGTGCCGCCGGCGATGATCCCGACCCGATGGAAGTCATCAACGAGCTCCCTGTTTCGGGCGGCAAAGGCGATATGGGTGCCTGTTTGCAAAGCATCGCGCTGACCGATCCAGAAGAAAGCCTTCTGGCCAATACCGTAACCCGCAAATCTTTCGCCTTCGGCATAAAGGCGTTCTATGCCTATGGAGCGCAGTAGTGTGTCGTAGAAGATCTTCGATCGCTCGATATCGCGAACCCCGATCGTCACATGATCCAGCACATCACCCTCCAAAAGTGAGATTGAACTCTATTAACGCTGACCAACGGCGCCAGCGTCGCGGTCGGCAAGCTCGACCCAACCAATGACAAGTTTGCGGTTGGCAATCAGCCAGATAGTTGCCAGCGCGACCAAACCGACGACGATATTGGCAGCGACGAAGAGAATGGGAGCAAGTTGCGTGACCGGTCCGGCATCGCCACGTTCGACAAGGCGCATGGGGGCGGTTGCCAGTGCGGTCGCGCCGAAGGTGAAGGCCCAATAAGCGGGGCTGAAGCCTTCTTTCATGATCCAGGGCAGGAGGCGCAACATGATCAGGGCCTGCAGCAAGCCGTAGCCGATCATTGCGTGGACGAGCATGTCGGGAGGGCTTTGTGTGGCGCTGATATAGGCTAACGCACCGACAGCCGGCGGAGCCAGTTGAATTCCGAGGGTTGGTCGCAGCGGCGCGGCCAACGCCGGCCCCGTCAGCAGGCGATGCAGCAGGGCGGATTCGATAGCAAGCCAGGCGAAGAAGCCGGCGCCGAAGAAAAGCTGCGCCCATTGCGGAAAGCCGAGTGCGGCGCCGACAATAGCAGTCACGAAACTGCCGGCGACGCTTGGCAGATAGAGCACGGCTGTCGTCGTGGCAATATCGCGTTCGCCCTGCCAGAGCCCTCCGGTTCGCCAGACGGAGAACGCCAGGGTATAGACGGCGCCGATCAGGAATATTGTTTCGGCGCCGATACGCGAATAGGGCAGCAGGCCACCGGCCACCAGCATGGTTGCGACACCGACAAGGCCGATAAAGCAGCATTGGACAGGGTGCGCCACTTCCTTGAATGCCTCCTCGCGCGCCACCATCCACTTCAAAGCGTAGAGCACGATCAGCACCAGCCAGACGGCCAGCGTAATAAAGGTCAGAAATTCACCGATCAGTACTGGCAGATGCCAGATGCGGGCACCCACGCGCCAGGCATTGGCGAGACCGGAAAGCCCAAGAACCATGCCGAAAAACGAAGCTGGAACCAGCGGTAGTTTCAAAGACGCAGCCATATGCCCCCTTTGACGCTCTATGTGAGCGCCACCCTAAAGAGAATGATGCAAAGAACCCGAGATCGATGCTAAATCCATCAACATGAATGAAGCGCAAAATACAGCTTTCCTCGAAACCGGCAAAGCGCGATCATGGCGAAAAGCGGGAGGTCAGACCAGGCGACATCACAGATGCGTGAACGGGCGAATTTTCCTTCGCTGACCGGCTTATGCATAGCTCGCCCGTCATTTGTTCATTGGAAAATGCTGCGAAATGTCTCTATTGAACATTCAAACGATTAAAACCGTCCTAGGAGACTGACATATGCAAATCGGAATGATTGGCCTTGGCCGTATGGGCAACAACATGGTGCAGCGCCTGATGAGAGGCGGTCACAGTGCGGTTGTTTTCGATGCGCGTCCGGAAAGCATCGCCGGGCTTGAGCAGCTCGGCGCCACCGGCAGCAAGTCTCTCGCGGATTTCGTATCGAAGCTCGCTAAGCCGCGCGTTGTCTGGCTGATGTTGCCGGCGGCAATCGTCGATCAGGAATTGGCGGCGATCGTCCCGCTGCTGGAAGAGGGCGACATCGTCATCGATGGCGGCAATTCCTATTATCACGACGATATCCGCCGTGCCGAAGAGCTGAAGCCGAAGGGCATCCATTACGTCGACGTCGGCACCAGCGGTGGCGTTTTCGGTCTGGAGCGCGGCTATTGCCTGATGATCGGCGGCGAAAAGGAAACCGTCCAGCATCTATCGCCGATCTTCGCGACACTTGCCCCCGGTGTCGGTGACGTCGCTCCGTCGGCAATGCGCTCGGAAGAGGCTGCCAAGAACAGCACGGCAGAGCAGGGCTATCTGCATTGCGGCCCATCCGGCGCCGGCCATTTCGTCAAGATGGTCCATAACGGCATCGAATATGGCCTGATGGCTGCTTATGCCGAAGGCTTCAACGTTCTGCGCCATGCCAATATCGGCAAGCAGGACGCGGAGAAGGACGCCGAAACCGCGCCGCTCTCCCATCCGCAGTATTACCAGTATGATCTCGACATCGCCGAAATCTCGGAAGTTTGGCGCCGCGGCAGCGTGATCACCTCCTGGCTGCTCGACCTCACGGCCGACGCGCTGCATGGCGATGCAGCCCTTTCGCAATATGCCGGCCGCGTTTCCGACTCCGGCGAAGGCCGCTGGACGATCTCGGCCGCGATCGACGAAGGCGTTCCGACGCCGGTACTGAGCGCTGCGCTTTACGGCCGTTTCGCTTCGCGCGGCAATGACGATTACGCCAACAAAGTTCTCTCTGCCATGCGCGCCGGTTTCGGCGGCCACCATGAGAAGCCGGCGAAATAATTGGTTGGTCTATCGATCTGATGATAGCGAGCCGGGTGGGTCAAACCTCCCGGCTTTTTCTTGCCCGCTTTTATTATCCCGATACGTCGAGCCGGAAACCGCCATGCACTTTTCCTGGGGACCTTCAGCCCAGCAGATCGGGCCGCAGGAATATGACTGGAGTCGGTGAACCGATTTCCAGCTGCGGTGCATGTGGCGGGCGGACGACCAGGCAGTCGGCGCGCGAAAAGACCTTCATCATCGACGAATCCTGCTTCGAGAAGGGCTCGGCGAGCCAGCCGCCGTCGGCAGCTTTCGTCAGCGTTGCGCGGACGTAATCCTGTCGCTGATCGTTCACTGCAAAGGACACGGCGGCGCGTGCAAAGCCTTCGCGCTTTATCGGCGGCAGGGATGCGAGCTTTCTTATCAATGGCTCGAGAAAGAGCAGGCCGCAGACAAGGCTGGAGACGGGATTGCCGGGGAGGCCGAGGACATGCATCTCGCCGAGGCTGCCGACCATCAGCGGCTTGCCGGGGCGCATGGCAATGCGCCAGAAATCCAGCTTCATTCCTGCAGCCACCATTGTCGCCTGCACCAGATCGTGATCACCGACAGAAGCGCCGCCGAGCGTGACGATGATGTCGGCCTTGGCCACCTGCGCACGGCCGATGGCGGCGGTGATGTCGTCGCTGTCGTCGGCGACGATGCCGAGATCAAGCACATGCGCGCCTGCATTGCGGGCCAGTGCAGCGATGCCGAACGTGTTGGACGCGATGATCTGCGAGGGACCCGGTTCATTGCCGGGAGCCACGAGTTCATCGCCGGTCGCGAGAATCGCCACCAGCGGCCTCCGGTAGACATCCAAGGCCGGATGGTTCATGGCCGCGGCGACGGTAAGCCTCGAAAAGTCCATCACCGTGCCGGCGGGAAGCACGGCTTCGCCTTCCAGGAAATCCTGTCCGCGCGGGCGAATATGCTGCCCCTTGCGCAAGGGATAGGTCGTGCGGATGCGATCGCCCTCCAAGCGCTCCGCGTCCTCCTGCAAAAGCACCGAATCGGCACCGGCCGGAACGGGCGCGCCGGTGAAAATGCGAACCGCTTCGCCCTTGCTGACGGTTCCTTCGAAAGCATGGCCGGCAGCCGAGGCGCCGATGACCTGCAGCTCAGAACCCGGCAGTGCCGCATCATCGAAGCGCAGCGCGTAACCGTCCATCGCCGAGACATCGAAAGGCGGTTGGGTCAGGCGGGCGGCAAGATCCTTGGCCAGAACCCTGCCTTCGGCCATATCGAGCGGAACGCCTTCAACACGGTGGATCGGCGCGGCACTATCCAACAAGCGCGCTTGCGCTTCGACAACGGGTAGCAGGCTCATATATCAGGCCCTCGGATGGCGGAAATCCCCCGATTTGCCGCCGGATTTCTCCAATAGAGTGATTCCGCCGATTTCCATGCCGCGATCGGCGGCCTTGGCCATGTCGTAGATCGTCAGGCAGGCGACGGAAACCGCCGTCAGCGCTTCCATCTCGACGCCGGTGCGGCCGGTCAGCTTTGTCGTCGCGGTGACCCGGAGACCGGGTAGGGCGGCATCTTCTGCGATATCGACGGAAACCTTCGTCAACATGAGGGGATGGCAGAGCGGGATGAGATTGCTGGTCTGCTTGGCAGCCATGATGCCGGCAAGCCGCGCCGTGCCGATCACATCGCCCTTCTTAGCGTTGCCGTCGCGAATCAGCGCCAAAGTCTCGGGTTTCATCTTGACGTAACCGGCCGCGGTGGCGCTGCGCGCCGTCTCGGCCTTATCGCCGACGTCGACCATATGGGCTTCGCCCGAAGCGTCGATATGCGTAAGACCGGCCTTCTCGCTGCTCATCTCACTCGGCCGCCAGAATACCGGTTTCGCCGTTCAGCAGCAGTTTGGTTGCCGCCGTCACATCATCCTTGCGCATGAGGCTTTCGCCGACGAGGAAGGTGCTGATACCGACGGCCTCGAGACGCTTGCAGTCGGCGTGTGTGAAGACGCCGCTTTCGCCGACCAGCAGCCGATCCTTCGGTACCATGGGCGCCAGATTCTCGCTGACCGTCAAGCTTACTTCGAACGTGCGCAGATTGCGGTTGTTGATGCCGACCAGCGGCGAGGACAGTTTTAGTGCACGATCCATCTCTTCGGCGTCGTGGACCTCCACCAGCACATCCATGCCGAGGCCGAAGGCCTCGTCCTGAAGACGCTCGGCGTCATCGTCCGAAAGCGATGCCATGATCAGCAAGATGCAGTCTGCACCCCAGGCACGGGCTTCCTGGACCTGGTACGTGTCGAACATGAAATCCTTGCGCAGTGCCGGCAGCGAGCAGGCCGCGCGGGCAGCCGTCAGGAATTCCGGAGCACCCTGGAAACTCGGTGTATCCGTCAGCACCGAAAGGCAAGCCGCACCGCCGGCCTCGTAGGCCTTGGCGAGGGCAGGCGGGTCGAAATCGGGGCGTATCAGGCCCTTGGACGGGCTTGCCTTCTTGATTTCGGCAATCAGGCCGAAAACACTGGATTCCTGCCTGGCAAGCAGCGCCTTGTGAAAGCCGCGCGGCGCGGACTGGTCAGCCTGCATGGCCTTGAGATCGGCAAGGGAAAGCTTGGCCTTGGCAGCGGCGATTTCCTCGCGCTTGTAGGCCTCGATCTTTCTAAGGATATCGCTCATGATGTCCTAGTCCTGTCCTTCTTCATTGGAAACGGCAATGAGCTTTTCCAGTGCAACGGCGGTGGCGCCGCTATCGAGCGAATGAGCCGCGAGCTTCATGCCATCATGCAGCGTTTCAGCCTTGCCGGCAATGACCAGCGAGGCCGCCGCATTGGCAAGAGCGATATCGCGATAGGCGTTCTTTTCGCCGGCGAGCACTGCGCGAAGGGCTGCGGCATTGGCAACGCCGTCACCACCCTTGAGATCGGCAAGGTCGGCATGTTGCAGGCCGAAATCGGCCGGTGTCAGTTCGAAGCTACGAATCCTGCCGTTTTCCAGGGCCGCGACGGAGGTCTTGCCGGTCGTGGTGATCTCGTCCAGGCCGTCGCCGTGCACGACCCAGACGCTCTCTGCGTTGAGATCCTTCAGCACCTCGGCCAGCGGCAATACCCATTGTGGCGCGAAGACGCCCAGCAGCTGGCGACGAGCGCCGGCAGGATTGGACAGCGGACCAAGGAGATTGAAAATCGTGCGCGTGCCGAGTTCGACACGCGAGGGGCCGACATGGCGCATGGAAGAATGATGCAGCTGCGCGAACATGAAGCCGATGCCGGCTTCCCGAATGCAGCGGGCAATCGTCTCTGGTCCGATATCGAGCTTGATACCCAATACGGATTGCGTGTCGGCGGTGCCGGCCTTGGAGCTTTGGGCACGATTGCCGTGCTTGGCGACGGGCACACCCGCGCCGGCGACGATGAATGCCGCCAGCGTCGAGATATTGTATGTGCCAAAGCCATCGCCGCCGGTGCCGACGATATCGATCGCATCGGCAGGCGCTTCCACCGGCAGCATCTTGGCGCGCATGGTCGTCACGGCGCCGACGATTTCATCCACCGTCTCGCCGCGAACGCGCAGCGCCATGAGAAATGCACCGATCTGCGACGGCGTGGCCTCGCCCGACATCAGGATTTCGAATGCCTGTCGGGCTTCGTCCCGCGTCAGCGCCTCACGATTGGCCACCTTGGCGAGGAAAGGCTTCAATTCTGTCATTGATGATCCATCCTCCCGTATGGGTCTAGCGGGACATCGCCTGTTCGGCGAGGCTCTGGTTGACCGTTACGGCGTATTTGGACTGCAGCTGGCCGACTATCTGGTCGAGGATGTCGTCGCCGGCAGCATTGGCGATCTGGGCCACTTGCTGATCGTCATTGCTCAGCGCATCGGTCGTCGGATTGTCGTTGACATCGGTAACCTTGAGCAGGATCTGCGTCGTGTCATCGGCGCCGATGGCGTTGGCGGCCGTATCGACCGGACCGGAGAAGGCGGCAGCGATACCGCCGCGACCCAGAACCGGATCATCCGTCGAGCGCGTGATGCCGGTCTTGCTTTCAACAGCGATGCCAAGCGGAGCGGCGATATCGGCGAGCGACTTGCCTTTCTGCGCCTCCTGCTTCAGCTCGGCGGCCTTGGCGGCAAGCGCGACCTTCTGCTGCTCGGCGGTCCAGTCGGCAACTGCCTTTTCACGGACTTCGGAAAGCGGGCGATCATGATCGGGCGTGACGTTCATGACATCATACCAGATGTAGCCATCATTGCCGACCGTCAGGGGAGCAGGGTTGCCACCCTGATCGGCCTTGAAGACCTCCGAGATCAGCTGCTGGCGGGCCGGCAGATCCTTGATCTCATTGCCGTTCTGATCGAGGCCGGTCTGATCGATCGCATCGATGGTAACGAGCTTCAGCTTGAGTTGCGATGCCGCATCCTGCAGCGATGCGCCGGAGCCGCGCAGGTCTTCGAACTTGTCGTGGACGCTGGTGATTTCATTGGCGGCATTGCTGAGCGCAATCTGCTTGCGGATATCTTCCTTGACCTCGTCGAAATTCTTGGCCGTTTCGTTCTTCACATTGGTCACACGCAGGATGACCGGACCGAATGAACCGTCCACGACGGGCGTAGTGCCGCCTTCCTTGGAGACGGCGAAGGCCGCTTCGGCAACGGTCTTGTCCGGAACCTGATCCTTGGTGAAGGTGCCGAGCAGCACGTCGGACGGCTTCTTGCCCTGATCGGAGACGAGCTGATCGAAGGTGGTTCCCGTCTTCAGCGCATCGGCTGCGGCATTGGCGAGATCCTTGTTGGCGAAGGTCAGCTGCTCGATGGTGCGCGTTGCCGGCGTGGTGAAGCTGTCCTTGCGCTTGTCGAACTGCGCCCGCACTTCGTCATCCGTGACACTTGCCACATCGGCAATATCCTCGGCCTGCAACTTCACATAGGCGAACTTGCGGTATTCAGGCGCACGATATTTCGACTTCACGCCATCGAACCATTTCTGCAACACGTCGTCGGCCGGCGCCTTGACGGGATCGATATTGGCATTGGTCAGCAACAGATAATCGATGCTGCGGGTCTCGTCGTGATACTGCTTGACCGCATCGGCAAGAACCGCCGGTGCGACAAAGCCGTTGGACACAGCTTCGACGATTTGGCTGCGGATCGCGACTTTGCTGCGCTCCTTGATATAATCATCGGGCGATATGTTGCTGTTGCGCAGAAGCATATCGAACTTTTGGCGGTCAAAGGCACCGTTCGCAGCCTTGAAGGCCGGATCGTCGCCGATGAGCTTGGCAAGGCGGTCTTGCGAGAGGCCGAGGTTCATGTCAGCGGCGAGCTGATCGAGCGAAGCGCCGGCGACGAGCTGCGCCACCGTCTGTTGCCCGATGCCGAAGGCGCGAGCCTGCTCCGGTGTGATCTGCATGCGCAGCTGCTGGCTGATCGCCTGGATCTGGCGGCGATAGGCAAGGCGGAACTCGTTGGTGTCGATGTGCTGATCGCCGACTGTGACAACTGTATTGCTGCCGCCGCCCGTGATAAGGGACCGCTCGACGCCCCACACGCCGAAGGCCGCCGCAAGAAGAAGCAACAAACCTTTGGCAACCCAGGTCTGGGCGATTTTTCTCAGCACGTCGAACATCGGAAAGCAAACCTCGTCATCATCAAGTCTTCGCCCGCAGGCGAAACAATCGGAGTTCCTTAGAACAATCCGAACCGGAATTGAAGAGCCAGTGGGGAAATCGCCTGATGAGGTGCAGCCATGCCGGAACCTTTGAGAAGCGACAGCGTTCTAGCAATGCGGAAACATAAGGAGCACACGATGGCAGAGACCAAATCAGCCTCTACTCAGTCGTCTTCGGCGCGAGCACAAACGGAAACGGCAATGGAGGATCTTGCCGCCCAGGTCGCAGCCTTACGCGAAGATCTGGCAAAGCTGTCACAAAGCGTGGCGGCTGTGGGGCAGGGAGCGAAATCTGTCGTCGCGGAGGAAGCCCAGGAGATCACGGAGCAGTTGCGCGAGAGAGTTCGAGAAGAGCCGATTTTCATGGTCGCTGCTGCAGCAGGCATCGGTTATCTGATCGGCCTTCTGAGCCGACGCTAGTCAGGACGAGCTCTCGACGGGTGGACGAGCCACTCCGAGCGACCGCAGCTGCGAAACCGCCGAAAAAGGCGCGGACGATTCGTCCGCGCCTTTTCAATTGGCAACCGCAAACGCCCGTATGCAAGAATTGCAGAATATATGCATTGCACCACAACCGAAGCCTGCTGCGACATCTTTGTGACACTCCCTGCGGCATGTTGACCATCGCCATTTGTTGAACGCGCACCCTCTTGTATCACGTGGGCGCTTACTATACGTAACAACAATTATAAGGTTGCTTATGAATAGCAGGCTCCCCATACAATGATTTCGACCCCCACCGTTGGTTTTCTCCTCCATGATGTTGCGCGACTGCTTCGGAAGAGATTCGAGCAGCGCGCGAAGGATTTGGGCCTGACGCGCTCGCAGTGGCAAACCCTTGCCTACCTTGCAAACAATGAAGGTATCCATCAGGCCGGACTGGCCGAAATTCTCGAAATCGAGCCGATCACGCTGGTGCGTATTCTGGACAAGCTCAGCGAACGGGGGCTGGTGGAGCGCCGGCAGCATCCGAATGATCGGCGCAGCTGGCTCCTCTATATGCGCGAAGAGGCCCGGCCGTTGATGGACGCCATGCGCAGCATTGGCGAACAATCGCGCAAGGAAGCGCTCGAAGGCGCCTCTCAGGAAGATCAAGAGCGCCTCTATGAATTGCTTACCCTTATGAAATCGAACCTGGTTAGCGCCTGCCGTTCAAAAGCAGTCGATAAAGAGTTACAACATGGCTGAAGCATCCTCCCCACTTCGCGTACCCGCGAACGCAAACTCCTCCGAACAAAATCAAGCTCCCGTCGCCGAGGCTCCATCCTCCAACCCGGCGCCCCAGCCTTCCACGACCGCGCCGGCCGCACCGGCAGCGCCCCCGGAGGCGCCGCGCAAACGCCGTGGCATGACGCGACCAGTCCTGTTTGCGCTGCTTCCGGTCGCGCTTGTCATCGGTGGCTACTACTACGTCACCGGCGGGCAGATCATGTCCACGGACAATGCCTACATTCAGGCCGATATGGTCGGTGTTTCCACCGACGTTTCCGGCACGGTAATCTCTGTCGACGTGCATGAAAACGAGGTGGTGAAGAAAGGGCAGGTGCTCTTCCGCTTGAAGCCCGATTCGTTCCGGATCGCACTCGACGGCGCGAAAGCGCAGCTCGGCAATGCCAGGAACCAGATCCTGAACCTGCAGGCGAGCTACAAACAGTCGCTAGCGGAAATTGCCCAGGCACAGGCCGACATCCCGTACTATCAGACGGAATTGGACCGCCAGCAGAACCTGATCACCAATTCGGTCGCTTCCAAGGCGGCTCTCGACCAGGCCAGACACAATCTCGAAGCCGCGCAGCAGAAGGTATTGGTCGCAAAGGCCACAGCCGCCGCGACTCTCGCCCAGTTGGGCGGCGAAGGCACTGCCGATCTGCCTCCGGAGCAGAACCCGCTCTATCTGCAGGCGAAGGCTGCGGTTGACAATGCGCAACGCGAACTTGACGACACCGTCGTCAAAGCCCCCTTCGACGGCGTGACCGCAAACGTACCCTCGCTGCAGGTCGGCGCCTATCTGACGGCTTCCCAGCCAGGATTCTCGCTGGTTTCCACCACGCATCTATGGATCAACGCCAGCCCGAAGGAAACCGAGCTCACCTATGTCCGGCCCGGCCAGAAGGTCGATATTTCGGTCGACGCCTATCCGGGTGTGACCTGGAAAGGCACCGTCGCAAGCATAGCGCCGGCATCCGGTTCCAGCTTCTCGCTTCTGCCGGCGCAGAACACGACCGGCAACTGGGTGAAGGTCGTCCAACGCATACCGATGATCATCAATATCGACGACACGGCGGGCAAGCCTCCGCTGCGCGTCGGAATGAGCGTCGTTGCCGATGTCGACACCGGCCATGCCCGCGGCCTGCCTGATTTCATTACCAACCTGCTGGGTCATTCCCGCGGTCAGGATCATGAGTAATACCGCCACCGCTTCTCCCGCGGCGCCCGTTGCCAATCGTGGCGCGATCACCGCCTGCGTCATCCTTTCCGTCATCATGCAGGCGCTGGATACCACCATCGCCAATGTCGCCCTGCCGCATATCCAGGGCGACGTTTCCGCCAGCGCCGACCAGATCAACTGGGTCCTGACGTCCTATATCGTCGCCGCGGCGATCATGACGCCGCCCTCCGGCTTCCTCTCGGCAAAATTCGGCCGCAAGCGGGTCTTGCTGGTGGCAATCGCCGGCTTTGTCGTTGCCTCGGTGCTGTGCGGCCTGTCGGAATCGTTGATACAGATTGTCGGCTTCCGCCTGCTGCAGGGCCTGTTCGGCGCTTCGCTCGTACCGCTGTCACAGGGCATCCTGCTCGATATCTACAATGTCGAGGAGCGCGGCCGTGCCATGGCGCTGTTCGGGGTCTCGGTCATGGTCGGGCCGGTTCTGGGTCCCGTCATCGGCGGCTGGCTGACCGACAATATCAGCTGGCGCTGGGTGTTCTATATCAACGTGCCGATCGGTGCGCTCGCCTTCTTCGGCATCGTCGTCTACGTGACGGAAACGAAGCTCGATGCGCTTGCCAAGCTCGACTGGTTCGGCTTCGGCATGCTTTCGATCGCGATCGCCGGCTTGCAGCTGTTCCTCGATCGCGGCGAGCAGCTCGACTGGTTCTATTCGAGCGAGATCATCGTCGAGGCGCTCGTCTGCGTCAGCGCCTTCTATCTCTTCCTGGTGCACGTGTTCACGGCCGAGCGAAGCTTCGTCAATCCGCGGCTCTTCATGGACCAGAACTTTGCCGTCAGCATCCTGTTCATCTTCATCGTCGGCGTAACCTATCTGGCTTCGCTGGCGCTGATGACGCCTTATCTGCAGACGCTGATGGGCTATCCGGTCGTCACAGCCGGTATCGTCATGGGGCCGCGCGGCCTCGGCACCATGTTCTGCATGTTTCTGGTTGGGCGGCTGATCGGCAAGGTCGACACGCGCTGGCTATTGTTCATCGGCCTCGCGCTGACGGCCTGGGCCATGTACGACATGACAGGCTGGACGCCGGATGTTTCGCAATGGACGCTGATTTCGGTCGGCTTCGTCCAGGGTGCTGGCCTCGGCTTCCTCTTCGTGCCGCTGACAACCATTGCCTTCGCGACGCTGCCGGCGCAGATGCGCGGCGAAGGGACCGGCCTCTACAACCTCTCGCGTAATATCGGCTCCAGTGTCGGCATTTCGGTCGTCTCGATGCTGATTACCGAGAATACGCAGGTCAACCATGCCAATATCGCCGCCTATGTCACGCCATTCAATCGGTATTTCGACCTCACGGCCGCGCAAGGGGTGAGCCCGATGACGGTAGTCGGTCGTGCGACGCTCGATGGGATGATCACGACGCAGGCGACCATCATCGCCTATATGGACGATTTCAAGCTGCTGATGCTGATGTCGATCTTCGCCATGCCGCTGCTGGTGCTCTTGCGCAAGCCGAAGGCACCGCCGGCGGTCGATCACAGCGTCGCGATGGAATAGCTACGCAGCCTTTCCAGTTTCACTGCGTGGCTCAACGGCTGCCGGGCACCACCCCGGCGGCCGTTTTTGTTCGATCATGGAAAACGGCGGCTGACAAAGCGTGAGCCGGCAGCACCGAAACGCCAAAGGGGATCGATGTTCTTCGTGATGCCGATGCGCTTGCCGGAAACGACCGGCACCGGTTCGGCAAGCGAAAGCGAAAACGGCGCCGCATCCAATGAACGGCCATTGAGATGGATATCGACGGCCAGGGCTTGCGAGAGCTTACCCGGCCCGTTGCAAAGCGAGACGATGTCGGCCAGCCCCCGCCGCTGGATCATGTGCGCGATGCCGTTTTCCGGCTCGATCGCCCGGATGAGCACGGCGCTCCCCTTGGTGCAAACGAAATTCAGACACCAGTGAATGCCGTAGGAGCGGTAGACATAAACATGGCCGGCCGGTCCGAACATGGCCGCATTGCGCTGTGTCGGACCGTTATAGGCGTGAGATGCCGCATCATCCGGTCGATAGGCCTCCGTTTCGACGATTCGGCCGCCCACCTCCGCAACAGTGAAGCGCATCCCGATCAGATCGGACGCGACCACGACGGCGTCCCGACTAAAAAAAGCGGTAAGGGCAGGGCCGGCGAGGGGGCTGATACCAAGAGACAGGGAATGATCGTCAGAAGCCATGGAAGGAAATTATCCCGGATAGCCGAAGCCATCAACACGGCGCCGACCATCAAGTGCTTGGTCCGGCGTACTGATAATTGACAAAAACTAAGTATCTCTTATTAATAGCTTGCTTCAGTCAGATTTGACCCCTGACCTGGCGAAGGTGGCCCGGCCATTTCAGCGGCCGGGCCACCTTATTTTTAGCGCGCTGACGACATGAAGTTCCCGCAGCGCCACCCGGCTCGATGAATATTCCTCAATCGCCGTTCCAGCCGACATCGAGAATGCGAAGGAGCTAGGCGGAACAAGTTGACGCGGCGACCAAAGCTGCTAAAAAGCCAGCCGTCGAGTGATTGGGCAGAAAACCGGTAGCCACACCCGGTTTCGAAAAATCAGCACTATGTGGATTTTTCAGGCCTTTTCAGTTGCTTGGAAGAGTGTCCGAGTGGTTTAAGGAACCGGTCTTGAAAACCGGCGTGCGGGAAACCGTACCGTGGGTTCGAATCCCACCTCTTCCGCCATATTTATATGAAATCATTAGATTTTATGGCCGGCGGCCCTCTTCATTCTATACACACTATATTAGCTATGCTTGATATTCTTGGTCACGCAGATTGCCATCGAAAATGAAGCGCGACGTGTCACATTAAGAATCCCTGCCTTGTCATGCCCTTCACAACACCAATTTCGAAGGAGATGACAATGATCCGGCAGAGCATCGCAATCGTGTATCATAGCGGCTACGGACATACCGGCCGACAAGCCGAGGCCGTCAGAGCGGGGGTCGAAGAGGTTGATGGCGCGGAGCCTATGCTGTTGACCGTAGATGCGGTGGAGCGCCACTGGAGTGATCTCAATGCGGCGCATGCGATCATCTTCGGCTCGCCGACTTACATGGGCGCAGTTTCTGCACCATTCAAAACATTCCAGGAGGCGACGTCGAAGACAGTTCTTGCGAAGGGCTATTTGTGGAGGGACAAGATTGCAGCCGGTTTCACCACCTCCGAGTCACGATCCGGTGACAAGCTTTCGACGCTGATGCAGATGGTGATCTTCGCAGCCCAGCACGGAATGCATTGGGTCGGTCTCGATCTGCCGCCGGCCAACTGCTCATCGACGGGCTCGGAAGAGGATATGAACCGCCTCGGCTTCTGGCTTGGCGCGGCGGCGCAAGCCAATACGGACGAAGGCCCGGAGACGGCGCCACCGCCATCCGATCTCGCCACCGCCCGTCATCTTGGCCGGCGGGTAGCGCTGACGGCGCTGCAGTTCGCTCGTGGCCGCGAGGTCAATCCATTTGCGCGCGAGTTCGCAGCCAATGAATGAGGCGCCGTCCGATCCGATCTTCGCTGAGCTGCGTCCGCGCCTTGTCAGGCTCGCCTACAGAATGCTCGGATCGGTCACGGATGCCGAGGATATCGTGCAGGATAGCTGGCTGCGCTGGCTGGCGACCGATCGCGCTTCCATTCGCGAACCGGCGGCATTCCTGCGGACAGTCGTCACCCGGCTTTGTCTGAACGAGCTGAAATCGGCCCGTCGTCGCCGGGAGTCCTATGTGGGTTCCTGGCTGCCCGAGCCGATTTTCGATCCGGAAGACGGCGATGCCGCTGACAATATAACCATGCCGCTGATGCTGGCCTTGGAGCGTCTTTCGCCGCTGGAGCGAGCCGCCTTTCTTCTGCACGACGTGTTCGGCATGAGTTTCGATGAGATCTCGTCGGCAATTGGTCGTGAGGCGGCCGCCTGTCGCAAGCTTGCCAGCCGGGCGAGGGCACATGTCACCGAGGCCCGGCCGCGTTTTGCGGTCGGGAAGGAAGAAGGGCTCAAGCTTGCCGAGGCTTTCTTCACGGCGTCGAGAACGGGAGACATGGCCTCCCTTCAGGCTCTGCTTTCAGAGGATGTCGTTGTCTATGCCGACGGCGGCGGCAAGGTGACGACATCGCAGCGACCACACATCGGGCTTTCTGCCACCATGCGGCTTCATGAGCGACTGGCGCGAATTTTCCGCGCGCATCCCTCGCAACTGATCCACTATGCCGTCATCGATGGCTTGCCGGGCTTCGTGACAATAGAAGGCGACAGTGTCGTGCAGACGACCGCGTTGCAGGTCGAACGGGAAAAAATTGTCGCCATCTATTGCACCCGCAACCCGGACAAACTGCAGCACATTATCGGCGCCTTACCGCATTGATGGTTGACGGCACGAAGAGCCAGATGCGAAACCCTCATCTTCTTCGCGTCGCTATGGCGCTTCGGCAAAGAGGATGGGCATGCAGCGCTTCAGCATACGCCGTCTATATCGTGATGACGCTTCGATATTCAGGGAAATCCGCCTGGAAGGACTGGCACGCCACCCAGAAGCATTTGGCGCATCCCACGAAGAAGAACTGATCTATTCGCTGACGCAGATTGGCGACAGGATTGAAAACAATGCCGTATTTGGCGGCTTTGCGGATGACGGAACGCTGGTTGGCGTCGCCGCGGTCGCACGATCAAAGAGCGCGAAAATGCGCCATATCGCCACGATCTGGGGGGTGTATGTACGCCCGCAAGGGCGAGGCACCGGCCTATCGCGTTCCCTGATGATCGCAGCGATCGACGAGGCGAGACAAACATGCCGATCGATCCGGCTCAACGTCGCATCTTCCAACGCGGCAGCCATTCACCTCTATGAATCCCTTGGCTTCAAGGCCTGGGCGGTCGATACGGATGCGCTAAAAGTCGGCGATATCTATCATGATGAAATACTGATGCGTCTTGATACAGCAGCCTGAGAAAACTGCGCCAAATCTCTCCTTCGCAATCCCAGCGCAATGACAAACCGAGTGCATCTGTTGCAGTCCGGCACGACTGATGGCGCTCAGAAAGCAGACCGTTACCGTCGCGGGATGGATGTGATCGACACGACTTGCGGCCGGTAACGCTTTACTGAGCGTTAACCATGATCTTCGGAAATTCTTCGGTGCGCTCAATTTGCATCGCAAAATGGACAAAGTGCAATCATGATTAAAGCACCGTTAGGTGATTGGAGCGTAGCAGGATACCGGAGCGAGGGATTACCGGTAGCAGACCTCCGTCAAAGTAATGAGTAGCGGCTTGGGACAGATGACATTCGAAAATCGGGCGGTGACATACACAACGGCCATGCGTTGGTTTGCTCTCTCACTGATGTGCGCAACCATTACGGCCTGCGGGACGTCTCAGAAGGTTGCTTCGACACGCAAGCACGGCAAGGAATATTTCTCCGAGAAGGAATATGGCGTGAAGGCGAGCCCTCGCGTCGTCAATAACGGACCGGTGCCGAAGGGCGGCGGCCGCTTCATGGTCGGCAATCCCTATCAGGTGAAGGGCAAGTGGTATTACCCCAAGGAAGATTTCGGCTATAACAAGGTCGGCATCGCTTCATGGTACGGCTCGGCTTTTCACGGTCGTCTCACCGCCAACGGTGAAGTCTACGACCAGCAGTCGCTGACTGCCGCCCACCCGACCTTCCCGCTGCCGAGCTATGCCCGCGTCACCAACGTCGAGACCGGATCCTCCATCATCGTTCGCGTCAACGATCGCGGCCCATACCATCCCGGCCGCATCATCGACCTTTCGAACAAGACGGCACAGCTGCTCGACCTTCAGCATAGCGGCACGGGCAATGTGCGCGTGCAATATGTCGGCCGCGCCCGGATGGACGGTCACGACGAACCCTATCTGATGGCCTCTTACATCCCGAAGGGTTCGCGTGTGCCCAGCATCAACCCAGGTGGCCAGATCGCAACCGGCGTGATGGTGGCCTCTGCCGGCCGGATGACTGCTGATCAACTGCCGGATTCGTATACACCAACACCGACGCGCGCCAGCCGCCAGGTGCGCAGCTTTGATGCCGCGCCGGCGATCGCACCCGTCCCGCGCCAGTCGCCCTATTCAGCAACGGCCTTCGCCGACTCTACCCCGGATGGCGATTACAACGCCACCAAGCGCAACGACCCGCCACCGATGATGTGGAATGGCGGAGCGATGCCTGCGGCGGAAGCGGCGGACCCGACCATGATCGTGCTTCCGCGGATCGGCCCGATCCCCCGCGAGCGGCCGGATTTCTCTCCGCGTCTGGCAAGCCAGAAGGACCAGTCCCTTGGCTCCATGGTTGCCGGCTATCAGGAAGCGCCGGTCAAAACAGTTTATGTCGACCTCGCTTTCGATGCCGTCATGGTTCGCAACGACGGTCTCACGCAGGAATCGATTCTCTCGTCCTATCGCCGCCAACATCAGGGTACGACGCAGGTCGATTGATCGGCGTCATTGCCTGAATCTTAACCCGTCACTAAAATAATCGTGCCGGTGGTCGGATGAAGGGGACAATATGCCAAAGCGCTTGATTCTTTTGTTCCTTTTTCTCCTCGGGTTCGCGAATGTCACGGCCGTCGCGCAGCCGGCCGCACCGGGCGCTTTCGACACGAAAGCCGCGCAGGCGTTCATGATTGAAGCCTCGACCGGCACTATTCTGCTTGCCAAGAACGAGGATCAGCTGATTTCGCCGGCGTCGCTTGCGAAACTGATGACGCTGGATGTCGTTTTCGACGCGATCGGGCGAGGGGAGATCAACCTCGACACGGAATATCCCGTCTCGGAAAATGCCTGGCGCACCGGCGGCGCTCCCTCGCGTGCATCGACAATGTTCGCAGCCCTGAAATCGCGTATCCGCGTCGGCGATCTGATCCAGGGTATAGCCGTACAGCAGGCGAACGACGCCTGCATCGTTCTGGCCGAGGGTATGTCGATTAACGAACGCGAATTCGCGCGGCGCATGACGGCGCGTGCCCGCGAGATCGGCATGTCGCGGTCGACCTTTACCAATTCGACCGGACTGCCCGATGCCAACGACCCCAATGGCGGCGGCAGGGTTTCCGCGCGGGAGATGGTCATGCTGGCGCAGGACCTGCAGGAGAAGCACCCGGATCTTTACAAATATTTCGGGCAGGCCGACTTCACCTGGAACAAGATCTACCAGCGCAACAAGAACCCGATGCTTCTGCTCAATATCGGTGTAGATGGCCTGGGGCTCGGCTTTGCCGAAGGCGAAGGCTTTTCAATCGTCGCCTCCATTCAGCGGGATGGACGCCGCTTGTTTCTGGCGCTTGGCGGGCTGAAGAGCGACAAGGAACGCATCGAGGAGACGCGACGCGTCCTCGAATGGGGGCTCAGCAATTTCAAGAGCCAACGCATCTTTGCCGATGGCGAAGTGATCGGCGATGCCAGCGTCTATGGCGGTGCCGCATCGACCGTCGGCCTGCGAACTAAGATACCGGTCGATGTCTACGTCCCTGTGGACACGCCGGATCGATTATCCGCCCGCATCGTCTATCGCTGGCCGCTGACGGCGCCGGTTGCTGCGGATTACGAAGCGGGAACTCTCCGCGTCTTCCTCGGTGCGCGTCTGCTACGAGAGCTGCCGCTTTATACGAAAGAATCGGTCGGGCAGGGCACATTGGGTCGCCGCGCCTTCGATGCCCTCATGGAACTGACGGAATCGCTGTTGTTCTCCTGGCTGTGGGACAAGCCTTTGCCGACCTGAGTGGGCCGCAAAGCTCGCGAAATCTCTGTTCACACCCCATATAGAGTGGCGGAGACCGGGACATGCACGGTTCCACCTGGACATGTCTTGGGTTAAACAGGATGCGTATCGCACGCCGCACGAATGGCATGCGAAAAGTGCAGGACATGATCATTGGCTGATGCAAACGGATTATTCGTAAGCTTCGAAGGCGGCGAGGGGGCCGGCAAGTCCACCCAGATTCGCCGCCTGGCTGAACGGTTGCGCGAGCGTGGCCATGAAGTTCTGGTAACGCGCGAACCCGGGGGCTCGCCCGGCGCGGAAGCGGTGCGGCATGTCCTGCTTTCAGGTGCTGCGGAAATGTTCGGCACGCGCATGGAGGCGATTCTCTTCGCTGCTGCCCGCAACGATCATGTCGAGGACGTCATTCGCCCGGCGCTTTCGCGCGGCACCATCGTCCTTTGCGATAGGTTCATGGATTCCTCGCGCGTCTATCAGGGCGTAACGGGCAATCTCGAGCCTGACTATATCGAGGCTCTGCAGAGGGTTGCCGTCAACGGCGTCATTCCGCATTGCACGCTGATTCTCGACATTCCCGCCGAAGTCGGTCTGGCGCGCGCGCGCAAGCGCGCCTCCGCCGTAACCGCACCCGATCGCTTCGAGAAGGAAGAGATGCAGACCCACGAGAAGCGCCGCGAGGCGTTCCTCGATATCGCCGCCCTCGAGCCCGAGCGTTGTCACGTCATCGATGCCCAGAAGTCGGAAGATGAGATCGCCGCTGAAATCGCCGAGATCGTCGACAAGCGGCTCGGTGCAGCGAATATCGCCGCGGGATCGGAAGCGGCGCAATGAGCGATGAACGTCCGGGCGTCCTCGACGGCGCTATTCCTCCGCAAGACAATGCGAAGCTCTTCGGCCATGAAGAGGCGGAAACTTTCCTCGCGCAATCCTATCGCTCCGGCAAGGGCCACCACGCAATGCTGATCGAAGGGCCTGAGGGCATCGGCAAGGCGACGCTGGCCTTCCGTTTCGCCAATCATGTCCTCTCCCATCCCGATCCGGCGTCAGCGCCGGAGACGATCGGCGATCCCGATCCGGCATCGGTCGTCAGCCGGCAGATTTCCGGCGGAGCATCGCACAATCTGCTGCATTTGAGCCGGCCGGTCGACGACAAGACCGGCAAGATGAAATCCGCGATCACCGTCGACGAAGTGCGCCGCGCCGGAAAATTCTTTTCGCAAACCTCTGGCACCGGCAACTGGCGCATCGTCATCATCGATCCCGCCGACGATCTTAACCGCAGTGCGGCCAATGCCATCCTGAAGATCCTCGAGGAACCGCCGAAGCGCGCTTTGTTCCTCGTGCTTTCGCATGCACCGGGCCGGCTTCTGCCGACGATCCGCTCACGCTGCCTGCCTTTGAAACTTGTGCCGCTCGGCAATGATGCCTTGCGCAAGGCACTCGAAAATCTTGGCGTGCCGGCCGGGCAGGGGAGTGAATTGCTCTCCGCTGCCAAGGGTAGCGTCAGCGAAGCGCTCAAGCTCCTGAACTACGGCGGCGGCGAGATCATCGAGGCCTATCGGCAGGTGCTTTCGGCTGATGGGCCGGCGGCTCGCAAGGCGATGCACCGCCTCGCCGATGCGCTTTCCGGCAAGGACAGCGACACGATCTTTGGCTTCTTCCTCTCGCATATCGGCGATGACATCATCGATCGGGCTCGCGCTGCCGCGCTTGGCGGCTCCATTTCCACGGCCGAGAGGCTGGCTCGGCTGCACTCCGAGACCACTGAGCGATTGAACGTGTCCCAAGCCTACAATCTTGACCGCAAGCAGACGCTTATCACCATTCTCGGCGAACTCAAGCAGCAGCTTTCGGCATAGACAGATCGTAATTCCCTGCGAAAGCCACCGCGAAGTTTCCTGTGAATCGTGTCAGGGAAAGATCAGCTTCCAGGCGACAACCGCCAGCGTGACGGCAAGGATGATGCGCACGGACCGCTCATGCAGGCGCGGCGCCAGCAGACTGCCTGCGACGATGCCCGGGATCGACCCCACCAGAAGGGCGAACAGCATCGTCCAGTTGATCTCGCCGATAAGCCAATAGCCCATGCCGCCGATCAGGGTCAGCGGCACTGCGTGGACGATATCGGAGCCGACGATTTCGCGCACGTCCGTCTGGGGATAGAGCACCAGCAGGACTGTGACACCGAGCGCACCCGCGCCGACCGAGGTCATGGTGACGAGAATGCCAAGTATAAGGCCGAGTATGACGGTCAACAGAGCGATATTGCGTGGTGATATCGTTCCGCGTTCGCCGCGCCATTTGCGGATGGCCTCAATGATCTGGCCACGAAAAATCAGCATCAGAGCCGTCAAAAGCAGCAGGCAGCCCAAGGACAGCGTGATGGTATGAGCAACGGCGGGGCTCTCGCGGTTGACGCCGGCCATGATCCAGAGCATGGCGAGCGCCGCCGGCACGCTGCCTGACGCCAGAAGGCTCACGACCTTCCAATTGACCCGCCCATGCATGCCGTGCACGGCCGTTCCCGCGGTCTTGGTGATTGCGGCATAGAGCAGATCCGTGCCAACGGCCGTTGCCGGATGGACGCCGAAGAGAAGCACGAGCAGGGGGGTCATCAGCGAACCGCCGCCGACCCCTGTAATGCCTACAAGCATGCCGACGAAAAAGCCGGAAAAGGAATAGAGCGGCTGAAAGGAATCAATCAAACTCAAATTCACGGCCTCTTGAAGCCGTTAGGCAGACCAATACATAAAATGATGAAATCCACGGCCACTTCTGTCCTGCGCTCCACTCTTCGGAAGGGGTAAAGGCGAGGCGGAGCCGAGTCAAGCAAGGCGCCATCCCGAAGTTCCGAATGCTGCGGGCGCGAAACTTGGTGTTTCGCTCATGACAAACATGCGCTAAAGCGAGCGGAGCAAGAATAACAGCGACGTAACAGTAAAAGCGGGCCATTGCCTCACATGACCGAAAAAACTCCGTTCTACATCACCACCGCGATCGCCTATCCCAACGGCAAGCCACATATCGGCCATGCCTATGAGCTGATCGCCACCGACGCGCTGGCGCGATTCCAGCGCCTCGATGGCCGCGACGTCTTCTTCCTGACGGGTACGGACGAACATGGCCAGAAGATGCAGCAGACGGCGCGGGCCGAAGGCATGGACCCGCAGCAGCTCGCCAACCGCAATTCCGATGAATTCCAGGCGATGGGGAAGCTGCTGAACGCGTCGAATGACGACTTCATTCGCACGACGCAGCCGCGCCACCATGAGACCTCGCAGAACATCTGGAACCTGATAGCCGAGGCCGGCGACATCTACAAGGATTCCTATGCCGGCTGGTATTCGGTGCGCGACGAAGCCTATTACCAGGAAAACGAAACGGAGCTGCGCGCCGACGGCGTGCGCTACGGGCCTCAGGGCACGCCGGTCGAGTGGGTGGAGGAGGCAAGCTACTTCTTCAAGCTCTCCGAATACCAGGACCGGCTGCTGAAGCACTATGAGGAAAATCCGGATTTCATCGGCCCGGCCGAGCGCCGCAACGAGGTCATTTCCTTCGTCAAATCCGGCCTCAAGGATCTGTCGATCTCGCGCACGACCTTCGACTGGGGCATCAAGGTGCCGAACGACCCGTCGCATGTCATGTATGTCTGGGTCGACGCTCTGACGAACTACATCACGGCGACCGGCTATATCGAAGATCGGAACAATCCGCGGGCGAAATACTGGCCGGCCGACCTGCATGTCATCGGCAAGGACATCATTCGCTTCCACGCGGTCTACTGGCCGGCCTTCCTGATGTCGGCGAAGCTGCCCCTGCCGAAGCGCGTCTATGCCCACGGCTTCCTGCTCAACAAGGGCGAGAAGATGTCGAAGTCGCTCGGTAACGTCGTCGATCCGGTTAATCTCGTGAACCATTTCGGCCTCGACCAGGTTCGCTATTTCTTCCTCCGCGAAGTCTCCTTCGGCCAGGACGGCAGCTACAGCGAAGAGGCGATCGGCACCCGCATCAATTCGGACCTTGCCAACGGCATCGGCAACCTTGCCAGCCGTTCTTTGTCGATGATCGTCAAGAACTGCGACGGCAAGATCCCGGAATGCGGACCGCTGACGGACGAGGACAAGGCGCTGCTCGCACAGGCCGACGCCTTGCTCGCTTCGACCCGCGAGGACATGGGCAAGCAGCTCATTCATCGTGCTCTTGCGTCCATCATCGCTCTCGTTTCCGAGACGGACCGCTATTTCGCGAGCCAGGAGCCCTGGGCGCTGAAGAAGACCGATCCTGCCCGCATGGCGACCGTGCTCTACGTCACGGCCGACGTCGTGCGCCAGATCAGCATTCTGCTGCAACCCTTCATGCCGGAATCCTCGGGCAAGCTCCTGGATCTCATTGCCATCCCATCTGACAAGCGTGATTTCGCGGCGCTCGGCGAGGCGGGCCGCCTCGTTGCCGGAACGCCGCTGGAAGCCCCGAAACCGGTCTTCCCGCGCTATGTCGCGCCGACCGCCGAATAAGGTTCTCCATGCTGATCGATACGCATTGCCATCTGGATTTTGCCGATTTCGAAGAGGAGCGCGACGCGATCGTTGCCCGCGCTCACGAGGTTGGCGTCAAGCAGATGGTCACCATTTCGACGAAGGTCAGGAAGCTCGACGGATTGCTTGCGCTCACCGAGCGTTATCCGTCGGTTTTTTGCTCCGTCGGCACCCATCCGAACAGCGCCGACCAGGAGTTGGACATCCAGACGGAAGACCTCGTGCGGCTAGCAAATCAGCACGAGAAGATCGTGGCGATCGGTGAGGCGGGTCTCGATTACTTCTACGATACCGTCAAGCCGGAAGACCAGAAGACCGGCTTCCTGCGCCATATCGCTGCCGCTCGCGAAACACAGCTGCCGCTCGTCATTCACAGCCGCAGCGCCGATGAGGACATGGCCAAGATCCTGACGGAGGAAACAGGGAAGGGGGCTTTCCCCTTTATCCTCCACTGCTTCTCCGCCGGCCCTGCCCTTGCCCAGACCGGCGTGGAGCTTGGCGGCTATATCTCCTTCTCCGGCATCCTGACCTTCCCGAAATCGGAAGAGTTGCGCGAGATTGCCAAAACGATCCCGCACGACCGGCTGCTGGTCGAAACCGATGCGCCGTATCTGGCGCCAAAGCGCTGGCGCGGCAAGCGCAATGAGCCATCCTATGTCGTCAACACAGCGGAAGTGCTGGCTGATACGATCGGCGTCAGCATGGATGAAATCGCCGAGATCACCACGGCGAACGCCTTCCGCTGCTTCTCCAAAATGACGAGGGTCTGACGTCGTGACATACCGGCGGCGCTTCACCATTTTGGGCTGTTCATCGTCGCCGGGCGTTCCGCGTATTACCGGCGACTGGGGTGCCTGCGATCCGAAAAATGCAAAGAATCGACGGACACGTGCCGCCTTTCTCATCGAGCAGATCGCGGCGGATGGCGGCATCACCACGGTCGTCATCGATACCGGTCCGGATTTCCGCGAGCAGATGATCCATGCCGGCGTCAGCTTCATCGACGCCGTACTTTATACCCACGCCCATGCCGACCATATTCACGGCATCGACGATCTGCGCGGCTACTTCCATATTTCAAACGAGCGCATCCCGATCTATGCCGATCCGCCGACCATGGATCGCATTCGCGAAGGCTTTCGCTACTGCCTGGAAACACCACCCGGCAGCAGCTATCCGCCGATCGTGCGGCCGGTGCTGATCGAAAATCTCGAGAAAAGTTTCGTGATCGATGGGGCAGGCGGTCCGATCCGCTTCTGGCCGCACAAGCAGATACATGGTGATATCCATTCGCTGGGCTTCCGTATCGGTAAACTCGCTTATTGCAGCGATATCAGTGATTTCCCGCCGGAATCGATAGAAAAGGTTCAAAACCTAGACATCCTGATCATCGACGCGTTGCAGTATCGGCCTCATCCAAGTCATCTGTCGTTGGAACAGTCGCTCGAATGGATCGAACGCCTGGCGCCGAAACATGCCATCTTGACCCACATGCATACGCCGCTCGATTATGAAACCGTGCTGGCTGAAACGCCCGATCATGTCGAGCCGGCCTACGATCAAATGCAGATCGAACTCGACGTGGAGGATGACGAGCTATGAGCGAAGATATCAAGAAGCTTTCCAGCCTGGAGCGCGTCGAACTTGCGGCGCGCGCACTGGGGCTCGACATCTCGATCAAGCGCATGGAGCAATCGACACGAACCGCCGAAGAGGCTGCCAAGGCTGCAGGATGCGCCGTTGGCCAGATCGTCAAATCGCTGGTCTTCGTAAATGCCGATACGCACGCGCTGACGCTGCTTCTGGTTTCAGGCGCCCATAACGCCGATACGGCATATATTGCAACAGCTTATGGAATTCGATTGAAGCGTGCCGATATCGATCGCGTTCGCGATGAGACCGGTTTCGCCATCGGCGGCGTCGCGCCGATCGGCCATCTGGTCGATCTGCCTGTTTTCATCGACGAAAGCCTTTTGGCTTACGATCAGGTCTGGTGCGCAGCCGGGCGCCCGGACAGCATTTTCTCCTGCAATCCAACGACGCTGGCCGAAAAGATTGCGGCCAAGGTGATCCGCATCAAGGCGAGCTAAGAATAGCGAATACAACCGGCGCCGGCAGAGATTCCATGGGATCCCCGCGGTGCGACAGGGAAGATGCGATGAGCAAGGCTTCAGACGGCAAAAGGATCGATACGGCTTCCCGGATAATTCGCTCGACGCCACACGCGATCTTCAAAGCATTCCTCGATCCCGAAGCATTGGCCTCATGGCTTCCGCCGAAAGGCATGACATGCCGCGTCCACGTCTTCGAACCGCATAAAGGCGGCCGTTATCGAATGGCGCTGGCCTATGACGCACTGGATCATCCAACGCCTGGAAAATCCTCCGAGCATACCGACATTGTTTCCGGTCGATTCCTCGAGATCATGGCGGATGAACGCATCGTTCAGGCGGTAGATTTCGAATCCGATGACGCCGCATTCGGCGGAACGATGACCATGACCTGGTCCTTGACAGAGGTTCCAACCGGCACAAGGGTCACCATAATTTGTGAGGACGTGCCGCACGGCATTCGCAGAGAAGATCATGACGAGGGATTGAAATCGACGCTCGAAAATCTGACCAACCATCTGGAATAAAAGCCAAAAGCGTCTGCACCATCGCCATAACGATACCTGCTTGTCTTATGACTGTGCCTGCTTCTTGTGAGAAAAAGAAGCGCCGGAGAGGACGGCCATCCTCTTCCGGCGATGGGGGATGGATCGGAGACACG